>JAQGMJ010000035.1 GCA_028292405.1 Betaproteobacteria bacterium
CCGGCCAGGAAGCCAAGCGCCGCATCGAAGAGCTGACCGCATCGGTCGAAGTGGGCAAGACCTACGACGGCGTGGTGCTCAAGCTGCTCGACTTCGGCGCGATCGTCCAGGTCATGCCAGGCAAGGACGGCCTGCTGCACATCTCGCAGATCGCCAACGAGCGTGTGAACGCGGTTGCCGATTACCTGAAAGAAGGCCAGGCAGTGCGCGTCAAGGTCCTCGAGACCGACGACCGCGGCCGCCTGAAGCTGTCGATGAAGGCTGCTGAAGGTGCGGAAGCTCCTGCACCCCAGTAATCTTCACCCGGCTTGTGCCGATAAAGAAAACCGCCAGCGCGCAAGCCCTGGCGGTTTTTTTGTTTGATTACTGACTGGGCAATTGAGAGTGGCTAAGGCGCCAGAGCCTGCTGAGCATAGCCAGGCGTCGCGCTGCGCGCCCGGTCAAAGCCGCGCCAGGTGCTCACCGAGCCGCGTCCCGAGGCAGAGCAGGGTGAGCGTCGGCGGCAGGCCCCATGCCTGCGGTATCACCGAGGCGTCGCAGACAAACAGATTTTTCGCGCCGGCCTGCAAGTCGCTGTCGACGCCGTCGCCGATCCGCACGCTTCCGCCGGGGTGCGCGGCGAAATGCCGGCTCTGGAACACATGCGTGGCGCCGGCCGCGGCCAGGATCTCGCGCGCCAGTTCCACTCCCGTTTCGAGTTTCTTTCGATCCGACGGCTGCAAGCACTTGCTGGCCCACCGTGGGCCGATGGCGCCGCCGATCTCGTCGCGGATCTTGACCATCACACTGAGCGTGTGGCGGTGCGCGAACAGGCGGTCGAACCTGCCGGCCTGGGCCGTGAATCCCTGGTACATCGGTTCGGGCAACGTCATGTCGGCCAGCGTGATGCCATCCGCGTCCATGCGCAGGCCGGCTGCCATCGGCACTTCCGCGCCCCCGTCGATGCCGCTCACACTGCCCATGACCGCGATCACCGGATCGTTGAAAAAGCTGCTGGCGCGCGGCCGCAGCCCGGAACTGTGCAGCAGCCGCGGGCTGCCCACGCCGCCGCCGGCCAGCACGACGATCGGCGCGTGCGCGCGCTGCAATTGGCCGTCGCGCTTGAATTCGACGCCTGTGGCGCGGCCGTTTTCCAGCACGACGCGCAAGACCTTTGCCCGGTCCAGCAGTTGCGCGCCATGTTTGCCTGCCTCGTCAAGAAAATCGCGCGCCGTCCATTTGGCCCCGAACGGACAGCCGTAGGCGCAGCGCCAGCAGCCGCTGCGGCATATCTGAGGGCGGATCATCTTGTCGAGCTTTTGCCAGTCCAGTCCGAGCGCGTGCGCCCCCTGCATGATGCGCGCGGCCATCGGGCCGACCAGCGTATCGGGCAGCGGGCCGATCGGCAGTTCGGCGCGCAGTTCGCGCAGCGAAGGCGCCAGGTCGACGCCATAGCTTGCGAACATTTCCAGCGGCGGTGCGGCGGCGGTGGCGAAATTGACTGCCGAACTGCCGCCGGCCGTGATTCCCTGGACCAGCAGAGAGGCATCGCGCTGGATGAACATGCCTTTGCCTGGCACCGCGGCGATTTTCGCCATCTGTCCCAGTGTGCCCGCTAGCGGCGCAGCGCTGCCTTGCTCGAGAACCAGCACGCGCCTTGCCCGTCGCGCCAGCTGGCGGGCGACCGTTGCGCCGCCGGGGCCGCTGCCGACGACAATCGCGTCGTACGATGGGGAAAGTGCATCAGTCATAAGCGAGCTGGAAGGGGAGGGCCGCAATGTCGGATAGTATCCCCGCTGCCGCCCGCGTCGTCAAAGCCATCCGGCTGGTTAAGAGTTCGGCGGCGCCACGCTATCGGCGATCGGCCAGTTAAGCTCGGTTTGCCACTTCGACGGGTCGAGCCCCGAGTCCGCGCCGACCAGGTAGACCTCCCACAGGAACGGCTCGGGGAGATGGCCCTTCGCTCGCGCCCAATCGCCGAGTTGGCCCCAGGCGACGCCCAACCCTTCCATCGGACCGTGATAGATCGTTCGCGCAACCTTCAGCGATGGCAATTCGCCGGGGCGCACGCGACCAGTCGGCGCCACGTCCTGCGCGACCGGCAAGCCGATTTCGAAGTCGAATGTTTCGCTCGGAAGCCTCAGATGATGGCTGTACAGCTTGCCGGCCGGTGCGACCCCCTGGGCGGCGAGGGCAGCGCTGAGCTCACCGCAGGCAGGCCCGAATGCCTCGCGAATCCCGGTGCGCGGGACGGTGAGATGAATGACCGCGGTGTGCTGCTGCGCGGACTGGACGATGTGCGGTGCGTCGATCATGCTGGCTCTCCTCGATGGTGGTGCCGGGTGGGGTGGTCATTTGATCCGCCCCTGCCGATCCTCGACCAGTATGAGCGATCCCCGCGCGACCGCCACCCCCGCACCGCTGCCTTGATCGCGGGAGGTTCGATGACGCCAACCCCGGCTTTTTGTAGACTGGGTGGCAAAAAATGCAGTTCATCGCAATCCGATGGAGCCGGGGCGGCGTGATGGCTATAGTCACAACATACCGAACCCGCTCGCAGGAGATCAACATGAACATTGCCAAAAACATGGAAGCCGTATTTATCGCCGCGATTGCCATCGTGGCCGCCACCAGCATCGCCACCGCCGCGGTGCCGGCGCGCCATCAGGCCGGCGCCGTCGCCGCGCCGTTCGAGGGAAAGATGCAGGGGTGACCATCGTCGGCAAGCGGCTCAGTGCGACAGAAAAGGCAAATGTTGCTCCATAACACATAATTTGCTGGAACACGGGGCAGCTTGCTGGTAGTGTATTGGCAAGCAGCAAATGGCTCGACACTCCGGGCCGACAAAAAAAGAACAACAAATCTGGAGATTCTGATGAACATGTTCCTCAACATGGGCTTCGCCGGCGCGGCGTTTTTCTCGCTGCTCGGCCCGGCGCTGGCGGCGCCCGAGGAAACCGTCACCGAGACGCGCGCCATCGATGCGCGCGTGGTGCGCGTGAAGCTGGACGGCGTGATCGACCTCAAGCTCAAGCAGGGGCCGGTGCCGCTGCTGGTCATTTCCGGCGACAAGCGCTGGGTGTCGAAGACCACCACCATCCAAAGTGGCGACACGCTCAACATCGATACCGAACGCCATGGCGTGCGGATCCGCCAGCAGTCCGGCGTGCGCGCCGAGCTGACCTTGCCGCATCTGCGCGAAGTTTCGTCCGAGAGCGTCGGCTGGACCGACGTCAGCGGC
Organism: Betaproteobacteria bacterium; assembly: GCA_028292405.1. GTDB lineage: Bacteria > Pseudomonadota > Gammaproteobacteria > Burkholderiales > JAEUOS01 > JAQGMJ01. The sequence continues at coordinate 3,221 of JAQGMJ010000035.1, forward strand.
TTTTCGGGCGACGAGCTTGAACTGTCGCTGGACGGGGCAGGGTCGATGAAGGTAGTGTGTAATTACAAGGTGGTGACCGCGACCCTGGGCGGCGTCGGCAGCATGAATATCCAGGGAGTCAACAGCGACGGCATCGACCTGAACTTGCGCGGCGCCGGCTATGTCACCTTGTCGGGACGCAGCAAATGGCTGAAGGCCAACCTGGGAGGGCTTGGCGGGCTCGACGCCCAGCAGTTCCTGTCGGACGCGGTCACGCTCGAATTGAGCGGGCTCGGAAACGCGACGGTAACGGCGAAACAGAGCGCCAACCTGAGTCTTTCCGGGCTCGGTTCGGTGACCGTCTACGGCAAGCCGCAGAACCGCAATGTCAGCGTCGATGGCCTCGGCAGGGTCAGCTGGAAATAGAAGAATAAACCGAACCTGGTTCGAACCAAGAGACATGAAAAAAATTATAGTTGCCATCATATTCGCGCTCGGCCTGCACGCCAGCGCGATGGCCGGCTTTACGGAAGGCGCCAACGCCTACAACGCGCGTAATTACGAGCTGGCGCTCAAGGAGATCACGCCGCTTGCCAAGGCCGGGCATGCCGATTCCCAGCATCTGCTGGGGCTGATGTACTACATGGGCCGCGGCGTGCCGCGCGACTACCCGCAGGCGCTGGTATGGCATCGCAAGGCTGCGTTGCAGGGCAAGGCCGATGCCCAGTACGTGGTGGGCGCGATGTATTACACCGGCAACTCGGTGCCGCAGGACCAGAAGACGGCGGTCTCGTGGTTTCGCAAGGCGGCCGAGCAGGGCCATGCGGAAGCGCAGCACGCGCTGGGACTGATGTATCGCTATCATGTGGCGGGCATGCCGCAGGACGTGGTGATCGCCTACATGTTGTGGAACCTGGCTTCGGCCAGCGGCAACGCGAACGCAACCGAGCAGCGCGCCTCGATTGCCAGGCAAATGACCCAGGAGCAGATCGAAGAGGGCCAGGCGATGTCGCGCGCCTGGAAGGTCGGCACGCCGTTGCCGACCCACTCGCGGACCGGCGCCGGCAGTTAAGCGCTCGAAATCCGGCAAATCGCCCATCGGCTCTGCCATAGTTTGACCGCCATGGTAACGGCGGTTAAAATAGCGGGTTAATTAGCTTCGGGGCAGCTATGCGCCACAAACTTGTCGTAGGCAATTGGAAAATGAACGGCAGTCGTGCGGGCAACGCAGTGCTGTTGTCGGCCATTTCCGCTGGCCTCGACGGCGCCCAGGCTGCTTGTGCGGTGTGCGTTCCGGCCCCATATCTGGCACAGTGCGAGGCGACCTTGTCCGGCGGCCCGATCGGCTGGGGCGCCCAGGACGTGTCGGCGCATGCGAGCGGTGCATACACCGGCGAAGTGTCGGCCGCGATGCTGGCCGATTTCGCCTGCCGCTACGTCATCGTCGGCCATTCCGAGCGCCGCGCCTTCCATGCGGAGAGCAATGAACTAGTCGCGCAAAAGGCTGTCGCATCATTGGGCGCGGGTTTGACGCCGATAGTCTGCGTGGGCGAAACGCTGGCCCAGCGCGAGGCGGGGCAAACCGCCGAGGTGGTCTCGGCCCAGCTCGGCGCTGTATTGACGTTGCTGGATGATGCAGGCGCGGCCCGCATCGTGCTCGCCTACGAGCCGGTGTGGGCGATCGGCACCGGCAAGACCGCCACGCCGGAAATGGCGCAGGCGGTGCACGCGCAATTGCGCGCGCAACTGAAGCAAAAGAATGCGGCGGCCGCCGAGACGGTGCGGATCCTGTACGGCGGCAGCATGAAGCCCGACAACGCCAGGCAATTGATGGCGCAGCCGGATATCGACGGTGGCCTGATTGGCGGGGCGGCCTTGAAGGCGGCAGATTTTTTGGCCATCGTCCACGCGGCGAATTGAAAATTTAAAACGTAAGTCAAACTTGGAATGGAATAGCAATGAACACTTTGTTCAATCTGATCGTCGTCGTGCAGGTGTTGTCAGCCCTGATCATCATCGGCCTGGTGCTGCTGCAGCACGGTAAGGGCGCCGACATGGGCGCCGCCTTCGGATCGGGCGCATCGGGCAGCCTGTTCGGCGCGACCGGTTCGTCGAACTTCATGTCCAAGTCGACCGGGGTGGCGGCGGCGATCTTTTTCGCATCGACCCTGGCGCTTGCCTATTTCGGCACCCAGCGCAACGCCCCAAGCGGCGGCGTGATGGAGCGGGTCACCGTCCCGTCGGGCAAGGCGCCGGCGAGCGGCGGCGCCGCGGTGCCGGCCACGACCACGACCACCCC
>JAQGMJ010000040.1 GCA_028292405.1 Betaproteobacteria bacterium
CCAACCTGCAGTACGACGCCGGCGACGAACTGCTCTACAGCCACGCGCCGCCGGCCGCCGACGTCACGATTGCCGGCAGCTTCACCGACAATAGCCGGCCTTACCTGGCCTACGGCGCCGGCGGGCAGAGCCGCAGCAGGACCGGCGCCGCGCAGGCCGGTTCCTGGCAATTCAGCTGCGGCAGCCAGCATCGCAAGATCGTCATCAACTTCGTCGGCCGCCCGCGCAGCTGCAATCCGGATACCGGCAAGCCGCCTTGCTAGAATGGCCGTTTTCCTTTTTCGTTCGCCTCCGTGGATATTCAAGACGACCTGCAGGCCATGCAGCTGGCGCTGGACTGGGCAGCCAGGGGCATGTTCATCACCGCGCCGAATCCGCGCGTCGGCTGCGTGATCGTGCGCGACGGCCGTGTCATCGGCGCCGGCCATACGCTGGCGGCTGGCCAGGCCCATGCCGAAGTCCAGGCGCTGCGCGACGCCGCCGCCCGCGGCAACCCGGTGCGCGGCGCCACCGCCTATGTGACCCTCGAGCCGTGCAGCCACCACGGCCGCACGCCGCCCTGCGCCGACGCGCTGGTCGAGGCTGGCCTGGCGCGGGTCGTGGCGGCGATGGAAGATCCGAATCCGCTGGTGGCCGGGCAGGGCATGGCAAGGCTGCGCGCCGCCGGCATCGTTGCCGAAAACGGCTTGCTGGCGGCCGAGGCGCGGGAAATGAATATTGGGTTTTTCAGCCGCATGGAGCGCGGCATTCCATGGGTGCGGATGAAGGCGGCGGCCAGCCTCGATGGCCGCACCGCGCTGCACAATGGCCGCAGCCAGTGGATCACCTCGCAGCCGGCGCGCGACGACGGCCACTGGTGGCGGGCGCGGGCCTGCGCCATCCTGACCGGCATCGGCACCGTGCTGGAAGACGATCCGCAGATGACGGTACGGGCAGTCGACACGCCGCGCCAGCCACAGCGCATCGTGATCGACAGCCGCCTGCAGATCAGCCCGGACGCCCGCATCCTGGAAGGCGCTGGCACGCTTATCGTGGCAGCGCAGCCGGATGCCGGCAAGGAAGCGCTGCTGCGCGAGCGCGGCGCTGAAGTACTGCTGCTGCCGAACGCCGCCGGCAAGGTGGACCTTGCCGCACTGCTGCGCGAACTGGGCCGGCGCCAGTTCAATGAACTGCACGTCGAAGCCGGCTTCAAGCTCAACGGCTCGCTGCTGCGCGAAGGCTGCGTCGACGAGCTGCTGCTCTATTACGCACCCACCATTCTCGGCGACAGTGCGCAGGGCATGTTCAACCTGCCCACCTTGACGCAACTCGACGCCGGCATCAAACTCAAAATGCACCAGACGAGCCTGGTCGGGCCCGACCTGCGCCTGCTGGTGCGCACGAAAACAGAGGGCTAGCCATGTTCACCGGGATCATCGCGGCGGTCGGCCGCATCGAAAAGATCGAACCCTTGGGGGCCGCAGACGCTGGCCTGCGCCTGAGCATCGAGGCCGGCGCGCTCGGCCTGGACGATGTCGCCCTGGGCGACTCCATCGCCATCCAGGGCGCTTGCATGACGGTGGTGCAAAAAGCCGGCAACAGCTTCGCCATCGACATCTCGCGCGAAAGCCTGTCGAAGACCATCGGCCTGGACGCCTTGAACGAAGTCAACCTGGAAAAGGCGGTATCGCTTTCCACCAAGCTGGGCGGCCACCTCGTTACCGGCCACGTCGACGGCATCGGCGAAGTGATGAAGTTCGCGGCCGTGGGCGAGTCGCACGAGCTGGTGGTGCGCGCGCCGAAGGAACTCGCCAGGTTCATTGCCTACAAGGGCTCGGTAACGGTCAACGGCGTTTCGCTTACCGTCAATAGCGTGGACGATGTCGCAGGCGGCGCCGACTTCAGCATCAACCTTATTCCGCACACCATCGGCGCCACCACGCTGAAGGCATTGGCGCCCGGGGTGAAGGTCAATCTCGAAATCGACCTGATCGCCCGCTACGTCGAGCGCATGCTCAGCGCGAAATAGGCCGGCGCCATCTGTGCCTGCCGCCAGGGCGGGCATCTGTATCTGCCCCGTGCCAGGCAATCGGGCTATGCTGTCGACAGTACGGTGCCGCTGCGCCGTCCGCGCTCCCATGACAATCATTCCTTCCTTCCTCCATCAATGCCTCGCACGGGCGGCAGCCGTGTTGTTGCTCGGCGCTGCGTGCGGTAACGCCGCCGTGGCTGATGCGCCCGCCGGGGCCGCGCGCCGGCCAGCCGACACCATGGCCGAGCGCGTTGCCGCCTGCGTCGCCTGCCATGGCGAGCAGGGCCGCGCCACTACCGAAGGCTACTACCCGCGCATTGCCGGCAAGCCGGCCGGCTACCTGTTCAACCAGTTGGTCAATTTTCGCGAGGGGCGGCGGCAAAACACCACCATGACCTACCTGGTGTCCAACCTGCCGGACAGCTACCTGCGCGAAATCGCCGACTACTTTTCCGCGCAAAACCCACCCTACGCGCCGCCGCAGCGCCTGCTTGCCGCGCCTGCCGCGCTCGAACGCGGGCGCGTCCTCGCCACCGCGGGCGATGCTTCGAAAAAGCTGCCCGCCTGCGCCGCCTGCCATGGCAGCGCGCTCACCGGCATGGCGCCGGCGGTACCCGGCCTGCTCGGCCTGCCGCGCGACTACCTGAACGCACAATTCGGCGCCTGGAGCAACCGCGTGCGCAGCGCCGCCGCGCCCGACTGCATGGCGCAAATCACCAGCCGCCTGAGCGCGGAAGACCTGGGCGCGATCACCGCCTACCTGTCGGCGCAGACCGTGCCGCCGCACGCTGCGCCCGCGGCGCCGACAGCCGACAGGGCCAAGCTGCCGCTGGACTGCGGCAGTATCCCGCGGGGTGCGCCATGAAGCGCGTCCTGGGTTGGCTGCTCCTGTTGCCGCTGCTGGCGCTGTGCGTGCTGCTGTTCATGAGTTACCTGGCCGAGCGCGAAGAGCCGGTCGTCGGCGGCCCCGCGCAGGACGCCACGGTGCAGGCCGCGCGCGGCCGCTACCTCGCGCTGGCCGGCGATTGCGCTGCCTGCCATACCGCGCGCGGCGGCGCGACCTATGCCGGCGGACGCGAAATCCAGACGCCCTTCGGCAGCGTCTATTCCTCCAACCTGACGCCGGATTCAAATACCGGCCTGGGCGCCTGGAGCAGCGACGACTTCTGGCGCGCCCTGCATCACGGCAAGTCGAAAGACGGGCGTTTGCTGTATCCCGCATTTCCCTATCCCAACTACACCAAGGTCACGCGCGCGGATGCGGATGCGCTGTTCGCCTATCTCAAGACTCTGGCGCCGGTGGCGCAAGCCAATCGTGAAGCGGGCTTGCGCTTTCCCTACAACCAGCGCCTGCTGCTGGCGGGCTGGCGCGCCCTATACTTCCGCCCCGGCGTATTCCAGCCCGAGGCGGCGCAAAGCGCGCAATGGAACCGCGGCGCCTACCTGGTGCAGGGCCTGGGGCATTGCAACGCCTGCCACACCAGCCGCGACCCGCTGGGCGGCAGCGAGACCAAGGCGGATCTTGCCGGCGGCATGATCCCGGTGCTCAACTGGTATGCGCCGGCGCTGACCTCCGGCCCGGAGTCGGGCTTGGCGAAGTGGGACGCTACGCAACTCGCGCGCCTGCTGAAGACCGGCGTCTCCGACCAGGGCGCGGTCTACGGCCCGATGGCCGAGACGGTGTACAAGAGCCTGCAATACTTGAGCGACGAAGACATGGGCGCGATGGCCGGTTACCTCAAGTCGTTGCCACCCGCCCGCGCGTCCGCCGCCGCGCCGCCTCCAAGCGGCGAGAGCCTCGCGCGGGTGATGGAAAGCGGCGGCAGGCTTTACGCCAAATACTGCGCCGATTGCCATGGCGCCAACGGCGCCGGCGCACCCCCTGCCTATCCGCCGCTGGCCGGCAACCACAGCCTGACCATGGAGTCGGCCGTCAATCCGATCCGCATGGTGCTCAACGGCGGCTTTCCTCCAGGCACCGGCGGCAACCCGCGGCCCTACGGCATGCCGCCCTTCCGCCTGGTGCTGAGCGGCGACGAAACGGCGGCGGTGGTCACCTACGTGCGCAACAGCTGGGGCAACAGCGCGGGTGTGGTGTCGCCGGTGGAAGTGAGCCGCTACGCGGCGGTGCCGCTGGAGTAAGCCGGCGATTTGCTATGATGGTCCGACCGGCAAACCCGGCGGCATCAACCCGGCGGACCGCATGCGAGGCTCAATCGCGGCGCCCGCCGCCTGAATAAAGCTTGCATGACCACCCTGCACCGCGCTGTACTGGCCGAAGACAAGGCCGCCCGCCGCACGGCGATTCTCGACGCCGCCGAAGCCCTGCTTGCCCACGATTCGGAAAACTTCGCCTCGGTGGCCCAGGTGGCCGAAGCCGCCGGCCTGGCCAAGGGCACCGTCTATCTCTACTTCCAGACCAAGGAAGAGATCATCATGGCGGTGCACGAGCGCCATTCGCAGGTGCTGTTCGCCAGCATCGACGCCATGTTCGCCGACGCCGGCGCGGCCCTCACGCCGGCGCTGGCGGTCGACGGTTTTTGCCAGTTCGTGCGCGCCACGCCGCTGTACCTGCAGCTAGGCTGCTTTTGCCACCAGACGATGAAGCGCAACATCAACCTGGAAGTGGTCTATCAGTTCCGCCTGAGCACCGCCGAACACATGCAGCGCGCCGGCGCCATGCTGGAGCAGCGTTTTGCAGCGCTCGTGCCCGGCGCGGGTCTGCAGCTGTTGCATGACACCTATGCGTTCTCCCTCGGCGCCTGGCAACTGGCCGAGCCTTCCTACCTCGGCCACGACATGAACCAGCGGCCGGGCATGGAATACTTTCGCCGCGATTTTTACGACGATCTGCGGCGCGGCCTGCTGGCCTTGTGGCGCGGTCATCTGGACGCTTCCCCGCCCTAGCTTGATGCGCCACGCGCTGCCCGCCTCCGGCGCTGTCCGCCGCTGTCCGGCAGCAACGGCGGCGAATTGAGTGGGCCCCAATACAAAAGAACGCTTCAGCTCGCGCGCGATGCGCGGCCCAGCACCGGGTAGATAGGGTCCGTGTAGAACTGGGTGGAGGGATGGCCGGGAGCCACGAGGCTGTCGACCAGGGCTTCATCCTCGGCGGTAAAGCTGTGCTTGAACGAATCCATGTAGCCGGTCCATTGCTCCATGGTGCGCGGGCCGGCGATCACGGAGGTGACGTAGCGGTTGTTCAGCACCCAGTTGAAGGCGAATTCGCCGGGCGCCATGCCGCGCTTGTGTGCGTGTTCCGCCATGACCTGCGCCAGGCGCAGCGAGTCGTCGCGGAACTCGGTCTGCAGCAGGCGCTTGTCCTTGCGGCCAGCGCGGCTCTCGGGCGGCGGCGCCTCGCCGGGCTTGTATTTGGCCGAGAGCACACCGCGCGCCAGCGGGCTGTAGGGCACGATAGCCAGGCCGTGGTGCATGCAGGCGGGGATCAGCTCCAGCTCGGGGGTGCGGTCCATCGCGTTATAGCAGGGCTGGCAGACGATGGGCGGCGGCACGCCCATCGCCTTGCAGGTGGCGACGAACAGGGCGACGCGCCAGGCGCGGAAGTTGGAAAGGCCGATGTAGCGGATCTTGCCGGCGCGCATCAGTTCGCCGAGGGTGGCGACGGTTTCTTCCATCGGCGTCTCGGCATCGTCACGGTGCAGGTACCAGATGTCGATGTAGTCGGTGCCCAGGCGCTTGAGGGAGTGCTCGATGGCCAGGTTGAGCCAGCGGCGCGAGGCGCCGCGGTCGTTCGGGTCGCTGCCGTGCGGATTGGTAACCTTGGTGGCGAGGATCCAGCGCGTGCGGTCTTCGGCGATCAGCTTGCCGGTGATGCGTTCCGAATTGTTGCTGGCGTAGGTGTCGGCGGTGTCGATGAAGTTGACGCCGGCTTCGCGCGCGGAAGCAACGATGCGCCCGGCTTCGGCCTCGTCGGTGCGCTCGCCGAACATCATGGTGCCCAGGCAGATCGGCGAGACGCGGATGCCGGAGGCGCCCAGTCTTCTGTATTCCATTGTTGACCCTCGATATTTTTGGCGGCCCGCGCAGTCTACTCCGGCTCCACCCCTGCGGCCTTGAGCACCCGGCCCATTTCGGGCGTCTCGATTTTGACGCGCTGGGTCACCGCCTGCGGCGTGCTGTGCGCCGTGGAGATGCCCAGGCTGGCGTACTTGTCGATCACCACCGGCAGCTTCATTATCTTGTCGATGTCGCCGTTCAGGCGCGCCACGACTTCATTCGGCGTGCCGCGCGGTGCCAGCAGGGCCCACCAGACGCCGGACTCGTAACCCTTGACGCCGGCTTCGACCATCGTCGGCACCTCGGGCAGCACCGCCGAACGTTTGGTTGCGGTGACGGCCAGCGGCCGCAGCTTGCCGCCCTTGATCTGCGGCAAGGCCGGCACGAAGTCGGAGAACACCATGTCGACCTGGCCCGCCACCAGGTCGGTAACGGCCTGCACCGTGCCCTTGTAAGGCACGTGGACGATGTTCACCCCGGTGGCGGACTTGAACAGCTCGCCGCTGATGTGGGAGGTGATACCGACGCCGCCGGAGCCGAAATTGAGCTTGCCGGGTTTTGCCTTGGCCAGCGCAATCAGCTCGGCCACGCTTTTTGCCGGCACCGAGGGATGCACCACCAGTACCTGGCCGGCGGTGGCGACCATGGAGATGGGCGCGAAGTCGGCTTGCGGATCGAAGCCCAGGCGCTTGTAGAGGTGCACGTTGGTGGTCAGGGTGCTGCTGTTGGACAGCAGCAGGGTATAGCCGTCGGGCGTGCTCTTGGCCACCAGTTCGTGACCGATGTTGGCGGCGGCGCCAGGATGGTTTTCGACGATCAGTTGCTGGCCCAGGGTTTCCGACAGGCGCTGCGCCAGCAGGCGCGCGAGTACATCCGAGGTGCCGCCGGGCGGGAAGGGTGCGATGAAGCGGATCGCCTTGGTGGGGTACGGCGCCTGGGCTTGCGCAATCGTGCCGGTCAGGCCAAGGGCACAGACGAGGGCGAACGCGCAACGCGCGCCGAACGAGTCGAGCAAAAGCATGTATGTCTCCAGCTTCTTGTTTTGAGCGCGGCTAGTCTACGCGCGGCTGCACGGCAATCGCCCATGATGCGCCGGATTAGCGGCGGGGTCACTTAAGCCCGCCTGTGTCTCAATGCTGTGAGGATTTGTTCACAAAAATGTGACTTTATTCACGCCGGTGACATTGTTGCTGCGTGAATGCCCGTTTCACGCCACAATTCGACCCTGCCATGCCAGCATCATGGTGAAGAATAAGTACGCGCTTTAAAGCGACACCATCTAGGGAAGCTCAATCATGTCGGCAAAAAAATTCCTTCGCGGTTTGTCCACGTTCGGCCTGGCCTTGGCGGCCGGATTCGTTTCGTTTTCCAGCCTGGCGGCCACGGTGCAGACTTTTTCGCCGCAGGGCGAGATACGCACCGTGCGGCAGGTGGCGGCGCGCTTTTCCGAGAGCATGGTGAAATTCGGCGACAAGGACGCGCCGCATCCCTTCGCCATTGCCTGCGGCGAGCCGGGGCGCGGCCGCTGGGTGGACGACCGCAACTGGGTCTATGACTTCGAGCGCGACCTGCCGCCGGGCATTCGCTGCAGCTTCAAGCTCAAGCCGGAAGCCAAGCCGCTGGCCGGTGGGTCGATGACCGGCAAGGGCGAGTTCATTTTTTCCACTGGCGGCCCGGCGGTGCTCAGTACCCAGCCTTATTTGGGCGCCAGCTCGATCGACGAAGATCAGGCCTTTTTGCTGCATCTGAATGGCCCGGCTTACTTGCCCAGCGTGCGCCAGAACGCATATTGCGTGGCCGAGGGCGTGGGCGAGCGCATCGGCATCGACCTGATCGAAGGCGCGCCGCGTACCGCGCTGCTCAAGGCGCTGCGCCGCGAAAAAGAGGATGACGACAAGCTGGTGATCGTCAAGTGCCGCCAGCGCCTGCCTTCCGGCGCGAACGTGACGGTGGTGTGGGCCAAGGGCATCCAGACCGCGAATGCCGATGTGAATGCGCGCGTGGCGGTAAGCAAGGACCAGCCGCTGAAATACCAGGTGCGGCCGGAGTTCAAGGTGTCGTTCACCTGCGTGCGCGACAACGCGCAATCGGCCTGCTCGCCCTACCAGCCGCTGCGCCTGGAATTCACCGGCAACGTGGCGCGCGACATTGCCGACGGCATTCGCCTGAAAGGCGGCGGCAATACCTACAAGCCGACCTGGACCAAGGAAGACACCGACGCCATCGTGCAGGCGGTGAACTTCAAACCCCCCTTTGCCGAGGCCACCGAGTTCACCATCGAACTGCCATCGAAGTTCACCGACGATCTCGGGCGCAACGCCGCCAACGCCAGCATCTTTCCGCTGAAAACACGCACCGGCGAGGGCACGCCGCTGGTCAAGTTCTCCGCCAACTTCGGCATCATCGAGCGTTCGCAACCGCTGCTGCCGGTGACCCTGCGCAACGTCGAGCCGCAGGTGAAGGCGCTGATGTTGAAACCGATGGCCGAGCCGCGCGCCGCGCGCGTCTCCGATCTCACGGTGGCCGAAGACGCCGCCATCATCAACTGGATTTCCATCCTGCGCCGGGCCGACAACACCGAATACGACAGCCGCGAAAAAAGCCTGATGCAGGACGAGCCGGCGGCGCAAAAAAGGACGCTGCCCAAGCCGAACGGCGCCAAGGCCTTCGAGGTGATCGGCATTCCGCTGGACAAGCCCGGCTTTCACGTCGTCGAGGTGGAGAGCGACGCGCTCGGCGCGGCCCTTCTCGGCAAGAAAAAGCCGATGTATGTGCGCGCCAGCGCGCTGGTGACCAATCTCGCGGTGCACCTGAAAATGGGCCGCGAGACCGGCGCGATCTGGGTCAGCACGCTGGACGGTGGCAAGCCGGCGCCCGGGGCGGAGGTGCGCCTGTACGACTGCAACGCCAAGCTGGCCTGGAAGGGGAAGACCGACGCCAACGGCGTGGCGGCGATGAATGTCGGCGCCGATATGGCGCCGAACTGCAAGGACAGCGACTTCCAGATCTGGTACGCCGCCGCGCGCCTGGGCGACGACATGAGCTTTGCGCTGTCGGACTGGAACCGCGGCATCGAGTCCTGGCGCTTCAACGTCAGCCAGGGCTATGGCGACAGCGCCGCTTTCGCGGCGCACACCGTATTCGACCGCATGCTGTTGCGCGCCAACGAAACCGTGTCGATGAAGCACTTTCTGCGCATGGAGACGCAAGGCGGGCTAAAGCTGCCGGCGAAGGGACCGCTGCCGGCGCAGGTGTTGCTGACGCATCTTGGCTCAGGCCAGGAGTACACCCTGCCGGTGAGCTTCAACAATCGCGGCGTCGCGCTCACCACCTGGAAGGTGCCGGCGGACGCCAAGCTCGGCCAGTACAACGTCACCCTGCTGTGGAATGCGAAGACCGCCAAAGGCCCCAATCGCGGTGATGGCGGGGATGGTGACGACGGCGAAGAAGCCGGCCGGCGCGTCGACAGCGGCAGCTTCCGGGTGGCCGAGTTCCGCCTTCCGGTGATGGTCGGCTCAGTCAGCGGCCCGGCGGCTTCGCAGGTGCGGCCGAAGGAAGTGCCGCTGTCGGTGCAGCTCTCGTATGCCTCCGGCGGCCCGGCGGCGGGGCAGGAATTGAAAATGAGCGCGGTGTTGCGCAAGCGCGCGGTGAATTTTCCGGCCTATGAGCAGTTCACCTTCGGTGTGCGCGACAGCGAGGGTGGCGACCAGGACCTGAATGGCGGCGAAGCTGCCGCGGACACCAGCACCGCCAATAGCGGCGACAAACTGGTGGCCGACAAAAACCTGGTCAAGCTCGACCCCAAGGGCGTGGCCCAGTACATGGTCAAGTCGTTGCCGGCGATCGACCAGCCGCGCGAGATCGTCGCCGAAGGCAGCTACCGAGATCCGAATGGCGAGGAGCAGACCTTGCGCGCCAGCGTGGCCCTGTGGCCCTCCGCCGTGGTGGCCGGCCTCAAGACCGAAGGCTGGGCGCGGGTGAAAAAGAAGGCGAACGTCACCCTGCTGGCGGTGGATACCACCGGCAAGCCGGCAGCGAATGTTTCGATGGAACTGGGTGGCAGCCTGAAGATCACCACTTCGCATCGGCGCCGCACCGTGGGCGGCTTCTACGCTTACGAAAACAAGGACGAGACCAAGTCGCTCGGTACCCTGTGCAGCGGCAAGACCGACGCGCGTGGCTACCTGCATTGCGAAGTGCTGGTCGATGAATCCGGCGAGATTCTGCTGTCGGCCAAGGCGAAGGACGGCGGCGGTAATCTGTCTGAAGCGCAAGCCAGCATCTGGGTATCCGGCGGCGCCGACTGGTGGTTCGGCGGCGAAGACATGGACCGGATGGACGTGCTGCCGGAGAAGAAGAGCTACAAGGCCGGCGAGACCGCGCGCTTCCAGGTGCGCATGCCCTTCCGCCAGGCCACTGCCTGGGTGTCGATCGAGCGCGAAGGCGTGATCGAGTCGCGCGTGATTGCGCTGTCGGGCAAGGACCCGGTGATCGAGGTGCCGATCAAGGGCGAGTACGCGCCCAACGTTTTTGTTTCGGTGCTGGCGGTGCGCGGCCGGGTGCGCGACGTGCCCTGGTACTCCTTTTTCGTCTGGGGCTGGAAAGCGCCGGTCGACTGGTGGAACGAGCGCCAGGAGTGGGTGGAGGTGTACAACAAGGGCGAGCCGACCGCGCTGGTCGACCTGGCGCGGCCCGCCTTCAAGATGGGCTTGAGCGAGATCAGCGTCGGCAACCAGGCCTTCGAACTGAAGGTGGGCGTGAGCGCGGACAAGCCGGTGTACCAGACCCGCGATACCGCCAAGGTGCGCATCGAGGTGAAAACCTCCGATGGCAAGCCCGCGCCCAAGGGTACGGAAGTGGCGGTGGCCGCGGTCGATAGGACCTTGCTCGAGCTGATGCCCAACACGAGCTGGGATGCGTTATCCAATATCCTCAAGCGCCGTTCCTATTATGTCAACACCGCCACTGCGCAAATGCAGGTGGTGGGCCGGCGCCACTTCGGCAAGAAGGCTTTGCCGCCGGGCGGCGGCGGCGGGCGGGCGGTGACGCGCGAGTTGTTCGACACCCTCCTCGTATGGCTGCCCAGCGTGCAGGTGGGCGCCGACGGCACCGCGATCGTTGATGTACCGCTGAACGACTCGCTCACCAGCTTCACCATCGCCGCGGTGGCCGACGCCAACGGCAACCTGTTCGGCACCGGGCAGACGCAAATACGCGCCACCAAGGATTTGCAGATCATCCCCGGCCTGCCGCCGCTGGTGCGCGAGGGCGATACCTTCCGCGCCGGCGTGACCGTGCGCAACACCACCACGCGGGCAATGAAGGTCAACGCCACGGCCGCCACCCAGGGCCTGGCAGCGCAACCGGCGCTGCAGACGGTGAACCTGGCGCCGGGCGCGGCGCAGGAGATTTACTGGAACACCACCGTGCCCGATGGCGCAACGCGCATCGACTGGCAGATCGAGGTCGCCGAGCAGGGCGTCGCCAAGCCAGCGAAGGACGCGATGAAGACCTCGCAAAAGGTGGTGCCTGCCGTGCCGGTGACGGTGCAGCAGGCAACCCTCACGCAGATCGACAAGAGCTTCAGCGTGCAGGTGACGGCGCCGAAGGATGCATTGCCCGGCAGGGGTGGGTTGGCAATAGCCTTGCAAGCGAAGATCGGCACCGTGCCCGAAGGCGTGCGGCGCTACTTCGAGGAGTATCCCTTCATCTGCCTGGAGCAAAAAACCTCCAAGTCGATCGGCCTGCGCGACCGCGATTTGTGGAAGGGCGTTGCCTCCGCATTGCCCAACTACCTGGATGAGGACGGCCTGGCCGCCTATTTCCCCGGCAGCCGCGGCAGCGACATCCTTACTTCGTATGTGCTGGCAGTGACAGACGAAGCGAAGTTCGACTTGCCCGATGCCGCGCGCGATACGATGGAAACCGCGCTGGCCAAGTTCGTCGAAGGCAAGATCACGCGCGACTTCTGGGCGCCGCGCAAGGACCTGGACCAGCGCAAGCTGGCCGCCATCGAGGCGCTGGCGCGGCGCGGCCACGCCAAGGCGGCGATGCTGCAGTCCATCACCATCCAGCCGAACCTCTGGCCGACCTCCAGCGTAATTGACTGGCTGTCCATCCTGCAGCGCGTGGAAGATATTCGCGGTCGCGACAAGCTGATGATGGAAGCCGAGCAGGTGCTGCGCTCGCGCCTCTCCCTGCAAGGGACCAAGCTGGTGTTCTCCACCGAGAATGACGACTACTGGTGGTGGCTGATGGTCGGTGGTGACGTCAACGCGGCACGCCTGATCGCCACTGTGGCGGATCGTCCGGGCTGGAAAGAAGACCTGCCGCGCCTGGTCAGCGGCCTGATCGGGCGCCAGGGTCGCACCGGCGCGTGGAACACCACCACCGCCAACCTGTGGGCAGGCCTGGCGCTGGAGAAGTTTTCGGCACGCTTCGAGATCGACCGCGTGGCGGGCACCACCCGCGCCGGCCTTGACCAAAACGGGTCGACCGATCCGGTTCAGACTTTTTCCTGGGCTGCGGCGCCGGGCGGCAAGGTGGCGCTGCCCTGGCCGACGGCGGCAAATGGTGCGGTGAAGATCTGGCACGAAGGCTCGGGCAAACCCTGGGCAACGATCCAGAGCCTGGCGGCGATTCCGCTCAAGGCTCCGGACTTCGCCGGCTACGCGATCGAAAAAAGCATCAGCGCTGTGCAGCAAAAGACGCCGGGCACCTACACCCGCGGCGATATCCTGCGCATCAGCCTGACGGTCAAGGCAAGCGCCGACATGACCTGGGTGGCGGTGACCGACCCGGTTCCCGGCGGCTCCACCGTGCTCGGCTCCGGCCTGGCGCGCGAAAGCGACCTGGCCCAGCGCGGCGAGCGCAAGAGCGGCGACGCCTGGCCGGCCTATGAAGAGCGCAGCTTCGAAGGCTATCGCGCCTATTACGAGTACGCGCCCAAGGGCACCTGGAAGGTGGAGTACACCGTCCGCCTGAACCAGGACGGCGACTTCTCGCTGCCGCCGACGCGGGTGGAGGCGATGTACGCGCCGGAAATGTTCGGCGCCCTGCCGAACGCGCGCATGAAGGTGGCGCCGTGAAACTGAAACCCCTCGCGCTCGCCATGCTGCTCGCCGCCTGCGTGGCGGCGGCGCCGGCACGCGCGGCCGACCCGCCGGGGTATCAGCAGGTACGCAAGGCTTATGTGCCTTCGGATGCCTGGCTGACGGATCGCCATGGCGACGTGATCGACTCGCTGCGCCTGGACAAGGCGACCCGGCGCCTGGCCTGGACTTCGCTCGACGACATTTCGCCGGCGCTGAAGCTCGCGCTGATCAAGTCCGAAGACCAGCGCTTTTACGATCATGACGGTATCGACTGGCAGGCGGTGTTTGGCTCGCTCGGCAGCAATGCGCGCGGGCGCCAGCGCGGCGCCTCCACCATCACCATGCAACTGGCGGGGCTGCTCGATCCCGATCTCAAGCGTAGCGAGGGCGGGCGCACGTGGCTGCAAAAAATCTCGCAAGCGCGCGCCGCATTGGCGATCGAAAAGCAATGGACCAAGGCGCAAATTCTCGAGGCCTATCTCAACCTCGTGCCGTTCCGCGGTGAGTTGCAGGGCGTCAGCGCCTTGTCGTGGAACCTGTTCGGTAAAAGCCCGGCGGGCCTGGATGCGAATGAATCGGCGCTTGCCGCCGCGCTGCTGCGCGGGCCGAACGCCACGCAGAAAAAGATTGCCGAGCGCGCCTGCCTGCTGGTCCCGGCCGGCGATTGCGAGCGCCTGAAGACGCGCATGATCACCGTATTCACCGGCGTCGAAGCGCGCCGCCCGGAAAAAAGCCTGGCGCCGCACCTGGCTGTGCGCCTGCTCAAGCGCCCCGGCGAAAAGGTGCAAAGCACCCTGGATGCGCGAATGCAAAAATTCGCCCGAGATGCGCTGCATGCGCGCCTGATGGAACTGACCGGGCGCAACGTGGAAGACGGCGCGGTGGTGGTGCTGGACAACGCCACCGGCGAAGTGCTGGTGTGGGTCGGCTCCTCCGGCGACCTGTCGCAGGCGGCGCAGGTCGATCACGTGGTCGCGCCACGCCAGGCCGGCTCTACACTAAAACCCTTTCTTTACGCCAAGGCAATCGAGCAAAAGCGCCTCACCGCCGCTTCGGTGCTGGACGATTCGCCGGCGCAAATCCGCACCGACACCGGCCTCTACATTCCACGCGACTACGCCAAGAGCTATCGCGGCCCGGTGAGCGTGCGCCAGGCGCTGGGCGGCTCGCTCAACGTGCCTGCGGTGCGCACCCTGGTGATCCTGGGCACCGACAATTTCGCCGCCACCCTGCGCGACTTCGGCCTCTCCACCATCACCCGCGACGGCGACTACTACGGCTACAGCCTGGCACTGGGCAGCGCCGAAGTGACCCTGCTCGACCTCACCAACGCCTACCGCGCGCTGGCCAATGGCGGCCTCGTCAGCGCTACGCGCACCACGCCGGCCGACCCGCGCGCCAAGGCGCCGCCGCCGCAACGCGCGGTCAGCCCGGCCGCCGCCTTCATCGTCGGCGACATGATGGCCGACAACACCGCGCGCGCGCTTGCCTTCGGCTTTGCCAGCCCGCTGCAAACCCGCAGCTGGAGCGCGGTGAAAACCGGCACCAGCAAGGACATGCGCGACAACTGGGCGCTGGGTTTTTCCAGCCGCTACACGGTGGGTGTGTGGGTCGGTAACTCCGGCGGTGAGCCGATGCACGACGTCTCCGGCGTCTCCGGCGCCGCGCCGCTGTGGCACGACGTGATGCAGGAGCTGCACAAGCGCAACGCCGGCCGCGAGCCGGTCGCGCCCGCCGGTGTGGTGGCGCAAGCGATCCGCTATGCCCCGGCGATCGAGCCGCCGCGCAATGAATATTTCGTCGCCGGTACCGAGCGCCAGGTGGTCGAACTCGCGGGGCAGAACGCGGACGCGGCGACGCTGGCGCCGCGCATCGTCTACCCGGTGGCCGGCACCATCGTCGCGCTCGACCCGGATATTCCCTTCGATCGCCAGCGCATGTCGTTCAGCGCCACCCCGGCGCGCGGCGATGCGCATTGGGAGCTGGACGGCGCCAGGCTCGGCGCGTTGTCGCATGCATCGAGCTGGTTTCCGATGCCGGGGCGGCACCGTTTGCGCATTGTCGACGTCAAGGGGGCCGCGTTGGATGAAGTGGCTTTCGAAGTGCGCGGCGCGATGGTCAAGCCGGGCAAGGATGGTTTGCTGAAAACGAATTGGCCGTCCGGCGCCGTGCGCAAATAATCATGCGTGGCGCGCTGTTCGTATTGTTGTTGATGTTTCTCTGCGCCGCGCGGGCACAGTCACCGTCTACGGCCGCCAAACCTGCGGAGCCCGGCACGCTCACGATCATTTGCAATCCCGTGCTATCGGAGTTGCGCATCTTCGATGCTGCCTATGCCCCGGCAATGCCGCCACGGCCGGGCGACAGGGTCAGTCGGACTGATTGGTACGGGCTGGTTATCTACGAAAAGCACGAGACTGCGGGCTTTGCCCTGCGCGCGGGCAGCAGGAAAAAACGCCATACCTGCGGCCCCTGGCGCCTGGTGGTGGCTGAAGGTTTTTACAGCGCCAGCCCGGGCGGACGCAGCGGCATATTTACCTTTCCGGACCTGACCGTTTACGCAGGCGCACAGGAGATATTGCGCACCCAGCTCGACGCGGGCGACGAGACCACTGATACCTCGTCCGAATGCAGCGACATGAGCAACTGCCCGCATACGCTGATCCTGCGGCTTTGCCCGGCGCCGCCGCGTGAACAGGACGGTGGCGCCTGTGCAAAGGTACGGAATGCGGAAGGGAGCCGCTTGTTCGTGGAGCGGCGCTGGTTCGATGAAGAAAAGAAAGAACGCCGGCGCATCGATGAACCGCAATAGGATTATTGCGGTCTTCGCACCCTGGATATTCATCGCTCTCCCTGCTGGCGTGGCTTCGCCCGATGGGCTATAATTTTTTCGACCTTACGCGCGCCTGCCGTTCGCCCAAAATCCTTGCGGCGGCGTTATGTTCATCAAGCAACAAAAGCAAAAGCAATTGCAATGAACTTGGCTTATTTGTTTCCACGCCGCATGGAAAAGGCGGCCGACGGTAATGTCGTTCTCGATTGGGAAGGGCAGTTCCCCTTCGGGGCGCCGTGGTCCGGGCAGCACAACGACGCCCTCTCCTATCCGCGAGTGCTGCCGGATTGCCTGTCGGCACGGGAGTGCGCCGACATCGTGGCGCTGGGGGAGCGGCGCCTGATTTCCTCGGCCTCGGTCGAGGGGCGCAGCGACTTGCAGTCGCGCGACTACCGTGTCGGCAACATTTCCTGGATCGAGCCCGCCGAAGACAGCTACTGGCTGTACCACCGCCTGGGCATGCTGTTCAGCTACTTGAACGAGGCCTACAGCTTTGAGCTGGTCGGCCTGGGCGAATCATTGCAGTACACCAGTTACGGACCCGGTCAGTTCTTCAATTGGCACATCGACAATGGCGCGGGCGGGGCGTCGCTGCGCAAACTCTCCATGACCATCCAGTTAAGCGAGCCCGCCGGGTACACGGGCGGCGAACTGGAGTTTCACGGCGTAAGCGAGATGCCGGGTGCGCGCGGCCAAGGCAGCGCAATATGTTTTCCTTCGTTCCTGGCGCACCGTGTCAGTCCGATGCAGCACGGCCTGCGCCGCTCGCTGGTGGCTTGGGCCTACGGTCCGGCTTATCGCTAGAGGCCTCGGGCCGGGCTACTCTGCCCTGGCGCCGGAGATTTTCACCGCTTTGGCATTGCGCGGAATCTCGGCGGCAATCACCGCGCTGAATTCCTCCGGCGTATTGGCCACCAGTTCGAATCCCTTGGCCGCGACTTCCTTTTGGGCGAACTCGGGATCGGTGATCGCGGCCTTGAACTCGTCGTGCAGTCTGGAGACGATCTCGCGCGGCGTGCCGGCCGGCGCGAACACGCCGAACCAGGTGCTGGCCGGGACTTCGGCGTAGCCCAGCTCGGCGAAGGTCGGCACCTCGGGCAGCAGGACGAGGCGGTTCCGGCCGCCGATGGCCAGCGCGCGCAGGCGGCCGCTTTTGATCAGAGCCATCGAGGACGCGGCGCCGGAAAAAGTCATCTGCACTTCATCGGCCAGCACCGCCGGCACCGCCTGGGTCAGGCCCTTGTAGGGCACGTGGGTGATGGCGCTGCCGGTGAGGTTTTTCAGGATCTCCATCGCCAGGTGAGGCGGGGTGCCGCTGCCGTAGGAAGCATAGTTGAGCTTGCCCGGGTGGGCCTTTGCGTAGGCGATCAGTTCCTTCAGGCTGTTCGCCGGCACATTCGGGCCCACGATCAGCATCTGGTTCAGCAGCACCAGCTGGGTGACGGGGGCGAAGTCCTTCACCGGGTCATACGGCAGCTTGCTGTAGAGCGACTGGTTCAGGGTGATGGTGGTGTCGGCGGTGATCATCAGGGTATAGCCGTCAGGTGCGGACTTGGCCACGGCATCGGCGCCGATGATAGTGCCGGCGCCGGGGCGGTTGTCGATCACCGCCGATTGGCCGAGACGGCGGCCGATGCGCTCGCCGAGCTGGCGTGCCAGTACGTCCAGACCGCCGCCGGCGGGGTAGGGGACGATGACGTGCAGCGGCTTGTTGGGGTAAGCCTGCGCGCCGGCGAGCGAGGGCAGGGCAAGCAACAGGGCGAGGGCGATTTTCAGGCGGGGCATGGCGGCGGGCGTGGTTTGGTTGCCCGACATTGTCGTCGCTTGGCGCCGGCCTGCCAACTGGGAGCTAGTTGACGGCCGATACCGCCGGTGCTTGCGCCGTTCGCAGGGGGCAGCCGCCGCCGGCGGGTGCCGCGGCGGCTTCGCCCTTGGCGATCGAATACTCCGCGTGGCGGAACGAGCCCTGCGCGTGGATCGCCGAGCCCAGGGCGAACAGGCGCGATTGCTTGGCCTGCGGCGTCAATAGCAGGTCGAAGCGTTCGGCGCGCAGGTCGATGGTGGCATTGCCGCTGGCGCGGGTCTGTTCGGTGTCGAGCAGGAGTTCGCGCGAGCGACCGACGCCATTGCGAAAGTCAATGACGGCGCTGGCGCAATTGAGCGCAATGTCGTGGTCGCCGGTGAGCTTGAGCCACACCACCTTGCCGCCGTTCAGGCCGAGCATGGCATCGAGCAGGTTGGAAATCCGGCCAGGAGCCATGCTGATGGTCGCGCTGCCGCTGGCGCTGCCCAGCAATGCCGCTACCGTGTCGCCGCGCCCGCGCAAATCGACCCGCGCCGCCAGCGGTGCCGCGGTGCTGCCCGCGGTGCGCATTTTGGCGATCAATTGACTGAGCTGCAGGTTGCGCAATTCGATATTCGCGTGGGAGGCGGCCGGACGCTGGCGGCTGTCGAAGTCCAGCTGGCCGCTGGCGTGGCCGCCGGCGATGGCAATGTCGAAAGGCGCGAGCTTGAGCACGCCATCGCGCAGGTCGGCCGTCGCGTTCAGGCCTTGCAGGGCGGGCCATTCCGGGCTGTCGATCTTTTTAACGGCCAGCTTCACTTGCGCGTCGATGGTTTGCAGGCGCTCGGCGGCGAGGTGCTCGTCGGGAATGACGCGCCCACCGGGGGCGGCCGCGCCGGCGCCGCGCGGCGAGGCGCCGTGGTCTTCCGCTTTGGGAAAAGACAGCGAGCTGAAGTCCGCCGTATGCGCCAGTTCGCTGCGCAAGTCGGCATGCCAGACGCGCCGGCCCTGACGCGTGGCGCTGATGCTGCCGGCGATGTCGGTCGCGCCGATCTTGCCGTCGAAGCGTTCGAAGGTGAATGCGTCCTGGTCGACGTTCAGGTGGCCGCGCGCCTGGTAGGGATGCGAAGCGGGCGGCTGTCCGCGCAGGAAGGGATGCAGCTTGTCCAGCGAGGGGCCGGCCACGCGGATCTGTGCGTCGATTGCGCCGATCTTCAGGAAGTCGGCCATGCGCCCGTCCATGTCGAAACGGGTGGCGGCCGACTCAGCGTGGCCGCGCAGGGGAAAGAACTCCTGCGTCAACTGCAGGCTGAAAATGGTGCTGGTCAGCAGGTCGCCGGAGAAGGGGCTGCCTGCATAATTGCCGGCGAAGCGGATGCGGGTCGGCAGGTCGTCCTCGCCGGGGGAGGATTGCATCGTCACATCGAGTTTCAGGCCGCGATGGGCCACACGAAGGCGCGAGTTGTGGGCTTCAACACGCTGGATCAGGTATTTCCCGGGGCCGCGATATTCGGGGTCACGCAGGCGCCAGTTGCGCAGGCCATCGGGCTGGCGCTCGAGGTCGACATCGGCATCTTTCAGTTCCAGCAGCGCCACCAGGCTCTGATCGTCGAACAGGGTCCAGAGGCTTTTGAACGTGAAAGTGACTTCACCTACGTTGGCCATCGGCCGCTTGTCGGCCCAGGGCGCGTTTTGCACGCGCACGCCGCGCAGGCGGATGGTCGGCGCCAGGGAAGGCGAAAAATGCACATGCAGGTCTTCGGCCTCCACGCTGCGTTGCGAGGTCTGGCTAAGGTAGCGCATGATCGCCGGCCGCGCCCAGTTCCACGGGAAGAACAGGAGTGCAAGCACCAGCAGCAATACCACGCCCCCGGCCGCCTGCAGCAGTCGAATGAAGATCAGGTGGGTTGCTGGCCCTGTCATTATGATTTTCGGCGTTCTATAGGCGTTGCATGGACGGGTAAAACCGCATCCATGGTCGCCGTAACGCGGCGGTGCGACTGCCGGTGCCGGGGCAGTTTTCCGGTCGGTGCCGTCCTACACCGGCGTGGCAGTTACGCCGGGCGATACAATAGCGGACACAGCCTGGGCCACGCTCCTTTTATTCACACGGACAAGACTCAAGACTCATGGTGCTGCGCCTGTTTCGCGGACTTGCCGCGCGCGCGGGTCGTGCCGCCCCACGTTCAGGGCGAAGGTCGAGGGCTCGCCCTGCGCGGGACTGAGCATGCCGCGCAGCGTGTACCGGTTATCGATGTCCCCCGGTTGCAGAAAAACGCTGACCGAGGCATTCGGCGCGTAGCAGTGGCCGGCCATCACGTAGCAGTCGTCGGCCCAGGCCAGGGTGCCGGCCAGCTGGCGAAAGCGGTCGTCGCCGTATTCGAAGCGGCCGCCGGTGAGGATGGACGTGGCAAACAGCAGGCGCAGGCGGAAGTCGTGCTTTTCGCCGTCGCCGGCCTGGCCGTAGCCGCTGATGCGCAACTGGCCGGTCTGGCGCAGCACGCGGAAGTTCGCTGTCAGCGGAAACACCGCGCCGCCGTAGACGCAACTGCCGGTGCCGACGTAGCGGCCGCTTTCCATCAAGGGCAGGCTCAACACCTTGCTTGGGTCCATTGCGCATTGAACAAGCCTGCAACTGTGCAACAGCAGGCGCGGAAATGCAAATTGCGCCGCCTGATAATGCCCACGGCGGCGGTCGCCGAGGGGCGCGCTCGGGTACAATGGATGCCCGTTGTTTTATGCAGTGCGAGAGGCGTTCATGAGCGCGCAGCTTTCAGTCGTCGGCCCGAAATCTTCCTCCGTCAGTTCGATTCCCGAAATCGTCGCCGAACTGCGCGCCGGCCGCATGGTGGTGGTGGTCGACGACGAAGACCGTGAAAACGAGGGCGACCTGCTGATGGCCGCCGAGCACGTCACGCCCGAGGCGATCAACTTCATGGCCCGCTACGGCCGCGGCCTGATCTGCCTGACGCTTTCCGAGGAGCACTGCCGGCGCCTCAACCTGCCGCTGATGGTGTCGAACAACGGCACCAAGCACGGCACCAATTTCACCGTCTCGATCGAAGCCGCCGAAGGCGTCTCCACCGGCATTTCGGCAGCGGACCGCGCGCGCACCGTGCAGGCCGCGGTCGCCCCGGAGGTCAAGCCCGGCGACATCGTCCAGCCCGGCCACATTTTCCCGCTGATGGCGCAGCCCGGCGGCGTGCTGGTGCGCGCCGGCCACACCGAAGCCGGCTGCGACCTGGCGGCAATGGCCGGCAGCGCGCCGGCGGCGGTGATCTGCGAAGTGCTGAAGGACGACGGCGAGATGGCGCGCCTGCCCGACCTGGTCGAGTTCGCGCGCGAGCACAACCTGAAGATCGGCACGATCGCCGACCTGATTCATTACCGCAGCGAAAACGAAAGCCTGGTGGCGCGCGCCGCCGAGCGCAAGGTGACGACCGCGCACGGCGAGTTCAACGCCATCGTCTATACCGACAAGGCCACCGGCGCCGCCCACCTGGCGCTGACCCGCGGCGAAGTGCTGCCGCAGCGCGAGACCCTGGTGCGGGTGCATGAGCCGCTCTCCGTCTTCGACCTGCTGGACAGCGGCGCCAGCTGCCACTCGTGGAGCGTCAACGCCGCGCTGGCGAAAATCGCCGCCGACGGCAGTGGTGTGCTGGTGCTGCTCAACACCGAGGAAAACGCCGAGCGCCTGCTGGCTTCGGTGCGCGATCTCAACGCCGGCGTGCGCCCGAAAGTGAAAATGGATTTGCGCACCTATGGCATCGGCGCGCAGATCCTGCGCGACCTGGGCGTGGGCAAGATGAAGCTGATGTCCAACCCGCGCAAGATGCCATCGATGGCCGGCTTCGGCCTGGAAGTCACGGGCTACCTGGCGCCGGAAGGCTGCTGAGCGCCCGCTCTTGTTGATGTGGCCGCCTTGCGCGGCCATCCTTTTTGTTCGCACGTTCCACCGACAGAATTCATGAGCCAGGATCAAGTCCAGTTCGACCAGCAGCTTGACGGCAGCGGCCTTTCGGTCGCCGTGGTGCAGGCACGCTTCAACGCGCAGATCGTCGATGCGCTGGCCGATGGCTGCATCGGCGAGCTCAAGCGTCTGGGCGTGGCCAACATCGAACACGTGAAGGTGCCGGGCGCGCTGGAAATTCCGCTGGCGCTGCAGGCGCTGGCGATGACCGAACGCTTCGACTGCATGGTGGCGCTGGGTTGCGTCGAGCGCGGCGAGACCTATCATTTCGAACTGGTGTGCAACGACTCCGGCCGCGGCGTGATGGACGTGCAACTGGCCACCGGCATCCCGATCGCCAATGCCATCCTGACGGTGGAAAACGACGCGCAGGCGCGCGCGCGCGTTCCCAAGGGCGTGGACGCGGCGCGGGTGGCGGTGGAAATGGCTTGCACCCTGAAAGGCATCCAGCGATGAAAAGCGCACGCCGCCGTTCGCGTGAATTCGCCGTCCAGGGCTTGTACCAGTGGCAGCTCAACGCCACCGATCCAACCCTGATCGCCGATGACCTGAAGCGTACCAAGGGCTTCGAGCAGGCCGACGAAAAGCATTTTCGCGAGTTGCTCTACGGCACCGTGGAACACGCGGAAAGCCTGCGCGCCGAGCTGCGGCCGTATCTGGACCGGCCGGTGAAGGAATTGAGCCCGGTCGAGCATGCGATCCTGCTGGTCGGGGTCTACGAGTTGAAGCACCATGTCGAAGTGCCGTACCGCGTGGTGATCAACGAATGCGTCGAGCTGGCCAAGACCTTCGGCGGTACCGACGGCTTCAAATACGTCAACGGCGTACTCGACAAGGCCGCCGCCGGCATGCGCGAAATCGAGATCAAGGGCGCGCGCAAGTAGGCTGGGCGCTCAGGCATGGCCTCCGAGTTCGACCTGATCGCCCGCTACTTCACCCGCCCGGCACACCGGGCTCGTTTGGGCGTCGGCGACGACTGCGCGCTGCTTGATGTTACTCCCGGCTGCGAGCTGGCGATTTCCACCGACATGCTGGTGGCGGGCACGCATTTTTTTCCGGACGCCGACCCGCAGCGCCTCGGTCACAAGACCCTGGCGGTCAATCTCTCCGACCTGGCGGCGATGGGTGCCAAACCCGCTAGCGCCTTGCTTTCGCTGGCGTTGCCGGCGGCCGACGAGGCCTGGATCGCCGCTTTCGCGCGCGGTTTTTTTGCCCTGGCCGATGAGCATGGGGTCGAGCTGGTGGGTGGCGATACCACCCGCACGCCAAGCGGCGGAACGTTAACGTTGACTGTCACCATCCTCGGCGAAGTGCCGGCCAGCCAGGCGATACGGCGCAGCGGTGCAAAAGCGGGCGACGATATCTGGGTGTCGAATACCCTGGGCGATGCGGCGCTCGGCTTGGCGGTGCTGCAAGGCAAGGTGAATCTGGAGCAGTCCGAGCGCTACTACTGCATACAGCGGCTGGAAATGCCGGCACCGCGCATCGCCCTCGGCCTGGCCCTGCGCGGCATCGCGCACAGCATGCTGGATATCTCAGACGGTCTGGCGGGCGACCTGGCGCATATTGCGCGCGCCTCGGGTGTCAGCGCGCAAGTGGATGTCGATGTGCTGCCGCTGTCGCCCGCGCTGCGCGGCGTGGCGCGCGAACTGGCGCTGCAGTGCGCGCTGGCCGGCGGTGATGACTATGAACTTTGTTTCACCGCGGCGGCGGAGCGGCGCACCGCCGTCGAGGCCGCGGGTACCGCGGCCGGCGTGAGCGTGACGCGCATCGGCAGCATCGTGCCGGCGGCTGCGGTGCCTGTGCGATTTGTCGATGGTGTTGGGCACGAACTCGCACTGCGCCTGGGCGGCTATGATCATTTCGGCGCCTGAGCCCGAAGATTCGCCGCCGCTGCGCCTGCGCCCGACGCTGGCGTGGATGCTGCGCGACCCGGCGCGTATCATCGCCTGCGGCTTTGGCAGTGGGCTGATCCGCCCGGCGCCGGGCACTTGGGGCACGCTGTTCGGCTGGGGCACCTTCGTGCTGTTTGCCCCCTTCGTGCAGGACTCCTGGCGCCTGGGTGTGGTGGCGCTGGCCTTTGTCGTCGGCGTATTTGCCTGCGGCCGGGCCGGGCGCGACCTCGGCATCGTCGATCATGGCGGCTTTGTCTGGGACGAGGTGGTGGCGATCTGGCTGGTGTTGGTCCTGGTGCCGCAGGATTGGCCTGCCCAACTGGCCGCTTTTCTGGTGTTCCGCCTTTTCGATATTCTCAAGCCGCAGCCGATCCGCTATTTCGACGCCAAGCTCAAAAGCGGCTTCGGCGTGATGTTTGATGACCTGCTGGCGGCGTTTTATACGCTGCTGGTGTTTGCCCTGCATGCGAGGATATTTGCCCATGGCTGATACGCTGTCTTTGCTCGGTACCCTGGTTGGCGCGCGCCTGCAGGAACGCGGCCTGGCGCTGGCCTGTGCCGAGTCCTGTACCGGCGGCTGGGTGGCGCAAACCGTTACTGCCGTGGCCGGCAGCTCGGCCTGGTTCGACCGCGGCTTTGTCACCTACTCCAACGCAGCCAAGCAGGACATGCTGGGGGTACCGGCCGCCACCCTGGCGCAATACGGCGCGGTCAGCGAAGAGACCGCGCACGCTATGGCGGTGGGAGCGCTCACTCACTCGCTGGCGCAGGTAGCGCTTTCGATTACCGGTATCGCCGGACCCACCGGCGGGACGCCGGAAAAGCCTGTCGGCCTGGTCTGCTTTGGCTGGGCCAACAATAAGAAAGAAGCGCGGACCGAGAGCGTGCGCTTCGACGGCGACCGTGAAGCGGTGCGGCACCAGGCGGTAATCCATGCCCTGCAGGGCCTACTCGCCCTGATCGGCGCTTAGCAAATTGAAAAGCCGCAACGGGATGCGCAAAATTGCTTGACCATGCTTTGCCCAGTAGTTACACTGTATAAATGAACAGTTAAGGGCCGGTGAGCATTTTAGCGTGCTTCCCGCTGTTTGTCCGGGTCAAACCGGGTGTTGTCATCCCTTAAACCCTTAAGACTTACCTTCTCTAATTCATTCCGCCGACGGTTATTGGCGAGCCAGGACAAAAAATGCGACCCGCCTCCAAAAAGCCCGAAACGGAATCCAAAATTTTTCAAGGAAGCACTCTCATGGATGACAACAAAAGCAAAGCTTTAAGCGCGGCCTTGGCGCAGATCGAAAAGCAGTTCGGCAAGGGCTCGATCATGAAACTGGGCGAGAAGAGCATCGAGGAAGACATTCAGGTGGTCTCCACCGGTTCTCTCGGCCTGGACATCGCCCTGGGCATCGGCGGTCTGCCGCGTGGCCGGGTGGTGGAAATCTACGGTCCGGAATCCTCGGGCAAGACCACGCTCACCCTGCAGGTGATCGCGGAAATGCAAAAGCTCGGCGGCACCGCCGCCTTCATCGACGCCGAACACGCGCTTGACCCGCAGTACGCGCAAAAGCTCGGCGTCAACGTCTCCGAACTGCTGATCTCGCAGCCGGACACCGGCGAGCAGGCGCTGGAAATCTGCGACATGCTGGTGCGCTCCGGCTCGGTGGACATCGTGGTGATCGACTCGGTCGCCGCGCTCACGCCGAAAGCGGAAATCGAAGGCGAAATGGGCGACCAGCTGCCCGGCTTGCAAGCCCGTTTGATGAGCCAGGCCCTGCGCAAGCTCACCGGCAACATCAAGCGCACCAACACCCTGGTGATTTTCATCAACCAGATCCGGATGAAAATCGGCGTCATGTTCGGCAACCCGGAAACCACCACGGGCGGCAACGCGCTCAAGTTCTACGCCTCGGTGCGCCTGGACATCCGCCGCACCGGCGCGATCAAGGACGGCGAGGAAATCGTCGGTAACGAAACCCGCGTCAAGGTGGTAAAGAACAAGGTGGCCCCGCCGTTCAAGGAAGCACACTTCGACATTCTTTACGGACAGGGCATTTCGCGCGAGGGCGAGATCATCGAACTCGGCGTCGAGCACAAGATCATCGAAAAATCCGGTGCCTGGTACAGCTACAACGGCGAGCGCATCGGCCAGGGCAAGGACAACACCCGCAACTGGCTGAAGGAAAATCCCGCCATTGCCGTCGATGTCGAAGCCAAGGTGCGCGAAGCCCTGGGCGTGCGCAGCGCGGTAGCGGCTGCCGACGAAGAGTAGGTCCATGTGGCCGCGGCGGCGTCCCGCCGGCGCGGCGGATGACGACGGGTTCGAGCAGTGCGGCACCGCTTCGGCTTCTCCGGACGCCGGGGAAAGCGAAGCGGATGGCGCCGTCCCTGGTCCTGCCAGGTCCGGTCCCGCCAGGTCCGGTACTGCCGCCCGTTATTCGCGCGGCGGCTTCGACGCCCGCAGGAATGCGCCGGAAGAGCCGCTCAACGCGACGCAACTGCGCATGCGCGGCATCGCGCTGCTGGCGCGGCGCGAACACAGCCGCGCCGAACTGCAACAAAAACTCCGGCGTTATGCCGATGACGCAACCCTGATCGGGCAGGTGCTGGACCAGTTGCAGGCGGAAAAGCTATTGTCCGACCAGCGCTTTGCCGAGGGCGTGGCGCGGGTGCGCGGCGCGCGCTACGGCAGTGCCCGGGTCGCGCAGGATTTGCGCGCCAAGGGCGTCAGCGGCGAATTGGCGAATAGCCTGGTGCGCGACCTCAAGGCCAGCGAGGCCGAACGCGCGCAAGCAGCCTGGCAAAAACGTTTCGGCGAGGTGCCGGCGGATGCCGCCGAGCGTGCCAAGCAGATGCGCTTTCTACAGGCGCGCGGTTTCGCCTCGGAGGTCATCCACCGGGTGGTGCCCCGTGCCAGCCGGGCGGCGCCGGAAGACCACGAAGACTAAACCGCCTCAGGCGGCGCGGTGTCCCTGATGGGAATGCGGATGGGCGATCAGCGCCGCCGCTTCCATGGCTGTGAGGGGTTGGCCGAAGTAAAAGCCCTGCATTTCGCGGCAACCGTGCTGCAGCAGCTTATTCAGCTGGCGCTCGTTTTCCACCCCTTCGCCGAGCACGCGCAGGCCCAGGCTCTTGGCCAGGGCGATGGTGGCGCGCACGATAGCGTCGTCGTCGCTGTTGATGCCTGCATGGGGCCCGAGGTCGCGTACGAAAATGCGGTCGATCTTCAGCTTGTCCACCGGCATGCGCTTGAGATAGGCCAGGCTGGAGTAGCCGGTGCCGAAATCGTCGATGGTCAGCCCCACACCCAGGTGGTGCAGCTCGTCCAGGGTGGCCAGGGCATGATCTTCATGGTGCATGAAGGCCGATTCGGTGATCTCCAACTCAAGGTCGGCCGCGGAGAGGCCGGTCTCGGCCAGCACCGTGCGCACCGCGGCGGGCAGATCGGTCTGGTGCAGTTGCAGGGTGGAGACGTTGACCACCATGCCGGGCACGGTCAGGCCGGTGAGCTTCCAGTCCGCCGCCTGCCGGCAGGCGTGGCGCAGCACCCACTCGCCCAACGGTACGATCAGGCCGGTCTCCTCGGCCACCGGAATGAATTCGTTGGGGCCGAGCAGGCCGCGCTCCGGGTGGCGCCAGCGCACCAGGGCTTCAAGCCCGATCAGGCGCGCGCCGTCTTCGCGGCCGAGTTCGAACTGCGGCTGGAAATACAGCACCAACTCGTCGGTCTTCAGCGCGCGGCGCAGGTCGTTCTCGATGAACAGGCGCGCCTCGGCCGCCCGCGTCATCTCGGTGGAAAAGAAACGGAAGCAGTTGCGGCCGGCTTCCTTGGCCTGGTACATCGCCGTGTCCGCGTGCTTGAGCAGCGCCTCGGGGTCGGCGCCGTCTTCCGGGTACAGGCTGATGCCGATCGAGGTGGAGATATACAGTTCGTGGCCGCCGGAGGTAAAGGGCTCGCTGGCGTTGGCGATGATCTTCTCGGCCACCTTCGAGCAGGCCCGCGGCGACTTGACGTCCGGCAGGACGATGACGAATTCGTCGCCGCCCAGGCGCGCCACCACGTCGCCTTCGCGGATGGCGCCGCGCAGGCGCTCGGTCAGCGCCTTCAGGATCTCGTCGCCGACAGTGTGGCCGAGCGAATCGTTGACGTTCTTGAAACGGTCGATATCGAGGAACATGAAGCCGACCATGCGCCCGGCGCGCTCGGCGCGGGCAATGGTCTGGCGCGTATGGTCGGCCAGCAGCACCCGGTTCGGCAGGCCGGTGAGCGGGTCGTACATCGCCAGCGCCCGTACCTTTTCCTCGGCGCGGCGGCGCAGGGTGACGTCGCGCGAATTGCTGATCACCCCGCCGATGGCCGCTTCGTTCATCGCGTTGGTGAAAATGGTCTCCATATTGCGCCAGGCCCCGCTCTTGTGGCGGAAGCGGTATTCGGCGCGCTGCACCGCGCCCGGCTCCAGCAGCACGCGGCGGTAGATGGTCAGCAGATCGGCGGCGTCCTCGGAATGCACATGGTCGATCTTGCTGGTGCCGATCAGGTCGGCCGGCTCGTAGCCCAGCATCGCCTCCACCGGCGGGCTGACGAAAATGAAACGCAGGTCGCCGTCGAGCACCGTCAGCGCGTCGGAAGAGCGTGCCATCAGGGAGCGCAGGCGCTGCTCGCTCGCTTCCAGGCGCAGTTGCGCCGCCTTGCGCTCGCGGATGTCGCGGAAAAAGGCATAAAAGCGGCCGCCGTGCGCGTCGACGTAATTCAGGCTGGCCTCCAGCGGAATGACGTCGCCGCCCTTGGTCAGGTGCAGGGACTCGAAGGCGCCGCGCGGCGCGTTCTGCACCGTCGATGCGTCCCAGACGGTGCCGACGATCAGGTCGCGCACATTGCGCCCGACGATCTCGTCGCGGGTATAGCCGAGCATGCTGCAATAAGCGTCGTTTACGTCCAGGATGGTGCCGTCGCCGCCGCGTACCCAGAAGCCGTCGAAGGAGCGGTGCAGCACCATCTGGTATTGCGACTCCAGTTCCTTTTCGTGGGTGACATCGTGGGCGAAGGCGACGAAGCCCTGCGACTCGCCGGCCGGCCCGCGGATCACCGCGGTGCTGGCGCGGATCATCAGGCGGCTGCCATCGCGCCGTACGCGCTCCAGTTCCACGCCCTGCAGGCCCTGGCCGCGCCCGGCGTCGGCCAGGATGGCCTCGAATTCCGCTTCGCGCGCCGGCGGGACGGTCGGTGGGCGGCGGCCCAGCACCTCGATCGCATGCCAGCCGTACATTACGTGCGCCTGCGCGTTCCATGAGGTAAGGCGGCCCTCGAGGTCGACCGAATAGACCGCCACCGGCGCGCTCTGGATCAGGGTGTTGAGGAAGTGGTTGGAACTGGCCAGCGCGGCTTCGGCATCGAATCGCTCGGTGACGTCGGTGAAACTGGTGAGCAGCACCGGCCGGGTGCCGTAGCGCACCGGGTCGCAATTGACGATCACGCGCCGGCGCGCGTTGCTGGTGGTGCCCATCGGCCGCAGCCAGACCTCGAGGTCGCGCACCTGGCCATCGCTGCGCAGGCGCTTCATCAGGCGGCCGCGGTCATCCGGGTCTTCATACAGGGTGTCGGTGCCGGGCAGAGGCGCGTTGGCCGCCACGCCGAACAGGGCACGGGCACGGCTGTTGGCCGCCAGCTGTTCGCCGGACTCGATCGAAATCAGCGCCAGGGCAACCGGGGCGTTTTCCAGCACCAGGTCGAAGCGCGCCTCCACTTCGCTGCCTTGCGCCGAGTTGGGGCCCGTCGACGGCGCGCGGCGCATGCGCCACCACCAGGCAACGAGCGCGCCCGCCGCGGCTGTCAGGACCAGGGCCGCGCTGACCGCGGCCTCAGCGCGCCAGGCAAGGCTTTCGGCCGCCTGTGCCGCGTTCCAGGCGATGCCCGCGGCAACACCCGCTACGACGCGCGCAATCCGGGCAAAAACAGGCCGAACAAATCCGGCCGGCGCGCGGCGTAGGGGTGGGGAGGACGCGCGGCGCGTCTCGAAGAGGTTCACGGATGTGGACGACGTCGGAGGGGGCGGCTATAAAGGAAGAGGTGGCTGATTTTGCGGGAAGTACGCGTGAAGTGCGACAGGTCAATATGCTATTATCGTCAACCCTAAACGACTTGTCACCAGAGCTTCGTTGGCGGTTGCAAATAAGGGGTCGCAAATAAGTTTGTGCCGTGTTTTTCCGGTTCTTTATGCCGCCGGCGTATTTTCAGGTCTGGCGGGCGGCCCCCGAGGCAGGTTCGGGCCTTGTCCGCGGCACACTTTTGGCGCTTTCATATCCCATGTCTTCCGCTGATCCCGGCGCGCCCGCCGTATCCGCCGGCCGCCGCCGGCTGCATACCCGGACCATTGTCGTCGAGGTCTTCGAGCGCGGTGACGGTCAGTTCGACGTCGAGGCGCGGCTTACCGACGTCAAGGACCACGACCTCAATCTGGCTTCCGGGGTGCGTCCGGCCGGCAGCCCGGTGCATGACATGCGCCTGAGCCTGTCGGTGGACCGCGACTTCAATGTCACGGCAGCAACGGGGAAATCCGCCATCGTGCCTTACCCCGGTACCTGCGAAACCATCGGTCCCGCCTATGCGGCGCTCAAGGGCCTGAACCTGCTGAACAAATTCCGCGCCGCGGTGATGCAGGCGCTGGGCGGGACGCGCGGCTGCACCCATTTGAGCGAATTGGCGGGCCTGTTGCCGACCGCGGCGGTGCAGGCCGCCGCCGGCGTGCGGGTGCAGGACCCGCAAGTGCAGCCGTTCCAGCTGGACCGCTGTCATGCGCTGGTGACCGACGGCGAGTCGGTGCGGCGCTACTACCCGCGCTGGTATCACCGCAAAAGCGCGGGCGCGCCACTCGATCCGGTCTGAGCGGGCGGCCCATCGACTATGCGTATTCTTGACTATTCGCAAGGCCGGAAAATCCTGGCGCATCTTATGCTCGCGCCGTTCTCCGGGATCACGGATAATGCGGCGCTTAAATTGAATCCTGAACGATCAAGCTGAAGGGGCTGACGTGAAAATACACGAGTACCAAGGTAAGGAAATCCTGCGCAAATATGGCGTACCCACGCCGCGCGGCATTCCGGTTTTTTCGGTCGACGAGGCGGTGGCCGCGGCGGAAAAGCTCGGTGGGCCGGTATGGGTGGTAAAAGCCCAGATTCACGCCGGCGGCCGCGGCAAGGGCGGCGGCGTCAAGGTGGCCAAGTCGGTCGCCGACGTCAAGGCGCGTTCCTCCGAGATCCTCGGTATGCAGCTGGTGACCCATCAGACCAGCCCGGAAGGCCAGAAAGTGCGCCGCCTGCTGATCGAAGAGGGCGCCGACATCAAGAAAGAGCTCTACGTCGGCATGGTGGTGGACCGCGTCACCCAGGTGGTGTGCCTGATGGCCTCCTCCGAAGGCGGCATGGACATCGAGGAAGTCGCCGCCCACACCCCGGAAAAGATCCACAAGGTGTTCATCGACCCGGTCGCCGGGCTGACCGATGCCGATTCCGACGCGGTGGCGCTGAAAATCGGCGTGCCGCAGGCTTCCCTGGCCGAAGCGCGCAAATGCCTGCAGGGGCTGTACAAGGCATTCTGGGAAACCGATGCCTCGCTGGCCGAAATCAACCCGCTGATTGTCACCGGCGACGGCAAAGTGATCGCGCTAGATGCCAAGCTCAACTTCGACTCCAACGCCCTGTTCCGCCACCCTGACATCGTCGCCTATCGCGACCTGGATGAAGAAGATCCGGCGGAAATCGAGGCTTCCAAGTTCGACCTCGCCTACATCTCGCTCGACGGCACCATCGGCTGCCTGGTCAACGGCGCCGGCCTGGCGATGGCGACCATGGACGTGGTCAAGCTCTACGGCGGCGCACCGGCCAACTTCCTTGACGTCGGCGGCAGCGCCACGGCTGAGAAGGTGACCGAAGCCTTCAAGATCATGCTGAAGAACCCGAACCTGCAGGCGATCCTGGTCAACATTTTCGGCGGCATCATGAAGTGCGACACCATCGCCAACGGCCTGGTGAGCGCGGTCAAGGCGACTTCGCTTTCCGTGCCCCTGATTGCGCGCATGCGCGGCACCAACGAAGACCTGGGCAAGAAGATCCTCGCCGAGTCCGGCCTGCCGATCATCAGTGCCGACAACCTTGCCGACGCCGCCGAGAAGGCTGTCAAGGCCGCCGCCGAATACGCCGCCAAGGCGAAGAAATAAGAGGAACAGACATGTCGATTCTGATCAACAAAGACACCCGCGTGATGACCCAGGGCATCACCGGCAAGGCCGGCCAATATCACACCAAGACGGGCAAGGAGTATGCGAACGGCCCGAATTGCTACGTTGCCGGCGTGAACCCGAAAAAGGCCGGCGAGGCCTACGAAGGCATTCCGATTTTCGGCTCCGTTGCCGACGCGAAAAAGCAGACCGGCGCCAACGTTTCGGTGATCTACGTGCCGCCGCCCTTCGCCGCCGCGGCGATCTGGGAAGCGATCGAGGCCGACCTGGACTTGGTCATCTGCATCACCGAGGGCATTCCGGTGCGCGACATGATCGAAGTGAAGGACAAGATGCGCAAGCAGAGGCGCAAGACCATCCTGGTCGGGCCGAACTGCCCCGGCGTCATCACTCCGGACGAAATCAAGATCGGCATCATGCCCGGCCATATCCACAAAAAGGGCAGAATCGGTGTGGTCTCGCGCTCCGGTACGCTGACCTATGAAGCGGTGGGCCAGTTGATGGACCTCGGGCTGGGCCAGTCTTCCTGCGTCGGTATCGGCGGTGATCCGGTGAACGGCATGAAGCACGTCGAAGTGATGAAGCTGTTCAACGAAGACCCGGAAACCGATGCCGTCATCATGGTCGGCGAAATCGGCGGCGACGACGAGGAAACCTGCGCCCGCTGGATCAAGGACAATATGAAAAAGCCGGTGGTCGGCTTCATCGCCGGGGTCACCGCGCCCCCGGGCAAACGCATGGGCCATGCCGGCGCCATCATTTCCGGCGGCAAGGGCACGGCGCAGGAAAAATTGAATATCATGGAAGAATGCGGCATCAAGGTCACTAAGAACCCCGCCGATATGGGCCGCCTGCTGAAGTCGGTCCTGAAGTAAAGACGCCTAAACAGGAGACGACAAAGTGGATCTCGCATCACCGGTATTCTGGCTGGCCCTGGGCCAGATCATCTGGATCAACATCATCTTGTCTGGCGACAACGCCGTGGTGATCGCTTTGGCGGCGCGCTCGCTGCCGCCGAAGCAGCAAAAACAGGCCATTATCTGGGGCTCGGGCGCCGCTGTCGTGCTGCGGATCCTGCTCACGCTGGTGGCGGCGTTGTTGCTCAATCTGCCCTACCTGCAGATCATCGGCGGACTTCTGCTGCTCTACATCGGCGTGCAATTGCTCGCCGAGGAAGAGGAAGAAGAGGGCGAAACCAAGGTCTACGGCACCATGATGGCGGCGGTACGCACCATCCTGATCGCCGATCTGGTGATGAGCCTGGACAACGTCATCGCCGTGGCCCTGGCGGCGAAGATCGACGGAGTGGTCAACTACCCGCTGCTGATCATCGGCCTTGCCATCAGCATTCCGCTTGTGGTTTTCGGCTCGACGCTGATGATCAAGCTGATGGAGCGTTTCCCTGTGATCATCATGCTGGGCGCGGCGCTGATCGGCTGGGTGGCGGGCGATGCGATGACCCACGACGTGGCTATCAAGGACCTGTTCGTCGGCAACCAGGCCATCGCCTATGGGGTGAAAATCGGCTGTGCGGCACTGGTGATCGTAATCGGCAAGTGGCTTTGCAGCCGCTCTGCGAAGAATCATGTGGCGGCGGAAAGTCCGCCGATGGAGCAGAAATCAGGCGGCTAGCCGGGGTTTCGGAAAAAAAGGCGCGAAAGAGTTTCTTTCGCGCCTTTTTTCATCTTCCGCCCGCGCCCGCGCCTCCCCTTTGCAAGGAGGTCCCCTTAGGAAAAAGCGATCAACGCAAATGTTGCCGGCATGCCACTAAGGGGCAAAAAAGTTGACTCTGTTGATGGATAACTGCAAGAATGCGTATCATCATGCTGTTTACGTTGTGAAAATGCGTATTCTCGCCGTCTTTTTGGCGTAGAATCCGTGAAGATCAGGAAATCTGGTCGGGGGTGGGTGTTGGAATCGCGCAACGACCGCAAGCGGTCGGGGGACTGATTTTTGTCTGCGCACCAGCAACCGGTTCGACTAACCGCCGCTGGGCGATAACAACACAAAAGCGGCGATAGGGGGCGTAAATGGCCAAGCTGAAGGGCGATCTGTGGAAATCAGACTGGTTTTTCGGTCTGACGGTCTCCCTTTTGTTTTTCGTCTTCGCCTACGTGATCAACAGCGACCTGCTGGAGAGCCTGGACCGCAAGGCCTACGACATGGGCGTGCGCATGTCGTCGAAGACCCCGAACGACAAGATCGCCATCATCGCGATCGATGACCAGAGCATCGCCAACATCGGCCGCTGGCCATGGAATCGCGACGTCCACGCGAAAATGACCGACATGCTGACGGCGGCCCACGCCAAGGTGATCGGCAATACCGTTTTCTTTTTCGAGCCGCAGCAGGACCCGGGCCTGGTCTACATCAACAAGCTGCTCGACATCTACGCCAAGAGCGCCGGGTCTGCTCCCACGGCCGCCGTGGCGCCGGCGCCGGATGCCGCCAGTGCCAGCCCGGCGGTCGAAGCCGCCGCCCCGCAGGCGCAGGTTTCGCCCGAAATGGCGCAGATCGGCGCGCTGCTGAAGGAAGCCGAGGTCACGCTCAATACCGACCGCAAGCTGGCCGAGAGCTACACCAAGGCCGGCAACGTGGTGCTGCCGCTCAATCTCACGCTGGGCGACCCGCTGGGCAAGCCGGACAAGGCATTGCCCGATTTCACCAAGAAGAACGTTCTCGAAGGCAAGGGCAGCGACGGCGACATCCGCTCGGCCGCGGTGCAACTGCCGATCGACCCGCTGGGGCGCGCGGTGGCCGGCATGGGCCATCTGAACGACATTCCCGACGTCGACGGCGCGATCCGCACCGAGCCCCTGGTGGTGCAGTACTTCGATGTTTACTTTCCGTCGTTCGCGCTGATGGTGGCGGCGAAAAGCCTGAACCTTTCGGTGAACGACATCAAGGTGGATTGGGGTAACCAGGTCAAGCTCTCCAAGCTGACCATTCCCACCGACAATCACAACCAGATGTACACGTATTTCTACAAGGATCGCGACGGCAAGAAAGCCTTCCAGATCGACTCCTTCTACGACGTGCTGTCGGGCAAGATCCCGATGTCCAAGTACGCCGACAAGATCGTCCTGATCGGCGCCACGGCTGCCGGTGTCGGCACCAGCTTCCCGACGCCGGTGACCCCGGCGATGACCCCGGTGGAAAAGATCGCCCACTCGGTGTCGTCGATCCTCTCCGAGCACTTTTTCGTCTCGCCCGGCTGGGCTGTGTGGGTCAAGCTGCTGGCATTCATCGGTGTCGCCGCTTACCTCGTCGCCGCGCTGCCGCGCCTGAAGGCGCGCCCGGCGGCGATCATCACCCTGGGCATCCTGGTGGCGATCTTTGTGGTCCACTTCGGCCTGATGGTCTCCGCCGGCATGTGGATTCCGCTGATGGTGCCCGCCACCCTGTTGCTGGTCGGCCACCTGCTGCTGACTACCAAGCGCTACATCGTCACCGAGGCCGGCAAGCAGAAGTCGGATGTGGAATCAGCCGAGTCCAACCGCATGCTGGGCCTCGCCTTCCAGGGCCAGGGTCAGTTCGACATGGCCTTCGACAAGTTCCGCAAGGTGCCTTTCGACGGCCAACTGATGGACAACCTGTACAACCTGGCGCTGGACTTCGAGCGCAAGCGCCAGTTCAACAAGGCGCAGGCGGTCTACGAGCATATGCACGGCTACGATTCGAAGTACAAGGATCTGGAGTCGAAGATCACCCGCGCCAAGAACCTGTCGGAAACTGTCATCCTCGGCGGCGGCAGTTCGCGCGGCAACGCCAGCATCCTCGATACCGCGGGCGCCGGCGAAAAGCCGATGCTCGGCCGCTACCAGGTCGAGAAGGAACTGGGCAAAGGCGCCATGGGCGTGGTCTACCAGGGCCGCGACCCGAAGATCAGCCGCGTGGTGGCGATCAAGACGATGGCGCTCTCCCAGGAATTCGAGGCCGACGAGCTGGAAGAGGCGAAAGCCCGCTTCTTCCGCGAGGCCGAGACTGCTGGCCGCCTGAACCACCCGAACATCGTCACGATCTACGACGCGGGCGAAGAGCACGACCTGTGCTTCATCGCCATGGAATTGCTCAAGGGCAAGGACCTGGTGCCCTACACCAAGCCCGAGACCTTGCTGCCGATCTCGCGCGTGGTGTCGATCACGGTGCGGGTTGCCGATGCCTTGGGTTATGCCCATCGCCAGAACGTGGTCCACCGCGACATCAAGCCGGCCAACATCATGTACGACCTGGAAGGCGACAGCCCCAAGGTCACCGACTTCGGCATCGCGCGCGTCACCGATTCCTCCAAGACCAAGACCGGCATGGTGCTGGGTACGCCTTCCTACATGTCGCCCGAGCAGCTTTCCGGCAAGAAGGTGGACGGCCGCTCCGACTTGTTCTCGCTGGCCGTCAGCCTGTACCAGATGCTTTCCGGCCACCTGCCTTTTGTCGGCGATTCGATGGCCCAACTGATGTTCAAGATCGCCAACGAACAGGCGCCGGATATCCGCACCATTAACCCCGCAGTGCCCGAGGGCCTGGCTGAAGTGCTTGCCTACGCCATGGCCAAGGAAGCGGAACAACGCTACCAGAGCGGCGAAGAACTGGCAGCCGCCCTGCGCCCCTTCGGTGAAACGCCGGCGACTTCGACCGGAATGAATATTCCCGCTGCCGGCGCAACCGGCGGCGTGCGTCCGCCGACTCAGCAGATTGCCCCCCAGGGTGCCCGCCCGGCGCCCGCGCCGGCCGCGCCGAACCCGCACGCCGGCGGTACTGTGCAAATGCAGGCCGTGCCGACAGCCGAAAGTGACAAGACCGTGATCATGAATGCCGTCCCGATGAACCCGGACGCCACCCAGCCGATGCAAATGTCCGGCGCCAAGCCCGGGGCGGACAAACCGACGCCGGACAAGCCCGCGCCGGACGTGGATATTTCCCTGTAAGGACCCCGTATGAGCCTGAATGACGCGATTGAGATCGTCGGCCATACCGATCCGGGAATGGTGCGCTCTCACAACGAAGACTCGATCGCCAACGACACCAAGAGCGGTCTGGCGATCCTGGCCGACGGCATGGGCGGCTACAACGCCGGCGAAGTCGCCAGCGGCATGGCCACTACCGTGCTGATGACCGAGTTGCAGGCCGCCCTGGCGCATACCGCGCCGTTCCAGCCGGACCCCGAGGGCGGGGCCGAAGCGGGCACGTTCGCGGCGCGCATGCTGCGCGAGCAGATCGCCAAGGCGAACCACTCGATCTACTCGGCCTCGCAGTCGCAGCCGCAGTATTCGGGCATGGGCACCACCCTGGTGATGGCGGTGTTCTACGACAACAAGATGACGGTGGCGCACATCGGCGACTCGCGCCTGTACCGCCTGCGGGACAACCAGTTCTCCCAGGTGACGCGCGATCATTCGCTGCTGCAGGAGCAGATCGACAGCGGCATGATCACCGCCGAAGAGGCCAAGCATTCGCA
This sequence comes from Betaproteobacteria bacterium, assembly GCA_028292405.1. GTDB lineage: Bacteria > Pseudomonadota > Gammaproteobacteria > Burkholderiales > JAEUOS01 > JAQGMJ01. The sequence continues at coordinate 37,287 of JAQGMJ010000040.1, forward strand.
GAACAAGAACCTGGTGACGCGGGCGCTGGGCATCGACCCGACGGTCGAGCCGGAAATCCACGACTACGACACCCGGGCAGGCGACATCTACCTGCTGTGTTCGGACGGGCTTTCCGACATGGTGCCGGACGAGGAAATCGGCCTGACCCTGGAGACCCTGGGCGGCAACCTCAACCTGGCGGCGCAGCAGCTGGTACAGATGGCGAATGACAATGGCGGGCGTGATAACGTGTCGGTGCTCCTGATCAAGATCATCAAGGAATATCCGGCCGCCAAGGGGTTGTTCGGTAAGTTTTTGGGATGGTTTAAGTAAACTAAGAAGTTTTCAAAGACCGCATACGCAAGTTGAAGCGAACGAGAAAAAAGGATTAAGGCTATGGCAAAGCTTATTCTCAGCATGGACGGCTTGGTGCTCAAGGAAATTTCCCTGACCAAGGAGCGCACCACGATCGGCCGGAAGCCGCATAACGACATCCAGATCGACAATCTGGCGGTGTCGGGCGAGCACGCCGTGATCGTCACCATCCTCAACGACTCGTTCCTGGAGGATCTGGGCTCGACCAACGGGACCCTGGTCAACGGCCAGCCGATCAAGAAGCACTTCCTGCAGCCCAACGATGTGATCGAGCTCGGCAAGTACAAGCTCAAGTACATCAACGAGGCGCCCAAGGCCGCCGGCGCTGCGGACTTCGAGAAAACCATGGTGTTGCGCCCCGGGCAGATGCCCAAGGCCGCGCCGCCCGCCGCCGCTCCTGCTGCTCTTAAGGCCGACAGCGACGTGACGCAGAAGCCGGCGCCCGCTCCCGGCGGCGCCGCTCCCGCGCCCGCTGCCCCGGCGGCTCCGGCTCCCGCCGCCGCGCCGGCACGCCAGGGCGCGATCCAGTTGCTTTCCGGGGCCAACGCCGGCAAGGAACTGGTGCTGGTCAAGGCGCTCACCACTCTGGGCAAGCCCGGTGTGCAGGTTGCCGTGATCACCCGCCGCCCGCAGGGCTTTTTCATCACCCACGTGGAAGGCGCGACCTTCCCGCTGGTCAACGGCAAGGCGCTCGATGCCCAGGCCCATCCGCTGAACGATCACGACATGATCGAGCTGGCGGGGACCAAGATGGAGTTTTTCTACAAGTAAGCCCGGCACGGCCGAGGGTGCCGGCGGACCGCGCCGGTAGCGCCGCGGCGGCCTCGCCCTCCGGTGAAGTGGAGGACGGATGTCTGGGGAAGTTGGGGCGCAGGCCCCGGATCAGGCGGCCCGGGGTCGGGGATCGGACTTAGCCCCGGGTCTCAATCGACCCCAAATCTTCCGGCGCTTGGCCGGAGGGCCGGTGCATTGGCAAATCAAGCGGCGCGCCAAGAGCCGCAACGGGAGAAAATAAGTGAAACAGCACATCGTGCGCATCGGCCTGGGCATCGTGCTGCTGCTGGTATTCCTGGCCCATGCGGCGCAAATCAACGGCTTCAGCATCCCGTTCGTCAGCCGCCTCGATTCGATCATCGACGACACCCGCCTGCGGCTGACCAATCCGAAGACCCTGGACAGCCGCATCGTCATCCTGGATATCGACGAAAAGAGCCTGGGCAAGCTCGGCCGCTGGCCCTGGAGCCGCGACAAGATCGCCACCCTGATCGACAAGCTGTTCAACGACTACGGCGTGGCCATCGTCGGCTTCGACGTGGTGTTCGCCGAGCCGGACAACAGTTCGGGCATGGGGTCGTTGAACGCCCTGGCGAACAAGGAACTGGCCGGCGACGAATCCTTCAAGGCGGAACTGGAAAAGCTCAAGCCGCAACTCGATTTCGACGCCAGGTTCGCCAAGGCGATATCCGGCAAGGCGGTGGTGCTGGGCTACTACCTGTCCTCCGAGATCAATGCCGAAAAAAGCGGCGCGCTGCCGCAGCCGGTATTGCCGGCCGGCACGTTCAAGGGCCGGCAGATCGACTGGGCAAAATGGATTGGCCACGGCGGCAACCTGAAGCCGTTCCAGGATTCCGCGGCATCCGCCGGCCTGTTCAACCCGTTTGTCGATGAAGACGGCGTGGTGCGCCAGGTGCCGATGATTTCGGAATACGACGGCAAATACTACGAGTCGCTCTCCCTGGCGATGTTCCGCACCCTGCTGGGCCAGCCGAAGGTCGAGCCGGGCTACCCGAACGAAAGCATCCTTTCCAAAAACTACTCGGGCATGGAGTGGCTGGAATTGCATGCCGATGGTCACGCTCTGCGCATCCCGGTCGACAAGAAGGCCGGCACCATCATTCCCTATCGCGGCGATGGCGGCCCGAACGGCGGCAGCTTCAAATACATCTCGCTCTCCGACGTCTATGAGGGCACGGTGCCGAAGGAGGCGTTGAAGGGCAAGATCGCCTTCTGGGGTACCAGCGCGCCGGGGCTGCAGGATTTGCGGTCCACGCCGGTGGGTGTGGCCTACCCCGGGGTCGAAATCCACGCCAACCTGCTCTCGGGCATGTTGTCGCAGCGTTTCAAGGAAAAGCCCGGCTACACCCTGGGCGCCGAGGTGATGCTGCTGCTGTTCGGCGGGCTGGTGCTTGCCGTGCTGATGCCCTTCCTCTCGCCGGCGCGTGCCACCCTGGTTTCGCTGGTCGCGATGGCCTTGATCATCGGCATCAATTACTACGTCTATACCAGCGGCAACATCATCCTGCCGCTGGCCTCCTCGCTGCTGATGACGGCGGCGCTATTCATCCTGAACATGGCCTACGGCTATTTCGTCGAGTCGCGCAGCAAGCGCCAGTTCACCGAGTTGTTCGGCCAGTACGTGCCCCCTGAACTGGTCGACGAGATGGCACGCAACCCGACCCAGTACACGATGGAGCCGAAGAGCGAGGACCTGACCATCCTGTTCTCCGACGTGCGCGGCTTTACCTCGATCTCGGAAAACCTCTCGCCCGACGACCTGCGTTCCTTCATCAACCAGTACCTGACGGAAATGAGCGCGGCGATCTCGCACCACCGCGGCACGCTCGACAAGTACATCGGCGACGCGGTGATGGCCTTCTGGGGCGCCCCGGTGCCCGACGCCGAGCACGCGCGCCAGGGCGTGATCACCGCGCTGGAAATGCAAAAGGCGGCGCATGCCCTGGATGAGAAATTTGTCGCGCGCGGCTGGCCGGCGCTGAAAATCGGCATCGGCGTCAATTCCGGCAACGTGCGCGTCGGCGACATGGGCTCGAAGGTGCGCAAGGCCTACACCGTAATGGGCGACCCGGTGAATCTGGCTTCGCGCCTGGAAGGCCGCACCAAGCAATACGGCGTCGGCATCCTGGTCGGCGAAAATACCGAAAAGCTGGTCAAGGACGTGATTTTCAAGGAGCTTGACCGTATCCGCGTCAAGGGCAAGAACGAGCCGGTGGTGATTTACGAGCCGATTTGCCTGGAGGCAGAGGCCGATAAGAAAATCAAGGATGAACTCAAGCTCTGGCGCGACACCCTCAAGGCTTATCGCGCCCAGTCCTGGGACCAGGTCGAGGTGAGTTTGCTTAACCTGACCCGCATGAATCCGGGCTGCCTCCTTTATGAGGAATATGGCGATCGCGTGGTAAAGTTCCGCAAGAATCCTCCCGGTCCGAATTGGGACGGGGTGACGACTTTCGACGAGAAGTAGCGCGGGGTAAGCGGGTATGGCAAGCACAGGCGGCGGGTGGTCATGAAAGTCAAGGTCCTCGGCTGCAGCGGCGGCATCGGCGGCAAGCACCTGCGCACCACCTCGCTGCGCGTGGACAACGACATTCTGATCGATGCCGGCACCGGGGTCACCGACCTGTCGCTCACCGAGCTGTCGATGATCGATCACATCCTGCTGACCCATTCGCACCTCGACCATATCGCGACGATCCCTTTCATCGTCGATACCGTCGGGGCGATGCGCGACAAGCCGATCACCATTTACGCGATCGAGGAAACCCTCGAAACCCTGAGAAAGCACATTTTCAACTGGAGCGTGTGGCCCGATTTCACCTCGATCCCGTCGGCGGAAAAGCCTTTCATGCGCTACGAGGCGATCAAGGTAGGCCAGACATTGGCACTGGACAACCGCAAGTTCACCGTATTGCCGGCCAACCACACGGTGCCGGCGGTGGGTTACCAGATCAACAGCGGCGCCGCCAGCCTGGTGTTTTCCGGCGATACCTGCACCAACGACGCGCTCTGGGCGGTAGTCAACAAGATTCCCAACCTCAAGCACCTCATCATTGAAACCGCCTTTTGCAACCGTGAAAAGCAGCTCGCGGTGGCCTCCAAGCATCTCTGTCCCAGCCTGCTGGCCGAGGAACTGGCGAAACTGGAGCGCTCGGCCGAGATTTTCATCACGCACTTAAAGCCCGGCGAGATCGAGCTGACGATGCAGGAAATCGAGGAATACGCCGGCGACTTCAATCCGCGGATGCTGCAAAACGGCCAGATTTTCGAGTTCTAGACCATGACGGACACCACTGTTTCCACCGCCATGCTGCAAGGTTTCGAGCCGCTCTCGTCCCTGTCGGCGGCGCGGCTGAAGGAATTTGCCGGCTTGTGCTACCTCGAGCATGTTTCCAAGGGGCTGGACCCGTTCCGCGTCAAGAGCGCGGCCGACCAGCTGGCTTTCCTGGCCAATGGCGAGCTTGAGCTCTCGTTCGCCGGCGGCGGCAGCGAAACCGTGGCCGCCGGCAGTGCCGAGGCCCGCGCCGCCCTGCTGCGCCCGCAGCCGATAGCCTCGGCCAAGGCCCTGACTGACGTCGACCTGATCCGCATCGACCGCGATCTGCTCGACATCATGATGACCTGGGACCAGCTGGCCGCCTTCGATTCCACCCGCACCGGCCGGTTCAAGATCCTGCCCTCCGGCGGCAACGATCCGGCACTGTCGAACTGGAACCTGATGTCGGGGGTCTTTTCGGTCACAAACCTGAAGGGCGGCGCTTTCGCCAACCTGCCCTCGGCGCACATCGGTGAGTTGCTCAATCGCTTTCAGCGCATCGACGTCAAGCTGGGCGAGGTGGTGATCCGCGAAGGCGACGAAGGCGATTATTATTACGTGATCGAATCCGGCCGCGCCCAGGTTTCACGTCTGGTCGGGGGCGTTACCGTGACCCTGGCGGACCTGAAAAGTGGCGACGCCTTCGGCGAAGAGGCCCTGGTTTCCGAGGCCAAGCGCAACGCCACCGTGACGATGAAAACTAACGGCGTGCTGCTGCGCCTGGCCAAGCAGGACTTCATCGCCCTGCTCAAGGAACCGCTACTGAACCGGCTGCCGGCGGCGCGGGCGCAGGAAAAAGTCGCCGGCGGCGCGCAATGGCTGGATGTGCGCTACCCTTCGGAGTACCAGTACGACAAGCTGCCTGGCGCGATCAACGTACCGCTGGCCGAAGTCCGCAATGCCTTTTCGGTGCTGGATAAATCGCGCGAATACGTGGTCTACTGCCAGAGCGGCAGGCGCAGCTCGGCGGCGGCTTTTTTGCTGGCGCACCGCGGTTTCCGGGTATTCTTGCTGGACGGCGGCCTGTGGGCAGCGCGGCAGGACGGCGGAAATGCCTGAAAGCGGAATTTTTTCACGCCATCTTGCATCTTTTAACAAGTCTGGCCGGCAGTTTGTGGATAATGGTTCTGTGCGTCTTGCGTTGCACCGCGTGCAGGCGGGACGATCGGTTTTTGTTGTAATTCGGTGGTAAATCCTCGGGTGAGGTGGTTATGAGCGCTGTACTGAATCCCAAGCCGGCCGCGCAGGCGCCGGACGTCAATCTGAAACTCAACTTTCAGAAAAACCTGCAGACGGTCACCAACAAGGTCCATGCGACGAACAACGTCGACGAGATCATGCTGGAGGTGAGCCAGGATATCTGCAACCTGTTCAACGCCGACCGCCTGACCATCTATTCGGTGGGCGAGGACAAGGCGTCGATCATCTCCAAGGTCAAGACCGGCCTCAATTCCTTCAAGGACCTGAAGCTGCCGATCGCCGAGCAGAGCATCGCCGGCTACGTGGCCCTGTCGCGCAAGCTGATCAACATCAAGGATGTGTACGACGAGGCCGAGCTGAAGTCGTTCAACCCGAACCTGCGCTTCCTGCAGGAAGTCGACAAGCGCACCGGCTACCGCACCAAGCAGATGCTGGTTGCGCCGATCATCGACCAGCAGGCCAGCGAGCTGATCGGTGTCGTGCAGATCATCAACAACAAGTCGGGCCAGAACTTCGGCCAGCTGGAAGAAGAGGGCGCCTCCGCCTTGACGCAGACGCTGGCCATCGCCTTCCGCCAGCGCCAGAAGTCGGCCGCGCCGGTCAAGACCAAGTACGACTACCTGGTCGCCGACGCCGTGCTCTCCGCCCAGGAATTCGACCTTGCCACCCGTTCCGCGCGGCGCAAGGGCCTGGACATCGAAGACGTGCTGATCAGCGAGTTTCAGGTAAAAATCCCGGCGCTGGGTGCTGCGCTGGCCAAGTTCTTCAGCGTGCCTTACGAGCCCTTCAAGGCCGACCGCATCAAGCCGGCCGACCTGCTGAAAAATCTGAAGCGCGACTATGTCGAGTCCAGCCAGTGGGTGCCGGTGGACGACGCCAAGGAGGGCCTGGTGGTGGTCTGCCTCGACCCCGAGCGCATCAAGGGTTCGCGCATCGTCAACAACATTTTCCCGCGCGCCAGCAAGATCGCTTACCGCGTCACCACGCAGCAGGAGTTCAAGCAGACCCTGACCAGCCTGTTCGGCGAACAGACCGACACCAGCTCGATAGACGATCTGCTTTCCGGCATGGACGAGGAGGATGACAGCGCGCTGGGCGGTTCCAGCGACGATGTCGACGCCGCCGCAGACAATGAACTGGTCAAACTGGTCAACAAGATCATCGTCGATGCCTACAATCAGGGCGCTTCGGACATTCACATCGAGCCCTATCCCGGCAAGGCGAAGACTGAAATCCGCTTCCGCAAGGACGGCTCGCTCTACCCCTATATCGAGATTCCGGCGAGCTACCGCGCCGCCATCGTCGCGCGCCTGAAGATCATGTGCGACCTCGACATCTCGGAAAAGCGCAAGCCGCAGGACGGCAAGATCAAGTTCAAGAAGTTCGGGCCGCTCGACATCGAGTTGCGCGTGGCCACCATCCCCACCGCCGGCGGTGTCGAAGACGTGGTGATGCGTATTCTGGCCGCCGGCGAGCCGATCCCGATCGACAAGCTGGGCCTGACCAAGTACAACCTGGAAACCCTCAAAAAGACGGTGTCCAAGCCCTACGGCCTGTTCTTCGTCTGTGGCCCGACCGGCTCCGGCAAGACCACCACGCTGCACTCGGTGCTGGGCTTTCTCAATACCGTCGACACCAAGATCTGGACCGCTGAAGACCCTGTGGAAATTACGCAAAAGGGTCTGCGCCAAGTGCAGGTGAACAAGAAGGCAGGCCTCGACTTCGCGGTGGTGATGAGGGCCTTCCTGCGCGCCGACCCGGACATCATCATGGTCGGTGAAATGCGCGATGCCGAAACCACCGGCACCGGCATCGAAGCTTCGCTCACCGGTCACCTGGTGTTCGCCACCCTGCACACCAACAGCGCGCCGGAAGCGGTGATCCGCCTGCTCGACATGGGGATGGACCCGTTCAACTTCTCGGACGCGTTGCTGGGCATCCTGGCGCAGCGCCTGGGCAAGCGCCTGTGCGGCGAATGCAAGGAAGCCTATACCCCGGACGCCAACGAACTGAAGGCCTTCATCAGCGAATATGCCGAGGAACTGGTGAAGACGCCGGCCTGGAAGACCGACCCGCAAGGTTCGTTCAAGAAGCTCTACGACCGCTGGCTTGCCGAATACGGCAAGGAAGGCAAACTCGTCATGTTCAAGGCCAAGGGCTGCGACAAGTGCGGCAACTCCGGCTACAAGGGCCGGGTCGGCCTGCACGAGCTGATGGTGGCTTCCGACCGGGTGAAAAAACTGATCCAGGAAAAGGGGCGGGTGTCCGATATTTTCGTCACCGCCGTGGAAGAAGGCATGAGCACGCTGAAAATGGACGGGATGGAAAAGATTCTGATGGGCCTGACGGACCTGAAGCAGGTGCGTACCGTCTGTATCAAGTAAACCAGGCGAACCACAGAGACCCACGCAAACCAAGGTAGACCCAGACGCCCGTGGTTACTGTCGAGGAACTTTTCCAGCGGCTCGAACAGCTTAATGGCGTCGGCGCCGCGCTCTCGCAGGAGCGCGACATCAACGCCCTGCTGGAGCGCATCCTGCGCGCCGCCAAGGAAATCACCAACGCCGACGGCGGCACGCTGTACCGCCTGATCGATGGCGAAAAGCTGCAGTTCGAGATCCTGCTCAACGACTCGCTGGGCATCGCCCTGGGCGGCGTTTCGGGCAACCCGATCACCTTCTACCCGATCAAGCTCTACGACGAGAACAACGCACCGAACAAGTCGATGATCGCCGCCTACGCGGCGCTCACCGGCGATACCGTGAACATCGCCGACGCCTATACGGCCGAGGGCTTCGACTTTTCCGGCACCCGCGCCTTCGACAAGAAGACCGGCTACCGCTCCACTTCGTTTCTCACCATCCCGATGCGCGATCACGAGAACGAGGTGATCGGCGTGCTGCAATTGCTCAACCGCATCGATCCGACAGGCGGCGGCGTCACCGAGTTTTCGGATGCCGACCAGCGCCTGGCCGAGAGTCTGGCTTCGCAGGCCGCGATCGCGCTGACCAATCGAAACCTGATCCTCCAGCTGGAGCACCTGTTCGAATCGTTCATCAACGTGATGAACACCGCAATCGACGAGAAATCGCCCTACACCGGCGGCCATTGCCAGCGCGTGCCGACCCTGACCATGATGCTGGCCGAGGCGGTCAATGCCACCGCGCAAGGTCCGCTGGCCGATTTCACCATGACCGACAAGGACCGCTACGAGCTGAAAATCGCCGGCCTGCTGCATGATTGCGGCAAGGTCACCACGCCGGTCCATGTGGTGGACAAGGCGACCAAGCTGGAGACGATCTTCGACCGTATCGCGCTGGTCGACACGCGCTTCGAGGTGCTCAAGCGCGACGCCGAAATCGGCATGCTCAAGGGCGAGATGTCGAAGGAGTCTTACGTCGAGTTGCTGGCCCAGTACGATGAAGACCGGGCCTTCCTGCGGCGTAACAACGTCGGCGGCGAGTTCATGCGCGACGAAGACATCGAACGCGTCAAGCGCATCGCCAAATACCGCTGGCGCGACGTTTCCGGCGCCGAGACCGATTTCCTCACCGAGGAAGAGCTGATCAACCTGACCATCCGCGCCGGCACCCTGACCGGCGAGGAGCGCCAGGTGATCAATCACCACATCATCGCCACCATCAAGATGCTGGAGGCGTTGCCCTGGCCCAAGCATCTGAAGAACGTGCCGGAGTACGCCGGCGGCCACCATGAGCGGATGGACGGCAAGGGCTACCCCAAGGGCCTGAAGCGCGAGGAGATGAGCGTGCAGGCGCGGGTGATGGGCATTGCCGACATTTTCGAGGCCCTGACCGCGCGCGACCGGCCTTATAAAAAGGGCAAGACCCTCACCGAGTCGCTGGAAATCCTCGGCAAGTTCAAGCTCAACGGCCACGTCGACCCCGACCTGTTCGACGTCTTTATCCGCGAAAAGGTGTACATGAAGTACGCCGAACTGTTCATGAACCCGGAACAGATCGACCAGGTCGACCTGGCGAAAATCCCCGGCGTGGTGCTGGCTGACGGCTGAGCTGCCCGGTTTTGGGCGGCGGGCAGGGTTTTCAGAGGCAAAACAGGCGGTCCGGACAATCCGGTTTTTGACCCATTCCGGGGCCCATTCGGCGCGGTTTGGCGGCCCATAACCCCCGCTTATGCACTCTGTAGTTGCAGTTCGCCGCGACTGCTTCCACAATTGACCACCTGCCCCTTGTGGTCGAGATGCCATGCGCGCCCCCCCTCTGGATTTGCGGTTGCTCGAAGCCTTCGAGGCGATCTACGTCGAGAAGAGCCTGACCAATGCCGCGCTCAAGCTGTCGATGACCCAGCCGGCGGTAAGCCAGGCGCTGACCAAGATGCGCGCGCATTTCGGCGACCCGTTGTTCGTGCGCACGGCCGCCGGCATGGAGCCGACGCCGCGCGCGAAAGAGTTGTTCGTATCGGTCGGCGTGATCCTGCGCGAGGCACGCGTCGCGCTGGTCGCGCGGCCGGTATTCGACCCTGTCAATTCGGGCCGCGAATTCGTCATCGCCACCACCGACCTGGGCGCCGCCGCGCTGCTGCCGCCGCTGATCGAGGCGGTGCGCCAGCGCGCGCCGCAAACGCGCATCCTTTCGGTCAACGCCGATGCGCATGACCTGAATGAAGAACTGGGCGCCGGCGACATCGCCCTGGCGATCGGTAATTTTCCCAACCTTCAATCCGGCATCTATTGCCAGGGCCTGTACCAGGAAACCTATGTGCTGCTGGCGCATCGCGAGCGCGTCGCGAAGAGCGGCGGCATCAGCCTGGAGCAGTTTTGCCAGGCGCGCCACGTGCTCGTCACCGCCGGCAATTCCGGACATTTCCACGGCGAGGTCGAAAAGCACCTCCGCGCGCTGATCCGCCCCGAATTGATCGTCGCCACCGTCTCCAGTTTCCTGGTCGCGCCGCTGGTGGCGCGCGACAATGATCTGCTGGTAATCGTGCCGCAGCGTGTGGCCTCGATTTTCGCCGCGATGATGAGCCTGGAAGAGTTGCCGCTGCCGATCGAGCTGCCCGCCTACCCGATCACCCAGTACTGGCACGCGCGTTACCACAACGACCCCGGTACGGTGTGGATGCGCCGCCTGGTGCACGAGCTGTATTCGCAAAGCGGCCCCGGCGGCGCCGACAGCGCGGTGACCTTGCTGGCGCCCGATCCAGCGGCTAGTGTGGCGGAGTAGCAGGGCGATGCACATCTCCACTGCGCCCGCCGCATCGTATCTGCAGCCTACCGCGCTGAGCGATGCGCTCGCCGCGCTGGCCGATGCGCCTTATGTCGTTCTTGCGGGTGGCACCGACTTCTACCCGGGCCGCGTCGGCAAGCCGGTGGATGACGTGGCGTTGCTCGACATCACCCGCGTGGCCGATCTCTCCGGTATCAGCCGCACGGCGGAAGGCTGGCGCATCGGCGCCACCACAACGTGGAGCGAAGTGATCGAGGCGCCGCTGCCCGCGGTATTCGACGGCCTGAAGGCCGCGGCGCGGGCAGTCGGCGGCGCGCAAATCCAGAACAGCGGCACGGTTGCCGGCAATCTGTGCAACGCTTCGCCGGCGGCCGATGGCGTGCCGCCACTGCTCGCGCTGGGCGCCGAAGTGGAGCTGGCCTCCACCCTGGGTACGCGGCGCCTGCCGCTCTCACAATTCATCCTCGGCAATCGCAAGACCGCGCGCGCCGCGCATGAGCTGGTCATCGCCGTCCTGGTGCCGGCCTGGCCGGAAGCGGCGCGCAGCAGCTTCATCAAGCTCGGTACCCGCAAATACCTGGTGATCTCCATCGTCATGGGCTCCGCCGTGGTGGCGCTCGACAAGGCCGGGCGCATTGCCCGTTGCGGCCTCGCGATCGGGGCATGTTCCGCTGCCGCCCTGAGTTTTGACGCGCTGGCGCGCAAGCTGGTCGGCCACACGCCGGCAGAAGCGTTCAAGCAACTGGCGGCGGAAGATCTCCAGGGACTGGCGCCGATCAACGACGTGCGCGGCAGCGCCGCTTATCGCATCGAAGCGGCCTTCACCCTGGCCGGGCAGGTGCTGGCGCGCGCCTTCGAGCAGGCAGAGGGAAAGGCATGAATCACCCTCTCGAACCCGGCCTCAAATCCCTGGCCGAAGCCGGCCTCGGGTCGATCGCACTCACGGTCAACGGCAGGCCGGCCTTGCTGAACTGCGCGCCGCCCACGCGCCTGGCCCATGCCTTGCGTGACGAACTTGGCCTCACCGGCACCAAGATCGGCTGCGACGCGGGCGACTGCGGTGCCTGCACCGTGCTGCTCGACGGCAAGCAAGTGTGTTCCTGCATCACCGCGGTGGCGCAATGCGCCGGCCGCGAAGTCACCACGATCGAAGGCCTGGCGCAGGACGGCAAACTCAACCGCCTGCAGCAGGCCTTTCTCAAGTACGGCGCGGCGCAATGCGGCATCTGTACGCCCGGCATGCTGATGGCGGCAAGCGACCTGCTGGCGGGCAATGCGGCGCCCACGCAAGCCGAGGTCGAAGACGCGCTCGGCGGCGTGCTGTGCCGCTGCACTGGTTATCAAAAAATCGTCGAATCGGTGCTGGCCGTTGCCCACGATGACCTGACGCTGGAGCCGCCCACCGCCGGCCGCGCCGTCGGCAGCCGCTTGGCGCGCCTGGACGGCGTGAGCAAGCTGACCGGGGCGGAGAAATACGGCGCCGACGAATATCCCGCCGGCGCACTCTGGCTGCGAGTGGTCCGCTCGCCGCACGCGCGCGCCGGTTTCACGCTCGGTGATCTCGACGCTTTCCGTCGCAAGTACCCGCAGATCGAGGGCTTCATCACCGCGGCAGACGTGCCGGAGAACAGCTTTTGCGTCTTTCCGGTGCCGAAAGACCAGCCGGTACTCGCTGACGGCCATGTGCGTTTTCGCGGCGAGGCGGTGCTGGGACTGCTCGGCGAGCGCGATGCCATCATTGCGATTCCCGAAGCCGAAATGCCGATCACCTGGCAGCCGCGCCACGCGCTGACCGAGCCTGAAGAAGCACTCACCGCCACCGGCGACCTGATCCACGACTTTGCACCGGAGAACGTGCTGTGCCGCGGCCGCGTGGTCAAGGGCGACGTGCAGGCAGCCTTTCCGATGGCGGCGCATGTCGTGGAAGAAAACTTCCGTACCAGCTACGTCGAGCACGCCTATATCGAGCCCGAGGCTGGTTACGCCGAGGTGGTGAGCCAGGGCGGACAGGAGCGGCTGCGGCTTTTCGTCTGCACCCAGACGCCCTATATGGACAAGGAAGAAGTCGCGCGCGTGCTCAAGTTGCCGCATGACCGCGTGCGCGTGGTGCCCTCGGCTATCGGTGGCGGCTTCGGCGGCAAGCTGGACATTTCGGTGCAGCCCTTGCTGGCGGTGGCGGCGTGGAAGCTCAAGCGCCCGGTGCGCATCGTCTACACCAGGCCGGAGTCGATGGCCTCGACGCCCAAGCGCCACCCCTCGCGCATTCGCGTACGCCTGGGTTGCGACAAGGAGGGCAAGCTGACGGCGATGGATTTTGCCGGCGACTTCAACACCGGCGCCTACGCCTCCTGGGGCAGCACGGTGGCCAATCGCGTGCCGATTCACGCCAGCGGTCCTTACGCGCTGCCCAATGTGCGCGCGCTGACCCGCGCGGTCTACACCAACAACGCCATTGCCGGCGCCTTCCGCGGCTTCGGTGTGCCGCAGGCCTGCATCGCCACCGAGACCTTGATGGACGAGCTGGCGGAGAAATGCGGCATCGATGCGCTGGAGTTCCGTTACCGCAACGCCATTCGCGCCGGCGATGCCACCGCCTGCGGCCAGGTGCTGCAGGCCAGCGCCGGCCTTGACCAGTGCCTGGACGCGCTGCGTCCCGCCTGGGCCGGCGCAAAGGAGGCCAGCGCCGCCTTCAACGGTCAGGCAATCAGGAGTGGTTCGCGCAAGCGCCGCGGCGCGGGGCTGGCCTGCATGTGGTACGGCATCGGCAACACGGTGATCGCCAATCCCTCGACCATGACCATCGGCCTGCGCGCCAGCGGCCGCGTCGTGCTGTACAACGGCGCGCAGGAAATCGGCCAGGGCACCTACACCATCATGCCGCAGATCGCCGCCGACGCGCTCGGCGTGCCGGTGAGCCTGATCGACCAGGTGCATAGCGATACCGACCTCACCGAAGACGCCGGCAAGAGCTCGGCTTCGCGCCAGACTTTTGTGTCCGGCAACGCAGCCAAGTTTGCCGCCGAAGACCTGCGCCGGCAACTTCTGCAACTGGCCGGCACAGCGGCCGATGCTACCCTGCGCCTGGAAGGCACGGCACTGATCGCCGGCACAAGCCGTATCGATCTGCAAGGTTTGACGCCGATCAACGAACGCGGCGACCTCGCGCTGGGCAGCGGCTACTTCAACCCGCCCACCGTGCCGCTGGACGCCGACGGCCAGGGCGTGCCTTACGCCACCTTCGCCTTTGCCGCGCAACTGGCCGAGGTCGAAGTAGACCTGGATTACGGCACGGTGAAGGTGCTGCATATCCACGCCGCGCACGATGTCGGCCGTGCCGTCAACCCGACCCAGGTCGAAGGGCAGATCCACGGCGGCATCGCCCAAGGCCTGGGGCTGGCGCTGATGGAGGAGTACATCAGCGGCAAGACCGACAACCTGCACGACTACCTGATTCCCACTGTCGGCGACATGCCGCGCATCACCACCTACCTGATCGAGGACGCTGAACCTCTCGGTCCCTATGGTGCCAAAGGGGTGGGCGAACCCGCACTGGTGCCGACGGCGCCGGCGATCTATAGTGCGATCCGTGCCGCCACCGGCGTGCGCGTCAGGCTTGCCCCGGCCACGCCGGACCGCCTGAAGGCAGCGCTCAAGGCCCATGAGGCCGGACAGCGCCTCTGAAAAAAAGACCATGAAAGCACCCAAGACCCAATGAAAAGACAACCCGTTGCCTTTGTCACCGGCGGCCGGCGCGGTATCGGCCGCGGCATCGCTTACGCCCTGGCGCAAAACGGTTTCGATGTCGTCGTCAACGATCTTGTCGAAGACGGCGATGTGGCCGAAACCCTGCAGGGCGTCGCCGCCCTGGGCCGCAAGGCCAAGTTCGTCGCCGGCGATATCAGCGTGATTGAAAGCCATGCCGCCCTGGCCGATGCCGCCTGGGCTGCTTTCGGCACCGTAGACTGCCTGGTCAACAATGCCGGCGTCCAGGTGAAGGTGCTGGGCGACATCCTCGATGTCACCCCGCAAAGTTTCGACCACCTGATCGACGTCAACCTGCGCGGCACTTTTTTCCTGACGCAAGCGGTGGCGCGGCGCATGCTGCGCGAAGCGCGCGGCCCCGGCGACCCGTCGCGCTGCGTCGTCACCATCTCCTCGGTCAACGCCAACAGCATCGTCAGCCCGAATCGCGCCGAGTACTGCATCTCCAAGTCCGGCCTGTCGATGATGAACAAGCTGTTCGCCGAGCGCCTGGCCGCCTCCGATATCTTGTGTTACGAGGTGCGCCCCGGCCTGGTCTATACCGACATGACGGCCTCTTCCAAGGAACGCTACGACGCGCTGATCGCCGAAGGCATTTCGCCGATGCGCCGCTGGGGCAAGACCGAAGACGTCGGCAGGACAGTCGCGGCCCTGGCCACCGGCCTGCTGCCTTTCACCACCGGCGACGCGCTGCACGTCGATGGCGGCCTGCACATGAAGCTTCTGTAGGATGAGATGAGCACAACCCACGCCGACCCCACCACCGGCATCGAAGCGGACGCGCCTGAAAAGGGCGGCGCGAAGATCGTCTGCAATGCCTGCCCGGTGTTGTGCAACATCACCGCCGGGCGCAGCGGCGCGTGCGATCGCTATGCCAACGTGGACGGCGTGCTGGCGCGGGTCGACCCGCTGGTGCTGACGCGGCGCAGTACCGCAACTGAACTGGTGCCACTGGGCGAAGCCGTCAGCATGGGCGGCGCCTGGGATGCCGAGGCAAAGGAAGTGCCGGCCGAGCAAGTGAGAGCGGACACGACGGACGAATACTTTGTTACCGGCGTCGGCGCCACCACCACTTATCCGGACTACAAGCCGGCGCCCTTCATCGTCTCGACCCGTCATGCCGGCGTCGATACCGTGACGGTAGTCACCGAGGGCGTGTTCAGCTATTGCAGCTTCAAGGTAAAGATCGACACCGATCGCTACATCGGCCCGGAACAGGCGGCTGTGCGCTACGACGGCGAGATCGTCGGTCACGTCACCACCGCCGAGTACGGCTCGCAGATGCTGTCTCTCGGCGGGGTGCATCACCTCACCGGCGGTTCCAAGCGCGAAGGCCGCGTCACCTGCCAGATGATGATGGACCTGGGCAACAAAAAGCCGGTCGAGCTTGAGATCGAAAGCGGCGCCAAGTTGATCGTCGCTGCCGGCAAGCCGCCCGTGATCAATGGCGTGCCGGAAAAGCGCATGCGCGTGGGTTGCGGTTCGGCCACCATCGGCATTTTCGCGCCGCAATGGAAAGACCATGTGGACGAGGTGATCGTGGTCGATGACCACATCACCGGCGTGCTCACCGAGCACCAAGCCGGCAAGTACATCGAAATGAAGTCCGCCGGCATCAGGATCAAGGGCAAGAAGTCCACCCCCGGGCGGTATTTCCAGGTCGCCAATCCCGGCCTGGGCTGGGGCGGTACCGATATCACCGACCCGCTTTCCATCGTCGAGAAGGTGGACGAGAAAGCTGCGTGGCCGGGATTGCGCGTGCTGTTCGTCTCCACCACCGGCGAAGACGCCGCTTATTTCGTGCTCGACGAGCAGCTCAAGTTCGTGGCACAGCCGATGCCCGCGCCGGTGCAGAAAGTAGTCGACCGCATCGGCGAGAATTGCGAGCCGGCGCTGTGCACCGTACTGTTCTTAGGCGGTGCCGGCGGCAGCCTGCGCGCCGGGGTGACGGAGAACCCGATCCTGCTGACGCGCTCGATCAAGAAGCTGATCACCAATGTCACCTGCGGCGGTGCTCCGGCCTATGTGTGGCCGGGCGGCGGCATCATGGTGATGGTCGACGTCAGCCGGATGCCGGACAACTCTTTTGGTTATGTGCCGACGCCGGCGATTGTCGCGCCGATCGAGTTCACCATGCAGGCGGCCGACTATGGGGCGCTGGGCGGCTACGTGAATTGCGTGCGGCCGCTCGCCGAGGTGCTGGGCGGGCAAAAACTCGCGCTACTCACTCAAGCGCCGCAAAATCCCTGGCCGGTCGGTACGCAACCGGTGGTGGGCTAAGACATGTCCCTCGCGCCCGTTCGCCAAGCGCTCGAGGGTGGGCGCGAGCATTGGCAGCACGGCCCGATCGACCTGGTGATCGAGGCGCGCGGCGAGGCCGCCGCGCTGGCGCGGGCTTATACCGGCGCGTGGGCGCGTTTCCAGAACGTGCTGGCCGAACTGGTATTCGAATTGCCGTTGTTGCGCTTGGCCGTAGAAGAGGCCGGCGCGGTACGTGGCTCGGTGGCGCGGCGCATGGTGGACGCGGCCTTGCCCTATGCGCCGCGCTTCATCACGCCGATGGCAGCCGTCGCCGGCAGCGTGGCCGAGGAGATTCTGGGTTTCTTCGCCGCCGAAGCCGGCGTGACCCGCGCCTTCGTCAATAACGGCGGCGATATCGCGTTGCATCTGGGCGGTGGAGAGAGCTTTACCGCCGGCCTGGTGGCGGACGCTTATGCGCCGGTGCTCAATGGCCAGCTGCGCATCGAGGCGGAGAGCGGCATTCGCGGAATAGCCACCAGCGGCTGGCGCGGCCGCAGCTTCAGCCTGGGCATTGCCGATTGTGTCACGGTGTTGGCGCGCGGCGCGGCTGCGGCCGATGCGGCGGCGACGATGATTGCCAACGCGGTCGATGCCGATCATCCTGCCATCGCACGCGCGCCGGCGAACAGGCTGAAAGACGATACGGATCTGGGAGCCCGCCTGGTGACGGTGAGTGTCGGTACTGTGCCCGCATCGCTGCGCCGCGCCGCGCTCGATGCAGGAGCGCGGGCCGCAAACGAATTCATGCGTCGTGGCCTGATCATTGGCGCAGCGCTTGCTTTGCAAGGTGAGTGGCGCAGTGTCGGCGAAGTACAGGCCACGCTGCAAGCGAATGCGCAGCAGCGCCTGGCAGCCTGAGAGTCAACGGAGAGAATCGAATGGCCAGCAAGAGTGCAGCCAAAACCGCAAGCAAGCGCAGCCCCATGAAGGCGATGCAGATCGACGTGCGCAAGATCGTCACCTTCATCGACGAGGCCTTTCACGAAGGCGGCCCGGTGGCGAAAAAGCCCTACAAGCGCGGCGCCATCGCCGCCGTTGTGGCCAACCCTTACGCGGGTCGCTATGTGCAGGACATCACGCCGATGATGGATGCCTTGACGCCCCTCGGTTACGAACTGGCCGAGCGGCTGATCAAGGCGCTGGGCGGGCCGAAGGAAATCGAAAGCTACGGCAAGGCGGTGATCGTCGGGGTCAACGGTGAATCGGAGCATGCGGCGCTGTGGCACGTGCCGGGCGGCTACGGCATGCGCGAGATGCTGGAGAACTCCAAGGCCATCGTGCCCTCGGCAATCAAGGTGGCGGCCGCCGGCGGGGCCATCGACGTGCCGCTGCATCACCGCACCGCCGCGTATGTGCGCAGCCACTTCGATGCCATCGAAATGCGCGTGCCGGACAGCCCGCGTCCTGACGAGATCGTGTTCATCATCGCCATGGGTACGGGGCCGCGGGTGCACGAGCGGGTCGGCGGCTTGCGCGCCAGTGAAATTTCGAAGTACGACGGGCAGCGCTGATCCCGTCCAGGAGGCTTTCATGCAAAACATCGAACGTCGGAAATTTGTGCAAGCTCTCGGCGGTGCGCTGGCGCTCGGCGCGATGGGCGGCCTGGCGCGCAATGCTTTCGCCGCGGCGATCAAGCCTGGCGATGCCGATGTGTTCCTGGTGATCGACATGCAGAACTGCTTCATTCCCGGTGGCTCGCTGGCGGTGAAGGAGGGCGACGCCATCGTGCCGCTGATCAACAAGATCGCCAAGTCCTTCAAGCACGTGGTGCTGACGCACGACTGGCATACCCCGGACCACATCTCCTTCGCCTCGCAGCACGCCGGCAAAAAGCCCTTCAAGGCGATCAAGGTGGCCTATGGCACCCAGGTGCTGTGGCCGGACCATTGCGTGCAGGGCACCGAAGGCGCTGCTCTTGCCAAGGACCTGAGCATCCCGCAGGCCGAACTGATCCTGCGCAAGGGCTACCGCAAGGACGTGGACAGTTATTCCGCTTTTCTCGAGGCGGACAAGAAGACCAGCACCGGCCTGTCCGGCTATCTCAAGCAGCGTGGTTTCAAGCGGGTGTTCCTGGCCGGGCTGGCGACGGACTTCTGCGTTGCCTGGAGCGCCATCGATGCGCGCAAGCAGGGCTTCGAGGCATTCGTGATCGACGATGCCTGCCGCGGCATCGACGCCAACGGCTCGCTCGCCGCGGCGTGGAAGGACATGACGCACGCCGGTGTGAAAAAGATCAGTTCGGCCGACATCGCTGCCTAAACGCCGGCGACGGGGCGGGCATGGTAAAAGGGGTTTTGGTGCAAGCAACTAAAGAGGGGGTAGGACGCATGACTCAAGCAAACAAGCAGGGCCTGAAACGCCTGGCGCTGGCCGCATTCACGCTGGCCGCTTTTGCGCTGACGGGTAGCGCGCTGGCGCAAAGCGGGCCGATCCGCATCGGCGAAATCAACAGCTACAAGGCGCAGCCGGCCTTTCTCGATCCCTACAAGAAGGGGATGGACCTGGCGGTCGAAGAGGTCAATGCCGCAGGTGGCGTGCTGGGCCGCAAGTTCGAGGTGATCACCCGCGACGACGGCGCCAGCCCAGGCGACGCTGTGCGCGCGGCCGAGGAACTGGTGTCGCGTGAAAAGGTGGACGTGATCGCCGGCGGCTTTCTCTCCAACATCGGCCTGGCGCTGACCGACTTCGCCAAGCAGAAGAAGATTTTCTTCCTCGCTTCCGAGCCGCTGACCGACAAGATCGTCTGGCAAAACGGCAACAAGTACACTTTCCGCCTGCGTCCCTCGACCTATATGCAGGTGGCGATGCTGGTGCCGGAAGCTGCCAAGCTGAAGAAGAAGCGCTGGGCGCTGGTTTACCCCAACTATGAGTATGGCCAGTCGGCGGCAGCTACCTTCAAGGAACAGCTGAAGAAGCTGCAACCAGATGTCGAATTCGTCGCCGAGCAGGCTGCCCCGCTGGGCCGCATCGATGCCGGTGCGGTGACCCAGGCCCTCGCGGACGCCAAGCCGGACGCGATATTCAACGTGACTTTCGGCGGCGACCTCGCCAAGTTCGTGCGAGAAGGCAATACCCGCGGCCTGTTCAAGGGCCGCGAAGTCGTGAGCCTGCTCACCGGCGAGCCGGAATACATCGACCCGCTGAAGGATGAGACGCCGGAAGGCTGGATCGTCACCGGCTACCCCTGGTACGGCATCGCCACGCCCGACCATCAGGCGTTTTTCATCGCGTATCACAAGAAGTTCAACGACTATCCGCGTCTGGGTTCCTTCGTCGGCTACACGACCATCAAGGCGCTTGCCGCCGGAATGAAAAAGGCGAACTCGGTCAATACCGACAAGCTGATCACCGCGTTCTCCGGCCTGACCTTCGACACGCCATTCGGCCGCGCGATGTTCCGCCCGCAAGACCACCAGTCAACCATTGGCGCTTATGTCGGCCGCACCACCGTGCGCGGCAACAAGGGCGAGATGAAGGACTATGTGTACCTGGACGGCGCCAAGTTCCAGCCCACCGACGCCGAAGTGAAAAAAATGCGCCCGGCGGATTGATTCCGGCCTTCTCGTCGTTCTTGTCGGACCCGATCGCCGCCCGCCCGGGCGGCGATTTGTTATCTACTCTGAATTCGCCTACGCATGAGTGTTGACGCGCTTCTGGTGCAGTTTCTCAACGGCCTGGCCGGCGCCTCGACGCTGTTTTTGCTCGCGGTGGGACTGTCGCTGATTTTCGGCGTCACGCGCATCGTCAACTTTGCCCACGGCTCGTTTTACATGCTGGGCATCTATATCGCCTACAGCCTGACCGCGCGCATCGGCGGCAGCGTGCTCGGCTTCTGGGGCTCGGTGGTGCTGGCGGCGCTGGCGGTGGGCCTGCTGGGCGTGATCGTCGAATGCCTGCTGTTGCGCCGGATCTACCGGGCGCCGGAATTGTTCCAGCTGCTGGCGACTTTCGCGCTGGTGCTGATCGCGCGTGACGCCGCGCTGGCAATCTGGGGGCCGGAAGATTTGCTGGGTCCGCGTGCGCCGGGGCTGAAAGGCGCGGTGGAAATACTCGGGCGCCAGTTTCCGCAATACGATCTGGCGCTGATCTTCATCGGCCCGGCGGTGCTGGGCGCCTTGTGGTGGATGCTGACGCGCACCCGCTTCGGCGTGCTGATCCGCGCCGCCACCGAAGACCGCGAAATGGTCGGCGCGCTCGGCGTCAACCAGGCTTGGCTGTTCACTGCCGTGTTCGGACTGGGCACTTTACTGGCGGGCCTGGGCGGCGCGCTGCAGGGGCCGCGCGAGCCGGCCAATCTTGGCCTGGATTTGATGGGCATCGGCGACGCCTTCGTGGTGGTGGTGGTCGGCGGCATGGGCAGCATCCCCGGCGCCTTTCTTGCCGCGCTAATCATTGCCGAAATCAAGGCACTGTGCATTGCGATCGGCACGGTGCACGTGTTCGGCTTCGACTTTTCCTTTTCCAAGCTCACGCTGGTGGTGGAGTTCCTGGTGATGGCCGTGGTGCTGATCTGGAAGCCGCTGGGCCTGCTGGGCAAGCCCTCCGCCGCCAGCCGCAACAGCAGCGCGGTGGAAGCACCGCTGGCGCCGCCGGACAAGGCCGCAAAGATATTCGGCTACGCGGTGTTGGTGCTGTTGCTGCTCCTTCCGGTGGTGGGGCAGATGTTCCCTTATGCGGTGGTGCTGATGATCGACATCCTGGTGGCGGTGCTGTTCGCCGCCAGCCTGCACTTCATCATGGGGCCGGGCGGCATGCATTCCTTCGGCCACGCCGCCTACTTCGGCCTCGGTGCCTACGGCGCCGGCCTGTTGATGAAACAGTTCTCGATGCCGATGGAAGCCGCGCTCGGCCTCGGGCCGTTGCTGGCGGCGGCGGGCGCCTTGCTGTTCGGCTGGTTTTGTGTGCGCCTCTCGGGGGTGTACCTAGCGATGCTGACGCTGGCGTTCGCGCAAATCGTCTGGTCCATCGCCTTTCAGTGGGACGAGGTGACCGGCGGCAGCAACGGCATCATCGGTCTGTGGCCGGCCGAATGGCTGAACCAGAAGGCCGCTTACTACTATCTGACGCTGGCCTTGACCGTGGGAGGGGTGCTGTTTCTCTGGCGTGTGCTGCTGGCGCCGTTCGGCTACGCGCTGCGCGCCGGGCGCGATTCGCCACTGCGCGCGGACGCCATCGGCATCAACGTCTTTAACTATCAGTGGATGGCCTTCGTGCTGGCTGGCACGGTGTGCGGCGTGGCGGGTTCGCTGTTCGCATTTTCCAAAGGCACCATCGCGCCGGACGTGATCCACGTCGGCCGCTCGATCGACGGCCTGGTGATGGTGCTGCTGGGCGGGGTGCAGACCCTCGCGGGGCCGGTCGTCGGTGCGGCGCTGTTTACCTGGCTGCAGGACGCGGTGGCGCGCGAGTTTCAATACTGGCGCGCGGCGCTGGGTGTGGCCA
Source organism: Betaproteobacteria bacterium (assembly GCA_028292405.1). GTDB lineage: Bacteria > Pseudomonadota > Gammaproteobacteria > Burkholderiales > JAEUOS01 > JAQGMJ01. The sequence goes on from JAQGMJ010000040.1 coordinate 59,662, forward strand.
TCCTGCTGCTGGTGATGGTGTTTCCGCTCGGCGTGGCCGGATCGGTCAAGCGGCTGTTGCGACGGCGCGAGGTGGCGGCATGAGCCTGCTCGAAGTCAATGGCCTGACCAAAGCCTTTGGTGGCGTGCGCGCCGTCAGCGAAGTCGGCTTCACGGTGGAGGCCGGCGAAATTCTTGCGCTGATCGGCCCGAATGGCGCCGGCAAATCCACCTGCTTCAACATGCTCAACGGCCAGTTGCGCCCGGACAGCGGCAGCATCAAGCTGGGCGGTGTCTCCACCATCGGCCTAAAGCCGCGCCGCGTCTGGCGCATGGGCGTGGGCCGCACCTTCCAGATCACCGCCACCTTCGGCTCGATGACAGTGCGCGAGAACGTGCAAATGGCGCTGCTTTCGCATCGCGGCCGGCTGAAGAATTTGTGGGTGCGTGCGCGCGAGCAATATGTTGCCGAAGCTGACGCCTTGCTCGCCCGCGTAGGCATGCGCGAGCAGGCGGAGCGCCCTTGCTCGGTGCTGGCCTATGGCGACCTTAAGCGCCTGGAACTGGCGGTGGCCCTGGCCAACGCGCCCAAGCTGCTGTTGATGGACGAGCCCACCGCCGGCATGGCGCCGAAAGAGCGCATCGAGCTGATGGCGCTGACCGCCGACATCGTCAAGAGCGACAGCATCGGCGTGCTGTTCACCGAGCACGACATGGACGTGGTGTTTCGCCACGCCAGCCGGATGATCGTGCTCAACCGTGGCCAACTGATCGCCGGCGGCGTGCCGGCGGAAGTGCGCGCCAACCCCGAGGTGCAGCGCATCTACCTGGGGAGTCGGCACTGATGCTTAAGCTCAAGGACATCCACGCCTACTATGGCCAGGCGCACATCCTCGCCGATGTCTCGCTGGAGGTGAATGCCGGCGAGGTGGTGGTGCTGCTTGGGCGCAACGGCGCGGGAAAAAGCACCACGATGAAATCGATCATCGGCCTGGTGAAGCCCGCCAAGGGTGAAGTGACTTTCCAGGGCGCGCGCATCGAGCAGATGGCGCCCTACAAGATCGCCCGCCTGGGTCTGGGCTACGTGCCGGAAGAACGCCGCATTTTCACCGAACTCACGGTGCTGGAAAACCTCGAGGTCGGGCGACAGGCGCCGCGCGCGGGGGTACCGACCTGGGACTGGGACAAGATCGCGCGCCTGTTTCCCAATCTCGGTGAAATGCCGCAACGCCCCGGCGGGCGCATGTCCGGCGGCGAACAGCAGATGCTGACGATCGCGCGCACCCTGATGGGCAACCCCGCCTGCATCCTGCTTGACGAGCCTTCGGAAGGCGTGGCGCCGGTCATCGTCGACCAGATGGCCGCCGCCATTCTCGAACTGAAATCGCAGGGCGTGGCGATCCTGCTCTCCGAGCAAAACCTGCATTTCGCCGCCGAGGTGGCCGACCGCGCCTACATCATCGAAAAGGGCCGCATCCGTTTTTCCGGCACCATGGCCGAACTTGAGGCCGATGCCGAGGCGCAGCAGCAGTATCTGGCGGTGTAGCATCAGGCCATGGGCGAGTACCGGACACCTGGCGCAGAGAGATGGACCCCGTGGATCGGGGTGGGGGCGGTGCTGGCCGCGCTCGCGGGCATTCTTTTGCTGGTGCCGGCCGCGCCGCTGGCCGGCCTGCTTGGGTGGCTGTTTGCGCTTGCCGGATTCGCAGCCTACATCCTGATCCGCGCCTGGTTCTCCTGGCGGCGTGTGCCGACGGTGATCCGCCTTGGTCAACACCAGTTGACGGTCCGGCGCGGCGATGGCTCGGTGATGGCCGAAATACCCTACGCCGCGATTGCCGCGATCAAGGACCGGTTCTGGTCCGACAGTCTCGTGGTCCACGGCACGGACGGCACCAGCCGCATCGAGATTTCGCTGGCCACCCTGCGGATCAGGGAACTGCTCATCGCCCTGGCCGACCAGATACCGCCTTACCTCTGGGACCTGGAAAGCGCACGCCGGTTCGCCGTGCCCTTCCCGTGGATGTTCACGGCGGTGCTGGGAATTTCCTATGTCGCTTTTACCGTCTGCGCGTATCTGGCCGGGTGGATCTGGCTGACGGCCTTGTGTGTCGCCGGTCTTGTCTCCATTGCCGCTTATGTGCCGTTTGCTGTGCGCATCTACGAAATATCCCGCACCGGCGTGACCATATTGCGCCTGGCGCGCACGCGCTTCGTGCCCGCCGCCGAAATCGCCTCGGTGCGGCTCAAGCGGGGTACTGGCAGGGGTCCGGTCCTGTATGTCAGCCTGCTGCTCAAATCGGGCAAGCAGGTGGGGCTGATGAAGGCCGAGCAAAGCGCCGTCGTGCTTTATCGCACCCTGCTCGACATGCAAAAAGTGCAGGCATAGCGATGACCCGCGAAGAGATCGTCAGTGAATTCAACCGGCTGCTCGACGACCACGTGGTCTGGCGCCGCGGACATTGGGATCACCGCTCCTACAAACTGGCGTTTTTCAAGCTATTTCGCGCGGCCTACGAAGGCGGCTTTTTTCCGCCTGCGCGGGCGCTACGCGCTGACCGGCGAGCGGGTGCGGGAAGAAATCATCGAGACCTGGATCACTATGGCCTCTCCTAAGAACACTTATAAGCTCGGCCTGCTACAACAAATGGCCGTGGAATGGGATGCTAGCGCCCTATGCTGTGAATTCCTTGCGCAAAAGACGACGAGAATCGGTCCGAATACTGCGTCGAAAATGCGCGCGAGGGAACGGCCCTCGCTGTGCTTTTCTCCTTGTTTCGGCCCGATTTCGTCGCTTTCGCTATCGCAAGGAATTCACCGGATAGGGCGCTTGCGCTACGCCTGGTATATGGACCCGGCGCACAAAATGACCTCCACCGGACGCTGGAAAGATACGCAGGAAATGAAGGCGATGCCGCCGGCCGGCAAATCGCACTGACGGAAAGCCATGAGCAAGATTGCAGGCATCGATGTAGGCGGCACCTTTACAGACCTGATTCTCGTCGACGACGAGACCGGCGAGGTGAAGCTCGCCAAGGTGCCGACCACGGTGGAAAACCAGGCCTTCGGCGTGCTCGCCGCGCTGGCTTCAGTGGGTGCCGACCTGAAAAGCCTGGCCGCCATCATCCACGGCACCACCACCACAACTAACGCGATGCTGGAACGCAAGATCGCCCGCGTCGGCCTGATCACCACCCGCGGTTTTCGCGACGTGCTGGAACTCGGGCGCCGCACCCGGCCCAAGGCGTATGGCCTCACCGGCACCTTCGTGCCGCTGATCCCGCGCGAGTTGCGCACCGAGGTGGACGAGCGCATGGATGCGGAGGGCACGGTGTTGCGCCCGCTGGACGAGACCCAGGTGCGGGCGGCGGTGGAAGTGCTGCTCAAGGGCGGCGCGGAAGCGGTGGTGATCCACTTCCTGCACAGCTATATCAATCCCGCGCACGAGCAGCGCACGGCTGAGATCGTGCGCTCGATGTGGCCGAACGGCTTTGTCACCGTCGGCCACACCGTGGTGGCGGAATACCGTGAATACGAGCGCGGCGTCACTTCGGCGGTGAACGCGGCGGTGCAGCCGGTGCTCTCGCGTTATATCGAGCGCTTGCAAACGGAGTTGAAGAAGCAGGGCTTCGCCAAGGAGTTGCTGGTGATGCAGGGCAACGGCGGTACGGTGGCTTCGTCCATCGTCGCCGAAGCCGCGGTGAACACCGTGATGTCCGGCCCGGCTTCCGGCGTGATCGCCGCTGCCTATACTGGCGTGCAATCCGGCTACCCCAATCTCGTCACCTACGACATGGGCGGCACCTCCTCCGATGTTGCGCTGATCAAGGATGGCTTGCCCTCGGTCTCCAGCGAACTGGAGCTTGAGTATGCGATGCCGATCCACGTGCCGATGGTCGATGTGCACACCATCGGCGCCGGCGGTGGCTCGCTCGCCTATGTGGACAGTTCGGGCATGCTGCACGTCGGCCCGGAGAGCGCGGGGGCGACGCCGGGGCCGATCTGCTACGCGCGCGGTGGCACGCGGCCGACCATCACCGACGCCAACCTGGTGCTCGGGCGCCTGAACCCGGACAAGCTGCTGTCGGTGCAAAGCCCGGTGCCGATGGCGCGCATCCGCGAATTGATGGTCGAGCACGTCGGCGCGCCTCTGGGGCTGGATGCGGATGCCGCCGCCGCCGCCATCCTGCGCATCGCCAACGACAAAATGGCCGGCGCGGTGCGCATGGTCAGCTTGGCGCGCGGCCACGACCCGCGCGACTTCGCGCTGTTCGGCTTCGGCGGCGCCGGCCCCCTGCATGCGGTGGCGCTGGCACGCGAACTGGCTATCCCGAAGGTGCTGATCCCGGCGCGCCCGGGTCTTACCAATGCGCTCGGCTGTACCGTGGCCGATGTGCGTCACGACTATGTGCGTACCATCAACCGGCCGCTGACGCAGGTCGAGGCGGGTGTGATCGCGCAGGCCTTCGAGGCGCAGATCGCCCTGGGGCAGGCGACCATCGCGCGCGAGAATGTTGCGGTCGAAAACATCCAGACCGTGCATCGCGCCGACATGCAGTTCCAGGGGCAAAGCCATATTCTCACGGTGGCGATTGCCGACCTGAATATCAGCCTCGATGAATTGCGACTTGCCTTCGAGGCCGCCTACTGGCAACGCTTCCAGGTGGAACTGAAGGAAATCCGACCGGTGCTGGTGAACCTGCATACCGCGGTGATCGGCAAGCGCAAACCGGTGGCGCTGAAAAGCATCGCCGCCGCCACGCCGAAGGCCAGTTTGAAGGAGGCCGAGATCGGGCGGCGCCAGGTCTGGTTCGAAGGCGGCTGGGCCGACACGCCGGTTTACCGGCGCGAGTTGTTGCCGGAAGGCGCGCGCTTCGATGGCCCGGCGATCATCGAGCAACTCGATTGCACCACGGTGATCGAGCCCGGTAACCGCGCCGAGCAAGACGCCATCGGCAACCTCATCATCACCGTGTAGGCGCTGGAGAACCCATGAGCCCATCCGCCATCTCCGTCACGATAGACCCGGTCACCCTCGCGGTATTGCAAAGCGGCCTGCAGCAGGTATGCAACGAAATGGACCTGGCCTTCGTGCGCGCCGCATTCTCGCCGGTGATCGCCGAGGCCCTGGACCGCTCCAACGGTATCTACCACCGCGACAACGGCGAGCTGATCGCGCAAGGCGAGCTCGGCCTGCCGGTCTTCGTCGGCACCATGCAGTTCTCGGTGCAGGCGGTGATCGATCGCATCAAGCAGTACAACATCGTCGTCCATCCGGGCGACGTGTTCATCCTCAACGACCCCTATCTCGGCGGCACCCACTTGATGGACGTGAAGTTCGTCAAACCGTTTTTCTACCAGGGCAAGCTGTGGTGCTGGCTGGCCAACACCGGCCACTGGCCCGACACCGGCGGCATGGTCCCGGGCGGCTTCTCGGCCAATGCCACCGAAGTCGAGCAGGAAGGCTTGCGCCTGCCGCCGGTCAAGCTGTACAAGAAGGACGAGATCGATGACGAGATTCTTTCCATCATCCTGTCCAATATCCGCGTGGCGGACCAGCGCATCGGCGACATCAAGGCGCAGGCAGCGGCGCTGGCCACCGGGGAAAAGCGCCTCGGCGCGGTTCTCGACCGCTACGGCGCGGACACGGTGGACGCGGCCATCGCCGAATTGAAATCACGGGCGGCAGCGCAAATGCGCGCCAAGATTGGGACGATTCCGGATGGCGTCTATGAAGGCGAGGCCTTTGTCGATTCCGATGGCGTGGTCAACCAACCCCTGCGCATCGCGATGAAAATCACCAAGTCCGGCGATACCCTGCACTTCGACATGGGCGGCTCCTCGCCCCCCTGCCGCGGGCCGATGAACAGCGTCATCGCCACTACGCGTTCGTCCATCTACCTCGCGGTCAAGCATGTGTTTCCGGACGTGCCGATCAACGCCGGCACCTTCGCGCCGCTCGATATCAAGGACCCGGAGGGCACCTTCCTCTACGCGCGCTATCCGCGCCCTGTTTCTGGCTGCGCGGCGGAAGTCAGCCAGCGCATCGCCGAGGCGGTGTTCGCGGCGCTCGCCAAGGCCCTGCCGAACGAGTTGTTCGGCGCGCCGGCCGGCACCAGCGGCAACCTGAGCATCGGCGGCACCGACCCGAAAAGCGGCCGGCCCTATGTGATGTACGTGATCTCCGGCGGTGGCTACGGCGGCAACGCGCACGGCGACGGCATTTCCAACGGTTGCTCGACCATCGGCATTTCCAAGACCACGCCGGTCGAGATCATGGAGCAGCGCTACCCGGTGCTGTTCGAGGAATTCTCATTGCATGAAAATTCGGGCGGCGCCGGCGAGCATCGCGGCGGCTTTGGCGTCAATTACAAAATCCGCATCCGTCGCGGCGAAGCCACTGCCTCGATGGTGATGGACCACGGCCGTACCGGTCCGCAGGGCGCCCGGGGCGGCGGCGACGGCGGGCTCAACACGGTGCGCATCATGCGCGACGGCGTGCCGTACGTGCCGGCGCATTTGTCCAAGGACCAGAGCATCTCCCTGAGCGCGGGAGACGTGATTGAAGTCTCCACCCCCGGTGGCGGCGGCTATGGCGAGCCGGGCAGACGCTCCAAGGAGTCGATCGAGCGCGACATCGCGCGCGGCTACTACACGCGCGAAGAAGCCGCGAAGATGTACGGCATCGCCCTCTAAGGCGATTCAGGCGGCAGCGCTACTTCGCCGCCGGCGGGGACGCTTCGGCGGTGTTCTTGCCCATCTGCTCGAAGACCGCGCGCGCCACCGGCATCAACTCTTCGCGGCTGAGGTCGCCCGAAAGGGCATAGGCGCGATTGCCTTCCGCCCAGTAGAAATTGTTGACGTTGCGCACCCGCTCGAAACGAAAGGCGCTTTCCCGCGGGCCGGCGGCGCCGGGCGCCAGGGTGGAAAGATAAAGCGTCAGGCGCTTGCCCGCGGTGTTCTGATACATGAACTGCGCCACCGGCCGGTCCTCGCCCGGCAGCAGGCGCCCCCCGACCAGCTGAAAGCCCTGCGGCCCCAGTATGGGTGCGCGCACCGGCGTGGCCAGGCGCGCCGAAAGCCAGCGCGTCAGATGTGCCTCGTCGCTGGCCGAAACCTCTACCGGATGGCGCACCTCGGGCGAATACACTGCAAAAGCCACCGCCGCTCGCTGCGGCAACGCGGCCATCGCATCAACCGGAGCGCTCTTGTCAAAACGCGCGTGGCCGAACCAGCCGCCGGCGGCGCAGGCGCCGGTCAGCAGCAACAGGCCGGCAACGCGGCGGAACATCGACTGGTTGGCGGCGGCGCGCTTGCGCGCCGGGCCGCTGCGCACGGTCTCCAGCATATCGGCGGGCATCGGCTCGCCCAGCAAGGGGTCATAACGCTGGTGCAGCAGGCCGCGCTGCCGGCGATACGCTTCCGCCTGGCGTGCCCGCGCCGGGTCGGCCGCGACCCAGGCGGCAACCTCGCTGGCCTGCGCCGGCGGCAACTCGTCGTCGACCAGGCGATGGATATCGGATTCGGAGAACATCATTTGACGACCTTTAACTGTACCTGCGATGCGCCGGTCGCGCCATCGCCTTCCAGCAGCAGGGCAAGGCGGCCGCGGGCGCGCGCCAGGCGCGACATCACCGTGCCGATCGGCAAGCCCAGCGTATGCGCCGCTTCATCGTAGGAAAAGCCTTCCAGCGTGACCAGCAGCAGCACCTCGCGCTGCTCGTCAGGCAGGCGCTGCAGGGCGCTGTTCAATCCGCTCAATTGTGCCAGGGTGTCGGCGCTGGCGCTGCGGTCTTCCAGTTCCAGCCCGGCATCCGGGTCCAGCGACTCCGGCGCCAGCGCGGCGCGCCGCACCTGGTTGACGAAGACGTTGTGCATGATGGTGAAGGTCCAGGCCCGCAGGTCGGTGCCGGGGCGCCATAGCGCCCACTTCGAAAGCGCGCGCTCCAGGGTGTCCTGCACCAGGTCGTCGGCGCGGAAGCGCTCGCCCGTCAGCGCCCGCGCGTAGCGGCGCAGGCGCGGTATCAGGGCAACGAGCGCTTCCTGTTCCATCTCTGGCGTTTGCGTGACGGTTACTTGGCGACGTGCCAGACGCCGTTGACGCCATCCCCGGTCTTGTCGCCGGCCTTGGTGTCTTTTGCCCAGAAGTACAACGGCTTGTCCTTGTAGGCCCACTGCTTCTTGCCGTCTTCGCGGGTGATCACGGTGTAGCCGGCTTCGGCCTTGTCGGCGTCGGTGGCCATCAGCGGCGGCCAGTTGGCGGCGCAGGGGCCGTTGCAGGCGGACTTGCCGGTGCTGTCCTTGTCGAAGGTGTAGAGGGTCATGCCGTTGCTGCCCATCAGCATGCCGTCGCCCATTTTCGCGGGCGGGGCGGCGTGGGCGGCAAGTGAAAGGCCAAGGGCGAAGGCGGTGAGGGTGGTACGGGTCAGATTCATCTTGGTGTCTCCGGGTCTGGGTTGAAAAAGGCGCAATGCCTGCTGGGTAAACAGGCGCGCGGGACGCTTATTCCCGCGCGCCGGCGCAGTAGATATTTATAGCTTGGCCAAGTGCCAAGCGCCGTTCATGAAGCCGTCGCCGAGCTTGTCGCCGGGCTTCTGGTCCTTGACGAAGTAGTACAGGGGCTTGCCCTTGTAGGCGTATTGCTTCTTGCCGTCGTCACGGATGATGACGGTGTATTCGCCATAGGGCTGGGCGCGGTCGGCGGCGATCAGGGCCGGCCAGTTGCTGGCGCAGAAGCCGTTGCAGACGGATTTGCCGTTGCCCGCGGTATCCCGGTCGAAGGTGTAGAGCGTCATGCTAGTGGCGCCGGTGAGAGCGCCGCCTTCCATTTTCGCCGGCGGGCTGGCGCAGGCGCCGAGGGCCAGCGCGGCCAGGGCGATGATGGCGGAATATTTATTCTTCATGCAGATGCTCCCTTTTGTGAAGGCGGATCGCCTGCATGGTGAACGCGCGCGCGGGAAGCTTTATTCCCGCACGCGGGGAATTACTTGGGATTCTTCTTGTAGTCGGCCACCGCAACGGCCAGCGTCTTGTACTCGGTGCAGGACTGGCCGCAGATCTTGTCCAGCTTGGCTAGCTGCTGCTCGGCCAGCGCGACGTTGCCGCGGTTCAGGTAGGCCTGGCCCAGATATTCGTTGGCGCCCTTGTGGTTCGGGTTGATCGCCAGCGCCGAGGTGTAGTACTTGATGCCCTCGTCCCAGTTGCCGCTGTTGCGGTAGGCGTAGCCCAGGTAGCTGTGGATGTCGGCGTTGTTCTTGTCTTCGGCCAGCGCCTTTTTCAGGTGGCTGATGGCGTTGTTCCAATCCTTCTTGTCGATCGCCGTGCGGCCCTGCTCGAACTCGCTGGCGGTGAATTGTTTCGGCGTGGAATCGAAGCTTCCGCCGGCGGCCCAGGCGCTGGAATAAAACGCGCTCGCGGCGAGTAAGACGGAAATCGTGGTCTTGCGCAGGATGTTTTGCATGGCTACTCCCTTTAAGTGACGGTTACGCTGCTGTATACGGCTGCTCGCAGGGGGTGGATGCGTGCGAAACCCCCCGATCCGCTACACTTGTGCGACAAAATCACAATATCGGAGACAAGAACCGTGTTCCAGGACGTATTCAAGGACAAAGCCGTGCTGATTTCCGGTGGCAGCAGCGGCATCGGCTTCGGTATCGCGCGGGCATTTCACGCCGCGGGCGCCAAGGTGACGATCACCGGCCTGACCGAGCCCGAACTGGCCGACGCCCGCGCCGCCGGCATCGCCGCCGTGACCCTCGACGTGGCGAACCTGGAGGCTTGCAGAAAACTCCTCGGTACCTTCAGCACGCTCGACGTGCTGGTGAACTGCGCCGGCATGATCCGCCGCGCCAATGCCGAGCACGACCCCGAACAGTTCGCCCAGGTGATCGACGTCAACCTCAACGGCACCCAGCGCATGTGCGCCCTGGCGCGTCCGCTGCTGGCGAAGAGCAAAGGCAGCATTGTCAACACCGCTTCGATGCGCAGCTTCACCGGCGCTGCCGTCACGCCGGCCTACGCCGCCAGCAAGGGCGCGGTGATGCAACTGACCAAATCGCTGGCGATCGCTTATGCCGACGAGGGTATCCGCGTCAATGCCATCGCCCCGGGCTGGGTGAAGACGCCGCTGACCAAGGCGCTGCGCGAAAATCCGGAGCTCAATAAGGCGGTGATCGACCGCACGCCGATGAAGCGCTGGGCCGACCCGGAAGACATGGCCGGGCCGGTGATGTTCCTGTGTTCGCCCGCCGCGGCTTTTGTCACCGGCGTCATCCTGCCGGTGGACGGCGGCTACCTGACGATGTAGAAAGTATCGAGGGGACTAGATGCCGACCAGCGCGGCGCCGATCACCCCGGCGGAGTCGCCCAGTTGGTTGCGCACGATAGGCGTGGTCAACTCGTCGCTGAAAACCAGCTTGCGCACCTGCGCCACACCCTCGTCGTACAAGCCGTCGATGTTCGACAGGCCGCCGCCGAGCACGATGATGTCCGGGTCGAGTATCGCGATGAGATTCGCCAGCGCACGACCGAAGCAGGCGTAGAACCCGGCCATCGCCGCTTCGCAGCGTGCGTCACCAGCCAGCGACGCCCGATAAATTTCAGTTGCTGAAAGCACGTCGCCGTAGCGCGTGTGAAACGCCTTTTCCAGCCCGCCGCCGGAAATGAAGGTCTCGACGCAGCCATGCGCACCGCAATAGCAAAGCGGCCCGGCCGGGTCGATCACCAGATGGCCCCATTCGCCCGCCAGCGCCTGCGGGCCGGTGCGCACCGCGCCCTCAAGCACGATGCCGCCGCCGCAGCCGGTGCCCATGATCACGCCGAATACGCAGCCGTGGCCGCGCCCGGCGCCGTGCAGGGCTTCGGCCAGGGCGAAGCAGTTGGCATCGTTTTCGATGCGTACCGGGCGCAGCAGAGCCGCTTCGAGCATGGTCTTGAGCGGCTGGCCGTTCAGGCATACCGTGTTGGAATTCTTCAGCAGGCCAGTGCGCACCGACAGCGCGCCCGGCGTGCCGACGCCCACGGTATGCGGCGCGTCGTCGGCCGCGTACACCAACCCGGCATAGAGATTGGCGATGCGCGCGACGATATGCGCCGGGCCGCCTTCGGCCTCGGTGGCGATGCGCCGGCGCTCGATTACCTGGCCCGAGGCATCCAGCACTGCGCCTTCGATCTTGGTACCGCCAAGATCAATGCCGATGCGATAGGGCGCTTGGCTCACGTTTTCTTTCGTAACGGAAGGTGTTTTTAGGCTCGGGCCGACGCTTCATTCCTCAATGATGCCGTGTTTTGCGGTTCAAGGCGATTTTCGATTGCGGGTGCTTTTCAGTTCGGGGGCAGCCCATTCAGGCGGAAGTTTCGCCCAGTCCTTGAGGAACTCCAGAAGGTGGCGCACCCTTGCCGGCATATTCCGTCGCGTCGAGAAAACCACGTGGATGTCCATGTCCTCGGGCGATTCATGCGGCAGCACGGGCAGCAAGGTCCCGGCCTTGATGTCGTCGGAAACCATGTAATAGGGATGCACGGAGATTCCGGCGCCCAGCAGCGCCGCCTGCTTGATGGCGTCGCCCAGGTTGGAGCGCATGGTGCCGCGCACCCGGACTTGCTGCGGCGGGTCGCCGGTGAATTTCCACACGCCGGAGCCGGACTTAACGGTATGCACCAGGCAGTTGTGGCGCGCCAGGTCGGCCACCGCGTTCGGCCGTCCGTGCTTGCGCAAATAGGCGGGCGCGGCCACTACCACCTGCGGCGCGATCAGAAGCGACTGCGCCACGTAGCTGGCGTCCTGCAGGGACGAAGCGATGCGGATCGACAGATCCAGCGCTTCCGTCACCAGGTTGGCGCGGCCGTCGTCGTGCACCACGGTGATCTCGATATCCGGATACCGTTGCGTGAAATCCGCGAGTATGCGCATCAGGTGGTGCGCGCCGAAGGATGGCGGCGTGCCGACGCGGATGGCCCCGCGCGGCATGGCGATCGAATCGCGCATTTCCCCTTCGATTGCCTCATAGCGCTCCAGCAGGTCGCGCGCCAGTTCCAACACGCGGGCACCCGCTTCCGTCAGCGCCACCTGGCGAGCGCTGCGCTTGAGCAGTTGCACGCCCATCTCCCCCTCCAGCGCGGCCACGTGTTTGGTGACAGCGGCCTTGGAAAGCGAGAGCTGCATCGCGGCCCGCACAAAGCTGCCGCAGCGAGCCACCTCGGTAAACACCTGCAAACAGCGGAGTCTATCCACGGCATGGTTTCCAATTTGGAAACTTAGCATTGTCAAACAAATGGCTCCAAGAGCCAATATCCTACGTAAAATTTTTAGGCTGCGACAGCATGTTCGATAATATGGGGCGCAAATAGAAACCATCTCCCACGAGGCCGCGAACGCTGCACTCGCCGCAACCCGCCGCCGATGCGGAGGCGGCAGGCTGCCGGGCGCCATATTGAAGCCGGCGCGCCTTGTTATTCCATTCCGAGAAATCCATGACCTTGAAGATCACTGCCAGCGGCGCCACCCTGGGCGCCAGCGTCGAAGGGCTGGACCTGTCACAGCCTCTCTCCGACGAGACGTTTTCGCAAATACTCAAAGCGCTGGGCAAGCACGGCGTGCTCAGCTACCCCGGGCAGGAGCTGAGCGCGCAGCAACTGCGCGATTTCTCGCAGCGCTTCGGCAGGCTGGAAGTCAACGTCGCCGGCGCTTACCAGGAGCCGGGCATGCCCGAGGTGATGGTGCTTTCCAACATCGTCGAAAACGGCAAGCCGATCGGCCTTTCCGATGCCGGGCAGGACTGGCATACCGACATGTCCTACAGCCGCATGATCGCCTTCACCAACCTGCTTTACGGCATCCGCATCCCGCACCGCGATGGCCGCCCGCTGGGCAATACCGAGTTCTGCAACATGCACGCCGCCTATCGTGGCCTGGCGGAGGATCTCAAGCAGCGGCTGGCGGGAATGACGGTGCTGCACGACTTCAACAAGTTCTGGGAAAAGATGCGCCAGCAGCCCGGCTGCACGCGGCCGCCGCTTTCCCCGGCGCAGCGCGCCGCCAAGCCGCCGGTGTCGCATGAGATCTTCCTGCGCCATCCGATCACCGGCGAACTGGTGCTGTACTGCAATCCGGGCTACGCGATGCGCATCAATGAGATGGACGAGGAAGAAAGCCAGGAGACGCTGAATTTCCTGTTCACCCACCAGACCAAACCCGAATACCGCTACGCCCACCGCTGGACCGAGGGCGACCTACTGATGTGGGACAACATGGGCACCATCCACAACGCCATTCCCGACTATCGCCCCGACGAGCCGCGCCTGATCAAGCGCTGCCAAGTGATGGCCACGCGCTTTTTCCACGACGATGGCACACGGCGCGTCGCGGCGTAGCATCCAAATATCTCTCCCGAAAATATCACCCTACAAGAGAACAAACCACATGAGACAAATCGCTGCAATCCTCGGTCTGGCCGTCCTGGCCTGCACCGCCCCCGCCCTCGCGCAAAGCGACTGGCCCACCAGGACCATCACCATCGAAGTTGGCTACAGCGCCGGCGGCCCTACCGACGTGCTGGCGCGCCTGCTCGCCGAAGACATCGGCAACACGCTGGGCCGCGCCGTGGTGGTAGACAACAAGGTGGGCGCCAATGCCGTCATCGCCACCGAGTATGTGGAGCATGCCGAGCCGGACGGCTACACCATCCTGATGAACACCATTTCGCACAACGTCAATCCGCTGTTGCAGCCGGGCCGGGTGAAGTACGACCCGATCAAGAACTTCACCCCGATCTCGCAGGTCGCCGTGCTGCCGCAAATCATCGTGGTGGCCGGCAACTCCCCCTACAACACGCTCGGCGACCTGGTGAAAAAAGCCCAGTCCGCACCCGGCGTGGTGACCTACGGTTCGGCCGGGGTAGGCGGCTCCGCCCACCTCGCCTCCGCGTTGCTGGAAGACCGCGCCAGGATCAAGCTCAACCACATCCCCTTCAAGGGAAACGGGCCGGCGCTGATCGAGGTCATGTCCGGGCGCGTCGACTTCATGTTCTACCCGATGGTCGGCATCGTCGACTACGTCGGCAGCGGCAAAGTGCGGGTGCTGGCCGTCACCACCGCCAAGCGCCATCCCGATTACCCCACCGTTCCGACCACCGCCGAGCTGGGCTATCCCGGTTTCGAAGACTACGCCCAGCCGATCGGCTTCATCGGGCCGGCCAACCTGCCGGCGGCGATCGTCGAGAAATTCGACAAGGCGGTTGCCGCGGCGCTGCAAAAGCCGGCCCTGCAGGCGCGCCTCAAGGGCCTGGGTGCGGACGTCATCCACCGCGGGCCGGTGGCTTATCGCGCCTGGCTGGCGCAAGACCGCGGCCGCTGGGAACAATTGATCCGCACTGCCAATATCAAGGCGGAGTAGGATTCGCCACAAACGAACCTACCACCGTTCCAAGAGATAACCACAGGAAAGTACTGCATGCGCTGGCTCCAATTTACCCCGCCCGGCGGGAAAACCACTCACGGTACCCTGGACGACCAGGACCGCGTGCATGCCGTGCGCGGCCTGCCCTGGGAGGCGCACGAGGCCACCGGACAGATCCACGCGCTAGCCGACGTGAAAATCGAAGTGCCGCTGCTTCCGCGCACCTTTTATGCGGCCGGCCTCAACTACGTCAAGCATGTTCACGAGCAGGCCGCCCGCACCGGCAAGCCGCTGAACATTCCGCCGCAGGCCGACATCGGCTACCGTGCCGTGAATGCACTGGTGGCGCATGAAGAAGATGTGGTGATTCCCGCCGACGCCAAGCAGATGGAATACGAAGGCGAAGTCGTGGTCGTCGTCGGCAAGAAGGCGAAGAACCTCAGCGAAAGGGAGGCCCTGGACTGCATCTTTGGCTATACCATCGGCAACGACGTCAGCGAGCGTCTCTGGCAGGCCAGCGACCGCACCTTCTGGCGCGCGAAAAACACCGACACCTTCAAGCCGATGGGGCCGTGGATCAGCACCGACTTCGATCTCGCCAAGGCCGAGACCAGGGTAACGGTCAACGGCGAAGTGCGCACCGAGTTCCACACCGGCGAAATGCTCTACGACATCCGCACCTTCATCACGCGCATGACCCGCTACCTCACGCTTTATCCGGGCGACGTGATCTGGATGGGCACCGACGGCAAGTCGCCGCTGATCAAGGCCGGCGACGTGGTGGAAGTCGACATCAGCGGCCTGGGCGTATTGCGCAACCGTTTCGTGGCCGAATCCACCTGAGGCATTTACTGAGCCTGCCATGAGAAAACCCTTGTTTCGCGTCGGCTTTGTAGAGCCGGCGATGTACCCCAGCTTCATCGAGGCCATCACCGCGGACCCCGCGATTGAACTGGTGCGCATCCCTGTCGATGCGTCGGTCGATGAGGCGGTGCGACTGTTGCGGGATTGCCAGGGCTTTTGCGTCAAGGCCTCGCGCGACGAACTGCCCAAGGGACTGCATGTGTCGGCGGAACTGCTCGCCAGGCTGCCGAACCTTTCCCTGGCCGTCAGCTACGGCGCGGGCTACGACACCATCGACCTTGCCGCCTGCACTGCTGCCGGCGTGGCCGTGGTGAATCAGTCCGGCGGCAATGCGCGGGCGGTGGCCGAGCACGTGGTGGGCATGATGCTGGTCTTGCTCAAGCGCATTCCCGAGGCCCACGTGGCCACGCGTGCCGGCACCGTCGCCGCGCGTGAAGATCTCATGGGCCGTGAACTGGCCAACCGTACCGTGGGTGTGGTCGGCATCGGCAACGCCGGTGGGCAGACCGCCGCGCTGCTCAAGGCGATCGGCTGCAAAGTGCTGGCATACGACCCTTATGTCGATGCGGCCGCCTGCGTCGCGCGCGGCGCCACCAAGGTCGAGCTCGCCCAACTGCTGGCTGAGAGCGACGTCGTCACCCTGCATTGCCCTTTGAACAATGAGACGCGCGGCCTGTTCGATGCCGCGCGCTTCTCGGCAATGCGCAAGGGCGCGATTTTCGTCAGCGCCGCGCGCGGCAGCATTCACGATGAGCAAGCCTTGCACCAAGCCCTGGTCTCCGGCCACATTGCCGGCGCCGGCCTCGACGTGTGGGAGCAGGAGCCGCCGCCGGCCGACCACCCGCTGCTTCACCTTCCGATGGTGATCGCCAGTCCGCACACGGCCGGAGTTACCCACGAAAGCCGCGACCGGGTGGCGCGCATGGCGGCGCAGGCGTTCATCGACGTCGCGCACGGCCAGCCGCCGCCGCGCTGCCTGAACCCGCAGGTAGTGCCAGCGATGCAACGACGCCTGGGCGAGATGGGGTTGGGGCGCCGGTAAACGCCGGCTTCTTTCAAGCCGGGAATAACGTCGGCGCGTTTCGGTCCGATACCGGCTCCCCAGCTACGCATCCGCTTTTCTGCCAGAATCCCGGCCTGGAAGTCTCCCCGGCCGCAGAGTGCACCCGCAACCCCATAGCCCCTGGCGTTTTTGTGTGGCCCCGATGATGGACTGGACTGACCGGCATTGCCGCGTTTTCCATCGCCTCATAAGCCGCAATGCGCGCCTTTACACCGAGATGGTCACTACCGGTGCGCTGCTGCATGGCGACGTGCCGCGGCACCTCGATTTCGACGCCGCCGAGCATCCGGTCGCCCTGCAACTTGGCGGCAGCGAGCCGGAAGACCTGGCGCATTGCGCGCGCCTGGCCGAGAAGTGGGGCTACGACGAGGTCAACCTCAATTGCGGCTGTCCCTCCGAGCGGGTGCAGCGCGGCGCTTTCGGCGCCTGCCTGATGGCGGAACCCGAACTGGTGCGCGATTGCGTCAAGGCGATGGCCGACGCGGTGTCGATTCCCGTCACCGTCAAGCACCGCATCGGCATCGACAAGACCGACGACTACGCCTTCGTGCGCGACTTCGTCGGCACCGTCGCCGAAGGCGGCGCCACTGTTTTCATGATGCACGCGCGCAGCGCCTGGCTCAAGGGCCTGAGCCCGAAGGAAAACCGCGAGATTCCACCGCTGCGCTATGAATATGCCCAGCGCCTGAAGCAGGACTTCCCGGATTTCACCATCGTGGTCAACGGCGGCATCTCCACCCACATTGGCGTCGAGGCGCAACTTGCCCAGGCTGACGGCGTGATGATCGGCCGCCAGGCCTATCACGACCCCTACTGGATGGCCGAGGTGGATGCGCGCTGGTTCGATGATCACCGCGAGCCGCTTTCCCGCGCCGAGGTGGTCGAGGCAATGCGCGACTACGCCGCGCGCGTGCTGGCCTCGAGCAGCGGCAAACATGCGCCGCATTTGCGCAACGTGGTGCGCCATATGCTCGGCTTGTACCAGGGCATGCCGGGCGCGCGCGCCTGGCGCCGCATGCTGTCGGACGCGGCCTTGCTCTCCGCCAACGATCCTGATTTGCTCCTGCGCGCCGCGGCCCTCACCGCACCGGCGCGCCTGGCCGCCTGAAAGGCGCCGCACCCATGCTGATCACTTCCCTGCTCGATACCGATCTTTACAAGTTCACCATGATGCAGGTGGTGCTGCATCAGTTCCCCGCCGCGCAGGTCGAATACCGCTACAAGTGCCGCAATCCCGGCGTGCAACTGGCGCCCTACGCGGATGAAATCCGCAGCGAAATCGCCGGGCTGTGCACCCTGCGCTTTCGCGAAGACGAACTGAACTACCTGCGGTCCCTGCGCTTCATCAAGAGCGACTTTGTCGATTTTCTCGACCTGTTTCAGATGAACGCGAAGTACGTCACCGTCGAGCCGAAGGAAAACGGCGAGATCGAGATCATCGTCAAGGGCCCCTGGCTTTACACCATCCTGTTCGAAGTGCCGGTGCTGGCCATCGTCAACGAGGTGTATTTCCGCAACACGCAAAAAAGCCCGGACACCATCGAGGGCCGGCGCCGCTTGGCGGCAAAAATTGCCCTGGTGGCCGGCAAGCCCGATCTGGCCGACATGCGCATTGCCGATTACGGCACGCGGCGGCGTTTTTCGCGCGACTGGCAAGACGAGGTGCTGTTGTCGCTAAAAGCCGACCTGGGGGCGAATTTCGCCGGCACCTCCAACGTTTACTTAGCGTTCAAGCACGCCATGGTGCCGCTGGGCACCATGGCCCACGAATACCTGCAGGCCTGCCAGGCCCTGGGGCCGCGCTTGCGCGATTCGCAGACCTATGCCTTCGAAAAATGGGCCGCCGAATACCGCGGCGACCTTGGCATCGCGCTGGCCGACGTCTATGGCATCAACGCCTTCCTGAACGACTTCGACATGTATTTCTGCAAGCTGTTCGACGGCGCGCGCCACGACTCCGGCGACCCTTTCCAGTGGGGCGAGCGCCTGATCGAACACTACAAAAACAATCGCGTCGACCCGCGCACCAAGATACTGGTGTTCTCCGACAGCCTCAACGTGCCTCTCGCCGTGCAACTCTACGAGCGTTTTCGCGGCCGCTGCATCACCGCCTTCGGCATCGGCACCAATCTCACCAACGACCTCGGCTACACGCCGCTGAACATCGTGATGAAAATGGTCCGCTGCAATGGCCAGCCCGTCGCCAAGCTGTCGGACTCGCCGGCGAAGAACATGTGCGACGACGAACGTTATCTGGCGTATTTGCGCCAGGTGTTCAGCATTCCGCAGCCCGGCGAGGCCGGCGCGGCATAAAATCCTTACAAAGTACTCGTCCCTTGCCCAGGAGTCCAGCATGCCCCACGTTACAGCCGCCGACGGCGTCAAGCTCTATTACGAAGAAACCGGCACCGGCATCCCGATCGTTTTCGTCCACGAATTCGCCGCCGACTTCCGCAGCTATGAAACCCAGGTGCGCCACCTCTCGCGCCAGTACCGCTGCATCACCTTCAACGCGCGCGGCTACCCGCCGTCCGACGTGCCGCCGTCCTTCGAATCCTATTCGCAGGACAAGGCGCGCGACGACATCCTCGCCGTGCTCGATGGGCTAAAGATCGTCAAGGCCCACATCGTGGGCATCTCCATGGGCGGCTTTGCCACGCTGCACTTCGGCATGCAGTACCCGGACCGCGCGATGTCGATCTCGGTGTGCGGCTGCGGCTACGGCGCCCAGGCCGACAAGCGCGCCCAGTTCCAGGCCGAGGTGCAGGCCACCGCGCAAAGCATGCTCGACCAGGGCATGAAGGTAGTGGCCGAGACCTACGCGATCTCCTCCACCCGCGTGCAGTTGCAAAACAAGGACCCGCGCGGCTACCTCGAAATGAAGGCGCAGCTTGCCGAGCACGACGATGTCGGTTCCGCCAACACCATGCTGGGCGTGCAGGCGCGCCGCCCTTCGCTGTATGAGCTGACCGAGCGCATGGCGAAGATCACCGTGCCGACACTGATCGCCGTCGGCGACGAAGACGAGCCCTGCCTGGAGCCCGCCTTGCTGCTGAAGCGCACCATTCCCACCGCCTCGCTGGTGGTCTTCCCCAGCACCGGCCACGCGCTGAACCTGGAAGAGCCGGACATGTTCAACGCCATGCTGGATCGCTTTCTTCACCTGGTCGAGTCTGGCCGCTGGCAGCCGCGCGACCCGCGCAGCAAGGCGACCTCGATCCTGGGCGACAATAAGAAATAAATCGCACCACAAGCCAACAAGATAGAGGAGACAAACATGCCCCACGTCACCACGCCCGACGGCGTAAAGCTGTACTACGAAGAAACCGGCAGCGGCACGCCCATCGTTTTCGTCCACGAATTCGCCGGCGACTACCGCAGCTGGGAAGCGCAGGTGCGCTATTTCTCGCGGCGCTTTCGCTGCATCGCCTATTCCGCGCGCGGCTACCTGCCGTCGGACGTGCCGCCCAATGTCGACTCGTATTCGCAGGAGCATGCGCGCGACGATGTACTGGCGATCATGGACGGTCTCGATATCAAGAAGGCGCACGTGGTCGGCCTCTCCATGGGGGGCTTCGCCACCCTGCATTTCGGCTTGAAGTACCCGGAACGCGCGCTTTCGCTTTCCGTCTGCGGCTGCGGCTCCGGCGCGCATCCGGACCGTCACGAAGCCTTCAAGGAAGACTCGGAGAACAACGCCCGCTTCATCCTCAAGGAAGGCATGAAGCGTTTTTCCGAAACCTACGGCCTTTCCGCTACCCGGGTGCAATTGCAGAACAAGAACCCGCGTGGCTTCGCCGACTTCCAGCGCTACCTCGGCGAACACGACGTCACCGGCTCGGCCTACACCATGCGCGGCTACCAGAGTCGCCGTCCGTCGCTGTACACGCTGATGGAGCAATTGAAGACTATCAAAGTGCCGATGCTGATCGCCACCGGCGACGAGGATGAAGCCTGCATCGAACCTTCCGTCATGCTCAAGCGCCTGATTTCCAGCGCTTCGCTGACGGTGTTCCCAGCTTCCGGCCACCTGATCAACCTCGAAGAGCCCGACCTGTTCAACGCCACCATCGACAGCTTCCTCGACCTGGTCGAATCCGGCCGCTGGCAGCCGCGCGATCAGCGCAGCAAGTCGGCGATGCTGGCGCGCGACTTGACCAGATAGCAGAGCGACTAGATGTCGCTTGGCGCGTTTTATGACAATTTGACGCGTTGTCCGGCTTGAAGTAGCCTAATCGCGCGGCATC
Organism: Betaproteobacteria bacterium; assembly: GCA_028292405.1. Taxonomy (GTDB): domain Bacteria; phylum Pseudomonadota; class Gammaproteobacteria; order Burkholderiales; family JAEUOS01; genus JAQGMJ01. The sequence continues at coordinate 80,209 of JAQGMJ010000040.1, forward strand.
CTTTCCCAAGCGAAGCGCCGATTCCAACGCTGTTCGGAATCCGCTTTCCGCGGGGTTACCCCGCGGCATGGTTTGCAGCAGGACATTCCGTTGCGTGTGCGCCCGTACGCCTTTCAGCGAACCGCTGGCACACGCCGCACCAGTCTGGTTGGGAAAGGGCGCCGCACCCGACAATAAAAGCAAATGATCCGGCCTACCGAAGCACAACGCATCGCGCGCGGCCTGGCGCACGCCCTCTCTGCCAGCACGGACGACCGTGACCAGGCACGCGACCATCTAGCGCGCGCATTGGGCCGCGATTGGCGCTGGCTGGACGCTGTGCAGAAAGCGGTGCGACAGCGATTCGGTGTCCATGGTGGCGAGACCTTGCAAGGGCGCCACGAGGAGCTGGCCGCCTTCCTGGCCCGGCGGCCGGCGCTGCTCAGCGCGCTGGAGAGCGTTCATGAGCAACCGCGCCTGGTGGGCTATTTCACCTCGCATCCGCGCATGGGCGCCATGCCGGTCGCGCTTGCCGGCACCAGCCTGCCGGCACTCGCCACGGCCGGCGATCTCGCGGACTGGCTGAAGATAGACGTCGAGGAACTTGACTGGTTCGCCGGTACGCGCGTGCGCGACGGGCGCCGCCTTGGCGAACCGCTGAACCACTACCGCTACAAGTGGGTTGCCAAAAGCAACGGCGGCATCCGCCTGCTGGAAATCCCCAAGCACCGCCTGGCCGCCATGCAGCGGCGCATTCTCGACGAGATTCTCTATTTTGTTCCGCCGCATGAAGCGGCGCACGGGTTTCGTCCGCGGCATTCGGCGATTACACACGCGGCACAACATGTCGGGCGCGCGGCGGTGTTACGCATGGATTTGCGCGATTTCTTTGTCAGCGTGCCAGCGCGCCGGGTCCATGCGCTGTTTCTCACGCTGGGCTTTCCCGCAACGCTTGCGCGTTTGCTGACCGGGTTGAGCTGTCACATCACTCCCAAGGCGGTGCTGCGCGAGCGGATGGGCGTCGCGCCAGGGGGCGGTGTCTTTACGCCAGCGGCGTGGCGCGAATGGTCCGCGTATTTTCAGCCGCACCTGCCGCAGGGCGCGCCGTCTTCGCCCGCGCTGGCCAATTTGTCCGCCTTCAGGCTAGACTTGCGTCTCGCGGCCCTTGCCGACGACGCAGGCGTTCGCTACACCCGCTATGCCGACGATCTGGCCTTCTCCGGCGAGCGCGATCTGGCGCGCGGCATCGACAGTTTCAAGCAAACGGTCGCGGTGATTGCCGCCGCCGAGGGCTTTATGATCAATCCGCGCAAAACACGCTTGATGTTGCGAAGCCAACGCCAGCAATTGACCGGCGTGGTGGTCAATACCTGCGCCAACATCCGGCGCGACGATTACGATAATCTCAAGGCGACCATACACAACTGCGCGCGTTATGGTCCGGCGCAGCAGAACCTGGAAAACGTCCGTGATTTTCGCGCCCATCTGGCTGGGCGGATTGCCTACGTGAGCCAGCTCAATCCCGTGCGCGGCGCCAGGCTGGCCGCAAGCTTCGCAGCCATCGCCTGGCCGAGCTAAAGGGTTACAATTCTCGGCTGTTCGCATACCTAAAACCGAGACTATGCCCCGCCTAAGCCAACGCTCCACCGCCCTCGGCACCGAAAACGCCTTCGTCGTCCTGGCCGAAGTCACCGAACTGATGCGAAAGGGAAAAGACATCATTTCCTTTTGCATCGGCCAGCCCGACTTCCCGACGCCGGTGAACATCCAGGACGCGGCCGTCAAGGCGATCCGCGAAGGCAAGCACGGCTACACGCCTTCTGCCGGCATCCCCGAACTACGCGAGGCCATCGCCAAGGAAGTCAACCGTATGCGCGGCCTGAACGTCTCGGCCGACGACGTGGTGGTCGGCTCCGGCGCCAAGCCCTTCATCGCCTATGCGATTCTTTCCACCACCGATTTCGGCACCGGCGACGAGGTGATCTACCCGAATCCCGGCTTCCCGATCTATGAATCGCAGATCGTCGCCAACGGCGCGGTGCCGGTGCCCCTGGGCCTGAAGGAAGCGCGCAAGTTCGCCTTCGACCCGGCCGAGTTGGAAGCCAAGATCACGCCGAAGACGCGGATGCTGATCCTCAACACCCCGCACAACCCCACTGGAGGTTCGCTCTCAGCGCAGGACCTGGCCGACATCGCCGCCATCATGCGCCGCCATCCGGACGTGTGGATCTACGCCGACGAAATCTACTCGCGCCTGATTTACGACGGCAAGTTCCAGTCCATCGCCGCGCTGCCCGACATGCTGGAGCGCACCATCATTTCCGATGGCGCCTCGAAGACCTGGGCGATGACCGGCTGGCGCATCGGCTACGCCGTCAACAAGACCCTGGCGCCGGTGTTCACTCGCTGGGTCACCAACACCGAGTCCTGCGCCTCGCACATCAGCCAATGGGCCGCCGTGGAAGCGCTGAACGGCCCGCAGGACGCCGCCGAGATGATGAAGCAAAGCTTCCACGAGCGCCGCGACCTCATCGTCGGTCTGCTGAACAAGGTGCCGGGCATTTCCTGCCTGGTTCCAGGCGGCGCCTTCTACGCCTGGCCCAACGTCACCGAAGCCTGCCGCATGACCGGCTGCGTAGACTCCGAGGACTTCCGCAAGAAGCTGCTCAACGAAGCCGGCGTCGCGGTGCTGGCCGACATCCACTTCGGCGCACGCGTGGCGGGCGAGGGCCAGCACATCCGCTTCTCCTACGCCGCTTCGAATGAGGCGATCAAGAATGGCGTGGCACGCATCGCCGACTGGATCAAGAAAAACGCCAAGTAAGGGCATCGGCCTTTACCGGTTCTCGTCTTACCAAGAAGGGCTTGCCATGAAATCAGCTTTCCGCATTTGCTCCGGCCGTCTGCTGGCGTTGTTTGCCGCATTGCTGCTGGCTTTCGCCGCGCCCGCCGCCTGGGCGCAGGCCGCGGCCAAGACCAAGGTCGTGTTCCAGGTGAGCGATGCCGACCCGGCCAAATGGAACCTCGCGCTCAACAACGTCAAGAACGTGCAGACCGACCTGGGCGCCGGCAATGTCGAGATCGAGTTGGTGGCCTACGGCCCCGGCATCGGCATTCTCAAGGCCGAGTCGGTGGCGGGCAATCGCGTGCGCGAAGCCCTGGGCAGCGGCGTGGCGGTGGTGGCTTGCGAAAACACGATGCAAAACCAGAAGCTGACCCGCGAAGACATGCTGCCCGGCATCGGCTACGTGCCGGCCGGCGTGGTGGAGCTGGTCAGGCGCCAGCAGCAGGGCTGGTCGTACATCCGGCCCTGACCCACTGAGTTGGGCCGGAGGCGCCAGCTGTTAGAGCGGCGCCAGGCCGGCTTCTATTTCGCGGCCGTAGCCAGCTTGGCGCCGCCCACCCATTGCATCAGGATTTTCCAGTCCGGGTCGTTCTTGTTGGCAAACTGTCGCCCCCCCGAATGGTAGGCGTCCCCGCCCGCTTCGGGCGCCAAAGGGTGTTTAAGCAGCATGCTCGCCTCCAGGTTGCCGGGGATAGCCACCCGCGCCGCCAGTTCGAAATTACGCCGCGACTGCTCCTCGCTCCAGAAGCTGCTCCCGGGGGTCAGCTTTTCCAGGTGAAAGGCGTTGTTGCTCTCTGAATGGCAGGCGTAGCAGCGCGCATGGTCCGGCCGCTTTTTCAGGAATATCGGCTCGACCCGCTCCTTGAAATACGCATAGTCGAGAGTCTGGTCCGCCGCGGATGCCGATATCGATACCGACATCAAAACCGCGGTCGCCGCAATTCGAACTGAGATCATGTTTTGTCTCCCGCTTTTTTTGAATTGACGAATACCTTGCGCAACTTGCCAGGCTAGGGCAGCACCAGCGTATTCATCCGCTTCGGCACTTCGCCGACAGGAATCTTCGCCACCACTTTCATCGTTTTCATGTCGATGGCCACCACCGACCGGAACGACGAGTTGCCGACATAGACTGTCTTGCTGCCAGGCTCAAAAGCCAGCCAGTCGGCCACCGCGCCGATCGGCGCGCGGCCGGGCAGCTTGAGCTCGGGGAAAGAGGCATGGCCCAGCGGCTTGAGGTCGGGCAGCGAATAGGCGAACACCGCGTTGTTCAAGACGCTGTTGACCCACAGGGTCTTGCCGTCCGGGGCAATGCCGATGCCGTGCGAGGGCGTGCCGGTGCGGCCTTCGGCGGCGCCGAAGAGCACGGGAGGCTCGGGAAACTTGATCCGCGCCACTTCCTTGTGCGTCGCGAAATCGACTACCGCGAACCCGCTCAACTCGGAAAGCTGCACGAAAATGCGGCTGGCCGAACCGTCCGGGCCGGCTTCGATAGCCATCGGCCGCACGCCGGCTTCGAATTTCATCTGCCAGGCCGCCGTGTCGGTGGCCAGGTCGATGACGCTCATGAACTTGTGGCGCACCGAGCCGGCGACGGCGTACTTGCCGTCCGGCGTGACGTAGACGTTGTGCATGCGCCCATTCAGCGGAATGGTCTTGGACAATTTCATCGTTTTGGTGTCGATGATGTCGAGACCGCCCGTGTCCTCTGCGATGCAGATCACCACGCGCGCGCCGTCCTTGGTCACCGCGAGATTGTTCGGGTGGCCGGAGAGCGGCACCTTGCTGATGATCTTTGCGGACTTGCGGTCGACGATGTCCAGGGTGCTGTCGGCCTCGTTGGTGACATAGACCCGCGCGCCGTCGGGCGAGAAATTGACGCCGTGCGGTATTTCGATGTTCTTAATCACCTGCACCACCTTGTTGGTGGCGGGGTCGATCACGTCGATGCTGTCGCCGGCGCTATTGGTAACGTAAATGCGTGCGGTACTCGCAGCGGCCGGCGCAGCGATCAGTGCAAGCACGAAACAAAGCTGGCTTAGAGTACGAAACTTGACTTTCGGCGGGTGCATTTGCGTCTCCTCGTTATGTGACAGTGTTGCTCTGCCTGCAGTATTGGTCTGCTGCACCAGTCTACCGGTTTTCTGTGGGCTATTGATTGATTCGCTCCCAACAATGGCAGGCTCCGAGGGGATTTTCGGCGAACCCGCGCTGATATACACCGGATAAGTATCGTCATCCCCGCGAGCGCGCGGCACGGCTGTGAGGGAAAGCCGCGCGGCCGGCCGTAGACTGCCGCGCTGCGCTGGCCGCCACAGCGGCGCGCAAATGTTAGACTCGCGCCCGACTTTTCGCACTGCCTGGTTGCACACATTTTGCCCGCCGCGGCGCCCCGATGTGGGGCCCATCCGCGCACTGGAGATCACATGACCGTGTTGGCCCACCCCGGCTCGAAAGCCGGCAATTCCCTGTCCCTCAACATGAAGCTGCTGGCCCACCACGAGCTGGACGGCTTCGGTGGCATCGGCGAAGGCATGGCGCTGCAAAAGACCAAGGACGGCCGGCGCATCCTGTGGATGGCGCACGAATCCGCGCCGAAGAATTTCACCGGCATCGACGTCACCGACCGTGCCAATCCCAAGATGGTGGTGCAGACCGAGTTGCCGCACGCCAAGGTGCGCTCCAATTCGCTCGACGTGGTCGGCGACCTGATGGTGGTGGCCTACCAGACGCAGACCGTGGGCCTGTCGCCCGCCGGCATCGACCTGTTCGACATCAGCGTGCCCGAGTCGCCCAAGCTGCTGTCGCACCTCGACCGCTCCGGCCCGCACTCGCGCGGCGTGCATTGCGTGTGGTTCGTCGACGGCGAATACGTGCACATGTCTTCCGGCGCCGCCGACTTCGAGCCGCACAACCCGCTGGACGACCAGATCTACCAGATCATCGATGTTCGCGATCCGAAGAACCCGAAGGAAGTCGGCCGCTGGTGGTACCCCGGCACCAAGAAGGGTGACACCGAGCCGCAGCCACGCCGCCTGGAAAAGAAATTCGATTGCGGCTTCCGCGCCCACAACACCAACGTCTTCCCCAAGCGTGCCGACCGCGCCTACTGCGGCTGGCTCGACGGCGGCGCCGTGGTGCTGGACATCGCCGACAAGACCCAGCCCAAGATGGTCGCCAACTGGCGCTACTCGCCGCCCTTCAACGGCTTTTGCCACACCGTGCTGCCGATGTTCTCGAAGAACCTGCTGGTGGTCTCGGATGAGTGCGTGCAGGATGGCGGCGCCGACTGGCCAAAACTCGTGTGGATGGTTGACGCGCGCGACGAATCCAACCTCGTGCCCATCGGCACCTTCCCGATGCCGCCGGTCTCCGCCTTCGGCAAGCGCGGCGGCCGCTACGGCGCGCACAACATGCACGAGAATCTTCCGGTCGAAACCTCCTTCCAGTCGGAAGACCTGATTTTCGGCACTTTCTTCAACGGCGGCGTGCGGGTGTACAACATCGCCAACCCGTTCCAGCCGGAAGAGGTCGCCTACTTCGTCCCCGGTGCGCCGCCGACTTCACCCGCCGGCGCAATCCAGATCAACGACGTATACGTGGATGAGAACCGCACCATCTACGCAGCCGACCGTTTCGGCGGCGGCCTCTACGTCCTCGAGCTGACGATTTGAGCGACGCGCTCACCGCCTCGCAAGTCGCCGGCAAGCTGCCGGTGACCGTGATCACCGGCTTTCTCGGCAGCGGCAAGTCCACGCTGGTCAAGCGCCTGCTCACCCGCCCGGAGATGAGCCGGGTGGCGGTGATCGTCAACGAGTTCGGCGAGATCGGCATCGACAACGAGCTGATCGCCGAAGTCAGCGAGAACATGACGCTGCTCTCCAACGGCTGTCTCTGTTGTACGGTGCGCACCGACCTCGAAGAGACCCTGCGGGAACTGTTCATCAAGCGCCGCGCCGGCGAGATCATCGACTTCGACCGCGTGGTGATCGAGACCTCCGGCATGGCCGACCCAACGCCGGTGGTGCACACCATGCTCACCGACGGCATGGTGTTCTCGCGCTATCGCCTCGACGGCGTGGTGACCCTGATCGACGCCATCAACGGCCCCGGCCAGTTGAAGGATTTTCCCGAAGCCGGCAAGCAGGTGGCGCTGGCCGACCGCATCGTCATCACCAAGACCGACCTGGCCAAGCCCGCTGACATCGAAGCGCTGACCGATACGCTGACCGAAGCCAATCCTTACGCCTCGATTTACACGGCGGTGCAGGGCGAGATCGATCCCGCGCTGCTGATCGACGTGATCCCCGCGCGTCCGCGCGCGGAGCAGGTCGATTCATGGCTGTTCGGCAACGACAAAGGCGAAGGGGAAGGCGGTTACCTGAGCAATCGCGTGCGCGCGACGCACACGATGAACGTTTCGTCCTTCGTCCTCACCTTCGACACGCCGTTCACGTGGGACGCCTTCGCCGCTGTTACCCAACTGCTCACCTCGCTGCGCGGCCCGGACCTGCTGCGCGTCAAGGGCCTGGTGAACATTTCCGGCGAAATCGGGCCCGTGGTGGTGCAGGGCGCGCAACACCTGTTCCATCCGCCGGTGGCGCTGGCCGCCTGGCCGAGTGATGACCGCCGTTCGCGCATCGTCTTCATCACCCGCAATATCCCGAAACAGGCTGTCGAAGGCCTGTTCACCGCTGCCGCCGGCCTCGCTGCCCACTAAGTTTCGCCCCCGGTGCTCGGGTAAAATCCCGGTATGGCAACGATTCTCCAGTTCCAGGACATCAAAACCTATGGCATGTCCGAACGGGCAGACCATCCGGACTTCGATATCCGCGACGAAAGCGTGCGCCCGCCCCTGACGCGGCCGCACCGCCATGCCTATTTCCAGATCCAGATCAACCTCGCCGGCTCGACCACCCAGAGCATAGGCGCAGCCGAGCGTCCTTTCGAACCCGGCTGCCTAAGCTTCGTGCTGCCTTACCGCGTGCATTGCGTGCCGCACCCGGTGGGCGCGCGCTTCCTGGTGATCAATTTCGACCAGCGTTTCATCCGTCCCGAACTCGACGTCGATCCCCTCGACCTCGAAGACGTGCCGCTGGAGCGCGTGCCCGAATTCGCGCCCTTCCGTTTCCAGGAATTCCTCGATTTTCGCCTCGATGCTGAAGCCTTCGCCGAAGTGCGCGGCCTGTGCGAAAAAATGCTCAAGGAGAACGCCGAGCGGCGCTTTTACTCGCGCGAAATCCTGCGTGGGCAACTGCTGCAGCTGATCGGCATCGTCTGCCGGCACTACGAGCACTATCTGGTGCCGCTGGCCTCGGCCCAGGCGCAGGCCGCCGGCCGTCGCGACGCGCTGTCGCGGGTGATCCGCTACGTACGCGAAAACCTCAGCGAGGCCTTCTCCCTGGCCGACGCTGCCCAGGCCGCCCACCTCTCGCCCAACTACCTCGCACACCTGATCAAGAAGGAAACCGGCAAGACTTTCCTCGACATCGTCACCGAACGGCGGATGGAAAAGGCGCAGGAGCTGCTCACCAACACCGACTTGCGCATCCACGAAATCGCCACCTCGGTCGGCTTCGAGGACGACGCCTATTTCACCCGGCGCTTCAAGCAGGTGCACGGTGTCAGCCCCCGGGCTTACCGGCTGGCCAAAAAGTAGCCCAAGGCCGGCTGGAGCCGGTAAGAATCTCCAGCACAAACACAGTTTTGTCCCTACGCGCCGCCGGTCCGGGCGGGGTACACTGACTGGCTAAGTCAGAGCCCTCGGGGACAAGCTTGCCCGCCTTGAATCGCCGCCAATTCATTACTACTGCCGCCTTCGGCGCAGTGCTGCCGGCGCGCGCGCTCTGGGCCCAGGGCAAATACCCGAATCGGCCGATTCAGATCATCTGCCCCCTGCAAGCCGCCAGCCCGTCCGATGTTGCATTGCGGGCGGTATGCGAAAGAATGACCGTGAACCTGGGCGTCGGCATGCCGATTGAAAACGCCCCGGGCGCCGCCGGCCTGATCGGCACCGAACGCGTGGCGCGCGCTGCTCCCGACGGCTATACCCTGGGCGCGCTGAACAACAGCATCATGAGCATGCTGCCGCACATGTACGCCAAGGTGCCTTACGACCCCTTCAAGAGCTTCGAGCCGATTTCCCTGCTGGCTTCCATTCCCACGCTGCTGATCGCGCATGCCGACGTGCCGGTGAAAAACGTCAAGGAACTGGTGGAGTACTCGAAAGCGAATCCCGGCAAGCTCAACTACGCCACCGGCGGCGCCGGCAGCCCGCAGCACCTGGCGATGGAAATGTTCAAGTCGATGACCGGCGCCAACATCACCCATGTGCCCTACAAGGGCGCCACGCAGGCGACCATGGACGTGGTCTCCGGCCAGGTGCATTGCATGTTCATCGGCGTCGCCCTGGCGCTGCCCTTCATCAAGGCCGGCAAGGTGCGGGCGCTGGGCATGGCCGGCGCGGTGCGCACCGCGCTGATGCCGGAACTGGCGACCATCGCCGAGCAGGGCGTAACGGGGTACGATTATGCTTCCTGGGTGGCGCTGTACGCCCCCGCGGGCACGCCGAAGGAAATCGTCGGCCTGTTGAGCGGCGAAGCCCGCAAGGTGCTGGCCGAAAAGAGCATGCGCGATCGTTTGCTCGCCGGCGGTCTCGACCCGGTTGGCGGCACGCCCGAAGAACTGGTCAAGCAAACGCGCGAAGACTATGCGCGCATGGGAAAGGTAATCAAGGAGGCGGGCGTCACCGCGGGCTGAAGCCCGTGGCACGCAAAAATGTCCCGGGTGCACCGGGCGCCACGTAATAGTTGTTTCGTTTCGTTTTTTTAGTTTCTTCATTGTCCAGCCGGATTTTTCACCAAGGAGTTGTTATGCAATACGTCATTTCCGCCCCCAAGCAAGCCACGATCGACGTCGTCGGCACCGATGCAAAATTCCCCGTGCGCCGCATCTGGTGTGTCGGCCGCAACTACGCCGACCACGCGCGCGAAATGGGCCACGATCCGAACCGCGAACCGCCGTTCTTCTTCCAGAAGCCCTCGGATGCGGTCGTAGCCTCCGGGTCTACAATTGACTACCCGCCGATGACCAAAGACCTGCACCATGAAATCGAGCTGGTGATCTGCATCGGCAAGGGCGGCCGCAACATCCCGGTCGAAAAAGCCCTGGACCACGTCTACGGCTACGCCCTCGGCCTGGACATGACCCGCCGCGACCTGCAAAGCGACGCCAAGAAGCTGCAGCGTCCCTGGGAAATGGGTAAGGCCTTTGACGAATCCTGTCCGATCACCCCGATCCAGCCCGCTTCGAAAATCGGCCACCCGAAGGCCGGCGCGATCTGGCTCAAGGTCAACGGCGAAGTGAAGCAAAAGGGCGACCTGAACCAGCAGATCTGGCAAATCGACGAGGCGATCTCCTACCTGTCGAACTACGGCCTGCTCGAAGCCGGCGACATCATCATGAACGGTACCCCTGCCGGCGTCGGCCCCTGCAAGGCCGGTGATGTGTTGGAAGGCCATTGCGACGGCGTGGGCGATCTGACCATCACCTACCGCGCTGCCGATACGCTGAAAAAAGCTGCCTGATAGCAGCAAAGGCATGGGCGCGTGCGCATGGCGCCGCGCCCGGCCGGCGGCTTAAGCCTGCGCAAGCGCGCGGGTCAGAAAGACCGCGTGACTGCACGCGGAGTCAAAACAAAAAAACAAGACAAGGACTCGGCCGCGGCGGCATTTGCCGCATCAGCCGGGTGAGTTGTCGCCCGCCCGCAGATGTGGATGGGCGATGCCGCGACTGGCGGCAGGAACAAACGAGGTGAGCGTGAAACGTTTGGGCAGCGATAGTAAGGGCAGGGCACGGGCAACGCGCCAAGCGCGCGCCGCCTGCGGCCTGCGCGTTCGCCGCTTACTTGGTCCCGTCGCCGGACTCGACGAACACCAGGTCGACTTCGCCGGCGCCGTTGGCTTTGCGGAAGGCCGAAGCCTCCTTGTACTCCGGGGACTCATGGCAGGCCACGGCGTCGGCCATGGTCGGAAACTCGATCACCACGAAGCGGTGAAAGTGCCCCGAGCCTTCGCGGATCTGGTACGGCGCGCCGCGGGAGAGCACCTTGCCGTTGAATTTGGCGACGATGCCGGGAACGCGGTCGGTGTACAGCTTGTACGCGACGGGGTCATAAATGCGGGAACGGGCGAGCCAGTAGGCGGGCATGGTGTTTCTCCGATGGTGGAAGGTGAAGGGAAAGGCCAGGAGCGGCGCATCGTAGTACGGCGCCATGGCTGTTGTCATCGGGGTGTCGGCTTATTCAGCAATTATCCGCTTCCCTTGCCTTGCGCCGCGTTACCGGCGAAGGATTCGTTGTAGTGTCATTTGAGCACCCATTTGAGCACCTATTTCAGCAGATGTTCAGCAATACGAAAGGCTAATAGATCATGAAATCCAAAGCAGTCCGCATCGCCGCCCATGGCGCAGCCGATGTCCTCAAGCTCGAAACCGTCGATGTCGCCGATCCCGGCCCCAACGAGGTGCTGATCCGCCACACCGCCATCGGCCTGAATTTCCAGGACATCTACCAGCGCTCCGGCTTTTATCAGTTGCCGATGCCCGCGGGCCTGGGCACCGAGGGCGCGGGTGTGGCTGAAAAAGTCGGCGCCAACGTCAAAGACATCAAGGCAGGCGACCGCGTCTGCTACGCCGGCGGCGCACCCGGCAGCTACGCCGAAGCCCGCCTGTTCCCGGCAGACCGTGTGATCAAGACCCCGGCCAACGTCACCGACGAGCAGGCCGCCGCCGTCCTGCTCAAGGGCATGACCGCCGAATACCTGCTGAACCGCTGCTACCCCGTGCACGCCGGCGAGTTCGTGCTGTTCCACGCCGCCGCCGGTGGTGTCGGCCTGGTGGCCGGTCAATGGGGCAAGCACCTCGGCGCGAAAATGATCGGCATCGCCGGCGGCGCCGAAAAGGTCAAGCTGGCACTTGCCAATGGCTACGCTTACTGCATCGATCGCAACAGCGAAGATGTGGTCGCCAAGGTGAAGGAAATCACCGGCGGCAAGGGTGTGCCGGTGGTCTATGACTCGGTCGGCAAGAACAGTTTCGACCAGTCGCTGCATGCCTTGGCGCCGCGCGGCTACTTCGTCTCCTTCGGCACCACCACCGGCGCGCCGCCGCCGGTCGAGGCCGGCGCCCTGCAAAAGGGCGGCTCGCTGTATTTCACCCGCCCCACACTGGTCACCTACACCGCCAGCACGGAGGACTTGCGTGCTTCCGCCAAGGCGCTGTTCGACCTGGTCGGCTCGGGTGCGATCAAGGTGAGCGTCAACCAGAAGTACCCGCTGGCCGATATCGCCCGCGCGCACCAGGACCTGGAAAGCGGCAAGACCAGCGGCTCGACCATCATCGTTCCGTAAGGTTGCTTTTGGATTTTGCTTTTTCGTCGTTTTTGAATCATGGAATCGTCTGGCCCCGCCAGCGATTTCATGCAAACTAAGACTCGAAAAAAGTAGGTTTTTACTTTTTTCGAAAGGAGCAATCATGCCTCTCTCGCATATCGAACACATCCTGGTTTCCACCGACGACATGGACAAGACGCGCGACTGGTATGCGTCCGTCCTGGGCATGCATGAAGGCTGGCACCCGGAGTTCAACTTCCCGGTCTACTGGATGTACCTGGGCGACGTCGACATCGTGCACATCGGGCCCTCGGCCAAGATCGCCGGCAGCAACCAGCAGACCTACCTCGGCCGCATCGGGCAGGACACCGGCGCCGGCACCGGCGCGCTGGACCACATCGCCTTTCGCGCCACCGGCCTGACCGAGATGAAAGAGCACCTGAAGAACAAGGGTGTCGACTACAAGGAGCGCCGTGCCAACGGCCAGGCGCTGTACCAGTTGTTCTTTCTCGACCCCAACGGCATCAAGGTGGAACTCAATTTCGACTCGTCCGAGGCCGAAGGCCACAAGCCCGAAGTCAACGCCGCCAATTTCGTCAAACAAAGCTGAACCAACAAGTCCAACATGATGCAAACCACCAGGGCCGCGCGATGAGCGACAAATTTCCCGCCGCGCAATTGCGCCGTTTCATGACCGACGCCTTCGTCGCCGTCGGCCTGCCGAAGGCCGATGCCGGGCGCGTCGCCACGCTGATGGCGCGCGCCGACGAGAGCGGCGGCGACGGCCACGGCGTGTTCCGCCTGCCGCAATACATCCGCCGCATCAAGGCCGGCGCGGTCAACCTGAAGCCGAACATCCGCATCGAGCGCGAAAGCGTCGCCACAGCGCTGGTCGACGGCGACAACGGCATGGGCCACCTAGTCATGTCCTTCGCCACCGAAACCGCCATCGCCAAGGCGAAAACCGCCGGCGTCGCTTGGGTCGGCGTGCGCATGAGCAACCATGCAGGGCCCGCTTCTCTATACGCCTCGATGCCGATCGAGCACGGCCTGATCGGCCTCTACATGGCGGTGGGCAACGCTAACCACCTGCCGCCCTGGGGCGGCATCGACATGCTGCTCTCCACCAACCCGATCGCCATCGGCGTGCCGGCGGCCGAAGAGCAGGCGGTGGTGCTCGACATGGCCACCACGGTTGCCGCCTACGGCAAGGTCAAGACCAAGGCACAGCGCGGCGAAATGATGCCCGAAGGCTGGATGATGGACCGCGAAGGCAAGCCCCTGCTCGACCCGAAGCGCTCGGAAGATGGCTTTCTCCTACCCATCGGCGGCTACAAGGGCTACGGCCTGTCGCTGCTGTTCGGCCTGCTCGCCGGCACCCTCAACGGCGCGGCCATGGGCAAGGAGGTAATCGATTTCAACAACGACGACAGCTCGGTGACCAACACCGGGCATTGCATCGTCGTCGTCAACCCGGCCTGCTTCGGCGACCCCGCTGAATTCCGCCGCAATGTCGACACCGTGGTGCGCGACCTGCGCGCCTCCAAGCGCCTGCCGGGCGTGGAGCGCATCTGGCTGCCGGGCGAGCAAAGCGGGATCAAGCGTACCGAACGCGCCCGCGATGGCGTGCCGGTGCCCCCCGCCTTGCAGGCAACGCTGGCCAAGGTGGCTGCCGATCTTGGCATCGCGCCGCTGAGTGCCTGAGCGGACATCGATTTTTCGCAACAATCATTCAAAACCAAAACGACACTCAAACGGAGAAGACAAAAAATGCTGAAACAGGGAATGTTAAAACGATCGCTACCCATCCTCGCCATGCTGCTTGCCGCCGCGCTGCCCTTGCAGGCCGGCGCGCAGGCCTACCCTTCGCGGCCGATCCAGATGATCGTGCCGCTGTCGGCCGGCAGCGCGGTGGACGCCATCATGCGTTCGGTGACGCAAAAGATGGGCGAAAACCTGGGGCAGTCGATCGCGATCGAAAACATCCCCGGCGCCTCCGGCATCATCGGCGCGGAAAAGCTCAAGTCGGCCACGCCTGACGGCTACACCATCGGCGGCTTCAACGACGGCACCCTGGCGATCCTTCCCGGCCTCAAGCCCGGCCTCCCCTACGACCCGATCAAGGACTACGCGCCGGTGAGCCTGGTGGCAGGCATCGACTGGGTGCTGGTGGTCAATCCCGACGTGCCGGCGAAAAACCTGGCCGAGTTTCTCGCCTTGGTCAAAGCCAAGCCGGGCCAGATCAACTTCTCGTCAGGCGGCAACGGCAGCCCGCAGCAGATCGCCATGGAGCTGTTCAAGGCCGCCGCCAACGTCGACCTGACCCACGTGCCGTATCGCGGCGCCACCCAGGCGGCGCTGGACGTGATCGGCGGGCAGATCCCCACCATGTTCACCGCCGTCGCGGTGGTGTCCCAGCAGGTGAAGAGCGGCAAGCTGCGCGCCCTGGCCGTGGCCGGCACCAAGCGCTCGCCGCTGCTGCCCGATGTGCCCACGGTGGCCGAGGCCGGCGTCAAGGGCTACGAGTTTTCCACCTGGTCGCCGATCATTGCGCCCGCCGGTACGCCCAAGGCCGTGATCGACCGCCTCAATGCCTCTGTAGTCAAGGCCCTGTCCGACCCCGGCCTGCGTGAGCGCCTCATCGCCCAGGGACTGGTGCCGATGGGCACGCCGCCCGAAGTAGTGACGCAAATGACGCGCGACGGTATCGCCAAGATGCAGGCCATCGGCAAGCGCGCCAACATCAAGATCGACTAAGCGGCTGGATTGCCGCACACGTTTTCATTGACCTCAACCCAGGAGCAGAAAATGACTTACATCGCCAACGCAAAGCGCCTCACCCTCGCAGGCGCGCGCAAGATGGTCCAGGTAGCCGTCGGCATCGCCGAAAAAGACGGCATCCCGATCACCGTGGCTATCGTCGATGCCGGCGGCCACATGCTGGCCCTTGAACGCATGGACGGCGGGCGCTTTCACACCGTGCACTCCTCCACCACCAAGGCGGTGAGCGCTTCCTCCAACAAGCGGCCCACCACCTCCAAGGGCGCGCAGAATCAGGACCTCGATACCACCCATGCGCTGGGCCTGGCGCTGGCCGCCGGCCCGTCGCGCTGGACCGCGATGGAAGGCGGCTTTCCGATCATCGTCGAGGGCGAGTGCATCGGCGGCATCGGCGTCTCCGGCGGCGACTGGACGTTTGACGAGCGCGTCGCCAAGGCCGCGGTCGAAGCCATCGGCGCCGGCATCAAGATCGACAACAAGTAAGCGAGGGAAACATCATGGCATTTGAACCCATCAAAGTCGGTTGCCTGGGCATGGGCTGGTGGTCGGACGTGCTCGGCGACGCAATGGTGCGCTCCGGCAAGCTGAAAATTGCGGCTTGTTACTCGCGCTCCGAAGACAAGCGTTCGGCTTTCGCCAAGAAGTACGGCTGTAAGCCGGCCGCCAGCTACGAAGAGATGCTGAACGATCCCTCGATCGACGCCATCGTCAACACCACGCCGAACAACGTGCACCTGGAAACCACGCGCCAGGCCGCCGCCGCCGGCAAGCATGTGTTCCTCGACAAGCCGATCGCCAACAGCATCGCCGACGGCAAGGCCCTGACCGACGCCTGCCGCGCCGCCAAGGTTGTGCTCGCCCTGGGCTACCAGCGCCGCCGCGAAAGCCAGTTCCGCTGGATCAGGAAGCAGATCGACGACGGCGTCTTCGGCAAACTGGTCAACGCCGAAGCCAACATCAGCCGCGACCGCCTGGGCCAGATCGATCTCACCTCCTGGCGCTATACCGCCGAAGGCATGCCGGGCGGCGTGATGCTGCAGATCGGCGTGCACTACGTCGACGTGCTGGAATACCTGGTTGGCCCGATCAAGTCGGTCAGCGGCACGCTGGCGCAACTGGTGCTGCCTGGCGACAACCCGGACGTTGCCAGCCTGCTGCTGGAGCATGAGAACGGCGCGCTCTCCACGCTCAACGCCAGCTACGCCTCCGCCGCCGAGAACTACGTGATGAACATCTACGGCAAGGAAGCCTCGGCCTTCTACGACCTGCACAGCGGCCTGCGCCTGATGAAGCGCGGCGGCAAGAAGCCCGAGCAGATCGAATTCGCCAAGAACGACGCCTTCGTCGATGAACTGGAAGAGTTCGCCGCCGCCGTGCGCGGCCAGGGCGAGCCTGAAACGGGCGGCGAGTACGCCACCCGTTCGCTGGCGATCATCCGATCCGGCATCAAATCGGCGAAAGAGGGCCGGCGCGTGCTGGTGGCCGACACCCTGGCCGCCGAAGGTGGTTGATGAGCTTTGTGGTGCGATGGTAGGCTTCGGTATCCGCATGTCATAAAGGCAGCGGGTCAAAAATACAGGGACCTCAAGAATGACGAATCGCAACAAACGAGCTGAGATTCGGGCGCGCAGCGGTGGATCGCGGCGCAGGTGGCTGGGCGCGGCGCTGGCCGCGGCGGGCATGGCCGGCAGCGGCCTGCTCAGTGGCGAGGCGCTGGCCCAGGATGCCTTTCCCGGCAAGGCGCCGATCGAGCTGGTGGTGCTATTCCCGGCCGGCAGCTCGGCCGACGTCAGCGCGCGCATCCTGGCCGACGGCATGTCCAAGGACCTCGGCGTGCCGGTGACCATTTCCAACAAGCCGGGCGGCGGCGGCACGGTGGGCTACAAGTACGTGGCCTCCTCGCGGCCCATCGGCCACGTGCTGGTGTGGAATTCCAACTCGGTCTCCACCACCTTTCACAGCGGCACCTCCGACCTTCCCTACACGGCCTTTGCCGAGGTGGCGCGGGTGACGGTGGAGATTCCCGCCGTGGTGGTGATGACCAAGTCGCAGTGGAAGACCCTGCCGGAGCTGATCAAGTATGCCAAGGCCAACCCCGGCATGCTCAAGGTGGGCAACTCCGGCGTCGGCAGCCATACCCACATGGCGGCGGCATCGCTGTTCGAGGCGGTCGGCGCGCAGGAACTCGATGTGCCGTTCGGTTCATCGCAGGTCGTGCCGAGCCTGGTCGGCGGCTTCGTCGATGCCCTGGTGCAACTGCCCAGCGCCGTCGTGCCCATGGTCAATGCCGGGCAGATGCGCGTGCTGGCCGTGCTTGGCAGCAAGCGCGACCCGGTGTTTCCCAAGGTGCCGACGGCCATCGAACTGGGCCTCAGCATCATGCCGCTGGACCTGTGGCGCGGCATCGCGGTGACCAAGAACACGCCCAAGCCGGTGATCGACCGGCTCGAGAAGGCGGTGCATGCCGCGGTGGAAACGCCGGAATTCAAGAAGGCAGGCGTGCAACTGGGCTTCGTGCCCGCCTTCGCGCCCGCCGCCGATTTCAGCGCCGTCGTGGCGCGCGACGACTACCTGATCGCGCGCCAGATGAAGATCCTCGGCCTGGCGCAGAAGTAGCCGGCGGCAAAGGCAAAGGGCGCTCCCGTGCGGGAAGCGCCCCTGGAAATACGATCAAGGGGACTACGCCCCCTTGGGAAGCCCCGATTCTAGAGGGAAATTCACGCGCTGTTTTTTTGCCGCGTGGCTTGTCTACGTGCTCATTTACGTGACTTGTCAGTCCATCAGCTGTTCGGCCCACGCCAGCGCCTGCAGGTGGGCGCGATTGATCTGGTCGTTGGTCAATTGCAGGGAGCGCGCCATGGTGGCGATCTCGTCCGGGTCGCAGCGTTCGCAGGCTTCCACCAGGTCGAGGAAGGGCGCCAGGATGCCTTCGTGGTCGAGCAGGGTATCGACCACGTCCTGCGGCAACACCAGGTTTTCCAGCGCCTGCTGCATCGGGATGCCGAGCATCACGTCGAGCAGGGAGAACACGCCGACGACGAAGGCGTGGTCGCAGTCTTCGCGCGACAGGAATTCGGCGGCCAAAAGTTCCATGAAGCGGCCACGGGTGATCGCGAGATTGGCCACCGCCGGCGGCGCCGTGCCGCTTTTTACCGAGGTCAGCAGCAGGGTAGACCAGCGGAACAGCTTGTTCAGCCCGAGGATCATCACCGCGTGGCGGAAGGAAGTGACCTCGCAGCCCAGGCCGAAGCCGGCCGAGTTGATGTAGCGCAGCAGCTTGAAGGAGAGCGTGGGGTCGCGCTTGAGCACCTTCTCGATCTCGCCGGCGTCGGCTTCCTGGCCGACCAGGCTGATCAGTTGCAGCACGTTGGCGTAGGCCGGGCTGGCCACGCGGGCGGTGACGGAAGAAGGCCGGGCGAACAGGAAGCCCTGGAAGTACTTGGCGCCCAGGCTTTCCATCATGCTGAATTCTTCGGGGGTCTCGATCTTTTCGGCGACCAGCTTCAGGTTGGGGCGCGCGGTGGCGATCTTCATCACCGTGGGCAGCACTTCGTGCTTGAGGGCGCGCACGTCGATTTTCACGTAGTCGGCCAGCGCCAGCCACGAAATGTAGGGGCGGGTCAGGGCGAAATGGCCGAAGGCGATGCGAAAGCCACGCGCCTTCAGTCGTGAAATGTCGTCGCCGAAATCGGCGATCGCGGTGGCGTCGTTGCCCGGCACGGGCGCGACTTCCAGCACGATGCGCGCCGGGTGCACCAGTTCCAGGTGTTCGCCCTCGATGGTCTCCAGCGTGACGTTGACGAAGGCCAGCTTGTTGCCGAACAGCGCCTCGGCGCCGATGTTCGACAGCGCCGAGAACAGCATGGCGGCGTCGGAGTCGGAATTGTGCTCGATGTCCGAGTGCTCCGCCGCGGCGCTGCCGCGCTGCAGGAGCTCGTAGCCGATCACATTGCGCTTCGCATCGACGATGGCCTGGCGTCCGATGACGGCCATAGTCTGCGTCGTCATCATCAGCGCTTCGTGCGAAGCGTGCGGTTCGAGAGAGATCACGTCCATGGTGGGCAATCCGGTTGAAATTTTTGCAGGCCCCATGTTGCCCTGAAAGGGTTTGGGGCCAAGCGCCGGATTGCGGGGGGTTTTGCCCCCAATTCGGCGTTTGCGCGTGCCCTATGGCAATGCCCAAATGCCCTTCGTGGCGATGCCGCTAGTCGGCGGAGGCGCCGCTGCGCTTGATCACCGGCGCCCAGCGCGCCAGCTCGGCGCGCATGAAGGCGGCGAACTCGGCCGGGCTGCCGGGGTTCGGATCCATGTACTGGGCGCGCAGCTTTTCCGCCGTCGCCGGGTCTTTCAGCGCGGCGACGAAATCGTGGTTCAGGCGATCGATGATCGGTTGCGGGGTGTGGGCAGGGGCGACGATGCCGATCCACGCCGTGGCCTCCACGCTGAGGATACCGGCTTCGCGGAAGGTCGGGATGTTCGGCAACAGCGGCGAGCGCCGCGGCGTGGAGATCGCCAGAGCCTTGAGCTTGCCCGCGGCCACCTGCGGCATGATCGCCAGTGGCGCGAGGGAGGTCATCTGCGTGTCGCCGGCGATCACCGAAGTCACCGCCGCGGGCGAGGAACTGTAGGGGATGTGGACGATGAAGGTGCCGGTCTTGTCCTTGATCAGTTCCATCGACAGATGCGACAGGCTGCCGGCGCCGATCGAGGCGTAGTTGTACTTTCCGGGATTCTTTTTCAGCAGGGCGAACAGCTCCTGCATGTTGTTCACCCCGAGCGAGGGAGAGACCGCCAGCACGTTGGGCTGGTGCACACCGAAGGTGACCGGCACCAGGTCGCGGAAGGGGTCGTAGGGCAGCTTCTTGTACAGCACGGTGTTGTTGACCAGCGGCCCGGTGATCGAGGCGCCCAGGGTATAGCCGTCAGGCGCCGCCTTGGCGACCAGATCGGTGCCGAGGTTGCCGCCGGCGCCGGCGCGGTTGTCGATGACAATTGGTGCTTTGAGCAATTGCGACGCTTTATCTCCCACAATGCGCGCGAAAATGTCCGGCGTCGAGCCGGCGGCGAAGGGCACGATCATGCGGATCGGATGGTTCGGATAATCCTGTGCCAAGGCGGGCCGGGCCCCGGCCAGCAGCAACAAGGCGGGAAGAAGAAGTTTTTTCATCGGGGATTGTCGATTGTCTCGGTCTGGTCGAAATACGTCTGCTCGTTGGCGATGAAGCCGGCCACCAGGGCGCGGTAGGCTGCTTCCGCCACCTCGGGAAAATGGTCGAAGCCGCGATTATGCCGCTGCGCCAGCGCCCGCACCTTGGCGAACACTTCCGCCTGGCGTGCCGGCGCCGACACCTGGTAGGCGTCGCGCTTGAAGCGCGCCGCGTCCTTCACATACATTGCGCGCTCGGCCAGCAGGGCGACGATGGCGTCGTCCAGCCGGTCGATGTTGGCGCGCACCTCGGCCAGGTTGGCGGCCAGGGGAACATATTGTGGATCGCGAAAGCGCCGTAACGGGCCTTGGTCGACCGGTGGTTCGTTCGAAGCGTTGCTCATGGTTTGTGTTCCTGTTGTTTGGTGTCCGTGCCTGCCGGCATGCCCGATACAGCCCAGGCGACGACATGGTCGTACTGCCAGAATGCGAGTGCGGCCAGCAGCCCCAGGACTACGGCAAGCCAGATCGGCCAGCGCCGGCGGCTTGCGCGATCCGCACCTGCCGCGGGGCGCGCGGCCGCAAGCGCGCCGATGGCGGCGCGGTCGGTGACGCTGATCGCATAGCGTCCGCGGCTGCCCGGCCACTCCAGCAGCATGCCGGCGTAGCCGCGCCGGCTCAAGCGCACCTCGCTCCAGGGCGGCGCGCCGTCGAACGACTCTTCCGTGACCAGGCGCAGGCCGTAGTCGGTGATGTCGAACTCGATGGCATTGCCCTGCAAGGCAAAGCCGGGGCCGAAGGCGATGCCGGGCAGGCGTGCGGGCATGGTCTTCAGGTCTGCGCCGGTGAAGCGCCGTGCCGGCAGCGAGCGGCGAATCGCGATTCCGCGCCCCGGCCCTGGTAATCGGCGAGGTCGATGGGCATCCAAATTTCTCCTGTCTCGCGGCCGTTTGGAGCGGGCTAAAAGTTATAATCGGGCGGATTCTACAACCTGCGGATCAGGCGGCCATGACGAGAGCGAAACAGGCTCCGCGCGCGCCGCGGCAATCCGCGAGAAAACGCATCCGTGAACGTATTTTATGAGGAAGACGGCGGCTTCAAGGTCGGCGCCGTGCTCTCCGAGAACGACGCCTCCTACCAGGTCGAGGCCGCGCACGGCAAGCGTTCCAAGATCAAGGCGGCCAATGTGCTGCTGAAGTTCGAAACGCCGGGCCTGACCGCTTTCATGGCCGGCGCCGAAGAGGGCGCCGGCGCCATCGATCTCGGCTTCCTGTGGGAAGTCGCGCCGAAGGAAGAGTTCGGCTATGCCGAGCTTGGCGCCGACTACTTCGGCCACGCGCCTTCGTCGATCGAAGGCGCGGCCCTGCTGATGCGCCTGCACGGTGCGCCGATGTACTTCTACAAAAAGGGCAAGGGCCGCTACAAGGCCGCGCCCGAAGAATCGCTGAAAGCCGCGCTGGCCTCGGTCGAGCGTAAAAAGCGCGAAGCCGAATTGCAGGCCGAGTACACCGCGCAACTGAGCCGCTTCGAGCTGCCTGAAGCACTGAAGGCCGGGGCATTGCAACTGCTCTACAAGCCGGACAAGCAGACCATTGCTTAC
Organism: Betaproteobacteria bacterium; assembly: GCA_028292405.1. Taxonomy (GTDB): domain Bacteria; phylum Pseudomonadota; class Gammaproteobacteria; order Burkholderiales; family JAEUOS01; genus JAQGMJ01. The sequence continues at coordinate 101,949 of JAQGMJ010000040.1, forward strand.
AAGGCGCTGGAAGCCGCCTGCGCCGCCACCGGGCTTGCCGCGCCGCTGCTGATGCATCGCGCCGGCGCGCTGGCGAGCCCCTACGAGCATTACTTGAAGCGCTTCTTGCTGGAACACTTTCCGCGCGGCACAGGCTTTCCCTTGCATCCGACGCCCACTCTGCCGGGCGACGACCTGCCGCTGGCGCCGGCGCAGGCATTTTCGATCGACGACGTCAGCACGACCGAGATCGACGACGCCTTCACCGTGCAAAAACTGGTCAACGGCCGGGTGCGCGTGGGCATCCACATCGCCGCACCGGCGCTGGGCTTCGCACCGGAGAGCGAGATCGACGCCTTGGCGCACGACCGCATGTCCACCGTCTACATGCCGGGCGACAAGATCACCATGCTGCCCGACGATGTGGTCGAGGCCTATACCCTGGCCGAGGGCCGCACCGTGCCCTGTGTCTCGCTTTATGTGGACGTCGAGCCGGCCGATGGCGCCATCGCCGCCGAAGAATCGAAGATCGAGCGCATCAAGGTTGCCGCCAACCTGCGCCACAACCAGCTCGACGAACTGGTGACGGAGGAGAACCTGGCGGCGAACGCCGGCGACTACGCGTTCAAGGAAGAGATCGCTTTTTTGTGGAAGTTTGCCAATGCGCTGGAAACCGGGCGTGGCCGCCCCTCGGCCAACGCCAATTTCCACGACTTCAATTTCCATATCGACTGGCAAAACCAGGCCGCCGGCGAGGGCACGATAGCCATTACCGAGCGCCGCCGTGGCGCGCCGCTGGACAAGATCGTCTCCGAATTGATGATCCTGGCCAACCGTACCTGGGGCAAGCTGTTGGCCGACAAGGGCGCCGCCGGCATCTATCGGGTGAAGACCGGCGTCGGCCCGGCCGGCAAGGTGCGCATGACTTCCATCCCCGCGCCGCACATCGGCCTGGGGGTGACCCACTACGCCTGGAGCAGCTCGCCGCTGCGCCGCTATGTCGACCTGGTGAACCAGTGGCAGTTCCTGGCCGTGCTGTCCGGCGGCCGCCCGCCTTTCGGCGCCAAGTCGGAAATGCTGCTGGCCGCGATCGCCGCCTTCGACGCCGCCTACATGGCTTATGCCGACTTCCAGGACAACCTGGAGCGCTACTGGTGCCTGCAATGGCTGTCGCAGCAGGGCTACGTCGGCAGCGACAAGATTTTGGCTGCCACAGTGCTGCGCGAAGGCCTGGTGCGCCTGGACCACCTGCCCCTGGTCACGGCCGTCGCCGGCCTGCCGGCGCTGGAGCGCGGCGCCCGGGTGGATTTGCGCATCACCGGCGTCGATTTCTGGGCGCTCAGCCTGGAAGCGTTGTTCGCCGGCCTCATCGCCCCCGCGCCGGCGGCGGTGATCCAGCCCGAAGCGGTCGAAAATGAGGACGCCGCCGAGAATGCAGATTAGAATCTTCGTTTTCATGCCGTATGCCTAGTATCGAAAAGCTGTGAGCTTCGCCGAAGCCTTTACCCAGACCTTTCCCGCCCCCGACTGGTGGCGGCGGATGGACCTTTCACAGCGCATTTTGACCGGCGCCCTGGTGCTTTCCACCGTGGCGCACGGCGGGGTGCTGGCGCTGCAGTTCAGCATCCCCGACGAGTTCCGCCTGCAATCGCGTGACACGCCGCTGGACGTGATCCTGGTCAACGCCCGCCACGCCTCCAAGCCTTCCAAGGCCGAGGCCCTGGCGCAGGCCAACCTCGACGGCGGCGGCGACGCCGCCCGCGGCCGCGCCCAGTCCTTCCTCACCGCCTCCAAGCACAGCCAGGACGGCGACCAGCTGCAGGCTGCCTCCAGCAAGGTGCAGCAACTCGAAATCGAGCAAAAGCGCCTGCTGTCGGCGATCCAGGACAGCCGCAGCAAGATCGCCGTGCCGCCGCCGCAGCAGGCCCAGCCCGACCCGCTGACCCGCCCGAACCAGGTCTCCCCGAACGACGCGCAAGAGAGCGCCCAGGCGATCCTGCGCGAAGAAGCGGAGATCGCCAAGCGCATCGCCGACGAAAACGCCCGTCCCAAGCGCGGCTACATCACTCCCTCCACCCGCGAGGTGGAATTCGCCACCTATTACAAGCACTGGGCCGACCAGGTCGAGCGCATCGGCAACAGCGCCTACCCCGACAAGGCGCGCGGCGGCACCTATCGCCTGACCATGACCGTCTCCGTACAGAAAAACGGCCGGGTGGAAAAGATCGAGATCGAAAAGAGTTCCGGCATCAAGGAAATCGACAACGCCGCCAGGCGCATCGTCAAGCTGGGCGAGCCGTACGACAAGTTCACCCAGCAGATGCTCTCCAAGTACGGCGTGCTCGATCTCACCATGGCCTGGACCTTCTCGCGCACCGAAGCCCTTTCGGTGGAAACGCAGCACCAGCCCTGATGGCCGCCCGCGGGAGCGTCCAGGCCAAGTCCGGCGGCGCCGGCCTGGGCCGGCGCATCTGGCGCACCCTGCTCTGGCTGTTCCTGCTGCTTACCCTCACCGTACTGCTCTACGAGGGCAGTGTCTACGCCCGCGTCTGGTGGTGGAACCAGCACAACCCCGGCGTCACCAGCATGATGGACCTGCAGCGCGACGCCCTGCGGGAGAAGGACCCGCAAGCCAACGTCGTCCAGACCTGGGTGCCCTACGGCCGCATCTCCGCCAACCTCAAGCTGGCGGTGATCGCCGCCGAGGACAGCGGCTTTGTCGACCACGACGGCTTCGACTGGGACGGGATGGAAAAGGCCTTCGAGAAAAACCGCAAGAAGGGCCGAATCGTCGCCGGCGGCTCGACCATCACCCAGCAACTGGCGAAAAACCTATTCCTGTCAGGGGAGCGCAGCTACGCGCGCAAGGGCCAGGAGGCGCTGATCACCTGGATGTTGGAAAACCGCATGGAGAAGGACCGCATCCTGGAGATCTACCTCAACGTGGTCGAGTGGGGCAACGGCGTGTTCGGCTGCGAGGCCGCTGCGCGCCATTACTTCGGCATTCCCGCCGCCCAGCTCTCGCGCGAGCAGGCCGCCAAGCTGGCGGCGATGCTGCCGCGCCCGCGCTTCTACGACCGCAACCGCTACGCCCCTTACCTGATGCGCCGCACCGGGCTGATCCTGGCGCGGATGAACCAGGTCGAAGCGCCTTAGGGCGCGTCCCCGGCCGGCCCCGGCCGCGCATTGTGGCCGATCGTCCTGGCGCTGCGTTCGCCCGGGCGCATGCGCCGGGCGTGACGGGTCTTGCAGAGCCCTGCGCGTTTGACGATTTTTAACTGGCCCCGGGCCGGCAATGCGCCTAAAATTGCGGCAATTTTTCGCCGGTCCCCCTCATGGGGAGCCCCGACCGCAGGCCTGACCGCCGCCTTTGCCTTCGCGCACCCGCCATGACCGACCCGCGCAATCCCGACATCGAGAAACTGAAGGCGGCCGAACTGCAGGGTTCGCGCACGGAAAACCCGCGTCCGGAGCCGGAAGAGGAGCGCGATGTCGAGCCGCGCGAGGCCGACCACGCCCAGGAAGCCCTGGAAGAGGCGCAGTCGCTGCTGGCGCGCTTTCACCTGATCGACACCACCGCGCGCGAAATCGACGCCGAGGCCGGCATCTCCAACCAGGGTCCGAACCCGGCGGTGCAGCCGATCCTCGACGAGCTCTCCAACAAGCTCGAAGAGCTGCACCCGGCCGATATCGCCTACATCCTCGAGGCCCTGCCGCTCTCGGAGCGGATCATCGTCTGGGACCTGATCAAGACGGCCGAGCGCGACGGCGACATCCTGGTCGAAGTCTCGGATGCCGTGCGCGAGACCCTGATCGAGCACATGGACCGCGCCGACCTGGTCGCCGCTGCCGAGACCCTCGACACCGACGAGCTGGCCGACATCGCCGAAGACCTGCCGCGCGAGGTGATCGACGAGGTGCGTGAGGGCCTGACCCATGAAGAGCGCGAACAGTTGCGCGCCGCGATGTCCTACCCCGACGACGCCGTCGGCGCACTGATGGACTTCGAAATCATCGAGGTGCGCGAAGACGTTACCCTCGAAGTGGTGCTGCGCTACATGCGCCGGATGGATGAGCTGCCCGACCACACCGACCAGATTTTCGTCGTCGACCGCGCCTCGGTGCTGCAGGGGGCGCTGCCGATCAACCGCCTGCTGGTGAGCGACGCCGACGCGCTGGTGGAAGACATCATGACTTCCGACATGCTTACGCTCAACCCCTGGGACAAGGCCGACGATGCCGCGCAGGCCTTCGAGCGCTACGACCTGGTCTCGGCTCCCGTGATCGACGCCGACAACAAGCTGGTCGGGCGCGTCACGGTCAACGAAGTGATGGACTACATCCGCGAAGCGCAGGAGGAGGAAAATCTCTCCAAGGCCGGCCTGCGCGAGGAAGAAGACATTTTCGCGCCGATCTCGCGCTCGGTGAAAAACCGCGCGCCCTGGCTGCTGCTCAACCTGTGCACCGCCTCCACCGCCGCCTACGTCGCCTCGCGCTTCGAGGGCACGGTGAGCCACATCGTCATCCTCGCCTTCCTGATGTCGATCGTCGCCGGCATTGGCGGCAATTCCGGCAACCAGACCATGACCCTGATCATCCGCGGCCTGGCGCTGGGGCAGATCACCAGCGCCAACGTGCGCGCCCTGGTCACCAAGGAGCTTTCCACCACCTTCCTGATCGGCGTCGGCGGGGGACTCATCGCCGGCACCTTCGCCACCCTGATCGGCGGGCGCCTAAGCCTCGGGCTGGTGATGATGGGCGCGATGATGCTCAACCTGCTGGTCGGCGCCACCGTCGGCATGCTGGTGCCCCTGGCGCGCTACAGGATGGGCCGCGACCCGGCGGTCGGCTCCTCGGTGCTCCTGACCTTCGCCACCGATACCATGGGGTTTTTCATTTTCCTTGGATTGGCGACGCTGTTCCTGCTCTAAGCGTTCGCCAACACAGTTGGGGTTCGGCGGGGCAAACGCCCTGAAGGAAGTGCCCTTTTGGGACAACAGTAAACAACAGGTTTTTTCGCAATTTTGAAATTGCGCACCCTATAAAACCTGATAAAAAACGGCGTTTTCGCGGTCTGCTACTACAGATGTAGTGGGGCATCGAGGCTGCTTTTCCGGGGCCACACCGGCGTAATCGAACTTCTGCCTCGATGTTAATGAGCGCCGCGCAATCCGCTACAAGCCGGTACGCTGGTTCCAAAGATACACAGGTTCGAGCGCTAAAGGTGGTTGATTTCGCATCTCGCGCCGGACGCGGATTTGCAGGATCGGGCAACGATTGCGCAGGATCAGGCGTGGCCCTGTCACAGTCGTTTTCCTATACTTGGCGCCTGCCTGCCGCTTCTACCTTGCGACCCGTCCACGTTGCGCGACCATCCGTCGCATCTCGCGGACGCGCCGCGCTGCGCCGACCCGGCCGCAGCCAGGCGGGCTCCATTTTCTCTTACAGGAGTTACGCCATGCGCTACAAGAAATTCGGCAACACCGGCCTGTTCGTCTCCGAGCTGTGCCTGGGCACCATGACCTTCGGCGGCGAAGCCGGCATCTGGAGCCAGATCGGCACCCTGCAGCAGGCCGAGGTGAACAAGCTGGTCGCGCGTTCGCTCGAAGCCGGCATCAACTTCATCGACACCGCCAACGTCTATTCCGACGGGCGCTCGGAGATCATCACCGGCCAGGCCCTCAGGGATTTGCGTGTCCCGCGCGATTCCGTGGTGATCGCCACCAAGGTGTTCGGCGAAATGGCGAAAGACCCCAACTCGCGCGGCCTGTCGCGCTTCAACATCATGGCCGGCGTCGAGGCGAGCCTGAAGCGCATGCAACTCGACCACATCGACCTCTACCAGGTGCACGGCTTCGACCCGGCCACGCCGATCGAGGAAACCCTGCGCGCGCTGGACAACCTGGTGACGCGCGGCCTGGTGCGCTACATCGGCGTCTCCAACTGGGCAGCCTGGCAGATCGCCAAGGCGCTGGGCGTTTCGGAGCGCCTGGGTCTCGCGCGCTTCGAGTCCCTGCAGGCGTATTACACCGTCGCCGGGCGCGACCTCGAGCGCGAACTGGTGCCGATGATGCAAAGCGAGAACGTCGGCCTGATGGTATGGAGCCCGCTGGCCGGCGGCATGCTCTCCGGCAAATACGGCCGCGACCGCAAGGCCGAGGCCGGCAGCCGCCGCATCACCTTCGATTTCCCGCCGGTGAACGTGGAACGGGCCTACGACTGCATCGATGCGATGCGGCGCATCGCCGAGGCGCGCAAGGTCTCGGTGGCGCAGATCGCGCTGGCCTGGCTGCTGCACCAGCCGGTGGTGAGCACGGTGATCGTCGGCGCCAAGCGGGTCGACCAGCTCGACGACAACATCGCCGCCACCGGCATCAAGCTGAGCGCAGAAGAGCTGGCCGCGCTCGATGAAGTGAGCAAGCTGCCGCCCGAGTATCCCGGCTGGATGTTCGAGCGCCAGGGCGAGAACTGGCGCAAGCAACTGGCGGAATCGGCCGCGCGCTAGGTCCTGGGCGCCAGGGGCAGGAACACGTCGGTGACGGCTTCGTGTTCCGGCACCTCGGGGAAGAACGTCAGCCGCTGCGCATAGACCGGGAAGTCGCGCAGTTCTTCCCCGCTTAGCGGCAGCCAGTCGCGGTAGAGATAGGCGATGGCGTGGCCCAATGTGTCGTCGGTACCGGTGTGGCGCAGCACGGCGCAGCGCCCGCCCGGGATCACCTTGGCGACGACGTCGGCATCGTCGGGCGCGATCTCCATGTCGGTGGCGGCGCAGATCTCGAGGCGAAAGTCCTGCGGCGGCGTGGTGACCGGATCGTCGTAAAAGACGTTGTAGTGCGCGCTTTTCGACGGCGGCAGGCCGTGGGCGCGGCGCCAGGCGATGCACTTGCGGATCGAGTCGCCGATGCTGCGCGGGTCGCCGCGATGCTCGATGGCGGCGACGCGGATGTCGGTCGTGTCGACGATGCGCACGTCGGCGGCCTGGTAGGGCGGGGGCATGTGGTTTCTCCTTAGTTCAGCGACGGGCGCGAAGGCGGCCGTCCAGGGTTCCCATTGCGGCTGCTTGCGAAAGTCCGATGGGGTCTGCCCGACATTCTTCTTGAAGGCGCGGGCAAAGGCTTCCGGGCCTTCATAGCCGCTGGCCAGCGCGATTTCGATCACCGCCCGGTCGCCGTGATAGGCAAGCTGATAGGAAGCGCGGCGCAGCCGGCGCAATTGCAGGTAACGCATCACCCCCAGGCCCAGCAGGTCGGAAAACTGGCGGTGAAAGTGGAATTTCGAAAACGCGGCGACGCCGGCAAGCACCTCGACGTTCAGCGCCTCGTCCAGGTGCGCGTCGATGTATTCGAGCACCTTGCGAAAGCGGGCGTGATAGTGGTCGAAGTTCTGGTGGGCGTTCTGGTGGTTCACGGAATTATTTCCTGTCGAGGCACTCAGAATAAAGTAGGCGAGGGCGATGTGCCTGACAGGAATTGCTGACTTCGCCGGGCTTCATGGATGTTTTATCTTTTCGGGCGCTTCAGGACATAGGCCCGCTACAATGTGGTGCGAGGACTTCGAGGGAAGCGGGAAGACGCAAGATGAGCACGGAATATCTTTTTTCCTATGGCACGATGCAGCTGGAAAGCGTGCAGCGCGATATTTTCGGACGCGTGATCGAGGGCAAGGCGGATCAACTGCCGGGCTACAAGATCGAAATTGTCGAGATTCGCGACCCGCGCGTGGTCGTCACCAGCGGCAAGCGTCACCACCCCTCGGCGGTGCATACCGGCAACCTGGCCGATCAGGTGCGAGGCACGGTGATCGAGGTCTCGGATGACGACCTGGCCAACAGCGATGCCTACGAAGTGGCCGACTACAAGCGCGAACGCGTGACGCTGGCTTCTGGCCTGGCTGCCTGGGTGTACGTCGATAATCACTGAGGGTACATTGCCGGAACTCACAGGCAATGTGATGGCGTAGCGCCGAAGTTCCCTTGATCCGCTGAAAAATCGATGCATCCGCCCGGGGCGCAAGTTCGTTATGTAGTTGTACATAGAGCGGATTCCGGGCGCAAAAGAAAAGGCAGGCAATGGGGCGAAGGACGCCGCATTGCGCCAGGCGTGACGCGCGAGTTCCCGAAAGGACCTGACATGCAAAGACGGCAATTCATCCTCGGTGGCAGCGCTGCCGCCATCCTGTACGGCGTGCTGCGCTTCAACGATAGCCGCAGCGGTACGGCGCGCGCGGCCGAGACCTTTCCGGTGACCCATACCGAGGCCGAGTGGCGCAAGCTGCTGACGCCGGTGCAATACAACATCCTGCGCGAGGCGGGCACCGAGCGGCCCTACACCAGCCCGCTGAACAACGAGCACCGCGCCGGCACTTTTTTCTGCCAGGGCTGCAAGCTGGAGTTGTATTCCTCCGCCACCAAATTCGACAGCGGCACCGGCTGGCCGAGCTTCTGGCAGCCGCTGGACAAGGCCGTGGCCAAGGAGCGCGACGCAACTTTCGGCATGGTGCGCGACGCGGTGCATTGCACCCGCTGCGGCGGCCACCTGGGGCACGTGTTCGACGACGGCCCCAAGCCTACCGGGCTGCGCTACTGCATGAACGGCTTCGCGATGGGGTTCACGCCGAAGGCGTGAAGCCCATCGCTTCAGCAGCGGCGGCCTAGAGCTGTGTGATGCCGCCGTCGGCCACCAGGTCGATGCCGGTGCTGTAGCTGCTCTCGTCCGAAGCGAGGAAAAACACCGCGTTTGCCATTTCTTGCGCGCGGCCGATGCGCCCCAGCGGGGTGATGCCGGCGAAACCGGCGCGGGCGGCGTCGGCCTCGGCCCTGGTCTTGAACTGGCCGTCGATAATCGGCGTGTCGATCGGGCCGGGCGACAGGTTGTTGACGCGGATGCCGCGGTCTTTCAGCTCATTGGCCCAGGTGCGCGTGAAGGAACGCAGCGCGGCCTTGGTGGCGGCGTAGGTGCCGTGCAGGGGAAAGCCCTTCATGTGCAGGCCGGAGGAGACCAATACGATGGCGCCGCCGTTCTTCATCAGCGGCAGGGCTTTTTGCACGGTGAAAAAAGTGCCGCGGGCGTTGATGTTGAAGGTCTTGTCGAAGTGCTCGGGGGTGGCGGTCTCGATCGAGGCGTGCTCGACGAAGCCGGCGCTGGCGACGACGATGTCGAGGCGGCCCTTCACCTCGGCCACGGTCTTGTAGAGACGGTCGAGGTCGTCCAGGTCGGCGATGTCGCCCTGCACGGTGGTGACGTTCTTGCCGATGATCTTCTTGGCCTTTTCCAGTTCGCTTTCGCGCCGGCCGGTGATGAAGACGTAGGCGCCTTCGGCGACAAAGCGCTGCGCGGTGGCCAGGCCGATGCCGCTGCTGCCGCCGGTGATGACGGCGACTTTTCCGTTGAGTTTGGACATGATGTTTTCCTTCCGTTCTTTTTCAGTGGAGGCCCGGTCGGGTTCGACGGGTGGGCCGGTGATGCAACGATGAGGCTTGGTCGCATCACCCGGAAGACAGGCGCGGGGAATATGGGCTATGCCGGCGCGGAATGGCCGGGCGCGGACCCGCGTTTCAGCGGATTTTCAGGTGCGCGTGATCGGCGCAGACCTGCGCCATGAAGTCGGTGAAGGCCTTTACCTTGCCGGAAGGCTGGCGGGTGCCGGCCCAGACCGCATTGATCGGGAAGTGGGTGGGCGCGTAGTCGGCCAGCACCCGCTTGACGGCGCCGGATTCGAGCTCGTCGGCGTACAGCCAACTGGCGTTGTGGCCGATGCCGAGGTCCGCGAGCACGGCGGCGCGCAGATGCTCGGCATCGTTGCTGCGCAGGGGACCCTGCGGGGTGAACAGGATTTCGCTGCCGGCGCGCTTGAACTCCCAGGGGCGCGGCGCGCCGTGAAACACCAGGGCGACACAGGCGTGCTGCTCCAGGTCCGCCGGTGTCCTGGGCGTGCCATGGGCTTTGAGATAGGCCGGGGTGGCCACGGTCGCGATGTCGACGCTGCCAATGCGCCGCGCCACCAAGGTGGAATCCGAGAGGCGGCCGATGCGAATGGCGATGTCGATGCCGCTCTCGATCAGGTTGACGTGGCGCTCGGTGATGTCGATGTCGATCGAGACGTCGGGATAGAGGGCATAGAACTCAGGCAGGCGCGGCACCACGTACATGCGGCCGAAGCCGGCCGAGAGCGCCACGCGCAGCAGACCGGAGGGCGCGACCTGGCCGCGGCCGATGCGCGACTCGGCGGCTTCGAGGTCGCCGAGCAGGCGCAGGGCGGCTTCGTAGTAGTCCTGACCGGCTTCGGTCATCGACAGGCCGCGCGAGGTGCGGCGCAGGAGTTGCGCGCCGAGGTGTTCTTCGAGCGCGGCGATCTGCTTGCTGACGGCGGGCTGGCCGACGCCGGCGGCGCGCGCCGCCTTGGAAAAACTGCCGCTCTCGGCGACGCGCACGAAAAGCTGCATGGCGTCTAAGCGGTCCATCTATTTCGGCTCGCGCAGGGTACGGTCGTTGCGGCAGGCGGCCAGCGGTTTGGGCGTCGCGGACTTGATGGCGAGGATGCGCTTTTCCTTGCGGTCGACGCTGACGCTCATGCAGGCGCAGCCGTAGCCGTGATCGCCGCTGTTGGTGACGACCCAGTCGCGGGGCTTGAAGTCCGGCCAGTCGCCGTCGGCTTCCTTGCCCCCTTGCGTGGAAATGGTCCACTCGCCATCGCGGTCGGTCAGCCAGGCGTTGCCGGGCGTGGGGTTGGCGAACCAGCCGCAGCGGTTTTCATCGGCGGCACTGAACGATGGCAGCAGAGCGCAGAGCGTTGCGAGGCAGAGGGCGAGAGTCAAGCGCATGGTGCTAACCGATCAAGGCAAAAGGCCGGGTGGATTTTCCTGCGGCTGCGCCGAAGAATAATCCAACCCGGCCCCCTGAGTGGGCAGCAGTGTGCGCTGCTTACTCTTTCGGCTCAGGCATCGCTTCGTCGATGCCGCGCTTCACGTCGAACATGTAGCCACCGATCTCGCCGGCCTTGAAGCCGGGGCGCTGCTGCACGCGCGCCCACCAGTCGCGGGTCAGCGGCGCCAGCTTGCCGGGGCGCTCTTCCTCGAAGCGAAAGACGTAGGGCGCGACGTTGATGTCGGCCAGGGTGTAGCGCTCGCCGAACAGCCAGGGGCCGCCGCTTTTCTTCAGGTAGGCCTCGATCTTCATGCACATGTCCTGCAGCACGTCGAGGGCCTTTTCGATTTCTTCCGGCTTGAAGGGGTTGCGCGCCATGCGCAGCCAGAGGTCGCGCCGCTCTTGCGAGGGGATGGCGTCCAGGTGTTCCTGCAACTCCTTGTCCGACCACTTCTTGGCGATCGGCTCCATCGACTTGCTCCAGTTCGGCTTTTGCACCGCCGGCAGGCAGACGTCGTCGACATACTTGGACCAGCGCCGCACTTCGTGGCGGTCGATCGGGTCTTCCGGCATCAGCGGCGGGTTGGGAAAGGCTTCGTCGAGGTATTCGTTGATCAGGTTGCTCTCGACCAGGATCTTGCCGTTCTCCAGCACCAGGCAGGGGACGATGGCCGAGGGATTGAGCTTCTTGAACCAGGGCGTGTGGTGCTGGAAGCTGCGCAGGTCGATCACGCGGCCGTCGTAGGCCAGGCCTTTTTCGCCCAGGGTGAGGCGCACCTTGCGCGAAGCCGAAGAGCTCCAGCCGTGGTACAGGGTGAATTTCGGTTTTTGCGATTGAGCCATCTTGAAGCGTCTCCGGGCGATATTGTAGGGAGCAATCATTCGGATGATTGGACGGGCGCAGTTTGCGCGGAGCGCGCGGCAGCGTCAATCCGGGCGGCGGCATGCACGCCATTACTGCTGTAGGAGCTTGTAGGACCACGCCTTATATTTTCATGCCGGCCTAGGCTTTACAGTGGCTCCAGACCTCACCGGAGAAACAGCAATGAAAAGCACCCTGAGCACCGAACAAAAAGAATTGATGGCCGAATACGACTTGGCGCAGCAGGCCTTCAACGCTTCGCACGCGCAACTGCGGCGCAACCTGCTGGCTGCCGAAAAGGGCAAGACTCCCGTGTCGGCGCTCAAGCGCAGCCTGAAGCAGCACCTGACGGCGGCAGCATGCCTATTGGCCATGGGACGCGCGACGCTGCAATTCCGTCGCCAGCACTTCGCGGCTTGACGGGCAGCTTGAATCTGGAGGCCCGCCCTAGCTTTTTAACTGCGCGAAGGCGGCCTGCGCCGTCGCCAGCGTGGTCTTGATCACTTCCGGCCCGTGGGCCGAAGAGACGAAGCCGGCCTCATAGGCCGAAGGCGCGAAATGCACGCCGGCGTCGAGCATCAAGTGGAAAAAGCGGTTGAACAATTCCTTGTCGGCCTGCATCACTTCGGCGTAATTCGCCGGCGGCTGCGGGCTGGCGAACAGGCCGAACATGGCGCCTACTGAGGCTGCGCTGAACGGTACGCCGGCCTGCTTGGCGGCGGCGTTCATGCCGGCGGCGAAGTCGGCGGTGATGCGGCCCAGGGTGTCGTAGAAGCCGGGCTTCTGGATTTCCTTCAGCGTCGCCACGCCGGCGGCCACGGCCACCGGGTTGCCCGAGAGCGTGCCGGCCTGGTACACCCCGCCCAAGGGCGAGAGGTGTTCCATGAATTGCTTTTTGCCGCCAAGCGCGGCCACCGGCATGCCGCCGCCAATGACTTTGCCCAGCACGGTGATGTCGGGGTCGATCTTGTACAGGCTTTGCGCGCCGCCGAGCGCGACGCGAAAGCCGGTCATTACTTCATCGAAAATGCACAGGGCGCCGTGCTTGGTACAGAGCGCGCGCATGGTGCCGAGGAATTCGGGCGTGCCCGGCACCAGGTTCATGTTGCCGGCGATCGGCTCGACGATCACGCAGGCGATCTGCTCGCCGTATTTCTTGAACGCGTCTTCGAGCTGCTGCGGATTGTTGAAGTCCAGCACCAGGGTGTGCTGGGTGATTTCCGGCGGCACGCCGGCGGAAGAAGGGTGGCCATTGGTCAGCAGGCCGGAGCCGGCTTTCACCAGCAGGCTGTCGGCGTGCCCGTGGTAGCAGCCTTCGAACTTGATGATCTTCGCCCGCCCGGTGGCGCCGCGCGCCAGGCGGATGGCGGTCATCGCCGCCTCGGTGCCGGAGCTGACGAAGCGGATGCGCTCCAGCGACGGCATCAGCTTGACCACCATTTCGGCGATGGTGAGTTCATCTTCGGTCGGCATGCCGAACGAAAGGCCGCGGGTGGCCGCGTCCTGCACCGCCTTGATCACGGCGGGGTGGGCGTGGCCGAGGATCAGCGGGCCCCAGGAGCCGACGTAGTCGGTATAGCGCTTGCCGTCGGCGTCCCACACATAGGGGCCGGAGCCGCGGGTGATGAAGCGCGGCGTGCCCCCGACGGAGCGAAACGCGCGCACCGGCGAATTGACGCCGCCGGGGATGATCGCCTGGGCGCGGGTGAAAAGGATGTCGTTCTGGCTGGAATTCTGGCTCATGATCGGATGCGTAGTGTTTGTTATTGGAACAGCGCGCCAGGGAATAGGGAACAAAAGCGGCGCGCGCGCGCGGTGATATCCGGCGCATCGTAAATGTCGGTGATGACGGCCACGGCGTCGGCGCCGGCCGCCACCAGCGGCTGGGCGTTGTCGGCGGTGATGCCGCCGATGGCGACCATCGGCAGGCCGAGCGGGCGCGCCTGGGCGAAGAGTTCCAGTGGCGCGCGCACGGCGGCGGGCTTGCTCACGGAGGCGTACATGCTGCCGAAGGCGATGTGGTCGGCGCCGGCCTCTTTGGCGGCCTGCGCCAGGTCGAGGCGGTTGTAGCACGAGGCGCCAAGCAATTTTTTCGGGCCGAGCCTCTTTCGGGCGCCACGCAGTTCACCATCACTGCCGCCGAGGTGTACGCCGTCGGCATCGACTTCAAGCGCAAGGTCGAGATGATCGTTGACGATAAAGGTGGCGCCGAACTTCTCGCACAGGGCTGCCAGCACGATGGCGTGCTCGACGCGTTGGCTGGGTGCGGCCACTTTGTTGCGATATTGCAACACCTTGGCGCCCCCCTCCAGGGCAGCCTTGGAGGACATGACCAGTTTTAGGGTATCGCGCCAATCGGGGGTGACGACATACAGGCCGCGAATGCGGGCCGCGGCCTGGTTCATGGGTTGGGCCCGCCCAGGGTGCCGTTGCTGGCGTTGGACGCGATGTCGCCATTGACTTCGCTCTGGCGCGCCCAGAAAAAGCGGTCAGGAATGTACTGGCCCATGCCAGGGCGAAAGGCGAATTTCAGGGTGTTCCAGGTGTACTCCTGGGCTTCGCGTACGGCGGCGGGCACGTCCAGGCCGTTGGCGAGCGTCGCCGCGATCGCCGAGGCCAGGGTGCAGCCGGAGCCGTGATAGCTGCCGGGCAGGCGGGTCCAGGCGTCGCTGCGCACCAGGCCGAGCTCGTCGCTGTCCGGGCCGCCGACCGGGCCGTAGAGCTGGTTGATCACCTGCTGGGTGTTCTCGTGGGTGCCGGTGATGAGCACGTATTCGGCGCCCATCTCCAGCAAGGCCTTGGCGCAGAGTTCCAGCGCCGGGTCTTCTTCCTCGAAGTGGCTGGCCACCAGGCGGCGCGCTTCAAGGCTGTTCGGCGTCAACACGGTGGTTTGCGGGATCAGCAGTTCCTTGATCGCCGCGATCAGTTCCTCGTTGGCCAGGTCGTCGCCGTTGCCGGCGGCCAGTACCGGGTCGAGGATCAGCGGGATGTCAGGGTAGTCGGACACCACTTCGGCGATCGCCTGGACGTTCTCGACGCTGCCCAGCAAGCCGATCTTGAACGCATCCACGGTCATGTCTTCGAGCACCTGGCGCGCCTGGTCTTCGACCCAGGCGGCGTCGATGGCGTCGATCGCCTCGACCCGTTCGGAGTCCTGGATGGTCAGCGCGGTGATCACCGACAGCGGGTGGCAGCCCAGGCTGGCGAGCGTCATGATGTCGGCCTGGATGCCGGCGCCGCCGGAAGGGTCGGAACCGGCGAACACCAGCACGATGGGGGGTGAAGTCGGGGCGGTGGCCATGAAAGTCATTTGGGGCCGGCTGGCGGCGGCGAATTTTGGGATGGTGTCGGGGCCGGTGTTTAGGGTCGGGCGAGGAGGCGGACAAGCAAGGGGACAAGCAAGGGGACAAACAAGCGGGAGGAGGGGCGAGCCGAAGCAGATTTTCCTGTAAATTCAGGAAAATGCCGGATGAATATGCACCAAGCTGTGAAGTCCGATGCTATTATCCCCATTTTAATCGTATTCGGCGGCCGCAACCGCGCAAACGCAAAAATGGATAATGGCTTTAAGACCTGGATGTGCCTGATTTGCGGCTGGGTATACGACGAGGAAAAAGGCGCACCCGAAGACGGCTTGGCGCCCGGTACCCGCTGGGAGGATGTGCCGCTGAACTGGACTTGTCCGGAATGCGGCGCCAGGAAAGAGGATTTCGAGCTGGTCGAAATCTGAAAGCAAGAAGATTTCGAGCTGGTGGAAGCAATAAGCAAGAATTTTAGGCGGGCGCGAAATCCAGGGACGGATTTTGCGCCGGTGCAATTTAGCCGGAATTTGAAAAAGTTTTTGGATTTGGGCGAAAATCCCGTGAAATTGGACAAGACCTTATATGACAATCTCATAGGGTCTTGTATGATTTGGGTTTTTACGGGCAGCGGCGGGCAGCTTCCAGGCAGCCGAAAACCAGAACAGGCAAGGCGGGGGCGGGATGGCGGAGACCTATAATCTGGCCGGCGTGAAAGTCATGGTGATCGACGATTCGAACACCATTCGACGCAGCGCTGAAATTTTTCTGGTGCAGGCGGGGGCCCAAGTGATTTTGGCGGAAGACGGTTTCGATGCATTGGCGAAGATCACCGATCACGCGCCCGACATCATTTTCTGCGACATCATGATGCCCCGCCTGGATGGTTACCAGACATGCGCGTTGATCAAGAAAAACGCGAAATTCGCCAGCACGCCGGTAATCATGCTTTCCTCGAAGGATGGGTTGTTCGATCGTGCCCGCGGCCGCATGGTGGGTTCCGACGAATATCTCACCAAGCCCTTTACCAAGGACAGCCTCTTGAAGACCGTTGGCGCCCACGCAGGCAAAAACTGACTAACTGAACCAAGTAGGTGAATATTATGCCGGTCAAGAAAATCATGGTTGTGGACGACTCCCCGACGGAGCGTTTTTTCCTGCAGGAGCTGCTGTCCAAACGCGGCTACAGCATCGTCACCGCCGAAAACGGCGAGGACGCGGTCGCCAAGGCCGCCAAGGAAATGCCCGACCTGATCCTGATGGATGTGGTGATGCCGGGCCTGAACGGCTTCCAGGCCACCCGCGCGATCTCGAAGGCGCCGGAAACCGCGCACATCCCGATCTTCATGTGCACCACCAAGGACCAGGAAACCGACAAGATCTGGGGCGTGCGCCAGGGCGCGAAGGATTACCTGGTCAAACCGATCAACGGCGACGAGTTGCTGGAGAAGATCAAGGCGCTGGGCTGAGAGCCCGCGCCTTCCCGCAGCTTTTCGGGCCTTTTCCAATGCCGCACCCTCCCTCACGGTAACCTCTAGGAACCCTCAAGCGTGGCCATCAAGACCAGCCTCAGGCAATTCCAGCAGGACCTGGCTCAGCGCCTGCAAAGCGCGAAGGCGCAGCCGGCGGCCGACACGCGCCTGGGCGTGCTGTGCGGACAAAACTACTGGCTGATCGACCTGGGCGATGCCGGCGAAATCGTGCCGGTGCCGGAGATCTTGGCGGTGCCGCTGACCAAGCCCTGGTTCGTCGGCGTCGCCAACATTCGCGGCAGCTTGTACAGCGTGGTCGATTTTTCCGCGTTTTCCGGCGCCGAGCCGGTGTCTCGCGCGCAGGAAAACCGCCTGGTGCTGGCCGGTTCGCGCTTCGGCATCAATGCCGCCATCCTGGTGTCGCGCATGCTCGGCCTGCGCAACCCGAAGGATTTCACCCGCCAGGAAGGCACCGAGGGCCCCGGCCGCGGCGCGCCCTGGGCCGGGGCCAACTGGCGCGACGCCGACACCCGGGTGTGGCACGAATTGAAGTTGCAGGAACTGGTGCAGGATCAGGACTTTTTGCAGGTGGGGCTGTGAAGCGGCTGCTGACGCGCCGCGCCACGGTCAGGGGAACGAAGGAGGGAGAATCATCATGGCATTGAGCATCAAACTGCCCGCACGCGGCAAGGACAAGGGCGCCAAAAGCAAAGCCAAGAGCGGCGATGCCCCCAAGGCAGAAGTCGCGGCCGGTCAGCAGACCGTCGGCGGCGCGCCGGTCGGCGGCGGCGGCGGCACCCGGGTGCCGCTGATCGGCCACCAGCCGATCGGCCGGCAATACGTGTTGCTGGCCCTGGTGCTGCTGGCCATCGCGGTCGGCCTGGCGGCGGTGATCGGCTCCTACGTGTACCTGGCCAACCAGCTGACCAACGGCGTGGCGGTGACCGGCGACGCGCTGATGCACTCGCAGCGTCTCGCAAAAGCGGTGCCAAACGCGATTGCCGGTAACCAGGTGGCGTTCCGCCAGCTTTCCGAAAGCCGCGACAAGGTGGTGACCAACCTGAAGTCGCTGTCCGGCGAAGGCGACAACGCGGTAGCCACGCCGAGCTCGGTGCAGCCGCTGCTCAACGGCGTGAAGACCGAATGGGAAAAGACCCTGAAGAACTCCACGGTCGTGATCGACCAGGAAAAGAACCTGCTGCTGCTGGGCAACTCGATCCGCGCGATCAACGCCAACAACCCGCAGTTGCTGGAACTGGCCGAACAAATCTCCGCGCTGAAGCTGCAGGCCAACGCCGGCCCGCGTGAACTCTCGGTGGCCGGCCAGCTCGTTATGCTGACCCAGCGGATGGCGAAAAACGCCAACGCGCTGTTGGCCGGCGAGTCGATCGACCCCGAAGTGGCCTTCCTGCTGGGCAAGGACACCAACACCTTCCGTGATCTGCTGCAAGGCCTGATCAAGGGCAGCGACGCCCTGCGCCTGCAACCCACCACCGACCAGGACACCAAGGATCGCCTGGCCGAACTGGAAAAAGCCTTCGCCGGCTACCAGACCGCGGTGGCCGGTATTCTGGGCAACATGCAGCGCCTGGTGAACGCCAAGCAGTCGGCGCAAAACGTGTTCGCCGACAACGAAGCGCTGAAGGACAAGCTCTCCGGCCTGGCCAATGCCTACCAGACCGCTTCCGGCGAACTGCGGATCTACTTCGTCGGCATCGCCGTCCTGGTTGCGCTGGCGCTGATTACGGCGTACTTCCTGTTCCAGGTCTACCGTGTCGACCAGCAGCAGCGTGAAATTGAAGCCGACCGCCGCCGCGAAGAGGCGGTGAAGCTGGAAGCCGAAGCGAAAAAGGTGAATGACCAGAACCAGGCCGCCATTTTGCGCCTGATGAACGAACTGGCCGAGGTGGCCGACGGCGACCTGACGGTGCAAGCGACCGTTACCGAAGACATCACGGGCGCGATCGCCGACTCGGTGAACTTCACGATTGAAGAACTGCGCAACGTGGTGCTGCGCATCAACCAGGCGACCGCGCAGGTGTCGACCGCCTCCGAAGCCGCCCAGCGCACCTCGGCGCAGCTGCTCGCCGCGCAGGACAAGCAGTCCAACGAAATCCGCCAGACCGGTGAATCGGTGCTGCGCATGGCGCAGGACATCAACCAGGTATCGTCCGGCGCGCGCCAGTCCGCCGACGTGGCGCGCCAGTCGCTCTCCGCCGCCGAAAAGGGCATGGGCGCGGTGCAGAACTCGATCGCCGGCATGAACGAAATCCGCGAGCAGATCCAGGAAACCTCCAAGCGCATCAAGCGACTCGGTGAATCCTCGCAGGAGATCGGTGAAATCGTGGAACTGATTTCCGACATTACCGAGCAGACGAACGTGCTGGCGCTCAACGCCGCCATCCAGGCGGCCTCCGCCGGCGAAGCAGGCCGCGGTTTCACGGTGGTTGCGGAAGAAGTGCAGCGGCTGGCGGAACGCTCCGGCGAAGCGACCAAGCAGATCGGCGCGATCGTGAAGACGATTCAGACCGACACCCAGGATGCGGTGTCCGCCATGGAAAAGTCGACCCAGGGCGTGGTGGAAGGGGCGAAGCTGTCCGACGCCGCCGGCCAGGCGCTGGGTGAGATCGGCCAGGTGTCGCGCCGTCTCGCCGAGCTGATCGAGGGCATCTCCAAGACCACCTCCACCCAGGCTGAATCGGCTGCCGTGGTGGCGAAAAACATTCAGGACATCCTGAACATTTCCGAGCAGACGTCCAAGGGTACGCGGCAGAACGCGGACTCGGTGCGCCAGCTCGCCGCGCTGGCGCAGGAGCTGAAGCAGTCGGTGTCCGGCTTCAAGGTGGCATAAGCGGTCAGGCAGTGCAGGGGAGGGAGCCGGTCCGCGCGGCGCCGCAAGGCGGCGCGCAACCGCTCCAGGTAACAGGCCGGCTTGGGGCCAGGCCGGCCGGGCCGCGCAACAGCGCGGTCCGAGATGCGGCCCGGATCACCGGGCCGCGGTCCGCGCGGCGTCCCCTCAAGGGCGCCGCCAGCAATGAGAGGTGACGGTATGGGAGCCGCAAACGAATTCGACGTCGGTCCGCTGACCTGGGTCAAGGGGGAGATCGAGCAGGCGCTTGCCAAGGCCGCGGAGGCATTGGCAGCCTACGCCGCCAATCCGCTCGACTCGACCCAGCTCAAGTTCTGCAAGACCCATCTGCACCAGGCCCACGGCGCGCTGGAAATCGTCGGCCTGGAAGGCGTCACCAAGCTGACCGAAGCCTGCGAGCAGGTCCTGCAAGGCGTCGAGGAAGGCGCCCTGCAGATGTCGGACAGCGTGCGCGACGTGCTTTCCAGCGCCTTCGTGCGCCTGACTGAATACCTGAACGAATTGGTCGAAGGCGCGCCGCACCAGCCGGTGCGCCTGTTCCCCGCCTACAAGGCGGTGATGGAACTGCGCGGCGCCGAGCGCATCGTCGAGACCGACCTGTTCTTCCCCGACCTGACCGTTCGCCCGCCGAAGCGCGAAGTCGCCGACATGCCGGCCGACATGCGCGAGCACGTGCTGGCGCAGCGCCGCCGTTTCCAGATGGGCCTCTTGCGCTGGCTGCGCAACTCCGCCGATTCCGCCGCGCTCAAGGAAATGGCCGAGGCGGTCCGCGGCATCGAAAGAATGCAGGCGATGCCGCAGCATCGCGCCTTCTGGTGGGTGACCATCGGTTTCTGCGAAAGCCTGCAGTCGGCCGGCGGCGAAGCCAGCCTGGACGCCAAGCGCCTGTGCGCCCGCATCGACCTGCAGATGAAGCGCCTGATGGAAGGCTCGCAGAATGTCGCCGAGCGCCTGCTGCGCGACGCCCTGTATTTCGTCGCCAAGAGCCGGGTCGACAGCCCGCAGATGAAGGAAATCCGCTCGCTCTACGGCCTCGAAGGCGTGATCACCGACGACACGGCCAAGAAAGACGTCAAGCCGCAGGAAGCCGGCACCCTGCGCACCATCCGCGAAATCCTCGCCTCCGCCAAGGACAAGTGGAACCAGTTCTCCGCCGGCCAGACCCATGAGCTCTCCAGCTTCAAGGAGCAGGCGGTGCAGCTCGAGGAGAAGGTCAAGGACCTCGGCAACAACGACTTCGCCAAGCTGACCAACGCCATCTCCAAGGTCACCGTGTGGGTGGCCGAGAACCCGTCCAAGGTTACCGAGTCGATCGCCCTGGAAACCGCCACCGCCCTGCTGCTGGCGGAAAACGCCGCCGAGAATTTCGCCCGCCTGTCCGACGAATTCCCGGCCCAGGTCAACGCCATGGGCATGCGCCTGAAGGCCAGCCTGGCGGGGCAGGTGTCGAACGCGCCGGAAATCTCGATGTTGGACGAGATGACCCGCAAGGCGCAGGAGCGCCTCCTGATGGCGCAGGTGGTAAGCGAGATCAAGAGCAACCTCTCGACCATCGAAGGCGCGCTGGACGGCTTTTTCCGCGACACCGCCAAGCGCGGCGAGCTGCCGGGCCTCGACGGCCAGATCCGCCAGGTGCAGGGCGCGCTGACCATCCTCGGCGCCGACCGCGCGGTGCAGGCCTTAGCCGAGTGCCAGGCCGACATTGCCCGCTTTGCCTCGCCCGACTATGCGCCGCAGCAGGCCGATTTCGAAAAAGTCGCCACCACCATGAGCGGCCTGGGCTTCTTTGTCGAAGCCCTGCAGCACGGTCCGGCCGATTTCGACGCCGTCATGCAACCCATCACACCGAAGAAAAAGCCGGCCGCGGACGAATCCGCGGACGGCTCAGCGGACTGGTCGGGAGACAGTCAGGCAAAAAAAGCTGACGACTCCAGCGCCCAACCGGAAGAAGCCCTGACGGTTGAAGCGGAACTGGAGCAAGAGAAAAAAGACGCCCGCACCCTGTTCGACGCCTGGGCCGCCAAGCCGGAAGACCCGGTGCTGGGGGCCGAGCTCAAGGCCAGCCTGGAGTCGATCAAGCAGGACGCCGACCTGGTCGACGAGCCCTGGCTTTCCACCAGTGCGCGCCGCGCGCTCGACCTGCTGGGCGACGCCCCGGCCGACGCCGCCGCGCTCACCGACCTGACCCAGGAAATGCAGCAGATCGCGCCGGCGCCCGTCGCCGTCCCGGCCGCCGCGCCGGCGGGGTTTGAATCGGCAGCGCCCGCCGCGCCGTCCACGCCCGAGTTGCCGCCGGAAGAGGTCGACGCCGAGCTGCTGGCGATTTTCCTCGAGGAAGCTCAGGAAGTGATGGGCACCATCGGCACGCACCTGGAGATGGCGCGCGCCAACCCGACGGACAAGGAAACGCTGACGGTGATCCGCCGCGCCTTCCATACGCTCAAGGGCAGCGGCCGGATGGTCGGGCTGATGCGCTTCGGCGACGCCGGATGGGCCGTCGAGCAGACCATGAACCAGTGGCTGCAGGAAGGCAAGACGGCCGATGCCGTGCTGCTGGCCCTGCTGACCGAATCGCACACCCTGTTCTCGCGCTGGGTCGACGAGCTTGCCGCCACTGGTGTTTCCGGCGTTGACGGCGCACCGCTGATTGCCGCCGCCGAGCGCGTGCGCGCCGGCGAGCCGATGAGCATGGCCGCGCCCGCGCCTGCTGTGCCGGAGGCCGCCATCGAGGCGGAGATGGCCAGTGCCTTCTCCCAGGCGCTCGATACCACCACCGAGCGTGCGCCCTTCGACACCACGGTGGTGATCGGCGACATCCGCGTCAGCGCGGGGCTGTACAACATTTTCGTCGAAGAGTCGGACCTGCACCTGAACGCCATGCGGCGCGAGCTGGTGACCCTGGCCGACGAGCCGCAGCCGCCGCGCGACGAACTGATCCGCGCGGTGCACACCCTGGCCGGCATTGCCGGCACCGTCAACTTCGCCAAGCTCAACGAACTGGGGCGCGCCTTCGAGCGCATGCTGATTGCCGCGCGCGCGCGCGGCGCGGTATTTGGCGCGCCGGAACTGGGCCTGTCGCGCGAAACCGTCGATGCGTTCGCCGCCATGGTCGGCGCGGTGAAGGAGCTGCGGCCGCCGGCGGCCGCCGATCATCTGCTCGGGCAGCTGGAGGCGTATCGCGCCGAGTGGGCGGCCCAAGGCAGCGAAGCGCACGCCGCCGACGCGCCGCGCGACGCTGTCGCCCTGCTGGCCGACGACATCACCATCGAGCCGGTGCCGCTGGACGCCGCGCCGGCGCTGGATATCGAATCCCTCACCATGGGAATCGAGGAAATCAACTTCGCCGAGCCGGTCGCTCCGGCCGAGCCGGAGGCACCTGCGGTCGAGTTGCCGACGGCAGAAGTGCCGATCGATTTCAGTGAACTGAGCGCAGAGATCATGCCGCTGGACGCGCCGCAGGAAACTGCGGAAGATGCGGCGCCGGCGCTCGACATCTCTTTCGATGAAATTGCCGCTCCCGCCGCCGAATCGGCGCATACGTCGGTGGCCGAATCGCCGTCGATCGAGGTCGATTTCGCCGCGCTGACGGTAGAGACCTTTGCACCGGGGGCGCCGGTCGGGGCCGCCGCGCCGCACGCGCCGATGGACATCGATTTCGGCGCGCTGGAAGGCGAGTCGCCGGCTCTTGAAGAGCCAGCGGCCGGGGAACCGGCCTTCGAGCCGGCACTGGACATGAATTTCGACAGCCCCGCCTATGCAGTGCCGGCGGCCGCCGAGGTGACGGATGAAGCACCGGTGGAGATCGACATGGCCGCCCTGGCCTCGTTCTCCGCCGAACCGGCGCCCGAGGCGCCTGCCATAACGCAGGCGGCGGAGGAAATTTCGTTTGACGCGCCTGTGCCGGCAGCCGAAGCGCCGGTGGCAAGCCCGGACTTTACTTTTCATATCGAAGACATCACCCTGCCGCCGCAACAGGTGGCCGAGGCGCTGCAGCCGCAGGATGATGGCGACCTGACCCGTTTTATCTCCTCCACCGATGTGCAGGCGGCGGCAGTACCGGCGCCCGTGGCCGAACTGCCCGAACTGGGCGAGCGCACCGTACTGGTGGCCGCCAGCGGCGCGCTGGACGCGGCTGCGTTCGAGCAGTCGCGCCCGCGCCCCGTGATCGAGCCGATCGACTCCATGGGGCAGACTGCTACGCACGCGATCCTGCAGATCGAACCGCTGGGCCTGACCGCCACGCACGCGGCGCTGCAAGGGATGACCGACGAAGAGCTGCGCGAACGCGGCTTCGACCCTTCCGAGCGCCGCACCGAGCGCATCGAGGACGAGATCGACGAGCAGCTGCTGCCGATTTTCGTCGAAGAAGGCAACGAACTGGTGCCGCAGATCGGCGAGCAGTTGCGCGCCTTTGCCGCAGACGGCAAGGGCGGCCCCACCGTGCCCGCGCAGGCGTTGCAGCGTTCGCTGCATACGCTCAAGGGCAGCGCGCGGATGGCCGGCGCCATGGCCCTGGGCCAGCTCACCCACAGCATGGAAACACGGGTGGAAAACGCGCTGCAGTTGCCGATCATCCCGCCGGCGATCTTCGAGGGCCTGATGTCCTCGTTCGACCGCCTGACCATGCTGATGGACCGGCTGCGCACTTACGACCCGTCGAAAAAGGCCGAAATGGCCGCGATCGTGCAGCAGTTGCTGGACGACGACCGCACCCGCCGCATCGAAACCGGTGCCGTGGCCGTGCCGGCCTCCGCGGTGGAAGCGCTGCAGGTGGCCGCCGCGAATGTGGCCACCGCCACCGCGGCGCCCAAGGAAGACATGCGCGCCATGCTGCGGGTGCGCGCCGACGTGATCGACCGCCTGGTCAACGAGGCCGGTGAGGTGGCGATCGCGCGCTCCCGTATCGAAGGTGAAATGCGCGCCATCAAGGCGAGCATGAAGGAGCTGACAGAAAACGCTTCGCGCCTGAAGACGCAGTTGCGCGAAATCGAAATCGCGGCGGAAACGCAGATGCAGTCGCGCATCCGCGAGGCGGAGGAAAAGCACACCTCCTTCGACCCGCTGGAGTTCGACCGTTTCACCCGCTTCCAGGAAATCACCCGCATGATGGCCGAGTCGGTGAACGACGTCGGCACGGTGCAGATCAACCTGCTGAAAAACCTCGACGACGCCGACGCCGCGCTGCTGGCGCAGGGCCGCCTGAACCGCGACCTGCAGAACGACCTGATGCGCGTGCGCATGGTGCCGTTCAACAACGTCGCCGAGCGCCTCTACCGCGTGGTGCGCCAGACCGCCAAGGAAGTCGGCAAGCGCGCCAACCTGGACATTCGCGGTACGCAGACTGAAATCGACCGCTCGGTGCTGGAACGCATGACCGGCCCGTTCGAGCACCTGCTGCGTAACGCCATCGCCCACGGCCTGGAAGACCCGGCCGGGCGCGCCGCCACGGGCAAGAGCGACATCGGCCAGATCCTGCTCACCGCGCGCCAGGAAGGCAATGAATTCAAGCTGGTGTTCGAGGACGACGGCGCCGGCTTGAACATCGCCCGCATCCGCGCCAAGGCGATCACCAACGGCCTGATGACCGAAGACGAGCCGCTGTCGGACGCGCAGATCTCCGAGTTCATTTTCGCCGCCGGCTTTTCTACTGCAGCGCAGGTCAGCGAAGTATCGGGCCGGGGCGTCGGCATGGACGTGGTGCGCGCCGAAGTGATCGCCCTGGGCGGCCGGGTCGAAGTGGTATCGACGCCGGGCAAGGGCACGCGCTTCACCATCTCGCTGCCGCTGACCCTGGCGGTGACGCAGGTCGTGCTGGTGCGCGCCGGCCACCGCATGTTCGCCTTCCCCTCGGCGATGGTCGAGCAGGTGCGCCAGGTCAAGGCCACCGAGCTGGCGGGCGCCTATGCCGCCCAGGCGTTCGAGTGGCAGGACCGGCAGTACCCGCTGTTCTACCTGCCTCGCTTGCTGGGCGATGCCGAGCAGGCGTCGGAAGCGCAGCGTTTCACTCCGATCCTGCTGCTGCGCTCCGGCGCGCAGCGCGCTGCGGTGCACGTCGACGAAATGATAGGCAACCAGGAAGTGGTGGTGAAGAACATCGGGCCGCAACTGGCGCGGGTCTCCGGCATTGCCGGGGCCACCGTGCTGGGTACCGGGCAGATCGTGCTGATCCTGAATCCGGTGCCGCTCGCGCTGCAGATTTCCGCGGCAGTGGCGGCGCAGTCCGAGCAGCAGCGCCTGGACGCGCCGGAACTGGCCGCGCAGTCGGCGGCGCCGACCATGGGACTGGCCAACTCCGCCGGTCCGGCCTCGACCGCGCCGCTGGTGATGGTGGTCGACGATTCGCTCACCGTGCGCAAGATCACCACGCGCCTGCTGGCGCGCGAAAAGTACGAAGTGCTGACCGCCAAGGACGGCGTCGATGCCCTCGAGCAGTTGCAGGAAGTGATGCCCGACGTGATGCTGGTGGACATCGAAATGCCGCGCATGGACGGCTTCGACCTGACGCGCAATATCCGCGGCGACGCCAAACTCAGGCACATCCCGATCATCATGATCACTTCGCGCACCGCGGAGAAGCACCGCAACTACGCGGTGGAAATCGGCGTCAACGTGTTCCTCGGCAAGCCGTATCAGGAAGAGGAACTGCTGGAGCACATCGGCCTGTTGCTGAAGGAAGCAAAATCTGCCGTCGTGGCTTGAGCGCAGGCAGGCAGAGTCCTGCTGGCGGAGATCGAAGGCAACAAAAAGCGCCCACGGGCGCTTTTTGTTTTTTGTGGCGCCGGGTACGCCTCGCTTACAACGAATACTTCCTGTCGAATTCGGCGATCGCCTCGAAGCCCATCAGCTTGCTGAAGGACTGGAAGTCGTATAGCGGCACGTCGAGGCCGGTGCTGGAGCGCTTTTGCTTCAGGCCGGTATAGGCCTTCTCCAGGGCGGCACCGGCGGAGAGAAAGCCCAGGGCGGGAAAGATCGCCAGGCGATAGCCGATACGCTGCAATTCGTCGGCGGGCAGCACCGGGGTGCGGCCGCCCTCGACCATGTTGGCCACCAGCGGCAGGTCGAAGCTCTTGCCGATGCGCTCCATCTCCGCCACGCTCTCGGGACTTTCGATGAACAGCATGTCGGCGCCGGCGCGGGCATAGGCCTCGGCGCGGCGCAGGGCTTCATCCAGGCCGAGCGTGGTGCGGGCGTCGGTGCGCGCGATGATCATGAAGTCCGGGTCGCTGCGCGCTTCCACCGCGACGCGGATCTTTGTCGCCATGTCCTCGATCGGCACCACGCGCCGGCCCAGCATGTGGCCGCATTTTTTTGGAAATTCCTGGTCTTCGAGCTGGATCGCGCAGGCGCCGGCGGCCTCGTAGCCGCGCACTGTGTGGGCGACGTTGAGCAGGCCGCCGTAGCCGGTGTCGCCGTCGCAGATCAGCGGCGTGGAAGTGACCAGGCCGAACTGGGTGACGCGGTTCACCATGTCGGTGTAGGTGGCGATACCGGCATCGGGCAGGCCGAGGTAGGAGGCGACCACGCCGTAGCCGGTCATATAGAGGGCCTCGAAGCCCATGCGGTCGGCGATTTTCGCCGAAATCATGTCGTAGATGCCGGGGGCGGCGATCTGCCGGCCGGAAGAAATGTGCGTTTTCAGCGCGGCGCGGCGGGTGGCGGTTTGCATGCTGGTCTCCTTTGTCTTGCACCTGGGTGGGGCTTGAGCGCGGTGTCTTTTCCTATGGTAGTCGAAGGGGCAGCCGCCGGCACGCCGGCTATTTTTCTGGGCATGAGACGGGACCGGAAATGGCTGGTTTTGGGAACGACAAGCGTTAAAAGATGTTTCCTGGGGCGTAAAGAGCATAAATTGCGTTCTAATATAGCTTGTGGGAGCGGTACGAGGCGCCCCCGCCGATAACGATTTCCAACTAAACGCTGAATATTCCTTCCCGCCCCCTTCTTCCTTGGTGTCCGCTGGCCGGGCCGGCGCGGGTGCGGCTGCGCGCGGCCTGGCGCCGCGCGCTGAGCGTATGTGTTTACCCACTTTTCGTGCTACTCGCCGGGCTGGCCTTGCCCGCCGGCGCGGCTGACGCCCAGCGCCAGAGCGTGGCCCTCACCCTGCAACTGAACTGGAAACACCAGTTCCAGTTCGCCGGCTATTACGCGGCGATCGAAAAGGGCTTTTACCGCGACGCCGGTTTCGGCGTGGCGCTCAAGGAATACCAGGACGGCGTCGATCCGGTCGACAGCGTGCTCACGGGCGATGCCGACTACGGCGTCGGTGCGTCCGAATTGGTGCTGCGCTATGCCAAGGGTGCGCCTATCGTCGCGGTGGCGGCGATCCTGCAGCACTCGCCGCTGGTGCTGATCGCGCGCGGCTCCGAGGTGCAGACGGTGCAGGAACTGATCGGCAAGCGCGTCGAGCTGACGCAGCACGAGGCCGAGCTGTATGCCTACCTGCGCCGCGAAGGGGTGGCGCGCGACCGCATCATCGAGCAGCCCGCCAGTTTCGGCATCCAGCGCCTGATCGACGGCCAGACCGACGCGATCGCCGGCTATTCGACCGACGAGCCCTACGCCCTGCAGCAGGCGCATTTCCGCTACAGCATCTTTTCGCCGCGCGCCACCGGCATCGATTTCTACGGCGACACCCTGTTCACCAGCGCCAAGGCGGCGCGCGCCAGCCCGCAGCAGGTGGCGGCGTTCCGTGCCGCCTCGCTGCGCGGCTGGCAATACGCGCTCGACCATCCGGAAGAGATGGCCGACCTGATCCTGGCGAAATACAGCACCCGCCACAGCCGCGAGCACCTGCTGTTCGAGGCCGCCGAAATGCGCCGCCTGATGCAGCCGCAGCTCATCGAATTAGGGCACCTCAACCCCGGGCGCTGGCTGCACATCGCCGCGGTCTACGCCGAGGTCGGGCTGCTGCCGGAAGACTACGAACTGCACGGCTTCATTTTCGACCCCAACCTGCGGCCCGACCTTTCCTGGGCCTACCGCGGCCTGATGGCCGCGCTGCTACTAACGCTCTTCATGGGCGTGCTGGCCCTGCGCGAGGCGCACAACAATCGCCGGCTGCGCAGTGAAATTGCCAAGCGCGAGGAGATGGAAACGCAGTTGCGCGAGACCAACGAGCGCCTCGGCCTGCAGCTCGACGAAGTGCGCACGCTGCAGTCGCGGCTGGAGGAGCAGGCGGTGCGCGACAGCCTCACCGGCCTGTACAACCGCCGCTATCTGGACGACGCCCTGCCGCGCGAGCTGCAGCGCGCGCAGCGCGAGAACTATCCCGTGGCCGTGGTGCTGGCCGACATCGACCGCTTCAAGCGGGTCAACGACACCTACGGCCACCAGGCCGGCGACGTGGTGCTGCAGGCGCTGGCCAACCTGCTGAAAGACAATGTGCGCGGCGGCGACCTGCCGTGCCGCTGGGGCGGCGAGGAGTTCGTGCTGGTGCTACCGCGCATGCCGCTGGAAAGCGCGCTGGCGCGTGCCGATGCGCTGCGCAAGTCGTTCAATGCGCTGCAGCTCGAACTCGGCGGCGAGAAGGTCAGGCTGACCCTGTCGGCCGGCGTGGCGGTGTTTCCGCAGCATGGCGACGGCGCCACCGCGCTGGTGCACGCCGCCGACGACGCTCTCTACGAAGCGAAGAACGGCGGCCGCGACCAGGTGCGGCCGGCCGTCGGCGCGGCGGGCGAGCGCGCGGGCTTCGCCGACAGCCAGCCGCAAGCCTGACCCGCCGGCATCCGGCGCGAACGCGCTTACCCGCTACGGGCTTATGCGTGCGGCGCCGCGTCGCCGGCGACTATTCGTTCCAGTATGTGACCGGCCATGCCATTGGCCAGCTCATGTTCGCCGATGAAGACGCGGCCGGCCTGTTCGCGGCGCAGCAGTTCCGCCTCCTCTTCGCTATGGGTGCGCACCACTGTCTCGATGCCCGGGTTCAGCAACCGCGCGGTCTCGAGCATGCGCCGTGCGGCGAAGGCATCAGGCGTTGCGATCACCAGCATGCGGGCGCGCGCGATGTGCGCCTGGACCAGCACAGCCGGCTCGGCGGCATCGCCGCGCACCGCGGCGATGCCGCGCCGGCGCAGGTCTTCGACCAGCTCGCGGTTTTGTTCGGCCACGACGAAGGGTACGCCGCGCGCCAGCAGGGCTTCGCCGATGCGCCCGCCGACGCGGCCGTAGCCCACCAGCACCACCTGCCCGTTGAGGCGCTCGGGTTCCACCGTCGCCGGCAATTCGGCCAGCGGATCGTCGCGGCGTTCCAGGCGCCGCGCCAGGTCGGAGCGCGCGCGGATCCAGCGCTGCGCCGGCTCGATGGCGGAGAACACCAGCGGGTTGAGCGCGATGGAAATGATCGCACCGGCGAGAATCAGGCTTTGCCCGGCCGGCGGCAGCAGGCCGAGCGAGACGCCCAGGCCCGCCAGGATGAAAGAGAACTCGCCGATCTGCGCCAGCCCGGCCGACACCGTCAGCGCGGTGTTCAGCGGGTAGCGCAGCAGCAGCACCAGGGCCATCGCCGCCAGCGACTTGCCGATGATGATGATCGCCACCACCGACAGCAATTGCAGCGGCTGCTCGAACAGGATGCGCGGATCGAACAGCATGCCGACGGAGACGAAAAACAGCACCGAGAAGGCGTCCTGCAGCGGCAACGAATCCTCGGCCGCCCGGTGGCTGAGTTCGGACTCGCGCATCACCATGCCGGCGAAAAAAGCGCCGAGGGCGAAGGAGACGCCGAACAGTTCCGAGGAGGCATAGGCGATGCTGATGGCCGCAGCGATCACGCACAGGGTGAACAGCTCGCGCGAGCCGGTGCGCGCCACCTGCCACAGCAGCCAGGGAAACAGGCGCCGGCCGACCACCAGCATCAGCGCGACGAACAGGGCGACGCTGCCGAGGGCGAAAAACAGGGTGTGCCAGAGGTTGCCGGGAACGGCCTCGGCATGCCCGGCATCGCCACCGGCCGGCGCGTGGCCGCCGAGCCAGCCCGCCAGCGGCGGCAGCAATACCAATACCAGCACCATCACAAGATCTTCGACCACCAGCCAGCCGACGGCGATGCGGCCGTTGATCGACTCCAGCACGCCGCGCGCCTCCAGCGCCTTGAGCAGCACCACCGTGCTGGCCACCGACAGCGCCAGGCCGAACACCAGGCCCGCGCCCAGGCTCCAGCCCCACAGCGAGGAAAGGCCGATGCCCATCAAGGTGGCAACGGCAATCTGCAAAATGGCGCCGGGAAGGGCGATGCGCTTGACCGCCATCAGGTCGTCGATCGAAAAGTGCAGGCCGACGCCGAACATCAGCAGCATCACGCCGATTTCCGCCAGCTGGGCCGAAAGCGCGGCATCGGCGACAAAGCCCGGCGTCGCCGGCCCGACCAGGATGCCGGCCACCAGGTATCCCACCAGCGCCGGCAGCTTCAGGCGCACGGCGATGAAGCCCATCACCAGCGCCAGGCCGAAGCCGGCGGCGATGGTGGTGATCAGGGGGAGGCTGTGGTGCATGCGCGGGTCCGGAGGGGCGGATCAGGATAGCCAAAAAGTGCGGATCGCGACAGTGGCGGACTTGCTGCGCGCATCCCTTAGAATCGGTATTGCAGCGACAGCATACGCCGCCGGTCGCGGCGGATTGCGCAACAGGGCCGGCCGATGCGGTAATCTCGTGGCTGGGTCAAACATACAATAGGCGTATTGCCGCGGGCGGCAGTGCGCGCGACAACGAGCAGAGACAATGCAACTCACACGATTGATGGGCGTACTGCTGCTGGCCGCGGCCGGCGCAAACACACATGCGCAAAGCGCCTATCCCGACCATCCGGTCAAGCTGGTGGTGCCGTTTGCCGCCGGCACCACCACTGACATTGTCGGCCGCGAAGTCGGCCATGCGATGTCGCGCGGCCTGGGGCAGCCCTTCATTATCGACAACGTCGCCGGCGCCGGCGGCAACGTCGGCACCGAGCGCATCGCCAAGGGACCGAAAGACGGCTACAGCCTGGTGCTGGGCACGGTGGGTACGCATGCGATCAACAGCGCCTTGTATTCCAATCCCGGTTTCGATCCGCTGAAAGATTTCGCTCCCATCGGCTTCGTCGGCTACACACCGATGCTGGTGGTCGCCGCGCCCGCCTTTCCCGCCAACAATATCGCCGAGCTGATCGCGCTGGCCAAACGCACGCCCGGCAAGGTTACCTTCGCCTCCGCCGGCAACGGCACCTCCAACCACCTGGCGGGCGAACTGCTCAAGGTGATGGCCGGCGCCGACATGCAGCACGTGCCCTACAAGAGCGGCGCCCAGGCGCTGACCGACGTGATGGGCGGGCAGGTCGGCATCATGTTCTATCACATCCCCGCGGTGATGCAGAACATCAAGGCCGGCAAACTGAAGGTGCTGGCAATCGCCAGCATCAAGCGCAGCCCGGCCATGGAAAACGCGGTGCCGATCGCGGAGCAAGGATTCACCGGCTTTGACATGACCCCTTGGTGGGTGCTGTACGCGCCAGCCGGCACGCCGGCGCCGGTGCTGTCACGCTTGCGCAGCGAATTTGTCGCGGTCAACAAGCAGCCCGAATACCTCGCACGCCTCGGAGCACAGGGGATGGAATTCCGCGCCATGAATCCGGAGGAGCTCTCGGCCTTCCTGCGCGCCGAGTTGCCGAAGTGGGCCAAGCTGGTGAAGGACTCGGGCGCGCGCATCGACTGAACATGTAGCGTAGGCGCAAACTGGATTTGTGCCGGCGCAAATGCCCATTGGCTGTGCATCGTCGCGGCCACAAGCGCCCAAGCAGGTGCATCGCCCGCCATTTTGCGCGGAAAAAAGTGTATACAAACCTGGCATAGCGCCTGCTTTAGCCCTGGGTAAGCAGCCGCCTTCGCGGCTTTTTACTCGGGGGTTTCATGAAAAGACGTACCTTCCTTACGGCCGCCGCCGCGGCCGCCGTCGCGCCGCACATCTCGGCTGCTGAACCGCTGAAAATCGGCTTCATCTACTCCGGCCCGATTTCCGACGGCGGCTGGACCTACCAGCACGAACTGGCGCGCAAGTCGATCGAAGCCGAGTTCGGCGACAAGATCAAGACCTTCTACGTCGAGAGCGTGCCCGAGAGTGCCGAGGCCGAGCGCTTCATCCGCCAGTTCGCGATGGACGGCTGCAAGCTGATCTTCACCACTTCCTTCGGCTTCATGGACCCGACCATCAAGGTGGCCAAGCAGTTTCCGAAAGTGATTTTCGAGCACGCCACCGGCTACAAGCAGGCGCCCAACGTGGGGATTTATCAAACCCGTTTTTACGACGGCGCCTACATGATGGGCGTGCTCGCCGGCAAGATGACCAAGACCAACGTGCTGGGCTTCGTCGCCTCCTTCCCGATCCCCGAGGTGCTGCGCAATATCGACGCCTTCACCATCGGCGCGAAAAGCGTCAACCCGGCGATCAAGACCAAGGTGGTCTGGGTCAGCACCTGGTTCAACCCGGCGAAGGAACGACAGGCCGCCGAAGCCCTGATCGGCGAAAAAGCAGACGTGCTCTACCAGAACACCGACTCCCCCGCCGTCATCCAGATCGCGCAGGAAAAGGGCCTGTACGCCTTCGGCCAGGACTCCGACATGTCGAAGTACGGCCCCAAGTCCCAGCTCTCCGCCAACACCGTCAACTGGGGCGTCTACTACAAGAAGAAGGTTGCCGACGTTCTCGCCGGCAAGTGGAAGTCCGAAGACACCAAATGGGGCATGAAGGAAGGCATGATCGAACTGGTGGCGCTGAACCCCGCCGTGCCGGCCGACGTCGCCAAGCTCTACGAGACCAAGAAAAAGGCCCTGCTCGATGGCACGCTGCACACCTTCGGTGGCCCGGTGAAGGACAATACGGGCGCCATCAAGGTCGCCGCCGGGCAAGTGCTGCCGGAGAAGGACCTGTGGTCGCTCACCTGGTATGTCGATGGCGTCGAGGGCAGCGTTCCAAAGTAACCCAAGTAAAAACCACCACCGTAACGGAGGCCGCATGACAGCCGAAGACGACGCACGCTATATGCGCATGGCCATCGATGCTTCGCATGAGGCCTTGCACGAAGGCAACATGCCCTACGGCGCGGTCATGGTGAGCGCCGATGGTGAACTGGTGCATGTGTCACGCAACAACCAGGTCACCAGCGGCGACTGCACCGGCCACGCCGAAACCGTGCTGATCCGCGAAGTCTGCGCCGCCCATGGCGCAGACAAGCTCGCCGGCGCCACCGTCTACGCCAGCGGCGAGCCCTGCGCCATGTGCGCGGGCGCTATCTTCTGGGCGAAGGTGGCGCGGGTGGTGTTCGGCGCCAGCAACGAGAGCATCATGTCTGTCTGCGGGCCGCCCACGCTTAGTCTCAACACCGCGGCCGTGCTGGCCGCCGGTTCGCACGCCATCAAGGTCGAAGGGCCGCTGCTGGAAGAAGAAGCGGTGGCCGTGCTGCGCGAAAAAGCCTGACCTGAACGGCAGCGCGAGCCGCAGCAGCACCGCGATGCAACGCCGTCCGAGACGCGCAATTCGTCCAGGTGAGTAAGACGCCTCCTACGAGGTTATAGGCAACTTCCCGGTACAAGCGGTCGCCAGCCTTCGGCAAACTGTGGTTCATCGCGGTGTTCCCCCAAGTAAGCACCGCAAGGTCATCCGGCATGGTCCCCCCCGTGCCGGAATGACCTCGAGTTTGCTAACCTCCCCGGTGAATTCGACTTCATAGCGCGGCTGACCTTCGGGTCCGCCGCGTTTTTTTTCGTCCGGGCTTATTCCAGAAACTTCTTGATCGCCACGATGGTCGGCCCCGGTGCTTCTTCCATCAGCCAGTGCCCCGCCTCCGGCACCACCAGCTCGGTGACATTCGTCGCCGCATTGCGCATCACGATCGCCTCGTTCGCCCCGAACGACTTGGCCCCGCCGATCGCCAGCACCGGCATGGTCAGCTTGTTGCCCATCACCTTCTGGTTCTGCTCCGCGTCCTGGTTCAGCACCAGGAATTGCGCAAAGGCAGAATGCATCGCCCCCGGGCGCGCATAAAGCCTGGTGTAGTGCCGCCGCATCCCCTCGTCGAACTTCTTCGGGTCCCCCGCGAACTCGTTCCAGAAGCGGTCCAGGTAAATCCGCTCGCGGCCCGCCACCAGGCGCTCCGCATCCTTGCCGCCGAAGTTGAAATGCCACAGCGCCGGCAGGCGCACGATCTGGTCCCACGGCGCAATGCCCGGCACCGGCGCATCCATCACCACCAGGCGCTCGGTCTTCTCCGGATAGCGCGCCGCCTAAGCGTAGGCCACCATGGTGCCGATGTCGTGGCCCACCACCGCGGCCTGGTCGATCTTCAGCGCGGTCAGCACCGCGCGCATATCCGCCGCCTGGTTCCACTTGTCATAGCCGCCCTCCGGGTGCGAAGACAACCCCATCCCGCGCAAATCCGGCACCACCACCGTACGCGTCTTCGCCAGCTCGGAGGCCAGTGGCGACCACATGTCGCCACTGTCCCCGAAGCCATGAATCAGCAACACCGCCGGCCCCTGGCCGCCGCTCACCACATGCAGGGTCGCCCCCTGGGCCTCGATCTTCTGGGTCTTGAACGACTTGGGGAACGGCTTCACCTGCGCCACCGCCGGCAAGGCCAGAGCCAAGGCGACGGCAAACGCGGCTATGTTCTTTATCATTATTGACTCCTGACCCGGTTGGGGGACGGTCCCTGCGGCCATCGCGACTTGCGCGTGGGAATGCGCCAGTATGGCAGACCGCGAAAGCGGTGGTTGCAGAATCAGGGTGCCGACGCCAATTTATCTCGTGGCCGCGATCCGGCGGAAATATTCCGGGCAAATGCGGCAGTTCAAATTGGATTGCGCTTCACGAACGCTCCCCGGTCATCGGACTCAACATGTTGCCGGCCCGAAGATAAGGTCTTGTCTGGGCGCCGCCCGCGGTTTCTGCTATGACATCAGTGGCAGGTAGCCTGCGTCGAGTCCTCGTCGTCGTCCGGCACCAAGGCAGGCGAGTCGGGCGAGCCGATGGCGTTGAAGACCTTCAACGCCGCGAAAGCGTCGTTGGCCGCATAAATCAATTGTTCCGGGCGAAGCTGCCTTGCAGCCCAATTCGACAACGTCACCCGCTTCGACTTGCTCAGCCGCTGATGGAGCACCACGGCAACGGCCGCCTTGATACCCAACTCGTCCTTGTGCCCGAGGGTTCGCAGCGCATGCGAAAGATCAACGCCCCCACGCAGTTGGATGCCAAGGTTGCGAGACAAGGGAAGGCGATCAGAGCGCAATCCAAATCCGACCTTGACGATCTCTTCGGATTCGAGAATCGCCTTCAGGAACGCCAACGCATGCGGGTGCTGCACCTGCACGATATAAGCGCTCCCCTGCAGTGCAAACTGGATCACGTGCGGTCCCAGACGAACAACGTCTTTGGCAAACGTAGGTTTTGATTCGGTATCGAATCCGACGAACCTTTCCCTTTCGATTGCCCGGCGCGCCGCTTCGAAGTCCGCCGCCAGGTCCAGCGTATGGATTTGCTCCAGCTTGAGGCCCTGAAACAGGGGAAGCAGCAACACCTCCTCGCGGCTGGGGCGAAGCCTGAACGATTTTAGTTGTGTCATTTTTAGACTAGATGGAGCCGGTAGAAGCTATTTATGCTTCTCCATAAATTCCTTGACCGCCTTTTCGGCGCGCGCCACCTGTTCGGAAACGCCCTTGAAAATGAACTGGTAATCGTCGCGGCCAACCGTGCTCACGGAAAACGTTTCGGCGCCGAACAAATCGCAATAGCGATTGAAAACGTTTCGGGCGCGCTCCAGCAGGGCCTCCATCTCCGAATCTGAAAAAGGCGCCGGGCCGGACGCAACATCCAGTGCAGTTTTCGCGCTGCGGTGTCCAAGCGCGCCACCCCGAAACTGAACAAGCCTGCGCACCAACGGGTCTTTATGCTCGCAGGCATGAATGTCGTTATCCAAAGTCGTCGCGTCAAGCATGCCAGGCGTACTTGCCGGACTGTCCTCAAAAGGATTTACCGGCGAGCGATTTTTGGATGCGGTCTTCTCAAAAGCCTGCAAATTGTCCTTGATCGCTTCCAGCCATCCCAGAAGGTGCAGTGATTTGCCGTCCTTATCGTAGGCCCGGCACAAATGCAGCACGGCTGATTCCGCATGCGCATTGAGCGTCAAATACCAGAAGGTATTCGATTGCTGCCCCACGGCTGGCTGCGCCTGCAAGGCCGCCAGAAGGTCGCAATACAGCTTCCAGTGAACATGCGCATCGGCAATCTCCCTGGAGAGCGCATTGATGAGGCGCCTGAATTCTTCCGGGCTTTTGGAGCGTGCCATGTTTATCTGTTCCGAGGAGCGCGATTGGGCGGGTTGCAATCCGCGAGCGATGATCGTAGCACTGCGGGTCTATTCGCGCCGAATGCGTGCTTGAGAGGACTTGCAGTAACTTTGGGCGATATTCGAAGGTAACTTAGTCAACGCGGCCAAGCTATGTGCTGGATAGCGCTTCGCTGTTCATGGTTCCAAGTTCGAATAATCTTTGTGATTGGTTGCGCCGACGCGATTTGTAAATTGGAGGTAGATTCGCCTGCGCTAACGGTTATGTGAATTGGGACAACTCTAAACCAAGGCCCAGCCGACCAGCCTCCCCAACCAGCGCCGCAGGAAATCGGTCGAACTGCACAGCCGCATCTCGCCTTTCAATGGCAAAGTCCAAAACGCCGCCGCCGCTTGCGGCGTTCATCATCATCCTGATGTCCTCAGCATGGCGTTTGAGGAAAGTAATCGCGTCCTCAACCTGCTTCGACAAATCGCCGACTTCTGCACCGCTAACCTCGAAATGCGCGGTGCCGTTCTCGATGCGATATGGCTTCAATGAAACTTGCGGAACCCTGATATCAGAAGGCAGGGTGGATATTCGGAGAATGCAGCTCATGAAGGACCTTTTCGTAGCGTCTTACGGTGAGGCTATGGTTGCGGTGACCCGCTTACTGAATTGGAGAACAATTCGCCTGCACTAATCGGCGTTGCGGAAAACGTCCAGGGCCTCGCGCTGTCTCACTTCAGGCTTCGTTTCGCCAAACGCCACCACTCCGACATCGATGCCATAGATTTCCTCGAGCTCTTTGGAAGAGCTCTCGAGGTGCAGAATTTCCTCCAGGTCGTGGAGTCCTATTCCCCGATATGTCGTCACATCTCCTGGTCCGTCGTGAATAGCGTCTCCAAAGCCGTCTACCCAGAGTATTGCTTTTGCATACGCTGCCTCCGCATTTTCCGCAACAAATAATTGCGCGTGCACGAAGTACTTAAAGTGCGTGCGACGACCGGCCTCGACCGTCAAATCGATCCATTGGTCTTCTATTTCGACTACGAAGTGGGCTACATAGAGCGGCATGACTGTCTTGATCTCGCCTATGGCTGTATGGTTGCGGTGACACGATTTGGTAACTGTAGAAAGATTCTACTTCGCTAATTGTCCCGAGTGACGAACTCATCTAACACAGTAAACATTTGGTTTGCAACCGGCGCGAACTTCGGATCATCATGTGAGAATGGGTTTGAGTCGATCCATTCAATAAGTACCGCGTCCGGCTTGAGTACCTTATCTCTATTGATCCAGTCAAGCGTGTCTGGGTCCACATCAAGATGCTCGTAAGTATCGCCGAGCATCACGATGCGCGCTTTTGCCGATCCGCTCGGGACGGGCACTGTAACGCGATCGCCTAAGCAGACTTCCTGGCCGTCATGATATTTCATCGTATCTGGCGTCTTGAGATACTTTGGTTGCGTTGACCCGCTTACTGCGTTGGAGAACAATTCGACTGCGTTAGTGCCCGGTCTTTTTCTGCTGGGCTAAGTCTTGAAACCGACGGGCTACTTGATTGCCGGAATCAATAGCCATTGCGGCATCCAGATCCGGAATAGCATGGTCATAGTCGCCTTTTAAGTAATAGGCGACGCCTCGATCTGTTAACAAAGCGGATGCTCTCAAGCTTTGCGTATTGTCCTTTAGTACCGTGTTTACCCTTAGCGCCTCGCTAATATCCAATATGGCACGATCATAATCACGTTTTTTTAACCAGGCTTGCGCGCGGTGCTTCAAAGCATAGATTAATTCTTCGGGGGACGGGCGGGATGCAATATATCTTGTGCATACATCTATCCTTCTATCGGCCTCAAATTGTGAATCAACTACTGCGCACGCGTCAGCGTCGCTACTTTGAGGATAGCCAGGCGTCATTCCGGCGCAAAGCAAAGCGAGAACAAAAAGGCCTGTCCGGCGATTCGGGATGAAACGCGAGAATCTCCCATTGGCCGGGTCCATTTTCATTGCGCTCTCTCCCTCTGAGATTCATGGCTTATCGAGCATTGATTGACTGGTTGCGTAGACCCGCTTTGTTAGTTGGAGACAGATTCGACTTCGATAGTGACTAGGCGGCCTTTATTCAGGCACTTTTCTTTTTAGATTGGAGATCGTCACATCGACCAGCCGCGTATTCCTATTTACGCGTGCCGTACTAATTATTATCGCGTCAGATGGCCGCTCAGTAGCGACATAGAGTTGGAAAATCCTGTGCTCGTCATCGGGGAAAAATGTGCCTAAGGTGAGGTTTTCCTTCCACTCTTTTGGTACCGATTCATAGTCCAGAAGAGCGTCTTGCGTAGCAGAGCGCGCGAGTTCCTGAAGTTCGTCGAGTTCCTTCGACATCCTTAACCTCTCTGGTTGCGGAGACCCGCTTTGAACCTGTCACGCGCATTATATTGATACGGCGGAACAAGCCTCGGCAAATATCTTAAGCCCGTCCCGGCCGATTGCTTATCTTGCCCGGCGCTGCAAGCAAAAAAACGTCGATCTGATTGTTTTTATTAAGTTTTATGAGTGCCTCGCGCTGTTGAAAATCAACCACACTTAGTTCATCGACCTGCGTATCTTTGGTTCTCAGTGATCTATTACTGGAGCCGCCATGGACACCCAACTCACCTCCCGCCAGGAACGCTTCGTCTTCGAATACCTGAAGGACCAGAACGCGAGCGCCGCCGCGGCGCGCGCCGGCTACACCGCCAAGAACATGGCCGCGCAGGGCAATGAATTAATGAGCAACCCGGCCGTGCGCGAGCGGGCACGGCTGGAGATGCAAAGCTTGCTTGCGGAGATACGCTGCTCGGCGCTGGAGTTGATGAAGCAGCGCATGCGCGCGGCGTTTTTTGATCCGGGGAAGTTGCTCAAGGGCTGGGAGCCGATCCGGCCGGAAGACCTTGATGAGGAGACGCGGCGGGCGGTGGAGGTGAGCACCGTCATGCGCAAGAGCGGGCCTGAGATAAGGGTGAAGCAGCCGGACAGGCACAAGGCGCTGCGGGCGCTGGAGAAGATGCATGAGCGGCTGGATGTGCTCAACGAGAAGTATTACGCTCAGCTTGAGAGGGCGGGGGAAATTCCTAGCCTGGAAGAGATCGAGCGGCGCGCCGATGAGGCGGAGCGGGCCGAGACGGAAGCGGCGGCCGGCGAGATTTCGGAAGAACCTATGGTTTTGTCAGGTTTGGAGGCGGCCGGGGAAATCCGGGCCTCGCAAATTTACGAAGAACCTAGGGTTTTGCCAGGTTTGGCGCCGAGCGCGGGCGAAACGCAGGCCGCAGCATTTTCGGAAAAACATCAGGATTTGTCAGGTTGCCCCTCAGCGCCCTTTTTGATGGGGCCACCGCTTCCGGAGAATTATGCTTTTCCCGACGCGGTGTCCTTTGAGGACGTTTTGTTAAGCCCGGCGGCGCGGGCGGCGCGAGCGCGAGGGGCGGCATTTGCGGAGACGCCGCGACTTTAGGCGGGCGCCGTCTGCAAATGCAAACGGCGCTTCCCTTGTGGGGAGGCGCCGCTGGCATTTTTACGAATTTGGTAGGCCGTGCGGGATTCGAACCTGCGACCAACGGATTAAAAGTCCGCTGCTCTACCAGCTGAGCTAACGACCCGTAAAAGCCCGCCATTATAGCTGGGAAGGGCCTAAAGGGTCAATTTCGGGGTGGTTTTGCCGCCTTTTGGCGCCCGAAAAGAGGTCTCAGCCGGCGCGCCAATACTGGTATTTGAAGGCGCCGATGGCGCCGACGATGATCGCCGCCACGGTGACGAAGGAGCCCAGCGCGAGGGTGGAGACGCCGCTGATGCCCTGGCCGATGGTGCAGCCCAGGGCGGTGACGCCGCCGAAGCCCATCAGCACGCCGCCGACCAGGTGGTTGGCGGTGTCCTCCGCATCGCGAAAGCCTTCCCAGCGAAAGGTTCTGGTGGCGATGGAGTAGACGAAGGAGCCGGCCACCATGCCGGCGGCGGCGGCGATGCCGAAGCTGACGACGCGGCTTTTGTCGCTCCAGAACATCAGCAGTTCCAGCGTGTAGGCGATGGGGGCGACGAAGCTGAAGGACTCCATCCGCCCGGAGTTGGTGCCGGCAAAGGCTTCCTGCAGGGTATTCGGGTCTTCGGCCAGGTGGCCGATGTGGCCGGAGACGTACCAGCCGCCGACGATGGTCAGGCCGATGATGCTGCTCATGATCACGGTATCGGCATTGCGGAAGTCGCGCGATTTGAAGGCGAAGCCGATCAGGCCGCAGGCGACGATGAGGGAGAGGGCGATCTGCCAGGTCTGCTTGGCCCCGCCGGCCGCGCGGGCGGCGAGCGAGGGCAAATCCTGCGTGCCGGCGAGGGTGACGGCAACGGGGTCGAGAAAGGCGACGCGGCCGACGGCGAACAGGCCCTTGAGCGTCATGTAGGCGGCAATGCCTAGCGCCAGGGCCACCACGACCGACTTCAGGTTGCCGCCGCCGATGCGAATCAGGGTTTTGCTGCCGCAGCCGCTCGCCAGCGGCATGCCGAAGCCGAAGGCCAGGCCGCCGACGATGTAGGAAAGCCAGGTGAAGTTGGGCGTCTGGTACAGCGACTTGGAAAGGTCGATCAGCCCGGCCAGGTGCAGGGCGTTGGCGCCGAGAATAGCCACGGCCATCGCCATCAGCCACATGCGCATGCGCGTCCAGTCGCCCATGTTGAAGGCGTCCGACACCGCGCCCATGGTGCAGAAATTCGAGCGTTGCGCGGCGGCGCCGAAAATGAAGGCGAGGATGAATGCGCCCCAGGCGACGGTGGGGACAAGACTTGCGGCGGTGACTTCGTTCACGGGAAAAGGGCGGACGGCCGGCAAACCGGCCGATGTTTATTAGATATGCCTAATTTTATCGCATGCCGGGGGCGGGCCGGCTTCATGCCCCGGCGGTGCGAGCCGGGTTTGCTGCATGGTGTGCAGCAAGGGGCGCGTTTTACGTACGCCGCGTCACGTGCGTGCCTGGTAGCGCGTAGGATCGGCCAGGCCCGCCGCCTCGAAGCCGGCGCGGCGCAGCCGGCAGGAGTCGCACAGGCCGCAGGCGCGGCCTTGCGCATCGGCCTGGTAGCAGGAGACGGTGCGTTCGTAGTCGACCCCCAGCGCATGGCCGCGCGCGGCGATTTGCGCTTTCGACAGGGTGATGATCGGCACGTGGATGGTCAGCTTCGCGCCCTCGACGGCGGCCTTGGTGGCGCGATTGGCCATCGCCTCGAAGGCGGCGACGTACTCGGGCCGGCAGTCCGGGTAGCCGGAATAGTCGACCGCGTTGGCGCCGAAAAAAATGTCGTTCGCGCCCAGGGTTTCGGCTTTGGCCAGGGCGAGGGAGAGCATGATGGTGTTGCGCGCCGGCACGTAGGTGACGGGGATCACGTGTTCCGTGCCGTGGCTTGCGCTGATGGCCGCGCCGTCGGTGGGCACGGCAATCGCCGCGTCGGTCAGGGCGGAGCCGCCGAACAGGGTGAGGTCGAGCTTGACCATGCTGTGGCTGGCCGCCCCCAGCAGTGGCGACAGTGCGGCGGCGGCGTCGAGCTCGCTGCGGTGGCGCTGGCCGTAGTCCAGCGACAGGGTATGGCACTCGTAGCCGTCCTGGCGCGCGATGGCCAGCACGGTGGCGGAGTCCAGCCCGCCGGAGAGCAGGACGACGGCGCGCCGGGTCATGGCACCCACGCGGCGGGCAAAGCAGGCCGCACCTAGCGCAGGCGCTTGATGCGTTCCGGCGCCAGCTTGGCGGCGTCGCTGGTCGGGTAGCGCTTCACCAGGTCTTCCAGGGTGGCGCGGGCGGCGCGGTTGTCCTTCAGCTCGGCCTGGGCGGAGGAGATGTTGAGCATCGCGTCTGGCGCCTTGATGTCCTGCGGCCAAAGTTCGATCACGCGCGTTTGCGCGGCGATGGCACCCTTGAAGTCGCGCAGGGCGAACAGAGAGTTGCCGAGCCAGTATTGGGCGGCGGGGGCAAGCTGGCTGCTTGGATAGGTGCGCAGGAACTGGGCGAAGGTCTCGGCGGCGCTCTTGTAGTTGCTGGTTTTCACCAGGTTAAGGCCGCTGTCGTAGGCGCGTTGCTCGTCGGCGGTGGGCGGCGGCGCGGGCTTGCCGGGCTCGGGCGGGGGCGGCGGCTCGAC
Organism: Betaproteobacteria bacterium; assembly: GCA_028292405.1. Taxonomy (GTDB): domain Bacteria; phylum Pseudomonadota; class Gammaproteobacteria; order Burkholderiales; family JAEUOS01; genus JAQGMJ01. The sequence continues at coordinate 144,733 of JAQGMJ010000040.1, forward strand.
CTTGCGCAGGCGGCCGTCCAAGTCGACGTAAAAGTCCTTTTGCCGCTTTTGCGCGTTTTCCAGGTCGTTGGTCAGCACCTCGATCTGCCCGCGCAGGCGCGCCATGTCGGCCTTGAGCTGCTCCAGCTGGGCATTCATGTCGACCTGGACGCGGGTCTGGTTTTCCAGGCGCGAGTTCAGGTCGTCGATGCGCCGGGCGTCGGCGGCGCGCTGGGTTTGCAGGTCCTGCACCCCCTTGCGCGCTTCGTCGTCGCCGAACAGGGCGGCGTGGGCAGGCGCCAGGAACAGGCAGGCGGCCGCGGCTGCGGCAAGGCGGGCAAACTGGAGTTTCATCATGGGCATCGTCAGGCGTTGAACAGGAGCGTACGGGCCGCGCCGGCGGGCGCTCGCGCGCGACAGGCTAAAAAGCGGAGTCAACAGCGAACTCAAAAGCAAAGTAAAAACGGGGCAAAACGCGCGCCGGCCTGCCGGCCAGCAAACGCATTGTGCCCCATTTCACTGCGCCTGCGCAGCCGGCCTACTTGATCGGGTAGACGATGTCGGCGCGGCGGTTTTCAGCCCAGGCGGACTCGTCGTGCCCGGTGGACTTCGGACGCTCTTCGCCATAGCTGACGGCTTCGAGCTGGGTTTCGCCTACGCCCATCACCCGCAGCATGCTTTTCACCGCTTCGGCGCGCTTCTGGCCCAGGGCCAGGTTGTACTCGCGGCTGCCGCGCTCGTCGGTATTGCCTTCGATCATCACCTTGCGGCCCTGGTTGCGCTTCATGAAGGCCGAGTGGGCCTCGACGATCGGGCGGAACTCTTCCTTGACGACGAAGCTGTCTAGGTCGAAATAGATGCTGCGCTTGGCCAGCTGGCCCTGCATCAGCTCTTCGTCCGGGGTCATCGCCTGGACCTGCTGGATGTTGCCGGTGCTGGGGCCGGTATTGCCGGAGGAGGGCGGCGCGCCGCCGCCGGCTTCGGTGATCGGCACCTGGTTCTTGGGCGTGGAAGAGCAGGCGGCCAGGATGGCGGTGCAGGCAAGGAGTAGAGCGAGGCGTTTCATGTTGTTACCTCCGGTCAGGATGAAGTTGAGTTGGTGTTGTTGTGGAATTACTTGCCTTGGGGACCCCAGGCCGGCTCGCGGATGTCGGCGCCGCCGACGGACAGGCGCTGCTTGATCTGGCCGTCGGAGGAAACCATCGCCAGGACACCGCGGCCGCCGACGTTGGTGGCGTAGAGGATCATTTTGCTGTTGGGCGCGAAGCTGGGGCTCTCATCTTTGTCAGTATCCGTGAGCTTTTGTTCCTGGCCGCCCGCCGCCAGATCGAGAATCGCTACGCGGAACTGGCCGCCTTCGCGCGAAACGTAGGCCAGGGTCTTGCCGTCCGGGCTGACTTTCGGGCTGACGTTGTAGGTGCCGCTGAAGGTGACGCGCTTGGCGTCGCCGCCGGCGGCGGAAATGCGGTAGATCTGCGGGCCGCCGCCGCGGTCGGAGGTGAAGTAGATCGAGGCGCCGTCCGGGGAGTAGGTCGGCTCGGTGTCGATGCCGCTGCTGGAGGTCAGGCGGCGCGGCTCGCCGCCGCCGGAGGGGATCGCGTATAGCTGCGACTGGCCGGAGACCGTGAGGGTGACCGCCAGGGTGCGGGAATCGGGCGCCCAGGCCGGGGCGCTGTTGCTGCCCTTGGAATTGGAAACCAGGGTGCGCCGGCTGGTATAGATCTCATGCACCCAGACCTGCGGCTTGCGGTTTTCGAACGACACGTAGGCCAGCTTGCTGCCGTCCGGCGACCATTCGGGCGAGATGATCGGCTCGCGCGAAGTCAGGGCCGATTGTTCGTTTTGGCCGTCGTAGTCGGCGACGATCAGGTCGTAGCGCGCGCCGGATTTCTTGACGTAGGCGATCTTGGTGTTGAAAAAGCCCTTGACGCCGGTGATGCGCTCGTAGATTTCATCAGCGATCTTGTGCGCGGTGACCCGCGCCAGGGCAGGGGCAAGGGTAAAGGCGAAGGCGCCCTTTTCGCCCTGTCCATCGATGTTCATCAGGTGTACGCGAGCGGTCAGCTTACCGTCGGCCGCCGGCGTTACGCTGCCCAGCGCGAGGTACGCCGCGCCGCGCCCTTTCCAGTCGGCGAAATTGACCTGGCCCGCCTCGGTCGGAACCGGCGCCGCCGCGGAGGCGTCGACGATCTTGAATACGCCGCTGTGCTCCAGGTCGGAGCGCACCACCTGGGCCAGCCCGACCGGCAGGGCCGCTTCACCGGGAAAAGAAGTGATCGCGATCGGGATGAGATCCCGGCCGGAGCCGGAGAAAGTGATCGTCATTTGCGCCTGCGCAGGCAGATGCATGAGCGCAAGCAGGGCGATGGAGAGTTTGATGAAGTTTCGTAGCATGATGGTCGAATAATGAGGTGATTGAATCAAGGTCGGCCTCCTGTGGTTCACTTGTCTTTCGGGGTTGCTTCGTAGCGCAAAAGGCGGGGAATCTCACCCATCCCCGGGGTTGGCGGGGGTAAAGGCGAAGTTGCCTCGATCGCATGCTGTGCCGCCTCGTCATAGGCGGGATAGCCGCTGGATTTGACCAGCTTGACCAGCCCGACTTCCCGGCCTGGCAAAACCGTGACTTCGAAAATCGCCGTCGGATTTCCCGGGACCGCGTTGGCGATGCTGATCGGCACCTTGGCCCGCACCAGGGCACCCACCTTGCTGGTCCAGGTATTGGACGATCCGCTGGAGCCGGGCACTGCCTTCTGTTGCCCCTCCTTCGACAGCGCTTGCTTTATGTCGTTCTGCGCTGTGTCCTTGCTGAGCTCACGCTTCATTCTCTCCATCTCGCTGGCGAGCGGATCGGGCTGCTTTTCCTCCGGCTTGGGCACCGGCCTGGGAGGCTCGGCTTTTTTCGGCGGCTCCTTCTTCGGCTCTTCCTTCTTCGGCGGCGGCTTTACCGGTTCCGGCTTTTTCTTCTCGATCTTTTGCACGATGTCGGCTTTCACCGGCGGCGGGGGCTCCGGTTTGGGCTCCTCGACCACCGGCTTGGGCGGCTCAGGCTTGACTACCGGCGGGGGCACCACGCGCGGCTGTGCCATCGGCGGCAACGAGGCCCACAGCTCGGCCTGCGCCGGCGCCGCGGGTTGGCTGGTCCAGCTGATGCCGAAATACAAAAACGCGAACAGCAGGCCGTGCACCACCGCCGCCAGCACGAAGGCGCGGATGCTGCCGCGGTCGTTGTGCGGCTGGAAGGGGAGTTCGGCGGCGGCCATCATGCGGATGCGCTGTGTCCTATTTCGCCGGCACGGGTTTGACCGTCAGGCCGATTTTCTTGATGGCGCTTTTCTGCAGGTCGTCCATCATCAGCAGCACGGCTTCGTATTTGACGTTCTTGTCGGCGGAGATCACTACCGGCAAATCGGCTTTTTCCGCCTGGCGCGACTTCACGTAGTCGATCAGCTCCTTGCGATCGAGGTCTCTCTCGAAGGTTTTGTCGCGATCGATGATGCGCAGGCTGGTGTCGGGCTTGATCACGATTTCCAGCGGCTGCACCGGCGCCTGGGTCGACTTCTGCACCGAAGGCAGCTCCACCTGCGCCGGCGTCACCAGGGGCGCGGTGACCATGAAGATCACCAGCAGCACCAGCATCACGTCGATGTAGGGCACGACGTTGATCTCGTTCATCATGCGGCGGCGGCGGCCGCGGCCGGAGCGGGAAGGGTTCATGTCAGTTTGTAGGCCTGTTTGACGTCGGCGGCGCGCATTTCGGGCAGGCTGCCGGCGTAGAGTTCGGGCGAGCGTTCGGCGGGGATGCAGATCAGGTTCTGTGCCGCCTGGAACACGCGGTATTCAAGATGCTCAAGAAGGTAAAGCGGCAGGCTGCCGCCGTCATGCCCCCACCATTCGACCTGCATCAGCGGGCGGCAGGCGCCCAGGGTGTACGCCGCGCCGCGCAGCACGTCTTCCTCCATGCCCTCGACGTCGAGCTTGATGAAGTCGGCGCGCTCAAGCTTCAGGCTGTCCACGGTGATGAGGGGAATCGTCTCATTCCTGTCCGCCGCGGCCCACTCGGGCGTGCCGGAGCCGAACTGCGGCGCCGGATTTTCCTTCGCCAGGCCCATGCCGCCGAAGTTCCACGGCCTGCTGTAGTCCACCGGCGGCAGCTTGAGGGCGCCCGGTGCGCGGCCGAGCGCAACGCAATGGCCGTGGACGTTTTCGATGCTGTTCAACGCCAGGTTGCCCATCAGCATCTGGAATACGATCCGTTGCGCCTCGAAGGCATGGACCCGGCCGCGCGGCCCGGCGAGTTCGGAAAAAAACAGCGCATGCACGCCGATGTTGGCGCCGATGTCGAGGATCACCGGATCGGCCGGGCACAGGCCGATCAGCCGGCGCAGCTCTTCCAGCTCGCCCGGCATGTATTCGCCGGTTTCCATCAGGTCGTTGCCGACGCCGCAGCGCGCCTCACCCTCGCCGGACCAGTCGTTGCGGTTGACGACCATCATCCCGTGGCGGGTCGGGATGAGGACGTTGTAGCGCGGGCGGTGCGGATTCATGGCAATTTGAAAACAGCTTTGACCTCGGCGGCGCGCAATTCAGGCAGGCCATGGATGACGACATCGTCCGCGCGCTCGACCGGAACACAGATCAGGTTGTGCTGCGCCTGGAACACGCGGTAATCCAGATGTTCAAGCAGGTACGTTGGCAGGCTGCCGTTGTCGCGCCCCCACCATTCGAGCTGCATCAGGGGGCGCGAAACATCGAGGGTGCGTGCCGCGCCGCGCAGGACGTCTTCTTCCATGCCTTCGACGTCGATCTTGATGAAATCGACCCGCCCAAGCGCGAGGCTGTCCAGGGTGGTCACCGGAACCATCTCATTGCGATCGGCGGCGGCACGCTCGAGCGTGCCGTGAGCGAACTGCGGATCGGGGCTTTCTGTCGCCAGGCCCATGCCGCCGAAATTCCAGCGTTGGTTGTAATCGACCGGCGGCAGCTTCAGTTCGCCCGCCTCGCGGCCGAGCGCCACGCCGTAGCCGTGGACGTTTTCTATGCTGTTGAGCGCCAGGTTGCCCATCAGCATCTGGAAGATGATGCGTTGCGCCTCGAAGGCGTGGACCCTGCCGCGGGCGCCCGCAAGCCCGGAAAAAAACAGGCTGTGTACACCGACGTTGGCGCCAATGTCGAGGATCACCGGGTCCGGCCCGCATAGGCCGATCATGCCTGCCAGGTGGTCCAGCTCGGGCTGCGCAAATTCCCCGGTTTCCATCAATTCGTAGCCGACGCCGCAGGGAAACGCTTCAACGCCGACGTCATTTCGGTTGACGATCATCATCCCGTAGCGGGTCGGGACGACGACGTTGTAGCGCGGGCGGTTTGCCATGGTCAGCGGGTCTGGCGCTGCAGGATGTTGGAGAACTCCTCGATGAAGCTCTCGAAGCGGATCGCCAGGCGGTCGATGTCGTGGGCGTAGCGGTTGTACGCCACCACCGCGGGAATCGCGGCGAACAGGCCGATGGCGGTGGCCACCAGCGCCTCGGCGATGCCCGGGGCGACGTTGGCCAGCGTCGCCTGCTGCACGTTGGCCAGGCCGCGGAAGGAATTCATGATGCCCCATACCGTGCCGAACAGGCCGACGTAAGGAGAGACGGAACCCACCGAGGCGAGAAAAGCCAGGTGCGCTTCGAGGTAATCCATCTCGCGCTGGTAGGTGGCGCGCATGGCGCGGCGCGCGCCTTCGAGCTGCACCCCGGCGTCGGCGCGCTGCGAGGCCTTGAGCTTCATGAACTCGCGCATCCCGGCCTCGAAAATCCGCTCCAGGCTGCCGGAGCCGTGGCGGTCGTGGGCGGCGGACTGGTACAGCGCGTTCAGATCTTTGCCGGACCAGAAGTCGCGCTCGAATTCTTCGGTCTGGCGCTGGGCTTTTTTCAGCACGAACCACTTGCGGAAAATGTAGGTCCAGCTCATCAGGGAGACCACCATGAGCAATGCCATGACGGCCTGCGCCAGCACCGAGGCATTGGTGATCAGCGTGAGGAAGGATAAGTCTTGAGAGACGCTCATGCGGGGCTTTTTCTCACCTGGTTTTTACGGATCGGTTTTTACGGATTTTTAACAGATGCGCCGAGCTTTTCGAGCAAAAAGCCGGGAATCGCGCGGGGCGCAAATCCTTCACAGGCCACGCACGCCACTTGGACACGGGTGCGGGCGATCGGTTCACCCTCGATGCGGGCCTCCTGCTCGAGCACGAAATGGGCGCGCTTGGCATGCGCCAGGGCAACGCTGATTTCGATCATGTCGTCCATCCGCGCCGGCCTGAGGAAGTCGATTTCCATGTGGCGCAAGGCCATCGCCAGGCCGTGCTCGCGCTTGAGGCTTGCCGCGTCGCAACCCAGGGAGCGTAGCCACTCGGTGCGCGCGCGCTCGAAAAAACGAAGATAGTTGGCGTGATAGACGACACCGGAAAAATCCGTGTCTTCGTAGTAGACCCGCAAGGGCCAGACAAATGCGGCCTTCGCGGGGAGCGTGGCTTCCGGCGTAATGGCTCTTCTCCTTGGAACTGGAAGGGCGATTTTACCCTACGAAGCTGGCGCAACAGCGTCCCCTTTCTGTCCTGCGGCGGGCAGGCCGGCGGCAGGCTGCCACTGGTGCCGGGCGCCGGGCAGCAGGCGGTCGAGCAGCGGCACCATCGGCGCCAGCAGGAACAGCGCCCAGATCAGGCCGTTGGGCCGGTACAAATAGAACTGCCAGAGGAAGGCGGCCAGCGCCACGGCGGCGGCGTAGAACAGGCGCGCGCCGGCGCGGTTGGGAATGGTCATCGGGTCGGAGATCATGAAAAAGGCGAACAGCAGCAAGGCGCCGCTCTGGGTCTGGTGGGTCAGCAGGGTCAGCCCGCGCGCGAAGGGCACGCCGAGCCAGGCGAAGCGGGCAATGCACAGGCCGAGAAAGCAGGCCAGGAACATCCAGCTGATGTCCATGCGCCGGGCGCGCTGCACCACCAGGCCCCCGAGGGCGACGAACCACAGGGCATAGGCAAGATCGTTGCCCCATTGGCCGGGGGAAATCCAGGCGCCCGGCAGCAGGGTGATGGCGAGGATCACACCGAGGTTGGCCGGGTTGTACACGTGCTTGCCGCCCACGCGGATGAGGAACTTGGCCGAGATCGCCAGCGCGGCGATCAGCGGGTGCACCCACAAGGTGTCGGCGCGCAGCAGGATGGAGAGGCCGAAGCAGGTGATGGCGGCCGATAGCAGGCCGACGTTTTTTAAACGCAGGTGGCGCACCCATAGCCATTGGGTGGCGAGGCCGGCGGCGAAGGTGAGCGCCATCTGCTCCGGGCGCAGGCTGAAGTCGCGCAGCAGCACGCCGATGGACAGCAGGGTGGCGAGAAAGGCGATCTGGAACAGGCGGGCGTCGAACTTCGCGATGCGCGCCGCCAGACGCCGCCCCAGGCCGGACTGGACGGAGGAGGGTGTGCCTGGGTCAGCGGAGAATGTGTGCATGGCAGGGTTCTGAAGCGCGGTGTACGGAGTGGGTCAATTTCCGAGGACGCTTGCGGCACCCCCGGGATCGGGTGCATCAGTTTTGCCGCCACGGCCACCAGCCGTTGCCGCCGCCGTCCGAACCGCCCGAGGGGGTGAAGTTGCCGCCGCGCAAGTCCATGCGATTGCGGATGCTGCCCAGTTCCCAGCCGGTCAGGGTGGCAAGCTGGCGCGCCTCTTTTTCCTGGCGCACGTGCAGTTGCTGGAAGTAGCCTTGCGCTTCCGGGCAGTCGTTGACGCTGCCGTTCCAGGGGTTGCGTAGAACGTAGCGGGCCTGGAAATTGGTGCGGTCGGCGGTTTCCTGGAAGGCCAGGTCTTCGGGGAAGGTGTCCGGCGTGTAGCGCACGTGCAGGCGGGTCAGCATCGCCTGGCTGCCTTGCGGCGGCATCGGCACGGAGCGTTGGGGCGGCGCGAAGCTGTTGTTGCTACTGTCTTGCCCGCCCTGCCAGAACACGCCGGCCTGGCGCAACTCTTCCGGGCTTAAGGGGTTGGCGGCGCAGGGGTCGCACCAGCTCATGTCCCAGAAATACTCGGTGTAGACGGCACGGTTGCCATCCTTCTGCGCCTGGTTCTTGAACATGGCTTTGTAGAAGCCGCCGAAGTCGCTACGGATGTAGGTCGGCAGGTCCATGTCGGCCGGCAGCTTGACGGTGCGGTAGTTGGTGGTCTCGACCCGGCCGTGGCGGGTCAGCATGTAGACGATCAGGTCTTGCGGGCCGCGGGCATTGATCATCCCCAGGCGCAGGGGTAGCATGAACTTCTCGCTTTCGAAGGCGAATTGCAGCGGGCGCAGGGTCTGGACGCCGGTGGCCGCCTGCTCGCGCAGGTTCACCTTGGCGACGAAGAATTTCATGTTCTGGCGGATGTAGGGCGCAAGCGCCCGGGCGGCGCCGCGCGGTAGGCGGTAGCCGTTTTGCGTGAGCCAGGTTTCCAGGCCGTCGGACTCCTTGGCCGAGAGGATCACGATGTCGTATTCGCCGACGCTGTAGCTGGCTTCGATGGTGACGCCGAGGGAGCGCGAGGCTCTCGCAGCCGGTGCCGCAGCCATCGGTGCGGGAACCATGTCACTGCGCTTGTCCCTTTCATAGCGCCGCCGGTCGCAAGGATTCTCGTCGTTGTACTCGGTCAGGCGCGGCGCCGAGTAGGCATCGAGCCGGTCGAAAATCCTTTTGTCGCCGATGTTCACCTGGCCCTTCCTCAACACCGTCGGCACCGGCACCACCAGCGCGAATTCCCTGAGGTCGCCGCGATAGTCGTTTTGCATCGAAATCACCGTGCGCTCACCGTCGCGCGCCACGATCACTTGGCTGGCTTCGTTGAAAAGCGTGGTGTCGGCCTTGCCGACATAAAAGCCGCAAAAGGCCTGGGCGGACAAGCTCAGCGCGGCAGCGCAGCAACCGGCGAGGGTGGACAACAATAATGAGGAGCGCATGGCATCTCCGTGGGTGGTGATGCCAGTACAAACGAGGGGGGTTACGAAACGGGGTTAAAGCGCTCGCGGGAAGTTGTGAGCGCTTTTGCCAGGCCGAAGGCCGGCGCCTTTTCGCCGGATTTGAAACAGGTGAAATCGTCTGCCCGTTACATAACTGAGGCCAGCGATTTCAACCACTATTGAACCAGGAAAAGTAGGGGTTTACTTTTTCCTGCTCAGAAGAGGTCCTGATGTGGCGTTGCTGCCGGCGCGGCAATGCCGAAGTGCTGGTAGGCACTGGTGGTCGCCACCCGGCCGCGCGGGGTGCGCTGCAGGTAACCTTGCTGGATCAGGTAGGGCTCCAGCACGTCTTCGATGGTGTCGGACTCTTCGCCGATGGCGGCCGCCACGTTGTCGAGACCCACCGGGCCGCCGGAGAATTTTTCGATAATCGCCAGCAGCAGCTTGCGGTCCATCATGTCCAGGCCGATGGCGTCGACGTCGAGCATTTTCAGCGCCGCATCCGCCGTGGCTTGGGTGATGTTGCCGTCGGCGCGAACTTCGGCGTAGTCGCGCACCCGGCGCAGCAGGCGGTTGGCGATGCGCGGGGTGCCGCGCGAGCGCTTGGCGATTTCCAGCGCGCCGTCTTTATGGATCGGCATTTGCAGCAGGCCGGCGGAACGGGTGACGATCTGCGCCAGCTCGCTGCTGCTATAGAACTCCAGGCGCTCGACGATGCCGAAGCGGTCGCGCAGCGGGTTGGTCAGCATGCCGGCGCGGGTGGTGGCGCCGATCAGGGTGAAGGGCTGCAAATCGAGTTTGACCGAGCGCGCCGCCGGGCCTTCGCCGATCATGATGTCGATCTGGAAGTCTTCCAGCGCGGGATAGAGGATTTCCTCGACGATCGGCGAGAGCCGGTGGATCTCGTCGATGAACAGCACGTCGTTCGGCTCTAAGTTGGTCAAGAGCGCCGCCAGGTCGCCCGGGCGCTCCAGCACTGGCCCGGAGGTGTGGCGCAGGTTCACGCCCATTTCGCGGGCGATGATGTGGGCCAGGGTGGTCTTGCCCAGGCCCGGCGGGCCGAACAGCAGCACGTGGTCCAGTGACTCTTTACGCTTGCGCGCGGCTTCGATAAAGATCGACAGCTTGTCGCGCACCTTGTGCTGGCCGACGTACTCGTCCAGCAGCTTGGGGCGCAACGCCCGTTCGAAGGCCTCCTCCTGCTTGGACTCCGGCGCCGCCGAGATGGCGCGGGGCAGGGCGCTGGAGGTGAGGTGGTCGGGTTCGATCATGATTATTTTTCGAGGGACTGCGTGGCCTTGAACGTCCGGACAATCTCTAGGATTTTTGCTTCCGCTGCGCTGTAAACAGGTAGGTAGAGTGCTTCCATGCCTCCGGAAGACCTTTGCAATGCCTGCTGCGATTGCTGGAATGCGGTTGAGAGTACGGCTATCGCCGGGCCGGTTGCGGCTTTTTGCTCGGCGGTCATCGACATTACCTGAGCCTTTTCCGCTGTCATGAGGAGTTTGGTCTGGAGCACTGTCTGCAATTCCGCAAAATGGCCGTAAAACTGCTTGCCGGCAGCGGAGTAGGGGTCGATCAGGCTGGTGTAGGCAAGCCCCATTGTCATCGCGATGCCGTGGTCCATCGCGCTGCGAAGGAATGTGAAGGCGGGCAATCGCGGTGTTTTCTCCACCAATTCCTTGTTTTCGGCAGTGACGTGCGCCCAGATCAGAGGGGCTGGTCCGGCCTTGACGAACTCTCTCGCCAAGCCGACGATCCGTTTTTTTGAATCTTGCGGGTCGGCTTTTTCGAGTTCCTGATAAGCCTGCTCCCAGAAAGAGTTGCCGCGTACCCAGTTTGCGCCCAGGCGTTCGCGATTGCCGATTTTCCGCAAGATCGCCGCCCACGGATCGATATCGGCCGCGGCCACACAAGCGTATTCGCTTTCGACATAACCGTAGCCGCTCTTTGACTGTTCAACCAATGCGAGGGAGCAGGGCAATTCCTGCGACGCGGCCGGCGTCGCCCACAGCATCGTCAACAAGAGGATCGTTCCGGCATGTCGCGACAGACTGACAAGGATACGCACGTTGTGAGATCTCCTTGATTGCTTTATCACGCTATGCCTTGGAAAGCAGGCGCAGCGCGTGGCGTATGCCTTCGGAAACGCTCAAGCCGGCTGGAATCTGCTTGATCGCCAGCAGCGCTTCCTTGTCGCTATAGCCGAGAGCCAGCAGGGCGTTGAGCACGTCGTTGCCGGCCGGCGCCGGGCGGTTGAGATCCATCACCGCCGACATGTCGGCACCCAGCTTGCCCTTCAATTCCAGCAGCAGGCGCTCGGCGGTCTTTTTGCCGATGCCCGGCACCTTGGTCAGGCGCCCGGTTTCCTGCATGGTGATGGCCTGCGCCAGCTCGGCCACCGAAAGGCCGGAGAGCACCGAAAGGGCGGTGCGCGGGCCGACGCCGGAAATTTTGGTCAGTTGGCGAAAGGCGTCGCGTTCCTGGGTGCTGCCGAAGCCGTACAGCAGGTGCGCGTCCTCGCGCACGATCAGCTGGGTGAACAGCGAGACCTTTTCGCCCGGGTTGGGTAGGTTGTACAGCGTGGACATCGGCACGTCGAGCTCATAGCCGACGCCGCCGCAATCCACCAGCACGTGTGGCGGGGTTTTTTCCAGCAGGGTGCCGGCGATGCGTCCTATCATGGCGCGAAGTTTAGCAGGGCGTGGCGCCCATCGGCCATTCGATGCGGCAGAGGCAGACTCTAGCCAACCAGGCGGCCACCGCGCACCTTCAGGCCCATGCGCGCCAACTGCCCGCCGGCGGCCGCCTTCATCGCGATGTGACTGGTGTGGCAGATCGCCGCCGCCAGGGCGTCGGCCGAGTCCGGGCTGGGGCTGCCGGAAAGCTTGAGCAGGCGCTTGACCATTTCCTGCATCGCCGACTTTTGCGCCCGGCCGTGGCCGGCCACCGCCTGCTTGATCTGCAGCGCGGTGTACTCGGACACCGGCAGGTTGGCCAGCACCAGCGCGCAAATCGCCGCCCCGCGCGCCTGCCCGAGCAGCAGAGTGGACTGCGGGTTGGTGTTGACGAACACCTTTTCAATCACCGCGATCTCCGGCCGGTAGGTGCCGATCACCTCTTCAATGCCGTCGAGTATGTGGCGCAAGCGCTCCGGCAACTCGCCGCCGGTGGGGATGCGGATGGTACCGCTGGCCACATAGGTCAGCAACGGGCCGTGGCGCTCGATCACGCCGTAGCCGGTGAGGCGCAGACCGGGGTCGATGCCGAGGATTCTCATGCGGGCGCGTGGATATGCATGGCCGCTATGCTACCGCGACTTCGCGCACCGCAATTTTCAGTGTCTGAAATGCCGGGTGCCGGTGAGCATCATGGCGATACCGTGCTCGTCCGCCGCGGCGATCACTTCGTCGTCACGCATCGAGCCGCCGGGCTGGATCACGGCCTTGGCGCCGGCCTCGGCCAGCACGTCGATGCCGTCGCGGAAGGGGAAGAAGGCGTCCGACGCAACCACCGAGCCCTTGAGCGAGAGGCCGGCATTTTGCGCCTTGATGACCGCGATGCGGGTGGAGTCGACGCGGCTCATCTGGCCGGCGCCCACGCCCAAGGTCATGCCGCCGCCGCAAAAGACGATGGCGTTGGACTTGACGTATTTGGCGACGCGCCAGGCGAACATCAGGTCGGCCAGCTCGGACACCGAGGGGGCGCGCTTGCTGGCTTGCTTGAGTTCGCCGGCCTGCACGTTCTTTGCATCCGGCGATTGCACCAGCAGGCCGCCGCCGACGCGCTTGAAGTCGTACTCGTTGCCACCTTTGGCGAGAGGCACGGTGAGCAGGCGCACGTTCTGCTTGGCGGCGAAGATTTCGCGGGCGCGGGCGTCGTAGGCGGTGGCGATGACCACTTCGACGAACTGCCTGGCGACGGCTTCGGCGGCAGTGCCATCCAGCGGGCCGTTGAAAGCGATGATGCCGCCAAAGGCCGAGGTGGGGTCGGTCTTCAGTGCGTTGGTGTAGGCGCCGAGCGCGTTGGCGCCGATGGCCACGCCGCAGGGGTTGGCGTGCTTGACGATCACGCAGGCTGCCGTCTTTTGAGATGCGTCGAAGCTCTTGACGCATTCCCAGGCGGCATCGGCATCGGCGATGTTGTTGTACGACAGTTCCTTGCCTTGCAACTGCGTGTAGGCGGACAGCGTGCCGGCGGCCGGTGCGGTGTCGCGATAAAACGCGGCGGACTGGTGCGGGTTTTCGCCGTAGCGCATTTCCTGCACCTTGGTGAATTGCAGGTTGAGCTTTTCCGGGAAGGCGCCGCGCTCGACCATGGCGGCCGGCGCGGCCAGTGCCGCGGGAGTGGCCAGGCTGGTGAGATAGTTGCTGATTGCACCGTCGTAGGCGGCGGTGTGGCTGTAGACCTTGGCGGCGAGGACGAAACGGGTTTCGCGGGTTGTGCCGCTGTTGCCGGCCTTCATCTCTTCCAGCACGCGGGCGTAGTCGGCGGGGTCGACCACTACGGTGACGTCTTCCCAGTTCTTCGCCGCGGCGCGGATCATCGCCGGGCCGCCGATGTCGATGTTCTCGATGGCGTCTTCCAGCGAGCAATCAGGCTTGGCGACGGTCTGGGTGAAGGGGTAGAGGTTGACGACCAGCAGGTCGATGTTCTCGATGCCCTGTTCCTTCATCTTCGCCACGTGCGCGGGCAGGCCGCGCCGGCCCAGTAGGCCGCCGTGGATTTTCGGGTGCAGGGTCTTCACCCGGCCGTCGAGCATCTCGGGAAAGCCGGTGTGGTCGCTGACCTCGGTGACCGGCACCTGGTTGTCGCGCAGCAGCTTGGCGGTGCCGCCGGTGGAGAGCAGCTTGACGCCCATGGCGTGCAAGGCGCGGGCGAAATCGAGGACGCCGGTTTTGTCCGACACCGAGAGCAGGGCTTGTTGAATGGGCATGGCGATGCGCCGGTGGGCGGCTGAATCAAACGGGTGGTGAAACCGCGCGGGCGGGGCCCGCGCCGGGCGTTGCTACTTGATTTTGTGCAGTTGCATCTTCTTGCGCAGGGTGTTGCGGTTGATGCCGAGAATGTCGGCGGCCGCGGTCTGGTTGCCGCCGGCGCGCGCCAGGACGATTTCCAGCATCGGCTTTTCAATCGCGTGCAACACCATGTCGTAGATCGGATGCGGTTTGGCGCCGTCGAGGTCGGAGAAATATTTCTCCAGGTTCTTCCGGACGCATTCGGCAATTTCGCTCTGTTTATCAGTCTTGATGCTCATGCGGCAAGCGCCTCCCAATCTTGTTTTTCGTCATTGGCTGCGTCGCGACTGCTTGCTTGGTCTTCGTATTCGATACGGTCGCGTACGGCTTGCTGTTGGTCAAAAAATGCTGCTACTGCCTGCAACTGCTGCTCGACAGTGTCGAGCGTATTCATGTAAGTGCGGAACGAGGCCGAGCCGGCCAGGCCCCGGGTGTACCAGATGATGTGCTTGCGCGCGGTGCGCACGCCCAGGTATTCGCCGTAAAAAGCGTAGTGGTCGTGCAGATGCTCGATCATGATCTCGCGCACTTCGGCGACGCGCGGCGGCGGCAGCAGCTCGCCGGTGGCCATGAAGTGCTCGATCTCGCGAAACAGCCAGGGGCGGCCCTGCGCGGCGCGGCCGATCATCAGCGCGTCGGCGCCGGTAATCGCCAGCACTTGCTTGGCTTTTTGCGGCGTGGTGATGTCGCCGTTGGCCGTCAGCGGAATGTCCAGGTGTTGGCGCACTTCGCGGATGGTGTCGTACTCGGCATTGCCCTTGTAGCCACAGGCGCGGGTGCGGCCGTGCATGGTCAGCATCCGGATGCCGGCGGACTGCGCCATTTTGGCCACGCGCACCGCATTGCGGTGCTCGGGGTCCCAGCCGGTGCGGATTTTCAGGGTCACCGGCACGTCGACGGCGCCGACCACCGCATCCAGTATCTTCGCCACCAGCGGCTCGTCCTGTAACAATGCCGAGCCGGCCCATTTGTTACACACCTTTTTTGCCGGGCAGCCCATGTTGATGTCGATGATCTGCGCGCCACGCTCGACGTTGAGCTTCGCCGCGTCGGCCATCATCGCCGGCTCGGCGCCGGCGATCTGCACCGCAATGGGCGCGGACTCACCAATGTGGTTCATGCGCCGCTGCGACTTCGCACTGGCATAGAGCGCCGTGTTGGAGGCGACCATTTCGGACACCGCATAGCCCGCCCCCAGCCGCTTGCACAGCTGGCGGAAAGGCCGGTCCGTCACCCCGGCCATCGGCGCGACGAACAGATTGTTGCGGAGATTGTAAGGACCGATTTGCACAGGCGGGTGACAGGCGTTTCAGGTAAAAGGACGCATGCTCATTTAATGAGCAAGGGCGCGGATTATACGCCTAGATTTTTCTTTAAGCGTGTGCGGCGCAGTGTGATTTTTGTCACACGTTCAGCGCAGGCCGAACATCATGCGCCGGGCGACCAAACCGCGCAAGGGCGGCAACAGATTCAGTGCTGCAAGACCGATGCCACGCGCGCCGCGCAAGGGCGCGATGTCGTTGGAAAACAGGGACACGTAACGGTCGGTCAGGGCGATCATGGCGGTACGGTCGAAGCGGCGGCGGCGCGCGTAGGCGGCCAGCGTGGCGGCATTGACGCCGCCTTCCAGCGATTCGGCCAGCTCGAAGGCGTCACGCAGGCCGAGGTTCAGACCCTGGCCTGCCACCGGGTGCAGCGTCTGCGAGGCGTTGCCCAGCGCGATCTCGCGCGCATGCGCCATTGCGCCGCGGGTCACCAGGGTCAGGGGGTAGGCGTGACGCGCCGCCACTTGCCGCCAGGTGCGGCGCGCGAAGCCGGTGGCTTCGCTGAGCGCGGCGAGAAAGCCGGCGTCGTCCAGCGCCATCAACATTTCCGCGCGCTCCGGTTTCATGCACCAGACGATGCTGTAGCCCTTCTCCAGCGGCAGCAGGGCGAGCGGGCCTTGCGTGGTAAAGCGCTCCTGCGCCAGGCCTTCATGCGGCTCGGCGCTGAAGGCTTCGGTGACGATCGCGGTCTGGCCGTAGGGCTTGCTGACCACGCCCGCGCCCGCGGGCTTGCCTTCGGCATAGACCACCAGCGCGGCTTGCAGCTCGACGCTGCCGACCTGCGCGATCACCGTGTCGTGACCATGCGCCACATGGCCCAACGGGGCGTGAAAGCGCAGCGGGATGCCGCGCTGCTCGACCGCCTGCAACAGCACCTGGTTGAGCGGCCCCAGGCGCACCACGTAGCCCAGCGCGTCGACACCGTGGTCGGCCGCTTCGATGCGGGTCTGGCCGAAGCCGTCTTGCTGGCTGACGCGGATGTGGCGTATTGGTGTGGCGCCGATGTCTTTCCACACGCCGAGGCGCTCGAGGATCAGGCGGCTGCCGTGCGCCAGCGCGACGGCGCGCGGGTCGTGGCCCAGCGCTTCGCGCGGCTTGGCATCGACCATTTGCACGGCGATGCCGCGCGCATGCAGGGCCAGCGCGGTGGTAAGTCCCACCGGGCCGGCACCGGCGATCAGTACAGGCGGGGTGTCGATGATGTCTGCGGGGGAGCCAGTCGCGTCCATCTCAGCCGGCCATCCAGGCTTCGATGTCGGCGACGGTCTTCGGGCATTCGCTGGTGATGATGTCGCAGCCCTTGGCCGTGACCAGGGCGTCGTCCTCGATGCGGATGCCGATGTTCCAGAAATGCTTGGGTACGTTGCGCGCGGGACGCACGTAGATGCCTGGCTCCACCGTCACCATGTTGCCGGGCGCCAGGGGCAGCCACTTGTCGCCGTGCTTGTAGTCGCCGGCGTCGTGCACGTCGAGGCCCAGCCAGTGGCCGGTGCGGTGCATATAGAAACGGAAGTAGCCGCCCTCGCGCTTGTTGCCCTGCTCGATGGCCGCATCGACGCTGCCCTTGAGCAGGCCGACGTCGACCATTCCCTGCGCCAGCACCTTCACCGCCGCTTCGTGCGGCACGTTGAAGGGCACGCCGGGTTTGGTTTTGGCGATCGCCGCCGCCTGGGCGTCGAGCACGATCTGGTAGAGGTCGCGCTGCGGGCCGCTGAACTTGCCGTTGACCGGGAAGGTGCGGGTGATGTCGCTGGCGTAGCTGTTCAGTTCGCAGCCGGCATCGATCAAGAGCAGGTCGCCATCCTTCATCTTCTGGTCGTTGCTGACGTAGTGCAGCACGCAGGCGTTGGCGCCGGCGGCGACGATGGAGGTGTAGGCTGGATATTCGGACCCTTGGCGGCGGAACTCGTGCAGCAGCTCGGCTTCCACTTCGTATTCATAAGCGCCGGGTTTGGCGGTGCGCATGGCGCGCTTGTGCGCCTCGGTGGAAATGGCGCCGGCGCGGCGCATGGTGTCGATCTCGTGCTTGTCCTTCACCAGGCGCATGGCGTCGATCAGCGCGCGCGCGTCGCGGATCGCCTCCGGCGCGTTCATCCCGGAGCGCGCCATGCCGCGCACGGCGTTGAGCGCCTTGACCACGCGCTCGTCGAAGGCGGCATCGAAACCCATCGAGTAGAACAGATTGGGCGCGCCGCCCAGGAGACTGGGCAGGCGCGCGTCGAATTCCTCGACGGCATAGGCCTGGTCGAAAGCGAAAGTGGTGCGCGCCGCCTGCGGGCCATGGCGAAAGCCGTCCCATATCTCGCGCTCTTCATGCTTGGCACGGCAAAACAGGATGGAGGTGGCTACCTTCTTGCCGGCGATCAGCACGATCACTGCTTCCGGTTCGGTGAAGCCGGACAGGTAGTAGGAGTAGCTGTCGTGCCGGTAGGGGTAGTGGGCATCGCGGTTGCGCGGCGCTTCCGGCGAAGTGGGAATGATGGCGATGCCGCCGCCGGCGTCCTTCAGTTGCTTGAGCAGGCGCGCGCGGCGCGCGGCGTAGGGCTTGGGATTGAATGGGGTCATGGGGATATTTTATGCCTGCTTGGGTTTCATGTTCTGCAGTTCGACATCCAGCGCGGCCAGGCGTTCGGGGGTGCCGACATCTTCCCAGCGGCCGGCATGCAATTCGCCGCCTACCTGCTTGCGCGCCATCGCCGCGCGCAACAGGGGCGCCAGTTGCGCCTTGCTGCCGCGTTCGATGCCGGCGAACAGCGCGGGCTGGTAGATGCCGATGCCGCTGAAGGTGTGGCGCGTGTTGCCCCCGGCGCCGCCGTCGCTGACGCGCCGGCCATCCAGGGAGAAATCGCCTTTCGGGTGATGCGGCGGATTGGGCACCAGCACCAGCCAGGCCTGCAGATCATCGCGCTGCATCTGCGCGGCAATGCCGGGTGCGCGGGCTACGTCGAAATCGCAATAGATGTCGCCATTGACCACCAGGAAGGGCGCGTCACCCAGGTGGCCCAAGGCAAACGCAATGCCGCCGGCGGTTTCCAGCGCCTCGCCTTCGGGCGAATAGGCGATGCGCACGCCGCAGCGGCTGCCGTCGCCCAGTGCGGCTTCGATTTTCGCCCCCAGCCAGGCGTGGTTGATAACGATGTCGGCAAACCCCGCGCGCGCCAGGCGTTCCAGATGCCAGGCGATCAGCGGCTTGCCGCCGACTTCCAGCAACGGCTTGGGGCAGGCGTCGGTGAGAGGGCGCATGCGCTCGCCCCGCCCGGCGGCCAGGATCATCGCTTTCATCGGACAGAGATGCGCTTCATCAAATTCATAGCCACCACTGTAACCCCCACAACGCCCCCATGCCGATGGCGATGGTGAGAAAAATGTTCTGGCTGCGCCAGGCCACCAGCGCGGCGATCAGGCCGGCGAGCAGGCGCGGGTTGGCGAAGGAGAGTTGCCACTCTCCCGCCGGCATCAGCAGGTCCGGCCAGATCAGGGCGGTGAGCGCGGCGATCGGCACGAAACGCAACATGCGCCGGAACCATTCCGGCGGCGTGATACGTCCGGCCGCGCCGATAAAGGAGTAGCGGATCAGGAAGGTGAGCAGTCCCGCCAGCGCCATGGTGAGCCACAGATTCATGCGTTCAGGCCCGTGCGCCGGACCAGGCGCTCCAGCAGCACGCCCGCGGCCATGCCGGCAAGCGCCGCGGCGATGATGAACAGCTTGTGAGGCAGCGCAAAGGCGGCGACCGACACCACGCCGGCGGTCAGCATGGCGCCGGTGGAGGCGCGGTCTTTCAATAGCGGCACGACGATGGCGATGAAGGTGAGGGTGCCGGCGAAGTCCAGCGACCAGGCGGCCGGAATATGGCCGCCCAGCAGCACGCCGGCGATGCAGGCGAGCTGCCAGGTGGACCACAGGCCGAAGCCGCAGCCGAACAGGAACCAGTGACGGCTTTCCGGATGAACTTCGCTTTGCATTCGGCGCAGGGCGGCCGCATAGGCTTCGTCGGTCAGCAGGTAGGCAAGGAGCACTTTCCAGCGCAGCGGCAGGTGGGCCAGCTTTTCCGCCAGCGCCGCCGAGTAGAGGGCGTGGCGCAGGTTGATCACGCCCACGGACAGGACGATGAGCAGGCCGGGCGTGGCCGCCGCTACCAGCTTGGTGATCATGAATTGCGCCGAGCCGGCGAAGACGATGCTGGAGATGGCGATGGCCAGCAGCGGGGAAATGCCGGCCTTGACCGCCAGCGCGCCGTAGATCAGGCCGAACGGCACCGCGCCCAGGAGCATGGGGATCACCGCGACCAGCCCGCGGGCGAACTCGCGGCTCGGCGTGGCCGGGGTGGGCGGGGGCGGTGGGTCCAAAAGCGGGTTCAAAACGTGTAGCCGGCCTTGGTTTCGATATTTTCCACCGCCTCGAGCAGGCGCAGCAGGGGAAAGAAGACGGCGTAGCGCGCGCAGGTGCGGCGCGCATAGCGCATCACCAGCGGAATGTCGTTCAGGTAGTTGGCCTTGCCGTCGCGGTAGTTCAGGCGCGCGAAAATGCCCAGCACCTTGAGGTGGCGCTGCAGGCCCATCCATTCGAAGTCGCGGTAAAAGTCGCCGAACTCCGCCTGTACCGGCAGCGCCGCCTTGCGCGCCGCCTCCCAGTAGCGGATGCACCAGTCGAGCACCTGCTCTTCTTCCCACTCGATATAGGCGTCTTTCAGCAGGGAGGCGAGGTCGTAGGTGATCGGCCCGTACACCGCGTCCTGGAAGTCGAGGATGCCGGGCTCGCCGGGCGCGCCCACCATCAGGTTGCGCGAGTGGTAGTCGCGATGCACATAGACCTGGGGCTGGGCGAGATTGTTCTCCAGCAGGGTCTCGAAGGCGGCGTCGAGCACCGCGCGCCGCTTCTCGTCCAGGGTGAGTTGCTTGTGGCGGGCGATGTACCAGTCCGGCAGGAGCTGCATTTCGCGCAGCAGCAGGGCGCGGTCGTAAGGCGGCAGTTCACCCGGGCGGCTGGCGGCCTGGATGCGCACCAAGGCGCCGAAGGCGTCGCGGTAGAGGGCATCGGCGCGTTTGAGGTCTTGCTGGATGGCGGCGAGGTAGGTGGTGTCGCCAAGGTCGCTGAGCAGCAAAAAGCCCTGTTCCAGGTCTTGCGCCAGGACTTCGGGCACGTGCACGCCGGCGGCGCCGAACAGGCCGGCGACGCGAATGAAGGGCTTGCAGTCCTCGTGCTCGGGCGGGGCGTCCATGACAATGCGGGTGCTGCCGTCGTCGGCGAAGCGGGCGCGCAGGTAGCGCCGGAAGCTGGCGTCGCTGGAAGCGGGAGCGAGGATGAAGGCGCGGCCGGGAAGCTGCTTTTCCAGCCAATGGGTGAGAGCGGCGGTACGGTCCAAGGGGGTGTCCTGGGCTAGGTGGGAAGGCAGGCACCGGAATTGCGCGCGCTGGCTTATAATCCGTTGAATTTTATCGGATTAACCGTTCGGGCCGGATCGGCCTCGCGGACTTTCGTGAGCCCATGTATTTGCCGACCGTCTCCCGTCCGCGCTTGAAACCCCTGGCACGCATGCTGATGCTGCTAAGCGCGCTGCCGCTGACGGCCCTGGGGGCGGATCAGGAAGGGACGACGGCGCAGCCCGTGCAAGTCATTCCCCTGCTGCTGCCCAGCGTGACTTACGTGCTGGCGCAAAACAATGCGCAAGAGCCGCCTGCGCGCAAGCCCGCTGTCGAAGACCGGCCCGCGGCGGACCCGCCCGCGCCAACAGCGGCTGTGCCGGATCAGCAAGCGGAAACGGTGACTGCGCCGGCCGTGGCGCCCGCATTCCCGGCCCCGGCAACGCCGCATGCCCCACCCACACTGCTCGCCGCGGTGTCGCCGGATAAGCCGGCCGCCGATCCGCCGGCCGCGCCCGTTGCCGCCGGCGTATCCGATGCGCCGGTGGCGCCGCCGGTGGCCGGTGGAAAAATGTCCGGTGCGCTTTCCACGCCCGAACCATCGATCACCGCGGCGCTCGAAACCCCGCCCGGCGAGCGCCTGGAGCTGAAGGCCGAAGAGCAACTCAGCCCGAATCTTTCGGGCGCCGACGAGGTGCCGATCTTCATCCAGGGCCTGAAGATCTCCGGCCAGACCGGGGTGCAGACCACGGTGGAGGGCGACGCCGAACTGCGCAAGCGCGGCAGCCTGATGAAGGCCGACACCATCATCTACTACCCGGTGCCCGACGAGATGCTGGCCACCGGCGAAGTGCGGGCGCTGAAGGACGGCGACCTCTTCACCGGCTCGGAATTGCGTCTCAAGATGGATGCGCAGACCGGCTATTTCCTCGACGTTCACTATCTGCTGGCCGGCGAAAAGGCGCGCGGCGAGGCGCTGCGCATGGACTTTCTCGGCCAGAACGCCTATCACGCGGAGAACGCGACCTACACGACTTGCGGACCGGGCAACGACGACTGGTTTCTCAAGGTCGACAAGATGAACCTGGACTTCGGCCGCGACGTCGGCGAGGCCGAAGGCGCGAAAGTCGTTTTTCTCGGCCGCGAGATCATGGCCTTGCCGAGCCTGTCGTTTTCGCTCAACGACAAGCGCAAGTCGGGTTTTCTCGCGCCTTCCTTCGGCAGCTCGGTCCAGAGCGGGCAGGAACTGACGATTCCCTATTACTGGAATATCGCGCCCAATCGCGATGCCACCCTGACGGAGCGCTACATGTCCAAGCGCGGCCTGCAAAGCAGCGCCAGCTTCCGCTACATGGGCGACGGCTACAAGGGCCAGATCAGCGGCGAGGTGCTGCCCGACGACAACCAGACGCACACTACGCGCTCGGGATTCAGCATCCTGCATACGCAGACCCTGGCGCCGGGCCTGACCGCCAACCTGAACGTCAACAAGGTGTCGGACAACACCTATTTCACCGACCTGTCGGCAAAACTGGCGCTGACCGCGCAGACCTACCTGACGCGTGAGGGCTCGCTGAGCTACGCCGCCAACGGCTACAACCTTACGTTCCGCGCCCAGGCCTTCCAGACCCTGCAGGATCCGCTGGCTCCGGTGGCGGTGCCGTATTTCCGCTTGCCCGAACTGTCCTTCAGCACCCTGCGCTATGACGTCAAGGGTTTTGACATCGGGCTTGACGCCGACTACACGCGCTTTTCCAATGCCACCCAGGTGATGGGTAACCGTTCTTACGTGGCGCCGTCGATCAGCTATCCCTTCGTCCGGCCGGGTTACTACATCACGCCAAAGATTTCCTTCAGCTCGACTCACTACAACCTGGAAAACCTGGCCGCTTGGCAGACCGACGTGGCGCTGCCGGCCAACGCCCGCGAGGGCATCGTGCGCAACCTGCCGATCGCCAGCGTCGACAGCGGCATGACCTTCGAGCGGCCGGCCGAGTATTTCGGCAAGAGCTATACCCAGACCCTGGAGCCGCGCCTCTACTACCTGCGGGTGCCGTATCGCGACCAGTCGAACATTCCGATTTTCGACACCGGCGCGGCCGACTTCAATTTTTCGCAAATCTTCTCCGAAAACATCTACAGCGGCTACGACCGCATTGCCGACGCCAACCAGCTCACGGCGGCGGTGTCGACGCGCCTGCTCAGCACCGACTCCGGCGCCGAACGCCTGCGCGTCTCGATCGGCCAGCGTTACTATTTCACCACCCAGCGCGTGACCCTGCCGGGGGAGAACGCGCGGGTGGACAAGGCTTCGGACTACCTGGCGGCGATTTCCGGCGACATCGTACCGAAGGTACGCTTCGACTCCGCCCTGGAATACGACCCGAACATGAAGCAGATCCAGCGTGTCACCCACGGCGTGCGCTGGTCGCCGGAGCCCGGCAACACGGTGTCGGCGGCCTACCGCTACCAGCGCGACCTGCTCGAGGAAGTCGACTTCGCCAGCCAGTGGCGGGTGACGCCGCGCTGGTACGGCGTCGGCCGGTACAATTACTCCCTGCGCGATGGACATCTCGCGGAAGCCCTGGCCGGTTTCGAGTATGACGGCGACTGCTGGGTCGGGCGGGTGGTGCTGCAGAAATACGCGCTGGCGACTCAGAGATCCAGTACCTCGATTTTTTTCCAGATCGAGCTGAACGGCTTGTCCAGGCTCGGGTCCAATCCGCTGGACGTGCTCAAGCGCAACATTCCTGGTTATACCAAGCTGTACGAGAACCAGACTGCGCAACCGCGCACCTTCAACAACTATGAGTAACGATTCATGCAGTCACGATTTTCACGCCTGATGCTGACTGCCGCCGTGGTGGCGGCCCTGTTGCCGGCCGTCCCGGCGCGGCTTGCGCTGGCGCAAACGCAGCTTAGCCCGCAACTCTCGAGCAACCCGCGTCCGCGCGTGGTGCTGGCCGACCGTATCGTCGCGGTGGTCAACGACGAGGTCGTCACGCGGCGCGAACTGGACGAACGGGTGGGCGTGGTGACGCGCGATTTCAACCGCAACAACCGGCCCCTGCCGCCCACAGACGTGCTCGATTCCCAGGTGCTGGAGCGCCTGATCGTCGATCGCGCGCAGTTGCAGTACGCCAAGGAAAACAGCATCCGCGTCGATGACCAGGCGCTGGACCGCACCCTGGCGCGGATTGCCGAGCAGAACCAGAAGAGCCCTTCCGAGTTCCGCGACATGCTGGAAAAGCAGGGTGTGCCCTGGTCCAAGTTCCGCGACGATATCCGTAACGAAATCCTGATCACCCGGGTGCGCGAGGCGGCGGTGGAGAAGTCGGTCATGTGCACCGACGGCGAGATCGAGCAGTTCATGTCCGACAACGGCGCCCAGCAGCAGGCCCAGACCGAGGTCAATCTCGGCCACATCCT
Source organism: Betaproteobacteria bacterium (assembly GCA_028292405.1). Classification (GTDB taxonomy): domain Bacteria; phylum Pseudomonadota; class Gammaproteobacteria; order Burkholderiales; family JAEUOS01; genus JAQGMJ01. Next base: position 168,803 of record JAQGMJ010000040.1, read on the forward strand.
GGTGGTGGTGCCGGAAAATGCCAGCCCGGAGCAGATCGAGCTGCGCAAGAAGCGCGCCGAGGAGGCGCTGGCCCAGCTCAAGACCGGTGCCGATTTCGCCAAGGTATCGGTGAGCTTTTCCGAGGCGCCCGAAGCCCTCAAGGGCGGCGAGCTGGGCATGCGCACGGAAGATCGTCTGCCGCAACTGTTTGTCGATGCCGAAACCAAGCTGCAACCGGGCGAGGTCAGCGGCGTGCTCAGGAGCGCCAACGGTTTTCACATTCTCAAGCTGATCGAGCGCAAGCGCGGCGGCGATTCGAAAATCGCGGTCGAGCAGATCCATGCCCGTCACATCCTGATCAAGACCAATGAGCTGGTGTCGCAGGACCAGGCCAAGCGGCGCCTCGAGGACCTGCGCGAGCGCCTGGTCAACAAGGCATCCGACTTCGCCGAACTGGCGCGCCTGTATTCCAACGACGGCAGCCGCGACAAGGGCGGCGACCTCGGCTGGATCTACCCCGGCGACACCGTGCCGGAATTCGAGAAGGCGATGAACGACCTGAAGGTCGGCGAGATCAGCCAGCCGGTGCAAAGCCAGTTCGGCTGGCACCTGATCCAGGTGCTGGAGCGGCGCAACGCCGACATGAGCCCGGAGCGGGTGCGCGCGGCCGCATGCCAGACCATCCGCGAGCGCAAGTCCGACGAGGCCTACCAGGAATGGGTGCGCCAGTTGCGCGACCGCACCTATGTCGAACTGCGTCTGGAAGAGCGCTGATCCGCGCCTGCGCGCCTGATCAGCCCGGCGCGATGCGCAAGTCCGTTCAGCCCCGGGCCTTGCCCCTGATCGCGCTTACAACGGGCGAGCCGGCCGGCATCGGCCCGGACCTGGCGCTGATGCTGGCGGCCCGGCCGGCGGCGCGGCGCGGCGCGCGCCTGGTGCTGGTGGGCGACGCGCAAATGCTGGCGCGCCGCGCCACCCGTTTGGGATTGAAAGTGACCCTGCGCAGCTGCGCCGGCCTTGCGGCCTGCGCCGCGCCCGGTCCGGGCGTGGCGGTGCTGCATGTGCCGCTGGCGCATCCGGCGCATCCGGGCCACCTCGACGCGCGCAATGCCGCCTACGTGCTGGGCACGCTGGACGCGGCGCTGGCCGGCTGCGTCTCCGGCGTCTTCGCCGCCATGGTCACCGCGCCGGTGCACAAGGGGGTGATCAACGAGGCTGGCATCGCTTTCACCGGACACACCGAATACCTGGCGGAAAAGACGCACACCCTGCGGGTGGTGATGATGCTGGCCGGCGGCCGCCCGCCATTGCGCGTGGCGCTGGCCACCACCCACCTCGCGCTGAAGGACGTGCCGCGCGCTCTGACGCGTGAAGACCTGCGCACCACCCTCACCATCCTGGAAGCGGACCTGCGCGGCAAGTTCGGCATCGCCCGGCCGCGCATCGTGGTGGCGGGGCTTAATCCGCATGCCGGCGAGTCCGGCCACATGGGGCGCGAAGAGATCGAGGTGATCACTCCGGTGCTGGAGGAATTGCGCAAGCGCGGCATGCGCCTGACCGGCCCGCTGCCGGCCGACACCCTGTTCACGCCGCGCGTGCTGGCGGGCGCCGACGCGGTGCTGGCGATGTATCACGACCAAGGGCTGCCGGTACTGAAGTACGCCACTTTCGGCGAGGGCATCAACATCACGCTGGGCCTGCCGATCATCCGCACCTCGGTCGATCATGGCACCGCGCTTGATCTTGCCGCGACCCCGGCGAAAGCGAAGACCGCCGATCCCGGCAGCCTCATCACCGCCTTCAGGCTGGCAGTGGATCTTGCAACCCGCGCCGCGCCCGCCAAGCGCAAAGCGCCAGCACGCCGAAGCAAAAGCTGACCGCCGGCCAGTTGCCCCAGCGCACGTAAGGGGTGGCGCCGCTGCGCGCCTGCACGGTGGCCTTGAGCGCGCCTTCGGTGAAATAAGGCAGCAGCGCGGTGACGCGGCCTTGCGCATCGATGGCGGCGGTGGCGCCGGTGTTGGTGGCGCGCAGCATCGGCCGCCCGGTTTCCAGCGCGCGCATGCGGCTGATCTGCAGGTGCTGCGGCACCGCCAGGCTGTCGCCGAACCAGGCGATGTTGGAGATGTTCACCAGCAGGTTGGCGCGCGGCAACTGGCGGATGATCTCCTCGCCGAACAAGTCCTCGTAGCAGACATTCAGCGCTACCCAGTGGCCGGAGAGCAGCATCGGCCGCGGCTTGGGCGACCCGCGCTCGAAGTCGCCCAGCGGAATGTTCATCATCGCCACGAACCAGCGAAAGCCGTAGGGGATGAATTCGCCGAAGGGCACCAGGTGCCGCTTGTCGTAGCTCTGCACCGGGTCCAATCCCAGGCTGATGACGCTGTTGAAATAGCGTTCGCCCGGTTCGGCACGCGGCACGCCGACGATCAGGTTGGTTTTTTGCCTGACGGCGGCGAGCACGAGGTCCTGCAGATAGCCGCGCGGGATCTGCTCGAGAAAGCGCGGTAGCGCCGTCTCGGGCAGCACCACCAACTCGGCGGGATTGGCGTCGATCAGGCGCTTGTAGGTGGCCAGCGTATCTTCGAAACGGCCGGGGACGAACTTCAACTCCTGCGGGATGTTGCCCTGGAGCAGGCTCACCGTCAGCGGCGCGCCTTCCGGCCTGGTCCACTCGATCTGCTGCAGGCCTAGCCCCGCCAGCAGGCTGGCGGCGACCGTGCCCAGAGGTAGCCAGGCACGGCCGGTTTTTGTCAGGCTTTGCGCCTTGTCGCGCAGCAGCGTGACGCCCAAGGCGAGCAGGGCGGCGGCGCAGGCGTTGACGTAGTTCAGGCCGGTGATGCCGAACAGCGGGGCGTAGCCGGCGTAGGGCCCGTCGGTATGCGCATAGCCTAGCGCCGCCCAGGGAAAGCCGGTGAACAGCCAGCCGCGCAGCCACTCGGCGAAGGCCCAGGCGGCGGGCACCAGCAGCAACTGGCGCAGGTAGGGCGACGCCAGGCCGGGCGCGAGGCGCGCCTGCAGCCAGCCGGCCATCGCGGGAAAGAGCGCGAGATAGGCGGCGAAGAGCAGGGTGGCCAGGCCGGCGATCAGCGCCGGCATGCCGCCCACATCGTGCATGCTGACATAGACCCAGGAGATGCCGGCGCAAAACCAGCCCAGGCCGAAAGCGAAGCCGAGCAGCGCGGCGCGCTTCGGCGCGGCTTCGCGCCACAGCAGCATCAGGCCGCACAGGGTCAGCGGCGGCAGCCACCACCAATTGAGCGGCGCCAGGCCGGCAACGCTGCATGCGCCCAGCGCCAGCGCGGCGGCAGGTGCCGCGAGCCGTGCTACCACGCGCCTGCCGCCCTGCTCAGGCATGCGCCTCGCCGTCTTCAGGCAGGCGCTCGACGCGCAGGATATGCACCTGGCGGCTGTCGGCGCGCAGCACCTGGAACTTGAAGCCGCTGATCACCGCCACCTCGCCGCGCTTGGGCACGCGGCCGAAGCGATGGATCACCAGGCCGCCGATGGTATCGGCTTCGTCATTGGGCAGCGTGGCGCCGAAGTGTTCGTTGAAGTCGCTGATCTCAGTCAGAGCGCGTACGCGGTGGCGGCCGTCGCGGTCCGCCAGGATGTTGTCCTCGGCCTCGTCGAAGTCGAACTCGTCGTCGATCTCGCCGACGATCTGCTCCAGCACGTCCTCGATGGTCACGAGACCAGCGACGCCGCCGTACTCGTCGACCACGATGGCAATGTGGTTGCGGTTGGCGCGGAACTGGCGCAGGAGGTCGTTTAAGCGCTTGCTCTCGGGGATGAACACCACCGGGCGCAATATCTCGCGGATCTTCAGTTCCTCGCCGGCGTAGATGCGCAGGAGGTCCTTCGCCAGCAGGATGCCGATCACCTCGTCGCGGTTCTTGTCGATCACCGGAAAGCGGGAGTGCGCTGTTGCGATCACGCTGGCCATGAACTTGTCGAGCGGATCGTTGATGTCGATCACGTCCATCTGCGCGCGCGGCACCATGATGTCGCGGGCGGAGAGCTCGGAGGTCTGCATCACCCCTTCGATCATCGCCAGCGCTTCGGCGTCGAGCAGGTCGCGCTCGCGGGCGGAATGCAGCAGTTCGATGAGTTGCCCGCGGTCTTCGGGCTTGCGCATGATCAGCGCGGACAGGCGTTCTAGCAGGCTTGCTTTAGGCGGCGGACTAATCGCGTCGTCCATGGTGCCTTGAGCGGCGGTAAGGAACAAGAACGTAGGATACACGTTCCGCGCCGGCCTCGTGTGACAGGCGGCGCGCCGTTGCCGCGTCATTCATAGGGATTTGCATAGCCCAGGCCGCGCAGGATTTTCACTTCCAGCGCTTCCATCCGCTTCGCCTCGGCGGCCTTTTCGTGGTCGTGGCCGTGGGCGTGCAGCACGCCGTGCACTACCAGGTGGGCATAGTGGGCCTCGAGCGCCTTGCCCTGCTCGCGCGCCTCGCGGGCCACCACCTGCGCGCACAGCACGATGTCGGCCTCCGGCGGCTTGCCGCCATAGGGGAAGGTCAGCACGTTGGTGGCATAGTCGCGGCCGCGAAACTCGCCGTTGAGGGTGCGGCCCTCGGCGGCGTTGACGATGCGGATATTGAGTTGCGCGTCCGCCGCCGCGGCTGCCTTCGCCCAGCGTTTCAGGCGCGCCGGCGTCGGCAGGCCGGCCACCCGGCTGGCGTATTGCACCGTTACGCCCATCAGCGCCGCCCGGGACCGCGTGTGTGGGCGCTGCGCAGCAGGTTGTCGGCGACGTCGCTCCTCCCTTCCAGCGCCAGCTTGGCTGAATGCGCCTCGTAGGCTTCGACGATGCGCCCCACCAGCGGGTGACGCACCACGTCGCTGGAATTGAACTGCGTGGTGGCGATGCCGCGCACGTCCTTCAGGATGTGCATGGCTTCGATCAGTCCGCTCTGGTTGCCGCGCGGCAGGTCGATCTGCGTCGGATCGCCGGTGACCACTGCCTTGGCGCCGAAGCCCATGCGCGTGAGGAACATCTTCATCTGCTCCGGCGTGGTGTTCTGCGCCTCGTCGAGGATGATGAAGGCATGGTTCAGGGTACGGCCGCGCATGTAGGCCAGCGGGGCGATCTCGATCGCGCCCTTTTCGAACATCTTGCCGACCTTGTCATGGCCCATCAGGTCGTACAGCGCATCGTACAGCGGGCGCAGGTAGGGGTCGACCTTTTGCGCCAGGTCGCCGGGCAAAAAGCCCAGGCGCTCGCCGGCTTCGACCGCCGGGCGCACGAGGACAATTCTTTTCACGGCATCACGCTCCAACGCATCCACCGCGCAGGCTACCGCGAGGTAGGTCTTGCCGGTGCCGGCCGGGCCGACGCCCAGCGTCACGTCGTGCGCCAGGATTTTTTCCAGGTATTCGCGCTGGTTCGGCGTGCGGCCGGCAAGGTCGCGGCGCCGCGTCATCAGGCGCGGCGCGTCTTCATCGGCCAGGCCGGGATTGCGGATATCGATCACGCCGAGCTGCACATCGTCGAGCTCGATGGCGCGGTCTGCCTGGGCGTAGAACTGCTCCAGCAGCGAAGCGCCGCGCTCGACATTCTCCGCGCTGCCGGTCAGCTTGATGCGGGTGCCGCGACGGGTCAGGATGATGTCCAGCGCGGCTTCGAGCTGGCGCAGGTTGGCGTCCAGCGGGCCGCACAGGTTGGCGAGCCGCTTGTTGTCGGCGGGCTCGAAACGGAGTTCTTTGTTGGTGGCTTTCATGACGTCTTTCAATTGGTGGCGATGCGCAGCATTGCAAGCGGAATGGCCCTGGTGCGTGGGCCGGACCGTGAGCGGCAAGCAGGCGGCTTACTGCATCGTCACCACCTCGCCACGCAGGGAATGCGGCAGGGCATCCGTGATGCGCACTTCGGCAAAGCCGCCGATCAGGCGTGGGTTGCCGGCGAAATTGACCACCCGGTTGTTCTCGGTGCGCCCCGAAAGCTCTTCGGCATTCTTTCTCGCGCGGCCTTCCACCAGCACGCGCTCGACATTGCCCACCATGCGCTCGCTGATGCCGGTCGCCTGTTTTTCGACCTGTGCCTGCAGGCGCTGCAGGCGTTCCAGTTTCAGGGTTTGCGGGGTGTCGTCCTGCAGGTCCGCCGCCGGGGTGCCGGGGCGGCGCGAATAGACGAAGCTGAAGGAAGCGTCGAAATTGACTTCCTCGATCAGTTTCATGGTCGCGTTGAAGTCGGCCTCGGTCTCGCCGGGAAAGCCGACGATGAAGTCGGACGACAAGGTCAGTTGCGGGCGCGCCGCCAGCAGCTTGCGCACGATCGACTTGAACTCCAGCACGGTGTAGCCGCGCTTCATCGCCGCCAGCACGCGGTCGCTGCCGGACTGCACCGGCAGGTGCAGGTGCGACACCAGTTGCGGCACCTGGGCGTAGACGTCGATCACGCGCTGGGTCATCTCACGCGGATGCGAGGTGGTGTAGCGGATGCGTTCGATTCCTGGAATCTCGGCGACGTACTCGATCAGCATGGCGAAGTCGGCGATCTCGGCGCTGGCCTTGGCCATCTTGCCGCGATAGGCGTTGACGTTCTGCCCGAGCAAGGTCACTTCATGCACGCCCTGGTCGGCCAGGCCGGCGATCTCGGTCAGCACGTCGTCGAAATTGCGCGACACTTCTTCGCCGCGCGTATAGGGCACGACGCAAAAGCTGCAATATTTGCTGCAGCCTTCCATGATGGAGACAAAGGCCGAGACGCCATCGGTGCGCGCCGGCGGCAGGTGGTCGAACTTTTCCACTTCGGGAAACGAGATGTCCACCTGCGGGCGGCCGCTGCTCTTGCGCTTAGCGATCAGCGCCGGCAGGCGGTGCAGGGTCTGCGGGCCGAACACCACGTCGACGTACGGCGCGCGCGCGACGATGGCCGCGCCTTCCTGGCTGGCGACGCAGCCGCCGACGCCGATGATCAGGTTCGGGTTGGCGAGCTTCAATTCTCTCGCGCGTCCGAGGTCGGAGAACACTTTCTCCTGCGCTTTTTCGCGCACCGAGCAGGTGTTGAAAATAATGATGTCGGCTTCGGCCGGGACCTGAGTCGCGATAGTCGCTTCGTCGGCATTGAGCACGTCTGCCATTTTGTCCGAGTCATACTCGTTCATCTGGCAGCCGAAGGTCTTGATGTAGAGCTTTTTCGGCATGATGGGCGGGGGAACCGTTGTATAGACGGCGCCGCGGTAAAAAGAGGTGAGGGCCGCGGATTGCGGTTCGCGCGTGGGTGCGATGCGGCCAGGGCGCGATTCTACCAAAAGGGGGCTTGTCGCCACCGTGGGGCGAAACAACGGTAAACCACGGTGGTTTCCGGATTTTCGAAGCGCGGATTTTGCCCAACCTGATAAAACCCGATGTTTTTTCCACAATTTCGGCGCCTGCCCAACACAAACGTGTTTGCCGCCGGCGCGCGGTCGCGGTCGGGCGGGTTCACCCGCGGAGGCTGGGCGCCGACCCTGGTGGGGCAAGGCGCCGCGGCGCAATCGGCGGACTGTGGCGGACATGGTGTAACCAGGCATTTATCGAAGAGGAATGTTCCAAACATACGCTAGTGGAGCAACTAAGTGTGGTTGATTTGCAGTGGCGGTTTAACGGCGGTTTAACGGCGGTTCAGGGGGTTCCTCGACATGAGGGCATGCGCCCCGGTCTTGATAAGATGCGTCGCCTTGCCCGCGCGCGGGCTACGACCCAAACAACGATACAAACGAACAATATGGAGACCTCGATGAAATCCCTCTTCCGCCTCTGCCTGCTGCTGTGCTGCGCCCCCGCGCTGGCGCAGACTGCTTTTCCCAGCCGCCCCGTGACCCTGATCGTGCCGGTGGCGCCCGCAGGCATCCTCGACCAGTCGGCGCGCATGGTGGCGCCGGCGATGGGCGCGGCCCTGGGCCAGAGCGTGGTGATCGACAACCGGCCCGGCGCCAGCGGCAACATTGGGGCCACCTACGTGGCGCGCGCCAAGCCGGACGGCTATACGCTGCTGATCGGGTATTCCATGTTTCACGTCGGCAACCCGGTGATGTTCAAGGACATGCAGTGGGACCCGGTCAAGGACTTCACCGGCGTCGGCATGATCGCCGTCGCCCCGCACGTGATTACCGTCAATCCGCAGCAACCATTCCAGAACCTGAAGGAACTGGTGGACTACGCGCGCGCCAACCCGGGCAAGCTGAACTACTCGACCTCGGGCAACGGCTCGGTGCCGCACGTGGGCATGGAATTGTTCAAGCAGCTTTACAAGATCGACATCACGCACGTGGCCTACAAGGGCGCGGGGCCGGCGGCGCTGGACGCGATTGCCGGCAACGTGCAAATGACGGTGGCGACGCCGCCCTCGGTGATCGGCTTCATCAAGAACGGCCGCCTGCGTGCCTTGGCCACCGCGGCGAAAAGCCGGGCGGCTGTGCTGCCGGATGTGCCGACCACCGCCGAGGCCGGCTTTCCCGGTGTCGAGATGGAAGCCTGGGTGTCGATTTTCGCACCCACCGGCACGCCGCCCGAGGTGCTGGCGAAATTGAGCGGCGCGCTCAAGCAGGCGCTGGAGACGCCCGAAGCCAAGCAGTCCGGCGCCACCGCGGGCATGGACATCCGTTACCTGACGCCGGCGCAACTCGATGCGCAGGTAAAGAAGGACATCGGCTACTGGCAGCCGGTGATCCGCAGGGCGCACATCGTCATCGAATAGCGCGGTACTACGCCGCGTTGGTTTCCGGCGGTAACGGGCCGACCGGGGTCCGTCGCCAGTTTTCCGCCCCCGGCATTGTCCCGCGAGGGCAATCACTTTAGCCGCGGGCCCCCTCCAGCTTCCCGGTGGTTGGGTTAAACATGCTGTCGTCATGTTTGGCTTGACCTCGGTACGGGCCCCGGTGTCGTGCGCAGTAAGAACCTACCTACAGCAGAACCGGCGTTTTCTGACAGAGCGGTTGTTGCCCTGCGGGGACACTTCATCCCGCAACGAGTTTCTCTTGAACGAGTGTGCCGTCGGCGCGCTGTCCGGTTGCAAGAGCTCCAAAAACTTGTAGGACATAAGGGGAAGCTGTGGCTGCAACAATCGCGCGTGATTCGCTCAGGCAATTTTGTGCCCTGGCATTGCTGGGGCTTGTGGTTGTGCCCGCCGCTGCAGACGAGGCGCCTCGGGAAGTGTCAGCCGCCCAGGCACGGCGGGCGCTCGCCGCCCGGCAGGGAACGCCGGCCGCGGCAGACTTCCGCGAAGGTCCGGAGGCCCAGATCGCGCCGGGGTCGCTGACGCCGGTGGAAGTCGCCGCCTATCGCGATGCCATCGAGCAAGCGCGGGCCGGACGCGCTGCGCAGGCGCTTGACTTCCTGCAGGCGCTGGCGCAGCGCCACCCCGAGCGCCGCGACCTACAGTATGACCTGGTGGTGGTGTCAGGCTGGGCCGGCAAGGACGCCGAGGCCGTGGCGCTGGCGGACCGCGTCGATCCCGCGGACGCGCCGGCCTACGCGCTCGAAGGGCTGGCCGGTTCTGCCCGCAGGGTGAAGAATTATTCGCTCGCCGAAGCCCTGTATTTGCGCAGTACCGAACGTTTTCCCGGGCGCATCGAGCCGCAAATCGGGATGATCCTGGTCCAACTGGATGAAAAGCGCATGGACGAAGCCGCCCGCCGGGCGGGCGAGTTGCGCGCGCGTTACCCGCGCAACCGCGAGGTGCTCGAAACCTATGCCGAAGTGGCGACCGCGCGCGGCGACTATTTCGCCGCCTTGTCGGCCTATCAGGCGATCCGCGCCGATGCGCCGGACGATCCGGCTGCCTTGCGCGGCGAGGCGCGCACCTTGACGCGCCTAGGCGCGCCGCAGCTTGCCTTGCAACTGGCCAATGCCCACCCCGGGGTGCTTTCCGAAGCCGAGGTCAACGCCTTTCAGGCCGACAGCACGGCCCATCGTATCCGCTGGGGCACGGCGATGGCCAACCAGGGCCATGGCCCGGAGCGTTTCGCCGAGCTCGACCGCGCGCTGGCCGGCAGCGACGCCGTGGAGCCGCGTGCGCTGGACAAGACCGTCTCGCTGAGCCCGGCCGAACGGCAGATGGCACTGGACCGCGTCAGCGCATTGCGCGGCCGCTATCGCATGCGCGAGGCGGCGGCGTTGTACGAGGCTCTGGCCGCACGCCCGGAGCCGGTTCCGGCATATGTGAAGGCCGACGCCGCCGCCGCTTACCTTTACCTGCATCAGCCCGAGCGCGCGCGGGACCTGTACCGCGAAGTGGTGGCGGCCGATCCTGGCAACAGCGGCGCGCAGATCGGCCTGTTCTATGCCCTGGCCGAGAGCGAGGATCACAAGGCCGCGCTGGCGCAAATCGAACAACTGGCGGCCGCGACGCCCAAGACCATCAACGCCTACAGCGCGGCCACCACTGAGGCTAACCCGCAATACCTTCCAGTGCAGACCGCGCGCGCGATGGCGCCGCTGCTTGCGAACCGGCCCGGCGAAGCATGGCGGCGCATGCGCGTTCTCAGCGCCGAAGCGCCCTTCAATATGGAAGCCGGCGTGGGCTACGGCAGCACCATGGCGGCGCGCGGCTGGCCACGGCTGGCCGACAAGCAACTGCGCGGCCAATTGACCCTGGACCCCTACGATAGCGGGGCGCTCGGCGAGCATGCCGAGGCGCTGCTGGAGATGCGCGACTACCGCAGCGCCGAGGCCGAACTGGCGAAAGCGCAGGCCAGCGGCGCGGAAGACGAGCGGGTGGTGCGCGCCACGTATCTGGCGCGGGTGCATAACATGATGGAGTTGAACGTCGAAGCCGGTTATGGACGCGGCACCGATGCGCCGACGGGCAGCCGCGACTTCGAGATCGATACCCATCTATATTCCAGTCCAATCGACTATAACTATCGCGCCTTCCTGCATACCTATGACGGCATGGGCACCTTCGACACCGGTACCGGGCGGTACGATCGCGCCGGCGTCGGCCTTGAATACCGCTCGACCCACTATCTCGCCTCTGCCGAGTTGACCCAGGACCTGAACCGCGGGCGCACCGGCCTTTCCGTTGCCGGGGCCTACACGCCGGATGATTTCTGGACCCTGCGCGCGTTTGCCGAGTCGTCGAGCACTTACACACCGGTGCAGGCACGCCTGTTTGGTGTGGACGCCGGGCGCTATGGCGTCGGCGCTACCTGGCGCGGCAGCGAGTCGACCAGCGCCGGGGTGACGGCATATCGCCTGGCCTTCAGCGACGGCAATCGCCGCGATGTCGAGCAGGCGCGGGTGACCCAGCGCGTCTACGCCGGCCCGGTGTACCGGCTGGAAGCCACCGGCACGGTGGCGGCTTCGCAGGCATCGAAAAGCAACGTGGCGTATTTCAACCCGGGGCGCGATCTGGAGTCCAGCGTGCAGCTGGCCAATGAATGGCTGCAATGGCGCCGCTACGAGCGTGCCTTCCGCCACCGGCTGACATTGGTCGCCGGCAATTACTGGGAGCAGGGCTTCGGCAGCGGCTCGCTGTACGACGCGCGTTACGAGCAGGAATGGAGCGCCGACGACCGCCTGATCCTGCGCTACGGCATCGGCCGTTCGATTCACCCCTACGACGGCGTGCGCAGCGCGCGTAACTACGCAGTGGTTTCCGTGACCTTGAGATTTTGAACATGCACGCCCTGTCAAAGATTTCGCATATCGTCGCCAGCCTGCTGGCGGCGCTCCTGGGCGGCAGTGCTCTCGGGGCCGCACCGGCGCTGAGCGCGGATCGGGCGCCGATGGCTGCGCCGGCCGGTTTTGCCGTCGTCCCGCCACCGCCGGGAAGTTTCATTGTGCTGTCGTACCATGAGGTGCGCGACGAAGTGCGTGACTATCCGGACCCCTACGCGGTGGACAGCGGCGCGCTGGTGGCGCAGTTCGCCTGGCTGCGCGGCAACGGCTATACGCCGGTCAGCCTGCAGGCGATCATCGATGCGCGCAACGGTGGCAAGGCGCTGCCCCCGAAAGCGGTGCTGTTGACTTTCGACGACGGCTATCTTTCGTTCTACACCCGCGTCTACCCGCTGCTGCGCGGCTTCGGCTATCCGGCGCTGCTGGCGGTGGTCGGCAAATGGATCGATGAGCCGCCGCAGGCGGATCAGCTGTATGGCGAGAAGGCGACGGTGGGTTCCGCCGCTTTCCCCACTTGGGCGCAGCTGCGCGAGATGGCCGGTTCGGGCCTTGTCGAAATGGCTTCGCATAGCTACGATCTACATCGAGGCATCCTCGCCAACCCGCAGGGCAATGTCGAGCCCGCCGCCACCGCGCGCCTGTACGACGCCGCCAGCGCCACTTACGAAGACGATACGCAATGGCGAGCGCGGGTTCGAGCCGACATGGAACGCAATTCGGCATTGATCGAGCGCCACACCGGACAGCGCCCGCGCGCCATGGTCTGGCCCTACGGCAGCTATAACGACGAGCTGGTACGCATTGCCGGCGAGCTCGGCATGCCGGTCGACATCACGCTCAATGACGGCCTCAATACGCCGCAGGTGCCGCTGTCGGCGATGCGCCGCCTGCTCGTGATCCACAATCCGCCGTTGGCCAATTTCACCGGCGAGGTGATCGGGCCCCTGGTGCGCCCCCCGGTGCGTGTGGTCGAGGTCGGCCTCGATCAGGTTTACGATGCCGACCCGGCGCGCCAGGAGCAGAAGCTTTCGGCATTGCTCGATCGCGTGCTGGCCCTGGGGGTGACGCATGTGTTCCTGCATCCCTTCAGCGATGGCGGCGAGGGCGCGGCGCTGCAAGCCTATTTCCCCACTCAATCGATGGCGATGCGCGCCGACCTGTTCAACCGGGTGGCCTGGCAGTTGTCGACTCGCGCCGATGTCAAGGTCTGCGCCGCGATTCCGCCGTCGGTGCTGCGCCTGCCTCCGGCGGTGGGCGGGGCGATCCTGGAAGACCTGGCTCGCGGCGCCAATTTCGAGGGCTTGTATTTCATGGCAACGGGAGCAAGTGAGGCTGCTGACAGCACCGCGATGGTCACGGCGAGCGCCCGGTTGGCGCAGGCGGCGCGCAAGTGGCGTGCGCCGCTGTTGCTGGCGCGCGGCATTGTCGCGTCCGATGTTTCCGCGCAGGCGATCGCGTCGATTTCCGCCGGCGCCGATTGGGTGGTACTGCAATCGCGCGGTGTGGCTCCTATCATCGCCCTTGCAGGCGGGGACGCCGCGGCGCAGGTGGGCCAGCCGCGCCTGGTGGTTTTGCTCGATGGCGCGGCCGGGCCGGCGCCGCAGCGCGCCGGGGCCGAACTGGCGGAGCGCATGCGCGGGCTGCAGCGCGCGGGTGCCCTCAATTTCGGCTTTCGCGAGGACGATTTCATGCGCGATCAGCCGCCACTGGCGCAGGTCGCACCTGCATTATCCGTACGTGACACCACTTTCAGGTAGGCGCATAAATGTCACATTTCGGCATCACGGTCATGCAGGTTTTCATCGGATATTCCTTCTACTATCCGCTGTTCATGGCCTATCTCTGGATGGTGGGGGCGATCTTCTACTACTTCCGCTTCGAGCGGCCCGCGCTGCCGGTGCGCAAGGCGATGAAGCGCGGCGAGCCCGAGCCGCCGCCGCAGTTGCCGGATTATCCGCTGGTGAGCATCGTCGTCCCTTGCTTTAATGAAGGGCGCGACCTGCAGGACACGGTTAAGTGGATGCTGGCCTGCGCTTACCCGAACTTCGACATCCTGCTGGTGAATGATGGAAGCACCGATAACACGCGCGACATCATGGATTCGCTGGTGGCTGAGCATCCGCGCATCCGCGCCATCCATCTGGAGAAAAACGAAGGCAAGGCGGTGGCGCTGGACACGGCGGCAGCGATGACATCGGCGCAGTATCTGGCCTGCATCGACGCAGATGCGTTGCTCGACCCCTACGCCCTGCACTGGATGATGGCGCACTTGCTCTACGGCGCGCGGGTAGGGGCGGTGACCGGCAACCCGCGGGTGCGTAACCGTTCCACCTTGCTGGGCCGCCTGCAGCTGGGGGAGTACAGCTCCATCGTCGGGCTGATCAAGCGCGCGCAGCGCACCTATGGGCGCATTTTCACCGTCTCCGGCGTGGTCACCTGCTTTCGCAAGGCGGCGCTGCGCGATGTCGGCTACTGGAGCCGCGAGATGTTGACCGAGGATATCGACATCAGCTGGAAGCTGCAGCTCCGCCACTGGGACGTGCGCTTCGAGCCGAAGGCGCTGTGCTGGATCTTGTCGCCGGAGACTCTGGAAGGATTGTGGAAGCAGCGCCTGCGCTGGTCCACCGGCGGCATCCAGGTGCTGATCAAGAACTGGCGCATCACCGGGCACTGGAAGTCGCGCCGCATGTGGCCGGTGCTGGTGGAGTACGTCCTGAGCGTGACCTGGGCCTACACCATGCTGGTGATGCTGATTCTCTGGCTGCTGGGTCTCCTGTTTGCCATGCCGCCCGGCCTGCGGGTGGATTCCTTCCTGTCGGGCTGGAATGGCGTAGTCGTCGGCACCACCTGTCTGCTGCAGATCGGCATCTCCCTGGCTCTCGACTTGCGCTACGACAGCGGTTACATGCGCAAATTTTTCTGGATGATCTGGTACCCGCTGGCGTACTGGATGATCAACATGGCCACCACGATAGTGGCGGTACCCCGCGCGATTTCGCGCAATTCAAAGACGAGGGCAAGATGGATAAGTCCGGACCGTGGCATCACCCCACCCTGAGTTCGCCGATCATCGAGCGGCCCGACCTGCAGTCGCCACGGCAGCGTACGCTGTACGGCGTCATCACGCTGGCCTTCTGGGCCGTTTGGATCTATCTCTGGGTACCGCTGCTGGCGCTGCTCGCCTGGCTGCTCGGCTTTGAGGAGGCGTATCGTTTCATGGTGGTCTACCAGGGCTACCGCGAGGTCCAGCACGTGCTGGAGAATTACGCTTTGATCGTGGTGATCATGGGCGGCACCCTGCTGGCCTGGGCCAGCTACAACATCACGCGCTTTCGCGGCGCCGACAAGCGCAGCGCGCGGCCCGCCGTGAGCCACGCCGACATCAGCCGGGACCTCGATCACGACGAGGAATCGGTGCTGCGCTGGCAGAAGGAGCGCATGTTGCTGGTGCGCTATGACGATGCCGGGCGCATGGCTGAGGTGCGCGGACCAGGCGTGTGAACGAACTTCGGGGTGGACGCCGCGCCTGGCTGCGCGCGGCAGCGGCCGGGGGCGCATGGTGCGCGTTACCGTCTTGCGCGCCGGTGCTGGCGGCCGACGACGAGGGGGAAGACCACCGCGCCTGGCAACATGGCATCGATCTGCTGCGCGTAGGGGATCGCCTATTGCTGGTCTGGGGCAGCGCGGGCAATCCGCCGCGACCCAATCTGGGTGGCGACTGGCCGCACGATGTCTACTGCGACTGGCTGGAGATGCCGGCTGCTGCCGGTGACGTGACGATCCATCCGCGGTTGCTGGTATCGCGGCCCGAGGCGCAGGAACCGCCGAGCGCGGCGATCAACAGCAAGGGCGTGATCCTGGTCACCGCGGAAGACGGCGAGGACGAGATCAACCAGCGGGCCGGCTTGTGGAATGCGCGGCTTGAACCCTTGCGCCCGTATCCTTTCATGATCCGCCGCGGCGGCCACTCCGGCCACGCGGCGGCGCTTGAGGAGCGGTTCCTGGTGGTTTATGGCGAGGGCTGGCAGGAGGGCGGCGGTTTCATGAATCGCGGCACAGGGCGCGACGTTCATGCACGCATCGTTGATGGCGCGGGGCGGCCGGGGCCGGAAATCCACCTGGCGCGCGGCCATCGCGACGGCTGGCCGCTGGTGGCGGCTTCGGACCGCAACTGGCTGGCGGTGTGGCAGCGTTACGAGGGGCCGAGCCTGTATTGCGCTGTGATCGATGCCGGCGGCCGGGCGTCGGCGCCGCGGCTGGTGGCTGATGGCCTGCCGATCCGCTATGCCTATGACGTGGCTTATTGCGCGGCGCTTGGGCGCTACGTGGTGGCGGGCAATCGCGGCGGACAGGGCTTTGTTGCCCTGCTTGACCGCGCTGGCGCGGTTCTCAGCCTGCAGGGGGGCTTGCCGCCGCTGGCCAGCGAGAGCCGGGTGTTGATTTGCGCCGGCGGCGATGGAACCCTGGCGGTCTACCCGGTGGCGCCGCAGGGCATCGCGGTATTGCGCCTGGGGGCGGCGAGCGTGGAGTTGCTGCGGGTGGTGGCGCACCCTCAGCGTTGGGACTACATGGGAACCACGGGGTGGTTTGCGGGGGAGACGCGCGTGCTCTTCGCCACCCTGACCACGCAGGGGGTGCGCGCCTTCGCGTTTGACCTTTAGCGGCGGTGCGTTTTTGTCAGTGCCTGATGCTGTTGCCGGTGCTGGTGCCGCTGCCGGCGCTGGCGTCGATCGGTTCCGGGTCCCGCGTTTCGATCTCTTTGGGCGTGAGGATCCACACTTCGATCAGCAGGCCGGTGGTCTGCTCGCGCAGGTATTTGATGCGCGTGTAGCCCTTGAGCGCGCCGGAAACCTTGAGCATGTTGTCGGCGCCGAAAATCCGCGCGCCCGGCGCCAGTTGCTCGATCTTGCCGTTGACCTTGACGAAGTTCGTGCCATCGAATTCGGCGCGGGCGCGCCTGGCTGCGGCCGGGATGGGCACCAGGCGGTCGGGAATGGTGGCCAGTTCGGCATCGGTATAGTCGGGTTTGCTCCACCACCACTGGTGTTTTTTGTCGGGGTCCGCCGGCGCGGTCGTCACGTTGGTGGTGCCGTTGCCCATGGCCCGCACCTGCGCCAGCACTGGGGCGGCATATAGCGAGACGCCCAGCCCGCAGACTGTCGCGCAGATCGTACGGAGTAACGAACAGGCTATTTTTGTCAGCATGGCGGCACCGAGGATGGTTGTTTTGGGCGGCGGGTGGCCGGGACCAAGAGCCCGGTCAGGCCTCCCGGGCGATGCTCGCAATGCACTTGCAAGACTTTCGCTAAGGGCTTGACCCGGAAAGGATTCTAGCAAATCCGGGGGCGCCGTGCCTAGTCCATGAAAAACCCCCTTGCGGCGCGGGTCCGCAAGGGAGTTCTCGGGTTTTCAAAAGCTTCGTGCGGCGCGGGTCCGCAAAGGGCCCTTCGGGAGTTCAAGTACCGTTGCGCCGGCTCAGGCTTCGACGCGAAAGCGCGAGATGTTCTGGTTCAGCTCGCTTGCCAGGGTGTTCAGGCGTCCGGCGGTGCTGGCGACCGCGCCCATGGCCTGGTTGTTCTGCTCGATCATCTGCACGATGTTTTCGACCCGGCCGGCGATGTCCTGGCTGGCGTTGGATTGTTCGCCCAGGGCGATGGCGACTTCGCCGGTGACGGTGACGACCTGTTCGGTGCCATGGTTGATGGTGTCGATCATGGCGCCGGCGGCACGCGCCATTTCGATGCCCGCTTCGACCCGCTTGACCGAGACGTCCATGCGCGAGGTCATGGTGCCGACGCCTTCCTGCACCGAGGCGATGGTGGTGGCGATTTCCTGCGCCGAGCGGCTGGCCTGTTCGGCCAGCTTGCGCACTTCGTCGGCGACCACGGCAAAGCCGCGGCCGTGTTCGCCGGCGCGCGCCGCTTCGATGGCGGCATTCAGCGCCAGCAGGTTGGTCTGGTCGGCGACGCCCTTGATGGCGGTGGTAATGGAGGAGATCTGCTCTGAGTCGCGGCCGAGCTGCTGCGCGGTGGCGGCGGCGTCGCGGATGGCTTCGGCGATCAGGTTGATTTCGCCGACCATGGTCTTCATGGTGGTGGCGCCGGTCTTCGCCTCGCCGCCGGATTCCTGCGACAGGCGGCGCGCGTCGCCGGAGAGGGCGGCAACGTGGCTGACGCTGGTGGACATTTCTTCAAGCGCCGCGGCCATCGAGGCGGTGGCTTCGGACTGCTGCTCGGAGCCGGCCTTGACGCCATCGGAGGCGGTGGAGAGTCGCTCGGAGGCGCCGGTGAGTTCATCGGCTTGTGAACGGATGTTGCGCAGCAGGCCGGCCAGCTCGTCGATCATGCGCATGGTGGCCAGCTGCAGGCGGGCGATCTCGTGCTTGTCGCCCGGGTTGACGTCGATGCGCACCGAGAGGTCGCGCGCGGCAACCCGCTCCAGCGCCTGCACGGTGGCTTCCAGGGGAATGCGGATGCTGCGGGTGATCAGCCAGGCCAGCAGGGCGGAGAGCAGCAGCGAGGCGCCGGCCAGCAGCACCACCAGTTGCTCGCTGGACTCGGCGGTGGCGGAAATCTGCGCGGCGATGGTGTCGATGTTCTTGCGTTGCAGGTCAAGGAACTCTTGCAGGGTTGCCAGGTAGACCTTGGCGTGCGGCTTGAGCACTTCTTCGAGCAGGCGGGTGGACTCGGCGGCGTCGCCCTTTTTCTTCGCTTCCGAAATGGCGTCGCGGGTGACGCGGAATTTCTCGCGGAAGCCGTCCAGCTTGGCCAGCATTTCCTTTTCATCGGGCGCGGTGATCAGCGGCACGATCTGTTTTTGCAGGACGCTGTTGTCCTTGGTGGTCTGGGCGTTTTCGGCGGCGAAAAAGTCGGCCAGCGAAGGGTCGCTGCTCTTGGCCACGGCGGTGGCGCGGCGCAGGCTGACGTTGGTGTTGCGGCTCCAGTCGCTGATCAGGCGTTCCTTCATCAGCGGGATTTGCAGCACCGAGCGGCTGTCGGCGGCGACGCTGCGCAATTTCCACAGGGCGGTGCCGGTGGAAATAACCAGCAGGACGAGCAGGGAGCCGAAACCGATGGCCAGCCGCGAACCAATGCGTAAACGCGAAAATGAAAGCATGTCTTCTCCTCTTTGAAGTGCCGTAAGGATAGGCAAAGGAGATAGGGCAGCATGCCCTGAAATGGGCCGGAAATCCGGTGCAATTCGGCTGATGGGGTGGCGGCAGGGCGGTCGGCCTGGGCGCTCAGTCGCCGGGGCCGCCGCCGTGCGCGCGGGTGCGGTAGGTTTCCGAGGGCAGTTCGCCGAAGGCCTGCTGGTAGGCCGAGGAAAACGAACCGATGTGGGTGAAGCCCCAGCGCTGCGCGATGCTGGCGATGGAGTCGCGCGAGCGGGCGTCGAGCAACTGGGCGCGCACCGCGTTCAGGCGCAACTGGCGCAGATAGTTCATCGGCGTGCTTTCCTTGAAGCGGCGAAAGCCCGATTGCAGCGAGCGCGCACTGGCACCCGAGGCGCGCACCACGTCGGCTAAGGCAATCGGCCGGGCGATGTTGGCGTGCATGAAGTCGATCGCGCGGCGGACGTGGCGCGGCGAGGGCTGGGTGTCGCCTGCCTTCAGGCGCTCCGAGTAACTGTGCGGTACGCTTTGCAGCAGCAGGTTCAGCGCGGCATCCTTCAGGTGGGCGGCGGCCAGCGGCGAAGCCTTGAGCGGCGCGTCGCCGGAGAGCCCTTCGCGGATGGTGGAGGCGATTTCGCGGATCAGCGCATAGGCGTGCGCGCGGCGGGCCGGGGGCTTGAAGCACAGGCGGTCGGACACCGGCCCGTCGAGCAATTGCGACAGCGCGCGATTGACTTCGCCGATTGTGAAGGTCATGCCGACGGCGGAAAAATTCTCCGGCAGCCGCGGCTGCGCGCCGCTGCCCAGGTCGAGCACCACGCCGCGGCTCGCGTCCATGGCAGCGGCGGGGCCGCAGTCAATCGCGCCGCTATCGGATGAAAAGGCCAGGCAATAGCCGTCGAAAAAACTGTTCAGCCCCATTCCGGTGGAGCTGGAGAGCGAAAAAGCGGAGACGCCGTCGATGACGCAACTGCTGACCGAGATGGCGAAGTGGCCGCCGGCGCCGGGCTCGACGCGGGTGTTGCCATACACTTTCGAGAAAAATCTTGAGGCTTCTTCAGCGTTCGTCGAGTCAAGTGAAACCGCATCTATAGTGGGCATGTTGCCGGAGAGGCCCGAAGGCTTGCGTGAAACTGGGATTTGGGAATATCCCGATTTTCACAACATTCATGCTCAACGCGCAACAAAATAAGTGCGAAATCTCTTTATAGGCTAATGGCATAGTCGTTATATCTGGTGCGCCCGATGCGCATCACGCAAGAATTGGTGCGTGAGTTTTTGTGAGTAGCCGTGCGAAACTCCGGTACCGCCTGTCAGAGTGCAGAAAAACGCAAGTGGTATCGCTATTCCGCGAATTTCTTCGGCGCAATGATTTCATCGGACGCAAAGGCTGCTGCGGGTAAACTAGCGGAAAAACCTAATCATCGTTGGGGAGCAGTTCGAAAGCGGCGCGGGTTCGCTTCGACCTGTACGGACACTATGCAAGCCGGCGGCGCGTCGTTTGGACGCGCGCGGCTCAGCGGCCGCGCCAGGCCCGCTCCGCGGAGTCGAGCGTGTTGACTACCAGCATGGTGACGGTCATCGGACCGACGCCGCCTGGCACCGGAGTGATGTGCGAAGCTTTTTTGCGCACGCCTTCGAAGTCGACGTCGCCGACCAGGCGGCCGTCGGGCAGGCGGTTGATGCCGACGTCGATCACCACCGCGCCTGCCTTGACCATCTGCGGCACGATCAATCCGGGCACGCCGGCTGCTACCACCAGGATGTCGGCGAGGATGGTGAACTGCGCCAGGTCGCGGGTGCGGGCGTGGCAGATGGCCACCGTGGCCTCTTGCTGCATCAGCATCAGGGCCATCGGCTTGCCGACGATGTTGGAAGCACCGACTACCACCACGTTCTGCCCGCGCACGTCGATGCCTTCGGACTCCAGCAGCTTTTGTACGCCGTAGGGGGTGCAGGGCGGAAACACGGCGTTGCCGAGCACCAGGCCGCCGACGTTGTAAAGGTGAAAGCCGTCGACGTCCTTCTCAATCGAGATGGTTTCCAGCACCTGGCGCAGGGCGATGTGCGGCGGCAGCGGCAGTTGCACCAGGATGCCGTGGATCGCCGGGTCGTTGTTCAGGGTGCGGATGGCCGCCAATACGTCGGACTCCGGCACGTCAGCGGGAAACTCCAGCAGGCGCGAGGCGACGCCGACCTCGGCGCAGGCGCGCACCTTGTTGGTGACGTAGACGCGCGAGCCGGGGTCGCTGCCGACCAGCACCACCGCCAGGCCGGGGATGCAGCCGGCCTGCGCCAGCGCCTGCGCGCGGGCGCGGCATTCAATGCGCAGGGTGCGCGCCAGCGCCTTGCCGTCGATGATCTTGGCGCCGGTCGGCCTTTGCTCAGAAGTCATAGAGGCGGGCCGGGTTGTCGGTGAACAGGGCCTGGCGCAAGCCGGCATCGGGCGCCCAGCGGGCGACGAAGTGGAAGGCGGCGTCGTCGTCCACTTCGCGGTAGGGGCGTGGGTCCTGCACGGTATAGCCGGGGATGGGGCGCAGGTCCGGGTGCGGCCAGTTCGAGCCCCACAGCACGCGTTCGCGGTTGGCTTCGACGCAGGCCTGGGCCAGGGCGGTCAGGTCCTGGTAATCGGGCGCGGTGCCGGCCTGGTAGGGGGCGGAGAGCTTGACGTAGGCGCGGCCGCTGCGCAGTAGCGCCAGCATGTCGCTGAAACCCGGCTGGGTCACGCCGAGTTCGCCCTTGGCGTGACCATAGTGGTCGAACACCAGGGTGACCGGCAGCGCGGCCAGGTCGTCGGCGAGGGCCTGGACCACCGACAGGCGCACGTTGGCCTGGATGTGCCAGCCGAGACCGGCGATGCGTTTTGCCGCTTCGCGCAGGCGCTGCATGCCCGCCTGCGGGTCCGTTTCCTTGCGCACTTCCATGTTGATGCGAATGCCCCGCACGCCGCCCTGGTGCAGGCGCTGCAGTTCGGCATCGCTGATGCCCATGTCGATCACCGCGACGCCGCGCGTGATGGCGAGGCCGTGCTCGGCGATCACGTCCAGCGTCACCTGGTTGTCGGTGCCGTAGGTACTGGGGGTGACGATGACAAAGCGCTCGATGCCGACGCGTTCATGCATGCGCTTCAGGTCGGCCAGCAGGGCGGTGCGCGGTGTATAGGAACGATCCGGCGAAAACGGGTATTGAGATTGCGGCGGGACGATGTGGATGTGGCAGTCGCAGGCGCCGGCGGGCGCGCGCGGTGCGATGGTGCTTGGGGCGGATGAGACTGACAATGAGGCTGACATTCGGGTGCGGCTTTCCGGTTATTCGACGGCGATGTGCGCTTCGCGTGCGATCGCCTTGGATTTGGCGATGTCGGCGCTGACAAAGGCCTTGAATTCGCCTTGCTTCATGCTGAAGGTGGTGGCGCCCATGTCGGCGAACTGCTTTTTCACTTCCGGCCTGGCCAGGGCGGCGCCCAGCGCGGCCACCAGTTTAGCCTCTACTTCGGGTGGCAGCCGGCGGGGGCGAACACGCCGACATAGGTGACGATGTCAAAGCCCGGCACGCCCTGCTCGGCCAGGGTCGGCACATTGGCAATCAGCGGCGAGCGCTCGCGCCCGAGCTGGGCGATGGCCTTGATGCGGCCGTCGCGGATGTATTGCAGCGAGGTGTTGAGCTGGTCGACCATCATGTCGATCTGGCTGCCGAGCAGGTCGGTGAGCGCGGGCGCGCCGCCCTTGTAGGGCACGTGTTCCAGCGGCAGCTTGGCAGTGTAGACAATCTGTTCCAGGGCGATGTGCGGCGCCGAGCCGCTGCCGGAAGTGCCGACCGAGACGTGGCCGCCACGGGCTTTGGAGTACGCGCGCAGGTCGGCGAGATTGGCCACCGGTGTTTTTTGCGCGGCGGTGAGCACCATCGGCACGGTCTGGATGCCGCCTATCATGGTGAAGTCGCGCAGCGGGTCGTATTGCACGTTCTTGTAGATGAAGGGCGCGATCGATACCGTGCTGCCGGCCACCAGCAGGGTATAGCCGTCCGGCCTGGCCTTGGCCACGGTGGCGGCGCCGATGGTGCCGCCGGCGCCGGCGCGATTGTCGATCACCATGCTCTGTCCGAGCGCTTCTCCCATTGCCTGCGAGACCACGCGGGCCGAGACGTCGATATTGCCGCCGGGCGGGAAGGGGACGACGACCTGGATCGGGTGCGTGGGGTAGGCGTCGGCGGCGAGCGCCGTGCAAAAGGCGGCGGCGCCAACAGCTGCGGCGAACGCCAGAAGGGAGCTGCGCAGGAAAACTGAAATCGGCATGCGGGTCTTTCGCTGAAAAATGCTCGGGAAATTGTTACGTTAGCGGTGACTCAATCGGGCTCGGCCATCGCCTCGGCGATGCAGCGCTCGTTGTCGGCCATGAATGTGCCGATCTGCGCGGTCTTCCAGGCAGGCCGCGCGATCAGCCGCGCCCACCATTCTTCAGTGCGCGGCAGCAGGCGGCCCGGCCGCTCCTCCTCGAAGCGCACCACGTAGGGGGCGGCGTGCAGGTCGGAGAGGGTGATGCGTTCGCCGTGGATCCACGGGCCGCCGCTTTGCTCGAGATAGCGCTCCACTTGTGCGCACATGTTTTCGAGAATGTCGAGGGCGGCGTCGATCTCGGCCGGGGTGAAGGGGTTGCGCGCCATCCGTGTCCAGAGGTCGCGGCGTTCCTTGCTGGGAATGGCGGCCATGCGGGTGGCGAGCTCTTCGTCGCTCCACTTCTCGCACATCGGGCGCATCATTTTCATCCAGTTCGGCTTTTGCACCGCCGGCAGGCAGACGTCGTCGATGTACTTGGACCAGCGCCGCACTTCGTGGCGTTGCGTGGGGTCATCGGGCATCAGCGGCGGGTCCGGAAAGGCTTCGTCGAGATATTCATCGATCAGGTTGCTCTCGACCAGGTTATGGCCATCGACCACCAGGCAGGGCACGATGCCGCTGGGGTTGAGCTTCTTGTACCAGGGGGTGTGGTGCTGGAAGCGCAGCAGGTCCAGCACATGGCCTTCGTAGTCCAGGCCTTTTTCCGCCATCATCAGGCGCACCTTGCGCGAGGCGCTGGAGTTCCAGGCGTGATACAGCACGAATTTCGGCATTGCGGCGCGCTGCATGGGGTCTCCTTTGCGCGCGCATTTTTGGGAAGCAGGATCGAGGGGCGCGCTGCAGGCGCAAGTTAACAGGTCACCGCGGGCGGCGGGCTTATGCGCCGCCTAAGCGCTGCGGCAAAGAAGCAGGCGCCGCCGACTCAGTCCTTCCAGGTTTCACTCAGCAGCCGGTCGGCGTGACGGGCGATGGTCGCGTCTTCCTGGGCGACGAGCACGCGCACCGTGCAGGTTGCGCCCGGCGGACTGATCAAATCGGCACCGCCCTGGTTTACCTTTTCTTCCAGCGCGATGCCGGCCCAGGACAGACGGCTGCAGATTTCGGCGCGGCTTTGCGCGTCATGCTCGCCAATGCCGCCGGTGAACACCAGCAGGTCCAGACCACCGAGAACGGCTGCATGGGCGGCGATCTGCTTGGCGACCGAGAGGCAGAACATGTCGATTGCCAGGCGCGCCCGCGGATCGGCCGGCGCTGCCTGACGCAGTTCGCGCATGTCGCCGCTCAGGCCGGATACGCCCAGCATGCCGGACCGGCGGTTGACCAAGGTTTCGAGGCCATCGTAGTCCAGGCCGCGCTCGCGCCCGAGCCAGATCAGCGTGCCGGGGTCAAGGTCGCCGCTGCGCGTCGCCATCACGATGCCGCCGGCAGGGGTGAGGCCCATGCTGGTGTCGGCTGAGTGGCCATCGCGCACGGCGGTAACGCTGGCGCCGCTGCCGAGATGGGCGACGATCAGGCGCTGCGGCATGGGCTCAAGGCGCGCGACGATCGATTCGCACGAGAGGCCATGAAAGCCGTAGCGCCGCAGGCCGCTCGCCTCCAGTTCGTGCGGCAAGGGCAGGACGCGGGCGAGATCGGGCAGTTGCGCGTGAAACGCGGTATCCAGGCAGGCCACCTGCGGGACCCCGGCGAACAGCGCGCGGCTTTGTTCCACCACAGCCAGGGCCGCCGGCAGGTGCAGGGGCGCGTAGGAACATGCTTGATGCAGTTGCCGCAGGACCGCGTCGTCCAGCACCTTGTGTTGCAGCAAATGCGGGCCGCCGTGGACCAGGCGGTGGCCAATAGCGTCGGGGCTTCCATGACCACGTTCGGCCAGCAGTGCCCGGATGCGCGCGACGGCGGCACCGGCGTCCTCGAAATTTACGGGCTCGGAAATGACTTCCTTGCCGTTCTCATCCTTTACCTTGAGGTGCCCGGCTTTGGCGATGCCTTCGGCTTCGCCGTCCAGCAGCACGCGCGCCTGTTCATCGCGCACGGCGTACAAGCCGAACTTGAGCGAGGACGATCCGCTGTTGAAGACGAGAACGCGGCGCGCTTCGGCCATCGCAATATCTCCGTTCAATGCCAGCGCCAGTCGCGCACTTCGGGCATGTCTTCCCCGTTTGCGCTGACGTATTCGCGATGGCGGGCCATGATGGCGGCGTGGCGCGCTTCGGCGGCGGGCACCAGGGCCTGCAGGCGCGGTACATGGTGGATCACGTCCAGCGCCAACTGATAGCGGTCGAGATTGTTCAGCACCACCATGTCGAAGGGGGTGGTGGTGGTACCTTCCTCCTTGTAGCCGCGCACGTGCAGGTTGTCGTGGTTGCGGCGGCGGTAAGTGAGCTTGTGGATGATGCCGGGATAGCCGTGGTAGGCGAAGATCACTGGCTTGTCGGTGGTGAACATGGCGTCGAAGGCTTCATCCTCCAGGCCGTGCGGGTGCTCGGAGGGCGACTGCAGGGCCATCAGGTCGACCACGTTGACCACGCGCATGCGCAAGTCTGGTACGTACCCGCGCAACAAGGTGACGGCCGCCAGCGCTTCGAGGGTGGGAATGTCGCCGGCGCAGGCCAACACCACTTCGGGGTCGCCGCCGTCGTTGCAGGCCCACTCCCAGATGCCGGCGCCGCGCTTGCAATGGGTGATGGCGGCGTCCATGGTCATCCACTGCCAGGCGGGCTGTTTGCCGGCGATGATCAGGTTGACGTAGTTGCGGCTGCGCAGGCAATGGTCGGCGACGGAGAGCAGGCTGTTGGCGTCCGGGGGCAGGTAGATGCGCACGACGTCGGACTTCTTGTTGGCGACGTGGTCGATGAAGCCGGGGTCCTGATGGGAGAAGCCGTTGTGGTCCTGGCGCCAGACGTGGGAACTCAGCAGGTAGTTGAGCGAGGCGATCGGCACGCGCCAGGGGATCTTGCGCGTGGTCTTGAGCCACTTGGCGTGCTGGTTGAACATCGAGTCGATGATGTGGATGAAGGCTTCGTAGCAGTTGAACAGGCCGTGGCGGCCGGTCAGAAGATAGCCTTCGAGCCAGCCTTCGCACAGGTGTTCGCTCAGCACTTCCATGACGCGGCCGGAAGGGTCGAGGTCGGTGTCCTTCTCGTCGGTTTGCGCCATCCAGGCCCGGCCGGTGGCCTCGAAGATGTGTTGCAGGCGGTTGGAGGCGGTTTCGTCCGGGCCGAAGACGCGAAAGTTCGCGCTCGCCATGTTTTGCTTCATGACGTCGCGCAGGAAGGCGCCGAGCACGGCGGTGGATTCGACTTCCTTCTTGCCCGGAACGGTCGCGTCGACGGCGTACCTGCGAAAGTCGGGCATCACCAGGGGTTGCAGCAACCCGCCGCCGTTGGCGTGCGGGTTGGCGCCCATGCGCCGGGTGCCGGCCGGCGCCAGCGCCGCGAGATCGGCGCGCAGCGCGCCTTGCGCGTCGAACAGGGTTTGCGGCTGATAGCTGCGCATCCAGGCTTCGAGTTCTTGCAGGTGTTCCGGCTTGTCGAATTTGGCGATCGGCACCTGGTGCGCGCGCCAGGTGCCTTCCACCGGCAGGCCGTCGACGAATTTTGGCCCCGTCCAGCCCTTCGGGGTGACGAGCACGATCATCGGCCAGCGCGGCAATACGGCGGCGCGCAGTTCCGGGCCGCGCGCATCCGCCTGTATTTTCTTGATCGACGCCAGCGCCTGCTCCAGGGTGGCGGCGAAGGCCTGGTGCATGGCCATCGGCTCGTGGCCTTCAACGAACAGCGGCTCGTGGCCGTAGCCGCGTAGCAGGTCGGTCAATTGATCGCGCGGGATGCGCGCCAGCACGGTGGGGTTGGCGATCTTGTAGCCATTGAGGTGCAGGATCGGCAGCACGGCGCCGTCGCGCGCGGGATCGAGGAACTTGTTTGAATGCCAGCTGGCGGCCAGCGGGCCGGTCTCGGCTTCGCCGTCGCCGATCACGCAGGCGGCGATCAGGTCGGGGTTGTCGAACACGGCGCCGTAGGCGTGCGCCACGGAATAGCCGAGTTCGCCGCCTTCGTGGATCGAGCCCGGGGTTTCCGGCGCGACGTGGCTGGGGATGCCGTAGGGCCAGGAGAACTGCCTGAACAAGGCCTGAATGCCGGCCTTGTCGCGGCCGATATGCGGATAGCGCTCCGAATAGGTGCCTTCGAGGTAGGTGTTGGCCACCATGCCGGGGCCGCCGTGGCCGGGGCCGGCGATGTAGATGACGTTCAGGTCCTGCTCGCGGATCACCCGGTTCAGGTGTACGTAAATGAAGTTCAGGCCCGGGGTGGTGCCCCAGTGGCCGAGCAGGCGCGGCTTGATGTGTTCCGGGCGCAGGGGTTGTTCCAGCAGCGGGTTGTCGCGCAGGTAAATCTGGCCGACGGAAAGATAGTTGGCGGCACACCAGTAGGCGTGCATTTTTTCCAGCTGCTCGGGCGCGAGGGGCATCGTTTTTCTCCGGAAGGGCGCAAGCGGCCCGGTGCGCCGCCTTGCAGCCTTACGACTGCGAATCAGCGGCACATGTTCCCCAATTCGGCCAGTGTCGCACAGGCCGGATGCCGGTAGCCCCTCTATTGGCCCGCTACACCGGCATGACAGCGAAATTTCCCCGCGCTAACGGGCCGGCTCTTCGCGGATTTCGTCGACGCGGTCCGGATAGAAGGCGATATGGCCCTTGATCGCGGTGACCGCCGCATAAGGCAATTCATAGGTCCAGACGGCGTTGAGCGAACGCTCACGCCCTGCGGGGATGCTGTAATAGGCGCAGTCGCCCTTGTAGGGGCAATAAGTGGTGTGCGCGGTGCGTTCGAGCAGGGCCATATCCACGTCCTTGCGCGGAATATATTGTACGGCCGGGTATTTGGCCTCGCGCAGGGTCAGCGCCTCGGTGGTGCTGGCGATGGTGCGTCCGGCCAGGGTGACGATGACGCGGGCGGGATTGGCCTCGATGGCAATGGGGTGGTCGGCGCTGGGCAGCTTGACGGGTTTATCGCTCATGGAATCCTCCGGGATGAATGCTCAGTCTTCAATGCGGGCCGTGCCGGTGGAAATCAAGGCCGAGTGCCGGCGAAGGGCGAAATTCTTCAATCTGCTGCATAAATGCCCGCAAGGCCATGGCGGACTTCTTTCATGTCATAGTGCATCGGGGGCCACGCAGCCCCTGTCGCACCATAATCACGAGGAGACGAATATGCAAGTGATGCGCAGCATTGAAACGGCCGGCAGTGCTGTCCTGGCCACTCTGTTTGCCCTGATGGCCTGTTTCGCGGGCGGCGCGTTGGCCGCCGACCCGATCAAGATCGGCTTTGGCCATTCGCTGACCGGCGGGAACGGGCCGCTGGGCAAAGCATCGCTTCTGACCTTCCAGATCTGGGCGGAAGAGGTCAACGCCCGCGGCGGCTTGCTGGGCGGGCGCAAGGTCGAACTGATCTATTACGACGACCAGAGCAATCCTTCCAATGTCCCCGGGCTTTACAACAAGCTGATCGAGGTCGACAAGGTGGATGTGCTGATGAGCCAGGGCACCATCTTCACCGCGCCGGCAATGCCGGTGGTGATGCAGAACAATCGCTTCCTGCTGGCCAGCCTGTCGCTGGCGGTAAACGACCAGTTCAAGTACAACCGCTATTTCCAGACCATGCCTTACGGGTCGGACGGCAAGGCGGCGATCAGCAAGGGCTATTTCGAGGTGGCGGCCAAGCTGAACCCCAAGCCCAGGACCATCGCGTTCATCGGCGCCGACATCGAATTCGCGCGCAACGCACTCGATGGCGCGCGCGCCGGCGCCAAGAAGGCAGGGCTCACTATCGTCTATGACCAGAGCTATCCCGCGAGTACCGTGGACTTCAGTTCGATCATGCGCGCGATCCAGTCGAAGAAGCCGGATCTGGTATTCGTCGGCTCCTATCCGATCGACAGCGCCGGCCTGGTGCGCGCGGCGCGCGAAGTGGGCCTGAAATCGATGATGTTCGGCGGCGCCATGGTTGGGCTGCAGATCACCACGGTGAAGCAGCAGATGGGCGAGAACCTCAACGGCATGGTGAACTACGAGTTGTTCCTGCGCGAACCGACGATGAGTTTCCCCGGCGTGAACGAATTTCTCACCAAGTACCGCGCGCGTGCCGGCGCCGCCGGCACCGACCCATTGGGCCTGTATGTGGCGCCGGTACAGTACGCCACCGCGCAGGTGCTGGAACAGGCGATCACCGCCACCGGCGGCACCGATGACGCCAAGCTCGCCGACTACCTGCACAAGACGACCTTCAAGACCATTTTCGGCGAGATCAAGTTCGGCGCCGACGGCGAGTGGGCGAACTCGCGCATCCTGATGACCCAGTTCCAGAAGGTCAAGGGCAACGACATGAAGCAGTTCGATACGCCCGGTACGCAGGTGATCCTGTATCCGGAGTCTCTGAAATCGGGTGAACTGAAGTCGCCATTTCCGATCCAGTAAACGCTTTCATAGAGGCAAGAAGGTGGCGCAAGTCTACGCAGGGGATATCAACGCGGCGTTTCGCGGCGGCGGGCGGTCGGTGGAGTTTTTGCACCAGATCAACCAGGCTTCGGTGCTGATGCTGGAAGCGACCGGCATCCTGCCGCGTGCGTCGGCCGCGCGTATTGCCAGTGGCATCCAGCAGGTGGAGGCCGATGCGAAAAAGTCGCCGCCGCAATGGTCGGCCGATTACCTGGACTACGAGCCCAAGTTGCTCGCCGCTGTCGGACCGGAGGCTTCGCGTCTTCACTCCGGTCGCAGTCGCCAGGACCTGGCTTCGACCATCGCGCGGATGAATCTGCGCGATGGCCTGATCGCCGAATGCGAGGCGCTGGCGTTGGCTTGCGAAAAGCTGCTTGTCCTTGCTGCACAACACAGGCGCACCATCATTCCCGCCTACACCCATGGGGTGCAGGCGCAGCCCACGACTTTCGCGCATTATTTGCTGGCGCTGGTGAGCACCCTGGGCCGGCAGGGCGAGCGCATGCGCGAGATTTATGCGCGGGTCAACCGCAGCCCGCTCGGCACGGCGGTGCTGGGCACTTCCAGTTTTCCGCTCGACCGCGACCAACTTGCGGCTTCGCTGGGCTTTCAGGGGCTGCTGGAAAACGCCTACGACGCCAATCACCTGGCCCCGGTCGATTCCAGCCTGGAGGTGGCGGGCGCGCTGGCGATTGGGGCGGTGCAGATCGGCATGTTTGCGCAGGACATCCATTCGCAATACACCGATGCCAATCCCTGGTTCCAGTTGAGCGGCGGCAAGCTGATGGGCGTCTCCAGCATCATGCCGCAAAAGCGCAACCCGGCGGCACTCGAGCAATTGCGCGCGCAAAGCAGCCTGCTGCTGGGGGAGATGCAGGGTACGTTTTTGATCGCGCACAACGTCCGCACCGGCATGTTCGATTACCGGGGCTACGATCCGGTGCCCAGTGGCCGCGCCCTCGCGGTATTCAATCTGCTGCGGCAGGTGGCTGAAGGCCTGGTAGTGGACAAGGAGCGCGCGCTGGCGGAAGTGAAGGCGGACTATTCGACCACGACCGAAATTGCCGATGCCTTGCTGCAGCGGGCCCAGGTGCCGTTTCGCATTGGTCATCACTTCGCTTCCGCGCTGACCGATTATGGCCGCTCGCGCAGGCTCAAGTTGCATGAGATTGCCTACGGTGAAGCGGCCGCGCTTTACCAGGCTGATACGCAGCAGGCCTTTCCGCTGAGCGAAAAGGATTTTTCCGAGATCATCAGCGCCGAATATATGGTGTTCGGCCGGGTCGGCGTCGGTGGCTCGCAGGTGGCGGAGGTCGAGCGCATGCTTGAAGGTGAGGGCAAGCGTGTCGCGGCCGACCTTGGCTGGGCGCGCGCGCAGCAGGCGCATCTCGCAAGCACTGCGGCGAACCTGGATGGCGCGGTCAATCGCCTGGCGCAGGAATAAATGGACCGAACTGGAGACAAGTGCATGAGAAATCTGATCAGCCTGTGCCTGCTGGCGCTTTCGGCATCCGCCTTTGCGGCCTATCCGGAAAAGCCGGTGAAGATCATCGTGCCCTACAGCCCGGGCGGCGGCGGCGACGTGGTCGGCCGGCCGCTGGCGCATTACCTTGGCGAGCGTCTGGGGCAGCAGTTCGTGGTGGAGAACATGGGCGGAGCCGGCGGCAATATCGCGATGCAGACTCTCGTGCATGCCGCGCCTGACGGCTACACCCTGGTGCTGTGCCTGACGCCGCAGCTGTCGGTGAACCAGAGCTTGTACAAAAGCCTGCCGTATGACCCGGTGAAGGATATCGCGCCGATTTCACTGGTTGGCTCCGCGCCGTACTTCCTCGGCGTCAATCCGGCGCTGCCGGCCAAGACGTTTGGCGAATTCATTCAGCTTGCGCGTTCCAGGCCGGGTGAATTGTCCTATGCCTCCACCGGCAACGGCAGCGGCCTGCACCTGGCGATGGAATTGGTGAAGAGCATGGCGAAGATCGACCTGGTGCACATCCCCTACAAGGGCGGCGGTGCCGCGCTCACCGATGTGCTCGGCGGCAGCGTGCCGATCATGTTCATGAGCTATGGCGCCGGCAGCTCTTATATCAAGTCAGGCCGCGTGCGCCTCCTTGCCGTCACCTCCGCGCAACGTTCGACCTTGTTGCCCGATGTGCCTACGGTCGCCGAGTCGGGCCTGCCCGGCTACGAGGCAGGCGCGTGGTACGCCTTCATCGCGCCGCACGGCACCCCGCCGGAGGTGATCAAGCGCCTGCACGACGAAACGGTGGCCCTGCTGAAGTCGAACGGGGACATGCGCGAGCGCTTTGCCGCCGACGGCGTCAAGGCGATCGGCTCGACGCCCGAGGAACTTGCCGCTTATGCCAGGTCGGAGACCGTGAAATGGGCGGCGGTGGTCAGGCGCGCGGGCGTGAAGGTGGAGTAGGCGGCGCTTACGCGCCTACCATCGCCACCGCGCGGGTCCAGCCTGCGGAGCCGCCTTTGACGCGGACCGGGAAGCAGGCGATATTGAAGCCGTGGCCGGGGATCGCTTCTAGGTTGTGCATTTTTTCCATGTGGCAATAACCCACATCCATGCCAACGCGGTGGCCTTCCCAGATCAGCGAGGCGTCTTTGGTTTCGGCGTATTTTTGTTTGGTGTGGACGAAGGGGGCATCCCAGCTCCAGCCATCGATGCCGGTGACGCGCACGCCTTGCTCGACCAGGTACATGGTCGCTTCGCGGCCCATACCGCAGCCGGAAGAGACGTAGTCCTCATGGCCGTAGCGTGAGCCGGCGCGGGTGTTGACCACCACGATGTCCAGCGGCTTCAATACGTAGTCGATGCGCTTGAGTTCGGCGACAACGTCTTCGCGTGTGGCGACATAGCCGTCCGGGAAATGGCGGAAGTCAAGTTTCACGCCGGGGCGAAAGCACCAGTCCAGCGGAATCTCGTCGATGGTGGCGGCGCGCTTGCCGCCGTCCATGGTCGAGAAGTAGTGGTAGGGCGCATCCATGTGCGTGCCGTTGTGGGTGTTGAGCTTGATCTGCTCGATCGCCCAGCCGTGGCCGTCCGGCAGGTCGCTTTTCACCATGCCGGGAAAGAAGCTGACCATGTAGTCCGCGGTGTCGTGATGCGTCTGGTACTCGATCACCGGGCCGAAGCCCGGCGGGTCGGCGTGCGGATTGTTTTCCAGCGGGACGGACAGGTCGATGAATTGCATGATGTCTCCAGAGTCGCGATTCGATGTCGGCGATCAACCGCGACATTGTGAGCGACTCCGGAGACCAGGTGCGTCAATAGTGCCTATAACGACGCACGCTGACGCCCAATGCCTTATCGCGATCCCAATTCGGTTGTTGTGCGCAGGGCGTAACGCTGATCACCGTCGGCCGGTTGCGCCGATACTTTCGCAGCGGCAGTATCGCCCCAGCCGCCGCCAAGGGCGCGGATCAGGCCCACGGTGGCCTCATAGCGCGCCGCCCGGACCTGCAACGACTGGCGGCGGTTCGCCAGTTCGCTGCGCTGTGCATCCAGCAGTTCGAGCTGGCTGACATAACCATTGCGATAACGCGAACCGGAAAGCGTGGTGGCACGGGTGGCGGAGTCCACCGCCTCGGTTTGCGCGTCGGCCTGGTCGGCCAGCAGGCGCAGGGCGGAGAGTTGGTCTTCGACATCACGGAAGGCGACCAGCACCTGCTCGCGATAGCTGATGGCGGCGGCGTCCCATTGTGCGTTGGCGTTGTCCAGTCCGGCCTGGCGCTTGCCACCGTCGAAAATCGGCAGTTGCAGCAGCATGCCTACGCCCCAGGCGCGGGTCGACCACTTGAACAGGTCGCCGATGTCGTTGGCTGCGTAGCCGCCGTTCCCCGTGAGGGAGATGTCGGGAAACCAGGCGGTGCGGGCGATGCCGGCGCGGGCCTGCGCGGCCAGTACTGAACGCTGCGCGGCCAGCACGTCGGGGCGGCGCGCCAGCACCACGCTGGGCACGCCGGGCGGCACTACCGGCAGGGCGCCGTCCCAGGCCGCTTCGGCCAGCGTGAAGTTGCCGGCCGGTACGCCCAGCAGCAGCGCCAGCGCATGTTCCAGTTCGGCACGGCGGCGGTCCAGTGCCAGGGCCTGCGAATTGGTGGAGGCGACTTCTGTGCGCACCCGCGCCACGTCGAGCTCGGCAACGTCGCCGGCGTTGAAGCGGCGCTCGGTGAGCTTCAGGGTGTCGCGGTAGGCAACGACGGTCTGGCGTACCAGGGCGCGTTCGGCATCCAGCGCGCGCAGGGCGAAGTAGGTATTCGCCACTTCGGACTGGATTACCAGTCGGGTGCTGGCAAGCAGGGCTTCGCGCGATTGCGCGTCCAGGCTGGCGGCGTCGCTCGCCTTGGAGAAGCGGCCGAACAAGTCCGGCTCCCACGAGGCGGCGGCGCCAACGCTGAATTGCGAAAGAGCGGCGCCGGGCGGGAAGCCGAAGCCCGGGGTGACGGTAGCGCGCGAGGCGCCGGCGCCCAGGCCCAGTTGCGGCAGGCGATTGGCGTCGGCTGCCTTCGACAGGGCGCGGGCTTGCGCCAGGCGGGCTTGCGCCAGGGCGATGCTGGTGTTCTCGCGGCCGGCGCGGGTGACCAAGTCATCCAGCGTGGCGTCGCCGAACACCTGCCACCACAGGCCCTGTGCCGGCAGCGCGGCGGGGCTGACCGCGGCCCAGCGGCCATCCAGCTCCTTGAAGCTGGTGGGCGCGGCCGGCGGCGGCGCGGGCTTGAAGTCGGCGTTCAGGGCGCAGCCCGCCAGCATGACCGCGGCGGCGGCGAGCATGATGGCGGTGTAGGCGAAGCGTTCGGTGAATCTCAATAGCGTTTGCTTGGTCATGATGGACTCCTTATTCGTCGTGCGTGCGCGCGGCGGCGGGCTGCGGATGCAGCGGATAGCCGCCGGCGGCCGGTGCGTGGCCGGGAAGATCGGCCATGACGGGCTCGCCGCCGTGTTGTTTCAGCGGCCGGTTGCCGGCGAGGCCGCGCAGCAGGACGTAGAACACGGGCGTGAGAAAAATGCCGAAGGCGGTGACGCCGATCATCCCGGCGAACACGGCCACGCCCATCGCATGGCGCATTTCGGCGCCGGCGCCGGTGGCCAGCACCAGGGGCAACACGCCCATGATGAAGGCCATCGAGGTCATCAGGATGGGGCGCAGGCGCAGGCGCGAGGCTTCGAGCGCCGCTTGCAGGGGCTTGAGGCCGGTGAACTCCAGTTCGCGGGCGAACTCGACGATCAGGATCGCGTTCTTCGCCGACAGCCCCACCAACACCATCAGGCCGATCTGCGTGAACACGTTGTTGTCGCCGCGTGTCAGCCACACGCCGGTCAAGGCCGCGAAAATGCCCATCGGCACGATCAGGATGATCGCCAGCGGCAGGGTCAGGCTTTCGTACTGCGCGGCGAGGACGAAGAACACCAGCAGGATGGCGATCGGGAACACCAGCGCCGCGGAGTTGCCGGCGAGTATCTCCTGGTAGGTGAGGTCGGTCCACTCGTAGGAGATGCCGGGCGGCAGGGTCTCGGCCGCGATGCGCTTGACCGCGTCCTGCGCCTGGCCGGAGGAATAGCCGGGCGCCGCGCCGCCGTTGATGTCAGCGGCGAGAAAACCGTTGTAGCGCATCGCGCGTTCCGGGCCGGCGGTCGGCGAGACCTTCATCAGGGCGGAGAGCGGCACCATTTCGCCGGTGGTCGAGCGCACCTTGAGCTGACCGATGTCCTCGGCGCGGGCGCGGTAGGCCGCGTCCGCCTGCACCCGTACCGAATAGGTGCGGCCGAACTTGTTGAAGTCGTTCGCGTACAGGCTGCCCAGGTAGATCTGCATGGTGTCGAACACGTCGGTCACCGGCACGCCCAACTGGCGTGCCTTGGTGCGGTCGATGTCGGCGTAGAGCTGCGGCACGTTGATCTGGTAGCTGGAGAACAGGCCCGCCAGTTCCGGCGCCTTGCGCGCTTTGGCCATGAAGGCCTTTAGCGCGCCGTCGAGGGCCTCGTAGCCGAGCGAGGCGCGGTCTTCCAGTTGCAGCTTGAAGCCGCCGGTGGTGCCCAGGCCCTGTACCGGCGGGGGCGGGAAGATGACGACGAAAGCGTCCTGGATCGAGCCATATTTGGCGTTGAGCTGCTGGGCGATCGCGCCGGCCGACAGGTTCGCGCCCTTACGGTCGTCGAAAGGCTTGAGGCCCGCGAACACGATGCCCGAGCTGGAGCTGTTGGTGAAGCCGTTGATCGACAGCCCCGGGAAGGAGATGGCGTTTTCAACGCCGTCCTGCTTGAGGGTGATGTCGCTCATGCGCCGGATCACGTCTTCGGTACGGTCGAGAGTCGCGCCGTCGGGCAGTTGCGCGAAGCCGATCAGGTACTGCTTGTCTTGCGGCGGCACGAAGCCGGAGGGGACGGCCTTGTAGACCACCACGGTCAGCGCGGCGATCACCAGGTAGAGCGCGAAGGCGCCGGACTTGTGCGAGATCGCACCCTTCACGCCGCGGCCGTAACTCTCGGTGCCGCGCTTGAAGGTGCGGTTGAAGGCGCGAAAGAACGGGCCGAATACGCGGTCCATGCCGCGCGTCAGCGCGTCCTTCGGTGCATCGTGGCCGCGCAGCAGCAGGGCGGCCAGCGCCGGCGAGAGGGTCAGCGAATTGACCGCCGAGATCACGGTGGACATGGCAATCGTCAGGGCGAACTGCTTGTAGAACACGCCGGTCAGTCCGCTGATGAAGGCCAGCGGCACGAACACCGCGCACAGCACCAGGGCGATGGCGACGATCGGGCCCGAGACTTCACGCATCGCCTGGTAGGTGGCGTCGCGCGGAGACAGGCCTGCCTCGACGTTGCGCTCCACGTTTTCCACCACTACGATGGCGTCGTCGACCACGATGCCGATCGCCAGCACCAGGCCGAACAGGGAAAGTGCGTTGACCGAAAAGCCGAACATGTGCATCACCCCGAAGGTGCCTATCACCGCCAC
>JAQGMJ010000049.1 GCA_028292405.1 Betaproteobacteria bacterium
CCAGCGCGGCGGCAAGGGCACGCTCGGTGTTGCCGGCGCGGCGGGCGGCGGGCGCGCGCAGCAGGCGCGGCAGGGTCTGGGTGACCAGCACATCGTAGTCGCGCGCCTGCCCCAGCAGTTGCGCCAGCCATTGCAGTTCGGCGCCGCCTTCCGCGACGAAATCATACGGCAGGTAGGCGCGGAACAGGTGCAGGGCAGAGCGCAGGCGGCGCAGCGCGACGCGCATCTGGTGAATGAATTCCGGGTTGTCGCTGGTCAGCGCGCCGGGGGCATTGGCGCTGAGCTGGAACAGGGCGGCGGCGAGCACCGCGCTGAAGGCCTGGGCTGGCGGCATCGCTGCATCGAGCTGCGCCGGAGCGGCCTTGCGCGGCTCCAGGCCGGCCGGCGCGATGCGAAGGCGGAAGGTAGGCGCGGCAGTGACGGTGGGTGTAGCCATGGCAGTGATGTGGCGGCTGGTCGAGGCAGGAGCTCATCGTAAAGCGGCGACATTGCCGCCTTGATTGCGCCGCCAGTTTATCGCAACGGCCTCTTTGGCAAGCCCGCGTTGCACAACCAATCAGGCTAACCGGCGCACGTGACAAGCCGGTTAAAACGGACTGGCCAGGGGCCTAGCGGACAGGGGCGGCAGCCGCCTGTGGGTGCGGGGAAGCATCGCGGTATCCGCGATAGGTCAGCGCCAGCACCGTGATGTCGTCCGAAGGTTCGGCGCCGGCGACGAACTTTTCGACGTCAGCGCATACCGCCGCGACCACTTCGCGGGCGCTGGCCGCGCCGTCGAGCGTGCGCAGGCAGTGCACCAGGCGTTCATCCGAATACATTTCCTCGCCGGCGTTGGCCGCCTCGGTGACACCATCGGTATAGAGCAGGATGCTGTTGCCCGGCCGCAGGCGCAACTCGGCGGCGCCGAAGGGTGCGCCTTCAGAGAAGCCCAGCACCAGGCCGCGCGGCGGCCGCATGTAGGCATAGCCTTCCGCCGCGGCATCGCACAGTGGCGGATTGTGGCCGCCGTTGCTGTAGGCGAAGAGGCCGGTGTCGGTGTCGAGCACGCCGCAGAACACCGTGACGAACATGCCGGCGTCGTTGTCGACGCACAGCGCGTCGTTGACCCGCGCCAGAATCTCGTGCGGTGGGCGGTCGCGCAGGGCTTCCATGCGCATCAGGGTCATGCTGCGCGCCATGAACAGCGCCGCCGGCACGCCCTTGCCTGAGACGTCGCCGATGGCGACGAACAGCTTGCTCGGGCTGATGAAAAAGGCGTCGTAGAAATCGCCGCCGACTTCCCTGGCGGCGCGCATCATCGCGTGCAGGTCAACCTCGGCGCGGTCGGGGAACAGCGGGAAATGCGAGGGCAGCATGCTGGCCTGGATGCCGCTGGCGGTCTGGAATTCGCGCGTCAGGTGTTCCAGCTTCAGGCGGTCCGCCAGGCGCTTGACGATCAGATCGTTGTTCAGGCGCATGCGGTTGGACAGCACCTTGAGCATGTTGCGGGCGACGCCGGCCAGGGGGATCAGTTCGTCCCAGAAGGTATCGGCGTGGATGCGCATGATCTCGCAGTCCTCGGCCGCCGCCACGTAGGCGGAGGCCGGCTTGCCGTCGATGATCGAGAGTTCGCCGATGCAGCCGCCGGGCTCGATGGCGATGAAGTCGGGCGAGTCAGCCGACTCCAGGCGGATGTGCAGCAGGCCGGCGAGCAGCACGTGGATCGCATCGTTCTGCTCGCCCGGGCGCAGCAGGATGGTGCCGGCGGGCAGCGTCTGCAGGGGGCAGCGCGCCAGGACGGGCTCGATCTGCGCCCAGGGCACGCCGGCGAAAATCCTGACCTTTTCCAGTTGCTTGCGCGGCCTGGCTTTGGCGGCGCGTGCGACCGGGGGCGCCCCGGGCGTGCCTTCCGGCCGGCTTGCCTGCGCGCCCGTCTCGCCCCAGCCAATCAGGGGATCAGCGGGAACGCGGGCAACGCGCCGGGGTTTGGCCATCAGATCACGGATAGGTGGTGAGGGTGAAAAAGTTTTTGCCGCCGCTGCGCCGGTATGCGCAATCGGCCATCATACGCCGCATCAATTTGATGCCCAGCCCGCCGATGGCGGCCTGCGCCAGGCTGGCCGGGGCGGCCGGCGGCGGCGCGGCCAGCGGGTCGAAGGCGCGGCCATCGTCCTCGATGGTCAGGCCGGCGCCGGCGCCGGCGCGCACCAGGCGCAGGACGATTTCACGGTTTCCCGGCGCATCGTAGGCATAGCTGATAATGTTGGTCACCGCTTCGTTGGCGCAAACGTCCAGGTCGGCGGCGCGCTCGGGGCTGACGCCCATTTCGCCGCAGGCCTGGGCCAGCCAGGCGCTCATGCGCCGCAGTTCGGCGAGATCATTGGCCAGCGTGAGCTGGTATTGCGGGCCCGCGGCCATCGGGCTTAGCGGCCGAGCGGACGCGGGCAACATGCTGGAGGCTGGTTCCAGCCTGCTACGCGGTGACTGCCTGGCGGGCGGCGTCCAGGTCGTTGAAAATTGGCAGCAGCATATCGATGCCCGCCATCTCCAGCACCTTGGCGACATTGGCATCCGGATTGAGCAGCACCATCTTGCCGCCGCGCTGGCTCACGGCCTTGCCGTTGAGAAGTAGGGCGCGGATGCCGATGGAGGCGAGGAAATCGACCCCGCTCATGTCGACCACGATGGCGTTGCGCTGCCCCGCTGTCAGGCCGGCGAACTTGACGTCGATTTCCTGCGTGCCCTTGACGTCCATGCGGCCGGCCAGGTTGATTTTCCAGATTCCGTCTGCAAGGGCTTCGGCGTCGATGTTCATGGAGGTTTTCGGTGAGGGCTGCGCTGGATGAAAGGACACTGGAAAGGCACGCATGGCGCTAAGCGCGACCCGGCGTAGGCACCTTGGGGCAACCTCCGAACATAGCAACATACTATGACAGATTGGTTACAAAGAACTATTTGCCTGGGCTATTCACGCGGGAAAGCACGCCGCGGCGCAGTCTGAAATTCTGCTAGCCTGCGGCCTGCGAAAAACGATGGGGAAGACAAATGAAATTGCTGCACCTGCGGCCGCGTGAATTGCGTGCCTTGTCGCGCTTGCTGCCGTGCCTGCTGGCGTTTTTTCTGGCTGTTTGCGCCGTGCATGCCCCGGCGCAGGAGTCCTGGCCGGCGCGGCCGGTGCGGGTGGTGGTGCCTTCCTCTCCCGGCGGCGGCACCGACACCTTCGCGCGCCTGCTGGCGCAGGGCCTTTCCGAAGAATTGAAGCAGCAATTCGTCGTCGATAACCGCCCCGGCGCTTCCGGCAACATCGGCACCGACGCGGTGGCCAAGGCGCAGCCCGACGGCTATACCGTGCTGGTGTCGGCCACCGCGTCGGTGGCGATCAACCCCGGCCTGTACCGCAGCCTGCCGTTCAATGTCGAGCGCGATTTGCAGCCGGTGGCGCGCGGGGTGA
Source organism: Betaproteobacteria bacterium (assembly GCA_028292405.1). Lineage (GTDB taxonomy): Bacteria > Pseudomonadota > Gammaproteobacteria > Burkholderiales > JAEUOS01 > JAQGMJ01. The sequence continues at coordinate 3,431 of JAQGMJ010000049.1, forward strand.
ACAGTCCGATGGCGTTTTGCGTCCATCCGTCGCTTGGCGTGAAGACGCTGGGCGAACTGGTGGCGCTTGGCAAGCGCGAGCCGGGCACCACGCCGTTTGCCTCCGCCGGCACCGGCAGCACCACCTACCTCGGCGTGAAACTGCTGGAAGAAGCCAGCGGCGCGCGCTTTTTGCACGTGCCCTACAAGGGTGTGGGCCCGGCCTACCAGGACCTGCTGGGCGGCCAGGTGAAATTCATGTTCACCGACCTGGCTTCGGTGCTGCAATACGTGCGCGCCGGCCGGGTGGCGGCGCTGGCGATCAACGAGCATTCGCACCTGCTGCCGGCGGTGCTGACGATTGCCGAGGCGGGCGTGGCAGGCGTGGAGATTTCAAACTCCTTCAGCGTGCTGCTGCCGGCCGGCACCGCACCCGCCATCGTGCGCAAATTGAGCGAGGCGACCCAGCGCGTGATGAAGGCGCCGGACATTGGCCCGAAGTTCGATGCGCAGGCGTTGGTACCGGTGTTCGATACGCCGGAGCAGTTCGCCGCGAGCCTGAAAAAGGAACGCACCGCCTGGGCTGCCTTCATCAAGCGCAACGGCATCGTGCAGGAGCAGTAACGCCCGCGGACGGAACTACTCGGGCTTGATGCCGGCCTTCTTGATGATTGCCGCCCACTTGACGATTTCGGCGCTGCGGTAGCGGTCGAGTTCGGCCGGGTTGCTGGCCACCACTTCGGCGCCGAGCCCGGTCAGGTGTTCGCGCACGTCGGCCTGGGCCAGCGCTTTCACAGTGGCTTTTTGCAAACGGTCGATGATGTCGGCGGGCGTGCCGCCGGGAACGAACAGGCCGTTCCACTCGTAGACCTCGTAGCCCTTGAGACCCGTCTCCGCCACCGTCGGCAGGTCGGGCAGGGCGGCAGGACGATGCGAGCCGGTGGTGGCCAACGGTTTCAGCTTGCCGGCCTTGACGTGCGGCAGGGCGGAGGCCATGTTGGTGAACATCAGCGGCACCTGGCCGGACATCACATCTACCATCGCCGCGCTGCCGCCGCGATAGGGCACATGCACCATGTTCACGCCGGCCTGCACCTTGTACAGCTCGGCGGCGAGGTGTTGTGCCGAGCCGGTGCCGGAGGAACCGAAGGAGAGTTGCCCCGGCTTGGACTTGGCCAGCGCGGTCAATTCGGCAATCGAGTTGACCGGCAGCGAAGGCGTGACCACCACCACATTGGGCACGCGCACCAGCAACGATACTGCCGCCAGGTCCTTCATCGTGTCATAAGGCAGCTTGGGCTGCAGCGAAGGGTTGACGCCGTGGGCGGAGGCGTCGAGCAGCACGACGTAGCCGTCCGGCGGCGACTTCGCCACCACTTCCGCGCCGATCACGCCGGCGGCGCCGCCGCGGTTTTCGATCACGAATTGCTGGCCCAGATATTCCGACAGCTTGGGGCCGAGCAGGCGCGCCACCACGTCCGCCCCGCCGCCCGCCGGGTAGGAGACGACCAGGCGCACCGGGTGATTCGGCCAGGCTTGCGCGCCGGCGAGGCCGGCGCAGCCAAACAGCAGGAAGAACAGCGAGGAGCGGAGCAGGCGTTTCATCGGGGGGCAGTTGTATCGCGGGTCAAAGCGCGGGTCAAAGCGCGGGTCAAAGCGCAGGGTTAAAGCGTCTCGGGCACTTCGGAGGGCAGCGGCTTGCCGACGAAATACGCGGCGAGGTTGTCCACCACCATCTGGCCCATCGCGGTGCGGGTGTGATGGGTGCCGCTGCCGACGTGCGGCTGCAGCACCACGTTGTCGAGCTTGAACAGCTCTTCCGGCACCTTCGGCTCTTCGACGAACACATCCAGGCCGGCGCCGCCCAGCTTGCCGGTGGCGAGCGCCTTGACCAGGGCCTCTTCATCGATGGTGGAGCCGCGCGAGATGTTGATCAGGTAACCCTTTGGGCCCAGGGCCTCGATCACTTCGGCGCTGACCAGCTTGTCAGTCTCCTTGCCGCCGGGGGTGACCACCACCAGGATTTTCACGTTGCGCGCCAGCTCGGCCGGCGTGGCGTAGTAGGGAAAGGTAACGCCGGCCTGCTTGCTGCGGCCGTGGTAGGCCACCTGCATGCCGAAGCCCTCGCCGCGCTTGGCGATAGCCTTGCCGATGCGCCCCAGGCCGATGATGCCCATTTTCTCACCCCACACTTTGTCTGTTAACGGGGCGTTTCCCTTCAGCCATTTGCCGTCGCGCACGAACTTGTCGTAGCTCACCGTCTTGCGCACGGTGGACAAGATCAGCGCCCAGGTGGTGTCGGCGACGCAGTCGGTCAGCACGTCGGGCGTGTTGGTGACGTGGATGCCGGCGGCCTTGCAGGCGGCGACGTCGACCGAGTCGTAACCGACGCCGAAGGAGCCGACGATTTTCAGTTTCGGCAGGGCTTTGATCACTTCGGCCTTCAGGCCGTGGCCGCCGGAGGTGGCGACGGCTTCGCAGGTGCCCGCGATCTGCCCCAGTAGCGACGGCTTGTCGGCCGCCTCCCAGTAGCGGTGCGTGGTGTAAGCGGCGTCGAGTTGCGCCATGGTCGGGCCGTAGAGCGGGCCGATGACAAGCAGGTCGGGTTTGGACATGATGTGGGCGAATGAGGTCTAAGGAAAAAGGGGCAGGGCCGGTGCGGCACCGGCGCGCTAACCCCATTATGCCTTCGGCTTTCCAGCTCAGGTACTTATGGGCCGGGCGCGGTACTTTTGCCAAGCCCAGGTGCCGACCGGCCAGAACAGGATGATGATGGTGCCGGCGGCCAGCCACATGGCGATAGGCCGGGTGAAGAATACCCAGATGTTGCCATCGGACTTGATCATCGAGGTGACGAAGTTTTCCTCCATCATCGTGCCCAGCACCACGCCGAGAATCGCCGGCGCTACCGGAAAGCCGTTTTCCTCCAGCAGGAAGGCGGCCAGGCCGAAGAACAGGATCAGCACCACACCAAACACGGTGTTGTTGATGGCGAAGGAACCGACGATGCAAAACAGCAGGATGATCGGCATCAGGATATTACGCGGCACCTTGAGAATCTTGGTGGCGATTTTCACCGTCAGCCAGCCCAGCGGCACCATGATGATGTTGGCGAGGATGAAGACGATGAAAATGGCGTAGATGTTCTGTGGGTTGTTGACGAAAATCGTCGGCCCCGGGTTCATGTTCTTCAGGTACAGCACGCCGATGGCAATCGCCGTGATGGAGTCGCCGGGAATGCCGAAGACGATCGCCGGTATCCACGCGCCGGCGAGCGAAGAGTTGTTGGCGGCGCCGGATTCGACGATGCCTTCCACATGCCCGGTGCCGAACTTCTCCGGCTCCTTGGAAAACTTCTTGCTCATGGCATAGCTCATCCACGAGGCCATGTCGGCGCCGGAGCCGGGCTGGATGCCGATGATGGTGCCCAGTGCGCTGCCGCGCACCAGCGGCCACTTGTACTTCACCAGCAGGCCCCACATGCCGCCGAAGATATTGCCGATCTTGTCGGTGGCGATTTTCATCGGCGGGTCCATGTTGGTGACAAAGCGCAGCAGTTCGGAAACCGCGAACATGCCCACCATCATCGGGATCAGCTCCACGCCGCTCATCAGCTCGTTCAGGCCGAAGGTGAAGCGCGGATGCCCGGCCGGATTTTCCAGGCCGATGCAGGCGATCAGCAAACCCAGCAGCAGCGAGATGCACGCCTTGAGCACGCTTGAGTTGCCGATGAATACCGCACCCGCGAGCCCCAGCACCACCAGCCAGAAATACTCGAAGGAGGAGAACTGCAGCGCGATCTCCGCCAGCGAAGGGGAGAAGGCGATCATCACCGCCGTGCCAAAGAGGCCGCCGATGGCGGAGAACACCAGGCCCGCGCCCAGCGCGACTTCGGCCTGGCCCTTCAGGGTCATCGCGTAGGCTTCGTCGGTATAGGCGGCGGAGGCCGGCGTGCCGGGGATGCGCAAGAGCGCCCCCGGAATGTCGCCGGAGAAAATCGCCATCGCGGTGGCGGTGACGATGGCCGCGACCGCCGGGACCGGCGGCATGAAGAAGGTGATCGGCACCAGCAGCGCGGTGGCCATAGTGGCGGTGAGGCCGGGAATGCAGCCGACGAATAAGCCGAAAATCGCCGAGCAGAAAATCACCAGCAGCACATAGGGGTCGAACACCAGTGCCAAGGCCTGCATCAGGACATGTGGGGTCATGATGTGCTCACCAGGCGAAGGGCATCAGCACGCCCCAGGGCAGCGGCACGCGCAGGCCCTTGTAGAAGATCGTGTGAATCACCAGGGTGGCGATGAGCGCGACCGGAATGAAGATCTGCGGGCGCGTCTTCAGCGTCCACATCATTGCCGACAAAACCACCGTGCCGCAGATGATGAAGCCCAGCTTGTCGGCCGCAACGATGTAAAACACCAGGCAGCCGACGGTGACCGCAAAGCTGCGCAAGTGCGGTATCGAGCGCAGCCATGCGCCGAACACCAGCCAGGGCTCGCTGGCGCGTTCCTTGATGCCGCGAAAAATCAGGATGAAGGAGCAGCCCGCCAGCAGCGCCGCCAGCAGCCCGGGAAAGGCGCCGGGACCGATGTTCTGCCCGGGAATTTTCGGAAAGGACTGGATCGCCACCAATATGGCGATGGACAGCGCGAGCAGCAGGGCGCCGCTGATGGCGTCGTTGAATTTCATGATTTGTCTCTCTTTTTATGGCCGGCCTCTCAACGGAGGCCGGGCCTTGCTGCGCATTGCACCTTACGCTTGCACGTTCACGCCGACGACGAAGCAAGGCCGCGCCGTCGGCGAACACCACCGGCGCGTTTACTTGGAAAGCCCCAGGGTTTTCATGATCACGCCCATGTCGGCATCCGACTTGGCCATGAAATCGCCGAAGCCCTTGGGGTCGGCATACATCAGGCCGAAGCCGCGCTGCCCCATGAAGTCCTTGTACTCCTTGGAGTCATAGATTTTTTTCAGGGCGGCGGCAAGCTTGGTCTGCACCTCGGGCGGAATGCCCTTGGGCGTGGCGATGCCGCGCCAGGCGCCCATGGTCCAGTCGCTGCCGGTGAGGGATTTAAGCGTCGGCACGTTGGGGTAGAGCGCCGAAGGTTCCTTGGACATGATCGCCAGGGGCCGTGCCTTGCCGGCGTCGATCAGCGCGCGCGCTTCGGGCAGGGAGACCGGCACCACGTCGACGCCGCCGGCGACGAGATCCGTCATCGCCGGGGCGGCGCCGTTGGAAGGCACCCAGCCGACCGCTTGCGGGTTCATCTTCAGGTCTTTCAGCATGCCGGCCAGCGCCAGTTGCCAGATGCCGCCCTGGCCGGTGCCGGAGGCCTTCATCTTGCCGGCAGGCGCCGCCTTGATGGCGGAGACCAGGTCGCCGAGGTTCTTGTAGGGGGAGTCGGCCTTGACCGTGATGCCCGAGGCGTCGATGTTGACCAGGCCAATCGGATTGAAGTCCTTGTAGGTCATTTGCGTGAGGCCGGCCCAGTGCATCATCACCAGCTCGACGGTGACCATGCCGATGGTATAGCCGTCGGGTGCGGCGGTGGAAATGGCGTTGTGGCCGACCACGCCGTTGCCGCCGGTGCGGTTGATCACGTTGACCGGCTGCCCCAAGTCTTTTTCCAGCAGCGAGCCGATGATGCGGGCGGTGCCGTCGGTGCCGCCGCCGGCGCCCCAGGGCACGATCAGGGTGACGGGACGATCGGGCCAGGCCGCGTGGGCGCCGCCGCCAAACGCAAATGAGGCGAGGGTGGCCGCCAGCGCAGCCAGGGTCTTGACCAGGGTTCTACGGTGCATGTCTGTCTCCTTTTGGGTCGGCCGCGACGGGCCGCCTCTCTTTGGGGTAGTACGTAATGCGTGGTACCGCTAACTTCACCGGCTTGAAAAACGGCGCTCCCCGTGAGGGAAGCGCCGCGTCGTGCTTGTTACGGGTGTGCCTTGACGACCTGGCGCTGCTGGCCCAGTTTCTGGATGCCCAGTTCGACCACGTCGCCGGCCTTGAGGAACTTTGGCGGCTTCATGCCGACGCCGACGCCCGGCGGGGTGCCGGTGGTGATGATGTCGCCGGGGTGCAGGGTCATGAACTGGCTGCAATAGGCAACGATGTTGTGGCAACCGAAGATCATGGTCTTGGTGTTGCCCGTCTGCATCCTCTCGCCGTTGACGGTGAGCCACATGTCGAGGTTCTGCGGGTCGCCGACTTCGTCGGAGGTGACCAGCCAGGGGCCGATCGGGCCGAAGGTGTCGCAGCCCTTGCCACGGTCCCATTGGCTGCCGCGCTTGAGCTGGAAGTGGCGCTCGGAAACGTCGTTGACCACGCAGTAGCCGGCGATATATTTTCCCGCGTCTTCTTCCTTGATTTCCTTGCAGCGCGTGCCGATGACGATGGCGATTTCCACTTCCCAGTCCATCTCGGTCGAGCCCAGGGGAATGATGGTGTCGTCGTTCGGGCCGCAAATGGAGGTAGTCCACTTGTTGAACAGGATCGGCTCGGTCGGGATCGGCATGCCCGCTTCCTTGGCATGGTCCACATAGTTCAGGCCGATGGCGATGAACTTGGAAATGCCGGTATACGGCACGCCCAGGCGCGGCGAACCCTTGACCAGCGGCAGCGACTTCGGGTCGATCTTCGCCAGCTTCTTCAACCCGGCCGGCGAAATCTCGCCCCAGCCGATGTCCGACACAACCTTGGACAGGTCACGGATGTTGCCGTCCGCGTCCAGCAGACCCGGTTTTTCTTTGCCCGAAGGGCCATAACGCAACAGTTTCATATGTTTCCTTTCTTCATTCTAAGTTTTAGGGTTTGGAATTTTCGTAGAAGTTTAGCCAAAAAATCATCCGGCTTTGCTGGTGATTTTTGCAAGCTAGAACTCGAAAAAAGTAGGTTTGTACTTTTTTCGATTGGTCAGATCGTCATTCCCCCGTCGCACGAGTACGCGTTGCCGGTGCAAAACGCCGACTCGTCGGACGCAAGATACACCACCAGCGGCGCGATTTCATCGGCGGTGGCCAGGCGCCCCATCGGCTGGCGCGCGATGAAATCGCGGCGCGCCTGCACCGGGTCGGGCAGGGCATTGATGCGGTCGGCCAGCGAGGGGGTATCCACCGTGCCGGGGCACACTGCGTTGCAGCGGATGCCCTGGGTGACGAAGTCGGCGGCGATCGACTTGGTCATGCCGATCACCGCGGCCTTGGAGGCGCCGTAGACAAAGCGATTGGGCAGGCCGCGGATCGACGAAGCCACCGAGGCGATGTTGATGATCGAGCCCAGGGCGCCGGTCTTCGCATGGTTGTCGACCATGCCGGGCAGGAAGGCGCGCGCCATTTTCCATTGCGCCCGCACGTTCAGGTTGAAGGCGAAGTTCCATTCGTCGTCGGTGCAATCCAGCGCCGTGCCGTGGTGGACGAAGCCGGTGCAGTTGAACAGGGCGTTGATCGTCCCCACTTCCTTGGCAATTGCTTCAATGGCTTTGTCGTCGAGCGCGTTGAGTTTGCGCGTGGTGACGTTGGCCACGCCGGCATAACTATCGAGCAGCTTTTCGTTGATGTCGGTGGCCCAGACTTTCGCGCCCTCGGCGGCGAAAGCCAGCGCGCAGGCGCGGCCGATGCCCTGGCCGGCGGCGGTGACAAAGGCGGTCTTGCCTGCCAGTCTTCCAGCGGATGTGCCTGCCACTTGATGTCTCCTCGTTATTTTTCGAAGTAACCATTAGGTTAACATGAGCCGCGCAGGAATTTGCAGGTCGAAACGACAAAGCCGTCCGGACAAAGTGCGGCGTAAAATTGATTCTATTGCTGCAGGTAATCCCAAGAGAATGCAAGCAATTCAAACATAACGGAGACTCTTATGGGCGAGGTAACCCCGCAATTCATCCGCACCGCCACGCTGCGTTTGAATCCGAACGACGACGTGGTGATCGCCGCGCGTGAAATCGCCGCCGGCACCCTGATCGCCGCCGAGAACGTCACCACCGCCTCGCGCATTCCCTCCGGCCACAAGATGGCGACGCGCGCCATCGCGGTGGGCGAGCCGGTGCGCCGCTACAACCAGATCATCGGCTTCGCCACGCAGCCGATCCCCCCCGGCGCGCACGTGCATACCCACAACATCGAAGTGCAGGCATTCGAGCGCGACTACGCCTTCGGCACCGACATCAAGCCGCAGGTGAAAGTCGCCCAGCCCGCTACCTTCATGGGCTACAAGCGCGCCGATGGCCGCGTGGCGACCCGCAATTACATCGGCGTGCTCTCCACCGTGAATTGTTCCGCCACGGTCGCCAAGCAGGTGGCCGATCATTTCGCGCGCAGCGGTGAACTGGCGAACTACCCCAACATAGACGGCGTCGTCGGCCTGACGCACTCCGCCGGCTGCGGCATGGACTCCACCGGCGAAGGCATGGACGTGCTTCGCCGGACCATCGCCGGCTACGCGCGCCATCCCAACTTCGCCGGCGTGCTGATCATCGGCCTGGGCTGCGAGGCGAACCAGATGGGCGCTCTGATGATCGCCGAACACCTGGCTGAAGGCACGCAGTTGCACACCATGAACATCCAGGACATCGGCGGCACGCGCAAGTGCATCGCCTGGGGCGTCGAGAAGGTGAAGGAGATGCTGGTGTTCGCCAACCAGGTCAAGCGCGAGCCTTGCCCGGCGAGCCACATCACCGTCGGCCTGCAATGCGGCGGCTCCGACGGCTACTCAGGCATCACCGCCAACCCCGCGCTGGGCGCGGCGGTGGACCTGCTGGTGGCGCATGGCGGTACCGCAATTCTTTCCGAGACGCCGGAAATCTACGGCGCCGAACACCTGCTGACCCGCCGCGCGGTATCGCGTGAGGTCGGCGAAAAAATCGTCACCCGCATCAAGTGGTGGGAGGACTACTGCGAGCGCAACAAGGGCGAGATGAACAACAACCCCTCGCCAGGCAACAAGGCGGGCGGCCTCACCACCATCCTGGAAAAATCATTGGGTGCGGTGGCCAAGGGCGGCACTACCAACCTGGTGGATGTCTACGAGTACGCGCAACAGGTCGACAAGCACGGCTTCGTCTACATGGACACACCCGGCTACGACCCGGTCTCCGCCACCGGCCAGGTTGCGGGCGGCGCGAATCTCATCTGCTTTACCACCGGCCGCGGCTCGGCCTATGGCTGCATTCCCTCGCCGTCGATGAAGCTCGCCACCAATACGCCGCTGTACCTCAAGCAGACCGACGATATGGACATCAACTGCGGCGAGATTCTCGACGGCAGCGCCAACGTGCAGCAGCTTGGGCAAAAGATTTTCGAGCGCATGCTCGAAATCGCCTCTGGATCGAAGTCCAAGAGCGAGGAGTGGGGCTACGGCCACCTCGAGTTTGCACCGTGGATCATCGGCGCCACGATGTAAGAGCATTCAAAAACCACGAAAAGCCGTCCAGTGCATCGCGTACGGGAAGCTTTTTTTGTGCGCAGTTCCCTAAAAAAATCGGCCGGCTCATTGCAACTGAGGCCGGCGATTTTTTTCATGCTTGAACGCTCAAAAGTAGGTTTTTACTTTTGAGCGCTCCACGTAGTGTTCCAGTCCGGCACCGCCTCGCCCGGCATCGGCCGGGCGATGAAGTAACCCTGGGCGACGTCGCAGTCGAGCGACTTCAGTAGCGCCCATTCCTCGTCTTTTTCGATGCCCTCGGCCACCGCGCGCAGGCCGAGCTTGTGCGCCAGCTGCAGGCTGGACTCGAGGATCACCCGCAGGTTCGGGCGGTTGGTGGCGCCGGTGACAAAGGACTGGTCGATCTTCAGCTCGGTGAAGGGAATGCGCGAGAGCTGCTGCATCGATGAAAAGCCGGTGCCGTAGTCGTCGATCGAAATGCCGAAACCGCGCATGCGCAGGCGCGCCAGGTTTTCCAGCACGTAGGTAAGGTTGGTGGTGACCAGGCTTTCGGTCACCTCCAGGGTGATCATCTTGGGTGAAAGCCCCAGGCGCGTGGCCAGGCCGAAAATCACGTCCGCCACGTTGGTCTGCCCGAGGTAGGCCAGCGATAAGTTCACCGCCATCGGCGTCACCAGGCCGCGCTCGGCCCAGGCTTTGTGCTGGGCAAAGGCGGTTTCCAGCATGCGCATGGTGAGGGCGTCGATCAGGTCGCTGCGTTCGGCCACCTCGATGAAGCTGGCCGGCATCAGCAGGCCCTTTTCCTTGTGGCGCCAACGCGCCAGCGCTTCAACCCCGGCCAGCTTCAGGGTCTGGAACTCCACCTTGGGCTGGTAGTAGGCAACAAATTCGTTTTCCGCCAGACCGTGGCGGATGTCTTCCGGCATGACTGCCGGCGGCTGCACCTTGCGCGGCGTCGCGCTGGGCTTGTAGCGCGACAACAGGTTGTAGAGTTTTTGCGCAGTGACCGGTTTTTCGATCGTGCCCAGCACCGTCAAGCCATGGGCGCGCGCCATCCCTTCGACGGAAGCGATCAACTGCGTCTCCAGGCCCGACTGCAAAATCACCGAAGTGACCAGCTGGTCTTCGGCGAGATGGCGAATGAACTGCACGCCATCCATGCCCGGCATGTCGAGGTCGCACAAGGCCACGTCCACCGGCCAGGGAGCACCGCGGATCTTGTCCAGCGCCTCGCGGCCGTCCGCCGCCTCGATCACCTGGCGTACACCAAGCTGCGCGAGGAAAGACAGCGCCACCTGCCGCTGGAAGTCGTGGTCCTCGACCACGATCAGCCCCAAGTTGTGAAAATCCATCCTTTTACCCGCTCTCGCCCGCAAAAAACGTCATGCACGAATGCGCAGTCGCATCCCTGCCCAGGTGAGCGTGCCTTCTTCGCCGGCTCTCCAACCGGCGACCCCCTAAGCCGGCGCAAGCCGACTTATCCCCACACGGTCCAGACCATTATAGGCCGAGAGGAAGGGGGGTCAATCGCCCATTCGGGCTAGTTGACAAGCGGGCGGGCCTCGGTTATGAGCGGCCTCGCGCGAGCGGCAAAAGCCGTCAACCGGACGGCTAAAGGCATCAATCGGGGACCAGAACCACCTTGCCGTGGGTCTGGCGATTGGCCAGGTCACGCATCGCTTGCGGCGCTTCGGACAATTTGTAACGGTGCGAAATCACCGGCTTGATCCGCCCTTGCGCCAGCAATCCGAACAAGTCGTCGAATACCGCCCGCGCGGTCTCGGGCTCGCGCTTGGCGGTCTCGCCCCAGAACACGCCGATGGCCGACGCCGATTTGAGCAGCAGCCGGTTCGCCGCCAGGTTGGGAATGGTGCCGCCGGCGAAGCCGACCACGATCAGGCGCCCGCGCCAGGCCAGCACCCGCAGCGAGCCCTCGGCGATCCGCCCGCCCACCATGTCGATGATGATGTCGGCACCGTTGCCGCCGGTGGCCGCCTTCAACTGCTCGATCCAGGCGTCGCTGTTGTAGTCGTAGGCCTCGTCGGCGCCGTGCGCCTTGCACACCGCCAGCTTTTCCGGACTGCCGGCAGTGGCGATGATTTTGCCCGCGCCCCATACCTTCGCCAGCTGGATCGCCGCCAGGCCGACGCCGCCGGCGCCGGCATGCACCAGCACGGTTTCGCCCGGCTGCAGGCGCCCGGCGCCGCGCAAGCAGGCATGCGCCGTCGGGTAGACGATCGGCAGCGCCGAGCCTTCGGCAAAGTCGAGGTTGTCCGGAATCGGCGCCACCGAGGCGTCGCGCATGATCGCGTGCGTCGCGTAGCCGCCGACGCCGGTGTTGCCGCACACGCGCATTCCCGGCTTGAAGCGGGAGTCGGGTCCGACGGCCTCGATGGTCCCGGCGACTTCCACCCCCGGAGTGAAAGGGAAGGGCGGCTTCACCTGGTAACGGCCGCGCACCATCAAGGTATCGAGAAAGTTCAGCGCCGCCGCCTCCACCTTCACCAGCACTTCGCCGGCGCCCGGCTGCGGCGTCGGCAGTTCCTCGAAAATCATTTCCTCCGGCTCGCACCACTGCCTGACGACCCATGCTTTCATGCCATCTCCTCCGTGTACTGTGCTTTGATTGCAATGCGCATATGCTACGGCATGCGTCACAGCGCCGGAACGACGGGCTGCATAAGCGAATCCGAGTAGCGGCAAGTTCGTGCCAGGACTTAGCATCTCTGCCGGCGAGGCACCATACGCGTCGTGAGGCTGGAAGCAGGAAGGCAGTCAGGAGAGAACAGAGATGAGTCAGTACAGTGTGCGCGGCAAGGTCGCCGTGATCAGCATGAACAACCCGCCGATGAACACCATGTCGCATGCCAATCGCGGCATGGTGAAGGCGGCGGTGGAAGCAGCGAATGCGGACCCAGCCATCGCCGCCATCCTGATCACCGGCGGCGGCAAGGTATTTTCCAGCGGCGCCGAGATCAAGGAATTCAACACCCCGGCGGCGATCGCCTCACCGGCGTTGGGCGAACTCATCGCCGCGCTGGAGCAAAGCGCCAAGCCGATCGTCGCGGCGGTGCACGGCGTAGCGATGGGCGGCGGCCTGGAGCTTTCGCTCGGCTGCCACTATCGCGTTGCCGCGCCCGGCGCGCAAATCGCGCTGCCCGAGGTCAAGCTGGGCATCCTGCCCGGCGCCGGCGGCACCCAGCGCCTGCCGCGCCTGATCGGCGCGGAAGCGGCGCTGGAGATGATCGTCTCCGGCAACCCGGTGAAGTCGGAAAAGTTCGCGCCCGGCACGCTGTTCGACGAGATCGCGATCGGTGACCTGGTGGAAGCGGCCTGCACATTTGCGGAAAAAGTGGCGGCCAAAGGCGAACCCTATAAACGCGCGCGCGACCTGAGCGTCAAGCTGGACAATGCAGCTGCGTTTTTCGAGGCGGCACGCGCCAAAGTGGCGAAGGAGTCGCGCGGCTTTCCCTCGCCGCCCAAGTGCGTGGCGGCGGTGGAAGCGGCGGTCAATTTGCCGTTCGACGAGGGCCTGAAGTTCGAGCGCGCGCGCTTCAACGAATTGGTGCAGACCAGCGAATCCAAGGCGATGCGCCACTACTTTTTCGGCGAGCGTGCCGTCGCCAAAATTCCCGATGTGCCGTCCGACACGCCCCTGCGCGAGATCAAAAGCGCGGCGGTGGTCGGCGCCGGCACCATGGGCGGCGGCATCGCGATGAACTTCGCCAATGCCGGCATCCCGGTCACGGTGCTTGAGACCAAACAGGAAGCGCTGGACCGTGGCCTCGCCACGGTGCGCAAGAACTACGAAGGCTCGGCGAAAAAAGGCCGCATCAGCATGGCCGAAGTGGAAAAGCGCATGGCGCTGATCACATCCACGCTCAACTACGCGGATATCGCGCAGGCCGACATCGTGATCGAGGCGGTATTCGAGGAAGCCGCGGTCAAGCAGGCGGTGTTCAGGCAACTCGACGAAGTGATGAAGCCCGGCGCCATCCTGGCCTCCAACACCTCGACCTTGGACCTGGACCAGATCGCCGCCGCCACCACGCGGCCGGCGGACGTCATCGGCACCCACTTCTTCTCGCCGGCCAATGTCATGCGCCTGCTGGAAATCGTGCGCGGCAAGGCGACGGCCAAGGATGTGCTGGCCACCACCATGAAACTCGCCAAGACCATCAAGAAGGTAGGCGTGGTCGCGGGCGTGTGTGACGGCTTCATCGGCAACCGCATGGTCGAGCAGTATTTGCGCCAGGCGTATTTCCTGCTCGAGGAGGGCGCGCTGCCGCAGCAGGTCGATCGCGCGCTGGAAAACTGGGGCCTGGCGATGGGGCCTTTCCGCATGATGGACCTGGCGGGCAACGACATCGGCTGGCACATCCGCAAGCGGCGCTACATCGAGCAGCCGGAGATGACGTATTCGAAAATCCCCGACCTGATCTGCGAACTCGGCCGCTTCGGGCAAAAGACCGGCGCCGGCTTTTACAGGTACGGGGCCGGCGACCGCACCGCGCACCCCGACCCGCTGGTCGAAGACATCATCCTCGGCTGTTCGGAAGAGGCCGGCGTTGCGCGCCGCGCCATCGGCGACGAGGAAATCGTCGAGCGCTGCATCTACGCACTGGTCAACGAAGGCGCACGCATTCTCGAAGAGGGCATTGCCATGCGCGCGGTCGACATCGACATGGTCTACATGACCGGCTACGGCTTTCCCACTTATCGCGGCGGCCCGATGTTCTATGCGGACACGGTGGGCCTGCCCGAGGTGGTGGCGGCGATGCAAAAATACGCGGCGAGCAAACAGGGCGACCCGGCCTTCTGGAAGCCGGCGCCGCTGCTGGCGCAACTGGCCGCTGAAGGCAAGAAATTCAACTAGGGCGCAACGCGCCGACAAAAACACCCGAGGAGCAGATATCATGACCGACGCCGTTATCGTATCCACCGCGCGCACGCCATTGGGTAAATCCTGGCGCGGCTATTTCAACATGACCCAGGGCGCCACTCTGGGCGCGCACGCCGTGCAGCACGCGATGGCGCGTGCCGGGGTCGAGCCGGGCGAGGTCTACGACGTGCTGATGGGCTGCGCCTACCCGGAGGGCGCCACCGGCCAGAACATCGCGCGCCAGATCGCGCTGCGCGCCGGCTGCCCGGTGAGCGTGTCAGGCATGACGGTGAACCGCTTTTGCTCCTCCGGCCTGCAGACCATCGCCCTGGCGGCGCAACGCGTGATGGCCGGCGAGGCCGGCATCATGGTGGCGGGCGGGGTCGAGTCGATCTCGCTGGTGCAAAACGAGGTGAAGAACTCTTTCGACCCCTGGCTGAGCGAACACAAGCCCGAGATCTATTGGCCGATGCTGCGCACCGCCGAGACTGTCGCCAAGCGCTACAACATCGCGCGCGAGGTGCAGGACCAATATGGCGTGCTCAGCCAGCAGCGCGCCGCCAAGGGCCGCGCCGAAGGCCGCTTCACCGAAGAGATCGTGCCCATCACCGTGCAAAAGCAGATGGCCGACAAGGAAACCGGCAATTCCTGGGTGGAGCAAATCACCGCCAGCCAGGACGAGGGCATCCGCGCCGATACCACTTACGAAGGCGTGGCGAAAATCAAGCCGGCCATCGAGGGGGGGGTGATCGCCGCCGGTAACGCCAGCCAGTTTTCCGACGGCTCTTCCGCGGCCGTGGTGATGAGCGCCAAACTGGCCGAACAGCGCGGCTTGAAGCCGCTGGGTATCTACCGCGGCTTCGTGGTCGCCGGCTGCGAGCCGGACGAAATGGGCATCGGCCCGGTTTTCGCCATTCCGAAGCTGCTCAAGCAGGCCGGCCTGAAAGTCGACGACATCGGCCTGTGGGAGCTGAACGAGGCCTTTGCGGTGCAGGTGATCTACTGCCGCGACAAGCTGGGCATTCCCGACGAGCGCCTGAATGTGAACGGCGGCTCGATCGCGGTGGGCCACCCCTACGGCGTCACCGGCGCCCGCCTGGTCGGCCATGCGTTGATCGAGGGCAAGCGCCGCGATGTCAAGTACGTGGTGGTGACCATGTGCATCGGCGGCGGCATGGGGGCGGCCGGCCTGTTCGAGGTGGCTTGAGGCTGCTCCCGGGGGCGGTTTTCCCCCGGAAGGGCGGATCGCGGTAAACTTGCGCAACGGTCGCGGCAGTCCGGGGTGGCTTTTACGCGCGAACTGTTCTTCAGGGAGAAAACCATGAGCAAAATGATTCGATGTGCGATGGGTGCGGCGGGTTTTGCCGCGGCGCTGCTGGCCGGAGGCGCCCAGGCCTTGACCGTGGGCGATATCCAGGTCAAGTCGGGCCTGGGCGACAACTTCAGGGCCAGCATACCGGTAATGCTGGCGGCAGGTGAAGACGTCAGCTTCGCCTGCATCCGCCTGGACGAAAGCGCCAGCTCGAAATACAGGGACGTGCCGCCGCTGAAGGGCTACACCATGAAGCTGGAGCGTAGCGGTAATGTTGCCACGGTGAACCTGTCGACCAATCTGGCGGTGTTCGAGCCGGTGGTGCGCATCAACCTGCTGATCCGCTGCGGCGCCAAGGTGTCGACCTCGCGCGAATTCCTGGTGACCCAGACCCTGCAGGGCGCGGAGAAAAAATAGGGCGTCGCGGCGATGATGATCCAATGACGTCCAAGCTGGTCAGCCGCCGCGACCTCGATTTTGTCTTATACGAACTGCTCGATACGGCCGCGCTGTGTAGCCGCGCACGCTTTGCCGACCACAGCCGCGCCACCTTCGACGCCGCACTCGATCTCTCCGGGCGCATTGCCGCCGATTTCTTCGCCCCGCACAACCGCCGCAGTGACGAACACGAACCGATGTTCGAAGACGGGCATGTCCGCCTGATTGCGGAAATCGGCAGCGCCCTCAAGGCGTTCACCGACGCCGGCCTGATGGCCGCCGGGCATGACTACGAATACGGCGGCATGCAGTTGCCGCTTTCCGTCGCCAAGGCCTGCTTCGCCTATTTCAAGGCGGCCAATGTCGCCACCGCCGCCTATCCCTTTCTCACCATCGGCGCGGCCAACCTGCTGCTGGCCCATGGCTCGAAAGAGCAGATCGACAGTTACGCGCGGCCGATGCTGGCCGGGCGCTTTTTCGGCACCATGTGCCTGTCCGAACCGCAGGCGGGTTCCTCGCTGGCCGACATCCGCACCCGCGCCGAAGCGCAAGGCGACGGCAGCTACCGACTGTTCGGCAACAAGATGTGGATTTCCGGCGGCGAGCATGAACTGAGCGAGAACATCGTTCACCTGGTGTTGGCGAAAATACCCGGCGGGCCGGCCGGCGCCAAGGGTATTTCGCTGTTCATCTGTCCGAAATTGCTGCTGCGCGCCGACGGCAGCACGGGCGAACGCAACGACATCGCGCTGGCCGGGCTGAACCACAAGATGGGCTATCGCGGCACCACCAATACGCTGCTCAACTTCGGCGAAGGCGCGCAGAAGCCGGGCGGCGCGGCGGGGGCGGTGGCGTATCGCGTGGGCGAGGCACACCAGGGCCTGGCCTACATGTGCCACATGATGAACGAAGCGCGCATCGGCGTGGGCCTGGGCGCGACCATGCTCGGCTACACCGGCTACCTGCACGCGCTGGAGTACGCGCGCGGCCGCCCGCAAGGCCGGCCGGCGGCGAATCGCAATCCGGCCGATCCGCAGGTGGCGATCATCGAACACGCGGACGTCAGGCGCATGTTGCTGGCGCAAAAGACCTACGTCGAAGGGGCGCTGGCGCTGAACCTGGTTTGCGCGCGCCTGGTCGACGAGCAGGACACCGCGCAAGACAAGACGGCGCGCGAGCAGGCCGGGCTGCTGCTGGACTTGCTTACGCCGGTGGCCAAGTCCTGGCCTTCGCAATGGTGCCTGGAGGCCAACAGCCTGGCGATCCAGGTGCACGGCGGCTATGGCTATACGCGCGATTATCCGGTGGAGCAGTTTTACCGCGACAACCGGCTCAACGCGATCCACGAAGGCACGCACGGCATTCAGGCGCTCGATCTCTTGGGCCGCAAGGCGGTGGCGCAGCGCGGCATGGCGCTGACCCTCCTCGGCCGCGAGATCGAGATGGCCTGCAAGGAGGCTGGCGCCCGGCGCGAGACGGTGCTGTTCGCGCGCCAACTCGGGGAGGCGGCGGCGCGGATGGCGCTAACCACCGAAAAGCTGCATGCGGCCGGCGACCCCGAGCGCACCCTGGCCAATGCCTCGCTGTACCTGGAGATGTTCGGCCACGTGGTGATGGCGTGGATCTGGCTGCGCCAGGCGACCGTCGCCGCGCGCCAACTGGCGGACAATACGCAGGAGCCGGATTTTTACCGCGGCAAGCTGCAGGCCGCGGCCTACTTTTTTCGCTGGGAATTGCCGAAGACGGCGCAGTGGTGCGAACTGCTGCAATCGCTGGACGCGACCACGCTGGAAATGCAGGACGCCTGGTTTTAGATTGGCAGCGCGGGGCACCGTTTACGAAGGAACGATCATGAGCATCAAGAAACTGCTGGACTTAACCGGGCGCGTCGCCCTGATCACCGGCGGCTCGCGCGGGCTGGGGATGCAGATGGCCGAAGCGCTCGGCGAAATGGGCGCCAAACTGGCGATCACCGCGCGCAAGGCCGATGAACTGGAAGAGGCGAAGGCTCACCTGGACAAGCTTGGCTATCCGGTGCTGACCGTGACGGCCGACATCGGCAAGCCGGAGTCGATTGGCCCCACCGTCGAGGCGGTGATGAAGGCCCACGGGCAGATCGACATCCTGGTCAACAACGCCGGCGCCACCTGGGGCGCGCCCGCCGAAGACCATCCGCTGGAGGCCTGGAACAAGCTGGTGAACGTCAACCTGACCGGCGCCTTTTTGCTGTGCCAGGCGGTGGGTCGCGCTTCGATGATTCCGCGCAAAAAAGGGCGCATCGTCAACATCGCCTCGGTCGCCGGTCTCGGCGCCAACCCGCTGCAGATGGAAGGCACGCTCGCCTACAACACCACCAAGGGCGGGGTGGTGAACTTCACCCGCGCGCTGGCCGCCGAATGGGGCAAGTACAACATCACCGTCAACGCCATCTGTCCAGGCTTTTTTCCCTCGAAGATGACCCGCGCCACCCTGGCCAACCACGAACAGTTCTTCATCGAGAACACGCCGCTGCACAAGCTCGGCGGCGAGGAAGACCTGAAGGGTGCGGCGCTGCTATTTGCGTCGGATGCCGGCGGCCACATCACCGGGCAGTGCCTGGCGGTGGACGGCGGCGCCATCGTGGTCTGATTTCATTTCCCTCCATTCAAGGACAGTAACTTGAGCAACACCACACCGATGAACAAAGCCGACGTGCTGCTGCGCGTTCCGTTCCTCACCCACCTGGGCGTGCAGGTCGACAGCATGGAGCCGGGCCACGCCGTGCTTTCGCTGGACCCGCGCCCGGAGCACTACAACTCCTGGGGCGCTGTGCACGGAGGGGTGATCATGACCCTGCTCGACGTCTGCATGGCGATTGCCGGGCGCGCCTACGACCCGGCCAATCTCTCCGGCGTGACGGTCGACATGTCGAGCAGCTTCATCTCGCCCGGCAAAGGCAAGCAGATCGCCATCGGAAAGGTGATCGCGCGCTCGGCGACGCTGTGGCGCTGCGAAGGTGAGATCCGCAATGCATCCGACGACTCGCTGGTGGCGCGCTCGATGGGCACCTTCAAGTTCAAGAACCTGATGAACCAGGGCAAGCAGCCCGTGGGGGACGCATGAAAAACCGGCAGATCCATCTGGTCAAGCGCCCGCAAGGCGTGGTCACGCCCGATTGCTTCGCCCTGGTCGAGGCCGACATGCCGGTGCCCGGCGAAGGCCAGGTGCTGGTGCAAAACCTCTGGCTCTCGCTCGACCCTTATATGCGCGGGCGCATGGACGAGGCCAAGTCCTACGCCGCGGTGCAGCCGCTGAACGCGGTGATGACCGGCGGCACTGCCGGTGTGGTGGCGGAGTCGAACAACCCGAAGTACGCCAAGGGCGACCTGGTGGTGGGCGCTCTCGGCTGGCAGGAATACGGCGTCTCCGACGGCAGCGGGCAATACGGCGCGCCCTTGCGCAAGGTGACGGACAGGATCCCGCTGTCCGCCTATCTCGGCTGCGTCGGCATGCCCGGCGTCACGGCCTGGCATGGCGTCAACAAGATCATCGAGCCGAAGGCGGGCGAGACCCTGGTGGTGACGGCGGCTTCCGGCGCGGTGGGTTCGGTGGTGGGGCAGCTGGCGAAGGCCAAGGGCGTGCGGGTGGTCGGTATCGCCGGCGGCGCCGCCAAGTGCGCCTATGTGCGCGACGAGCTGGGCTTCGACGCCTGCATCGACTACAAGGCGGGCGAGATCGGCGCGGCATTGGCAGAGGCCGCGCCCAAGGGCATCGATGGCGTGTTCGAGAACGTCGGCGGGCCGATTTTCGACGCCATCCTGCCGCGCATGAATGCCTTCGGGCGTGTCGCGCTGTGCGGCACCATCTCCGGCTACAACGGCGCGCCCTCGGCGCTGACCAACCTGCGCTCCATTCTGACCAACCGCCTGCGGGTGCAGGGCTTCATTGTCTCCGACCATCTCAACGAGTGGCCGGAGGCGCTGGCCGAGCTGATCGGGCTGGTGGCGGACGGCCGGCTCAAGTACCGCGAGAGCGTGGCGCAGGGAATAGCCAGCGCGCCGCAGGCCTTCATCGGCCTGCTCAAGGGCGAGAATTTCGGCAAGCAACTGGTTAAACTGGCTTGAGGATGGTTGAGTACTGCTGATACCGGGGAGCATGCGTTGAAAACCTTCGAAGGCAAAACAGCGGTGATCACCGGCGCGGCCAGCGGCTTCGGCCGCGAGTTCGGGCGCATAGCCGCGCGCCTGAAAATGAAGCTGGTGCTGGCGGATATCGAGCAGGGCGCGCTGGATGCCGTGGCCGACGAGTTGCGCGGCGTCGGCGCCGAGGTGCTGGCCGTGCGCACCGATGTTTCGAAGGCTGATGCGGTCGATGCGCTGGCCGCCGCCACCGTGGAGCGCTTCGGCGCGCCCCACCTGGTGTTCAACAACGCCGGCGTGTTCCACGGCGGCCTGCTGTGGGAGCACGGCGTACGCGACTGGGAATGGGTGCTGGGCGTCAACCTGTGGGGCGTGATCCACGGCGTGCGCGCCTTCGCGCCGCTGATGCTCGAAGCCGCCAAGGCCGACCCGGCCTACGAAGGCCACATCGTCAACACAGCATCGATGGCCGGCCTGCTGACGCCGCCCAACATGGGCCTCTACAACGTCTCCAAGCACGCGGTGGTGGCGCTGACCGAAACGCTGTACCAGGACCTGCACCTGGTGAGCGAGCAGGTATCGTGCTCGGTGCTTTGCCCTTATTTTGTGCCCACCGGCATCAACAGCTCGCAGCGCAACCGTCCGGCGCAACTGGCCGAGGAGGGCGCGCCGACGCGCTCGCAACTGGTGGCGCAGGCAATGTCCGACAAGGCGGTGAACTCAGGCAAGGTGACGGCGGCGCAGATGGCGCAAAACGCCTTTGATGCGGTCGCGGCGGACCGCTTCTACGTTTACTCGCACCCGCATGCGCTGGGCAATGTGCGGGCGCGGATGGAGGCGATCATGACCCACGCCAATCCGCCCGACCCGTTTGCCGAGCATCCCCAGGTGTGGGAGCAATTGCGCGCGCAGTTGCGCGGCTAGCCTGCAAGTTGCCGGGTTTGCCCGCTGCTGCCTCGCGGCGCCAGGCAACGCCTGGCAGTTCCTTGACAGCGCCTGCGGTGTCTAGCGGTGTGCGACCCGCACCGCCGGCCGCTTTGCCTTCGAATGCGCCGCTGCGTGACTCTTTGAGGCGGCCTTGGCGACGACATGCCTGCTGTGTGTGCCGCCCTTGGCCGGCGCTGCCTGGTGCAGGGCCACGGTCTCGATGGTCAGCTTTTGCCCCGGCTTCACCGCGCTGCCCAGCGAGCGATTCCAGTCCTTGAGGTCGGCTGCCGATACCTTGTATTTGCGCGCGATCAGCGCCAGCGAGTCGCCCTTGCGCACCACGTAGGTGGCTCGCACGACGCGCCCCTCGGTTTCCATCGGCGGCTGGCTGATCTCGGCCGGCAATTGTTCCTCGGCCACGTCCTTGCTGTCCTTGGCGCGCGGCACCAGCAGGGTATGGCCGGCGCCCACGCGCTGGCGTGCGCTGATGCCGTTGGCGCTGCGCAGGGCCGTCAGATCGATGCCGAACTTGGACGCGATCTGCTCCAGCTTGTCGCCCGCTTTCATCAGGTAGGCCTGCCAGCTGGAAAGCGGCTTTTCGCGCGCTTCCAGGTTTTGCTTGAAGGTCTCGACCTTGTCGGCCGGCAGCACGATCACCGGGTTGTTGGCGCCGGGGATCACCGGACGGTTATGCGAGGGGTTGAGGGCGACGAATTCTTCCAGCGGCATTTCCGCCAGTTGCGCGGCCACCTTGACGTCGATGTCGCGGCTGCGGGTGACGGTGGCTAGGTAGGGCTGGTTCGACATGGTGGGCAGGATCAGGGCGAACTGCGCCGGGTTCATCACCAGGTTCTTGATCGCCTGCAGTTTCGGCACATAGCCGGCGGTCTCGGCCGGCATTTTGGCGGTCAGGCTGGCGTAGTCGGTCGGCTCGCCCTTGGCCTTGGCACGGTCCACCGCGCGCTGTACCGCGCCTTCGCCCCAGTTGTAGGCGGCCAAAGCCAGTTGCCAGTCGCCGAACTGGGTGTACAGGGCCTGCAGATAGTCCAGTGCCGCGCCGGTGGAGGCGATGACGTCGCGCCGGTCGTCGCGCCACCAGTCCTGCTTCAGGTTGTAGCGCTTGCCGGTGGCGGGGATGAACTGCCACATGCCGGCAGCCTGGGCAGGCGACACCGCCTGCGGGTTGTAGGCCGACTCCACCAGCGGCAGCAGCGCCAGTTCGGTGGGCATGCCGCGCTTTTCGATTTCTTCGACGATTACATATAAGAAGGGGCGGGCGCGCTCCAGGCTGCGCCGCATGTACTCGGGGCGGGCGCCATACCACGCGGTGCGCTCCTGCGCGCTGGCGGTATTGAGGTCGGGAATCGCGAAACCTTCGCGGATGCGCTGCCAGAGGTCGATTTGCGCCTGGGCGGTGAGGTCGACATTCTCGACTTCCGCCTGCTGCACTTCGACCGCCACCAGCGGCTGGGGCGCCGTCGTCGGCAGGGCTGCGGTTTTATCGGATGCTGCGGTTTGGCTGCCGGCACACGCTGCCAGGGCCAGGGGACAAATTACACAGACAAGAAGCTTGAACGCGCCGGATGAACCGTGCATGGGCTCCCCTCCCTGACTTTGATATTGATATGAATACTATATGACCACGCTTCACGTGGTCAAGCAGTTTATTTTCGCAAGCGGTTGATTCTCAAAAGGAATTCTTCCACTCACGGATCGCTGTAAAAACCTCGTCCGGGCTAGCCCCGGCATGTCCCAGCCGCTTTTTGGCGGCGGCGACGACTTGCGGCGCGTCCCAGCGTAAAAACGGATTGGTATCGCGCTCCAGCGAAATGCGCGACGGTACGGTCGGGCGGCTGGCGGCGCGGCTTGCCTTATCCTGCACTTCGCGCTCGGCGAGCAGCGGATTGTCCGGCTCCACCGCGCGGGCGAATTTCAAATTGGCCAAGGTGTATTCGTGGGCGCAGAATACCAGAGTCTCGCCGGGCAGGCTTTTGAGCTTGGCCAGCGAGGCGCGCATCTGCGGCATGGTGCCTTCGAACACCCGGCCGCAGCCGCCGGCGAACAGGGTGTCGCCGCAGAACAGGCGGCCGTCGCCCAGGTAGGCGATGTGGCCGGCGGTATGGCCGGGAATGTCCAGCACCTCGAAAGACAGGCCGAGGTGGGGCAGGGTGATGCGGTCGCCCTGTTTCAGGCGCTGGGTCAATTGCTCGATTTTTTCGCCCGCCGGGCCGAACACCGGGATGCCGGGGTATTTTTGCGTCAGCACCGGCAGGCCGCCGATGTGGTCGCCGTGGTGGTGGGTCACCAGGATGGACGCCAGTTCCAGCCCATGCTGCGTGAGATAATCGATAACCGGGGCGGCGTCGCCCGGATCGACCACCGTGGCCTGCCGGTCGTTGTGGATCAGCCAGAGGTAGTTGTCCTGGAACGCGGGGATGGGAACGACCTGAATCATGATGGAATGACCGAGCAAAACGTCAAAGATACTCCAAAGCCGGCCGGCGTGACGCCGACGCAGGCCGGCGGCCTGCACGCGCCCGGCGCCGGCCGGCCTTGCGCGCCGGATGCCGGCGCTGCCAACGCCGCTGCCGATCTTGCCATCAGCACCCTGGCGCGGCGCGCCGGTAGGCCGCGTTTCGGTACCCTGAACGGGGGGATTGGTTTTCCCGGCGCGCCCCTGGCGCAGATGGGCGGGCAGGGCGCAGCCGGCGAGCCGATCGCCGAAATCCAGCCCGCCCGGGACGACGCCGACGCCGGCCAGCCGGAGTCGCCGCCGCCCGTTGGGCAAACATCCGGCAGCGGGCCTGGTCCCGAACCTGGCCGCGGGTCTAATACCGGGTCTAATACCGGGTCTAATACCGGGTCTAGTCCAGGGTCTAGTCCCAACGTGGACCCCTTCAGCCCGCGCCAGATGCTGGAAGACTGGTTTGCCACCCCCCAGGGCGCCTACATCCTGGAGTGGGAAATGGCGCGCCTGGACCAGGCCGTCGCCGACATCTTCGGCTACTACGCCGTGCAGATCGGCATGCCGGGCATCGACTTCTTGCGCGCCAACCGCATCACCAGCCGGCTTACCGCCAGCCTGGTCGGCCGCCCCAGCGTCTATGCCGACGCCCATGAACTGCCGTTTGATTCCGAGTCTCTGGACCTGGTGGTGCTGCCGCACCTGCTCGAATTTTCCAGCGAGCCGCATCAGATCCTGCGCGAAGTCGAGCGCGTGCTGCGCCCCGAGGGCCAGGTGATCATCCTCTGCTTCAACCCGGTCAGCCTGTGGGGAGTAAAAAAGATGTTCACCCCTTCGCAGAGCGTGCCCTGGAGCGGAGAGTTCGTCAGCGTGCTGCGCATGAAGGACTGGCTCAAGCTGCTCAACTTCGAAATGCGCGGCGGCCGCTTCGGCCGCTACCGCCCGCCCTATATCTCCGAAAAGTGGCTGAGCCGCTTCGGCTTCCTCGAACACGCCGGCGACCGCTGGTGGCCGGTGGCCGGCGCCGTCTACATGATGCAGGCGACCAAGCGCGTGCCCGGCATGCGCATCATCACCCCCTCCTGGCGCAAGGCGCGCAAGGCCGAGGCGCTGGCGGCCAGCACCAACGGCGCCAACCGCACAGAGCGCAACATTACCCTCGCCCCCCAATACGTCCACAGCAACCCCCAAAAGAAAAGCACCAACGAATGAGCGACAGCACCACCGCCGGCCCGGTTGTCATCTACACCGACGGCGCCTGCAAAGGCAATCCCGGCCCCGGCGGCTGGGGCGTATACCTCAAAAGCGGCGACAACGAAAAAGAACTCTGCGGCGGCGAAGCCCACACCACCAACAACCGCATGGAACTGATGGCCGTGATCGAGGCGCTCAATGCTCTCAAGCGCGCCTGCGACGTGGTGCTCTATACCGACTCCAACTACGTCCGCCAGGGCATCACCACCTGGATCCACTCCTGGAAACTCAAGGGCTGGAAAACCGCCGACAAAAAGCCGGTGAAAAACGAAGATCTGTGGAAAGCCCTGGAAGAAGCCGCCAAGCGCCACAAGGTGGATTGGCGCTGGGTGAAGGGGCATGCGGGCGACCCGGGGAACGAGCGGGCGGATGCGCTGGCCAATCAGGGGGTGGAGTTGGCGAGGGGGAAGTAGGCTCAGTTTCTCAGCCGCTGCTTAGTACGTCTCCTCCCCTTCAAGGGGAGGGACAGGATAGGGATGGGGTGAAGCCCCATTCAACCACCAATACCGCTTCCCTCCCTCTCCGCCAACACCCTGCAAATCTCCTCCAGCACATCGTCCAGCTGATTCAACACCTCGTTGTTCCAGAACCGCAGCACGCGAAATCCCGCCTGTTCAAGTAATGCCGTTCGGGCGTTGTCCATCTTTTGCTGCTGCGCGTGTTGCCCGCCGTCCACCTCGATGACCAGGCTGCGTTCCAGGCAAACGAAGTCCAAAACGAACTTGCGGTAGGGATGTTGGCGGCGGAACTTCACGCCTAGTCTTTCACCTTGCAGATGCCACCAGAGCTTGTTTTCAGCGTCGGTCATGGTGTGACGTAGCTTTACCGAAACGCGACGGGTGGATTTGCTGGTTTGGCCTTTCATGTCGTCTATTTTTGCTTTACCCCATCCCCACCCTGTCCCTCCCCTTGAAGGGGAGGAGACGTACTAAGTTGCTCTGATCCTCAATACGCCGGCTTCGCCTGGTAATCCACCACCAGGTGCGCCAAGAGCCGCACCCCCAGCAGCAGCCCGCTCTCATCCACATAAAAATACGGCGAGTGGTTCGACGGCGCCTGGTGGGCGTCCTGCCCTTTTGGGGTGATGCCGATAAAGTAAAACGCGCCGGGAATCTCTTTCTGGAAGTACGAGAAGTCCTCGCCGCCGCCGGTTCTCGGAATGTGGGCGACGCCTTGTTCACCGGCGACGCGGGTGAGCGTCGGCAGGCTCCATAGCGTCAGCTTGGGGTCGTTCACCGTCACCGGGTAGCCCTTGACCATGTGCACGTCGGCGGTGGCGCGGCAGGCGCAGGCGATGTTGGTTGCCGTGTCGGCGATGCGCTGGCGCAAGTCTTCGCGCTGGCCTTCGTCGAAGGTGCGGTAGGTGCCGCGCATCACCACTTCATCGGGAATGATGTTTTCGCGCACCCCGCCGTGGATCGCGCCTATGGTGACCACCGCCGGGTTTTCCATTACGTCCATCTGCCGCGACACCAAGGTCTGCATGCCGAGGATGATCTGGGCGGAAGCGACGATGGGGTCGACCCCCAGCCAGGGCATGGCACCGTGGGTCTGGCGGCCCTTGACCGTGATGGAAAAGTTGTCGGTCGAAGCCATCATCGCGCCGGGGCGGTAGCCGATGGTGCCGGCGTTGAGGTGGGAGATCACATGCAGGCCGAAAATCACGTCCGCCTTCGGGTTGGCCAGGGCGTGCTCCTCGATCATCATCTTGGCGCCGCCGTTTTCACCCTCGGGCAGGCCTTCCTCGGCCGGCTGGAAAATGAATTTCACCGTGCCGCAAATCTGCTCGCGCAGGCCGGCCAGCAGTTCGGCCACGCCCATCAATATGGCGGTGTGGCAGTCGTGGCCGCAGGCGTGCATGGCGCCGACTTCCTGGCCCATCCACTCGGTACGCACCTTGGAGGCGAACGGCACGTCGGCCATTTCGGTCACCGGCAGGGCATCCATGTCGGCGCGCAGCGCCACGCAGGGGCCGGGCTTGCCGCCTTTGAGCGTCGCCACCACGCCGGTATGGGCCACGGCGACCCGAACCTCGTCCAGCCCCAGGCTGCGCAAATGGTCGGCGACGATTTTCGAGGTACGCACCTCGCGGTTGCCCAACTCGGGATGGGCGTGAAAGTCGCGGCGCCAGGCCAGCACCTTGGGTTCGAGGGCGGCGGCGCCGGCTTCGAGGCGGGCGATCAGGGAGGTTTCGGTCGGGGCATTCATGATCGGCCTTAAGCGCAACAAGGATGCGGGAATTCTACCCGGCGTGGATCGGGCAAGCCCGGCGAGGCCGCCAACATGAGAAAACGCCCTGAAAGAAGTCCCTTGGGGGAGCTGAGCTTTTTTCGGAAAATCGCGGGCCGTGTCGACCACCAACGTGGTCGCCTGGGCCAAAACAACGGTAAATCGCGGTGCTTTTTACAAAAAATCGCGGGCTGCGCTGACCATAAGGGTGGTCGCCCGAACCAAAACAACGGTAAATCACGGTGCTTTTTCCAAAAATCCGCACCTCGCAGGCCGCATCACACCCAACACATTTGTGGTCGCCGCGGGCCGCAACAGCCTGATTCCGGCGCGGAGCGGAAGGGCGGCGGGGAGAAGCGGTGGGTGCAGGCATGGTCGATCCGGCCTGGTTTTTTCAGGCTGTTACCTAATATACGCGCTCCGCGCGCCTAGGCGCACAGGGGCATGCAAATCAACCGTCTTTAGTTGTTATAATTCAATATTATTTAATTTAATCAACATGTTATTTAAATAATCCAAGTAAATAATCGATTTTATTTGGCGCGGGCGTTGAGCACTTTCCGAACACACTATTGACATGTGACTAAATAGTAACGTATTGTTAAGCCATGGACGACGTCTTCAAAGCCTTAGCCGACCCGACGCGCCGCAGCCTGCTCGATGAACTCTTTAGGGAAGACGGACAGACCCTGAGCGCCCTCGAGGCCCGGCTGACGATGACGCGGTTTGGCGTGATGAAGCACCTCAAGGTGCTGGAAGACGCCGGCATGATCGTGACCCGCCGGCGCGGGCGCGAAAAGCTGCACTTTCTCAACGCCGTGCCGATCCGCCTGGTCCACGACCGCTGGGTCAGCAAATTCGCCGAACCCATGGTCGCCCTGATGAGCGACCTCAAACACCAACTGGAGAACCGCACCATGGAAAAAATCTACGAGATCTACATCAAGACCACCCCGGAACTGCTGTAGCAGGCCATCACCGACAAGACCCTGCGCGCCAAGTACAACTTCGGCGTCGCGGTGGAAAGCGACTGGAAAAAGGGCTCGGCCTACCAGGGCGTCACCCCAGCCATGCCCACGCCGCTGCTGGAAGGCGAAAACCTGGAAGTCGATCCGCCGAAAAAGCTGGTGCAAAGCTTCCGCGCCCTGTGGAGCGACAGCGTCAAGGCCGAAGGCACGTCGCGCGTCACCTGGGAGATTGAAAAGGTCGGCAACGACTCCTGCAAGCTGATCGTCACGCACGACCAGTTGCGCGACGGGGCGAACCCGGAACTGTATGGCGGCTGGCCGATGATTCTTTCCGGGTTGAAGACCCTGCTCGAAACCGGCGGATTGCTGACGACGCCGGCTTCACTGCTGTACGCGCCGGCCGCCTGAAGGCGGGGCCGGTCGCGGCCTGCTGGGCCGCAGGTGCGCGGGTGGGATCAATGCTGATGGCATTTTGTCTGGCGCGCTGAGTGCGCCAGCGCACAGCCAGGGAGTGTTCATTGCCGTAGGCTGTGCCGGCCACCGCCGAAAATATCGGCGAACGAATACGCCGAGGTTGAGTCGAACAGGAGAATCCTCCCGGGTCGCAGTCTTCGCCCGGCCCATTCAGCTGGCGAAAGACTCCATGGCGGCGCCCCTGCAAGTATTGTTCGTTGCCGACAAACCGGCAAATGCCGCCATGGCCCTGTGCGCGCTAAAGCACGGCGGCCTGGCCTGCGCGGCCCGCAGCGTGCGCACCGCCGATGATTTCGTCCGCGAGATGACGCTGTTGCGCCCGGACGTGATCCTGGCGGAACTGCCCTTCCGCGGCCTGGGCGCCTTGAGCGTGCTGACCCTGGCGCGCGAGCACGCCGTCGACACGCCGGTGATTTTCCTGGCGATGGCTGCCGCCGAAGGGCAGGCGCTGCAGGCCTTGCAGGCCGGCGCCGCCGACTACGTATTGAACGACAACCTGAACCGCTTGCACGCGGCGGTGCTGCGCGCCGTCGATGGCGCGGTCGAGCGCGTGGCCGCCCGGCGCGCGCAGGCGGGCGTGCGCGCGGCGGATGAGCGATTTCAGGCGGCCTTCGCGCAGGCCGCCGTCGGCATCGCCCACGTGGACGCCGCTGGCCGGATCATCGAAGTCAACCAGCGCCTGGCCGACATGCTGGGTTACGAGTCGGTGGAAATGGCCGGCATGAGCCTGGGAAGGCTGTCGCATCGCGCCGACATGGACGCCACCGGCAGCTTTCGCCGCGATTTGCGCTCGGGGCAGATCGACACTTACACCTTCGAAAAGCGCTTCATGCACAAGGACGGCCGGGTCGTCTGGATGCGCATGACGGTCACGCTGATGCCCGCGCGCGACGGCCAGTCGCTCGACGACATCGTGGTCTTCGAAGACGTGACTGCGGACAAGCGCGAGGCGCAGATTCTCCAGCTCGAGCACGGCGTGGCCACCTGCCTGGCCGATGCGACCGAAAACGCGGCGGTGCTCAAGGCCATTCTCTGCGCGATCTGCAAGTGCGAAGGATGGGAGATGGGGCGCTATTTCTGCCTGGACGAGTCGGCCGGGCTGATGCGCTACGACCTGCTCTGGGGCAAGGATTCGCCGGAAACCGGGCAGATCGAGTTCGCTTCGCGCGGCCTGTCGTTTTCGCGCGGCGAAGGCTTGGTGGGCGCGGTGTGGCAATCAGGTGAATCGCTGTGGATGGCGCAAGCCGGCGACGAGCCGGAAGGCGGGCGGCGCGACGCTGCCTGCGCGGCCAACCTGCATGTGGGCTACGCGGTGCCGGCCAGCGCGGGCGGCGCGATGGTCGGCGTAATGGTGTTCAGCGGCGTGACGCAGGCGCCGGATGCGCGCCTGATGCGCGCGATGCGGGTGATCGGCGGGCAGGTCGGCCAGTATATGGAGCGGCGCACGCAGCAGCGCCATATCGCGCGCCTGAACCGCATCTACAAGGTACTCAGCGGCATCAATTCGCTGATCGTGCGCGCCGGCGACCGCGGCGAGCTGTTTCGCGAGGCCTGCCGCATCGCCGTTGACGACGGGCGCTTTTCGCTGGCCTGGCTGGGCATGGTCGACCGCCGCAGCATGCAGCTCGAAGTGGCAGCCGCCCAGGACACCACCCAGGGCTATATGGAGTTGATTCCGCTCGGGCTGACGGAGGACGCGCCGGGCGGACTTTCCCTGGCGGGGCGGGCGATCGCCGGGGGCAAGCCGGTGATCATCAACAATATCGAATTCAGTTCGCTGGCGCTGAAGGCCGAGGCGCTGGCGCAGGGCCTGCGCTCGATGGTGGCATTGCCGCTGCTCGATCCCGTCGGCGCCATCGGGGTGCTGTGCCTGTATGCCGATACCACGCATTTTTTCGACCAGGAAGAGATGAAGCTGCTGCAGGAACTGGCGGGCGACATTTCCTTCGCCATCGACCACCTGGAAAAGGCGGAGCGGCTCAATTACCTGGCTTATTACGATGCGCTCACCGGCTTTGCCAACCGCACCCTGTTTCTCGAGCGGGTGGGGGCGCGCATCGAGACGGCGCGTGTCCGCGGGCAGCGCCTGGCGGTGATGGTGGTGGACATCGACCGCTTCAAGCTGATCAACGAATCGCTGGGCCGCGCCGCCGGCGACCTGCTGCTGCAGCAGGTGGCGGGGCGCTTTCCGCAGGGCGCGGCCGACCAGGCGCGCTATGCGCGCATCGGCGCCGACCAGTTCGCGGTGGTGATCCCGGAGGTGGAGTCGGAGGAGGCGCTGGCGCTGCACATCGAGGGCAAGGTGGAGAACACCGCCGGCAAGGGTTTCAACATCGGCGGCACCGAGCTGCGGATCTCCGCGCGCATGGGCGTGACCCTGTACCCTGACGACGCGGAAAACGCCGAGGGGCTGCTGGCCAATGCGCTGTCGGCGCTCAAGCGCGCCAAGACGGGCGGCGAGAAATACGTGTTTTACCGGCAGCAGATGAGCGACCGGGTGGTGGGTCGCCTCAACCTGGAAAGCCAGTTGCGGCAGGCGCTGGAGCGCGGCGAATTCGTGCTGCACTACCAGCCGAAGATGCACCTGGCGAGCCGGCGCATCGAGTCGGTGGAAGCGCTGATCCGCTGGAACAGCCCGCAACTGGGCCTGGTGCCGCCGGTGCAGTTCATTTCGCTGATGGAGCAGACCGGGCTGATCCTGGAGGTCGGCGCCTGGGCGCTGCGCCAGGCGGCCGCCGACTATTGTTCGATGCTGGGGCTGGAGGCGCCGCCGCTGCGCATCGCGGTGAACGTGTCGCCGATCCAGTTGCGGCGGCGCAATTTCGTCGACATGGTGCAGCGCGCGCTGGGCGAGGGCGATGGGGCGCCCGGCATCGACCTGGAGATCACCGAAAGCCTGATGATGGAAGACATCGATGGCAACATCGACAAGCTGATGGCGGTGCGCGCGCTCGGGCTGAACATTGCGATCGACGATTTCGGCACCGGCTATTCATCGCTGGGCTACCTGGCGCGCCTGCCGGCCGACGCGCTGAAGATCGACCGCTCCTTCATTATCTCGATGCTGCAGGAGCCGCACACGCTGACCCTGGTGGCGACCATCATTTCGCTGGCGCATACCCTCAATCTGCAGGTGATTGCCGAAGGCGTGGATTCGATGGCGCAACTGGAGATGCTCGCTTCGCTGGGCTGCGACCAGGTGCAGGGCTTTTTGATCAGCCGGCCGCTGCCGCTGGCCGAGATGCTGGCGCTGAAGCGCGATTGGCCGGGGCTGGCGCTGCTGCCGGGGACGGCGGCCGAGGTGTCGCTGGTCGCGTAGTTCAGCGCTGAACCCGGGCGCGCCGCGCCGGCGGCGGCTTGTGCCGGGTATGATTGCGTCATGGAACAATCTACTGCCCCGAACCGAGGCAGGCTCGCCGCGATTGCGCGCGATGCGTTGAAAGAACGCGGCCTGCTGCCTGAATTCTCTCCTGCCGTTATCGACGAACTGCACCAGATAGCGCAGGCCGCGGCGGCAGCGCCGCCACAACCGGGCGAAGGCATGCGCGACTTGCGCGAGTTGCCCTGGGCTTCGATCGACAATGACGATTCGCGCGACCTCGACCAGTTGTCGGTGTCGGGAAACGCGGCTTCGGGGGCGACCATCATCATGGTGGCGGTGGCTGATGTGGATGCGCTGGTCAAGCGCGGCTCGGCGATCGACGAGCATGCGGCGACCAATACGACCTCGGTCTATACCGCCGGGGGTATTTTCCCGATGCTGCCGGAACAGTTATCTACCGACCTGACTTCGCTAAACGAAGGGGTGGACCGGCTGGCCATCGTGGTCGAGATGACCGTGAATCAGGACGGCACG
Source organism: Betaproteobacteria bacterium (assembly GCA_028292405.1). Taxonomy (GTDB): domain Bacteria; phylum Pseudomonadota; class Gammaproteobacteria; order Burkholderiales; family JAEUOS01; genus JAQGMJ01. The sequence goes on from JAQGMJ010000049.1 coordinate 35,704, forward strand.
GTGCAGGCCTCCGACGTGTATCGCGCGCTGGTGCGCAACCACGCCAAGCTGGCGTACAACGCGGTGGCGGCGTGGCTGGATGGCGGGGCGATGCCGCCGCATTTGCAGTCGCTGCTGGCGAAGTTTCCGGCGCTGGAAGAACAACTGCGGACGCAGGACCGGGTGGCGCAGGCGATGCGCAAGCTGCGGCATGAGCATGGCGCGCTGCGCCTGCAGACGCCGGAGGCACAGGCGGTGTTCGACGGCGGTGAGCTGGTGGACCTGCAGGAGGAGCAGCCGAACCGCGCCAAGCAGTTGATCGAGGAATTCATGGTGGCCGCCAACGGCGTGGTGGCGAAGTTTCTCGCGGCCAAGGGCTTTTCATCGTTGCGGCGGGTGCTGCGCTCGCCGGAGCGCTGGGAGCGCATCGTGCAACTGGCGAAGGTGCTGGGCGAGAAGCTGCCGGGCGAGCCGGACTCGCGGGCGCTGGACGCCTTCCTGGTCAAGCAGCGCGACGCCAACCCGGCGGCGTTTCCGGACCTTTCGCTGTCGGTGGTGAAGCTGCTGGGGCGGGGCGAATACGCGGTGGAGGTGCCGGGGCAAAAGGCCGAGGGGCATTTCGCGCTGGCGGTGAACGACTACACCCACTCTACTGCGCCGAACCGGCGCTTTCCCGACCTGATCACCCAGCGCCAGTTGAAGGCGGCGCTGGCCGGCGTAGCGCCGCCGTATAGCGACGATGAGTTGACCGGGCTGGCGGCGCATTGCACGACGGAGGAGGCCAATGTTTCCAAGGTCGAGCGCCTGGTGGCGAAGTCGGCGGCGGCGCAACTGCTGGTGCCGCGCATCGGCCAGCATTTCGACGGCATCGTCACCGGGGCTTCGGACAAGGGCACCTGGGTGCGCATCAGCCACCCGGCGGCGGAGGGGCGGGTGGTCAAGGGTGCCAAGGGGCTGGATGTGGGCGACCGGGTGAAGGTGACGCTGCTGGGCGCCGATGTGGGGCGCGGCTTTATCGACTTCGGGCGTGATGGGGTGCGTTAGGCGCGGGGCACTAGCCACGGGGTATTAGCCGTCTAGACAGCGCGATTAGGTGGCCGCGCGCGCGGCCACGCGCAAATAAGCCGAGGGGATCTGCCCACGCTGGCGCTGAACATCGTCGTGAACGAGGCCGGGCTGGCGTAGCCCAGGTCCAGCGCTACCGTGGTTACCGCTTCGCCGCGCAGCAGGCGCGGCAGGGCGGCGAACAGGCAGGCGCGGCGCTGCCAGGCGGCGAAAGTGAGGCCGGTTTCGCTCTTGAAGCGGCGGATGATGCTGCGCCGGCTCACGCCCAATTCTTGGCACCATAACTCGATGGTGTCTTGTGCGTTGGGCCGCTCGACGAAGCGGCGGCAGCGCGCGGTGAGCTTGCGTGCAGCTACGCCTTTGGCGGGGATTGCCGCGGTGGCGGGCATACGCCTGGCGCGATTGCCTATGGCTGGCAGTTGCCGGTGTTCCGGCTCGGCAATTGAGCGTTGGGGGGCCGGCGTCCGGCCCGGCTTATTTCTTGGCGGTGGGGATGGCGCAGCCGCTGTAGTTGATCTGCGGGCCGTCGCTCAGGGAAACGTCCGCGCCGTCGATGGTCAAGGTGGCGACGCCGTTGGTGTAGCGTTTGGGGTCGTCCTTGTCCTTGTCGAGGCGGATCTGGCGGTCGGTGTAGATCACCCACATGGCGTCGTCGGGCAGCTTGCGCAGGTAGAAGCTGGCGTTGTTGGCGCAGGCGTATTGCACGGCGTTTTCCGGCGGCGGCACGCGGCCGGTGTCGTCGCGGCCGAAGGGCCAGAGGCTGCCCATGCTGCAGCCGGCCAGGGCGAAGCTGGCGCACAGGGCGGCGCAGCGGACGAGAGGGCGAGCGAGGGAATGAACAAGCGGGCGGACGAGAATGGGTGCGTTCATGGGGTGCGGCCAGGCGGATTGCGAGTGGGGCGCAGTATATAAGCAAATGGGGTAAACCAGTCCCGCGCGAGAGGCGGGCGGCGGGATGGATGACGCACATAACGTGCTGCGGCTTGACGCACGGCGTGCGCGTAGTAGGCTTCGCGGTTTCCTTCTCAGCGGAAGCACGCCATGTATTCAAAGAAACTCGTCATCCCCAGCGCCCAGCCGCATGTGACCCCGGAAGAGTGGGACGCGCGCATCAACCTGGCGGCCTGCTACCGGCTGGTGGCGATGTACGGCATGGCGGAGATGATCGCCAACCACATCTCGGTGGCGGTGCCGGGCGAGGAGGGGGCCTTCCTGATCAACGCCTACGGCATGCTTTACGAAGAGATCACCGCTTCTTCCCTCATCAAGATCAACATCGAGGGAGAGGTGTTGATGAAGCCGGACTTCCAGTACAACTTCAACCGCGCGGGCTTCGTGATCCACAGCGCTATTCACAAGGCGCGGCCGGAGGTGAAGTGCATCATCCATACGCATACGTGGCCTGGGATGGCGGTGTCGGCGATGGAGTGCGGGCTGTTGCCGATGACGCAGACGTCGATGCGTTTTTCGAAAGTCGGCTACCACGACTATGAAGGCGTGGCGGTGAACATGGACGAGCAGGAGCGGCTGGTGCGCGACCTGGGGGATGCGGATGCGCTGATCTTGCGCAACCACGGGTTGTTGACGGTGGCGCCTTCGATTCCGGAGGCGTTTTCCAACATCTATCGGCTGGAGCTTTCGTGCAAGGCGCAGATCGCGGCGCTTTCCTGCGTTGGCGACAAGGTGATGCTGCCGACGCCGGCGGTGGTGGACCTGACCAACCACCTGTACAAGCCGACCACGCGCCGGCCTTACGGCATTCTGGAATGGCCGGCGTTGCTGCGCCAACTGGACCGGCACGATACGTCGTATTGCGAATAAGCGGCGGCTAAAAAAGACAGGAGACAAGATGCGACGACTTCAACTCGGCGCCGCGCTGCTGTGCGCGGCCGCCGTGCTCGCGACCACACAGGCGCGGGCGCAGGCTTACCCGAATCACGTACTGACGCTGGTGGTGCCTTATGCGCCGGGCGGCAATATCGATTTGACGGCGCGCGCACTGGCCAAGCCGTTGGGGCTAGCCCTGGGCCAGCCGGTGGTGGTGGACAACCGCCCGGGCGCCGGCGGCATGCTGGGCTCGGCCTATACCGCGCACGCGGCGCCGGACGGCTACAACCTGTTGCTGGGTTCTTCCGCTTCGGTGACCACCGCGCCGGCGGTGTACAAGAACGTGCCCTTCGACCCGGTGAAGGGGCTGACGGCGCTGGGTTCGATCCAGAGCGTGGCGCTGGTGCTGACCACGCCGGCGCAGGTGCCGGTAAAGACCTATGCGGAGCTGGTGGCGTATTCGCAGAACCGCAGTCTCAACATCGGCACTTCGGGCGTCGGCTCGTTGCAGCACCTCGCGGTGGAGCTGATGGTGCGCCAGAGCAAATTGCGCGCGGTGGCGGTGGCTTACAAGGGCAGCAACCCGGCGCTTACCGATTTGCTGGGCGGGCAGATCGACGGCATGACCGACCAGCTCTCCACTTCGCTGCCGTACATCCGCGACGGGCGCATTCGGGCGGTGGCGCAACTGGGACGCATGCGTTCCCCTTTGCTGCCGGAGGTGGCGACGCTGGTGGAGCAGGGCGTGCCGAATTTCGAGGCGGTGACGTTCACCGGGCTGTTCGCACCGGCCAACCTGCCCAGGCCGGTGGAAGCTCGCCTCACCGAGGCGCTTGGAAAGGCGCTGGCCGACCCAGACCTGCGCAAGACCTTCAAGGACATGGGCGCGGAGATGATGGAAATGAGCCAGCCGCAATTCGCGCGTTTCGTCGCCGCCGACCTCGACAAATGGAAGGCGATCGGGCGCGAAGCGAAGATCGTCATCGACAACTGATTGACCCGAACCCATGAACAACCAACGCAAGCCGAAACGAGCGCTGCCCGTCGGCAGCATCGATTGCCACGCGCACATTTTCGATCGCTTCGATCAATATCCGCTCGCTGCCTCCGCGAAGTACAAGCCGGCGGAGCATTCGCGTGAAGACTATCTGGCGCTGCTTAAGGCAATGGGGGTGGCGCGCGGGGTGCAGATCAACGCCACGCCCTACGGCTTCGACAACAAGATCAGCGAGGACTTCATCGCTACCGATCGCAAGAACCTGAAGGCGATCGCGGTGATCCACCCGGACATTGCCGAGGCGGATCTAAAGGCGCTGGACGCGGCGGGCTTTGTGGGCGCGCGGCTGATGGACCAGTTTCCGACCGGGGCGACCACCGCCATGCTGGAGAGCATCACGGCGCGCATCAAGCCGTATGGCTGGCACATCGAGATCAACATCACGCAGGGCAGCGACTGGGTGGGGCTGGAAAAGCGGCTGTTCGCCTGCCCGGTGCCGCTGGTGTTCGACCATATCGGCCGGGTGCGCGGGGGCGAGGGCGTGGAGTCGCCGGGCTTCCAGGTGATCAAGCGGCTGCTGACCCAGCGCGATGACTGCTGGACCAAGATTTCAAGCTGGTACCGGCTTTCGGACGTGGCCGAGCCCGCAGTGCCGGCGCATACCGACATGAAGCCGCTGGTGCAGGCTGTGCTGGCGGCGCGGCCGGACCGCTGCGTGTGGGCGACCAACTGGCCGCACTCCGGCATCAAGAGCGCGCCGCCGGACGATATCGACCTGGTCGATGAGCTGGAGGCGTGGTGGCCGAACGACGAGGTGCGCGAGGCGGTGTATGTGCGCAACGCGGAGAAGCTGTACGGCTTTGAGCCTTGCGCGGGTTAGCGCTTTGCGGCGCTAGCTTTTTCGCTTGTTGGCGACGGCGGCGTTGAGAATGCCGCGCAGTATGTTCACTTCTTCCTTTTCCAGGCGCGCGCGGCCGAACAGTTTTTGCAGGCGCGGCATCAGGCGCCCGGGATTGTCCGGCTTGAGAAAGCCGATCTCGGTGAGCGCGCTTTCGCAGTGGCCGAGCAGGCCGTCGACTTCGTCCTGCGTCGCCGGTACGTCCTGCGGGCCGGCGGGCTTGGGTACGCTGCGGTCCACCGCCATGCGTAGCTCATAGGCGAACACCTGCACGGCGGCGGCGAGGTTGAGCGAAGAGTAGGCCGGGTTGGCGGGGATGTGGGCCAGTGCGTTGCAGCGGCGCGCGTCTTCGTTCGACAGGCCGGAGGTTTCGTTGCCGAAGACGACTGCCACGTCTTGCGGGCTGCCTGCGGCTGCCTCGATCACGCTGGCGGCGGCTTCGCGCGAGTCGAGAATGTTGGCCACCAGTTCGCGCGGGCGCGCGGTGGCGGCTACTGCGTAGGCGCAGCCGGCGAGCGCTTCATCCAGGGTGGCGACGACTCTCGCGTTGGCCAGCACGTCGTCCGCGCCGGCGGCAAGCGAAGTGGCTTCCCAGGCGGGGAACAGGCGCGGCGCCACCAGCACCAGTTGCGACAGGCCCATGGTCTTCATCGCGCGCGCGGCCGAGCCGATGTTGCCGGGGTGGCTGGTCTGCGAGAGGACGATGCGGATGCGCGCGAGGGTGGAGTCAGGGGTATGGTTCAAGGCGGGCAGAGGGGGAGGAAATGCAGGGAAAAATGCGCGGCAAGTGCGGAGAAAATACGGGGAAAATGGCCGGGTCGGCTAAAATACGGGTCCAGTGAATCAAGAAGGCCGGACCGAACATGCATCCGATGCTCAACACCGCGGTGAAGGCTGCCCGCAAAGCCGGCAACGTCATCAACCGCGCCTCGCGCGACCTCGACCAGATCAAGGTGGAAACCAAGCGCCGCAACGACTTCGTCACCGAGGTCGACCGCGCCGCCGAGACGGCGATCATCGAGGTGCTGCGCGAAGCCTACCCGAATCATGCGATTCTCGCCGAGGAGTCGGGCGCCTCCAAGGGCTCGCAGGGCGAATTTGTCTGGATCATCGACCCGCTCGACGGCACCACCAATTTCATCCACGGCATGCCGCATTACTGCGTGTCGATCGCCCTGCAGCACAAGGGCGTGATGCAGCAGGGCGTGATCTATGACCCGGTGAAAAACGAGTTGTTCACCGCCACCCGCGGCGGCGGCGCGTACCTGAACGACAAGCGCATCCGCGTTTCGGCCCGCGACAAGATCGCCGACGCGCTGATCGGCACCGGCTTTCCGTTTCGCGACAATTCCTTCCTTGAGCGTTATCTCGCGATGTTCAAGGCGATGACGATGAACTGCACGGGCATCCGCCGCCCCGGCGCGGCCGCGCTCGACCTGGCTTATGTGGCGGCGGGGCGCTTCGACGCCTTCTGGGAAATCGGCCTGGCGCCGTGGGACATTGCCGCCGGCAGCCTCTTGGTGCTGGAGGCGGGCGGACTGATCGGCGATCTGGAAGGCGACGGTAAATACATGGAAAGCGGCGAAGTGGCGGCCGGCAGTCCGAAGATTTTTGCCCAGATGCTGGGCGTGCTGGCCAACGCCGGCGCGGCGACGCGCCCGGCATAAGCGGCAACACAGTACCCAAGCGGGCCGCACCGAGCGCGCGGGCGGCCCGTGAAAATAAAAAGCGCACCAGGCGTGCCCGGCCGGGCCGGCCGACGACCATTACGGAGACAAGGATTCATGAAGCACAAGCTGACTGCTGTCGCCGCGCTGCTGTGCGCGGCCGCTTTTTTGCACGCCGCGCCCGCTGCGGCCCAGGCTTATCCCGCCAAGGGGCCGGTGCACCTGGTGGTAGGCTTCGCGCCCGCCGGCGCTGCCGACATCGTGGCGCGTTCCATGTCCGACGCTTTCAGCAAGGCGCTGGGCCAGTCGGTGATCATTGAAAACCGGCCCGGCGCGGGCTCTTCGGTGGCGGCCGACTATGTGGCGCACGCGGTGCCTGATGGCTACACCATCCTGCTGGCGAGCCCCTCGTCGATCTCGGTCAACCCGGCGATCATGAAGCTCAACTACAGCGCGCGCGACCTGGTGCCGATTTCCAAGACCTCGTCGGGCTTTTTGATCGCCGCGGTCAACACCTCGCTTGGCATCAACTCGCTGAAGGACCTGATCGCGGCAGCGAAAAAATCCCCGGGCAAATTGAATTACGCTACCTCCGGCATCGGCGCGGCGCCGCATCTCTCGGCGGTGCTGTTTGCCCAGCTCGCGGGCCTGGACATCGTGCACGTGCCCTTCAAGGGCGGCAGCCCGGCGGTGCAGTCGGTGGTCGCCGGCGATACCCAGTTCACCTTCGCCACCGCGCCTTCGGTGCTGCCGTTGATCCGCTCCGGGCGCCTGAAGGCGCTGGCGATCACCTCGAAAAACCGCTCGCCCCTGACGCCGGACATTCCGGGCATGGCCGAGGCGGGGCTGCCTGACTACGACATGTCGTTCTGGTACGGCCTGTTCGCGCCTGTCGGCACGCCCGCGGCGGCGCTGAAAAAGGTTTTCGAGGCCAACGCCGCCGCCCTGCAGGACCCGGCGGTAAAGGCGGCCTTTGCGCGCGAAGGCACCGAGACCGCGCCTTCGAAGTCGCCGGAGGATTTTGTCGCCTACCTGGCCGAGGACAACAAGTTCTGGACGCGCCTGATCAAGGACTCCGGCGTCAAGCCTGAATAATCCTTGGGCATCGCCGGGCAGCCGGTTTTCATGGAGGCAAGATTCATGAAGCGAAAGCTTGGGAGCCCGGCCGCGTGCGGGTTAGCGTCCGGGTTTGCGTTGGTGTGCGCTGCGCTGATTCCGGTGGCGGCAATGGCGCAAGCCTATCCGGCCAAGCAGCCGGTGCACGTGGTGGTCGGCTTCGCGCCGGCCGGCGCCGGCGACTATGTGGCGCGCTCGATGTCGGACGCCTTTTCACGCGCCCTGGGCCAGACGGTGCTGGTGGAAAACCGGCCCGGGGCCGGTTCATCGGTGGCGGCGGAATACGTGGCGCATGCGCTGCCTGACGGTTATACGATCCTGATGGCCAGTCCGGCAAGCCTGTCGGTCAACCCGGCGATGATGAAGGTCAACTACAGCATGCGCGACCTGGCGCCGGTGAGCAAGAGCTCGTCGGGCTTCCTGATCGCGGCGGTCAATACGTCGCTGGGTATCAACTCCTTGCGCGAACTGGTCGCGGCGGCGAAAAAAGAGCCGGGCAAGTTCAACTACGCGAGCGCCGGCAACGGTTCGGCGCCGCATCTCTCGGCGGTGTATTTCGCCCGCGTCGCCGGGCTCGAGGTGGTGCACGTGCCATTCAAGGGCGGCGGCCCGGCGGTGCAGTCGGTGGTGGCGAACGATACCCAGTTCATTTTCGCCACTGCGCCCTCCGTATTGCCGCTGATCCGTGCCGGGCGCCTGAAAGCGCTGGCCATCACGTGGCGCGACCGCTCGCCGCTGGCGCCGGACATTCCCGGCATGGCCGAGGCGGGGTTGCCGGACTACGACATGTCGTTCTGGTACGGCATGTTCGCGCCCGCCGGCACGCCGCCGGCGATCATCAAAAAGCTGTTCGAGGCCAATGCCGTGGCGCTCCGTGACCCGGCGGTGAAAGCGGCGCTGGCGCGCGAGGGCACGGAGACGTCGGCTTCGAAGTCGCCGGAAGACTTCGCCGGCTTTCTCAATGAAAACGCCAAGTTCTGGGTGCGCCTGGTGAAGGACTCGGGCGCGAAGGTGGAGTAGAGGAACAGCACCGCCGTTTCGAAGTCGGCGGGTTTGGTGGCTTTTCAGTAATCGAGCAGGTTGCGCCGCACCTGGCGCAGATGCTCGGTCAGGCGGTGGCGCGCTTCGCCGCCGTCGCGCCGCTTCAGCGCTTCTACCAGGCGCTTGTGCTCGATCTGGTAGGAAGAGCGGCGCTCCGGCGTCAGGCTGCGCTGTTTCAGCTTGCCCCACTCGGCCTGGTCGCGCACGGCGTTGATGTTGTCGAGCATGCGGATGACGAAGCTGTTGTGGGTGGCGTCGGCTATCGCCTGGTGCAGGGCGGCGTCCCATTGCTCGAACTCGGCTACCGAGCCGGCGCGGGCGCCGCGCGTCAGGCACTCTTCCATGCGCTCGAAATCGGCCGGGGTGGCGTGGGTCACCACCAGGTCGGCGATTGCCGGTTCGAACAGCAGGCGCGCTTCCATCAATTCGGCCGGGCTGGTCTGCGCGTTCACCGTGGGCAGGTCGCGCTCGCCGGCGATCATGGTGCCGCGCCCGACGGTGCGCACGATGCGGCCCTGCATTTCCAGGTCGGCCAGCATGCGCCGCACCGCGCTGCGGGCGGCGTCGAAGCGCCGCACCATCTCGCGCTCCGGCGGCAGGCGGTCGCCGGGCTTCAGGCTCTGGTCTTCGATGCCTTGCAGAATGTGCGCGCGCAGGCGCTCGACACCGGCGGTGGAAATGCGGCGGTCACGCATGGAGGAGAGGAGAAGGAGGATTGGAGCGGATCATGATTGTGACCAATTTATCATAAAAGATGATCAATTGTCGATATTGGTTGACTACCGCGTGGCGGATGGTTAACTTTCAGCCTCTTCACAACGAGGCTGTTTTTCCATGCACCTAATCACTTTTTCCGACTCCAAGGGCCGCCGCATTGGCGTGCTCGACCGCGCCGCCGGCAAGCTCACTGACCTTTCCGTGGCCGCGCCGGACCTGCCGCAGGAAATGCAGGCTTTCATTCGCCTTGGTACATCGGGGCTGGCCGCAGCCAAGGCCGCTGCGGCTTCGGGCAAGGCTACGTTGAATCTTGACCAGGTGAAGCTGGAGGCGCCGATTCCGCGCCCGGCGAAAAACATCATGTGCGTGGGCAAGAATTATCACGAGCATGCCAAGGAGTTCCACAACAGCGGCTTCGACGCTTCCGCCGGCGCCAATGCGGTGCCGGAACTGCCGATCATTTTCACCAAGGCGCCCACTTCGGTGATCGCCCAGGGCGAGGCGATCGATTCGTCGCTCGACCACACCAACTCGGTGGACTACGAGGGCGAGCTGACGGTGGTGATCGGCACCGGCGGGCGCGGCATCAAGAAGGCCGATGCCTTCAAGCATGTGTATGGCTACACGATCATCAACGACGTTACCGCGCGCACCATGCAGCACGCGCACAAGCAATGGTTCCTTGGCAAGAGCCTGGACACCTTCTGCCCGATGGGCCCGACCATCGTGACCGCCGACGAGGTAAAGGATGTGACCAAGTTGCACCTGGTCACCAAGGTGAACGGCGAAACGCGCCAGGACGCGCTGGTTTCCGACCTGATTTTCGACATTCCCACGCTGATCGAGACCCTCTCGGCCACCATGACCCTGGAACCCGGCGACCTGATCGCCACCGGCACCTGCGCCGGTGTCGGCATCGGTTTCAAGCCACCCAAGTTCATGAAAAAGGGCGACGTGGTGGCGGTGACCATCGAACCGATTGGCACGCTGGAAAATCCGGTGGCCTGAGCATAAAGTAGGGGGGCGGCTGCAACATCGGCCGCCTGCCGGAGCATCGGAATAGCGCAGCACCAGAATAAAAAAGCACGACCTCAAACCGCAAGCCCAACACGATTAAAGGAGGAGACCCATGCGTTCCCCATTCAAGGCCGCCACGGCCGCACTCGCCCTGGTTGCCGCCGTTGCCGGTGCGCCTGTCCTGGCGCAGGAAGCCTACCCAGCGCACCCGGTCACCGTGGTGGTGCCGTTTCCGCCGGGCGGCGTTGCCGAACTCACCGGCCGGCCGGCCACCATCATTCTTTCCAAGCTGCTCAAGCAGCCCTTCGTGCTGATCAACAAGCCAGGCGCCGGCGGCTCCATCGGCGCGGCGGCTGTGACCACGGCACGGCCGGACGGCTACACCCTGCTGATGGCCCTGGCCAGCGTCTCGACCAACCCGGAAGCCGACAAGATGTCCGGCCGCCCGCCGGCCTTCCAGCTTGACCAGCTGGCCCCCATTGCCCTCGTGAGCGCCGATCCGGTGATTGCGATGGTGCGCGCCGACAGTCCCTACAAGACGCTGAAGGACCTGGTGGAGGACGCGAAAAAGCGCCCGGAGGCGATCAACTATTCCTCCTCCGGCAACTACGGCACCTATCACGTCGCCACCGAGATGTTCACCAGCGTGGCGGGCATCAAGATGAAGCACATTCCCTACGCCGGCGGCGGTCCGGCCCTGACCGCGCTGCTTGGCGGCCAGGTGGACGTGGCCCTGCTCGGACCTTCGGTGGCGATCGCGCAGATCAAGGCCGGCAAGCTGCGGCCGCTGGCCAGCTGGGGGGGCAAGCGCATCGCTTCGCTGCCCGAGGTGCCGACGCTGAAGGAGCTGGGCTACAACGTCGAGTACTACATCTGGTCCGGCCTGTTCGCTCCCACGGGCACGCCCGAGCCGGTGATGAAGACCTTGCGCGAGGCTATGCGCAAGGTAGTAGCCGATGAAGAGTTCAAGGCGACCATGGCCAAGCTGGAAACGCCGATCGTCTACATGGACGCGCCGGAGTTCAAGAAATTCTGGGACGACGACGCCAAGCGCCTGATTGACGTGGTGCGCAAGATCGGCAAGATCGAGTAGTTGCCGATGCCGTGCGAACAAAGGCGGGCCTTCTGCCCGCCTTATTTTTTTGCGGGCGCCGAATAGGTGGCGACGGTTTCGAGCACACGGCGGCGGTTGGCGCCCGTGATGACGCCCTGGACCACGGCGGTGCGGCCGCCCTGGTGGACGATTTTCGCGCGCGCGGTGAGGCTCGCGCCTTCGCCGGGGCTCAGGTAGCAGGCGGTGATGGAGGAGAGCAGCCACTGCGGCGGCAGCGCCGCGCGGGCGGCGGCTTCGGCCAGCCCGAGCAGGATGCCGCCCTGCACGTGGCCGACGCGGTTGCCCACGTGGGCGCCGTTTTTCAGGCTGGCGCTGGCGCCGACAGCGTTCTTGCGGGTCTGGAAATGCCAGAAGTGGTCGAGGAAGGAGCCGCCCGATTGCTGCACGGCGCCGAGCGCGGCGGTGGCGCGCGCGAGAATGGGCGCTTCGTTTTCCTTCAAATCGCCGGCGGCCAGCAGGGACGTGCCGGGCGGCGGCTCGCGGTGCGCGCGCAGTTGTGGCAGCTTGAAGCCTGCGGGCGGCTCCAGCACCATGAAGGTGCCGCTGCCGATACATACTTCATCCTGCGCGCCACGCAGCGACATGCGGGTGATGCCTTGCTGGGCGGCGCCGCGCCGAAAATAGCCTTCGAAGTCGGAGCGCGCGCTAAGCGTGCCGCTGCGCGGCGCGCCGGTGAACTGCAAATGCATGTTGACGGTGGCCAGGCGCATCGAGCGCTGCAGCGCACCGCGGATGGCGGCGGCCAGGGTGAGGTCGGCGAAAATGCTGAGGGCAGGCATCGCCACCTCACCCGTGGAGTCGAGCAGGTGCGGGCCCGTACCCATCGACACCAGGGCATGGCGCTCGTCGAGTTCGTCGAAGGAGATGCCGAGGAAATTGCCGGGGAAGTGGTAGCCGGGCTCGCGGTTGCTTTCGATGCCGCGCAGCACGCGGGTGAGGATGGTGTCGCGGTCGGTGGTTTTGGGCGTTGGGCTCATGCACGGATTTTAGGGGACAGGTGCGGGGAGCCGGCCTACTGCAACCGATAAGCGCTAGCGGCGCGCTGCGCCGTGCACGACACTGAGTATGGCCACACGCTCCTGCACCACGGTGTTGAAGGCATGCACCAGTTCGCGCGGGGCGCCGCGCCGCTCGTAGAAGGCAAGCGCCTGCTCGCCGGGGTCGGGCAGGCCGTCTTCGCGGCCGAGCGTGCGCATGCCTTCGCTGACCAGCGAGGCGGGCACGATGGAGGCGCCCAGGCCCGCTTCCAGCGCGGGCAGCAGGCCGTTCATGCCACTGGTGGTGAGCGCAATGCGCCAGGCGCGCTTTTTCTTGTTCAGCAGGGCCAGCGCCTGTTCGCGCAGCACACAGCCGGCTGGCAGGACCACCACGGGCAGGGGCTGGCGCGGGTCGAACACCGCATCGGCGGCGCAGGCCCAGCGCAACGGCTCGCGCCAGAAGGGGGCGGCCTTCTCCCGTGCCTCGAGGCGGCCGATCACCAGGTCGAGCTCGTTTTGCGCCAGCATTTTCTTCAGGCTGCGCGACAGGTCGATGCGCACTTCCAGGTGCGCCTGCGGATAGCGTTGCGCGAAGCGGGCCAGCATGTTAATGACTTCGCGCGGCTGGAAGTATTCGCTGATGCCCACGCGCAGTTCGCCCTCCACCGGCGGCGCGGTGACGGCGCGCACCGACTCGTCGTTCAACTCGAGCATGCGCCGGGCGTAGGCGAGCAGGGTGGCGCCGGCTTGCGTGAGCGCGAGCGAGCGGCTGGTGCGCTCGAACACGCGGGTGTCGAGCGCTTCTTCCAGGCGCTTGATCTGGATGCTGACGGCCGACTGGGTGCGCGCCACCAGGTCGCCGGCGGCGGTGAAGCTGCCGGTGTCGGCGGCGGCAACGAAGGTGCGCAGCAGGTCGATTTCGAGATTGGCGGCGTGCACGGGAAGCTCCGGTTTTATCCATGAGCCAAACGCATGGATTGAATTTAAACAATTCGTTTAACAAATGTATTGTCGGCGCCCAGAATGCACTTGTCAACCGACATACCCCTGGAGAACATCATGCAAAACACCCATAGCCTGACGCACCGCACTGTGCGCGAGACTCATCAGGACAGCCGCGAAGAGCGCCTGCGCTGTGAACTGGCGCGGGAATGGGCGCACGACCCCACGGCGCGCTGGCTGCTGGCGGCCGACGGGGCGATCCGCCGCGCCGCCCGCGCGGTAGCCGGCTTGTTTGGCCGCGCCTGAGTCGCCCTATTGCAACCCGATAAACGAGAAAAACATGCCGCTCGTTCGTATCGACATGATCGCCGGCCGCGCCGCGGCCGACGTTGCAGCCATCAGCCAGGCGGTGCACCAGGCGATGGTGGAGTGCCTGAATGTGCCGCGGCGCGACCGCTTCCAGGTGATCACCGAGCATGCGCCGGGCAGGCTGGTTTTCAATCCGGCTTACCTGGAGGTGCCGCGCACCGAGGGCATCGTGCTGATCCAGGTATTCCTCTCCGGCGGGCGCGACGAGGCGCAAAAGCGCGCGTTTTACGCTCGTGCGGCGCAATTGCTGACTGAGGGCGCCGGGATGCGGCCGGAAGACGTGACCATTGCGCTGGCAGAGAATACGCGGGCGGACTGGTCTTTCGGCAACGGGCGCGCGCAATACCTGGAAATGCCGAAGGAGCAATGGCGCTAGTACCGCGCGGTATACAAGGCCATGCCGCAGCACAGCATCGACGCATAAGGAATATTCGTCTTTCTGTGTCTATCCGGCGCAACAATCCTCTTGCGGACGGCTCTTGAAAGTTGCTATCGTCCAGTTGTGGTGAGAACAACAAGAATGCCGCACAGACAAAAGCTGAATAAAACGAGGAGATGACATGCCGTTACCAAAGTTTAATCGCAAGGCCCTTGTAGTCGCGCTGGCTCCTGTACTGGCGGCGGCGCCCATGGCTGCGCATGCCGGCGGGTTTGCCCTGCTGGAGTCGAGTGCCAGCGGGCTGGGGACCTCCTATGCGGGGTCGGCCGTCGAGGCGGTGGATGCCAGCACGATTTTCTACAACCCTGCCGGGCTGAGCTATCTGCCGGGTTATCAGTTCGTCGGTTCGGTGGATCTGATCCAGCCGAGCGCCAAGTTCAACAATTCCGGTTCTTTGCCGTCGGGCAGCAATCCCTTCGGCCAGCCTAATCCCGTGCGTCCGTTGGGTGGCAATGGCGGCGACGCCGGCAGCCTGGCACCGGTGCCGGCCCTGTTCCTGTCGGCCCAGGTGGCGCCGCAGTGGACCATCGGCCTGGGTGTAAATGCCCCTTTTGGCCAGAAGACGGATTATTCGCCTGACTGGATCGGCCGCTTTCAGGCGTTGAAGTCCGAGATCAAGACCATCAATGTCAACCCCACGGTGGCCTACAAGGTGAACGATGCGGTGTCGCTGGGCTTCGGCGTCAACTATCAGCGCATCGATGCGGAGTTCAGCCAGGCGGTCAACTACGCGGGTGCGGCTTTCGGCGGCGCGCTGCAGCTAGGCCTTGCGCCCGCGGTGGCGAACGGAGCGGCGGGACTGGTCAAGCCGGAAGGCACGGGCACCGTCAAAGGCAGCGATTCGGCCTGGGGCTGGAACGCCGGCGCGATTGTCAAGCTGGCGCCGCAGACGCGCCTGGGCATTGCCTACCGCTCGGCTATCAAGTATCACGTTACCGGCACGGCCAATTTCACCAACGTGACGGTGACTGGCAATCCGGCGTTCGATTCGAACTTCGCGAGCGGCAATATCCATGCGGATGTGAA
Source organism: Betaproteobacteria bacterium (assembly GCA_028292405.1). Classification (GTDB taxonomy): domain Bacteria; phylum Pseudomonadota; class Gammaproteobacteria; order Burkholderiales; family JAEUOS01; genus JAQGMJ01. The sequence goes on from JAQGMJ010000049.1 coordinate 50,895, forward strand.
ATTGCCTGACTCGCTTTCTGCTTCGCTGATGCACGAACTCAACAGCCGCTGGACCTTGATGGGCAACGTTTCATGGACCGGCTGGTCGAGCATCAAGGACCTGACTTTCGTTCGCGACAACGGCGTGGTGCTCAGTTCGACGCGGGAAAACTTCCGCGACACCTGGCGCGTCGGGCTGGGCGCAACCTACCGCGTCGATGACAAGTGGCTGCTGCGCGGCGGCACCGCCTACGACCAGTCGCCGGTGCGCGACGACAGCATTACCCCGCGCCTGCCGGACCAGGCCCGCTATTGGCTATCGCTGGGCGCTCAATACCGCATGTCGCCGGCGATGACCTTTGACGTGGGTTATGCGCACCTGTTCGCCAAGGACCGGTCGATCAACCAGAATAACGGCAGCACGCTGCTGTACGGCCAGATCAATGGCACTTATAACGTCAGCGTAGACATTCTCGGAGCGCAGGTCGCTTATCGCTTCTGAGGCGACATTCGCAGGATGAAAGCGGCGGGCTAAAAACCGCAGGATAAAAGCGCGCCTCATGGCGCGCTTTTTTATTCCCCGATGCCGAAGCGATAGGTGATTTTTCCGCTGAATCGCTCTCCCGGCCGCAGGACGGTGGAGGGGAACAGCGGCTTGTTCGGCGAGTCCGGGAAATGCTGCGGCTCCAGGCAAAAGCCGGCGCGATGCCTGTAGACCGCGCCGCCCTTGCCGATGTCGCGTGGCGCCTCGCCGGTGAAGCCGTTGCCGCCGAAGAACTGCAGGCCGGGCTCGGTGGTGAGCACCTCCATGCGCCGGCCGGAGAGCGGGTCGTAGATGCTGGCGGCCAGGGCGTATTCGCCGGGGGGCTTGTCGAGGATCCAGTTGTGGTCGTAGCCGTGGGTCTGCTCGAACTGTTCCCAGGGTTCGTCGGCGCGCTCGCCGATGCGGTGCGGGCGGGTGAAGTCGAGCGGGGTGCCGGTGACGCTGCGGTATTCGCCGGTGGGGACGCTGTTGGCGTCGATCGGGGTGAACTGGCTGGCGCGGATCTGCAGCAGGTGGTCGCCAGCGGTTTGCGCGTCGGTGCGGCCGTGGCCGGCGAGGTTGAAGTAGCCGTGGGAGGTGAAGTTGACCACCGTGGGGGCGTCGGTGACGGCTTCGTATTCGAGCATCAGCTCGTTGTCTTCGGTCAGGCGGTAGATCACGCGCGAGGACAGGTTGCCGGGGAAGTTTTCCTCGCCGGCGCGATAGTGCAGCCTGAGTTCGGCGCGGGCGTCATCGAGCTGATGCACGTCGAAGACGCGCAGGCGCGAGCCTTTTTTGCCGCCGTGCAGGCAGTTGGGGCCGCTGTTTTGCGCCAGTTGGTAAATCTCGCCGTCGAGTGAAAAGCGGGCGCCGCCGATGCGGTTGGCGTAGCGGCCGACGAAGGCGCCCAGGCTGGTCTGGCCGGTTTGCACGGCGGCGATGCTGTCGTAGCCGAGGGCGACGTCGCCCGGCACGCCGTCGCGGTCGGGCACGATGATCTGCTGGATCTTGGCGCCGAAGCTGGTGAAGCGCACCACCATGCCGCGGCGATTCGCCAGGGTGTAGAGGTCGGTCTGCTTGCCGTCGATGATGCTCTGAAAATCTTCTCGGTGCAGCTGGGGGATGGTGGGGGAGCTTTCCATACTGAACTTACGGGTGGGCGCCGGGTTCGGACGTGCTTACCGCTAGCCGCGCTTCACCAGCAGGCCGCCGTCCACGGGCAGCAGCACGCCGGTGATGTAGCGCGCTTCTTCGGAGGCGAGGAAGACGGCGGCGTTGGCCACGTCCCAGGCCGAGCCCATGTAGCCCAGCGGCACCAGGGCGTCGCGTTCGGCGCGCACCACTTCGCGGGCTACGCCGCGTTCTTTCGCGCGGCGCTCGATGGCCATCGGCGTGTCGATCAGGCCGGGGAGGATGGCGTTGGCGCGGATGCCGAACTGGGCATTTTCCATCGCCAGGTGCTGGGTGAAGGCGTTGACGGCGCCTTTGCTGGTCTTGTAGGTGACGGTGGGGCGGGCGGCCAGCGAGGAGGTGGAGGAGATGTTGATGATGCAGCCCGACTTTTGCGCGATCATCACCGGCAGGGCGTGCTTGCAGGTCATGAACATGCCCTTGAGATTCATCGCCATGATCTCGTCCCACATGTGGCTGTCCATCTCGCTGGTCTTGCGGTCGCCGCCGGAGCGGCCGACGTTGTTGTGCAGGATGTCGATGCGGCCGTAGCGCTCCATCGCGGTGCGGGTGATCGCCTTGCAGTCCTCTTCGCGGGTGATGTCGGCTACCAGTACCGAGGCGGGGGCGCCAACGGCTTTTAGCGTGTCTTCGGCCCATTCGGCATTGATGTCCACCAGCAGCAGGGTGGCGCCTTCTTCGGCGTAACGCTCCGCCGCCGCACGGCCATTGCCGATGGAACCGCCGGGCTGCTGCCCGGCGCCGACCACTACCGCTATTTTGTTCTCAAGTCTCCGGGACATTGTTTTTTTCCGTGGATCCTGTTTAGTCGCCGATGCGAATCGCTCTGGCCCGGATGATAACAGCGTGATAGCAGCGGGCCTCGCGCGCGGCTTCGCGTGTGCAGGATCGGCCGACGGGTCTCTAGTCGACGTGGATGTCGTACTTGTGGATCACGTCGGCCCAGCGGGCGTATTCCTTCTTGATGAACTCGCTGCATTGCGCCGGCGGGCCGGAGATGACTTCGGCGCCCTGCTGGAACAGGCTGTCCTTGACCATGGTGGCCGCGAGCGAGGCGTTGAGATTTTCGTTCAGCGTGCGCAAGACAGCGGGCGGGGTGCCGGCCGGCGCCATCAGCGCCTGCCAGGTGGAGGAGTCGAAGCCCTTCATCACGGTTTCGTTCAGCGAGGGCACCTCGGGCAGCACGCCGGCGCGCTTTTTCGAGGTGATGGCCAGGGCCTTGACCCGGCCGTCCTTGATGAATGGCAGTGCGGAGTTGAACGCGCCGGCGAACATGAAGGTGATGTTGCCGGCCAGCAGGTCGGTGAAGGCCGGGCCGTTGCCCTTGTAGGGCACATGGGTGAACTTCAGGCCCAGCTCGTGCAGGAAGATCTGGCCCACCAGGTGGTCGATCTGGCCGCTGCCCGAGGAACCCTGGAAATACTTGTCCGGCGAGGACTTGATCAGGGTCACCAGTTCGGCGGCGGTGTTGACCGGCTGATCCTTGCGCACCAGCAGGAGTTGCGGCACCGAGACCGAGCAGCCGGCGGGAGCCAGCACCTTGGTCGGGTCTAGATCGGTGCGCTTGTACAGGGTGGGGGAGAGCGCGATCGAGGAGGAGGCGTAGAGCAGCGTGTAGCCATCGGCGGGGGCGGCAATCAGCGCATCGGTGGCGATGTTGCCGCCGGCGCCGGGCCGGTTGTCGATCACCATCGACTGGCCGATGCGCCTGCTCATTTCGGTGAATACCACGCGGCCGATGGCGTCGCTCGGGCCGCCCGGCGGGAAGGCGATGATCACGCGGATCGGCCTGGCGGCGGGGAAGGCTTGCGCATGCACCCCGGCGCAGGCGAGCAGCAGTGCGGCGCCGACGGCGAGTTTTTTGAGTGTTGGTTTGAGCATCGTTGTCTCCTCGTTATTTTGTTTTGCGGTGCTACCTGCGGATTATCGCAGCCACTCGGCGCGGTGCGCGCCCAGCGGCGAGGGTGGCAATTCCCAGCGCGCGGCGGTGCAGGAGAATTGCGCCACCGGCGGCAACTGCTCGAGCTTGCCATAAGGGGAGTCGCGGGTTTCCAGTTCCGGGTTGAGCATGGTCGGCGCGACGGCGGCGCCAGGCGCGGGGCGCTTGCGCTGCCCGAGGCTCTGGGTCCACATCGAGGTGCGGGTGAGCGCGACCTTGACGTGGTAGCTGCCGCCTTCCTTAGCGCGGCGCAGCAGCGCGGCGTAGACGCCGGTGGCGCCGAGGTAGGCGGTGACGTAATCGTTGAGCAGGTAGGTGGGCACCACGCGCGGACGGCCGTCGCGCCCTTCGTCGTGCGCCAGGCCGCAGACGATCTGGCCGAGCTGCTCGAAGCCGCCGCGCTCGGCCCACGGGCCTTCCTGGCCGTAGCAGCTGACCGAGACATAGATGATGCCGGGGCGGATGCGCGCCAGGTCTTCCGCACCGAATCCCAGGCGTTCCATCGCGCCGGGACGCCAGGACTGCACGAACACGTCGGCCTTGCGGCACAACTCGCGCAGGCGGGCGGCGTCGCCGCCGTCCTTCAGTTCGAGATAGGCGCAGCGTTTGCCCAGGCTGGTGTCGATGGTCTGAGGCATCGGGTCGGGCTGCATCGGCGAGGAGATGCGCAACACGTCGGCACCTTGTTCAGCGAGGGTGCGGGCGACCACGGGGCCGGCGATGACGTGGGCGGCATCGAGCACGCGCAGGTGTTCCAGCGGGCGGCGGCCCGGCTGGTGCAGTTCAGGGGCGCTGTCGCCGATTTTTTCGACACGGATAGTCGGTATCTTGGACAGGAACTGGCCTTGCGGGTGGTCCAGCCACTCTTCGCGGGTGCGCGCCAGCACACCGGGGATCTTGCGTTTGGCGAACTCTTCTTCCAGTTCGAAGCCGCGCCATTTGCCGATGGCCTCCGCCAGCGCGGTCTCGTTGTTCGGGCAGTTCAGGGCGTCGAGCACGGCATTGCGCAGGTGGGGGTAGGAACCGATGGGGAAAAACCAGCGGTTGTCGGCGGTCTTGTAGAAATCAGCCTTCAGTTCGCGCGCCAGCGAGAGGGCGGGGATCGGGTAGCCGCTCTGGCGCTGGTATTGCGCTGGGTGCAGCGCCGCTGCTGCCTGGGTGAGGTTGATCTCGATATTCTGTTCATGGCCGCCGTTGGCGCGCCAGAGCGCAGCCGCGCCCGTGGCCTGGGCGCCGATGGCGGCGGCAGAGGCCATGACGATGTGGTGAGGCGTGTCGAAATCCGGCTCCTTGCCGGTGAAGCGCAGGGTGCCGCCGGCCTGGGCGGCGCGGTCGATGCCGACTTCGGTGAGCAGGCCGTCTACTGCCTGCAAAGCGTGGGTTGCGTAGTCGTTGTCGCGCATATTTGTCTCGCTCGTTATGGAAACGCCGGCGGCGAGTTTCGGATGATTCGATTAAGATGTCTAATATTAGTTTTGTGATGAATTAAGACATTTAGAGTCTGAATGCTTTCCAGTCGCCTGTTACGCCAATTCGTCGCCGTCGCCGAAGAACTCAACTTCGGCCGTGCCGCCACGCGCCTGCACATGGCGCAATCGCCCTTGAGCCAGGCGATCCGCAATCTGGAGGAGATGGTAGGGGTGCCGCTGCTCTCGCGCACCAAGCGTTCGGTGCGCCTGACGGCGGCGGGTTCGGTGTTCCTGCATGAGGCGCGGCTGTCGCTGAAGCAGGAGGAGCAGGCGGTGGAGGCGGCGCGGCGCGCGCATGCGGGCAGCCTGGGGCGCCTGGGGCTGGGCTTCGTCGGCTCGGTCGGCTTCGACATCCTGCCCCGGGTGGTGCGCAATTTCCAGGGGCATTTTCCGTCGGTGCGCCTGGACGTGATCGAGATGCGCACCGGCGACCAGGTCGGCAAGCTGCTGAGCCACCAGCTCGACATCGGCATCGTGCGCCTGCCGCTGCCGGCTGGCACTGGGCTTGAGACGCGCCTGATCGAGCGCGATTATTTCGTCGCCGCGCTGCCGGCGGCGCATGCCCTGGCGCGGCGCAAGATCATCGACCTGGCGGATTTACGCGGCGACAATTTCGTGGTGTTTTCGCGCGAGCTGATTCCCTCGATGCATACCAAGGTGCTGTCGGCCTGCCTGGAGGCGGGCTTCTATCCATCGATCGCTTATGAAGTGCTGCAGGTGGTGAGTGCCATCGGCATTGTCGCGGCCGGCGCGGCGGTGGCTCTGCTGCCGTCGAACCTGATGGCGGTGAAACCGGAGGGCATGGTGTACCGGCCACTGAAGGGGGCGGCGGCGCAGATTCCGATCGACGCGGCCGTGGCCTGGCGCGGCTGGGACGAGAATCCGGCGCTGCATTCCTTCCTGAGTATCCTGCCGGCGCAGGGCAGCGTCTAGCCGCGGGCACCGGCGACGCGCATTTTTGGCATGATTCGCCTTTGCCCGTGTTCGCGGGCCGGCAGCATGCCCTGAAAGAGAAGTTTCTTGACCAACAAGAGCAAGGACCCGCCCGCCATCAAGACGGGGTATGAAAACCATACCCCGATGATGCAGCAGTACCTCAGAATCAAGGAGGAGCATCCGCATTCCCTCGTGTTTTATCGCATGGGGGATTTCTACGAGGTTTTCTACGACGATGCGGAAAAGGCTTCGCGCCTGCTCGGCATCACCTTGACCACGCGCGGGCAATCGGCCGGCGTGCCGGTGCGCATGGCCGGGGTGCCGGTGCATGCGCTGGAACAATATCTCGCCAAACTGGTGAAGCTGGGCGAGCCGGTGGCGATTTGCGAGCAGATCGGCGACCCGGCCACTTCCAAGGGGCCGGTGGAGCGCAAGGTGGTGCGGGTGGTCACGGCCGGCACCATTACCGATCAGGGCTTGCTGCCGGAAAAATCCGATGCGCTGTTGATGGCCATCCTGCCGGAGAAGCGCGGCAAGGACGGCGGCGTGCGTGCCTATGGGCTGGCCTGGGTGAACATTGCGGGCGGGGAGTTGCTGCTGGCGGAAATCGCGCCGGCGCGATTGCCTCACGAACTGGAACGCCTGCGGCCGGCCGAGGTGGTGATGCCCGACGGCAATCTGGTGCTGCTGCCCGAGGGCGTGGCCAGGAGCGTGCAAAACGAATGGAACTTCGACGTGCGCGCCGGCGAGCGCGTGCTGCTAGAGCACCTGAATATTGCGACGCTGGACGGCTATGGTTGTGCCGGGTTGACACTGGCACTGGGCGCGGGGGGCGCGCTGATGCGCTACGCGCAGTCGACCCAGGGCCGGGCGCTGACCCATGTGCGATCGCTGGCGGTGGAAACCGGCGATGAATACCTGGTGCTCGATGCGGTGACGCGGCGCAATCTTGAAATCACTGAGACCTTGCGCGGTGCGCCTGCGCCTACGCTGTTTGCGGCGGTGGACGTTTGCGTGACCTCGATGGGCAGCCGCACCCTGGCGCGCTGGCTGCATCATCCGCGCCGCGACCGCAGTGTGGCCCAGGCACGGCAGGCGGCCATTGGTGCCTTGCTTGCGCAGGGGCGTGGCTATGACGAGCCGCGGCGCGAGCTGAAAAATATTGCGGATGTCGAGCGCATTGCCGCGCGTGTCGCGCTGGGTTCGGCGCGACCGCGTGAACTGGCGGGCTTGCGCGAGAGCCTGGCGGCGCTGCCCGCGCTGGCCGAGGGTTTGCCGGCGAACGATCCCTTGCTTGTCCATTGCGCGGGCTTTTTTACGAAGCCCTGCATTGCGCTGGAGCCGCTGCAGCGCATGCTGCATCCTGAGCCGGCGGCGCGGGTGCAGGATGGCGGGGTGATCGCGCCCGGCTGCGATGCGGAACTCGACGAGTTGCGCGGGCTGGCGACCAATGCCGGCGACTATCTGGTAGCGCTGGAAGTGCGCGAGCGCGAGCGCACCGGCATTCCCAACCTGCGGGTGGAATACAACCGCGTGCATGGCTATTACATCGAGGTGACGAATAGCCACGCGCAAAAGATTCCCGACGACTACCGGCGTCGCCAGACCCTGAAAAACGCCGAGCGCTATATCACGCCGGAGTTGAAGGCGTTTGAGGACAAGGCGCTGTCGGCCGAGGCAAAGGCGCTGGCGCGCGAGAAGATGCTGTTCGACGAATTGTTGCGCGCGCTGCAGCCGGCAGTGATCGAACTGCAAAACATCGCCCGCGCGGTGGCGCAGGTCGACGCGCTGGCGGCGCTGGCGGAGCGCGCCTATGTGCTGGATTGGCGGGCGCCGGAATTGACCGACGAGCCCGGCATCGAGATTCGCGGCGGCAAGCACCCCGTGGTGGCGCAGCAAGTGAGCGACTTTGTCGCCAACGACTGCCTGCTCGATCCATCGCGCTGCCTGCTGCTGATCACCGGGCCGAACATGGGCGGTAAGTCCACCTTTATGCGCCAGACCGCGCTGCTGACTCTGCTGGCGTACGCCGGCAGCTACGTGCCGGCGCAATCGGCGCGCTTCGGCCCGGTGGACCGTATTTTCACCCGCATCGGCGCGGCCGACGACCTGGCGCAGGGCCGTTCCACTTTCATGGTGGAAATGACGGAATCCGCCGCCATCCTCAACGGCGCGACCGCGCAAAGCCTGGTGCTGATGGACGAAGTGGGACGCGGCACCTCCACCTTCGACGGCCTGGCGCTGGCCTGGGCCATTGCGCGGCGCCTGATCGAAGGCAACCGCAGCTACACCTTGTTTGCCACCCACTACTTCGAACTCACGCAACTGGCGCAGGAGTACAGCGAAGCGGTAAACGTGCACTTGGCCGCGGCCGAACACGCCGGCGGCGTGGTGTTCCTGCACGAAGTCCGCGAAGGCCCCGCCAGCCAGAGCTATGGCCTGCAGGTCGCGCAACTAGCCGGCGTGCCGCCCGCCGTGATCCGCGCGGCGCGTAAGCACCTGACCGATCTCGAGGATCAGGCCGCGAGACTGACCCGCCCGCAACTCGACTTGTTCGCCAGCAACGATGCCGTGATCAAGACTACCGAGGATGTACCCGTGGGGGAGCCCGACAATAGCGCCTTGCTGGAGCGCCTGCGCGCCATCAAGCCCGACGAACTCACCCCGCGCGCTGCTCTGGACTTGCTCTACGAACTCCGCCAGGAAATCGACAAGCCTTAAGCTTCCCTCGGATGCCGCGTGCCGTGGCGCGCAGGCCATGAACCACGAAAGCAACAAAAAGGGCGCCAAGTTGGCGCCCCTTTTGTTTTGGCTTTTTAGTAGCTTCTAAGTCAGAAAAATCATCTGGCTTCGCCAGTGATTTCTTCTGCAAATCAGGCCACTCAAAAGTAGGTTTGCACTTTTGAGTGATCTTTAATGATGGTGGCCTTCCGGCCCGTGCACATGCCCATGCTCGGCTTCTTCCTCGTTCGCTTCGCGCACTTCCAGCACCTCGCATTCGAACACCAGGGAGAGGCCAGCCAGGGGATGGTTGGCGTCGAGCACCACCTTGTCGTCGGCAATGTCGGTGACGGTGAAGATCTCGGCGTCCGCATCGGCTTCTTCGCCGGGGATGCCCTCGAACTGCATGCCGATTTCCAGGGTTTCCGGAAATTGCCCGCGCGGCTCGACGCGCAAAAGCTCTTCGTCGTAATCGCCGAAGGCGTCGGCCGGCTCCAGCTTCACGTTGATGCTGTCGCCAACGGTCTTGCCCTGCAGGGCCTGTTCGACCAGCGGGAAAATGTTGTCGTAGCCGCCATGCAGGTAGGTGACGGGGGACGGGCTTTTTTCGATCAGTTCGCCCTGGGCATCGAAGAGCGAATACGAAATGGTGACCACGGAGTTATGGGCGATTTGCATGCGGAATTCCTGTGTGAGAGGGGCAGCGCCGGACGGCGTGGCGGCAGAGGCGCCGGTACACGCCGGCCGCGGGGAGGAGAATGGTGCAATTGTAACGGATGCGGTGCGTCCGCGTGTTCAGTGCTTCAGGGTTTTGACCAGGTTCAGCACCTCGGCGGCGTGCCCCTTCGGGCTGACGCCGTAGAGCGCGTGGCGCACCTTGCCGAGGCGGTCGATGACGAAGGTGGAGCGCAGCACATGCGGCCGGCCGTTGGGCGTGGCGCCACTGGCCTTGACCACGTCGTAGCTGCGGCAGACCTCGCATTCGGGATCGGAGAGCAGGCGGATGGAAAGGCCATGGCGGTCGCGGAATTCGGCGTGGCTCATCCAGTCGTCGGGAGAAACACCGAGGATCACGCAATTGAAGCGCTGGAAGTCTTCTTCGAGGTCGGAGAACTCGATCGCCTCCATGGTGCTGCCGGGGAGGTTGTCCTTGTCGTAGAAATACAGGACGATGGCGCGCTTGCCGCGATATTCGGAAGAGTTGACCAGCGCCATGTCGGCGTCCGCCAGGTGGAATTCCGGGGCGGATACTCCGGGGGAGAGCATATTTCTACCTCCTGAGCTTTCGGTACGACGGGAACTCTCAAGCGACTTGCGAAATTACTTTAACTCCCGTCCTGTTCTTGGCCGTACCGTACCGGCACTGTCTGTCGTGCACACTGTATACCTATAATAGACTGATGAAAATAAATTTGCCAAGCGATTTGCACCAGTTGTTGGGCGGACTATCGCCGGACACATTCCTGAAAAAATACTGGCAAAAAAAGCCGCTGCTGATCCGCCGCGCGGTGCCGGATGTAATGCCGCCGGTGACGCGCGCCGAGCTGTTTGAACTCGCCGGCCGCGAAGAGGCCGAAAGCCGCGTGGTGGCGCACGAGGGCAGAGCTTGGCGCATGGAGCGCGGCCCCTTCACCAAACGCGCATTGCCGGCGCAGCGCCAGCCGCACCGGACCCTGCTGGTGCAGGGCGTCAACCTGCATTCCGTGGAGGCGGACGCGCTGATGCGCCGTTTCAACTTCATTCCGCAGTCGCGCCTCGACGACCTGATGATCTCCTGGGCCAGCGACGGCGGCGGTGTCGGCCCGCATTTCGATTCCTACGATGTTTTCCTGCTGCAGGTGGCGGGCAAGCGGCGCTGGCGCATCTCTTCGCAGCGCGATCTCACGCTGCAGCCCGGCGTGCCGCTGAAGATATTGAAGAACTTCAAGGCAGAAGAAGAGTACGTGCTGGAACCGGGCGACATGCTCTACCTGCCGCCTTCGGTGGCGCATGACGGCGTTGCCGTGGGCGAGTGCATGACCTGCTCGATCGGTTTTCGCGCGCCTTCGGCGGCGGAGCTGACGCGCGGCTTTCTCGAATACATGGCTGAACAGGTTCAGGGCAAGGGGCTGTATGCCGACCCGGGGCTGGCGCCCACGCGAGCCTCCGCGCTGCTGGATGACGGTTTCGTGCGGCGCGCGCGAGGTTTGGTGACGATGCCCAAGCCGGGCACGGACGCTTTCGAGGACTTTCTCGGCCTGTATCTCACTGAGCCCAAACCGAATGTGTTCTTCGATGCACCCGACGAGATGCTGGCCCCCGCGGCCTTCGCCCACGCGGCGGCACGTCAGGGGGTGCACCTGGATTTGCAAACGCAGATGCTCTATCGCGGGCAGCGCATCTACGTCAACGGCGAAGGCTTTGCATTGCCCGCCGGGGGTAGCGGTACCAGTGTGCGTGCCCTGGCCGATGCACGCAGCGCCGCGCCCGGCCAACTGGCGGCGGCGGCGGCGAAAATTCTGCACCCATGGTATGAATACGGCTGGCTTCACTTAGGAGGCAAGCCATGAGTGCGGACAATGATAATTCCGTCGAATACGAAAAATTGCCGGTAACCGGCCGGCCGGTGCCGGACCCGCCGCCTGCGGTGCCGGGGGCGCCAGCCGAAGCATCGGGTACCGGCATCCGCCGTCTGCTGGCGGCCCGCGCCGACTTTCGCAACGGCGTCGACGGCATCCTGAACATGGTCAAGCGCGAGTTGCGGATTTTCGACCGCGACCTCGCCGACTATGGCTTCAACACGCCGGCCACCGAGGAACTGTTGCGCAAGTTCCTGCTGGCCTCGCGGACCAACCGCCTGCTGATCGTGGTGCACGACACCACTTACATCACGCAGTCCTGTCCGCGCCTGGTGCGCCTGCTGCAGGACTTCAGCCACGCCGTCCTGATCAACCAGACCGACGAGGCGATCCGCAACCTGGACGACGTGCTGATGGTGGGCGACGACGAGCACTATTTGCGCCGGCCGCGCTACGACCAGCCCAAGGGCGTGCTGGTGCTGGGCGACCCGGGCGAGGCGCGCGGCTGGTTGAACCGTTTCGAGGAAATCTGGGCGCGTTCGGCGCAGGCGGTCAGCGCGACCACCGTCGGACTCTGAGCGCTCGGCGCTGAGGCGCGCGAAGGACTATTTGCCGTCCGGCTTTTTCGGCGCCGGCGGATTCGCGCGGGACGCGTCAGGGTTGTCGTTCGGGTTGTCGTTCGGGTTGTCGTTACTGGCGCCGGGGTTGCCGGTGATCGGGCCTTCCGGGGCCGGCGTGAAGATGCCGTCGATATTGTTGAGCACGCGCAGGCGCTGGGTGGTGTTGTTGGCCACATCGCCGTCGTTGTTCAGCCCCAGGGCGGTCATGCGCTGGCTCAGGGTCATGGTCTGCATACGCTGAGTCATCGACAGGGCACGGCCCGGCAGTGCATCGCCGGGCGAATCCGGCGCCGTGGAGCGCAGGTCCGCTTCCAATACCCAGATGGTCTGGCCGTTGCCCTGCAGTTCGTAGCGGTGCTGGTTGGCGCCGAGGGAGCGCGCGGCGATCACCTTGAAGCGGGTGCTGTCGGGAAAGCCGGGCACCGAGCTGTTGAGAAAAACGAATTCACCCGGCGCGAATGCGGGCTGCAAGCCTGCCACGGTCTGCATGCGCCGGGTATTCGAGTTGCCGTCGCCCTTGTCGCCTTTGTTCATGACAAATAGATTACCTGATAAACCGGTTTTCGTCGCGTCCGCGGGGGCTGCTTTCCGGTGATGCGGCTTATTTGCGCGGCCGTGGCTGTGCTATAGCGCGGGCTTGCCCTTGAGGAAATCCATGCGGTTGATCGATTCGACCTTGATCTCGCGCACCTCGGAGCCTTGCAGCACCTTCAGGGGCACGGCGGCGCCGGCCTGGCCCAGGCCCCACAACTGCTTGTAGAAATCCTCCAGGTTGCTGACGTTCTGGCCCTGGATCGACAGGATGATGTCACCGGTTTTCAGGCCGGCTTTTTCGGCCGGCCCCTGTTCCTGTACCCGCAGGACAAACAGGCGGCCGTCGACCTCCTGGGTGGAAAGTCCGATCCATGGGCGTTTGGCGTCGCGGGTTTCGACGTTTTTGGAGAGCTGCGCGAGGATCGGTTTGAGCAGGTTGACCGGCACGAACATGTTGCCCGGCATGCGCCGGTTCGGCAGCACCGCATCGAGCACCAGCAGCGAACCGATCCCCATCAGCTTGCCCTCGCGGCTGATCAGCGCGGCGCCGGAATGGTCGCTGCGCGGGGGCACGGTGAAAATGGCGTCGTCAATGAGATATTCCCAGTAGCCGGCGAAGCGGCGCTTGGAGGCGACGGTGGCGACCGAGGCGCTGTCGCGGCCGCCGTAGGTGACGAAGATCATGCGGTCGAGCTGACTGGCGCCGGCAGAGTCGCCCAGTTCGACGCCCCTGGGCGAGAGCGGAACCGCCGGGCGGATCAAGCCGAAGCCGGTGGCATGGTCGTAGCCGGCGACGCTGCCGTGCACGGTGCGGCCGTGGTTGTCGATGATTTCGATCGAGTCGGCCTCGAGGATCAGGTAGCCGATGGTCAGCACCAGGCCGGAGTCCTTCAGCACCACGCCGCTGCCCTCGCGCTCGCGCCCCAGGGTGCCGGCCGAGCGCGCTTCGGCGACCGCGCTGATCTTCAGGTGCACCACCGAGTCGAGCGCATCGAGGATGGTTTGCTCGCTGCGGCCATCGTCAACCGGCTTTTCCGCCAATGCCCGCGGCGTGGCGAGGGAGGTCGGGGCCGCGGCGGCGAGGGCGCCGCAGGACAGAAGTACGAAAAGGAGGGGAAGACACCGGTGCAGCAGGGATCGGAACATCGCAGCCTCCGCGCGCATGCCGGCAACCGCCCGCGACGCCAGAATAGGCTGTCACGGCGACACGCGACATCTGCGGCCTATGCTACGCCTGCCGGCCCGCGCCGATCAAGGGGCGGCGGCAAAAATCAGGCGAGGAAGGCTTTCAGCGCATCGAGCACCGCATCGGGCTGTTCGGCCATCAAGGCATGTCCGCTGGATTTCACCAGGATGGTGCGCTGCCCCGGGATGGCCGCCTGCAGGCCGCGCGCGCCTTTGGGGTGGGCCATCATGTCGGATTCGCCCAGCACCAGCAGGGCAGGGCAGGCCACCTGTTTGGCGCGCTCTTCACCGCGCGCGTAGGCATTGCAGGCCGTGAAGTCGGCGTGCATTACGCCAGGCTGGATGCGCTGCATCAGGCGCAGGTTGCCGCCGAAGGTGGAAAAGCCCGGGCCCGGATTGGAAGGCTTGGCGGCGTAGGTCGAGTGCGACCAGATGTTGACCATTTGCTGCGCCAGCGGCTCGTCGTCGTGGGTGGCGTTGAGCAGTTCTTCGGAGACGCGCATCGGGTTGGCGGTGCTGATGAGGGCGATTTTCGCGACTCGCTGGGGCGCGGCGCCGGCGCATTCCAGCGCGATCAGGGAGCCCATGCTGTGGCCGATCAAAGCGGCCTTGGCGACGCCGGCCGCGTCCAGCACGGCGAATACCCAGGCGGCGATCTGTTCTACCGAGGCGAGCGCGGGGCCGCCGCTCTTGCCGTGGCCGGGCAGGTCCAGCGCCAGCACGCCATAGCCATGGTGGGCGAGATAGCGCGACTGCAGGATCCACACGCTGTGGTCGTGCTGGGCGCCGTGGATGAATACGACGGTGGGCAGTTCAGGGTTGAAGGTTTTGCCGCCGGTATAGGCGTAGGCGGGCTGGCCGTTGACGGAAAGGCGCATGCTCATGCTCCTTTCTGCGCGGCTTTCAGGCCACGGGTCAGGTCTTCGACCAGGTCGTCCGGATCTTCCAGCCCGACGGAGAGGCGCATGGTGCCCTCTCTGATGCCCGAGGCTTCGAGCATCTCGGTGGCGACGCGGAAGTGGGTGGTGGAGGCCGGATGGATGACCAGGGAGCGGGCGTCGCCGACGTTGGCCAGGTGGGAGAAGATCTTCAGCGCTTCGACAAAGCGCCGGCCGGCGGCACGGTCGCCCTTGATGTTGAAGGAGAACACGGCGCCCGATCCCTTCGGCAGCAGGGTTTTGGCGAGTTCGTAGTCCGGATGTTCGGGCAGTTCGGGGTAAGAGACCGAATCGACCATGGCATTTTTGGTCAGGAATTCGACGATCTTGCGCGCGTTCTCGACATGGCGCGGCATCCGCAGGTGCAGGGTTTCGATGCCCTGCAGAATCTGGAAGGCAGTCATCGGGCTCATGGTGGCGCCGAAGTCACGTAACCCTTCGCGCCTTGCACGAAGCGCAAACGGGGCGACGGTAGATTCCTCGGAAAACACCATGCCGTGAAAGCCGGCGTAGGGCTCGGTCAGTTCGGGAAATTTGCCGGAAGCTTCCCAGTCGAAGGTACCGCCATCGACCAGCAGGCCGCCGATCACCGTGCCGTGGCCGCAAAGGAACTTGGTGGCGGAGTGGTAGATCAGGTCGGCGCCGTGGTCCAGTGGCTTCAGCAGGTAGGGTGTGGTGAAGGTGGAATCGACGAACAGGGGTATCTTGTTGTCATGCGCCAGCTGGCCCAGCACCGGCAGGTTGAGCACGTCCAGGCCGGGGTTGCCGAGAGTCTCGCCGAATAGCACCTTGGTGTTGGGGCGGACGGCGGCGCGCCAGGCGTCGATGTCGCGCGGGTCGACGAAGGTGGTGTCGATGCCGAAGCGGCGCATCGTGTAGTCGAGCAGGTTGTGCGAGCCGCCGTAGAGCGCGCGCGAGGCGACCACATGCGAACCGGCGCCGGCGATGGTCGCCAGCCCCAGGTGCAGGGCGGCCTGGCCGCTGGCGGTGGCGATGCCCGCCACCCCGCCTTCCAGCGCCGCGATGCGTTCTTCCAGCACCGCAGTAGTGGGATTGGAAATGCGCGAGTAGACGTGGCCGGCGCGTTCCATGTTGAACAGCGCGGCGGCGTGGTCGGAGTCGCGAAAGACGAAAGAGGTGGTGAGGTAGATCGGCGTTGCGCGGGCGCCGGTTTCGGGGTCCGGCGCGGCGCCGGCGTGCAAGGCCAGGGTGTCGAAACCCGGATACTTGGGAGCGGCCATAGGGGTCTTTATGGGAGATTTGTCGGGCAGCTTTCGATGGTAGCACGCACTATTCGCGCACCTTATAGATGGAAATGCTTTAGGCGGGACCCGCTTTTGTGCCAAAATTCGCTTGAAACACCGTTGCTGGCAGGAAAAACCGGAAGAACAGCATCATGGCTCTACCCGTAGCACGCGCGATACTGGAATTGGACCCCAAGGCTGCCGATATCGACGAGCGGCTGGAGTCCCTGTTGTCCTCTGATCCGGCCTTTGCCAGCCGTCTGCTTGCAGCGGTAAGCATGCCCGGCTTGAGTTCGCGGCGCGGCGATACCGAGGTGGCCGATCTGCGCCCCTTGTTCGGCTTGCGCTTCGTGCAGCAGGTGACGGCGGGGCTGTTGCTCGAAGACGCCGGGGTGGACGCTACCGGCGCCGCCATCCTGTCGGCGATTGCCGCGCATGCGGTGGCCACGCGTGTCCCGTTGCCGAAGAGCGAAGAGGTATTTCTCTCCGCCTGGCTCAACGCCACGCCGGCCTGGCGCCAGGCGCCCGCCACTTGGGGGCCGACTTCGGCGGTAGCCGCGGCGCTGGACCGCCACGCCAAAATGCCGGTGGGTGCGCAACTGGTGGCCGACCGGGCCGACCTGATGGGGCAAGCCGTGCGCCTGGGCGAAGGCCTGGCCAATCTGGCTTCGCGTTATCCCGAAAGCGGTGTCTTCGATGCCATGCAGCGGGCTGCCCGCCTGGGTCTGGCGCCGCGCGACCTGGCAGCGCTGGCTGCCGACATCGCGCGCCATGCCGCCGAATGGAGCCGCCTGCTCGGGCGGGACATTCCGGTCGAACTGAAACTGGACCTGGACGCGCCGGGCAATACGGCGGCGGTGCGCTTCGCTTCCGAACTGGCCGAGACCTATCGCTATCTGCTGCAAAACGCCGCCATCGATGCCGAAACCGGCCTGCCGAACGCGCGCTACTTCCGCACCCGCCTGGAAACCGAATGGGCGGCGGCGCGACGCCGCGGCGCCGCGCTGTCGGTGATCGCGGTGGAGTTCGAGGGCGATGCGGTGAAGACGGCGCGCACCATGCGCGAAACCGCGCGCATGCAGGACGTGGTGTGCCGCACCGGCGAGACGCAACTGGTGCTGATCTGCACCGATACGCATGCGGAATTCGCGGAAAAGGCGGCGGCGCGCCTGGAAAAAAGCGCGGCGCAAAACGAATGCAAGGTGTATCTCGGCGTGGCTACCCTGGATTCGCTGATTTCCAGCGTGGACGATCTGATCGAGCGGGCGCAATCGGCTTCGCACGATGCCCATGTCGGCGGCACCGGCTACAAGGTCTGGACGGCGGAGTAGCAGGGAACGCCGGGCGGTGGTGGGATGATGAAGCGGAAAGGGCTGGAGCAGGCCTGATTGTCGGCATCATGGCCGGCCCGATTACGAGGAGTTAGCGACATGCTGGTTAAGGAAATTCTGCGCATCAAGGGCAACACCCTCTACACCGTGACCCCGGCGACCCTGCTGTCCGACGCGGTCATCACCTTGTCCGAGCATGATATCGGTTCGGTGCTGGTGATGCAGGGGGGCCGCCTGGCCGGCATGCTGACTTTTCGCGAAGTGATCAACGTACTGGCCAAGCGCCAGCACGAGCATCGCATCGGCCCGACCCCGACCATGTCGGAGATCAAGGTGGGCGACGTGATGGACCCGTCCCCTGCAAGGGCCGTCCCGGAGATGGAAGTTGACGAATTGCGCGTGCTGATGCTGCAACGGCATCAGCGCTATGTGCCGGTGATGGAAGGCGAGACCGTGCTCGGCGTGATCTCCTTCCACGATGTCGCCAAGGCGGTGCTGGAAGAGCAGGCTTTCGAGAACCGCATGCTCAAGGGCTATATCAAGAACTGGCCGGCCTGAGTCGCGCCGCATACCGGGATGCGCTACCCCGTGTAGCGCGCGGCGCTACTTCCGCGCCCCGGATTGCCGATGGCGCACGGACACCCCAGGATGCGTGTCAGGAGGTAGTTGATGCGCAAAACAGCAAAGTGGATGTCGGGCCTGGCCCTGCTTGCGGCGGTCGCCGCCGGCGGTGCCGCCTGGATGATCGCCATGCCGGGCAAGGCGGTGCCTGCGCCCTTGCTGGCTGATGCCGCCGAAGAAGCCACCTTGCAGGCGCAGTTGTTGCGCCATGTCTCGGCCATCGCCGGGGAACGCAACTATCGCCGCCGCGAGGCCCTGGAGGCCTCCGCCCAATATATCGAAGGGCAATTGCGCGCGCTGGGCTACACCGTGCTGCGCCAGGAAGTGCCGAGCCATACCGGCCCGGTGCGCAATATCGAAGTGCGTCTGGGCAACACAGCGGGCTCGACCGCGGCGAGCAATGGCACGGTGGTGATTGGCGCCCACTACGACTCGGCCGACGGCACGCCGGCGGCCAACGACAATGGTTCGGGTGTGGCCGTTCTGCTGGAACTGGCACGCGCCTACAGCGGGCGGCAGGCGGCGCCGGGCGTGGACGGCGTGCGCCTGGTGTTTTTCGTCAACGAGGAACCGCCGTATTTCAAGACGGCAATGATGGGCAGCCTGGTCTACGCCGCCGATCTCGCGGCGCGCAAGCAGGAGGTGGCGGCGATGTATGCGCTGGAGACCATGGGGGCGTTTTACGATGCACCGGGCAGCCAGCACTATCCGCTGCCTGGTCTTGACCTGATTTATCCGGGGCGCGGCAACTTCCTCGCCTTCATCGGCGATACGGGTGCGCGCGACGCGGTGCGCTCGGCCGTCGGCGCCTTTCGCGAGACCCGCCGCCTGCCTTCCGAGGGCATTGCCGCGCCGGCAGCGCTGGAAGGCATCGACTGGTCGGACCACTGGAGTTTTCGCCAGCAGGGCTACCCCGGTGTGATGGTCACCGATACCGCGCTGTTTCGCTATGCGCATTACCACATGCCGGAAGACACGCCGGAGAAGATCGATTATCCGCGCCTGGCGAAGGCCACCCTCGGCTTGCGCGAGATGTTCGAGCACCTTTACCTGCGGCCGAAGGCATGAGGGCCGTGCCGGAGCAGGGTTTGTGCTACAACTCCGCCCTGAGCAGCGACGCGCCGGGCGAGCCGGTGCGCGTCACCACGACCAAGAACAGAGCAGCCATGAGCACGGAACCCAAAAAAAGCCAATTCAGCCTGCTATCCGAGCGCCGCTTCGGGCCGTTTTTCTGGACCCAGTTCCTCGGCGCGGGCAACGACAACCTGCTCAAGTTCGCCTTCACCATCCTGGTGACCTATCACGCCGCGGTCTATGGCGGTGGCGACCCGAAGACGGCGGCATTCTGGATCGGCGCGATCTTCATCGCCCCTTACGTACTTTTTTCCGCGACCTCCGGGCAGCTTGCGGACAAGCTCGAAAAGGCGGCGCTGATCCGGCTGGTGAAAAACCTCGAGATTGTCATCATGCTGATCGCCGCCGGCGGGTTCGTGATGCACCAGGTATTGCTGCTGTACGCAGCGACCTTCCTGATGGGCCTGCACTCCACCATCTTCGGGCCGGTCAAGTATGCCTACCTGCCGCAGCATCTGCGCGAGGACGAGTTGGTTGGCGGCAACGGCCTGGTGGAAATGGGCACCTTCGTCTCGATCCTGATCGGCACCATGGTCGGCGGCGTGCTCGCCGCCGTCGAGGGCAGCGGGCCGGAGTGGGTGGCGGCATGCTGTGTCGCCGTGGCGGTGGCGGGGCGGGTGGTGGCGGGCCGCATTCCCGATTCACCCTCCAGCGATCCCGCATTGAAGGTGAACTGGAATCCGTTTTCCGAGACCTGGAACAACCTCGTGCTGGCGCGCGGCAACCGCACGGTATTCCTGTCGATGCTGGGCATCTCGTGGCTGTGGTTTTTCGGCGCGACCTTTCTTACTTCCTTTTCGCCTTTCGCCAAGGACGTGCTGGGCGGCAACGAAAACGTGGTGACGCTGCTGCTGGCGGTGTTTTCGGTCGGCATCGGCGTGGGTTCGCTGTTTTGCGAAAAACTTTCCGGCCACAAGGTGGAGATCGGCCTGGTGCCGTTCGGGTCCATCGGCATGACGGTGTTCGCGGCCGACATGTATTTCGCCACCCACGCCATGCATCCGGATGCGCTGATCGGCGTCGGCACCTTTCTTTCGCACGGTGCCAGCTGGCGCGTGCTGGCCGACCTGTTCCTGCTGGCGATGTTCGGCGGCTTTTATTCGGTGCCGCTGTATGCCTTGATCCAGACCCGCTGCGAGCCGGCCTACCGCGCACGCATCATCGCCGCCAACAACATCCTCAACGCGTTTTTCATGATCGCCTCCAGCCTGATCGCCGGGGCGGTGCTCTCGGCCGGATTTTCGATCCCGCAATTGTTCCTGCTGACTGCGGTTCTCAATGCGGTGGTGGCGGTGTACATCTACACCCTGGTGCCGGAATTCCTGATGCGCTTCCTGTGCTGGCTGCTGGTGCACAGCATTTATCGCCTGAACAAGGAAGGCCTGCAGAACATTCCCGCCGAGGGCCCGGCGCTGATCACCTGCAACCACGTCAGTTTTGTCGATGCGCTGATCGTCACGGCGGGTTCGCCGCGCCCGATTCGCTTCGTGATGGACCACAATATTTTCAAGGTGCCGGTACTGTCCTTCATCTTCCGCACCAGCCGGGCGATCCCGATCGCGCCGGCGCGCGAGAACGCCGCGCTGCTGGAGAAAGCCTATGACGACATCGCGCAGGCGCTGAAGGAAGGCGACCTGGTGTGCATTTTCCCTGAAGGGCGTATCACCGATACCGGCGACATTTATCCGTTCAAGAACGGAGTCAAACGTATCCTCGACCGTACTCCGGTGCCGGTGGTGCCGATGGCGCTGCAGGGCCTGTGGGGCTCGTTTTTCAGCCGCAAGGACGGGCGCGCGATGAGCAAGCCGTTCCGCCGCGGCGTGCTGTCGCGCATCGCGCTCAGGGTCGCGCCCGAGATGGCGCCGCAGACCGTCACTCCTGAAGGTTTGCAGGCGATCATCCAGGACCTGCGCGGGGACTGGAAGTAGGCATGGCCGATCCGGCGGCGACCCAAGCCCTGCGCGACGACCTGATTCGCCACGCCGAGAACGGCACGCTATCCGCGCCGGCGCTGGCGGTGGCCCTGCGCCTGGCGGGCGTGACGCCGGACGCGGCCGACTGGCGGCGTTTTCTCGATCGCCTGCTGATCATCAGCGGCGCCATGTTGATGGGCGCCGGGGTGATCTTTTTCGTCGCCTACAACTGGCAGGCGCTGGGGCGCTATGCGCGCTTTGGCATGCTCGAGGCGCTGATCCTGCTGTCCACCCTGTTCGCGCTGACGACGGGGCTTGCTTCGTTGCGCGCGCAGGCAGCCTTGCTGTTTGCGGTGCTGGTGCAAGGCGGCTTGCTGGCTCTGGTCGGGCAAACCTACCAGACCGGCGCGGACAACTATGAACTCTTCCTCGCCTGGGCCGTGATCTCGCTGCCCTGGGTGCTGGCGGCGCGCTGGGCCCCGCAGTGGGGCTTGTGGTGGACCTTGATCAACGTGGCGCTGGCGCTTTATCTGTTCCAGGTGCTCGACCCGCTGCGCCTGCTGTTTTTCGGACACATGCGGCCCGGTGCGCTGGTGCTGCTCAATCTTGCCGGCCTGGCCGCTTTCGAGTGGGCAGGCATGCGTTTCGCCGAATTGCGCTCGCGCTGG
Organism: Betaproteobacteria bacterium; assembly: GCA_028292405.1. Classification (GTDB taxonomy): domain Bacteria; phylum Pseudomonadota; class Gammaproteobacteria; order Burkholderiales; family JAEUOS01; genus JAQGMJ01. The sequence goes on from JAQGMJ010000049.1 coordinate 72,399, forward strand.
CTGCCGCGCTATTGCGCTTTGCTGGCATTGGGCTTCGGTACTTTCGCCGCGCTGCTTTACCTGGTGGATGGCGGGCGCGAGGACAACGGCGCCGGCTGCGTGATCTACTTTTTGATGATTGTTGGCGGTGCCTGGTTTTACCAGTATCGGCGCCGTGACCTGTTTCCCCTGGCCTTCGGCGTGCTGTCTCTGATCATCGTCGTCACCGGCTGGCTGGCGCGGCATTTGTTCGGTTCGAACGAGTGGTTCGGCAGTGTGACCCTGCTGGCGGCACTGGTCATCGGCTCCTCCATCGGCGCCACGCTTTGGCTGCGCGATCTCAACCGCAAATGGGTCGCGCAAGCCGCCGTGCCGGAGGGCCAGCCCGCATGAGCACGATGACTGTTCCCGAAATATTCTCGGCGCTGCATCAGCGGGGATTGGTGGCGGACCCGCTGCCGCCCGAATTGCCGGTGCGCCCGCTGGGCACGCCATGGTACGTGCGCGTGATGGCGGGCTTCGGCGCCTGGCTGGGCGGACTGTTCCTGCTCGCCTCGCTGATGACCCTGTTCTCCGTGGTGTTCAACTCGCCTGGCGGCATGGTGGTGCTGGGCCTGGGCGTGCTGGCGGGGGCATTCTTCATTTACCGGATCGCGGGCGACAGCGAGGCCCTGCAGCAACTGGCACTGGGCTGTTCGATGGCGGGGCAGTTCTCGCTGGGTTTTGGCGCGGAAGATTTGTTCCATCTGGGCACGGTGCACCTGGCGGGATTTTTGTTCTTGCTGCAAGTGGCCCTGGTGCTGTTGATGAGCAGCGCCTTGCACCGTTTCTTGTCGGCCTGGTTCGCCGCGCTGGCGGGTTACTACTTTCTGTTCCAGATGCATGCCCTGGCGCTGGGCGCCGCGGCGCTGGCGGTTGCGGTGACTTGGCTTTGGCTCAACGAGCCGGCATGGACGGCGGCCAGGCGCGCGGCGCTCTGGCGCCCGGTCGGCTACGCGCTGGCCCTCGCTTTTTTGTTCTGGGAGGCGCCGTTTTCCGTATTGAACTGGACGCTCGACTGGCGGCATGAAAATGTAGCGCCGGTCGTGCCGCCCTGGTGCGGCGTGCTGGCTTATGCCTTGTGCCTGATGGCGACGGTGGGCGTGCTGGCGCGCCGCCTGGCGGCACAAAAGACGGCTGTCTGGATCGCGGCGGCGCTGTTGCTCAGCGTAGCAGGCTGGTTTGCCCCCGGCTTGCTCGCGGCCTTGCTGGTGCTGATCCTGGGGCAAGCGGCCGGCAAGCGTGCGCTGATCGGCGTGGCGCTGCTGGCGGCGATCTGGTACTTGGGCGCCTACTACTACCAGATGCAAATCACCCTGCTGCAAAAATCGGGGGTGATGCTGGCCACCGGCGCAGTATTGATTGCGCTGCGTTTCGCGCTTTCCGCGTTCTGGCCGGAGAAAAAAGCATGAGCGAACGCCTGCGCAAACTGCTGCTCGCCGCCGGCTTACTGTTGCTGCTGGGCGGCGTCAATTACACCATCTGGGCGCGCGAGCGCCTGCTGGCTTCGGGAGAAAGCCTTCTGCTGGAACTGGCGCCGGTCGATCCGCGCTCGCTGATCCAGGGCGACTACATGGCGCTGAATTTCCGCGTCGCCGTCGATCTGATGCAGGGACAGGAGTCGCGTCCCAGCCAGGGAAAAGTGGTGCTCAGGCGCGGGCCGGATGGTGTTGCCACCTTTGTGCGCTTGCATGGGGACGAGCCGTTGGCGGCAGACGAGCGCCTGCTCGACTACAGGGTGCGCGAGGACCGGGTGCGCATTGTCACCAACGCCTATTTTTTCGAGGAAAGGCAGGCTGAGCGCTTCATGGCGGCCCGCTATGGCGAATTGCGCGTGCTACCCTCGGGCGAAGCGCTGCTGACCGGCCTGCGCGACCAGACCTTGCAGCCGATCCGGCCTTGAGGGACGACAAAATAACAAGGGACTAGACATGTGGCTGCTCGGCGGGCTACTGGGACTGTTCATCGGCGCGGGGATCAATAGCTACACCGGCGCGGCCATCGGCGTGGCGCTGGGCGTGGTTGGCGGTTTTGTGCTGCGCAAACTGGTTGAGGACCAGGTGGCGCGGCGAGTCGCGCAAAGCGAGGGCCGGATCGAGCACATCTATCAGTCCTTGTCGGATATTCATTTCCGCCTCAAGGCGCTGGAAGACGCACGCAGCCAGGCGGCGCTTGTCCGGGCGAAGATCGATGGACGGGCGCCGGCCGCTGCCGCCGATGCGCCGCCTGCCACGGTAGCAGCGGCCGTTCCTTCATCCAATGTGGCGCCGGCTGAAGCCCCGGTAATGAATCTTGAGTCTGCCGCCGCGGTGGCTCGGCAGCCGGCGAGCAGGGATCTTCCGATACAGGCGCCGCCGGTGGAAGACCTCGCGCTATTGCCGATCTTCGCGACCCCCGTCGAAACGGCTGCGCCTACTGCGCCTACTGCGCCTACTGCGCCGATGGCGCTGGAGCCGGTGACGACAACGCCTGCCGCCGTACCCCTGCCGCGCGCCGAATCTGGGCAACAGACGCCGCCGCTGATTCCCAAGGCAGCCGTGAAGCCGGCACCCCCTGCACCGCGCGAAACAGCCGAGCCCGGCTTCATGGCACGCCTGTTCGCCGGCAACGTCGTAGCCAAGGCCGGCGTGGTCATCCTGTTTTTCGGCGTCGGCTTCCTGCTCAAGTACGCCTACGACCATTCGATCCTGCCACCGTGGACCCGCCTGCTGGGCGTGGCCGTGGCCTCCGCCGGCCTGTTCTACGCCGGCCTGCGGCTGATAGCCGCGCGCCGGCTTTACGCGCTGATCCTGATGGGCGCGGCCTTCGGCTTCTTGTACCTGGACGTATTTTTCGCCCTCAAGTCTTATCACTACATCGACGCCACCGCCGGCTTCGCACTGTTCATGGCCTTGGGCGTGGTAATGGTATTGACCGCGGTGCGCATGGACGCGCGGCCGCTGGCCGTGCTTGGCCTGTTCGGCGCCTTCCTGGCGCCGCCGCTGGCTTCGACGGGAGGCGGCAGCTACGTGCTGCTGTTTTCGTATTACACCTTGCTGAATCTTTTCATTCTCACTGTGAGCTGGTTCAAGGCCTGGCGCGACCTCAACCTGGTGGGCTTTGGTTTTACTTTCGTGATCTCGGCACTGTGGGGCGCGCACAACTACGAACCGGAGATGTTTGCCAGCATCGAGCCCTTCGTGATCGGCTTTTTCCTGATCTACCTGGCAATACCGGTGTTGTTCGCCACCCGCCAGGAACCTCGGCTCAAGGGGCTGGTGGACGGCACCCTGGTGTTCGGCACGCCGCTGGCCGCCGCCTTCATGCAGGCGCGGGTGGTCGAGCACATGGGCGACCACGCGCTGGCCTGGTCGGCCGCAGCGGCCGGCATCTTGTACGCGGTGCTCGGCTGGGCGACCCGGCGGCGTGAATACATGCAAATGCTGGGCGAGACCTATCTCGCGTTGGCCACGGTGCTGGGCACCATGACGGTGTTTTTCGCGCTCGATGCCTACCCGACCTTCGCCTTGTGGACCCTGGAAGGCGCGGCCATCGTCTGGGTCGGCTTGCGCCAGCAACGTCCGCTGGCGCGGGCCTTCGGCCTGTTGCTGCAAGTGGGGGCAGCGCTTTATTTTCTGGCGCACTACAACGAGGTCGCACGTGCCAACCCGGTATTCAACGATTTCGTTCTCGGCTGCGCCCTGATCGCGGTGGCCGCGTGGATCACCGCGCGCCTGATGGACAAGTACCGGGAGCGTATTTCCGACGGCGAGACCCTGGCGGGCGCCGCGCTGCTGTGCTGGGGCTTCGCCTGGTGGTTCGGTGGCGGCCTGCATGCGCTACATCACGCGGTGCCGCCGGAAGACTTTGCGCCGGCGGGGCTGTTGCTGGCCAGCGCCACGCTTCTCGTCGCTGAATTTGTCGGCGCCTGGCTACCGCCGGCCGGCTGGCCGGCGTTGCGGCGCATTGCCTCCGTGCATCTGGGTTTTGTGATCACGGCGATGGGCTGGTCGGCGATCGACTTCTGGCATCCGCTGGCTGGCCTGGGTTGCGTGGCGTGGCCGGCTGGTTTCATCACCCACTTCTGGATCTTGCGGCGCCAGCGGTCGGATGGGCTGGAGGCGGCGCTGGAGTTCCGCGAGATTCTCGGCTGGGCCGCGGCCGCTGTGCTGGCCACCTGGGATGCGGCGTGGCTGATCCTGCACGACCGGTTCATGGAAGGGTTGCTTTGGGCGGGCGCCGGCTTTGTCAGCGGATGGCTGCGCCATTACCTGGGTGAAGCAGAAGACGAAACATCTGCCAAGCCGATTGCGCGCCTGGTGCTGCTGTGGTCGCTGGTGATGTGGGGCACGGCTGGCTTGGGCTGGCTGGACCAGTTGTACTCAGGTACCGATCTCTTCTTTTACGCGCTTGCCTGCGCGGCGGGCTCGGCCCTGCTGTTCGAAGTCGCGGGCAGCCTGGGACGCTGGGCGGACCTGCGGCGCACCGCACTGTTGCTGCCGGTATGCATGTTGGCGGTGACTGTGCGTTTGGCCGAGCAGCACTTGCATCCGATCGCTGACCAGGGCGTCTGGGCCTGGCCGCTCGCGTTCGCACTGGCGTGGAGCGCGTTGTGGCGGCAGGAGCGCGACGAGTGCGCGCTGTTGCCGAAGGCGCAGCACCTGGTCCTGTTCTGGCTTCTGGCGCTGCTGCTGGTCTGGGAAGTGGATGCGCGTCTGCATCTGGCTGAAGCGGCGCTGCAATGGCAGCGCGCCGCCTGGGGCGCGATCCCCGCGGCCATGCTGATTGTGACCGTGGCCCTGGGCGCACGTGGCCGCTGGCCTTTCCGCGATCACGCCTTGCTGTACCGCGACCTCGGCCTGGCGCCGCTGCTGATCGTGATGGCCGCCTGGTCGCTTTACGCCAACCTGGCCGATCCCGGCGTGGCGGTGCCTGCCACCCATATTCCGCTGCTCAATCCGCTAGACCTGGCGCAGATGCTGGTGCTGTATGCCGCCTGGTTCTGGGCGCGCGACGCTGCCGACGACCTCGAGCTTTCGCATCTGGTCAAGCCGGTGTTTGCCGCGCTCGCCTTCGTCTGGGTCAACGGCGTGGCATTGCGCGCCATCCACTATTATGCCGACGTGCCTTACGAATTGCAGGCGCAACTCGCTTCGGTGCTGACGCAGTCTGTGCTGTCGCTGCTGTGGACCGGCTGCGCCCTGGTGTTGATGACCTGGGCTTCGCGGCGCAGCGTGCGCACGCCGTGGACCGTGGGGGCGGTGCTGCTGGGGGTGGTGGTGCTCAAGTTGGTGGTCAACGACCTCGGCAATTCCGGCACGGTGGCGCGCATCGTCTCCTTCCTCGGGGTTGGGGTGATGCTGCTGCTGATCGGCTATATGGCGCCGTTGCCTCCAGGGCAGCCGGAGCAGGAAGGCGACGGGCGGGGGTGAAGGTGAGGGTGAAATGCGGGGTGATGGGATAAAATTACGCTTCTGACCACGTAATTGCTTGGCTCCCATGTCCGGCTCGACCCTCGGCAAACTCTTTACCGTCACCAACTTCGGCGAATCGCACGGGCCCGCGATCGGTTGCGTGGTCGACGGCTGCCCGCCCGGGATGACGCTTTCTGCCGAGGACGTGCAGCGCGACCTCGACCGGCGCAAGCCCGGCATGTCGCGCCACGTCACCCAGCGCAAGGAGCCGGACACGGTGGAGATCCTCTCCGGCGTCTTCGAAGGCAAGACTACCGGCACGCCGATCGCGTTTTTGATCCGCAATGAAGACCAGCGCAGCAAGGACTACGGCAACATCGCGCAGACCTTCCGCCCCGGCCATGCCGACTATGCCTACTGGCAAAAATACGGCGTGCGCGACTATCGCGGCGGCGGCCGTTCTTCGGCGCGCCTGACCGCGCCCACGGTGGCGGCCGGCGCGGTGGCGCGCAAGTGGCTGCATGAAAAGCACGGCGTGGTGATCCGCGCCTATCTCGCGCAAGTGGGCGAAATCGAAGTGCCGTTCAAAAGCTGGGATGACGTGGAGAACCGCGAGGCGAATCCGTTTTTTGTCTCCGACCTCGGTTACGTTGCGCGGCTCGAAGATTACATGGATGCGCTGCGCAAGTCCGGCGACTCCGTCGGCGCGCGCGTGACGGTGGTGGCGGAAAACATGCCGGTGGGCCTGGGCGAGCCGCTGTACGACCGCCTGGATGCCGACATCGCCTACGCGCTGATGGGCATCAACGCGGTGAAGGGCGTGGAAGTCGGCGCCGGCTTCAAGTCGATCACGCAAAAGGGCACCGAGCATGGCGACGAGATGACGCCGCAAGGCTTCACCTCGAACAACGCCGGCGGTGTGCTGGGCGGCATTTCGACCGGGCAGGACATCGTCGCCTCGATCGCGCTCAAGCCCACCTCCAGCATCCGTCTGCAGCGCCATTCGATCGACAAGGACGGCGTGCCGGTGACGCTTGAAACCCACGGTCGCCACGACCCTTGCGTCGGCATTCGCGCGGCTCCGATCGCCGAGGCGGCGCTGGCCATTGTGCTGATGGACCATGCCTTGCGCCATCGCGCGCAGTGCGGCGACGTCAGCACCGGCACGCCGCGCATCGCCGCCCGCGCGCCGAAGTGAGGGCAGGGCTGGCCCGGCGCGTCGACGCGAGCTTCGCGTGAACCCGACCGCAGCGCTCTCCGGTTATTACTTCGCCTACTACGCCTACGTCGGCGCCTACTCGCCTTACATCACGCTGTACCTGAAGTCGCTCGGTATTGGCGCCGCGCAGATAGGCTTTTTGTATTCGATCCCGCAGGTGATGCGGATTTTCGGGCCGACCCTGTGGGGCCATCTGGCCGACCGCACCGGCGCGCCCGTGCCCATCCTGCGCCTGGCGACGGTGCTGGCGCTGGGCGGCTTCGGCGCGGTGTGGTTCGGCTCTTCCTTCCCCTGGCTGTTCTGCGCTTTCGTGGTGGTGCATTTTTTCACCAGTGCGCAAATGCCCCTGGTGGAAGCCATCACGCTCGACCACGTACGCGATGCGCCGGGGCAGTACGGGCGCATCCGCCTGTGGGGATCGATCGGCTTTATCTGTTCGGTGCTGGGCCTGGGCTACCTGCTGGACCATGTATCGGAGATCGCTGTGGTGGTAGTGGTTACCAGCCTGCTGGCCGCGGTGATGCTGATGGCCTGGCTGATGCCGGCACCGCGCAAGCATGTGGCGCGGCATGAGGAGGGCGGCTCGGTCGCGGAGGTGTTGAGGCGCTGGGAGGTGCGGGCTTTTTTTGCCGCGGGCATGCTCAACGCCTTCGCCCACGCCGCCCTGTACACCTTTTTTTCGTTGTACCTGATCCGCCACGGCTACAGCAAGGCGACGGTCGGGTGGATGTGGAGCCTGGGGGTGATCATCGAGATCGGCGTGTTTCATTTCCTACCGCAGTTGACGCGGCGTTTCGACCTGACCACGCTTTACTTCAGCAGCTTTGTTGCCTGCGCAGTGCGTTTTTTGCTGATCGCCTGGGCGGTGGATACCTGGTGGCTGCTGGTGATTGCGCAATTGCTGCATGCGAGCACCTTTGCGATTTACCACTCCAGCGCGGTGGCGCTGGTGAGCCGCTATTTCGGCCCGGCGCGTCTGGCGCGCGGGCAGGCGCTGTACATCAGCCTGACCTTTGGGCTGGGCGGCTTCATTGGCGCTACTGTCAGCGGCGAGTTGTGGGAACGGGTGGGGCCGGCCTGGACCTATACCGCGAGCGCGGCAGCTGGTCTTGCCGGCGTGCTGGTGTTCTGGCCCTATCGCCGCAGCGTACCGGTCTAGCGCAGCGAACCCGCGAAATCCAGCAGCAGGCGATTGAAGCGCTCCGGCTCGTCGGCGAACAGGGCGTGCCCGGCCTTGAAATTTTCGATGCGTGTGGCCGGCCGGTGTTGTTTCAGGCTGGCTGCCTGCGCGGCGAATTGCGGCGTGACCACATAGAGCAGGGGGCGGGAAAATTTCAGCGCCACCTCTTTCCAGTGCTCGCGTGGGAAGGGGTAGGAAAGCAGGGCGATGCTGTCTTCCACCTTGATGCGCTGCGCGCCGGCGATCAGCGCGGCGATCTCTTCCTCAGGACGCGGCTTGGCGAAAATGGCGTGGACGAACTCGTCGAGAAAACGTGGACGGTCGTTGCGCACGCGGCGCTTGAACGGGCTGTCGGCGCTGGGATCATTGTTGCCCGGCGGCGCCGGCACCTCACCCACTGAACTGTCGATCAGCGCCAGGCCGGCCAGGCGTTTTTCGCCGTACAGGTGGACGTACTGCAATGCTTCTAGCGCCGCCAGTGACCAGCCGACCAGCAGCACCCGCGAGCGGGCCGGCACGGCGGCGGCGATGAACTCATGCACGTCGGCGGCGCGCCGCGCGGCTGTGTAGCCCTGCACGGGCACTTCGGAGTCGCCCTGGCCGCGCGGGTCGAGAGCGAGGGTGCGAAAGCGCGCGCCCAGGCCATCCAGTTGCGCGCGCCAGATCGAAGCCGGCATGCACCAGCCCGGCAGCAGCACGATGGTGAGCGCGCGGGTACCCGTCGCCGGGGCCGCTGCTGCAGCGCTCTCAAGGTAGGAGAGGGTGACACCGTCGCTGGTGACAAAGCTGCGACGCGTGGCGCCCGGCACCTCCTGTGCGGCGGCCGTTTGCATCACACGCATCGAGCAGAGCGCGGCCAGCGCAAGGGGAAACTTGCGCCGGCCCGGGTTCATTGCCGGGTGGCGATCATCAGCCCGGACTTGCCGCTCTTCCAGTGATAGCCGAAGGGGAAGTTCACCGGGCTGGGCTTGTCGCGGGCGTCGTAGGCGGCCTGCAGGTCGGGCTGGTTGCCGTAGGCCAGGCCATGGATCGGCCGCGCGTAGGAGCCATAGAGCTTGACCTGCCAGGAGGGCTGGGCGAAATAGCGATAGGGGATGCCGGTATCGTCCTGCACGATCATGTCGGTGCTGGCCAGCAGCATTTCGCGGGTTTTCTTGAACTGGTGGTCGTGCAGCAGATAGGACGCCGACTTCAGAAAGCCGGTGGCCGGCTTGTTGCGGCCGATGATCTCAAGAAAGGCGGGATAGTATGCCAGTGCCTTGTCGGTGGCGTCGAGCGAGTAGTAGGTGAGTTGCTGCGTCAGGCCTGTCTTGGCGTCGGAAAATTCGATGCGCGTGCCCGCCAGGCGCTTGCCGGGGCGGTTCGTTTCGGGCGCGGCGTATTGTTTGGTCAGATCGGGAAACAGGTCGATATCTTCGATGCGCACGATGCGTTTTCCGGTCAGCGCCATCATGGTCGCGATCACCGGCGCCGTCCCCTTGAACAGGTCGGTGCCCAACTGCTTGGTCATGTAGTCGGTAATGAAATAGTTGCGCTGGAAAATGTCGCGCATCGCATACCGGGTGTTTTCCAGCAGGCGGGCGAACTGCTTTTCGCTCATGCCAGTGACGTCGGGCATCGAGCCCGGGCGCTCCAGGCTGAAGAATACGTACTGGCGGTGGGTTGGAAAGAGGGTGACGGCATTGAGGAAGTCCGGCCCGCTGAACGGGTAGATCAGGGTACGGCGGCTGGCGTCGCGAATCTGCAATTCATGGTCACGCCATTTTTCCATTTCGACCAGGCGCTCCTTCACGTGAGCCCAGTCCTGCTGCATGATCCTGGCGTGGGCTTTCCAGGCCTCGGTCGCGGCCAGGCGGTCGGTGACCGGGTCGCCGGGCGTGGGAGGGAGGCCGGCCAGCAGTTGCGCGGTGTTGTTGACGCGTACGTCGTAGGCGGTCGCAGGGACGGACGGCGCAGCAACCGGCTTGGGCGCCGGCACAGGTGTCGTCGTCGGGAGGGCCAGTGCTGCCAGCGGCAAGGCTCCCAGGCATACCAGCGTCGCAGCGTATAACTTGCGCACAATACACAACCCGCCGCGCCTTGCGCGGCCAAGCAAATCGATGGACATCCCAGCCCCTGAGAAAACGTTTTTGCTGTTGTTTTAGCTCGCGTGAACCTGAAGACCCTCACGCAAGTCCTTAATGCATAGGCGAATTCTAGCATTTTGGAGCTCGTGCGACGAGACTGTTGTACACAAATGACACTTGTTTGTATACAAAATTGCCCAATCAAAACAATGTATTAGGGGCATAGCTCGGGTATAATCCGAAGGTTTGCCCGCGTGCTGCTCTGTTTTTCATCCAAGGCGTTGTTATAGCCGCTTATCCGATACGCGCGGGTTCTTTCGATAAGGCCTCCTCCCGGGTTTTTTATGTCTCCAAAGCCGTCTCCCGCTCTCCTCGCGCTTGCCGACGGCAGTATTTTTCGCGGAATTTCCATTGGTGCCGACGGTTCTACCGTCGGTGAGGTGGTGTTCAATACCGCGATGACGGGTTATCAGGAAATTCTCACCGACCCTTCCTACTGCCGCCAGATCGTCACTCTCACCTACCCGCATATCGGCAACACCGGCATCAACGCCGAAGATGTCGAATCGGGCAATACAAGGATTTATGCCGCCGGCCTGATCATCCGTGATCTGCCGCTCGCGGTTTCCAACTTTCGCAGCACCGCCACGCTGGATGAATACCTGCGGCGCGAAAACGTGGTCGGCATCGCAGGCATCGACACCCGCCGCCTGACGCGCATCCTGCGCGAAAAGGGCGCGCAAAACGGCTGCCTGATGGCCGGTGCGAACATCGACGAAGCAGCGGCGCTGGCGCAGGCGCGTGGCTTCGCCGGCCTGGCGGGCATGGACCTCGCCAAGGTGGTGAGCACCGAGCAATCGTATCTTTGGGGCGAGGCTGAGTGGCAACTCGAGGCCGGTTACACGGCCGCGCAAAATACGCGCTTCAAGGTCGTAGCCTATGACTACGGTGTCAAGCGCAACATCCTGCGCATGCTGGCTTCGCGCGGCTGCGCGCTGACCGTGGTGCCGGCGCAAACCCCGGCCAAGGAAGTGCTGGGGATGAAGCCGGACGGCGTTTTCCTCTCCAATGGCCCCGGCGACCCGGAACCTTGCGATTACGCGATCAAGGCGATCACCGAGATCATCAATGCCGGTGTGCCGACCTTCGGCATCTGCCTCGGCCATCAGTTGATGGGCCTGGCCTCGGGCGCGAAAACGCTGAAGATGAAGTTCGGCCATCACGGCGCGAATCATCCGGTGAAAGACCTGGAAAGCGGCAAGGTGGTGATCACCAGCCAGAACCATGGCTTCGCGGTTGATCCCGAGACGCTTACCGACAATCTCAAGGTCACCCACGTTTCGCTGTTCGATGGTTCCGTGCAGGGCCTGGCGCGCACCGACAAACCGGCCTTCTGTTTCCAGGGCCATCCGGAAGCGAGTCCTGGTCCGCAGGACATTGGCTACCTTTTTGATCGCTTCACTGCGCTGATGGAGAAGAAATAATGCCCAAGCGCACAGATATAAAATCGATCCTCATCATCGGCGCCGGCCCGATCGTCATCGGCCAGGCCTGCGAATTCGACTACTCCGGCGCCCAGGCCTGCAAGGCCCTGCGCGAAGAAGGATTCAAAGTCATCCTGGTCAACAGCAATCCGGCCACGATCATGACCGACCCGAACACGGCCGACGTGGTCTACATCGAGCCGATCACCTGGCAGATGGTGGGCTCGATCATCGCCAAGGAGCGGCCCGACGCGCTGCTGCCCACCATGGGCGGGCAGACCGCGCTTAACTGCGCGCTAGAGTTGGCCAAGAACGGCGTGCTGGCACGCTACAACGTCGAGTTGATCGGCGCGCGCGAAGAGGCCATCGACAAGGCCGAAGACCGGCAGAAATTCAAGCAGGCGATGACCAAGATCGGCCTGGAATCGGCGCGCTCCGGCGTCGCCCATTCGATGGAAGAGGCCTGGGAAGTACAGAAGGAAATCGCCCAGCTGGTTGGCGGCGTCGGCTTCCCGATGGTGATCCGGCCTTCGTTCACCCTCGGGGGCACCGGCGGGGGCATCGCCTACAACCCGGAAGAGTTCGAGACCATCTGCCGTGGCGGACTGGAAGCGTCGCCCACGCGCGAACTGCTGATCGAGGAATCGCTGATCGGCTGGAAAGAGTTCGAGATGGAAGTGGTGCGCGACCGCGCGGACAATTGCATCATCGTCTGCTCGATCGAAAACCTCGACCCGATGGGCGTGCACACCGGCGACTCCATCACGGTAGCGCCGTCACAGACCCTGACGGACAAGGAATACCAGATCATGCGCAACGCCTCTTTCGCGGTGTTGCGCGAAATCGGCGTGGACACCGGCGGCTCCAACGTGCAGTACGCGATCAACCCGAAAAACGGGCGCATGATCGTGATCGAAATGAATCCGCGCGTCTCGCGTTCCTCCGCGCTGGCCTCGAAGGCGACCGGTTTCCCGATCGCCAAGATCGCCGCCAAGCTGGCGGTGGGCTATACGCTGGACGAGCTGAAGAACGACATCACCGGCGGCGCCACCCCGGCGTCCTTCGAGCCCTCGATCGACTACGTGGTCACCAAGGTGCCGCGTTTCGCGTTCGAGAAATTCAAGGAAGCCGATTCGCACCTGACCACGCAGATGAAGTCGGTCGGCGAGGTGATGGCCATCGGCCGCACCTTTCAGGAAAGCTTCCAGAAAGCCCTGCGCGGCCTGGAAGTGGGTGTCGACGGCCTGAACCAGAAGACCACCGACCGTGCGGTGATCGAAGAAGAGCTGGGCGAGCCGGGGCCGGACCGCATCTGGTACGTCGGCGATGCCTTCGAGACCGGCATGACGGTGGAAGAGGTGCACAACCTCACCCACATCGACCCCTGGTTCCTGGTGCAGATCAAGGACATCGTCGACGAGGAAATGCGTCTCGACGACATGAAGCTCGAGGACATCGATGCCGCCGAAATGCTGCGCCTGAAGCGCAAGGGCTTTTCCGATCGCCGCCTGGCCAAGCTGTTCAAGACCGACGAGACGGCGGTACGCAATGCCCGCCGCACGCTGAAAGTGCGCCCTGTCTACAAGCGCGTCGATACCTGCGCCGGTGAATTCGCCACCGGCACGGCCTACATGTACTCGACCTATGAGGAAGAGTGCGAAGCGCGGCCGACCGACCGCAAGAAGATCATCGTGCTGGGCGGCGGGCCTAACCGCATCGGCCAGGGCATCGAGTTCGACTATTGCTGCGTGCATGCCGCACTGGCGCTGCGCGAAGACGGCTACGAGACCATCATGGTCAACTGCAATCCGGAGACCGTCTCGACCGATTACGACACCTCGGACCGCTTGTATTTCGAACCCGTGACGCTGGAAGATGTGCTGGAAATCGTCGACCTCGAAAAGCCGGTCGGCGTGATCGTGCAGTATGGCGGCCAGACGCCGCTGAAGCTGGCCAAGGCGCTGGAGGCCAACGGCGTGCCGATCATCGGTACCTCGCCGGAGTCGATCGACATTGCCGAAGACCGCGAACGCTTCCAGCATCTGATCAACGACCTGAAGCTGAAGCAGCCGCCGAACCGCACTGCTCGCAACGAAGCCGATGCCCTGCGACTGGCCGAGGAAATCGGCTATCCGCTGGTGGTGCGGCCGAGCTATGTGCTGGGCGGCCGGGCAATGGAAATCGTGCACCAGAAGGAAGACCTCGAGCGGTACATGCGCGAGGCCGTCAAGGTGTCGAATGATTCGCCGGTGCTGCTCGACCGCTTTCTCAACGACGCCATCGAAGTCGATGTCGACGCCTTGTGCGATGGCAAGAACGTCTGCATCGGCGGGATCATGGAGCACATCGAGGAGGCCGGAGTGCACTCCGGCGACTCCGCCTGCTCGCTGCCGCCGCATTCGCTTTCCGACGAACTGCAGAACGAATTGCGCCTGCAGACCGCTGCCATGGCCCTGGGCCTGAACGTAGTCGGGCTGATGAACGTGCAGTTCGCCATCCAGCATGTGGACGGTAAGGACGTGGTCTACGTGCTCGAAGTCAACCCGCGTGCTTCGCGCACCGTGCCCTATGTGTCCAAGGCCACCGGTGTTGCCCTGGCCAAGGTGGCCGCGCGCTGCATGGCCGGCAAGACCCTGGCCGAGCAGGGTATCGGCGAAGAGATCGTGCCGCCGTATTTCAGCGTCAAGGAAGCGGTATTCCCGTTCAACAAGTTTCCGGGGGTCGATCCGCTGCTCGGGCCGGAGATGAAGTCCACCGGCGAAGTGATGGGCGTCGGCACCACCTTCGGCGAGGCTTTTTTGAAAAGCCAGCTGGCGGCGGGCACGCGCTTGCCGACGGCAGGTACGGTGTTCCTCAGCGTGCGTGACGCCGACAAGGGCAAGGTGGTGGATATTGCCCGCACCTTATCCGGCCTGGGCTTCGGCCTGGTGGCCACGCGCGGCACGGCGGCGGTGCTGGAAAAGGCGCAAATCCCGGTGCGCATGGTGCACAAGGTGAAGGAAGGCCGGCCGCACTGCGTCGACATGGTGAAGAACCGCGAGATCGTGCTGGTGATCAACACCACCGAAGCACGCAAGGGTGTGATCGCCGATTCGCGCCTGATCCGTATTTCGGCCCTGCAGGCGCGGGTGCCGTACTACACCACGATAGCCGGCGCGCGTGCGGCCTGCCTGGGCATGAGCAGCTCACGCGACCTTACGCCTTATGACCTTAAGAGCTTGCACGCGGAAATCGCGCACGTATAGAGGCAACTGAAAAAGAGAAAACGGCGCCCGTGGGCGCCGTTTTCTTTTGCCCGATTACTTGAAGGTCTGCTCCATGTAGTCGAGCAGATCGGCACGGTTTTGCGCATCCGGTATGCCGCCGAATGGCATGCGGTTGGCCGGAATCGCTTTTTGTGGATCGGCGATGTAAGACTCAAGCGTTTCACGCGACCAGACGATGTTGGCACGCTTCATCGCCGGCGAAAAGCGAAAGTCGTCCAGGGTGCCGGCCTTGCGGCCGAACACCCCGTACAGGCTGGGCCCGACTCCCGAGGGAGCTTTGGCCGCCGAATGACAGGCCGCGCATTCGGCAAATATCTTCTGCCCATGGGCGGCGTCGGCAGCCTGCGCGGGCCCGCAGGCAGCGAAGCCGGCGAGCAGGGTCATGGAGAAAATTCGCGAGATTTTCATGCGTGCACCAATTGACCGGGGTTCTTCAGGTATTGATTGCGGATCGCGTCCGCCGTCCAGTAGGCCAGCGCGCCCACCGGCCCGGTCGGGTTGTAGGAGGAGTTGTGCGCAAACACATTGGCGCCGACCACGAACAGGTTGTGGCAGTCCCAGCTTTGCAGGTAGCGGTTGACCGCGCTGCTCTTCGGGTTGACGCCCATGATGGTGCCGCCGGTGTTGTGCGTGCTCTGGTAGGGCACCACGGTCCACGGATCGGTGCGCGCCACAGCCGGGGTGAAATGCGTCGGGTTCATCGACTTGGCGATGTCGTTGATCACCTGCGCGGCGTGCTGCCCCATCTTGTGCTCGTTCTCCTTGTAGTCGAAGGTCATGCGCATCAGCGGCTGGCCGAAGGCGTTGCGGTAGGTGGGATCGAGGTCCAGGTAGTTGTAACGATTGGCCATCACCGCGCCGCTGGCGTCGATCTTCATCGCCGCTTGGTACCACTTGGCGGTGGCGGCCTTCCATTCGCGGCCCCATTGCGGCGTGCCGCGCGGCACCGGGCGGTAGCCGATCGGCAGGTTGGTGTTGAAGCCGCCGGAGATATTGGCCCCGCCGATGTAGCCGAACTTGCTGCGGTCGAAGTCCCAGTTGGTGTTGAAGTCGTCGATCGTGTCATTCGAGCCGCCGGCGTTCATGAAGGGGTTGAAGTGCTTGCCCTCGAAGAACAGGGTGGCTGAAGTGCCGGTCTGGTAGCAATAGTTCTTGCCGATCACCCCTTTGCCGGTCTTCGGGTCGTACGGCTGGCCGATGCCGGAGGTGAGCATGATATGCACGTTGTTCAGCGCGAAGGCGGTGAGGATCACCATGTTCGCCGGCTGCTCGAATTCCTCCCCGGTGAGCACGTTGATGTAGAGCACGCCGGTGACGCGCTTGCCGCTCTTGTCCTTGATCACCCTGGTGACCCAGGAATGGGCGCGCAGCTCGAAGTTGGCGCTTTTCATTACCGCCGGGATGATCGCGACGTGCGGGCTGCCTTTGGCGTTGGCTTCGCAGCCGAAGCGCTGGCAATAGCCGCAATACTCACAGGCGCCGAATTGCGCGCCGTACTGGTTGGTGTAGGGCCGCGATGCGTTGGCCGAGGGGCGAGGGAAGGGGTGATAGCCCAGATTTTTCGCCGCTGCATTGAACATCTCGCTGGCGTGGATCTTGGTCAGCGGCGGCAGGGCGTATTCGTTCTGCCGCGGCGCCTCGAAAGGATTGCCACCTTCCTGTATCTGCCCGCGCAGGTTGCCCGCCTTGCCGGAAACGGCGGCGGCACGCTCGAACTTCTCGTAGTACGGCTCCAGCTCGGCGTAGCTCACGCCCCAGTCCTGGATCGTCATGTCGGCCGGAATGTACTTCTTGCCGTAGCGCTCCTCGTACATGCTGCGGACCTTCAGTTCCATGTCGGTCCAGCGCCAGGTGTGGCCGCTCCAGTGCACGCCGGAGCCGCCCACCACTTCGCCCGGCAGGAAGGAGCCCAAGCGGCGCATCGGCAGCGCCTCCTGCGAAATGTTGTTGCGCACGGTGAGGGTGTCGCGCGCGGTGTTCTGCATCAGGTCGTGGCGCACCACGTAGCGCAATTCATCGCGCACGCCTGGCAGGGCGTAGTCGTCCTGCGTGGTGCGATTGCCGCCACGCTCCAGAGCCACCACCTTCAGGCCGGCATCGGTCAATTCCTTCGAGAGGATGCCGCCGGTCCACCCCAGGCCGACGATGACGACGTCGACTTCCTTGAGTTTCTTTGCCATGTTCTTGGTTCCCCTTCAGCTCATGTCGGCGATGCCGACGGGGTTGTTTGGGTAGGCCTTGTCGCGGAACTTGACTACGTCCTGGCTGTGTACGGCAATCACCCCGGGGAAGCCGATCAGTTTCCAGCCAGCCTTGTCGCGGTTGCCGCCATAGATCGGGTCGCCAAACATGCCTTCCATCACCGTCTGATAGGCCGTGTTGAAAAAGGCGCGCGCTGGCGGTCCGTTTTCGAATACCACCTTGCCGTCCCGCAGGGCGCGCAGGAATTCCTCGCGCTGCGCGTCGGTCACTTTGTCGAAGGGCTTGCCGTAGGTCTTGATGCACTGGATGTTGGCCGCGGCAATGCCGTTGCGGTACAACTCGGCCGGCGTCAGCGGCAACTGGTAGCCCTGGCTGGGCACGCCTTGCTTCCACGGCCCCTGCATGTACATGCGGTCGCCCTTGCCCCAGGCGCCGGCAAGCGCGCGGTCGATATAGATGTTCAGGCCAAGGTCGACGCCGTTGGGTGTCAGCGCATCAGCCGGCACCATATGATTGACCATCGCCTCGACGAAAGCCGCTTCCTCGGGGTTGAGAAACGCATAGCCGGGTGAGGCCGGGGGAGTTGCCTGTGCGGGCGCTTGGGCCTGCGCTGATTGCGGCAGGACAACGGTGGCGGCGGTGGCAGCAGCAGCAGCGCCACCGGCGACGGCGCTTTTGAGAAAAGCGCGGCGATTCAAACCTTCCGGTTTGTCTTTCATTGCTGTCTCCTCCTCTTGTTTTTTGCGAGGATATCGGTCCGGCTGGCAGCCAGAACTGCAGCCGGTCTAAATTTATATTACTCGCTTTGCGCAAGCCCGTAAGGGAAATTGCCGGGCGTGGGCTTTATGTGTGTTATTAGATTAAGCGCGAGCAAGGCATCGCGCGATGCGCGTACCGCGTTTCATCCCGCATGGCGGCGGTCCATTTGCTCCCGATGAAAAGGAGGCGGGACTTCCCTGGGTTATTGCCGGGCTGCGGCTCGCGCATTGGTGGCGCCCTTCGCGCGCAATCTGCCGCACTGCGCTGCAACAGGGGACAAGGTGGCCGCATCGCTGTATCATTACGCTTTTACGGGCGGTGCACTTCGCGCTGCCCGTTGCTTTTTGGAGAAACAACATGGCTTCTTCCGTGCCGATGACCGTTTTTGGAGCGGAAAAACTGCGTGAGGAACTGCACCGCCTGAAAGCCGTGGAGCGTCCGGCGGTAATCAATTCGATTTCCGAGGCACGCGCCCAGGGCGATCTGTCGGAAAACGCGGAGTACGATGCCGCCAAGGAAAAGCAGGGCTTTATCGAAGGCCGCATTGCTGAAGTCGAAGGCAAGTTGTCGGCCGCGCAAATTATCGATCCGAAAGACCTGGTGAGCGAAGACCGGGTGGTATTTGCCGCCACCGTGAGTCTGGAAGAGGTTAACTCGGGCGAGAAGGTAACTTATCAGATCGTCGGTGACGACGAAGGTGATATCAAGGCCGGCAAGATTTCGATCAGCTCACCAATCGCGCGCGCCCTGATCGGCAAGCACGAGGGCGACATGGCGGTGGTGAAGGCGCCGGGTGGCGACCGCGAATATGAAGTTCTGGAAATCCGCTTTATCTGATCTTGTCTGAGTTCCGGCCGATGAAACCCCTGACCGCGGGGGCCTATGCGGTGCTGCTGGCCGTCTGGGCGGGCAGCCTGTGGACGGTGGGATGGACGGTGCCAGTGCTGTTCGCCAATCTGCCATCGCTGGTGGCGGGCGATATCGCCGCGCAGCTTTTCACGTATTTGTCCTGGGGCGGCCTGGTGTGCGGCGCGGGCTTGATTGCCTTGCGCACATGGGCATTGCCGGCGGACGCGCGGCGGGGCCGCGACTGGACGCTGTGGGCCTTGCTGCTGATGGTCCTGCTCACCATGATCGGCCATTTCGGCATCGGCGCGGTGATGGATGATCTGCGGCGTCAGGTGGCGCCGCTGTCGATCAGCGAGAGCCCGTTGCGCGGCCGGTTTGGCATGCTGCACGGCATTTCGTCGACGCTGTACCTGATCCAGGCGATGATCGCGCTGGTCCTGGTGGCGCGGCGCTGACGACCGCGGCCTTACTTGCCCAGTTCGACGCGGGCGCCGAGTTGCTTTTTGGTCTTGCGCGGTCCGCGCGGCTTGCGCGGCTTGGCGGCGGCCTTTTTGTCTTCGGGCTTGGGGCGGAACAGCACCAGCAGCTTGCCGATGCTTTGCACCGGCGCGGCGTTAAGTTCGCTGCAAATCGTTTGATAGATTTCCTGGCGGGCTTCACGGTCGTCGCCCACCACGCGCACCTTGATCAACTCATGGCTTGTGAGGGCGAGACTGATTTCGCGCAGTACCGAGGGCTTTAGGCCGTCATCGCCGATAATGACCAGCGGCGTCAGATGATGGGCGCGGGCCCTCAGTGCTTGGCGTTCAACAGGGGATAATTCGATCATGGGATGTTTTTTACGCCGGGTGTTTTGATTCTGAGGGCGGATTTTAAACGATGGAACGCAAAAATCGCGGCGACATGAAGCCGACACGCAGTGTCTCCAGCAATCGCTGGATGCACGAGCACGTTACCGACCAGTACGTGCAGCAGGCGAAAAAGCTCGGCTACCGCTCTCGCTCGGCGTTCAAAATCCTCGAAATCGACGAGAAGGTCGGGCTGTTCAAGCGCGGCATGACAGTGGTTGACTTGGGAGCCGCGCCGGGTGGCTGGTCGCAGATGGCGGCGCCGAAAATCGTCGCTGACGTGAAGGCGGAAGGTGCCGATGCCCCCAAAAGCACCAAAAAGTCCCAAAAGGGCCGCGTGATCGCCGTCGACCTGCTGGAAATGCCGGGTCTCCCCGGTGTGGAGTTCCTGCAGGCCGACTTTTCCACTGACGAAGGCCTGGCAAAAGTGGAGCAAATGCTGGGGGAAAACCACACTGTTGACCTTGTAATGTCCGATATGGCGCCCAATATCTCGGGTATCGGCATATCGGACCAGGCTAAGTCCATGTATTTATGTGAATTAGCCCTCGATTTCGCCGCCAGGTTTTTGCAGCCAAATGGTGCTTTTGTAGTCAAAACCTTTCAGGGCGTAGGTTTTACCGAGTTTTTTCAAGCGATGAAAGACACGTTCCGGGAAGTAAAGTCGATCAAACCCAAGGCTTCACGCGACCGCAGCACGGAGATTTACCTTGTAGGACGCGGGCGTAAAAGTTGACGTAATTTGACGCTCTGGCATCCGCTGAATGGGGCCAAAGCGTATACAATTCAGTAGTCGAAATGGATCATTTTTGCGGGGCCGCGTTCTGGCCGGCACCGCGCGAACCCTGGGGTCTCGACCGTCCCGCGGTTTAAGGAGTGGCTGTGAACAACACGTTTTCCAAGGTAGCGGTTTGGCTGGTGATTGCCCTTGTGCTTTTCACCGTCTTCAAGCAGTTCGGCGGCACCAGCGCCGGCGCGGCCGCGCAGGTGAGCTATTCCGACTTTCTTGACCAACTGAAAAACGGCCAGATCAAGAGCGTGGTGATCGACGATCATTCAGTGACGGCGACCACCACGGAAGACAAGAAGGTCCGCGCCAACATGTTCGTCGGTCTAGACCGCGGCCTGATCGGCGACCTGATCAAGTACAACGTCAAATTCGACGCGCGCGTCGAAGAAGAGCGGCCGTTCCTGCTCACCCTGCTGATGAACTGGTTCCCGATGCTGCTGCTGATCGGCGTCTGGGTATTTTTCATGCGGCAGATGCAAGGCGGCGGGCGCGGCGGCGCCTTCTCCTTCGGCAAGAGCAAGGCGCGCATGCTTGACGACACCAACAACAACGTCTCCTTTGCCGATGTTGCCGGCTGCGACGAAGCCAAGGAAGAAGTCTCCGAACTGGTCGATTTCCTGAAAGACCCGACGCGCTTCCAGAAACTCGGCGGTCGCATTCCGCGCGGCGTGCTGATGGTCGGCCCTCCGGGTACGGGTAAAACCCGGCTCGCCCGCGCCATCGCCGGCGAAGCCAAGGTGCCGTTTTTCACCATCTCCGGTTCCGACTTCGTTGAAATGTTCGTCGGCGTCGGCGCCGCTCGCGTGCGCGACATGTTTGAGAACGCCAAGAAGCACGCGCCCTGCATCATTTTCATCGACGAAATCGATGCCGTCGGCCGCCATCGTGGCGCCGGCATGGGCGGCGGCAACGACGAGCGCGAACAGACCCTGAACCAGATGCTGGTGGAGATGGACGGCTTCGAGGCCAACTCCGGCGTCATCGTCATCGCCGCCACCAACCGTCCTGACGTGCTGGACAAGGCGCTGCTGCGCCCGGGCCGCTTCGACCGCCAGGTGCATGTCTCGCTGCCGGACATCCGCGGCCGGGAGCAGATCCTCAACGTGCACATGCGCAAGGTGCCGATCTCGCCCGACGTGCGTCCCGACATCATCGCCCGCGGCACCCCCGGCATGTCCGGCGCCGATCTAGCCAACCTGGTCAACGAAGCAGCCCTGTTCGCCGCGCGCCGCAACAAGCGCCTGGTCGATATGAGCGACTTCGAAGACGCCAAGGACAAGATCTACATGGGGCCGGAGCGCCGCTCCATGATCATGCGCGAAGAAGAACGCCGCAATACCGCCTTCCACGAGTCCGGCCACGCAGTGGTGGCCAAGCTGCTGCCGAAGGCGGACCCGGTGCACAAGGTCACCATCATGCCGCGCGGCTGGGCCCTGGGCCTGACGTGGCAGTTGCCCGAGCACGACCGGATGAACGGCTACCGCGACAAGATGCTGGAGGAAATCTCCATCCTGTTCGGCGGCCGCATCGCCGAAGAAGTGGTGATGGGCCAGATGTCCACCGGCGCCTCCAACGACTTCGAGCGCGCCACCAAGCTGGCCCGCGACATGGTCACCCGCTACGGCATGAGCGATACGCTGGGCACCATGGTCTATGTCGATACCGAGTCGGACGGCTACATGGGCAAGATGTCCGCCAAGAGCGTGTCGGAAGCGACCCAGCAAAAGGTCGATGGTGAAATCCGCCGCATTCTCGACGAGCAATATGCCCTGGCGCGCCGCCTGATCGAAACCAATCGCGACAAGCTCGACGCCATGGCCAAGGCCCTGCTGGAATGGGAAACCATCGACGCCGACCAGGTCAACGACATCATGGCCGGCCTGCCGCCGCGCGCACCCAAGGTGTCGCCGCCGCAAACGCCGCCGCCGCCGCCGCGCGACAACCCGCCGAGCGCGACCCCGGTCACGCCCGCGCCGACCGTCTGAACGCAGGCATGCCTGGAAAACGCCAAGAGGCCTTCCTCTTGGCGTTTTGTTTTGATGACGCAAACACTTAAAGCCGGCGCCTATGCGCTGCCCCTGGACCGCCCCTTGGTAATGGGCGTGGTCAACATCACGCCTGATTCGTTTTCCGACGGCGGCCTGTTCCTCGACGCCGACATGGCGATCGCCCAGGCCCGCCGCCTGGTGGAAGAGGGCGCCGACATCCTCGACATCGGCGGCGAGTCTTCGCGCCCCGGCGCCGAGCCGGTGCCGCTCGAAGAGGAATTGCGGCGCGTGCTGCCGGTGCTCAAGGCCTGCGTGGCGATGGGCAAGCCGGTCTCTGTCGATACCTACAAGCCCGAAGTGATGCAGGCCGCGGCCGCCAACGGCGCGGCGATGCTCAACGACATCTGGGGCTTTCGCCGCCCCGGTGCTTTCGCGGCCGCCTGCGCGGCGGCGCGCGAGGGCCTGGCGCTTTGCATCATGCACATGCAGCGCGACCCGCAGAACATGCAGCGCGAGCCTTTTTACAATGACGTGGTGGCCGAGGTGGGGGAGTTCCTGCGCGAGCGCGTCGCAGCCTTCGAAGTGGCGGGCGTGCCGGCGAGCCAGTTGGTGATCGACCCAGGCTTCGGCTTCGGCAAGACAGTGCAGCACAATCTGCAACTGCTGCGCGGGCTGCAAAACATCGCGGCGTCCGGCGTACCGGTGCTGGCGGGACTCTCGCGCAAATCGACCATCGGCGCCATTACCGGCCGCCCTTCGGACGAGCGCCTGGCCGGCAGCGTGGCCGCCGCCCTGATCGCGTCACAAAACGGTGCGACAATCCTGCGCGTTCACGACGTGGCGGCAACCCGCGACGTCCTGGCCGTCTGGGGCGCGGTGCGCCTAAGCGACGTAAAAATTCCCGCGGAGCAGTGAAGTCTATGAGCAGAACCTATTTCGGCACCGATGGCGTACGCGGCAAGGTCGGCGAAAGTCCGATTACGCCGGATTTTGTGATGCGCCTCGGTTATGCGGCGGGCCGCGTACTGGTACAGCACGCCGGCGCGCGCAGCGCCAAAGGCGAGCACCCGGCAGTGCTGATCGGCAAGGACACGCGGGTCTCCGGCTATATGCTGGAGGCGGCGCTGGAAGCAGGCTTTGCCGCCGCCGGCGTCGATGTCATGCTGGTCGGCCCCATGCCCACCCCCGCAGTGGCCTACCTCACGCGTGCGGTTCGCGCCCAGGCGGGTGTAGTCATCAGCGCCTCGCACAACCCGTATGACGACAACGGCATCAAGTTTTTTTCGGCCGGCGGGCTGAAGCTCGCCGACGCGGTCGAACAGGCGATCGAGGAAGAACTGCAGCGGCCGATGGGTTGCGCCGACTCCGTCAATCTCGGCAAGGCGCGGCGCCTGAATGACGCCGCCGGGCGCTATATCGAGTTCTGCAAAAGCACTTTTCCCAACGACCTCGATTTGCGCGGCATGAAAATCGTGGTCGACTGCGCGCACGGCGCGGCATACCAGATCGCCCCGATGGTGTTCCATGAGCTGGGCGCGGACGTCACCGCCATCGGCAGCGCGCCCAACGGCCGCAACATCAACGACGGTTTTGGCGCCACCCATCCGCAGGCGCTGGTCGAGGCGGTGCGCAAGCATAATGCCGACCTCGGCATCGCGCTCGATGGCGACGCCGACCGCCTGGTGATGGTCGACGCCGACGGCCGCAGCTACGACGGTGACGAGTTGCTCTACCTGATCGTCAAGGAGCGCAGCGGCCGCGGGCCGGTGGCGGGCGTGGCGGGTACGCTGATGACCAATCTCGCCTTCGAGCAGGCGATGAAGCGCCTGGGCATTCCCTTTGGCCGCGCCAAGGTCGGCGACCGCTATGTGCTGGAAATGCTCAATGAGAAGGGCTGGCAGTACGGCGGTGAAAATTCTGGCCACATTCTTTGCCTGGATTGCCACACTACCGGCGACGGCATCATCTCGGCCCTGCAGGTACTCTCCGCCCTGCGCAAGTCCGGTCTCAGCCTGAAAGAAGCCGGCAGCGAATTGGTGTTGTACCCACAGGTGCTGAAAAACGTGCGCCTGGCCGACCGCAACGCCTGGCAATCAAACAAGCCGCTTTCCGCCAGCATCGAATCCGCCGAAAAGCGCCTCGCGGGGCGCGGCCGGGTGCTGCTGCGGCCCTCCGGCACCGAGCCGGTGCTGCGTGTCATGGTCGAAGGTGAGGACGGCGCCCTGGTCAACACCCTGGCCGAGGAAATCGCTGCCGTCGCCGCGGCTTGAGAAGACGCCAGGCAGCCTCAAATAAGCCCGTACCGCCCTCAGGGTTGTATGCAGGGCGGGGTCGGGATAGAATCCGACTAAATTAATCGGGAATTCGCATATGCCGCTTGTTGCGTTCCCGAATCCTGGTTATTCAACCACTTAGACTCTTGCCATGTTCGCGCATCTTCGGGAAGACATACAGAGCGTTTTCGACCGTGATCCCGCCGCCCGTTCGGTGTGGGAGGTCGTGACCTGTTATCCCGGTTTTCATGCCCTGCTGATGCATCGCCTCGCCCACTGGTTCTGGGCCCATGGCTTCAAGTGGCTGGGGCGCTTCACCTCGCATATGGCGCGCTGGTTCACCGGCATTGAAATCCACCCGGGCGCGACCATTGGCCGGCGCTTTTTCATCGACCACGGCATGGGCGTGGTGATCGGTGAGACGGCGGAAATCGGCAACGACGTCACGCTCTATCACGGCGTTACCCTCGGCGGCACTTCGTGGAACAAGGGCAAGCGCCATCCGACGCTGGAAGACGGCGTGGTGGTGGGCGCGGGCGCCAAGGTGCTGGGGCCGATCACCATGCACGCGGGCGCCAAGGTTGGCTCCAACGCGGTGGTGGTGAAGGATGTGCCGGCCGGCGCCACCGCCGTCGGCATCCCGGCGCGCATCATCGAGGAAGAGGGCGCGCAGCGGCGTGAGGAGCATGCGGCCAAGCTGGGCTTTTCCGCCTATGCGGTAGGCCGCGGTGACGACGACCCCTTGTCCAAGGCACTGAATGGCCTGCTTGATCACGGCGCGGCGATGGACACCCGCCTGGTCGGCTTGCTGGCGCGCATCGAGGAGATCGAAGCCCACGTGAAATCGCGCGAAGCGGAAGAGCAAAGCGAAGACAATGTCGTTGCTCATGCCTTCGGTGCACGCTCGAAGAACGTCGCCAACGGATAATCGCGGGCTGGCAGCGGACTAAGGCGCTGGCGGCTCGGACGCCGGCGCGGTTTCTCTTTCCTGTTGCTGCTCGCGTTCGCGCAGCCATTGCGCATAGCGCCGCCGTTCACGCCCCTGCTTGGTCAGCCAGTAGAACAGCAGCAGGCAGGGCGCCAGCCCGTAGAACAGGAAGGTCATGACGCCGGCGACCCAGTTCTTCTCGGTAATCGCCATCATGAACACCACCCACAGCCAGCCGATGGCGACCATGTGCATGGCGCTCAGGGCTCCTGGTCAAACAGCTTGAGCAGCGCGTCGAGCCCGTTGTGGCTGATGGCAAAGCGCGCCTGCGCGCGCACCACCGGCTTGGCCCGATAAGCCACCGAGATGCCGGCAGCGGCCATCATCTTCAGGTCGTTGGCGCCGTCGCCGATGGCAATCGCCTGGGCTGGTTCGCAGCCGAGCAGGGCGCAGGTCTCGCGCAGTTTTGCCGCCTTGGCATCGGCGTCGATCACCGGGCCTTCGACCAGGCCGGTGAGCTTGCCGTCGGCAACGCCCAGCGTGTTGGAGGCGGCGTAATCCAGGCCCAGGCGCGCCTTGACCCGCTCGGTAAAAAAAGTGAACCCGCCGGAGACCAGCAGGGTTTTGATGCCGGCGGCCTTCAAGCCGCTGATGAGCGCCTCCGCGCCGGGCGACAGGCGCAGGCGCTCGTCGTACACGCGCTGCAGGGCACCGACTTCCAGATCCTGGAGCAGGGCGACGCGGCGCGCCAGGCTTTCGCGAAAGTCGATTTCGCCGCGCATCGCCGCTTCGGTGATCGCCGCGACCTGGGTTTTTAGTCCCTGCATGTCGGCAATTTCGTCGATGCACTCAATGGTGATCAGGGTCGAGTCCATATCCATCACGGCCAGGCGAAAATCGGCCAGGCGCAATGGCGTGTCGAGGAAGGCGCAGTCCACCTGGGCCTGCTCGCATTGCTCGCGCACCGTGTCGCGCGGCAGCGGCGCGGAAAAGCCGGAGAGGCGAGCCGCATGCGCGCCGCGCCATTCGGTTTGCCGCGCGCCGGTGGACTGCGCGATGCGTTCAATCAATGCCGGCGTGAGCGCCGAACCCTGGATGACGATGCCGTGCATGCCGAGTACCCTTACTGGGCCAGCGCAGCCCAGCGTTGCGCCTCCACCGGGTCCGCGCGCACGCCGAGTTCACCCAGGCGATAGGCCTGCTCCAGGCGCTGCGCCGCCGCCTTGACGCCGGCGCTGCCGGCCTGGCGATACAGGGCAAGCGCGCGCATCCGGTTGGCGGGGCGGCCCAGGCCCAGTTCGAAAATGCCCGCGGCTTCCTGTTGCGCCACGGGCACGCCGGCGTCGGCTGCCTTGAGGATCCAGTCCGCGGCGGTGCCGACGTCGCGCTTCACGCCGATGCCCAGCGAGGTGAGATGGCCGTAAAAATACTGCGCGTTGGGCAAGCCCTGCTGGGCGGCGGCGAGGAATAATTGCGCCGCCTTGATCGGGTCCTTCTCCACCCCCACGCCCTCGAGGTAAAAGCGCGCCAGCTGCGCCTGCGCGCGGGGATAATCCTGGGCGGCGGATTTGTTCAGCCATTCGATCATGCCGGCGGGATTTGGCTCGCCGGCGCGGCCCTGGCCGATCATCAGCGCGAGGTTGTACTGGGCCACGGCATGGCCGGCTTCCGCCGCCTGGCCGTACAGGCGCTGCGCGGCGGCGTAGTCCTGCTCCACGCCCTTGCCTTCATAGTAAAGGGCACCGAGATTGTTTTGCGCCTGGGGAAGATTCCTTTCCGCCGCCTTCTTGTAGTAGCGCGCGGCCATGCCGTAGTCGGGCTCGCCGCAAGCCGAAGATTCCTGCAGCAGGCCCAGCTCCAGCGCGCTTTCGCCATCGCCTTCGTCGGAGCGCACGCCCAGCAGCGCCAGGCGGTTGGGGTCGCAGGGAACGCTGGAAACTGCCCGCAAAGGCGCGCCGGATGACGGCGCGGCGCTTGCCGGGGCAACGGTAGATGAATCGCGCAGGCTGGCCAGTGCGACGCGCGCTTCGGCGTGGCCTTTCGAGGCCGCCTGGCTATACCAGTAGAGAGCCCGCGAAGCATCGGCAGGGCGGCCCAGGCCGCCCTGGTACATCTTGCCAACGTAGTACTGCGCAAAGGTGTCGCCGCCTTGTGCCTGGCCTTCCAGCGCGCGCCAGGCGCGGTCCCAGTCGCCGCGATTGTAGGCGTCGATGCCGGCGCCCGCATAGGCATGGCAGGCGGCGCCGAAAAGCAGGGCAAGCAACAAGCGACGCAGCGCAGCGCCGGCAAAGCGCCGCGGCGCTGCGCGGCTACGTGTCAACAAATCGGTAATAGGAGTGGGGTGCATGGGGTCGCGGCAGCGCGCGGTAACGCGCGATTTCAAGCCAGCGCGCATTCTAACCGCGCCGCCTTATGCCTGTGCCGGCAGCCAGCGCGCCAGGGCCTCGCCGAGCCGGGCCGCGGTAAAGGGCTTGGCGACGTAGTCGTCCATGCCCTGGGCCAGGCAGCGCTCGCGGTCGCTATCCATCGCGTTGGCGGTCATGGCGATGATCGGAATGCGCTTGCGGCCGCTGCGGCGTTCGTTTTCGCGGATCGCGCTGGTGGCCTGGAAGCCGTCCATCTCCGGCATCTGGCAATCCATCAGGATGGCGTCGAAATTTTCGATCTCCACCAGCGCCAGGGCCTCGCGGCCGTTATGCGCGGTCTCCGAGGACAAGCCCAGGCGCTTGAGGATCTGCTGGGCCAGCACCTGGTTGATCTGGTTGTCCTCGGCGATCAGGATGCGCCCGGCCAACTGCGCCTGCGTCGGCCAGGCCGGCGCCACGTCGTGCAGTTGCCGCGACGGCGTAGCCAGCTGGAACGGCAGGCGCGCGGTGAAAACGGAGCCCCGGCCGGGCTCGCTCTCGACGCTGATGGTGCCGCCCATCGCCTGCGCCAGCTGGCGGGTGATCGACAGGCCCAGGCCGGTGCCGCCGTAGCGCCGCGTGGTGGTGTTGTCGGCCTGCGAGAACGGATCGAACACCCGTTGCAGCGCCTGCGGGCTGATGCCGATGCCGGTGTCGCGCACCTCCATCACCAGGGTGATCTGTTCGTCGCCGGCCACGGGTTCGGTCCAGACGTGCAAGCGCACCTCACCCTGGTCGGTGAACTTGACGGCATTGCCGGCCAGGTTGACCAGGATCTGCCGCAGGCGCAGCGGATCGCCCATCAACACCGAAGGCGTGGCCGGGTCCACCTCGCAGGTCAGCAAAATGCCCTTGGCGGAAGCGCGGCCCAGCAGCAGCTGGGTCACCTCGTTGCTCAGGGCGCGCGGCGCGAAAGGGGTGGACTCCAGTTCCATGTGGCCCGACTCGATTTTCGAGAAATCGAGGATGTCGTTGATGATCGCCAGCAGCGATTGCCCGGACTTGTGCGCGATCTCGGCGAACTCGCGCTGCTCCGGCGCCAGGCGGGTGCCGAGCAGCAGTTCGATCATCCCGAGGACGCCGTTCATCGGCGTGCGGATCTCGTGGCTGACCTTGGCGAGGAACTGGCTCTTCGCCTCGTTGGCCGATTCGGCCGCCGTCTTGGCGGCAATCAGTTGCTGCTCGCGGTCGACCGCCTCCTCGACATAGCGGCGCTGCGTCGCTTCGCTCTGGCTCAGCTCGGCAATCCGCTGTTTCACCTCCGCCGCCATATGGCGCAGGTTCTCCTGCAGCGCGCCGATCTCGGCGCCGGCCGGAGGACCGAGATCGAATTCGTCATACTGCCCGGCGCGGATCGCCTGGCTCGCCTGCGACAAGCGCTCCAGCGGGCGGGTGAGATAAAAGCTCACTATGCTTAGCGCAATGCCGAACAACGCCATGCTGCCGGCAATAATGCCCAGCACGCCGTGGCGCAGCGCCTTGCGCGCCGCGCTCAGGCGATCGACCTTGGCGCCGTAATACAGCGTGCCGACCGTCTTGCCCTGCACCTGCAGGGGCAGGCTGAAATCATAGCGTTCGATATCGCCTGCCGGCGTCGCCGCGAAGTCGTTGGTGCGTGGCGGCGGCCCGGCCTCGTTCCAGTCGACGGCGGCGACCCGCCTGCCCTGCGGGTTCTGCACCAGCAGATAGAGGATGCCGTCGGCCTTGCGCGACTCGCGCAGGGCGGCCGCGAGGATGACCGTATCACCGCTGGCCAGCGGCCCGGCCAGCGCGGCGTTGAGCAGGGTCTGCTCTTCGCCCGCGCGCGACTTCACGTACTCGCCCACGTAGGTATTGCGTAGAATCAGCGCCACCGACAGCAGCAGCACCATGGCGAAGAACTGGATCGCCAGCCCCGCGATGATCAGCTTGCTGCGAAAGGAGAGCCGGGCGAACATTAACTTGCCGCGCGCCTCAGAGGCTGGCGCGCATGCGCGTGAAAGCCTGGTCCATGTCGGCGATCAGGTCGTCGATATGCTCCAGGCCGGCATGGATGCGAAAGCATGGGCCCTCGTGAGGCCAGCGCGTGGCGCTGCGTATTTCGCGCGGCTCGAAAGGCATGATCAGGCTTTCATAGCCGCCCCAGGAGGCGCCCAAGCCATAGAGTTTGGTGCTGTCGATGATCACATCGCGCGCCTTGGTCGGCATCGGCTTCATCACCACGCCAAACAGGCCGCAAGCGCCCTTGAAGTCGCGCTTCCACAATGCGTGGCCCGGATCGCCGGGGAGGGCGGGGTGCAATACCTTTTCCACCTCGGGCTGGCGCGCGATCCACTCGGCCAGCGCGACGCCCGATTCCCAGTGGCGCGGCAGGCGCAGCGCCATGGTGCGTAGGCCGCGCGCGGCGAGGTAGCAGTCGTCGGGCGCGGCGGTTTGACCAAAATCGCTGGTCACCGCCTTCAACTGCGGCCATGCCTCCTTGGTGCAGGTGACCGAACCCATGATCACGTCCGAATGTCCGACGATGTACTTGGTGGTGGCCTGGATAGACACATCGACGCCGTGTTCGAAAGGCTTGAAGTAAAGAGGCGTACCCCAGGTGTTGTCCATCATCACCACCGCCTGGTGCTTGTGCGCGACCTCGGCGATGGCCGGGATGTCCTGGATTTCAAAGGTCAGCGAACCGGGAGACTCGACGAATACCAGGCGCGTGTTCGGGCGCATCAGCGCGGCGATGCCGGCGCCGATCAGCGGGTCGTAATAAGTCGTCTCGACGCCAAAGCGCTTGAGCTGCGAGTCGCAGAACTTGCGTGTAGGCCCGTAGACGCAATCCGGCACCAGGATGTGGTCGCCGCTTTTCACATAGCCGAGGATGGGGATGACGCAGGCGGCCAGGCCAGAAGGATAGATCTGGCACTTGTAGCCGCCCTCGATCTCGGCCAAGGCCTCTTCCAGCAGGTGCTTGGTCGGGCCGCCGTTCAGGCCGTAATAGGACCCGGGTTTTTCCTGCGCGCGATCCTTCTTTTTCTTCTCCCATTCGGCCATGTCGGCTGACAAAATGGTGGAGGCGCGGAACACCGGCGTATTCACGTTGCCGGCGAAGCGCTCCGGATGGCGGCCCAGGTGGGCAGCTTTGGTTTCGTCTTTCATGGGGTGTGGCTCTGAGAGTGGAACGCACAGAGAGTATAATTTCGTCTTGCGCAATTGTCACAACCGTATGGGCTGGATTTGATTTATCGGCTCGGTTGTCGCAAATGTCCCCTCCCTCCGCTTTAGCTCGACGATGGCATCGATCCTGAAACTGCGCGGTTCGCCCGCGCTCTCCGCGTTTCGTCTCGATAAACTGAAAAACAGCCAGTCCGCTGTTTCCTACGCTCGGGTACAGACCGAATACTGGCATTTCATCGAAGTCGAACGGCCCCTGGACGCGCGGGAGCAGGAAGTGCTGGCCAAGCTCCTGACCTATGGCCCGGCGCAGGAAAAAGAGGCGCGCGGCGACCTTTTTCTGGTGACGCCGCGCTTTGGCACGGTTTCGCCCTGGGCCTCCAAAGCCACGGACATCGCCCATTCCTGCGGGCTGGACGCGGTCCGGCGCATCGAGCGCGGCCTTGCCTACTGGTTCGGCAAGGGCCTGATCGGCAAGTTCTCGGAACAAGACCGCGACAGCATTGCCGCGGCGATCCACGACCGCATGACCGAGGTGGTACTGCCCGGCATCGAGGCGGCCGATGGTCTGTTTGCCCACGTCGCGCCGCGCCAACTCGCCAGCGTCGACCTCTTGGGTCGCGGGCGCGCCGCACTGGTGGCGGCCAACACCGAAATGGGCCTGGCGCTGTCTTCTGACGAGATCGACTACCTGGCCGACAATTTCACCCGCATGGGCCGCAATCCGACCGACGTCGAATTGATGATGTTCGCCCAGGCCAATTCCGAGCACTGCCGGCACAAGATTTTCAATGCCGACTGGGTGATCGACGGGCAGAAGCAGAGTCATTCGCTGTTCGGCATGGTGCGCGAGACGCACAAGATGCATCCGCAGGGCACCGTGGTGGCCTACTCGGACAACGCCGCCGTGATGGAAGGCGGCCCGGCGCAGCGTTTTTATCCGGCACCCGACGGCAGCTATGGCTATGTGCCGCAGGTGTCGCATACCTTGATGAAGGTGGAAACCCACAATCACCCGACGGCGATCGCCCCTTTCCCCGGCGCCTCCACCGGCTCGGGCGGTGAAATCCGCGACGAAGGCGCCACCGGGCGCGGCTCCAAGCCGAAGGCCGGCCTGTGCGGATTTTCGGTCTCCAACCTCGGCATTCCCGGCTTCACCCAGCCATGGGAAAAAAGCATCGGCAAGCCCGATCGCATCGTCTCGGCGCTGGACATCATGCTCGAAGGGCCGATCGGCGCGGCCGCCTTCAACAACGAATTCGGGCGCCCTAACCTGGCCGGCTATTTCCGCACCTACGAAGACACTTTCGCCGGCGAAACTCGCGGCTATCACAAGCCGATCATGATCGCCGGCGGCGTCGGCGCCATCGCCGAAGGCCAGACCCACAAGCTGCCGTTCGGCGCCGGCACCCTGCTGATCCAGCTAGGCGGCCCTGGCATGCTGATCGGCATGGGCGGCGGCGCTGCCTCGTCGATGGCCACCGGCGCCAATGCCGCCGACCTTGACTTCGACTCCGTGCAGCGCGGCAACGCCGAAATCCAGCGCCGCGCGCAGGAAGTGATCGACCGCTGCTGGTCGCTGGGCGCGAACAACCCGATCACCGCGATTCACGACGTCGGCGCCGGCGGCCTGTCGAATGCTTTTCCCGAACTGGTCGATGGCGCGGGCGAGACCACCGGCGCGCGCTTCGAGCTGCGCGACGTGCCCTCAGAAGAGCCGGGCATGGCGCCGAAGGAAATCTGGTGCAATGAATCGCAGGAGCGTTACGTCCTGGCGATCCCGGCAAACCGGCTCGACGACTTCCGCGCCATCTGCGAGCGCGAGCGCTGTCCGTTCGCGGTGGCCGGTACCGCTACCGACGATGCGACCCTGGTGGTCGCCGACAAGCTGTTCGACAACCGCGCGGTGGAAATGCCGCTGGAAGTGCTGCTCGGCAAGGAGACGAAAATGACCCGCGACGTGACTCACGTCGAGCGCCAGTTTCCGCTGTTCGACTTGACCGACATCGTGCTGCGCGAAGCCGCTTCGCGCGTGCTGGCGCTGCCCGCGGTGGCCGCCAAGACCTTCCTGATTTCCATCGGCGACCGCACCGTCGGCGGCCTGTGCTCGCGCGACCAGATGGTCGGCCCCTGGCAGGTGCCGGTGGCCGATTGCGCCGTCACCCTGCGCGACTTCCAGGGCTACGCGGGTGAAGCCTACGCGATGGGCGAGCGCACCCCGCTGGCGATCCTCAACGCGCCGGCTTCCGGCCGCATGGCGGTGGCCGAAGCCGTCACCAACCTGGCCGCCGCCGATATCGGCGCCATCGACAACATCAAGCTTTCGGCCAACTGGATGGCCGCCGCAGGCCACGCCAAGACCGGTGAAGACGCAGCGCTGTTCGACACCGTCAAGGCAATCACGCTGGACCTGTGCTGCAAGCTGGGCATCAGCATCCCCGTAGGCAAGGACTCGATGTCCATGCGCACCGCCTGGAGCGACGCCGAGGGCGCGAAGGAAATGACCGCGCCGGTGTCGCTGATCGTCACCGCCTTCGCGCCGGTGGTCGATGCGCGGCGCTCGCTGACGCCGCAACTGCGTACAGACGCCGGTCCCACTTCGCTGATTTTGATCGACCTCGGCCGCGGCAAGAATCGCCTGGGCTTTTCCTGCCTGGCACAGGCCTATAACCAGTTCGGCAACGAAGTGCCGGACCTGGACGACCCGCTGCTGTTGCAGAATTTTGTTGCCGCCATCCAGGCGCTGAACCGCGAGGGCCTACTGCTGGCCTATCACGACCGCTCCGACGGCGGCCTGTTCGCCACCG
Source organism: Betaproteobacteria bacterium (assembly GCA_028292405.1). Lineage (GTDB taxonomy): Bacteria > Pseudomonadota > Gammaproteobacteria > Burkholderiales > JAEUOS01 > JAQGMJ01. The sequence goes on from JAQGMJ010000049.1 coordinate 106,018, forward strand.
CCTGCGAAATGGCGTTCGCGGGGCACACCGGCGTCACCATCAACCTCGACACCCTATGCTGGGACGCCGTCGCCACCGACCACGACGGCTTCGAGATCAAGCCGGAAAAAATGGTGCGCGGGCGCTTCAACGACCGCGTACTGGCCGCGATGTTCAGCGAAGAGCTGGGTGCGGTGATTCAGGTGTCGGCAGAGCAGCGCAATGCGATCCTCGCCCGCCTGCAGGAGTTCGGCCTGGGCGACTGCACCCATGTAATCGGCCAACTGAATACCCGCGATGAAATCCGTTTCGTGCGCAATGCCAAGCCGGTGTTCGCCGAACCGCGTACCGGCTTGCAGCGCGCCTGGACCGAGACCAGCCATCGCATGCAGGTGCTGCGCGACAATCCGCAATCAGCGCAACAGGAGTTCGACTGCCTGCTCGATGCTGCCGATCCCGGTATTGCGGCGAGCCTGACTTTTGATCCTGCCGAAAATATCGCCGCGCCGATGATCGCCATAGGCAGCCGCCCGAAAGTGGCGGTTCTGCGCGAGCAGGGCGTCAACGGCCAAGTGGAAATGGCCGCCGCCTTCGACCGCGCCGGCTTCACCGCCTACGACGTGCACATGAGCGACATACTCGAAGGCCGCGTCAGCCTGAAGGACTTCGCCGGTTTCACCGCCTGCGGTGGCTTTTCCTACGGCGACGTGCTGGGCGCCGGCGCCGGCTGGGCCAAGTCGATTCTGTTCAATCCGCGCGCGCGTGCCGAGTTCGAGGCGTTTTTCGCCCGTAGCGACGTATTCGCCCTGGGTGTCTGCAACGGCTGCCAGATGATGGGCAACCTGACCCAACTGATCCCCGGCGCGGCGCACTGGCCGCAGTTCACCAAGAACAAGAGCGAGCAGTTCGAGGCGCGCCTGGTGACGGTGGAAGTGCTGGAGTCGCCTTCGATTTTCCTGCAGGGCATGGCGGGAAGCCGCATCCCGGTGCCGACCGCGCACGGCGAAGGCTATGCCGATTTTTCGCAGCAGGGCGATGCCGCCAAGGCACTCGGGGTGATCCGCTACGTCGACAACCACGGCAAGCCCACCGAGACCTATCCGCTCAACCCAAACGGGTCGGCCGGCGGCATCAACGGCTACACCACCGCCGACGGCCGCTTCACTGTGGTAATGCCGCACCCGGAGCGCGTGTTCCGCAAGGTGCAGTATTCCTGGGCGCCCGCCGGCTTGGGTGAAGACGGACCGTGGCTGCGCATGTTCCGCAACGCGCGCAAGCAACTAGGGTAGTAGCTGCAAGGGCGTTAGTGCAGCGTCTCCGGCTTGGCGTCGAGCATTTTCACGCCGTGCAGGCCGGAGTGCAGCACCGCATGGCGCAGGGTGTCGATCGCCGCGGTGCGGGTGAAGCTCTTGCGCCAGGCCAGCGCCACGCGGCGGTCGGGCACCGGCGCGGTGAACGGGCGATAGACGATCAGGTCGTTCTTTTTCGGCTTGTCCGGCACGGCGGAGGCCGGCAGCACGGTCAGGCCCACGCCCGAGGCCACCATGTGGCGGATGGTTTCCAGCGAGGAGCCTTCGAAGGTTCTCTGGATGCCTTCGGCGCCGCTGGAAGAAAAACGCATCAGTTCCGGGCAAACCTGCAACACCTGGTCGCGCAGGCAATGGCCGTTACCCAGCAGCAGCATGGTCTCTTTTTTCAGGTCGGCGGCGGGAATCGACTTGCGTTCGCCCCAGGCGTGACCGGCCGGCACGGCCACCAGGAACGGCTCGTCATAGAGCGGCTGCATCAGCAGGCCGGGCTCGGAGAAGGGCAGGGCGAGGATGGCCACATCGATATCCCCGCTTTTGAGCATCTCCAGCAGTCGATGGGTAAAGTTTTCCTCGATGATTAGCGGCATCTCGGGCGCCGCCTTGATGATCTTCGGCACCAGCGCCGGCAGCAGGTAAGGGGCGATGGAGTAGATCACGCCGACCCGCAAGGGGCCGGCAAGAGGATCCTTGCCGTGCTTGGCGAGCTCCTTGATGGTGCCGGCCTGTTCCAGCACGCGCTGCGCCTGCGCCACGATTTCCGTGCCCACCTGGGTGATCCCGACTTCCGAGGGGCCGCGTTCGAACAGCGCGACGCCCAATTCGTCCTCCAGCTTTTTCACCGCCACCGAAAGGGTGGGCTGGCTGACAAAGCAGGCGTCGGCGGCGCGGCCGAAATGGCGCTCGCGGGCGACGGCGACGATGTAACGCAGTTCGGTCAGGGTCATTCCTTAATTATACTATCGTAAAGTTTTTATTGATAGTTTATATGAATGATAAGGGCAAAAGAAAAGCCGCCTTGCGGCGGCCTTGCGCGTGAAGGCGGCGGGCTTATTCTATCTTCGCCTTGCTGCGCAGTTCCGCCAGCAGCTTGTCGATGCGGTCGCGCTGCGCCACTTCCTGCAACTGCGGGCGCACCTGGTCGAACGGCGGGAAGGACGCGCTGCGGACGTCGTCGACGCGGATGATGTGCCAGCCGAACTGGCTTTGCACCGGCGCTTCGGTGGTCTTGCCCTTTTCCAGTGTCACCAGCACTTTGGAGAATTCCGGCACGTAGGTCTCGGCCGGCGCCCAGTCGAGCGAGCCGCCCTTGTCCTTGCTGCCGGGGTCGATCGACTGCTTGGCCAGTTCCTCGAACTTGGCGCCGGCCTTGAGCTTGGCGAGAATCGCTTTTGCCTCGGGTTCGGTTTTCACCAGGATGTGGCGCACCAGGTATTCCTTGCGCGGGTTCTTGTCGAATTCGGCCTTGCGCGTGTCGTATGCCGCCTTGATGTCGGCGTCGGTCACCGGGTTTTTCTTCACGTAATCCTGCAGCACGGCGCGCACCAGCACCGTCTGACGCTGGAATTCGAGCTGGGTAGCGACTTCCGGCTGCTTGGTCAGGCCGAGGCGGTTGGCCTCCTGGCTCAGGATTTCATAGGTGATCAATTGGTCCTTGATGCGGGCGCGCAGTTCCGGCGAATCCGGTGCCTGGTTTTGCGCGGTCATCTGGGCAGCCATCGCATCGGCACGCGAAGTCGGGATGGCGACGCCGTTGACCTTGGCCAGGTTCTGGGCGAACAGGGGGCCGGAGGCAAGCAGGCCGGCCAACAGCAGGGGAGCATATTTTTTCATTATGTTTCCTAGGGTAGTTATCAGGATTCTCCCGGCGCGCGGGTGACCAGCGCCAGGGCATGAATGTCGTGTTGCATCAGCGGCTGCAGGGCGGCGTACACCATGCGATGCCGGGCGATTCTCGGCTGGCCGGCGAATTGCGGCGAGACCACGGTCAAGCGGAAATGCCCGCCGCCCTGGGCGCCCGGATGGCCGACGTGCAGGCCGCTTTCATCCAGAAGCTCGATCGCCTCGGGCGCCAGCCCGGCCAGGCGGCTGCGGATTTCGATTTCGATGGCGGCGGCGTCCAAGATCTACTCCCCTGCCTTGGCCACCGGGGCCTCTTCATGCTGCATGTGGCGGTAGACGTAAAAGCCCTGGATCACCATGAATACCAGCAGCGCCCCGTACATGCCGAAGAAACGAAAGCTGCCCCATACCTCGCGTGAAAACTCCAGCGCGACGTACAGGTTGGCCGCGCCGATGAGAAAGAAATAAGCCACCCACATCAGGTTCAGGCGCCCCCATGCGCCGTCAGGCATGATGATCTGTTTTTCCAGCATCAGCTTGGGCAGATTCTTCTTGAACAGCCAGGGCGCGCATAAAAACACCAGGGCAAAACCCCAGTTGAGCACGGTGGGCTTGAGTTTGATGAAAATGTCGTTGTGCAAGGTCAGGGTGACCGCGCCGAAGGCGATGATCGCCAGGGAAGTGACCAGGTGCATCCGCTTGAAGCGGCCATAGTAAATGCGCCCGACCAGCAGTTGCACCGCCGCCAGCACCATCGCCAGCATGGTGGCCAGATAGATGTCGACGCCGAAAGCGACCAGCAGGAACGGCAGGGCCGGAATCAGGTCGATCAAAAAATCCATAGCTTGCTATTCTACCTGTTCGGATGTGACAGTTCTGCCGTCGGCCAACCGGTTTGCACCGCCAATCGGACCGGGCTCTCAGCGCTTGCGAAAGCGCATCGACGCGGAGTTGATGCAATAGCGCAGGCCGGTGGGCGCCGGGCCGTCCTCGAACACATGGCCCTGATGCGCGCCGCACTGCGCGCAATGCACCTCGGTGCGCCGCATGCCGAACTTGGAATCCGTCTCGCTGGCGACGTTTTCCGCCACGGCAGGCTGCCAGAAGCTCGGCCAGCCGGTGCCGGACTCGAATTTCTGCTTGGCGTCCCACAAGGGGGCGCCGCAGCAGACGCATTCGTAGACGCCGTCTTCGTGATGATCGTAATACTCGCCGGTGAATGCGCGCTCGGTGCCGTGCTTGCGCGTCACTTCGTACTGGATCGGGCTCAGCTCGGCCTTGTACTCGGCGTCGGTCTTGGTCTTGGGTTCGGACATGATGGATTTCCTGTTGAGGCGGGGCGAAAGGAAAATGAGCGAATGCGGGAAGACGGAACCGGGCGGCAAACGGCGGCGGGCCCGCGTTCAGCTGCTGCAGCTGACTTCCAGGCCGCTGGCCCAATCGGGCGGCAGTGCCGCGTAATGCGCGTTTTCCGGCTGCTCGTCGTAGGGGCGCGACAGCAGTTTGCGCAGGTTTTCGATTTCACTGTAGTCGCGCTCGTCGCGCGCCTTGCGGATCGCCACCTCCGCCAGGTAATTGCGCAACACGTATTTGGGATTGTTCGCGTTCATCAGCACGCTGCGCTGCGCGTCCACGCTGTTTTCCAGCGTCAGACGCCGACGATAGCTGACGGCCCAGGCGTCGAAGCGCTCGCGGTTGATCACCAGGTCGCGCAACGGCGCGTCGCCGGCAGCGTCGGCCGCGTGCAGGCCGGAAAGCGTGCGGAAGAAGAGGGTGTAGTCGGCATGCGACTCCGCCATCAGGCCGAACAGTTCGTTGACCAGCAGGTGGTCGTCGTCGTGTGGGCTGGCAAGGCCGAGCTTGGCGCGCAGCATGCCGTTCATCACCTCGTCGAACTGCGCATCATAGGTCTTGAGTTCGGCCTCGATGATTTCGGGCTCCATCAACGGCACCAGCGCCTGGCCTAGCGCATAGAGGTTCCACAGGCCGACCTGCGGCTGCATGTTGTAGGCGTAACGGCCGCCTTCGTCGGTGTGGTTGCAGATGTGGCCGGGCTCGAAGGCTTCCATGAAACCGAAGGGGCCGTAGTCCAGCGTCAGGCCGAGGATCGACATGTTGTCGGTATTCATCACCCCGTGCATGAAGCCCACCGCCTGCCACTGCGCGATCATCCGCGCGGTGCGCCGCACCACCTCGCGCAAAAAGAGCGGGTAACGGTCTTCCGCGCCCTCGAATTCCGGATAGAACTCGCGGATCACATAGTCGGCCAGCTGGCGCACCGCTTCCGCATCGCGCCGGTGATACCAGAATTCGAAGGAGCCGAAGCGCACGAGAGAGGGCGCCAGGCGCGTCACCACGGCGGCAGTCTCGACCGTCTCGCGGATCACCGGCTGGTCCGAACCGGTGATTGCCAGCGCGCGCGTGGTGGCGATGCCCAGACCATGCATCGCTTCGGAGCAAAGATATTCGCGGATCGATGAGCGCAGCACCGCGCGGCCATCACCCGAACGGGAGTAGGGCGTGCGTCCCGCGCCCTTGAGCTGGATTTCGCAAGCGCCCGCGCTGCCCACCACTTCGCCCAGCGAGATCGCGCGGCCATCGCCCAGTTGCGGCACGTAGACGCCGAACTGGTGTCCGCTGTACACCGCCGCCAAAGGCGAACTGCCGGCAAAGGCCTGGTTGCCGGTGAAAAACGAGGCGAAGTCGGCCCGGCTTTCCTCGCCCGGCGCCAGGCCGATCAGGGGGGCCGCATCGGGGTTGAAGGCCACCAGATACGGTTCGGGCAACGGGGTGGGCGCAAGGCGCGTGTAAAATTTTTCCGGCAGCTTGCCAAAACGCGGCGCCCAATCGAGCGCATCGAGTGCACGCAGGGGGATAGCAGGTGGTTTGAAGGAAACGGTCACGATGGGGTATTCTGCCCGGAATCAGGGGGATGGCGAGAAGATGAGGGCGAAGCGAAACAGATCAATACGGCATTGTATCGCCGTGGTGTGCATGGCCCTGGCAGTTGCGGGCCTGACCGCGTATTCGACCGGCGCGGCGTCCCAGGGTTCCAAGCCGATTTCCCTGCGCGATGCGCAACGCTGGCAGCAATTGCAGGGCGATGCCGAAGCGCAACTCGGCAAGGGCGGCTACGCCCAAACGGAAAGCCTCGCCAGGCAAGCGGTGAGCGCCGGGGTGGCCGGTTTCGGCCCCGGCGATCCGAACGTCGCCGCCAGTTACGCCGTCCTGGGCGGGGCGCAACTGAAAAACAATAATATCGGCGAAGCGGAAGCGAGCTTTCGCCAGGCGCTGGGCATCTACGAAAAGCGCTTCGGCCCGGAGCACGAATTCGTCGGTGCCATGCTCAACAACCTGGGCCTGGTACTGGAGCGCCAGGGCAATTTCAGTGGCGCCGAGCTGCTCTTGCGCCGCGCCTTGGCGATCAAGGAAAAAAAGCAGGGCAAGGACAATCCCGACACCGCCGTCACCCTGGCCAACCTGGCCCGTGTGCTTGACCGTCAGGGCAAGAGCGGCCAGTTGGCCCAGGTGGGCGCGGCAGGTGTGACAGGTGTGACGCAACCCGCCGCCGCCGGCGCTGCGGCCGGCTCCGCCGCGGCCCAGCAACTGGCGGCGCAAGCGCAGTCCGCTGCCGGCCAGGGCGACTTCAGCCAGGCCGAGGCCCTGCACCGGCGCGCCCTGGCGGTACATGAAAAGGAGCTGGGGCCTGAACACCCGACCACACTGGCCACCCTTACCAACCTTGGCAACGTGATGTTGCTGCAGGGCAAGTTCAAACAGGCCGAGCAGGTGTTTCGCCGTGTCCTGGCGGCACGTGAAAAGGTACTGGGGCCGGAACACCCGGACACTGCCGTCAGCCTGAACAACGTTGCCAATGCCTTGTTCGAGCAATTCAAGCAGGACGAAGGCGCCGCCCCGGCTTCGCGGCGCCTGCGCTCGGCCACCGCCCAGCAGCCGGAAGCCGAAGTGCTGTACCGCCGCGCGCTGGCGATCCAGGAAAAGCAGCTTGGGCCCAATCACCCGGCGCTGGCCGCCACCCTCAACAACCTCGGCGTGCTGCTTGCCGGCCGCGGCCTGTACCCCGACGCCGAGGCGATGCACAAGCGCGCCATCGCCATCGCCGAAAAATCCCTCGGCTTAAGCCACCCCGATACCGCCGCCATGCTCACCGCGCTGGCCATCACCTATGACCGCCAAGGCAAGAACGGCGACGCCGAAGCCCTGTATGCGCGCGCCGTGGCGATCGCCCGCGACGCCAAGCTGCCGCGCAACCTGCTGGTCAACGCCAGCAGCATGGGCTACAGCCTGGCGCGCCGCGGCCGCCTGCGCGACGCGCTGCCGTATTACCGCGAAGCGGTGGATGCACTCGAGGCGATGTACACGCAGACGCGCGGCCTCTCCGAAGAATCGCGCCAGGCCTTTCTCGGGCAGTTTGCCTATGTCTACCGCGAACTGGTGCGCATCCTCGTCACCCTGCACGCGTCGGAGCCGGCGGCGGGCTACGACCGTGAAGCCCTGGCGGTGGTGTCGCGCAGCCAGTCTCGCGTATTTTCCGAAATGCTCAAGCAGGCCGACGTCGCGCGCTTTTCCGCCACCCCGGTCTTCATGCAGATCAAGCAAAAACGCGAAAGCCTGCAGGAGCGAGTTGGCGCGCTACGCTTCGCCTATCTTTCGGTGGCAGAAAGCCAGGCCGGCGCCGCCGGCCAGCGCACGGAAATCGGCCGGCAGATCCAGCAGGTCGAGACCGAACTGAAACAGACCGAAGACCAGCTCTGGCGCGACTATCCGCGCTACATGGAACTCGCCAGCCCGCGCCCGGTGACGGCCGATGACCTGCAAAAGCGTCTGCTGAAAGACGGTGAAGCCCTGGTGACCTATGCGCTGCTGCCCTCGGAAGCAGTGATATTCGCCGTCACCCGCGACAAGTTCCGCATGGTCTCGGTAAAGGTGCCGCGCGAAGAGTTCGGCCGCCGCGTTGCACGCATCCGCCGGCCGATGGAGCAGGTAGCGCAGGGTGAGCCGCTCACCGTGCTGCGCCAAGTCGACCCGGAGGTGTTGCAAAGCCTGTACCGCGACCTGCTGGCGCCGGTGGCTGACACCATCAAGGGCGCACGGCAGGTCCTGGTGGCCGCCGACGGTCCGCTCTACACCTTGCCGTTCGAACTGATGCTCATGCGCTATGGCGAGCCCGAGCGCAGTAAATTCGAAGAACTGCGCCGCGCCAGCGACGGCAGTGCCGGCCATCCCTTTCTCGGCGAATACGCCAGTCTGCCCTATGTCGGGCGCGAGTCGCGCTTCGTCTATCTTCCCAGCCTGGCAGCCCTGATGTCCCAGCGCAGCAACCCCAGGCCGCCGGCGCGCTACGGCCAGCAACTGGTGGCCTTCGCCGACGCCATGTTCGGCGGCGAGGCGGGCGACGCCGGCTACAACGCCAGTACCCGCGCCTTGCTTGGCGTGCTGGCGGCCAGCGGCCCGAACGGCGCGCCGCGCATTCCGCGACTGCCCGAAACCGCGCTTGAAGCGCGCGAAGCCGCCGCCGTGCTGGGCGCCCCGGCGCAGATTTTCCTGCGCCGCGATGCCCAGGAAAAGCGCATCAAGACCGGCGCCTTGAAAGACGCGCGCTACGTGCTCTTCGCCACCCACGGCTTTCTCGGCGCCGACTTTCTGCAAAACGTCGACCTCACCCTGGATGCCGATGGCAACGTCACTCGCAGCGCCGCCAACAAGGGCGCGCTGGCGCAGCCGGCCCTGGCGCTTACCCTCACAGGTGATCTGCAGGGGGAAGACGGCCTGCTGTCGATGAAGGAAGTGATCGAAGACGTGGAGCTGAATGCCGAACTGGTAGTGCTCTCCGCCTGCAACACCGCCGGCGAAACCGCGGCCACCAGCAACGGCGAAGGCTTCGCCGGCTTGACGCGCGCCTTCATGTATGCCGGCGCGCAAAAGCTGATGGTCAGCCACTGGTCGGTGGAAAGCGCCTCCACCCAGGCGCTGGTGTCCGGCACCTTCCGCGAGGTCAAGGCCGGCAAGGCGCCGGTCGAGGCCCTGGCGGCGGCGGAACAGTCCTTGTCGGCCACCAGTGAAACTGCCGATGGCCGCAGCTTTTCACGCGCCCATCCCTTTTTCTGGGCGCCGTTCGTCATGGTGGGGGACTGATGGGCGCCAAGCGCGGCGCGCTACACCTGTGGATCCATCTGCGCAGATGGCGGCGCTTCGCCCTGGTGACCGCGCTGGCCGCCGCATTGGCCATCGGCTTCGACGCGCGCGGCTTGCTGGTGGGCTTCGACGACTTCTACTACGACGCCTGGCATCAGCTCGCCGGCAAGCGTCGCGAGGCGCAACACGTGGTGATCGTCTCGGTCGACGACGCCACCTTCGTCAAACTGAAGGACGACCCCCTGGCCTTCTGGCAGCCGCATTTCGCCCAGGCGATGCGGGTGATCGGCGGCGCCGGCGCCAGGGTTACCGGCCTGGACTTCGTCTATGCCACCAGCGCCGAGACTTGGCTGTCGCGCCTGAAGTTGCCCGACACCGAAATCAGCCGTACCTACGACAAGCCCTTCCGCGAGGCGATGGCCGCCGGCAACAAGGTGCTGGTGGGACACCTGATCCAATCCTCCGACGGCAAGGTGGACCTGGTGCTGCCCCCGCCCGAGCACTACTTCCTGCTGCCGCATCAGTTGCAGGACGTCGGCCTGGCCAACCTGTACCCGGATGAAGACAGCATCCTGCGGCGCTTCTACCCCGTGCTGATCATGCAGGAGGGCGTGCCCGGCCTGGGTTTCTCGACCCGGCTTGCCCTCTACGCCGCCGGGCAAGACCCGCAAGCCAAGTCATGGAACATGGGCGGCATCGGCATTGCCCATGCGCTGCAGTCGCGCAGCATCGGCTACGTCGGCCCCACCGGCAGCATTCCGCGCATTTCGATGGCGCGCCTGCTGGAACCCGGCGCCGAAAACCTGCCCGAGGTGAAGGCATTGAAGGACAAGGTGGTGATCATCACCGCCCACGACTCCTCCAGCCTGCAGGACACCCACCTGACGCCGTATTCGCGCGGCCTGCCCGGCATCGAGCGCAGCCAGATGACCGGCGGCGAGGTGCACGCCAATATCGTCGAAACCCTGCTCTCCGGCCGCTACCCGCACCCGGTGTCGCGCCCGCTTGCCTGGGCGCTAATACTGGCGATGGCTGCCCTGGGTGCCGCGCTGTTCCTGCGCACCCACCCGGTATGGGGCGCGCTGATCGGCCTGGTGCTGGCCTTGGCGGCGGCGCTGGCTTCCTACGCCAGCTTCAGGTCGGACTCGGTACTGCCTACTGCCGCCCTGCAGTTCAGCGTGCTGCTGGGCTTCCTCTTCACCCTGGGCCTGCGCCTCACCGGCGAGGAACGCGAGCGCGCGCGCCTGCGCAGCATGTTCGGCAGCTACGTATCTGACGAAGTGGTGGACCTGCTGATCGCCAAGCGGGGCGAGGGTGAGTCCGTCGATCTGCAGGGTGAGGAGATGGAAGTCACGGTGCTGTTCTCCGACATCCGCAACTTCACCACCATCTCGCAAAAGCTCTCGCCGCACGAAGTGGTCGAGATGCTCAATGAATACTTTGGTCGGGTTTGCGCCCCGGTGCTGCGCGAGCGCGGCAACGTCAACAAATTCATCGGCGACGCGGTGATGGCGATGTTCGGCTCGCCCGTGGCTTATCCGGACCACGCGCGCCGGGCGATCCGCGCCGGCCTGGGCATGATCATCGCCGCCGAGGAGTTTCGTGGCTGGATGCGCAATCGCTTTCCCGATCGCGGCCTGCCCGAGTTCGCCATCGGCGTCGGCATCCACACCGGTCCGGTGATTTCCGGCGACATCGGCACCGACCGGCGCCGCGAATACACCATCATCGGCGATACAGTGAATACCGCCTCGCGCCTGGAAGGCATGACCAAGGAACTGGGCTGGAAAATCGTCGCCAGCCGCCATACCGCCGAGATGGCCGGAATTGGGGTGATTGCCGGGGACGGCAACAGCATCATGGTGAAAGGGCGGTCCGGGGAGATCGACGTGGTTGAAATTCTTGGGGTCCAGGAGCCGCTTTAGGCCGGTTTTTAACAATTTTTATAAAAAAAGAGCCCGAAAAATGGAATATTTCTCCAAAACGCCAAAGCGTGACAAATTCCCTTGATCTGCAGTGCCCCTAGGCGCAAAATTTGAGTTATAGCAAGATATGTGCGCAGGAAGGGAACAATGAAACTACTAATCAAGCTGGGAACGGGCATCATCGCGCTGGGCATGTCGATCGCGGCTTGCGCCGCCGATGTCGGGCTGGTCAATCAGCTCAGCGGTGACGTTTCCTATCAGGCGGGCAGCGCGGCACCGGCGAAGGCCAGCGCCTTCATGAAGGTGCGCGAGGGCGATCAACTAACCGTCCCTGATGGCGGACTGGTGCGCATCGTTTACTTCGACGGCGGCCGCCAGGAAACCTGGAAGGGCCCGGCGAGCTTCAAGGCCGGCACCAGGCAGGCCGAAGCCATCTCCGGCAAGGCCGATGTTTCGCAGGTGCCGGGTGGTGCTTCGCCCAAGCTGGCGCAAACCACCGAAGTGCTGCAGATCGCCAAGCTCGGCCGGGCGGGCGGCGTTACTGTCCGCGGCGTGAAAAAGGATCTCTCGACCCTGCCGCCCGCGCAGCAGGCCGAAGTGGCGCAAGCGAAAAAGACTTACGAGTCGTGGAAGGTCACCGCGCCGGCCGACGACATCACCCCGGAAATGTATTACTACCTCGTGCTGCAGGACTACATGCTCTACGAGGAAATGCGCGGCGTGGTCAAGTCGATGCAGACCAAGCAGCCGCACAGCCAGGCCGTGGCCGAGTTGGCCGCCTGGGTGGCGAGCCGGCAAAACTAGCGCGCCAGTTTCAACAATTGTAAAAAAGCCCGGGTCCCCACCCGGGCTTTTTTGTTTTGGCCGCATATAATCTACGACAGACCGCGAACAAGATTGCGGCACCGGACCGGCCAAAAATCCCAAGGAGACACCCATGCTCGGGCTCATGCAAAACCAGCCCCTTTTGATTTCCTCGCTGCTGGAACACGCGGCGCGGCATCATGCCGACACCGAAGTGGTGTCGCGGACCATCGAAGGTCCGATCCACCGTTACACCTATGCCGACCTGGCGCGCCGCACCCGCAAGCTGGCCAACGTGCTGGCCGGCCTCGGCGTGCAAACCGGCGACCGCGTCGCCACCCTGGCGTGGAACGGCTTCCGGCACCTGGAGTTGTACTACGGCATCTCCAGCACGGGCGCGGTGCTGCACACGCTCAACCCGCGCCTTTTCCAGGACCAGCTGGTGTGGATCGCCAATCACGCCGAAGACAGCTACCTGTTTTTCGACCTCACTTTCGTACCCCTGGTCGAAACACTGGCGCCACAGTTGAAGTCGGTGAAAAAGTTCGTGCTGATGACCGACCGTGCGCATATGCCGGCCGACAGCAAGATTCCCGATCTGCAGTGCTATGAAGACCTGATAGAAGCGGCCAGTGAAGACTACGAATGGCCGCAGTTCGACGAGAACACCGCTTCTTCGCTTTGCTACACCTCCGGCACCACCGGCAACCCCAAGGGCGTGCTGTACTCGCATCGCTCCAACGTGCTGGAAGCCTACGGTGCAGCTTTGCCGGACACGCTCAACCTCTCCGCCTTCGACTCCGTGATGCCGGTAGTGCCGATGTTCCACGCCAACTCCTGGTGCCTGGTCTACGCCTGCCTGCTTACCGGCGCCAAGCTGGTATTGCCCGGCAAGGACATGGACGGCAAAAGCCTCTACGAGCTGATGCAGGCCGAGCAGGTCACCTTCGCCGCCGGCGTGCCCACCATCTGGCTGCTGCTGCTGCAATACATCGAAAAGGAGGGTCTGCGCTTTACCACCCTCAAACGCACCGTCATCGGCGGCTCCGCGTGCCCGCCGGCGATGATGCGCACCTTCCAGGACAAGTACGGCGTCACCGTGCTGCACGCCTGGGGCATGACCGAGATGAGCCCGCTGGGCTCGGTCAGCACCCTCAAGTACAAGCACAAGACCTGGGCGCCGGAGAAGCAGAACGAGCTGCTCTACAAGCAAGGCCGCACCATCTACGGCGTCGACATGAAAATCGTCGACGACGCGGGCAAAAGCCTGCCCTGGGACGGCCGTGCCTTCGGCAACCTGCTGGTCAAGGGTTACTGGGTGCTGCGCGACTATTACAAATCCGAGCCCGGCAGCACCCTGCAGGGCGGCTGGTTCCCCACTGGGGATGTGGCGACCATCGACGCCGACGGCTACATGAACATCACCGACCGCACCAAGGACGTGATCAAGTCCGGCGGCGAGTGGATCAGTTCCATCGACCTGGAAAACCTCGCCATCGCGCACCCCGCCGTGGCCGAGGCCGCCTGCATCGCCGCGCACCACCCGAAATGGGATGAGCGGCCGTTGCTGGTGGTGGTGAAAAAGCCGAACGTGGACCTCACGCGCGAAGAAATGCTGAAATTCTTCGAAGGCAAGATCGCCAAATGGTGGATGCCCGACGACGTGATATTCGTCGATGAACTGCCGCACACCGCCACCGGCAAGCTACAAAAATTGAAGCTGCGCGAAAAGTTCAAGGACTACAAGCTGCCAACGGCGTAAAGGAAATTCGATGGCAGACACAGCCACGCAACGCGCGGCGCAATGGCTGTTCGACGAGCATGCCGCCAAACGCCGTTTCACGGCGCTGGGCGGCGATCTCGTCCCCGCCGGCATGCCCCAGGCTTACGACGTGCAGGATGCGCTGGTGGCGCTGCACCGCGAAGCCTGGAACTGCGGCCTGGCCGGATACAAGGTCGCCCTCACCACGCCGGCAATGCGCAAATTCGTCGGTTTCGACAACTCGATTGCCGGGCAGGTGTTGGCGCGTGATGTAAGCCGCTCGCCCGCCGTGGCGCGTCTGTCCGATTTCGGCCGCCTCGGCTTCGAGTGCGAACTGGCGTTCCTGATGGGTGCCGACCTGCCGCCGCAAGCAGTCCCGGTGGACCGCGCGCAGATCAGCCGCGCCATCGCCGCCGCGGCGCCCGCCTTCGAACTGGTGGACGACCGCAACGCCGACTATTCCGCCTTCGGCAAGAACCAGGCGACTGTGCTCAGCCTGGCGGCGGACAACGCCTGGAACCACGGCGTGGTGCTGGGCGCCTGGCGCGAAGACTGGACTTCGATCGACTTGCCCGCCGTCCACGGCGTGCTGCAGATCAACGGCCAGCAGGTGGGCGAAGGCTGGGGCCGCGATGTGCTGGGGCATCCGCTGGACGCGATGGTATGGACTGCGCGGCATCTGCATGCGCGCGGCCGCACCCTGAAAAAAGGCGAACTGGTGATCACCGGCAGCCTGATCACCTCCAAATTTCCCAGGGCCGGCGACCACGTGCGTTTCGAGGCCGCCGGTGTCGGCACGGTCGAGCTTGCCGTCACGCCATGATGCGGCGCCCTGGAGATCCTAAAGCGCTGCCGGCAGGCTGACGCCGTATTTCTCCGCCCAGGGCGTAAGCAGGGGCATGACCGAGGCGTGCAGTTCGATACCGCCGGCATGCTGCGCCTCGCGGCGCTCCAGCCCGCGCTCGCCCGGCAGGCGCACCTTGGTAAAGCCCGGGCGCGGACGCGAACTGCGGCAGGCGTCGGCTACCCAATCCACCTGACGCTGCATGCCGGCCAGGCCGCCGAAGGCCTCGGGGTCGAGCAGTTGCACAAACACCGTCGCGCCCCAGCCTTCCTTCGGGTCGGCGCGCCCGTTGCCGGTCAGGCCGCCGGTCAGTGCCTCCACCATCAGCGTCAGGCCGTAGCCCTTGTGCCCGACGTCCATGCCGCCCAGTAGCTGGATGGTGCCGCCACCGCCGGGCAGGCCGTATTTCGGGTCGTCGGTCGCTTCGCCTTTGTCGTCAATCAGCCACTTTTGCGGGAAGCGTTTGCCTTCCTTCGCCAGGCGGTTGCTCATGCCGTTGGTGGTGATCGAGCACGACACGTCCACCAGGATAGGCGTGCCGCTGGTGGGAATGCCGAAAGCCATCGGGTTGGGGGTGAACACCGGGTCCAGGCCGCCGTGCGGCGCGACAGAGGCGCTATTGCGGTCGCTGCAATACAGCAGCATCACCAGGCCCTGGTCAGTGGCGCGCTTGAGATAGGCGGTGAGCGCGGCGATGTGGTGCGAGCGGCGGATGGTGATGCTGCCGGTGCCGTAAGTCCTGGCCATCTTCGCGCATTCATCCATCGCCTTGAGCACCAGCCAGGGGCCTGGCAGGCGGCGGCCATCCCAGGCGGCGGCGGCGGGGCGGCTGTTCAGTACCTCGGGCTCGCCGGTTTTCAGCATGTTGCCGCTTTGCAGTTCGCCGAGATAGGGCCCAAGCAGGGCCAGGCCGTGGGTGTCGTGGCCCATCAGGTCGCCTTCGACCAGAATCTCGGCGACCGCCTGCGCCTTGGCCGAATCGACGCCCGCGGCCGTGAGCAGGGCGACGGCGGCGGAAGTTAAGGCGGCAGCGGAATAGCGGGTGCTCATGTGTGTAGTCTCCTTTTTCATTTTAGGGGTTCGGGATGTGCAAACCGGTGTAGGGGCCGTTTGCAATTGCCTGACGCTGCGCCGATAATGTGCAGCGATTGTAACCAACTCGTTAACCCGCGACGACCGGGAAACAGCGCCACTCGATGATTCACCCCCGCATCGCATTTCTCGGTATCGGCCTGATGGGCCTGCCGATGGCCCGCAATCTCCTGAAGGCGGGCTTTCCGGTTACCGTGTGGAACCGCACGCGCAGCAAGGCCGAGGTGTTGGTGGAGGAAGGCGCAACCGTCGCCGAAACCCCGGAAGACGCGTTGCGCCAGGCGGACCTCGTCATCACCATGCTGGAAAGCGGCGCGATAGTCGAAGAGGTGCTGTTCGGCAGCGGCGCGGTCAAGGCCCTGCCCAAAGGCGCGCTGGTGATCGACATGAGTTCGATCAAGCCGCGCGAAGCGCAGGCGCACGCCGAACAATTGCGCGCGCTGGGTTGCCGCCATCTCGATGCGCCGGTCTCCGGCGGCACCCTCGGCGCCGAGGCCGCGACCCTTGCCATCATGGCCGGCGGCGAGGAAGCCGATTTCGCCGAGGCCGAAGCGGTGCTGAAGGTGCTGGGCAAGCCGCTGCGCGTCGGCCCGCATGGTTCGGGGCAACTGGCCAAGCTGGCCAACCAGATGATCGTCGGCATCACCATCGGCGCGGTGGCCGAAGCCTTGCAACTGGCCGCCGCCGGCGGTGCCGACCCGGCGCTGGTGCGCGAGGCGATACGCGGCGGATTCGCCGGCAGCCGCATCCTCGAAGTGCACGGCGAGCGCATGCTCAAGCGCGACTTCGCCGCCCGCGCCACCGCCCAGGTGCAGTTGAAGGACATGAACAACGCGCTGGATGCCGCGGCCGGCTTCGACGGCCACCAGTTGCCCATCACCGCGCAGTTGCGCGATCTCTACGCCTCGCTATGCAAGCATGGCGGCGCCGGTGTCGATCACAGCGGCCTGTTCCTGGAACTGGAACGCATCAACGAGAAGGCGGAAAAGGTCAGGTTTCCATAAGCGGCAAAGCGGTTCACATAAAACAAAGAGGAAGAGACAATGGCGAAGAAAACCGAAAAGAAAATCAAGCTGCGCAGCGCCGAATGGTTCGGCCGCCAGGATGAATACGGCTTCATCTACCGCTCCTGGACCAAGAACCGCGGCATCCCGCAAGACCAATTCGAAGGCAAGCCGGTCATCGGCATCTGCAACACCTTCTCCGAGACTACGCCCTGCAATTCGCATTTCCGCGGCCTGGCCGAGCAGGTGAAAATGGGCGTGCTGGAAAACGGCGGCTTTCCGCTGGAGTTTCCGGTGATGTCGCTGGGCGAAAGCCTGCTGCGGCCCACCGCCATGCTGTACCGCAACCTCGCCTCGATGGATGTGGAAGAAAGCATCCGCGGCAACCCGATCGACGGGGTGATTCTCCTGGTCGGCTGCGACAAGACCACGCCCGCCCTGCTGATGGGCGCGGCCTCGGTCGATGTGCCGGCCATCGCCGTCTCCGGCGGCCCCATGCTCAACGGCCGCTACAAGGGCCAGACTCTGGGCTCCGGCACCAGTGTCTGGCAGATGCGCGAAGACCTGTACGCCGGGCGAATGAAGCTCGCCGAATTCCATGAGGCCGAAGCCTGCACCCACCGCAGCCACGGCCACTGCATGACCATGGGCACCGCTTCCACCATGGCGAGCATGGTCGAGGCCTTGGGCATCGGCATGCCGGGCAACGCGGCCTACCCGGCGGTCGACGCGCGGCGCAACCTGATCGCGCGCGATGCCGGCCGGCGTATCGTCGATCTGGTGAAGGAGGGCGTGAAGATCACCGACATCCTCACCCGTCCCGCGTTCGAAAACGCCATCCGCACCCTCGCGGCCATCGGCGGCTCGACCAATGCCGTGGTCCACCTGATCGCCATTGCCAAGCGCCTCGGCGTCAAGCTGGAGCTGGACGATTTCGACGACCTCGGGCGCGGCGTGCATACCCTGCTCGACCTGATGCCCTCGGGCCGCTTCCTGATGGAAGACTTCTGCTACGCCGGCGGCCTGCCGGTCGTGTTGCGCACGCTCGGCGAAGAGGGCCTGCTGCACAAGAAGGCGATGACGGTCAACGGCAAGACCATCTGGGAAAACAACAAGAAGGCCGAGTGCTACAACAAGGAAGTCATCACCGAGTGGAAAAAGCCGTTCAAGAAGAATACCGGCATTGCGGTGTTGCGCGGCAACCTCGCGCCCGACGGCGCCATCATCAAGCCCTCGGCTGCCACTCCCAAGTTGATGAAGCACAAGGGCCGCGCCATCGTGTTCGAGAATTTCGAGGACCTGCACAAAAAGCTCAACGACCCCAAGCTCGACATCGATGAAAACTCGGTAATGGTGCTGAAAAACTGCGGCCCCAAGGGCTACCCCGGTTTCGCCGAAGTCGGCAACATGCCGCTGCATCCCAAGCTGTCGAAAAAGGGCATCACCGACATGGTGCGCATCTCGGACGCGCGCATGTCCGGCACCGCCTACGGCACGGTGGTGCTGCACGTTGCGCCGGAAGCGGCGGCGGGCGGTCCGCTGGCGCTGGTGAAGACCGGCGACATGATCGAACTCGATGTGGAAAAGCGTCGCCTGCACCTGGATGTGAGCGAAGAAGAGCTGGCGAAGCGCCGGGCCAAATGGAAGGCGCCCAAGCCCGCGCTGGACCGCGGCTACTGGAAGCTCTATATCGGCCATGTGAACCAGGCCAATGAAGGCGCCGATCTCGATTTCCTGGTGGGCAAGAGCGGCGCTTTTGTTCCGCGCGATAATCACTGACAAGGCAATCCCGCTGCACAAGGCAATAGAAAGTCATGCAACTCAATCATCAGGAAATCGACACGCCGCCGCGCCCCGCGGCCAGCGTGGTGTTGCTGCGCGATGGCCCCAGGGGGCTTGAGGTGTTCCTGCTCAAGCGCCACGGCGACTCCGACGTGCTCGGCGGCCTCTATGTGTTCCCCGGCGGCAAGCTGGACCGTGACGACTCTGCCGCGCCCACCCTGCAGCGTCTCGACACGCCGGTAGCCGCGCTGCATCAGGCGCTGGGCGAGCCGGAGCTGGAGGAGCACATCGCCGCCGGCTTTTTCGTCGCCGCCTGCCGCGAGACCTTCGAGGAATCGGGCGTGCTGTTCACCCAGGGCGCCGACGCGGTGCAGGCCAAGGAGGCGGCAGCGCTGATGCACGGCGGCCTCGACTTCGCGCAAATCATCCAGCGCCTGGACCTGACGATTACCGCCAGCCGTATCGCGCCCTGGTCGCGCTGGGTCACGCCCCGCAAGCCTTCGTTGATGAATCGTCGCTTCGACGTGCGCTTTTTCGCCGCGGCCGTGCCGGGCGACCAGGCTGCTTCGCATGATAATTACGAGACCACCGAAAGCGTCTGGCTGACGCCGCGCGCCGCGCTGGAACAATACTGGGACGGGCAGATCGGCATGGCCCCGCCGCAACTGATGAGCCTGGCCGAACTGTCGCGCCACGCCACCGCAGCCGAAGTGCTGGACCCGGCGCGCCGGCGCTGGCCGCGGGTGATCCTGCCCAACTCCTTCGAACATGAGGAACAGCGCGTGCTGGTCTACCCCGGCGACGAGCGGCATGAGACCCGCGAGCGCATGATGCCCGGGCCGACGCGCCTGATCCACCGCAACAACCGTTTCGAGCCGCTCAGCGGCTTCGAGGGGTTTTTCGCATGAGCAAGGAAATTCACCGCTGCGGCTGGTGCGGCACCGACCCGCTCTACATGGCGTACCACGACGAAGAGTGGGGCGTGCCGCATCACGACGACCGCCACCTGTTCGAAATGCTGATTCTCGAAGGCGCGCAGGCCGGCCTGTCGTGGATCACCATCCTGCGCAAGCGCGAAAATTACCGTGAGGCGTTCGACAACTTCGATGTCGCCAAGGTGGCGCGCTACACCCCGGCGAAGCTCGAAAAGCTGATGGCTAATCCGGGCATCGTGCGCAACCGCCTGAAGGTCGCGGCGACGGTGCGCAATGCCAAGGCCGTGCTGAAGATCCAGGACGAATTCGGCTCGCTCGACAGCTACCTCTGGCAATTCGTCAAGGGCCTGACGATCCAGCGCAAGCCGGATGACGGCAGGCTGGTGACTACGCCGGAATCGGACGCCCTGAGCAAAGCCTTGCTGGCGCGCGACATGAAGTTCGTCGGCTCGACCATCTGCTACTCCTTCATGCAGGCCACCGGCATGGTCAACGATCATGAAATCGCCTGCTATCGCTACAAGCCGTTGCGGGCGCTGGGCAAGGGCGCCTGATGAACCTCGGCCGCGAACAAACCGGCAATGCTGTTGCGCTGCCGCGCGACGCCGCCACCGTGCTGCTGCTGCGGCCCACGGCTTCGCACTTCGAAGTCTTCATGGTCAAGCGCAGCGGCCTGTCGGACGTGCTGGGCGAAGCGCACGTGTTTCCCGGTGGCAAGATCGACGCCGCCGACAGCACACCTGCGATGCTGGCGCAGACCGAGGGTATCGCTGACATTAAACCCGGCGCTCTCGGTGAAAGCCTCCTTGCCGAACAACTGGCGGCGCTATACATCGCCGCCGCGCGCGAAACCTTCGAAGAAGCCGGCGTGCTGCTGGCCCGCGGCGTCGGCGAGCGCGACCTCTCCGCCGCGCGCGACCGCGTCAACGCCAAGGAGGGTTTTGCCCCGGTACTGGCTGAACTCGGCATCAAGCTTGATCTTTCATCACTGGTGCCTTGGGTACGCTGGGTCACACCGGAGTTTCTCGCCAAGCGATTCGACGTGCGCTTTTTTCTCGCCGCGGCGCCTCCCGACCAGACTGCCGTGCACGACAACTTCGAAGCTACCCACAGCGAATGGGTGGCACCGCGCAGCTTCATGGCGCGCTGGGAACGCAATGAGATCAAGCTGGCGCCACCGACCTACAAGAGCCTGGAGCACCTGGCCCTGTTCGACTCCATCGAAGCGGTGCTCGCCGATGCCCGCTCGCGTCCCGCGCCCATCCTGATGCCGCACAGCTACGAGCGCGACGGCGCGCGCGAGATCGTCCTGCCGGGCGATGCCGGACATCCGGTGAAGCAAAAAGCCATTCCCGGCCCGACGCGGCTGCGCTGGGACGGCGCGCGCTACGCGCCGGTATAGAACAGGGCGGAGGAGGGCAGATGCGCGACAACCCGGTAAAAGCCAAGATCGCGCGCGGCGAACGCGCTTTCGGCGCCATGATTTTCGAGCTCTTCTCGTCCGGCCTGCCGCAGATCTGCAAAAACGCCGGCGCCGAATTCATCCTCTACGACATGGAGCACACCGGCCTGGGCTTCGAAACCCTGAAGACCCAGTTCGCCCTGTGCAGGGGCCTTGGCATTGTGCCGATGGTCCGCGTGCCGCGCGGCGAATACCACTTTATCGCCCGCGCGCTGGACGTCGGCGCGCTCGGCGTGATGGTGCCGATGGTCGGCACGGCGGAAGAAGCCGCGCACATCGTCTCCTGCACCCGCTACCCGCCGCTGGGCCGGCGCGGCGCCGCCTTCGGCTTCGCCCATGACGATTACCAGGGCGGCGATGTCGCCGCGAAAATCACAGCGCTGCATGCACGCACAATGGTGATCCCGCAAATCGAAACAGACGAAGGTCTGCGTAACGTCGAGGCGATCGCCGCTGTCGATGGTGTCGATGCCCTCTGGGTCGGCCACTTCGACCTGACCAATTTCATGGGCATCCCCGGCCAGTTCCAGCACCCGGACTACCTTGCCGGCATCACCCACGTGGTGAACGCCTGCGAAGCCAACGGCAAGACCGCCGCCTTTCTCGCCACCGACGACGCCTGGGCGCGCGACTACGCGGCAAAAGGCTTTCGCCTGATGGCCTACGGCATCGACCAGGCGATGCTGCAAAACGCGTTGCAATCCGGATTGAATGTTCTGAAGAACACCACGTAGAAAAACGACAGGCACGGAGACAAAATGGCGGATAAATACAAAGTAGGCATCACCCGCGACATCCTCAACGCCAAGGGCGAGCCGGCCTTCGGCGCGCAGGCGTTGCAGATTCTCGACAACGCCCCCGGCATCGAATGGGAGTACCTGCCCGAGCTGGTGCCTGAAATCACCCCCGACATCGCCGCCTGCTACGACGCCCTCTACGTCAACACCCCGCGCGTGCCCGCCGGCGCCGTGGCGCGCGGCGACCACCGCCTCAAGGTGGTGGCGCGCCACGGCGTTGGCTACGACTCGGTCGACGTGCCGGCGATGACTGCCGCCGGCGTGCTCGTCACCAACACGCCCACCGCCATGCCGCGCCCGGTGGCCACCATCGCGCTCACCTTCATCCTCTCCCTCGCCGGCAAGCTCTTCCTCAAAGACAAGCTGACCCGCGAAAACCGCTGGAAGGAGCGCATGGACAACATGGGCATCGGCCTCTCCGGCCGCACCCTCGGCGTGATCGGCGCCGGCGGCATCGGAAAGGAACTGATGCGCATGGCGCGCGTGTTCGACCTCAAGCTTCTCACCGCCGACCCCAAGGCCGACGCCGTCGAGCTCGGCTACATCGGCGCCCGTGTGGTCGACCTCGACACGCTGCTGCAACAATCCGACTTTATCGTCGTCGCCTGCCTGCTCAATGAAAGCACGCGCGGCCTGATCGGCGCGCGCGAATTCGCCCTGATGAAGCCCTCGGCCTATTTCATCAACGTCGCACGCGGCCCGATCGTCGATGAGCGGGCCTTTATCGCGGCGATGCAGGAGCGCCGCATCGCCGGCGCCGCCACCGACGTCTTCGAGCAGGAGCCGGTGGCCGCCGACAACCCGCTGCTGAAAATGGACAACGTCATCGTCACCCCGCATTCGCTGTGCTGGACCGACGAATGCTTTCACAACATGGCCTTCATTGGCCTCTCAAGCATGGTCGATGCGCTCGGCGGCAAGCGTCCCGCCCACGTGGTCAACCCGGCGGCGCTGGACCATCCGCGGCTGCGTTCGGTGCGTGCCTGAACAGCGCGGGACGATCAAAAAAGCCCGCGCAATCACCATGCAAGACACCCACGGATGGTTTTACTTGCTATAGAATTCCGTCTTGTATCTCAGATGTAAGCGCTGGCCGGGCGGGGGATTGAAGCGCGGCGGCGACTTAAAAATACATGACCGGGGAGGCCGGGCCGCGCGCAACGAAGCGCGCGGGGGGCGCTGCCTCATTGAGGGAACGCGATGCACATGAACAAAGCGCAGATGATCGACCATATCGCCCTGAGCGCCGATCTTTCGAAGGCGGCCGCCGCTCGGGCACTGGACGCGATGGTCGAGGGCGTGAAGGCAACGCTGAAAAAAAATGGCTCGGTGACGCTGGTGGGCTTCGGCACCTTCCAGGTATCCAAGCGCCGCGCCCGCGCCGGGCGCAATCCGCGCACCAACGAGGCGATCAAGATCCCCGCTGCCAAGGTTCCCAAATTCACACCTGGCAAAGCTTTGAAAGATGCTGTAAAATAGCGGACTTTGCTGAGCGACATGCTTGGCTAAAGCGGTGCAGCGAAACGCGCCGAGGCGCGCAAACAAAGGCGTCACCGGCACTGTGCAATTGTCTGGATGAGATTGTCCGGTTCAAATTGTTACAGGGTGCTTAGCTCAGCTGGTAGAGCGTCGCCCTTACAAGGCGAATGTCGGCGGTTCGATCCCGTCAGCACCCACCAGTTTTCTGGCCGCGTCGGGAGCAGTCGTCGGAAGTAATACGAGAAATTTGGAGTGGTAGTTCAGTTGGTTAGAATACCGGCCTGTCACGCCGGGGGTCGCGGGTTCGAGTCCCGTCCACTCCGCCAATTAAAGCAGCAACCTAGACGCCGGCACTTAGCCGGCGTTTTTGCGTCTGCATTCCGGATACCGGAATATCCATCGAATGCGCCGATGGCCGCGCCGCCCGCCATCCGTGGGCATTCACGAGAATTCTCACGCCGCTTTCGCCTCGATCTTTTTCGCCACCTGCCGGGCGCAGTGCAAAAAAGTCTCGACGATCGCCGCCGGAACGCGCCTCTGGACAGTGATGGCACCGATCGGAAACTGGTTGTCCGGCAGCAGGATGGGCAGCGCCGTCAGCCCGAAGTGCGAAGCACTGCGCCTGAGTACTGTGGTGGTCATCACCGAAACGTAGGGGCCGATGGCGAGCAGCTGGTTGCGGATATGAAACGAGTAAGCCTCGATGCGCGCCACCGGCGCATCCAGGCCCAGCGCCTGGTAAGCCGCCGTCACACAACGCGTCGCCGGGGTTTCCACCGGCGCGAGTATCCAGGGATCGCCCAGCAGGTCGGCCAGGCCCACCTTGCGCTTGCCGGCCCAGCGGCTGCCGGGGCCGACGACCAGATGGATGCGGTCGCTCATCAGCAACTCGAAGGCGAAATCGTGTTCGAGCTGCTGCATCGGCTGCGGCGCCAGGATCAAATCCAGCTCGCGCTCGCGCAAGAGCCCAAGGTCGGGCGGATTGGCGGTGATGTGCGCGATCTTCAGCGCGACGCCCGGATACTGCGCCGAGAACACCTCGATGATCGCCGGCAGCAGCCCGGGCGCGATCACTTCCGCGCAACCGATGCGCACCTCGCCCGCCGACGGATCGGCCAGATGCTCGAGCTCGCGCACCCCATGGCGCAACTCGTCCATCGCCGCCCGGCCCCGGCGCAGCAGCGCCTCTCCGTAAGGCGTGAGCTGCACGCCGCGAACGCTGCGGTCGAACAGGCGCGCATGCACCGCATGTTCCAGCCCGGCGATCACCTCCGAGACCGAAGGCTGGGTGATCCCGAGCTGGGCCGCCGCCTTGGCCATGCTGCCGCATTCGACCACCGCGAAAAACACTTCCAGGTCGCGCAGCCGCAGCCGGCTGCCGATCTTTTGCGCCAGCAGGCTGTTGCCTTGTGCTCCGCTTTTGGCCATAGGAGCTGACCTATATAGGTATAAGGAAATGGGGATGTTACTTATACCCGAGTCCGGCTACAGTAGTGCCGACCATCAATGATCAAGCGACCGCACGAGCGCGTCGCGTGGAGACAAAGCATTTGTCGCCCGACCTCGAACGAGGCGCGCGAACCGCCGGCATGCCCGCGGTCGTCAAGACGCGCGGAAATCCGCATCACCAGCCGGTTCGCCGCAATCCCCTCCACAAGTGCCGAAATCAATGACCCCCTCCCTGTTCTCGAAGAAGGTCCTGGGACCGCTGCTGCTCGCGCCGCTGTTCGCGTTGATGTCGGCCGCGGCGCCTCGTGATGCGCTGGCCCAGGAATACCCCACCGCGCCGATCCGCGTCCTCACCGGCTTTCCCGCCGGCACCGCCGCCGACGTCTCGCTGCGGATCATCGCCCCGCGCATGAGCGCCCAGCTGGGCCAGCAGATCGTGGTCGACAACCGTCCCGGCGCCGGCTCGAGCATCGCCGCCGCCGCTGCCGCGCGCGCGCCGAAGGACGGCTACACGCTGCTCTTCGGCTCCACCGCCAACCTGGTCAATGCCGCGCTGAGCGCCAACCTCAGCTTCGACTTTTTCAAGGACCTCGCGCCCATTTCGCTGATGACCTCCGCGCCCACGGTCCTGCTGGTGTCGCAGGAGACCGGCGTCAAGTCGGTAGCCGAACTGGTGGCCCTCGCCAAGGCCAAACCGGGAGCGCTGTCCTTCGCCTCATCCGGCATCAACAGCACCACCCATTTGACGCTGGAAATGTTCCACACCCTCGCCGGCATCAAGACCACCCACATCCCCTATCAGGGCAGCCCCCAGGTGATCAACGACATGCTGGCCGGCCGCATCAACGGCTACTTCGCACCGGCCTCGGTCGCCATGCCCTTCATCCGCTCCGGCAAACTGGTGGCGCTTGCCGTCACCGACGCCAAGCGCGCGCCGCTGCTGCCCGAGCTGCCGACCATGATCGAAGCCGGCGTGCCCGGCTATGAAGCAGTGCTCTGGTTCGGCCTGCTGGCGCCCGCCGGCACGCCGAATGTCGTGATCGAGCGCGTCTCGCACGCCGCCAACGATGCGCTGAAGAACGATGAAGTGGTGAAGTCGCTGCTGGCCCAGTCCATCACCGCCCTGGGCAGCACGCCGGCGCAATTCAAGAGCTACATCGAATCCGAAAAATCCCGCTGGGCCGCGGTAATCGCTGCGGCCGGCCTTAAAAAAGAGTGAAAGGAAACTGCCTTGCCAAACCTTCGTGAACTGATCTCCCGCGACGAACTCACCGTCGCCCCCTTCGTCATGAGCCCGATGATGGCGCGCATGGCCCAGGCCGCCGGTTTTCGCGCCGGCTACCTGAGCGGCGGCTCGCTCGGCTGGTGGAAGTGCATCACCGAAGCCAACATCACGCTGCCCGAAATGGCCAGCGTATGCACCGACATCCGCGCCGCCTGCGACCTGCCGATGGTGCTCGACGGCGGCGCCGGCTGGGGCGACCCGGTGCACATGCACCGCACCATCGCGCTGACCCAGGCCGCCGGCTTTGCTGCGATTGAAATCGAAGATCAGGTGCTGCCGCGCCGGGTCGAGCACCACCTCGGCATCGACCACCTGGTGCCGCTGGACTTCATGCTCAACCGCCTGCGCGAAGCCATCGCCGCGCGCACCGACCCAAACCTCATGATCATCGCCCGCACCAACGCCTCGCGCGTCGCCGGCATGGGCATCGACGAAGCGATCCGCCGCGGCGAGGCCTTCAAGAAGGCCGGCGCCGACATGCTGTTCATCTGGTCGGCCAACCCGGAAGACCTGCGCAAGATCGGCGAGCGCCTCGAGGGCCCCCTGATGCTGTTCCTGCCGCGCGACGGCCTGAAGAACTACGCCCTCTCCGAGGCCGACCTGGTGCGCCTGGGCTACCGCCTCGGCGCCTCGCCCGGCAATGCCCTGGCCGCCATCGTCAACGCGGTGCGGCAGTCCTACGAAAGCCTGGCCCAAAGCGACACCGACCCGACCCTCGGCAAGGGCGGCGCCCAGGTCGAAATGAAGGCTGCCTATGAGTTCAGCGACCTCGCCCGCCTGGTCGAAATCGAACGCCGCACGATGAAAGAGTAGGGCGCTGGCGCAGGCCCGAAACATGCCCGGCCGGGAGGCCGGTCAAGTGTGGCAACCGCGGGAACGACTGCGCGCACGACTACGGGTTTTGGCGCCGAAATCCCAAAAAACCTCGTTTTGGTGCTATGATCGCAGCTTATCGTCCGTCTATGGCGGGCCGGTTGTTTGGGTGACTGAGGCGCTTGTTGTGAGATAGGCGCCTGGAATTTAAGAAGTCAGGCTGGTGTCGGGCGTTACCCGTCCGCCCCGCCCACACAAAAGCCCTTGCCCCCAAGGGCTTTTTTTTCGCAGTTTTACGCACAGAACGCTGAACCAGCCGGCCGGCCCCGATCGGGCAAGCCGACCGGCTGCACAAGACTGAACCGAGGCAAAACCCACCGCCATGTTCGAATTTATCCGCACCCATCAGCGCCTGATGCAGTTCCTGCTGCTGCTGATCATCGTCCCCGCCTTCGCCATCGGCTTCGGCATGCAGGGCTGGAACCCGGCCGGCGACCCCAACGCGGTCGCCAAGGTCTGCGGCGGCACCGTCAGCATGCAGGACTTCGAGCGCGCCCAGCAGGAATACCTGCAGAACATGCGCCAGCAGCTCGGCGCCAATTTCCGCCCCGAGTTCTTCGACAACCCCGAAGCGCGCGGCGCCATTCTCGACCGCCTGGTAAACCAGCGCGCGCTCGCCTGCGCCGCCCTCAAGCGCAACATCGTCGCCTCCGACGACCTGCTGCGGCAGAACATCCTGCACGACAAGCAGTTCCAGATAGACGGCAAGTTCAGCAACGAGCTCTACCAGGGCGCCCTGGCCAACAACGGCATGTCGTCCTCCGCCTATGAAACCCTGCTGCGCCAGCAACTCGCCATGCAGGCGCTTTCGAGCGGCGTGCTGATGACCGCCTCCTCCCCGCAGACCGTGCAGGCATTGTTCGCCCGCGCCCAGGAAGAGCAGCGCGAGGTGCAGGAACTGGTGCTCAAGCCCGAGCTCTATACCGCGCAGGTCAAGCTCGCTCCCGACGCGGCGCAAAAATACTACGACGCCAACCAGAAGGAATTTCAGGTGCCGCCGCAGTTGCGCGCCGAATACCTGGTGCTTTCCGTCGATACCCTGTCGGCCAGCATCGCGCCGGACGCCGCCGAGGTGCGCAAGTACTACGACCAGAACCAGAACCGCTACGGCGTGCCCGAAGAGCGCCAGGCGCGTCACATCCTGATCCCCGCCGCCGCCGGCGCGCCGGCCGCCGAGATCGCCGCCGCCCGTACCAAGGCCGAAGGCATCCTCACCCAACTGAAGGCCGACCCGAACAAATTCCCGCAACTGGCCAAGGAGTTCTCCAAGGACCCCGGCTCGGCGGAAAAGGGCGGCGAGCTCGACTTCGCCGCGCACAACGGCACCTTCGTCAAGCCTTTCGAAGACAAGCTGTTCGCCCTGAAGCAGGGCGAGGTCAGCGACCTGGTGCAGACCGACTACGGCTTTCACATCATCCAGCTGATGGCGGTCAAGCCTTCCAGCGTCAAGCCCTTCGAACAAGTGCGCGCCGAGATCGAGGCCGACTGGAAAAAGCAGCGCGCGCAAAAGCTCTACGCCGACAGCATCGACGGCTTTGCCGACATCGTCTACACCCAGCCCGACAGCCTGAAGCCGGCCGCCGACAAATACAAGCTCACCGTGCAAAGCGCGCCGCTGTTCGCCCGCGGCGCTCCGCCGAAAGACCTGAACAACCCCAACCTGCTGACCAAGCTGTTCGGCGACGAGGCGGTGAAGAACAAGCGCAACACCGAGGCCGTCGAAGTCGCCCCCGGCATGATGGTCTCGGCGCGGGTGGCTGAATACAAGCCGCAATCGGTGCGCCCCTTCGCCGAAGCGCAGGCCGGCATCACCGCCATGCTGACCCAGCGCGAGGCCCGGGCCCTGGCGAAAAAAGACGGCGAAGCCAAGCTCAAGGCAGCCAAGGCCAGCCCTGATTTTGTCGGCTTCGGCGCCGCCAGGACCCTTTCGCGCGCCAAGCCCGAAGGCACTGGTCAGGACGGCATGAGAATGATCATGGGCGCGCCCAAGGACAAGCTGCCTGCCGTGGTCGGCGGCGAACTGGCCGAGGGCGGCTACGCGATCTACCGCATCAACAAGGTGTCGCAGCCGGACAAGCCTGATCCCGCTCTGGCCGCCTCGCTCAAGACCACCCTGGAGCGCTCGCAGGCCGAGTCCGATTTCAACGCCTATCTCGCGGCGCTGAAATTGACCGCGAAAATCGAACTGCACCCGGAAAACATCGAGAAAAAGCCCGCCAACTAAGCAGCACGCCGAAATAAAAGCCCCGCTAGCGGGGCTTTTTTATCTGATCGAATTCTTCAGGCCGAGGCCTCGGGCCGATGCGCGGCCGCCGCTGCCGTCTCCATCGCCTGCCGCGCCGCACGCTCGAAAGCCGCCTCGTCGATGCCGTCGATGGCCACCGCCGGCGCTCCCTCGTAGCAACTGAAATTGCGCGCCATGCCGCGCAAGTAGGCCGGGTCGTAGTGCTCGGTGAGCAGGCGGCCCACCAGCACGTCCCAATCCCCCGCATCGCTCAAGGCCTTCCACTCGGCCACGCGCGCGCGCCCATGCAGCGCGACCAGAATGTCGAGCTGCTGGTTCAGGCGCGCCGGGTCGGCGAGAAAGTGCGCATACTCTTCTTTCAGCAGCGCCACCCGCGCCGGGTCCGCCAGCTCGACGCGCAGGCAGGGCGCCGCGCGCATGCGCTGCATCAGCGCGTCCGGCACGTGCAGGCCACCCACCTTCTTGCTCTCGGCCTCGACAAACACCGGCGCTCCCGGCGCATAGCCCTGCATCGCATGCCAGAGGCGGCTTTCGAACAACTTTTGCGCAGGCTGCGGCTCGTCCGGCAAATGCCCCAGCACCGAGCCGCGGTGGCAGGCCAGCGCCTCCAAATCCAGCACCTGCACGCCGATACCTGCGAGGGTGCGCAACAAGCGGCTCTTGCCGCTGCCGGTGGGGCCGCAGACGATGCGCAGGTCGAGCTTGCCCGGCAGGTGCGCCAGCTGGTCGATCACATGGCGCCGATACGCCTTGTAGCCGCCAGACAATTGCGCCACCGGCCAGCCGACCCGGCTGAAAATCTCCACCATGCTGCCCGAGCGCATGCCGCCGCGCCAGCAATAGATCAGCGGCCGCCAGCCCTTCGGCCGGTCGTGGAATTTCTCCTGCAGGTGGCGCGCGATGTTGATCGCCACCAGCGCCGCGCCGACCTTCTTCGCCTCGAAAGGCGAGGCCTGCATGTAGAGCGTGCCGACGCGCTCGCGCTCGGCGTCGCTCAGCACCGGCGCGGAGATCGCACCGGGCAGGTGGTCCTCGGCGTATTCCGCCGGGGCGCGCACGTCGATCACCTCATCGAACTCGCCGATTTGCGCTACAGTCGCCGTGTTATGTGGAAACAAGTTTGAAGGGCCTTGCAATGGATCAAATTAAAGCGCCGCTGCGCCTGACTTCGCTGGCGCACGGCGGCGGCTGCGGCTGCAAGATCGCGCCGGGCGTGCTGTCCGAGATTTTAAAGGCAACGCCCCTGCGCCTGCCGCCGAATGCACTGATGGTCGGCCGCGAAAACAGCGAAGACGCCGCAGTCTACCGCCTGAACGACACCCAGGCGCTGATCGCCACCACCGATTTTTTCATGCCCATCGTCGACGACCCGTATGAATTCGGGCGCATCGCCGCGACGAACGCCATCTCCGACGTCTACGCCATGGGCGGCACCCCGATCATGGCCTTGGCCCTCTTGGGCATGCCGATCAGCCAGTTGCCGCTGGAGGTGATCCAGAAAATCACCGCCGGCGGCGAATCCATCTGCGCCGAGGCGGGCATCCCGGTGGCCGGCGGCCACTCGATCGACACCGTCGAGCCGATCTACGGCCTGGTGGTGCTGGGACTGGTGCATCCGGACCGCGTCAAGCGCAACAATGCCGCAAAGGCGGGCGATTCGCTGATCCTCGGCAAGCCCCTGGGCGTAGGCATTCTCTCGGCCGCGCTGAAGCAGGAAAAGCTTTCCGGGGCCGGCTACCGCAAGATGCTCGAATACACCACCCAGCTCAACCGCCCCGGCATCGAACTGGGCGGCATGCCCGGCGTGCACGCGCTGACCGATGTCACCGGCTTCGGCCTGGCCGGCCACCTGCTGGAGCTATGCCGCGGCGCCGCCCTGACGGCGGAACTCAACTGGGGAGAGCTACCGTTCATCCCCGAAGCGGTGGAGTACGTGAAGCAGGGCATCTACACCGGTGCTTCCACCCGCAACTGGGCCGGTTACGGCCGCGAGGTGGCGCTGGGGCAGGGCATCGCCGAATGGCAGCAGCGCCTGCTGACCGACCCCCAAACCAGCGGCGGCCTGCTGGTCGCCTGTGACCCCGCGGTCGAAGGTCAAGTGCTGAATTTGTTTCATGGACAAGGCTTCGGCGGCGCGCGCAAAATCGGCAAAATGGTTGCCGGCGAGGCGCAGGTGCGTGTGGCTGCCTAGCTGCTCTCGATCGTGATGGCCACCGGGTTCCAAATAAAAAACGCGTCCGGTGGGACGCGTTTTTTTTTTGCGCGGGCGGCAGGGCTAGCGATTGCCCGATTCACCGCTTTCGGGAGTCGGCGCCGGGCCGCGATTGCCGCGCCGGTCCTTGGCGACGGGCACGGTGCTGATGCGACGTTCGACCAACTCTTCCTCCACCTCATAGACCGGCGGGGGAATGCTGTTCTCGTCCACAACGTCGGATTTTACGGGACTGGTTGCTGCCATTTGGTCAAAAATCGTGAGAAAGGTCTTCCTAACCTGCAAAAATAACATAAAACCGCAATCTCCGCAGCACGTACGTCGTGCCCGAGGTACCGCTTATCGTTTCGGGAGGGCGCCCTTGAGCAGGGGTTCCAGCCCCGGCCAGACGTTGTTCAGGATGCGCGGGTGGGCCTGCGCCAGCGGGTGCAGGCCGTCGGCCTGGAACAATTCGGGTTTTTCGCCCACCCCCTCGAGCAGGAAGGGCGCCAGCGACACCTTGTGCTTGCGCGCCAGTTCGGGAAACAGGGCCTTGAACTTCTCGGTGTAATCGCGGCCATAGTTGGGCGGGATCTGCATGCCGATCAACAGCACTTTGGCGCCGGCTCTCTGGGAGGCGAGAATCATGGACTCGAGATTGGCGCGGCTGTCGTCCAGCGAAAGGCCGCGCAAGCCGTCGTTGGACCCCAGCTCGATGATCACGATCACCGGCTTGATGTTCTTCAGCGCCACGCCGATGCGCGCCGCGCCGCCGGCGGTGGTGTCGCCGCTGATGCTGGCATTGGTGACGCTATAATCAAAATGCTTTTCCTTGAGGCGCTGCTGCATCAGCGCCACCCAGCCCTGGCCGCGCTGCAAGCCGTACTCCGCGGAAAGGCTGTCCCCCACCACCAGGATCGCCGGCGCCGACGGGGCGCCGCTGGAAACTGTTGCGCAGGCGGCGAGCAACAAGCCCGCCGCCAAACGCAGGATGAAGGATTTTGTGGCTGAAAGTGTGTTCGAAAACATCATAGAAGTTTCTGCTTTGACCAAGTCCGTGCCGAATGGCGCGGAACCCCTGGTGATTCTGCACGAGATCGGCTTCGCCGTGCGGCCCGGCGAGTCGCTGGCCATTGTCGGCGCTTCCGGCTCCGGCAAGTCGACCCTGCTCGCGCTGCTCGCCGGGTTGGACACGCCCACGGCAGGGCAGGTTCATATCGCCGGCGAGGATTTGCATGCGCTCGATGAAGACGGCCGCGCCGCCCTGCGCGGGCGCCTGGCCGGCTTCGTGTTCCAGTCCTTCCAGCTGATGCCGCACCTGAACGCGCTGGAAAACGTCATGCTGCCGCTGGAACTCGCCGGCCGCAAGGACGCCGAAGCGGTCGCGCGCGAGACCCTCAAGCGCGTCGGCCTGGGGGAGCGCCTCAAGCACTACCCCAAGCACCTCTCCGGCGGCGAGCAGCAGCGCGTCGCCGTTGCCCGCGCCTTCGCGCCGCGCCCGAAAATATTGTTCGCCGACGAGCCCACCGGCAACCTCGACACCGTCACCGGCGCCACCATCATCGAGCTGCTGTTCGAACTCAACCGTGAACTCGGCACCACCCTTGTGCTGGTCACCCACGACGACA
Source organism: Betaproteobacteria bacterium (assembly GCA_028292405.1). GTDB lineage: Bacteria > Pseudomonadota > Gammaproteobacteria > Burkholderiales > JAEUOS01 > JAQGMJ01. The sequence goes on from JAQGMJ010000049.1 coordinate 138,859, forward strand.
AGATCGCTTCGCGCTGCGGGCGTTTCATCCGCCTCGCCATGGGGCGCATCGAGGCCGATTCGGCGCGGCCGGAACTGGTGCTTTAGCGCGCCGGAAGCACGCTGCAAATCAACCACACTTGGTTGCTCGTTTCGCGTATCTTAGGTACCAGGATGCGCGGATTTGCGCGCGCGATGCTCTTTAAATTCGCGACGTATTGTGATGCAGTCGCCGGCCGGTAAACGACCGCAGAAATACATGCACCGGCTGAAGATAAAGCCGTTCCACTGTCATCTCGCGAAAGCGGGAATGACAGTGGCGCTACGTCGGTCGCGGCACCAGGCGCATGTTTTCCCGAAAAACCTCGGGTTTTATCAGGTTCCGGCGGACAGCCAACACAGTTGTAGTGGATGGACGGGCGCGGCGGCAAGGACACGGCGCCGGAATTCTGAAAAAGCACCGTTGTTTACCGTGGTTTTGCGGGCAGTTCAATAAAAGGACTGTTCTTCGAACGTCAGCAATGGAAAACTGCTGAACGCCCGCGGGTCGGTCACCACCGGCGCGGTGCGCAGGTAGGAGCGATTGAGCTCGCGCAAATGCTGCACGCCGAGCAGCCCCATGCAGGAGAGAATCTCGATCTCGAGAATCTCCAGCATGCGCACCAGTCCGGCCTGGCCGCCGGCAGCCAGCCCCACGCATTGCATGCGGCCGATGCCTACCATGTCGGCGCCGGCGGCAATCGCCTTGATCACGTCGGTGCCGCGATTGAAGCTGCCGTCGATCACGATCTTCGCCTTGCCCGCGACCGCATCGACCACTTCGGGCAACATATCCATCGTGCCCATGCCGTGGTCGAGCTGGCGCCCGCCGTGGTTGGAGACGTAGACCACGTCGACGCCATGCTCCACCGCCAGCTTTGCGTCTTCGGCGGTGGCAATGCCTTTGAGCATCAGCGGCGCGGCAAATTTCGAGCGAATGCGGTCGATGTCTTTCCAGTTCAGCGCCGCCTGGTGCTCGCGTCCCGGCACGTTGGCGCGGCGGATATTACGCTGCGCCAGGTCGCGTTCGCGCCGGCTGTAGTAGGCGGTATCCACCGTCAGGCACAGGCTGGTATAGCCGAGCGAGAGGGCGCGCGCCAGGATGTCGTCGACCCATGCCGGGTCGCCGTGCACATAGAGCTGGAAGCTGCGCATGCCCTCCGGCACGCCCTTGGCGACCGGCTCGGTGCCGGGCTCGCAGACGGAACTGAGCATCTGGATCACGCCGAATTCATGCGCGGCGCGCGCTGCCGTCACCGCGCCGTCGTCGGCGAAATGCTCCAGCCCGCCGACCGGGGCCAGGAACACCGGCAGGCGCGACTTCTGGCCGAGAAAGGTGGTGGAGGGGTCGACGTTGCTCACATCGCACAGCACCCGGGGTCGAAAGGCGAGGGCGTCGAGCGCATGGCGGTTGCGCCGCAGCGTGGTCTCGGTCTCGGTGCCGCCGACGATGTAGTCCCAGTTGTTGTGGTTCAGGTTCTGCCGGGCTTTTTTGACCAGCTCGTGCATGGTCAGGAATTGAGGCGTGCTCACTGCTCTTTCTCCAAAACGCGGCCGCCAATGGCGGCCGCTTGCGTAACGATTACTGGATGGTGATGTTGTTCTTTTTCACGATGGCGGCGAAGCGGTCCTGCTCCTGGTGCAGCATCACCAGCATTTCAGCCGGCGAGTTGGCCATCTGGTCCAGGCCCAGCGGCAGGTAGCGGTCGTGGGTTTCGGTGGTCGCCACCGCCTTTCTCACTTCGGCGGAAAGTTTATCCGCGATCTCCCTGGGCATGCCGGCCGGGCCCATGTAGCCGATCCACGAGCCGATGTTGAAACTGGTAAGACCGGTGACTTCCGCGATCGTCGGTACATCGGGCATGGCGGCGGAACGCTTGGTGTACGAGACGCCGAAGGTCTTGAGCTTGCCGGCCTTCACGTGCGCCACCACCGAAGGCACGGTCTCGAAGGTGTAGTCCACCTGGCCGCCGATCAGGTCGGTAAGCGCGGGCACGCTGCCCTTATAGGGAATGTGGCGCGTCTGCACCTCGGCCAGCGAATTGAAGAATGCCGTGATCAGGTGCGCGGTGGCGCCGGTGCCGGAAGAGGCGAAGGTGTGCTTGTCCGGCTCGGCCTTGAGCTTGGCGATGAATTCACGGGCGTTGTTGGCCGGGAAGCTCGGGTACGTGACCAGCGCGAACGGGTTCACCGCGACCACGCTCACCGGCGAAAGGTCGGTAAGCGGCGCGTAGGGCAATTTCTGCAGCGAAGGCGCGATCGACACCGGGCCGCTGGAAGCGGCCAGCAGGGTGTAGCCGTCAGGCTGCGCCTTGGCGACGATGTCGGTGCCGATCTGCCCGCCGGCGCCGGGCTTGTTGTCGACCACGAAAGGCTGGCCCATGGTCTGCGACAGGCGGTCGGCGACGATGCGCGCGGCGATGTCGGTGGCCTGTCCCGGCGGCCAGGGCACGACGAGGCGGATCGGGCGGGAAGGGTAGGCCTGGGCGTGGACGGCGCCGGCGATGCAGGTGCCGGCCGAAGTTGCAATGAGGGCCAGCAGCAATTGCCTTGAGTTCATTGTTTTGTCTCCTGATGTTCCTGAGGTTTGAGCAGGTTTTCCGCGCCCTTTGTTGTCCGGGCAAACGGTCTTGAATCGCGCGACGGGCAGTGTGCCACAGCGCGCGTGGGCAGACGGTAAATCCGCGCTATTCGATCCGGATGTTGTTCTTCTTGATGATGGCGGCGAAGCGGTCCTGCTCGCGCTTGAGCATCGCGCTCATCTCCGCCGGGGTTTGCGACACCTGCTCCATGCCCAGCGTCAGGTATTGGTCATGCGTGGTCTGGCTGGCCACCGCCTTCTTGATTTCGGCGGCGAGCTTGTCGGCGATTTCCTTGGGCAGGCCGGCCGGGGCCATATAGCCCATCCACGAGCCGATGTCGAAGCCGGGCAGGTTGGCGGCTTCCGCAATCGTCGGCACGTCGGGCATCGCGCTGGAACGCTTGCTGCTGGAGACGCCGAAGGTTTTCAGGCGGCCGTTCTTGATCTGCTGCACCACCGAGGGAATGGTCTCGAAGGTGTAGTCGACCTGGCCGCCCATCAGGTCGGTCAGCGAAGGTACGCTGCCCTTGTAGGGAATGTGGCGCGCCTGCACCTCGGCCGAGGAGTTGAAGTACTCGACGATCAGATGCGCGGTGGCGCCGGTGCCGGACGAAGAGAAGGTATGCACGCCCGGCTCCGCCTTCAGCTTGGCGACGAACTCGCGCGCGTTGTTCGCGGGGAAGGTGGGGAAGGTGACCAGGGCGAAGGGGTTCAGGGCCACCACGCTGATCGGGGAGAGGTCGGTGAGCGGCGCATAGGGCAGCTTTTGCAGCGAAGGCGCGATCGACACCGGGCCGCTGGAAGCGGCCAGCAGGGTGTAGCCATCGGGCTGCGCCTTGGCGACGATGTCGGTACCGATCTGTCCGCCCGCGCCGGGCTTGTTGTCCATCACGAAAGGCTGGCCCATGCTCTGCGACATGCGCTCGCCGACGATGCGCGCGGCGAGATCGGTGGCTTGTCCCGGCGGCCAGGGCACCACCACGCGGATGGGGCGGGCGGGATAGGCCTGGGCCAATACGGCACTGCTGATGCACATGCCGATGCCAGCCAGCAGCCATTGAGTGAGCTTCATGGGTTTGTCTCCAGTAATGATTATTTTGTCGCGCGGGCTTTGAGGTCTTTGCCCATGCGTGGCGCGCAGTGTGCCATATCGCGTCAGGCCGCGCCATGCCGGGCGGCACGGTTGCGGTGAGGCCGTCGAGGCGGGCCTATATACTAGGGCCGATGCCCAACGCCCCCGCCCGCAGCCACTCCGCAGATTGCGTCATCGTCGAGCGGCCCGGCGAACTGCTGATCAGGATGCGCGGCCTGGCGCGCGTCAAGGGCGTGGTGATGCTGGGCGTCCTGCTGCCCTTCCTGTTGTTCCTGATGTGGATCAAGGGGTTCTCGGTGGTTTCGGTGGTGTTCGCGCTGGCGATGGCTTACGTCGGCTCGCTGTTCGCGCTCAACTGGAGCCGGCTCACGGCCACGCCGGCGCAATTGCGCACTTCCTTCGGGCCGGTGCCGATGCCGCTGATCGGCCGGGTCCGAATCACCCAGGTGGCCGACGTGCTGGAGATTTCATGCAGCGAGACGCGCACCGTGATGGCGCGCGGCGGGGTGATGGTGCGTTACGCGGTGCAGGCCTGGACCGGCGCTGCGAAACCGGTGTTCCTGCTTGATGCCGAGATCGAGCAGGACGCCAGCGCCGCCGCCGTCACGCTGGTGGGCTGGCTGAATGCGAACCGCGGCGAGCACGGGCGGGTGGTCACGCTGCGCTAAAGCGGTGCTGCTCAGTGCGGCGCCAGCAGCCAGTCGGTGAGTTCAGTGAGGTCGCGGAACTGCGCCGGCTCGCCGGCCTCGGCATGCTCCTCGGGCCAGGGGCGGCGATGGCGGTTGATCCAGGCAGCGTGCATGCCCGCGGTGTTCGGGCCGACGATGTCGTTGTGCGGATCGTCGCCGACGTAGATGGTTTCCTCCGGCTGCAGGCCGAGGCGTTCCAGGCAGGCGGCGTAGATCGCCGGGTCCGGCTTGGACACGCCCACCTCGTGGGCCGAGACCACGGCGGCGAAGTGGCCGTGGATGCCGATGGCAGCGAGATCCGCGAAGCCGTTGGAGATAACCGCCAGCCGGAAGTGCGGACGCAGCCGCTCGAGAGCCGGCAGCGCGTCCGGGTAGAACTCGACGCGATTGCGCTGTTCGCGAAAATATTCGAAGGCGCGGTCCGCCGCCGCCTCGTCCTCGCCGCCCTCTTCAAAGGCGGCGCGGATGGTGCCGCGGCGCAGCTTGAGCACATCGGTTTTCAGCGCAGGGTCCTGCGCCACCAGGCTGGCCCGCAACAGGCGCAGGTTATTGATGTCGAACTGCCCGGCCAGATGCGGGTACTGCCCGGCGACCCAGGCGATCATCGCCTTTTCGGCGCGGTCGATAATGGGGGCGACGGGCCAGAGCGTGTCGTCGAGGTCGAAGGCGACGGCCTTGATGGAGGAGGGACGGTTCATCGGGTGTGAAAGGCGCGCCGCGACGGCGGCGCGCGTTGAATCAGGCGCGCATTATGCGCCCGCTGCGCGGAATCTGCTGTTGCGCCGCCCGGGCGTGCCGCCGCGTTTTTGCCGCTGTCATGAATATGCGATAGAGTGAAGGACTGCGCGCGCGGGCCGGCAACAACATCAAAAACGAAGGGAAGGCAGGATGGGACAGATATTCGGCATGATGGCCTACGGGCTGGGTACGATCATTGCCCTTGCGCTGGCGGTGGCGATTGTCTATTTGTTCATCAAGGACATCACGCAAAAGCAGCACACCATCCTGCGCAATTTCCCGGTGGTCGGCCACCTGCGCTATTTCTTCGAGCAGCTCGGCGAATATTTCCGGCAGTATTTTTTCCTCAACGACCGCGAGGAGATGCCGTTCAACCGCGCCACCCGTTCCTGGATCTACCGGCTGGCGAAAAGCGAAGGCGGCATCATCGGCTTCGGCTCGACTTACGATCTGCATCAGCCGGGCGCATTAATCTTTGTTAACGCCGGCTTCCCGGTGCTGGAAGAAGACCGCCAGCAAACCCCGCCGCTGGTGATCGGCGGCGGCTATGCGAAAAAGCCCTTCACCGCCAACTCGGTGTTCAACGTCAGCGGCATGAGCTTCGGCGCCATCTCCACGCCGGCCGTGCGCGCGCTGTCGCGCGGCGCCAAGGACGCCGGCTGCTGGATGGACACCGGCGAGGGCGGCATCTCGCCTTATCACCTCGAAGGCGGCTGCGACGTCATCATGCAGATCGGCACCGCCAAGTACGGCGTGCGCGATGCCAATGGCCAGCTCTCCGAATCGCGCTTGCGCGAGATCGCCGCTTACGACCAGGTGCGCGCCTTCGAAATCAAGCTGTCGCAAGGCGCCAAGCCGGGCAAGGGTGGGGTGCTCCCGGGCACCAAGGTGACGCAGATCATTTCGCAGGTGCGCGGCATTCCGGTCGGCGTCGATTCGATCAGCCCGAACCGCCATCACGACATCGCCAACGTCGACCAGCTGCTCGACAAGATCGCCTACATCCGCGATATCACCGGCAAGCCGGTGGGGGTGAAGACCGCGCTGGGCGGCTGGCGCTTCGTCAACGACCTGTGCGATGCCATCAACCGCCGCGGCCTGATGTGGGCGCCCGACTTCCTGGTGATCGATGGCGGCGAAGGCGGCACCGGCGCGGCGCCGCAGGCGCTGGCCGACCACGTCGGCCTGTCGATCGACGAGGCGCTCCCGCGGGTGGCCGACGCGCTGATACAAGCAGGGCTGAAGGAGCGCATTCGCCTGGTGGCCTCGGGCAAGCTGGTGACATCCGCCCGTGTGGCTTGGGCGTTATGCGCCGGCGCCGATTTCGTCAACTCGGCGCGCGGCTTCATGTTCGCGCTCGGCTGCATCCAGGCCCTGCGCTGCCACACCAACACTTGCCCCACCGGCGTCACCACCCACAACGAACGCCTGCAGCGCGGCCTGGTGGTGGAAGAAAAGTATGTGCGCGTCGCCCACTACTGCGACAACATGAACAAGGAGATCGACATGATCGCCCACTCCTGCGGCCTGACCCACGCGCGCGAGTTCCGCCGCGAGCACGTGCGCATTGTCCAGGAGGGCGGGCAGTCGGTGGCGCTGAACATGATGTTCCCGTATCCAAAGCCGCTGGAGAAGGCGGCGTAAGGAAGTCCGTCCGGGCAAAGAAAAAGGGACGCCGCGGCGTCCCTTTTGCCTGGCCCAAGCACCGTCTATGCGCGTTGCGGCGACACGCGCAGCAGATCGGCCAGGCCCACGCGTTCGAGCAACTGTGCGCGCATGCGGTCGGCGACGCCGCTGACGATGCCGGAGCCGTCGTCGCTCGGGTCCACGTGTACGCGATAGGGCCGTTTGCCGTAGGGCGCGTCCACCGCCTCGACGATGGCCCTGGCTACCGTGCCGACGTCGGCATCGGCCGGCTCCAGCCGGGCCAGCGCCTGCCCCACCTGTTCGGCCAGGCCGAAGTAGTGGCGCTCATAGGCGGCGCCGGTGACCACGTCCTCCGGGCGCCCGGAGTTGACGAAGTGGTTGGTGCCCGAGGTGAAGGCGCCGGGGACGATGATGCTGGTCTCGACCCCGAAGCGCGCCAGCTCGCCGGCATAGCTCACCGCCAGCGAATCCATCGCCGCCTTGGCCGCGAAGTAGGGGCCGAGGTAGGGCGGGGTGCCGCCCTTGACGCTGCTCGAAGACACCCACACCACCAGCCCGTGGCCCTGCTTGCGCAACTGCGGCAGCGCGGCGCGATTCAGCCGCTGGGTCGAGAGTACGTTGACGTCGAACAGTTGGTCGATCTCTTCCGGCGTAAACGCTTCGGCCGGGCCCAGTACCATGTGGCCGGCGTTGTGCACCAGCACGTCGAGGCGGCCATGCTCTTCGATGATGCCGGCGATGGCGGCATCGACCGAGGCCTGGACGACGACGTCCATCTCGACCGGGCGCAGGTCCGCCTTGTGCTGCTGCGCGTAGTCGCGGGCGGCGGCAGCGGCCTTGGCGTTGCGGCCGGCGATGGCGCGCATGCCGGCGTAGACGGTATGGCCGGCGTCGGCCAGGGCGCGCGCGGTCAGGGCGCCGAAGCCGCTGGAGGCGCCGCTGATGACGATGATCTTTTTCATGACGGTTTCCTTTCGTTCGCTGATGGGTTCAAACCATGCCGCCGTTGGCGCGCAGGGTCTGGCCGTTGATCCAGCCGCCGTCCGGGCCGAGGAGGAAAGAGACGGCGCCGGCGATGTCTTCCGGCGTGCCGAGGCGTTCCAGCGGGTTCATCTTCGCCAGGCGCTCGACCAGTTCGGGCGACTTGCCGTTGAGAAAGAGTTCGGTGGCGGTAGGGCCAGGGGCGACGGCATTGACCGTGATGTTCTTGCCGCGCAACTCCTTCGAGAGAATGCTGGTCATCAGTTCGATGCCGGCCTTGGTCGCGGTGTAGACCGAGTAGCCGGGCAGCGCCGTGCCCACCAGGCTGGTGGAAAAGTTGACGATACGACCGCCGTTTTCCAGGCGCGTGGCCGCTTCGCGCATGGTGTTGAAGCTGCCCTTGAGGTTGACGGCAATCAGACGGTCGAAGGTCTCATCGTCGGTATTGGCCAGGGTGGGCAACTGCGGCGGCATGATGCCGGCGTTGTTCACCAGCGCATCGACGCGGCCATACAGGCGTGTCGCCTCGTCGAACAGCTTTTTCGCCTGTGCGGACACCGCGACATCGGCCTGCACCGCGGCGGCCTGGCCGCCGCCGGCTTCGATTGCCTTAACCACTGTAGCGGCGGCGTCCGCATTGCCGGCATAGTTGACAATGACGGCAAAGCCGTCGCGGGCCAGGCGCTGGGCCAGGGTGGCGCCGATGCCGCGCGAGGCGCCGGTGACGATGGCAACTTGTTTCGTGTTCATGGCAAATCTCCTTGAGGTGGTGGGGTTGGCCGCGCAGTTTTGCATGAGCCAGTGACGCTACTTTAGGCGTTTGCCTTGGTTGGATAAATATCCTAGAATTGCCATTACTGTTCAAAAAATATAAACAACAAAACCGGTCAAGGAGTTCTCTTGGATCGCTTCGAGAGCATGCATCTGTTCGTCCGCATCGTCGAACTCGGCAGTTTTACCAAGGCAGCCGAAGATATTGGCCTGCCGCGCGCCACCGTCACCCATGCCGTGCAGCAGCTAGAAAAGCGCTTGGGCACGCGCCTGCTGCAGCGGACCACCCGCAGCGTCAGCATAACCATGGACGGCGAGGCCTTTTACCAGCGCTGCCTGCGCCTGCTGGCCGACCTGGAAGACACGGAATCCTCCTTCGGCCAGTCGCAGGCCGCGCCCAAGGGCAAGCTGCGGGTGGACCTGCAGGGTTCGCTGGCGATGCATTTCCTGCTGCCGCACATCGGCGAATTCTGCGAACGTTACCCGGACCTGGAACTGGATATCGGGATGGGCGACCGTCTGGTCGACCTGGTGCGCGAAGGCGTGGACTGCGTGCTGCGCGGCGGCGAGCCGCGCGAATCCAGCCTGGTGGCGCGGCGCGTCGCCGAAAACCCGCAAGTCACTTGCGGCAGCGCCGGCTACATCGCCCGCTTCGGGGTGCCGCGCAGCATCGAGTCACTGCGCGAGCACCGCGCCGTCAACTATGTTTCAAGCGCCACCGGGCGTCGCCTGCCCTTCGATTTCCTGGTCGGCGGCGAACTGAAAAGCGTGCAGGTGCCGGGGATCGTCGCGGTGCGCCAGGCCGACGCGTACCACGCCTGCTGCAGCGCCGGCCTGGGGCTGATCCAGGTGCCGCGTTATCACATCGAAACCGAGTTGGCCGACGGCCGCCTGGTCGAAGTGCTGGAAGCGTTCCGCCCGCCGCCGATGCCAGTCTCGGTGCTGTACCCGCATAACCGGCAGCTCGCGCCGCGGGTGCGGGTGTTCATCGACTGGGTGGTCGAGCGCATGCGCGCCCCGGCTGCGGTAATCGCTACAGCAGACCCGCCTGCGGCGCCGCGCAAGGGAAAAACCCGCTGATCAGCGCGGCGGCGCCTTGCCTGCCGTCCACTGGTTGTACAGCCGCCGTGCCGCGCCTATGGTTTCGCTGGCGGTGAGCCCGGCCGGACCATTGCCCTCGGCGACCAATTCGTCGGCCGCCGCGCCGTGCAGATGCACCGCGCATTGCAGGGCGGCTTCCGCTGCAAAACCCTGCGCCAGCAGCGCGCCGGCGATGCCGGAGAGCACGTCGCCCATGCCGCCGCTGGCCATGCCCGGGTTGCCGGTGCCGTTGATCCACCAGCGCCCGCGCGGCGAGGCGATCACGCTGCCCGCGCCCTTGAGCACGACGATCGCCTTGTACAAATCGGCCAGGCGCGCGGCGCTGGCAATGCGGTCTTCCTGCACCTGCGGCGTGTTGCTGCCGAGCAGGCGCGCCGCCTCCAGCGGGTGCGGCGTCATCAGGGTGGCGCCGCCGCGCTTGGCGATGGCGCCGCGCAGCGCCGGGTCGGCGGCCACCAGGTTGAGCGCGTCGGCGTCGAGCAGGATCGGACAGGGCAGGGCAATGGCGCGGGTCAGCGCCTGTTTGGCCGCTTCGCCCTGGCCCAGGCCCGGGCCGATAACGGCCGCCGTGAGCGCCATTTCCAGCACGGCTTCTTCGGAGCGCAGCATTAGCTCCGGGTGCAGCGGGTCGAACTGCGGCGCGCCGCTGTCGACAAAACCGATGAACACCTTGCCGGTGCCCAGATACAGCGCGGCGCGGGCGGCGAGAAAGGCGGCGCCCGTCATGCCGGCGCTGCCGCCGATCACCCCCAGGCTGCCGAAGCTGCCCTTGTGCGAGTTGAGTGTGCGCGGGCGCAGGCAGGCGCGAAAGTCCGCCGGCGAGAGCAGCGAGCCGGATTCGCCCAGGCCGGGGGCGGCAAAGCGCATCTGCAGCGGGGCGATTTCGATCATGCCGGCGTGGTCCGGTCCGGAAAGTGTGTGCAGACCGGGCTTGTCTGCGATGAAGCTCAAGGTGCGGGTGGCGTGGATCGCCGCGCCCATCACCCGGCCGGTGTCGGCGTCCAGCCCGGAAGGCACGTCGAGCGCCAGCACGGGAGTCACCGATTCGTTGACCGCCGCGATCCAGTCGGCATAGGGCGCGCGCAGCGGCCGCGTCAGGCCGATGCCGAACAGGCCGTCGACCACCAAGTCGTAGTCGTGCGGCGGCGGCGGGGCGCGCAGCACGGTGCCGGCGCCGCGGCTGCGCCATTTGGCGTGGGCGCGCGCCGCGTCCGGCGGCAGGTGGTCGGCGTCTTCGACGAAGCAGACGGCGACAGTGTTGCCCCAGTCGCGCAGGTGCACCGCCGCTTCTATTGCGTCGCCGCCGTTGTTGCCGGGGCCGGCCAGCACCAGCACGCGGGCGGGGTAGTGGGCTGCTTCGCGGAGCATGCCGCGGGCCACGTTGGCGGCGGCCAGGCCGGCGCGCTCCATTAGGGGCTCGCCGCGCGCCAAGGCGGCCTGCTCCAGGGTGCGGATCGCCGTGGCACGCAGCAAAAGCGTGCTGGAATCCTTCTCCGGAACCCCGTTTTCGGTCCTGGCCCGCAATGATTGGGCGGGATTAGGTTTGTGGAATGAGGTGGCGCCGCGCGCGGCTTGGGGTGCGCTTTCAGCGTTTGCCATGAATCACCTGACGCATGAGTTCGTATTCTTTTCTTGTCTCTGAAAACAGTGTACCCAGCCACCGCAAATGGCAGCGCTGCCCGCCCGATTATGCAATCTGCCTTGGCAGGTTTCCCGCCAAGGCCGACGCTGACCTTCAGGCGCGATACTACTCTTTCTTTCTGGGGCACGGCAATTGCGACCCGCTCGTCCGCGAATCTGTCTTTGAACCGGTACTTGCAGTTTTTGGACCCGGAGGTCGCCGCAAGCCGCGATATCGATGCTTTAAAATTTCATATTTCACCTTAATATCATTATTTAAAACACTGATTAACAACGTATTTTTTTGAGATTTCGATCTTGGGCCGGTGCTGTTTGAAAGGTTGACTAAATCGTTCAGCCTTTGTTATACTTGAGTCAATTAGTCGGGCTTGTTGATCGCCGCGCTTCGCGCCGCGAGACCAGCCCCGGAGCCTGGAAGGACTGCCATGAGACTGACTACCAAAGGCCGTTTTGCCGTCACTGCGATGATCGATCTGGCCCTGCGCGACGAAGGCGGGCCGGTTACCTTGGCCGCCATCAGCGAGCGTCAGGGCATCTCGCTTTCCTATCTTGAGCAACTGTTCGGCAAGCTGCGCCGCCACAGCATCGTGGAAAGCGTGCGCGGCCCGGGCGGCGGCTACACCATGGCGCGCACCCTGGAAACCGTAACCGTGGCCGACATCATCGCCGCGGTCGACGAGCCGCTGGACGCCACCATGTGCGGCGGCAAGGAAAATTGCCACGAGACCGGCCGGGTCGGCGGCGGGCTGCAGGAAGGCGCGCAAAAGGGCCAGTGCATGACGCACGACCTGTGGGCCACCCTGAACAAGAAAATGCACGAATACCTGGAATCGGTGACTTTAGGCCACCTGGTGCGCCAGCAGCGCGAGCGCGAAGCCGCGTCACAGGCCGCCCAGGGTGGAACCGGTACCGTGCAAAGCGTGATGGTGGACCGCCGCAAGTCGGGCGGGGTTCGCGGTACGCCGGCGATTGCCTGAGGCTGTCGCGGCAGGTTGGATACAGTAGCAGCCAAGAAAAGAAAGTCAGGACTCGATATGAAACTCCCTATTTATCTCGACAATTCCGCCACTACCCGGGTAGACCCGCGCGTCACCGAGGAGATGGTCAAGTTTTTGACTGAAGAGTACGGCAACCCCGCCTCCCGTTCGCACGCCTACGGCTGGACGGCGGAAGCGGCGGTGGAAGAGGCGCGTGAGAACGTTGCCAAGCTGATCGGCGCGGACCCCAAGGAAATCATCTGGACCTCGGGCGCCACCGAGTCGGACAACCTCGCCATCAAGGGCGCGGCCCAGTTCTACAAGAGCAAGGGTAAGCACATCATTACGATGACCATCGAGCACAAGGCCGTGCTCGATACCTGCCGCGAGCTGGAGCGCCAGGGCTTTGAAGTCACTTATCTGGACCCCGAGCCCGATGGTCTGCTCGACCTGGAAAAATTCAAGGCGGCGATCCGCCCCGACACCATCCTGGTGTCCATCATGTATGTGAACAACGAAATCGGCGTGATCCAGGCGATCCCCGAAATCGGTGAAATCTGCCGCGAGAAGGGCATCATTTTCCACGTCGACGCGGCTCAAGCCACCGGCAAGGTGGAAATCGACCTGACCAAGCTGAAGATCGACCTGATGTCGCTGTGCGCGCACAAGACCTACGGCCCCAAGGGCATTGGCGCGCTGTACATCCGCCGCAAGCCGCGCGTGCGCCTGGAAGCGCAGATGCACGGCGGCGGGCACGAGCGCGGTTTCCGCTCCGGCACCCTGCCGACCCATCAGATCGTTGGCATGGGCGAGAGTTTCCGCCTGGCGCGCGAGGAAATGGCGACCGAAAAAAGCCGCATCCGCATGTTGCGCGACCGCCTGATGCATGGCCTGCAGGAGATGGAAGAGGTCTACGTCAACGGCGACCTGGAGTCGCGCGTGCCGCACAACCTCAACATGAGCTTCAACTTCGTCGAAGGCGAATCGCTGATCATGGCGATCAAGGACATCGCGGTCTCCAGCGGCTCGGCCTGCACCTCGGCCAGCCTGGAGCCTTCCTACGTGCTGCGTGCCCTGGGTCGCAGCGACGAACTGGCGCATTCGTCGATCCGCTTCACGCTCGGCCGCTTCACCACCGAGGAAGAGATCGACTTCGCCATCGACCTGATCAAGCAAAAAATCGGCAAGCTGCGCGATTTGTCGCCGCTGTGGGAAATGCACAAGGACGGCATCGATCTGTCGACCATTGAGTGGGCGGCTCATTGATTTAGTCGCGAGGCGGGTGGATTGAAAAGCCCGCGAGAAAGTACAATCTAGGCATTACAAGGAATACATATCATGGCTTACTCCGAAAAAGTTCTGGACCACTACGAAAACCCGCGCAATGTCGGCTCCTTCGAAAAGGGTGACGACACGGTAGGCACCGGCATGGTCGGCGCCCCCGCCTGCGGCGACGTGATGAAGCTGCAGATCAAGGTTGGCGCCGATGGCCGCATCGAGGACGCGAAGTTCAAGACCTACGGCTGCGGTTCCGCCATTGCGTCGTCCTCGCTGGTCACCGAATGGGTCAAGGGCAAGACCCTGGACGAGGCGATGGGCATCAAGAACACCCACATTGCCGAAGAGCTGGCGCTGCCGCCGGTGAAAATCCACTGCTCGATCCTGGCTGAAGATGCCATCAAGGCCGCCATCACCGACTACAAGGCCAAGCACGGCGGCGCGGATGCGGCCGAACGCAAGGCTGCCTGAGCAATAGATACGAGGTTTGAGATGTCGATTACCCTGACCGAAAACGCCGCACGCCACGTCGCCAACTATCTTGCCAAGCGCGGCAAGGGCGTGGGCTTGCGTCTGGGCGTGCGCACCACCGGCTGTTCCGGCATGGCCTACAAGCTCGAATTCGCCGACGCGGTGAACGCGGAAGATCAGGAATTCGAAAGCCGCGGCGTCAAGGTGCTGATCGACCCGAAAAGCCTGACTTATCTGGACGGTACCGAGCTGGACTACACCCGCTAGGGCCTGAACGAAGGCTTCAAGTTCAACAACCCGAACGAGAAGGACCGCTGCGGCTGCGGTGAGTCCTTCAACGTGTAAGGCTGGCCAGGCAATTTGCCGAGGCAAAAACAAGGGGCGGCCATCACCGCCCCTTTGATTTAGTAAATATCGTGTCCACCAGTCCCTTTACCCAAAACCACTTCGAGATGTTCGGCCTGCCGGCGCGCTTTGCGATCGATGCGGCGAGCCTGGACACGGCTTTTCGCGAAGTGCAGGCGCAGGTGCACCCGGACCGCCACGCCGGCGCGGGTGATGCCGGGCGCCGCGTCGCCATGCAATGGTCGACCCGCGCCAACGAGGCTTACCAGACGCTGAAAAATCCGCTGAAGCGCGCGACCTATCTGCTGGAGTTGCGCGGGGCGGACATCGGCGCCGAGAACAACACCGCGATGGAACCGGCCTTCCTGATGCAGCAGATGGAATGGCGCGAGGCGGTGGAAGACGCCACCGGCGCGAAGAATGTCAATGCCCTCGACAAGCTGTTGCGCGATTTGCGCGAGGACAAGAAGCTGCGCTACGGCAAGCTCGGTGCGCTGCTCGATTCCGGCGCCGATGCGCCCGCCGTCGAAGCGGTGCGCCAGCTGATGTTCCTGGAAAAAGTCGAAGACGATATCGGCCACAGCCTGGAAGCGCTGGACGCCTGAGATCTGAAGAAAAAGTAACAAACCAATGGCTCTGCTGCAAATCTCCGAACCCGGTCTTTCCACCGCACCGCACCAGCATCGCATGGCGGTGGGCATCGACCTGGGCACCACCAATTCACTGGTCGCCACCGTCAAGAGCGGCGCCGCCGCCGTGTTGCCGGACATCACCGGCCGGCCGCTGCTGCCCTCGGTGGTGCGCTATGACGCCAATGGCGTCAACGCCACCGGCTATGCCGCGCAATCGCAACAGGTGAGCGACCCGCGCAATACCATCGCCTCGGTGAAGCGCTTCATGGGGAGGGGCCTGGCGGACATTCGCGCCACCTATGGCGAAAAATTGCCCTATGACTTTGTCGACGCGCCCGGCATGGTCAGCCTCAATACCGCCGCCGGCGTGAAGAGTCCGGTGGAGATTTCCGCCGACATCCTTTCGGCGCTCAAAGCGCGTGCCGAGCAGTCGATGTTCGCCAATGATGGCGGCGAACTGGTCGGCGCGGTGATCACCGTGCCGGCGTATTTCGACGATGCGCAGCGCCAGGCCACCAAGGACGCTGCCAAGCTCGCCGGCATCAATGTGCTGCGCCTGCTCAACGAGCCGACGGCGGCCGCGATTGCCTATGGCCTGGACAATGCCGCCGAAGGCATCTACGCGGTCTACGACCTGGGCGGCGGCACCTTCGATATTTCCATCCTCAAGCTTTCCAAGGGCGTGTTCGAAGTGCTGGCCACGGGGGGCGATTCCGCGTTGGGCGGCGACGACTTCGACCGTGCGTTGGCCGCCTGGGCCACGCGTGAAGCGCGCCTCACCGTTCTCACGGCGGTGCAGGAGCGCCGCCTGCTGGTGGAGGCGCGCGCCGCCAAGGAGCGCCTGTCGCAAGGCGATGCCACTTTTTTCAGTTTGTCGTTGGACTTCGAGCGCACTGCCGGCCTGCATCTGACGCGCAAGACTTTCGAGGCATTGACCGAGAAGCTGCTGAAGAAAACCCTGGTCGCCACCCGCAAGGCGCTGCGCGACGCGGGCCTGAGCGTGGAAGAGGTCAAGGGCGTGGTGCTGGTCGGCGGCGCGACGCGCATGCCGCAGGTGCGCGAGGCGGTCGGCACTTTGTTCGGGCAAAAGCCGCTGACCAATCTCAACCCGGATGAGGTCGTGGCACTGGGCGCGGCGATGCAGGCCAACCTGCTGGCGGGCAACCGCGCGCCCGGCGACGACTGGCTGCTGCTCGACGTAATTCCGCTGTCCCTCGGTTTGGAGACCATGGGCGGACTGGCGGAAAAAGTGATTCCGCGCAACTCCACGATTCCGGTGGCGCGCGCGCAGGAGTTCACCACCTTCAAGGACGGCCAGAGCGCGATGGCGATCCACGTGGTGCAGGGCGAGCGTGAACTGGTGAGCGACTGCCGCTCGCTGGCGCGCTTCGAGTTGCGCGGCATCCCGGCGATGGTCGCGGGGGCGGCGCGCATTCGCGTCACCTTCCAGGTCGATGCCGATGGTTTGCTGTCGGTGAGCGCGCGCGAAGCGACCACCGGCGTAGAGGCTGCGGTGGTGGTCAAGCCTTCCTACGGCCTTGCCGACGACGAGATCGCGCGCATGCTGAAAGACTCCTTCGAGCGCGCCGGCGACGACATGCAGTTGCGCGCGCTGAAGGAGCAACAGGTCGAAGCCGAGCAGATGATCGCCGCCACCGCCGCTGCCTTGGCGCAGGATGGCGGACTGCTGAATGCCGAAGAGCGCGCCGGCATCGAAACACAGATCGAGCAACTCAAACAAGCCAACGCGGGCACCGACCATCGCGCCATCAAGGCGCTGGTCGACGAAGTCAACCGCGCCACCGAAGAATTCGCTGCACGGCGCATGGATCAAAGCATCCGCCGCGCGCTGACCGGCCGCAAGCTGGATGAAGTGAGTTTCTGATGCCGCAAATCGTCGTATTGCCCCACATCGAACTTTGCCCCGAAGGCACGGTGATCGAAGCCCCGGCCGGCAAGTCGCTGTGCGACGCCCTGCTGGAAAACGGCGTCGACATCGAGCACGCCTGCGAAAAGTCCTGCGCCTGCACCACCTGCCACGTGGTGGTGCGCGAGGGCTTCAATGCGCTGACGCCCTCGGAGGATGATGAGGACGACATGCTCGACAAGGCCTGGGGCCTGGAGCCGAATTCGCGCTTGTCGTGCCAGGTGATCCTGAACAATACCAACCTGACGATCGAGATTCCCCGCTACACCATCAACATGGCCAAAGAGGGCGGCAAAAAATGAAATGGACCGACACCCGCGACATCGCCATCGCTCTCGTCGATGCGCATCCGGACGTGGACCCGAAGGCCGTGCGCTTCACCGACCTGCATAAGTGGGTCTGCGCTCTTGAAGGTTTCAACGACGACCCGAACCGCTCCGGCGAAAAAATCCTCGAAGCGATCCAGATGACCTGGATCGACGAAGCCGAATAACAGGAACAGCGCAGGAAAACCCGCCATGTCCAACGCCGGCCGCCGCAGCTTTCTCCACTCCGCCGCCGGCGTCGCGCTTGCCGGTCTCGGCCCGCGGGTCCGGGCGCAGCAAAAGACCAATGTGGTGCTGGCCACCGCCACCCCTGGCGGCGGCTTCCCGGTCTACGGTGCGGCCTACATGGCGGCCATCAACCAGGCGGACCCCACGCTTGAGGTCCAGACTCGAAACACTCGCGGTAGCGACGAAAATATTCCCGGCCTGGAGCAGGGAAAATTCGACCTGGGCCTGGTGCAGGGCGAGTCCGCCCACGAAGCATTCGCCGGTATCGGCCGCGCGCCGCTGCAGTTGAAAATCGTCGTCGGCATCTACTCCAGCCCCGGCATGTTCGTGGTGCGCGCCGACAGTCCCTACCATCGCATTGCCGATCTCAAGGGCCAGGCCGTTGCCTTCGGCGCCGCCGGCTCCGGCCTGGTGATCCTCGCGCGCTATGTGCTCGACGGCATCGGCCTGAAGCAGGATACGGATTTCAAGGCGGTCTACCTGGAGCGCGCCGGCGACGGCCCGCCGATGGTGAAAGACGGGCGGGTCGCCGCGCTCTGGGGCGGCGGCTCCGGCTGGCCGGGGTTCACCAACATGATGGCCGATCCCGCCGGCGCGCGCCTGATCGCACCCAGCGAAGATGAAATCCGCGGCATCCGCGCGAAATACGACTTCCTCAAGCGCCTGACCATTCCCGCCGGCAGCTACCCCAAGCAGCCGCAGGAAATCGTCTCCGTCGGTTCCTGGAGTTTCATCCTGGCCCGCACCGACTTCCCCGATGACACGGCCTACCGCCTCACCCGTGCCTTACACAAGGCGCAGGACGCGCTCGGCAAGAGCCTGCCGCAAGCGCGTGAAAGCCGGGTGGAAAACATCTGCGGCGCCGCGCCGCGGCCGGACATGATCCACCCCGGCACGCTGCGCTACCTGAAGGAAATCGGCGCGGCGCCTTGAGGGGAGCGCGGGTTAGCCGGCGAGCCCGATGCCTGCTATGCCCAGCACCATCAGGGCGGCGGCGGCCAGGCGGCGCGCGGTATCGCCTTCCTTCAGCAAATGCGTGCCGTAAAGCGCGGCGATCAGGATGCTCATTTCACGCGCCGGCGCCACATAGGAAAGCGGCGCCACCTTCATCGCGTAGAGCGCCAGTGCGTATGAAAAGGGTGAGAGCAGGCCCACCGCCAGCACCGCCTTCTTGTCGCGCGCCCAGATCGTCCGCAGCATCGGCGTATCGCGCAGCGCCACCGGACTGGTGATGATCACGCGTATGACGATGGAGGCCCAGTAGTAGATCACCGGTGGGATCAGGAAGGCCGCGACCGCCTGGCGGTCCCATACCGTATAGACAGCGATGATGACGCCCGTGCCAAGCGCGAACACCACGCCTTGTGCACGCGCGCGCAGCAGTTGCAGCGGGTTGCCGGAGAGCAGCACCGCGCCCATGCCGATCAGCACGGCCCCCGCCACCGCCAGCAGGGCCGGGCGTTCGCCGATCAATAGCACCGCGGCAATGATGGTGATCAGCGGCCCGCTGGCGCGCGCCAGCGGATACACAACCGAGAGGTCGCCGCTGCGGTAGCCGCGGTCGAGAAGGATGAAATAGCCGACATGGATCACCGCGCTGCCGGCCATCAGGCCCAGCGAAGATACATCGGGTCGGTAGCCGGTGGCGAGAATCATGCCGATGGCCAGCGGGGCATAGACCAGTACCTCGACGCTGCCGGCCAGCCAGAAGAACAAGGTGCCGCCGCCCTGGCTTTTTTTCAGGAACAGGTTCCAGGTGGCGTGACAAAAAGCCGCTGCCAGCACCATGGCGAGAGCGTAAAAAGGCACGGGGGGGCAGTAACGGCTAGGGCAGGCGCTGGTGGAGTTCGGCCAGCCGGTCGGTGAAGATCAGGGCCTCGTCGATGTTCAGTTGGGTGCCACAGGCCTCGGCCGGCTTGATGCGGGCGCAGTCCTTGCCGTTCACCTGATCGAAGGATTTGGCCGCGCCGACGATCGTCTCGAAGCCGCGTCCGTAGAAGCCGCCGAAGGCCGCGCCGGCTGCCGCTTGCGCCCCGACATCCGGCACGAAGTAGATCTGGTGGGTGATCATGTGCTTCGACGAGCCCAGCGGCTTTTGCGAGATGACGATGCGCCGGTCGGTCCACAGCACCGTGTGCCGGCGCAGGCGCGGGTAGGACATGACCGCCGCGCGGCCGGTGCGCGGCACGGTGGCAAAGTCTGCTTCGGCATCGCGCCATAACTCGGCCTCGCCGGCTTCGAGCTGCAAGCTCTCGAGATACTGCGCCTTGGTGCCGGTGAGGCGGTTGGCGACGATGGCGAACAATACAATGGCGATCAAGGCGCCGACCAACCATACGAGTGCCACCCGGATCTCCCGATGTTGTTGTAAGCCGGCGCTTTTGGAATGGGCTTGAATCCGGCGCCTCAAACTCTAGCATGTCGCATTCTTGTGGCAGAACTCTGGCGAAATGCGGGAATTTCTATTTCGGCGCGAGTTCCAATCAGGGTGCACATCGATGACTGAAAGAACAACAATGCGAACAATGCGTTTTCGCCGCGGCCCCGTCTCCCTTCTTTCGGGATGCTTGTTGCTCCTGGTCGCAACGGCAGGCTTCGCGCAGGACATCCATTCCCAGTCGCAGGACTTTCGCGTCGTCACCCTGACCCGCGTGCTCGACCACCCCTGGGCGCTGGCCTTTTTGCCGGATGGCCGCATGCTGGTCACCGAACGGCCCGGGCGCATGCGCATCGTGAGCAAGGAGGGGCGGGTGAGCGAGCCGCTGAAAAACGTGCCGGCGGTGCAGGCCGGCGGCCAGGGCGGGATGCTCGATGTAATCCTGGATGCCGACTTTGCCCGCAGCCACACCATCTACTTTGCCTATTCGGAACGCGGCGAGGGCGGCGCGGGTACGGCGGTGGCGCGCGCGGTTCTCGGCGAGAACGATCTGCGCGACGTCAAAGTAATTTATCGCCAACAGCCCAAGGTGGGCGGCAGTCTGCAATTCGGCGCGCGCATCGTGCAAACCGCCGACGGCAACCTGTTTGTCACCCTGGGCGACCGCTATTTGCGTGACCAGGCGCAGAACATGAACTCCGGCCTGGGCAAGATCATCCGCATTCGCCCGGACGGCTCGGTGCCGCCGGACAATCCCTTTGTCGGCAAGACGGGCGTGCAGCCGGAAATCTGGAGCGTCGGCCATCGCAGTCCGGAAGGCGCGGCACTCAACCCGGCCACCGGCGCCTTCTGGATGCACGAGCACGGCGCGCAAGGCGGCGACGAAATCAACATCATCGAAAAGGGCAGGAACTACGGCTGGCCGGTGATCACCTGGGGCATCGATTACGACGGCTCGAAAATCGGCGAGGGCACCGCCAAGGCGGGCATGGAGCAGCCGATCTACTACTGGGTCCCGTCGATCGCGCCTTCTGGCATGGCCTTTTACACCGGCGACGCCTTTCCAAAGTGGAAGGGAAGCCTGTTCGTCGGCTCGCTCAAGTTCGGCCGCCTGGTGCGCCTGGAGTTGAACGGCAACAAGGTGACCCACGAAGAACGATTGCTGCAGGAAATCGGCGCGCGTATCCGCGACGTGCGCATGGGGCCGGATGGCCTCATCTATGTGCTGACCGACGAGAGCGACGGCCGTCTGCTGCGCCTGGAGCCGATCAAGTAGCGGCGGAAGAGGGCCCCGGCCACTGCGCCGCCAGCGCCTGCAATTGCGGAAAGAACTCTTCGAAGGTACCTTCGATGCGCGCGTGGTGCTCGTCGAGCATAACAATGCCTTCGGCCAGCGCGACCGGCCGCGACAGCCGGCCGGCGATGCGCCCCAGCACATGGGCTACACCATCGCGCGTGGTGCAGTTGCGCAGGATGTCGTACTCGCCCATGCGCAGCGCCAGGCGTTGCGCCGGCGGCGGCATGGCCGGCGCGGTACGCGCCAGGCTGCCGCATACGCCGGCGCAAAAATCCTCCAGCGGCGCATCGCTCCAGCGCGGCCACTGCGCGATCAGCACGTGATCGAAAAATACGTCGAGCAGGATGCCGGCATAGCGGCGCAGCGCCGGCGGCGCCAGCTTCTTCATTTCACTCACCAGCGGATGCGTGTCGGTGCTGCCGTCGATGCGCCGGTGCAGGCGGATCGCGCTTTCCACCTCCGCCGGCCAGGCCGAGAGATCGGCCCCGCGCGCGAAATCGCCAAGCAGGGTGCCCATGCGCGCCGCATCGCCGGCAGGCGAGAGCAGGAAATGCGCGAGATGATTCATCACCCAAGTATGCCGCATCGCCGTGCTGCAGTCCCGCGTCGGAGTAAAATAGCGCCATGCGGCAGTGAGCCGGCCCGGGCGCGTTTTCACGCATTTTCATGAACCCCCGGGCGGCTGAGGCGCGAGCGGAGTGGTGCATCCGTCCTCGTCGCCTGTCGCGGCCATCGAGGCGTGTGGGCTCTTCGATTACCTGGCACACCGACGATGTCTACCTCCAGCACTTCAAGCGAACCCGATTCCCTTCCCCCACCGGCGCCCGGCGATGCTGTCGGCCTCTGGCAACTGCCGGTCTTTCGCACCTACGCCGGCATGCGCTTCTCCTGGATCTTCGCCCAGGAAATCCTTACCATCTCGCTCGGCTGGCTGATCTACGAGCGCACCCGCAGCACCTTCGCGCTGGGCATGGTCGGCTTCTCCGGCTTCGCGCCCTCCATCCTGCTGTCGCTGTTCACCGGCACCGCGGCGGACCGTTTCGACCGCGGCATGATCATGCGCTGGTGCGGCCTCACCCTGGCGGCGTGCGCGCTGGCGCTGTGCCTGCTGACCTTGTCCAGCCTGGTCTGGCCGGTCTACATGGTGGTGGTGGTGCAGGGCATCGCGCGCGCCTTCGCCCAGCCGGCCTCCAAGGCGATGGTGCCGAACCTCGCGCCGGCGCCTATGCTTTCGCGGCTGATCGCCGGTACCACGTTGGTCCAGCGGGTGGCGAGCATCTGCGGCCCGGCTGCCGGCGGCTTGCTGATCGGGCTGGGCGCGCCGGTGCCCTTCGCGGCCGCCTGCCTGTGCGCCTGCCTGGCGTTGGCGGCTGCCTTCTCCCTGGGGCCGCAGCGCGCGCGCGGCATGGCCAAGCAGCGGCCAGACCTGGCCATGCTGCTGGGCGGCTATCGCTATGTATGGTCGCGCCCGGTGATCCTGGGTTCGATGAGCCTGGACCTGATCGCCGTGCTGTTCGCTGGCGCCACCGCGCTGCTGCCGTTTTACGTGGCGGAGATTTTTCACGCCGGGCCATGGGCGCTGGGCGCGCTGCGCATGGCGATCGCCGCCGGCGCCCTGGCCACCGCCCTGCGCCTGGCGCGCAAGCCGATCGAACGTGGCTTTGGGCCGAAGCTGCTGGTCTCGGTCGGCCTCTACGGTCTGGCGACCATCGCCTTCGGCCTTTGCACCAACATCTGGTTCGGCATGCTGTTCCTGTTCATCCTCGGCGCGGCCGATTCGGTCAGCGTGGTGCTGCGCAATGCGCTGATCCAGGTCAACACGCCGGATGCGATGCAGGGGCGCGTGTCGGCGGTACACTCGGTTACCGTGGGGGCGTCGAATGATCTCGGCGAATTCGAGTCCGGCGTGCTGGCCTCGGCCATCGGCGGCGTGCCCGCGGTGGTGGTGGGCGGCGTCATGGCGACACTGGCCGCGCTCAGCTGGGCGCGGCTGTTTCCCGCGCTATGGCGCGCCGACCGTATCGCCGACACGCTGCCGGAAGATTAAGCGCCAGGGCCGGGCGGCTTCGCTGCCTACCGGCTTCCCGGTTCAGTCCTCGCGCCGCATGTGCGGGAACAGGATGACGTCGCGGATGTTCGGCGAGTTGGTCAGCAGCATCATCAGGCGGTCGATGCCGATGCCACAGCCGCCGGTGGGTGGCATGCCGTATTCCAGCGCGCGCACGAAGTCGGCGTCGTAGAACATCGCCTCTTCGTCGCCCGCGTCCTTGGCCGCGACCTGGGCCTTGAAGCGGGCGGCCTGGTCTTCGGCGTCGTTCAATTCCGAGAAGCCGTTGGCGATTTCGCGGCCGGTGATGAAGAGCTCGAAGCGCTCGGTGACGCCCTTGCGGGTGTCCGACTCGCGGGCCAGCGGCGAGACTTCGATGGGGTAGTCGATGATGTAGGTCGGCTGCCACAGCTTGGACTCGGCGGTCTCTTCGAACAGCGCCAGTTGCAGCGCGCCCAAGCCAGCGTTTTTCAG
Organism: Betaproteobacteria bacterium; assembly: GCA_028292405.1. Classification (GTDB taxonomy): domain Bacteria; phylum Pseudomonadota; class Gammaproteobacteria; order Burkholderiales; family JAEUOS01; genus JAQGMJ01. The sequence continues at coordinate 162,497 of JAQGMJ010000049.1, forward strand.
CGGCGGGTTGCTGACATTGGCGCCGAATTTCTTCAGCTCCGCGCGGACGAATTCGATGTCGGCCAGTTGCTCGTCGCTATACTGCGGCGCATGCGCCTTGATCGCGCCGGTGATGGTCAGGCGCTCGAAGGGCTTGGACAGGTCCAGCTCGCGCTCGCCATATTGCAGTACGGCGCTGCCGGTGGCCTCGATGGCGGCGCGGCGGATCAGCTGTTCGGTGAAGTCCATCAGCCAGCGATAGTCCGCATAGGCCGCGTAGAACTCCATCATGGTGAACTCGGGGTTGTGGCGCGGCGAGACGCCCTCGTTGCGGAAATTGCGGTTGATCTCGAAGACGCGCGGAAAGCCGCCGACGATGAGTCTCTTCAAGTAGAGTTCTGGCGCGATGCGCATGAACATCTGCATGTCCAGCGCGTTGTGGTGGGTAATGAAGGGCTTGGCCGCGGCGCCCCCGGGGATGGGGTGCAGCATTGGCGTCTCGACTTCGAGAAAGCCGGCTTCGGTCATCACGTTGCGAATCGAAGAGACGGCCTTGCTGCGCGCGACGAAGGTGGCGCGGGTCTCGTCGCTCATGATCATGTCGACGTAGCGCTGGCGGTATTTTTGCTCCTGGTCGGCCAGGCCGTGGTGCTTGTCCGGCAACGGGCGCAGGCTCTTGGTCAGCAGGCGCACTTCGCCGGCTTCCACGGTCAACTCGCCGGTGCGGGTGCGGAAGAGCTTGCCCTTGGCAGCGATGATGTCGCCCAGGTCCCAGTGCTTGAAGGCGTCGTGTACCTCGGCGCCCACCGCATCGCTCTTGATGTAGAACTGGATGCGCCCTTCGGCCTTGGCGCCGCTGCCGTCGGTCACGGTGGCGAAGCTCGCCTTGCCCATCACGCGCTTCAACATCATGCGCCCGGCGATGGACACTTCGATGCCTTGGGCTTCCAGGTCTTCCTTGCTTACCTCGTCGTACTTCGCATGCAGGTCGGCGGCGCGGTCGGCCGGGACGAAGTCGTTGGGGAAGGGCACGCCCTTTTCGCGTAGCGCCGCCAGCTTGGCGCGGCGCTCGGCGATGATCTGGTTTTCGTCCTGGGGCGGGACGGGAGGCTGTTCGTTGTTCGACATGGAGTGGCAATAAAAAAGGTGACGATGGGCCTCGAACTTCGGGGCTAAAGGGGGCATCGCCCCCTTGTCGTTACTAAATGTTGCTTCAGGCTAGCTTCGGGGTCAAAGGGGGCGACGCTCCCTTTTCATTACTAAATGCCTTGCTTGAGGCTGGCGGAAATGAAGTCGTCGAGATCGCCGTCCAGCACGGACTTGGTATTGCTGATTTCGACGTTGGTGCGCAAATCCTTGATGCGCGACTGGTCCAGCACGTAGGAGCGGATCTGATGGCCCCAGGCGACGTCGGTCTTCGACGCTTCCAGGTTGTCTTGCTGTGCCTGCCGCTTGCGCAGTTCCAGCTCATACAGACGCGACTTCAGTTGCGCCATCGCCTCTGCGCGATTGCGGTGCTGCGAGCGGTCGCTCTGGCACTGCACCACGATGCCGGTGGGCGCGTGGGTGATACGGATGGCCGAATCGGTCTTGTTGATGTGCTGGCCGCCGGCGCCGGAAGCGCGAAAGGTGTCGATGCGCAAATCGGCCGGATTGATCTCGACCTCGATGGAGTCGTCCACCTCGGGGTAAACGAACACGCTGGCAAACGAGGTGTGGCGTCCGCCGGAGGAGTCGAAGGGCGACTTGCGCACCAGGCGGTGCACCCCGGTCTCGGTGCGCAACATGCCGTAGGCGTAGTCGCCAACCACCTTGATGGCGGCCGACTTGATGCCCGCCACTTCACCCGGCGACTCTTCGAGGACTTCCGGCTTGAAGCCCTTGCGCTCGCAGTAGCGCAGGTATTGACGCATCAGCATCGAGGCCCAGTCCTGCGCCTCGGTGCCGCCGGCGCCGGCCTGGATGTCGATGAAGCAATTGGCCGGGTCCAGCGGGTTGTTGAACATGCGGCGGAACTCGAGGTCCGCCACCGTCTTTTCCAACGCCTTCACATCGTCGGCGACGGCCAGCACGGTGTCGTCGTCGTTGTCGGCGCGGCCCATGTCGAACAGCTCCTTGGCGTCGGCCAGGCCGGAAGCAAGCTTGCCCAGGGTGCCGACGGTGCCGTCGAGTTCTTTTTTCTCGCGGCCCATTTCCTGGGCGCGCTTGGCATCGTTCCACAGCGATGGATCTTCCATCGCCGCGTTGACTTCATTCAGACGCTGGAATTTGGCGTCGAAGTCAAAGATACCTCCGCAGGTCGGAGGTACGGGCGTCCAGGTCCGCCAGTTTGGCGGAGAGGGCGTTGAGCTGTTCTGCTTCCATGATGGGCCTGCTGCTTTTATGCGGAATAACCCGCGATTATACCCGTGCCGCCGGCCTAAATGGCCTCCCACGCCTCTACGTAGAGCCCCTCGCGGGCCAGGCCGTTGAACTCGTCCACGCCGAGGCGAAAGGCCACGCGGGCGCGCGCCGGCAGGGTCTCGGTGGAGTTGAACTGGATGGCGTCGAAGGAGCGGCCCTCCTTCTCCAGCTTCAGCTTCAGGTGCTTTTCCTTGATCAGGCGCTGGGAGGAGATGTTGAAGGTGTCGGCGAAGGTGGGGGCGGGAAAGCCCGAGCCCCAGACTTCGTTTTCGATGCTGCGCACCAGCGGCAGGTTGAGATAGGCTGCCTCCAGGGGGCCGTCGGTGACGATGTCGGCGGCCAGGTCGGCGGGCTTGAGCATGGCGCGCGCGGCTTCCTCGAACGCCACTGCGAACACCGCATGGTCGTTTGCACCTATGGTCAGGCCCGCGGCCATCGCGTGGCCGCCGAACTTGCGGATCAGCGCGGGCTGGGCCTTGCTCACCAGGTCCAGGCAGTCGCGCAGGTGCAAAGAAGAGATCGAGCGGCCCGAGCCCTTCAGGTCACCGTCTTCGCCGGGCGCGAACACGATGGCGGGCCGGTCGTAACGCTCGCGCAAGCGCGAGGCAACAATGCCGACCACACCCTGATGCCAGGCGGCATTGGTCACGCAGACGGTGTAATTGGCGACGACGTCGATGGTTTCGAGCGCGGCCAGCGCCTCCTCCTTCATCTGCGACTCGATGTCGCGGCGCTCGCGGTTCAGCGCGTCGAGCTTTTGCGCCGCCGCCAATGCCTCGTTGCGATCCGTCGCCAGCAGGCACTCGATGCCCAGGGACATGTCGTCGAGCCGGCCCGCGGCGTTAAGGCGCGGCCCGGCGGCGAAGCCGAAGTCGAAACAGCTGGCCTTGCGCGGCTCGCGCGCCGCCACCGAGAACAAGGCGGCCACGCCAGGGCTGGCCTTGCCTTCGCGCACCCGCTTTAAGCCCTGCGCCACCATGATGCGGTTGTTGCGGTCCAGGCGCACTACGTCGGCCACCGTGCCGAGCGCCACCAGATCGAGCAGGACGGCGAGGTTCGGCTCCTGCGCCGTAAAAGCGGCGCGCTTGCGCAACTCGGCGCGCAGGGCCAGCAGCACATAGAACATCACGCCGACCCCGGCAATGCTCTTGCTGGCGAAGTTGCAGCCGGGCTGGTTCGGGTTGACGATCAGCGCATCGGGCAGGGTGGGGCCGGGCAGGTGGTGGTCGGTCACCAGCACCTCGATGCCGGCGGCGCGCGCTGCCGCCACGCCCTCGATGCTGGCGATGCCATTGTCCACGGTGATGATCAGGTCCGGCTTGCCCAGGCGCGGATGCCGCGCGGCCAGCGCGACGATCTCCGGCGTCAGGCCGTAGCCGAACTTGAAGCGGTTCGGCACCAGGTAGTCGACCACGGCTTTGGAGCCGGTGGCTTCGATCAGGGCGCGCAGGCCGCGCAGGCCGACCACGCAGGCGGTGGCGCCGTCGCAGTCGTAGTCCGCGACGATCAGCATGCGCCTGCCCTGGGCGAAGGCGTCGGCGAGCAGCACGGCAGCCTTGCCGGCGTTCATCAGGCCCTCCGGCGGCAGCAGGCCGGGAAAGGCCGTATCAAGGTCGGCGCGGGTGGCGATGCCGCGCGCAGCGTAAATGCGCGAGAGTACCGGGTGGATGCCTTGCTGCTCCAGGTACATGCTGGTGCGCTGCGAATAGGGACGGGCGACGATGCGGCGATTCATGGGGCGATTGTAGGCTGCTTGGAGGCGCCTGACACGAACAGGCGGCCCAAACAAAAAACCCGGCATCGAGCCGGGCTTTTTGTTCGCGGGCGGGGCCTGCTTACTTCTTCGGCGCGGGCGGCGGGTAGAGCTTGCGCGCCCGGTCGATCTGCTCGGCGGCGTTGACGAACTCGCGCGCCGTGGTTTCCTTGATCTCGGTGCTGCCGGTGGCCGAGCCGATGATCACCGCCTTCAGCGCTTCCTTGCCTTCCGGCGTCTCGTCCATTTTCCACAGCGCCTGGGTGAACTTGACGGCCAGCTCCGGCGGGAAGTCCTTCGAAACGGCGATGGCATAACCGGGGAAGGGGTCGCTCTTGCTGAACTGCTTGACCTTGGCGCCGTAACGCTTGGTCGCGCTGTCCTGGCCGGACTCGGCGACGGCGACGGCATCGACCTTGCCTTCCATCAGCGCGTCGACCATTTCGTCCTGATCTTTGTACTCTTTCAGGTTGATCTCATCGACTTTGACGCTGTTGAGCAGCAGCCAGTGCAGGCTCACGGGGCCGACCGACGAGCCGCGGGTATATACCGCCAGATTCTTGCCCTTCAAGTCGGCCAGGGTGTTGATCGGGCTGTCGGCCTTGGTCAGGTAATAGGCGTGAATATTGCGGAACTTGCCCAGTGGGGCGTAGCTGTTGTCGCGCGCCGCATAGCCGATCTTGTCGGTCACCGCCATGATGATGTCGGGCTGCTTTTGACCTTCCTTCGGCGTGAAACTGTTAGTCAGCGTCATCGTGATGGGGCGGCCGATGGCCTGCGAGGCGATGCGGATCAGTGGCTCCATCGAGGAGCGCATCTGCAACTCTTCGGAAGCGCGGATCGCGCCCGGGTTGACCGCCATCACCAGGGCGTTGCCGCCGAGCAGCGAGCCGGGCTTGAAGAAGTGCAGCCCCACCGCCGCCACTGCCACTACCACCGCGGCGGCCAGGCCCAGCTTCATCCACAGCGGCGATTTCTTCTCGCCCTGGCTGCCGCCGCTGGAAGCGCCGATCGTATTCTGGCCAACGAAGGCGGGCAGGAACTCGGCAATGCTTTGCGGGCGCTTGAGGTCGTCCGGGGTCAGCGCCCAGTCGACCGCCTTGAGGAAATTCACACTGTACTTGCCCTGCGCGACGTCGACCGCGGGTTCCTGCGGGTCGCTCTGGATGCGCGCGGCGGCTTCCACCGGCTTGCGCCCGGCGACGAACCAGTAGAGCACGCCGCCCATTGCGTACAGGTCGGACCACGGGCCCTGGCGGCCATGCGTGTGGTATTGCTCGAAGGGGGCATAGCCGGGGGTGACGATAGACGTCATGCCGGAGGTCGAGCCGGAGGCGGAAGTCTGGCGTGCGGCGCCGAAGTCCAGCAGCACCAGGCTGCCGTCCGAATCGCGCACGTAAATGTTCGCGGGTTTGATGTCCCGGTGCAGGAAGCCGGCCTCGTGTACCTTGTCCAGGCCCTGCATCAGCGGCACGAACATCTGCACCAAGTGCGCTTCGTCAGGCGGGTTTTCGCCGCGCTCCAGGCGCTTTTTCAGCCACGAGTTCAGGCTTTCGCCGAATTCGTAGTCCATCACCATGTAGGCGGTGTTGTTGTCTTCGAAAAAGCGGTTAACGCGGACGATGTTCGGGTGGCGGAAGGTGGCGAGGGTGCGCGACTCGAGCAGGAAGCGGTCGAGACCGATGCGGTATTCCTCCTCGTCACGCGAGCTCTTGGCCCACACGGCCGCCGTTTCCTCGTTGCGCATGGCAAGGTCGTTCGGCAGGTATTCCTTGATCGCCACCTTGGCGTTCAGGTTGGTGTCGTGCGCGAGATACGAGACGCCGAAGCCGCCGATGCCCAGCACGCGCTCGATGCGGTACTCGTGCAGCATGTAGCCCACCGGCAGGGCCAGGCGGTTGTCGTCGGTACCGGCCTGCTGCGCTTTGCGCTTGAGTTCGGAGTAGGAAGGGCCTTCGTAGTCCGTGGCGAGGATGCCGCGGTGCTTGGGCGAGTTGAGGTCTTTACGGGTTTTCTCGTCGGGGTCGCCGGACACCGTGGCGTCGGGCGTGGCGGCGCGAAACTGGTTCAGCTGCGCCTGCAGTTGCTCGAAACTCAGGGCGGTATCTTCGACAGCGCCGACGGCGCCGGGCGCGGCTTCAGTGGCGGCACCGGAGACGGCACCGGAGACGGCACCGGAGACGGCACCGGACACGGCAGAAGCGGCTGGGGCAGCAGGGCTCCCCGCCGGTGCGGCCAGGTCGATCACTCTCTTGCGGCGGGAAATATCATCTTGATCAGACACCGGGAACTCCCTTGCAGGTGCTCAGTGCGCAGCGGCACGCCTGACCGCTTTTGCGCTGGCCCGAAAGGCGGCCGGAAAAACCAATGTTGGGTAGCAAAACTGGCAAACCTCGAATCCCTGTAGCCGCGACCAACCAACATCGCAAACCGACAATTATTCAACTATTCCCTGGATTTTGGCTTCTATCAAGGGCTCGCGCAAGCGATTTCCTGCGGAAAAAGTGAAATAAATCACTGCGATACAGGCGTACGCGCAGGCTTTCTCCAGGACTTGAAAAAACGGCCCAAAATGTCAATTTTTGTTTCTTTGGCGCCAGAGCGGCAGGACTCAGCCAATTGAGCTGCAAAACTGTTTGCCAGGCGGGATTCTGGGCGATTTCTGTCAAATCTATCAACGCCTTATCGCAGTGCATCGAATCCAGCAGCAGCGCCGCCTGCGCCCAGTCCGCGGGTAAGTCGGCAGCCTGCCCACCAGCGGCCCTACATATTTCCCTTACGTGTGATTGCGGCGACAGGACAATTTGGTGGTGTGGCGCGAGCGCGACGCCGGCGGCGGGACGCGTTCCGCCGCCCCAGAGCCATAAGCTGTTTACGGGCCAGCGCCGCTGGCTTTCGCGCTCCGCGTTGGCGGCGGCCTGGTAAAGCAGCATTTGCACTTCGCTGGACAGGCGTCTGGCCCAGGCGGCGTCGCCGCCCTGCGGCAGGACGGCGGCGGCGGGCTGGCCGGCGGCAAGACCGGGCGGGGACGCGGCAACATCGAATGGCCGGGGCAGGCGCAGCACCCATTCCCCAGGGGTCAGTGTCTGCAGCGCCATGCCATCGGCGGCCAGATGCACGTTCAACTCGGCCACCATTGATTCGGCCTGGGCGGCGGAAAGATCAGTCAGCGACCTGGGGTCGAACAGCAGGCGGTCGCCATCGAGTTGCTGATGGATGGGGTCGGCGCACAGCCAGTAGGTGTCGCCGGCCGCCTCCGGCGCAAGGCGAAACGGCGCCGCCGGCCAGTCGCCCTGGCGCGCGATGCCGAAGCGGGCAAACCAGTAGCCGCCGGTATCGGTCGGCGCGGCGATGCGTTGCACCGGGCCGCGTGCATAGGCCTGGCCCAGGGCCGGCACCGCGTCGAAGTCCGCGATCCTGGTGCCGGGTGCGGCGGCGAGAATGAATTCGATTTCCATGGGCCGCATTGTGCCTGCATGCGGCGCGCGGTTGCCGTTGCCGCGCGCCGCCGCATCGGCTAGCATGGGGGCCAGCCTGCGGCAACGCCGCGGGCTCAACGAGATAAAACCAGGCTCGCCGCCGAGGGCGGGCCGAAGCAGGAGGAGGCGCATGCAGCCTTACGTCGTCTGGTTCATTGCCGCTTTCGCCCTGATCGGGGCAGAACTGATGGCAGGCACCTTTTACCTCCTGGTGATCGGCCTTGGCCTGGCCGCGGGCGGCGTGGCGGCACTATGCGGCGTGGAATTCGGCGTGCAGATCGGCGTGGCGGCGCTGCTGTCGGTGGCCGGCATCGTGATCCTGCGCAAGACCCGCGCCGGCAACATGTTGCGCCAGGACAAGCCCGAGGTATCGATGGACGTCGGCCAGACCGTGCGGGTGGTCGAGCGCCGGGCCGACGGCAGCCTGCGGGTGGACTACCGCGGCTCGCAGTGGGATGCGGAAACCGAAGAACCCCTGCCCGAGGGCCCGGCCAAGGCCATCGGCACCTTGTACATCCGCGCGGTGCGCGGCACCAAACTGATCGTTTCGGCGCAACGGGCTTAAGCCGTTTACGGTCACCCTTTCAGGAGCCTTGAGGAGAATGGAAATCGGCAGCTTTCTCGCATTTGTCGTGCTGGTCGCGGCGGTCATCTTCGTCTTCAAGTCGGTCTACCAGGTGCCGCAGCAAAGCGCCTTCGTGGTCGAACGGCTTGGCAAGTACGACCACATCATGCAGCCGGGCTTGACCTTCGTCATGCCCTTCATCGAGCGCGTGGCCTATCGCCATTCGCTCAAGGAAGTGCCGCTGGACGTGCCCAGCCAGATATGCATCACCAAGGACAACACGCAACTGCAGGTCGATGGCGTGCTGTACTTCCAGGTCACCGATCCCTACGCCGCTTCGTACGGCTCGTCGAACTACGTTGCCGCCATCACGCAACTGGCGCAGACCAGCCTGCGCTCGGTGATAGGCAAGATGGAACTGGACAAGACCTTCGAGGGCCGCGACGACATCAACCGCCATGTCATCGAGGCGATCGATGCGGCCGCGCTCGGCTGGGGCGTCAAGGTGCTGCGCTACGAGATCAAGGACCTGACCCCGCCGAAGGAAATCCTCCACGCCATGCAGGCGCAGATCACCGCCGAGCGGGAGAAGCGCGCCCTGATCGCCGCTTCCGAGGGCCGCAAGCAGGAGCAGATCAACATCGCCACCGGCGAGCGCGAGGCGCAGATCCAGAAGTCCGAGGGCGAGATGCAGGCGGCGATCAACCGCGCCCAGGGCCAGGCCTCCGCCATCCTGGCGATTGCCGAAGCCTCCGCCGAGGCGATCCGCAAGACCGCCGCCGCCATCCGCGAGCCGGGCGGCGAGGCGGCGGTGAACCTGAAGGTGGCCGAGCAATACGTCGGCGCCTTCTCAAACCTTGCGCGCACCACCAACGCGATGATCATTCCCTCCAACATGGCCGACATTTCCAGCCTGATCGCCACGGCGATGACGGTGGTCAAGCAGGAGAAAAGGTAGAAACGACCAGATGTTTTCCGAAGATTAGTCCAACTCGACGGAAGCATGCGTTTCATGCAAAAGCCAGCATCCGCGCTCCACATGCTGGTTTTTTCCGATGACGCTTTCGATCAGGACCAGTCGATCGACGTTCCAACTGACAGTCTGGCTCTCCTGCAGTGGAATCAAATTGCGCCGGGAATACGAAAGTGTCATGTGTGGAGGCACATCGCCTCGAATCAGCGATCCAAAACCGCCTTTCTGCAGCAGCCTTCTCAAGAACTTCCGGAAGTCGAGTGCCTGCTGTATGTCGGTACCCGAGCCGCCCAGCACGACAGGCTCTTCACGCTCGTTACGCTTGCGGTCGACGCTGTAAATCTCATTGAAAAGAATCAAGCTCGTCGGTAAGGACAGCCCTTGCAGCATGGAAGCGCAGCCGCTCACGACGTGCTCGATGAACTCCCTTTCCTCCTCTAAATAATTGCCCATCGAGAATAGGGTCACATGCCTTCTCTCGGGAGGAAGGATCTTAGGGCCCAATGAAAAAAGCGTGTCCATTTCCTTGACGACATCATCGGCGGCGAGGTTGGCAGCGACCGTGGGCCGAAAAGCGAAAAAGATGTTGTAGTGGGCTTTTATGTGACGTTCGGGAATCCGGATGATATTTCACGTCCCGGAAAGGTGCTATATTTTTGTATAGTATATGAAATGGAGTCTCTAGGTATCCTTGACTTGCGGCTTGCGGATTAAAATCCGTCGCTCAAGGCGTAGCCATTGGAGCTCCATGTATTACGAACCAGGCGAAGGCGCCGGCCACAAGGCCGCAGGTCTGCCGCATAGTCCCTTTACCGCCATCGTCGGCCCCCGGCCGATCGGCTGGATCAGCACCCAGGACAGGGAAGGGCGCGTCAACCTGGCGCCGTTTTCCTATTTCAACGGTGTCTGTTCGGCGCCGCCGATGGTCATCTTCGCTTCCAACGGCAACCACGGGCGCGAGGGCCAGCCCGGCCCGGCGATCAAGGACACCCTGGCCAACGTGCGCGAGACCGGCGAATTCGTCGTTAACCTCGCCACTTGGGAACTGCGCGAGCAGATGAACCTGAGTTCGGCGCCTGCGCCGCGCGGTGTCGACGAGTTCGAATTCGCGGGCCTGGCCAAGGCGGCGTCGAATGCGGTGAAGCCGCCGCGCGTGGCGGCCTCGCCCGTCCACCTCGAATGCAAGCTGGTGCAGGTGGTGGAACTGCCGGCCCACGAAGCGTCGAACACCTTGAACAACTTGGTAATCGGGCGGGTTGTCGGCATCCACGTCCGCGACGACCTGATCGACAACGGCCGGGTCAGCATCGCCAAGGTGAGGCCGCTGCTGCGCCTAGGGGCCTTCGACTACGGCTTCATCGAATCGGTGTTCGAGATCAAGCGGCCGAAGTGGCCCCTGGACGGCAAGGCTTCCTAAGCGGCGTTCAGGACGACTGCCGCGCCGACTTCATCAGGCGCTGCTTTTCGCGGTTCCACTCGCGCTTTTTCTCGGTGTCGCGCTTGTCGGCCTTTTGCTTGCCGCGCCCCAGGCCGATTTCCGCTTTCACGCGCCCGCCCTTGTAGTGGAAGTCCAGCGGCACCAGGGTATAGCCGCGCTCCTGGACCCTGCCGATCAGGCGCTTGATCTCTTCGGCGTTGAGCAGCAGCTTGCGCGTGCGCACCGGGTCCGGGGTGATGTGGGTGGAAGCCTCGGGCAGCGGGCTGATGTGCGCGCCGATCAGGTAGAACGCCCCCTCGCGCAAGATCACATAGCCTTCCTTCATCTGCGCACGACCGGCGCGGATGGCCTTCACCTCCCAGCCTTCCAGCACCAGGCCGGCCTCGTACTTCTCTTCGATGAAATAGTCGAAGTTGGCTTTTTTGTTTTGAACGATGCTCATAGGAAGGGTATTGCGAGGGTGGGGTGTTCTTGTGATTCGGTAGTTCGTGCCGCTGTCCGCTAAAATGGCGATTGTAACAAGCGCTTTCAAGCCGCTCTCCCGCATTCTTGCTTTTACTTGACTACCAGTGCCCCAGATCCGCAAGTCCGCCCTCCTGCCGTATAGCGCCGAACGCATGTTCGACCTGGTCGCCCGGGTGACCGATTACCCGCAGTTCATGCCCTGGTGCGGCGGCGCACGCGAAGCGGCGGCGCCCGATGGCCGGGTGCGTGCCACCGTGGACATCAATTACCACGGCGTCAAGTCCAGCTTTACCACGCTCAACCGCAACGAGCCGCACAGCGCAATTGCCATGCAGTTCGTCGACGGCCCGTTTTCCGCGCTCGACGGCCTCTGGCGCTTCACCTCGCTCACCGGCGACGCCTGCAAGGTAGAGTTCAATCTGGACTACGAGTTCGCCGGCGGCATCTTCGGCAAGCTGGTGGCGCCGGTATTCGATGTCATCGCCAAGTCCTTCATCGATGCTTTTTCCAAGCGCGCCGAAGCGCTCTATGGCTGACGGCGTGCGGGTGGTCTATGCACCGGCGGGCGCAGCGCCGGTCGAGGTGGAACTGCGTGCGGCTCCCGGCATGACGCTGGCCGATGCGGTGCACGCCAGCGGCCTGCGCGCGCGCTTCGCGCAAATCGACCTGGAGCATGCAAGGGTTGGCGTCTGGGGCAAGCCGCGCGACCCGTCCAGCCTGGCATGTCCCGGCGACCGCATCGAAATCTACCGGCCCCTTACCGCCGACCCGAAGGCTAGCCGCAGCCAGCGGGCGAAGAAAAAAGCGGCGGAGAAGTAGCGCCCCCGAGTCGCGGCAGGATGAAAAAGCCGGGCATGCAGCCCGGCTTTTTCATCGCCCGTGGATCACCTGTTTCAATTGCACTTCGAAGCGGCCATGTCCTGCTGCGCCTTGGCGACATCGGCGCTGCGCTCGGTGTCCTCGACAAAGTAGGGATTGCCGCTGGCGTCGATCTTGCGCATGCGCTGGCCGCTTTGCAGCGCGGCGAGATTGGCTTGCAAGGCGGTGCAGCGCGCCTGGTTCTGCTGGGTTTGGTCGGCTTTTTGCGCGTCTTCCTTGCCCTTCTTGTCGGCCTCGGCCATGCGCTTCTTGTAATCGGCTTCGCGCTCGGCGGTCGTCTGCGGGCCCTTTTTCGCCTTGCCGTCTTTAGGGTCCTTGCCATCCTTGCCGTCCTTGGCATCGGCGGTGGCCGCGGGCGCGTCCGGTCCGGGGGAGCCTTGCCTGAGCTTCGGCGCCTTCAGCACGTTGGCGGCAGGGACGCCGGCAGGGGGCGGCGTGTCGCTGTAGACCATGCGGCCCTGCGCATCCTTGTAATGGTAAAGCTGCGCGTGCGCAGCGCCACAGGCCATCACCAGGCTCAAACCGATGAGCGCCGCGAAATTCTTCCTCGTCATTTCTTATCTCCCGATTTCATTTCTGCAACAAGACCTTAGCGGGTTTTGTTGAGGTAGTCAATTGGCATACCGGCGAACGGCGAGATGGTAAGGACCAGCGGACTCGCGTATAATTGCGCTTTGCGGCATAAGGAAACTCCCGATGCGACTCATCGGCAAAGCCCTGACGTTCGACGACGTCCTTCTGGTACCGGCCCATTCGGCCATTCTCCCTCGCGACACCCGATTAGCGACCAAGCTTACACGCAAAATCGCGCTCAACATCCCGCTGGTCTCGGCGGCGATGGATACCGTCACCGAGGCCCCGCTGGCCATTGCCATTGCCCAGGAAGGCGGCATCGGCATCATCCACAAGAATCTCAGCCCCAAGCTGCAGGCGGCCGAAGTGCTGAAGGTCAAGCGCTTCGAATCCGGGGTCTTGCGCGACCCGATGACAGTCTCTCCCTCCATAACGGTTCGGGAGCTGCTTGCGCTGACACAGCAATACAAAGTTTCGGGTTTTCCCGTAGTCGAGAAGGACGTGGTGGTCGGCATGGTGACCAACCGCGACTATCGCTTCGAGACCAACCTGGACCAGCCGGTGGCCGCCATCATGACCCCGCGCGAACGCCTGATCTATGTAAAAGAGGGCGGCTCGCTCGAAGAAGCCAAGGCGCTGATGCACAAGCACCGCCTGGAGCGCGTGGTGGTGGTGAACAACAATTTCCACCTGCGCGGCCTGATCACCGTGAAGGACATGCTCAAGTCCACCGAGCACCCGAACGCTTCCAAGGACGAGCAGGGCAAGCTGCGTGTCGGCGCGGCCCTGGGCGTGGGCGAGGGCACCGAGGAGCGCGCCGAACTGCTGGTGGCCGCGGGTGTGGACGTGCTGATCGTCGACACCGCGCACGGCCATGCGCAGGGCGTGCTGGACCGCGTCAGGTGGGTCAAGCGCAGCTTCCCGCAGGTCGAGGTGGTGGGCGGCAACATCGCCACCACCGAGGCGGCAAAGGCGCTGGTGGATCACGGCGCGGACGGCGTGAAAGTGGGCATTGGCCCGGGCTCGATCTGCACCACGCGCATCGTCGCCGGGGTCGGCGTGCCGCAGATCACCGCCATCTCCAACGTCTACGAAGCGCTGAAGGATACGGACATACCGCTGATCGCCGACGGCGGCATCCGCTTTTCCGGCGACATTGCCAAGGCGATTTCGGCCGGCGCGCACACGGTGATGATGGGCTCGATGTTCGCCGGCACCGAAGAGGCGCCGGGCGAGACCATCCTGTTCCAGGGCCGCTCCTACAAGAGCTACCGCGGCATGGGCTCGATCGGCGCGATGAAGGACGGCGCCGCCGACCGTTATTTCCAGGACCCGGCGAACAACGCCGACAAGCTGGTGCCCGAGGGCATCGAGGGCCGCGTCGCCTACAAGGGCAGTGTGCTGTCGATCATCTATCAGCTGGTCGGCGGCCTGCGTTCCTCGATGGGCTATTGCGGCTGCGGCACCATCGACGATCTGCGCAGCAAGAGCCAGTTCGTCGAGATCACCTCGGCCGGCATGCGCGAGTCGCATGTGCACGACGTGACCATCGTCAAGGAACCTCCCAACTACCACCAGGACTGATGCCGGAAGGGCACGGTTAAGCCGTGCCCTTCGCGCATTGGGACGCCGAAAACGCAAAATTCTACCGTGATTTACCGTGGTTTTGCCCTACCGCGACCACAAATGTGTTGACCGCCGCCACTGCCTTGATTGAACGACCTTCCCTTCGCACCCCATGCATAACAAAATCCTCATTCTCGATTTCGGCTCCCAGGTAACACAGTTGATCGCGCGGCGGGTGCGCGAAGCCGGGGTGTACTCGGAAGTCCATCCCTGCGATGTGTCGGACGATTTTGTGCGCGGCTTCGGCGCGGTAGGCATCATTCTTTCCGGCAGCCACATGTCGGCATACGAGGAGGAGACGGCCAAGGCGCCGGCGGCGGTGTTCGACGCCGGCGTACCGGTGCTGGGCATCTGCTACGGCATGCAGACCATGGCGCAGCAACTCGGCGGCAAGGTCGAAGGCGGGCACACGCGCGAGTTCGGTTACGCCGAGGCGCGCGCGCGGGGGCATACCAAACTGCTCGACGGCATCGCCGACTTCAGCACGGCGGAAGGGCACGGCATGCTGAAGGTGTGGATGAGCCACGGTGACAAGGTGACGGAACTGCCGCCGGGTTTCAAGCTGATGGCCTCCACGCCTTCGTGCCCGATGGCGGGCATGGCGGATGAAGAGCGGCGCTTTTACGCCGTGCAGTTCCACCTTGAGGTGACGCACACGCTGCAGGGGCAGAAGATCCTCGATCGCTTCGTGCTGGAAATCTGCGGTGCGCGGCCGGACTGGAACATGCCGGATTACGTCGGCGAGGCGGTGAAGAAGATCCGCGAACAGGTGGGCAGCGACGAGGTCATCCTCGGCCTTTCCGGCGGTGTGGATTCCAGTGTGGCGGCGGCGCTGATCCACAAGGCGATCGGCAAGCAGCTCACTTGCGTGTTTGTCGACCACGGCCTGTTGCGCCTGGACGAAGGCAAGCTGGTGATGGACATGTTCGCACGCAACCTGGGTGTGAAGGTGATCCATGTTGATGCCAGCGCCGAATTTATGGGCAAGCTCGAGGGCGTGACCGACCCGGAAGCCAAGCGCAAGATCATCGGCAAAGAATTTGTCGAAGTATTCCAGCGCGAGTCGGCGAAGATTCCGAACGCCAGGTGGCTGGCGCAGGGCACCATCTACCCGGACGTGATCGAATCGGCCGGGGGCAAGAACAAGAAGGCGCAGACCATCAAGTCGCATCACAACGTCGGTGGCCTGCCGGATACCCTGCATCTCAAGTTGCTCGAACCCTTGCGCGAATTGTTCAAGGACGAGGTGCGCAAGCTCGGCGTGGCGCTGGGCCTGTCGCACGAGATGGTATATCGCCATCCCTTCCCCGGCCCGGGTCTCGGCGTGCGCATCCTCGGTGCGGTCAAGCGCGAGTACGCCGACCTGCTGCGCCGTGCGGACGCGATTTTCATCGAAGAGCTGCGCAACACGAAGGACGCCGAAGGCAAGAGCTGGTACGACCTGACCTCGCAGGCCTTCGCCGTGTTCCTGCCGGTCAAGTCGGTCGGCGTGATGGGCGACGGGCGCACCTATGAATACGTGGTAGCCCTGCGCGCGGTACAGACGCAGGATTTCATGACGGCGCACTGGGCGCACCTGCCGCACGAGCTGCTGGGCAAGGTTTCCAACCGCATCATCAACGAAGTGCGCGGCATCAACCGGGTGGTCTACGACATCTCGGGCAAGCCGCCGGCCACCATCGAGTGGGAATGATCGCCGGTCTTCCGGCGGCTTTCGCAGGCTGTCGTGGCCTGAAGCTGGTAGTTGTTTTTGACGGGATTGAAAGCTATGCTTTCCATTCCGTTTCAAGAAGCAGGAAAACGAACCGGGGGCAATGTGCTTACATTGCTCCCGACCCGGGAGAGCGGTGATGCTAGGCCAGTTTTTGCGCAAGATCGGCGGGAAGCGGCAAACGGCGCAGTTCCATGCGCGCTCGCCCAGCCACCAGGCGGCCACGGCTTCCGGGCCAGTATATTTCGCCAATGCTGGTTCGTGGTCGGTGACAACCTTTGGTCCGCGCATCGTGCGAGCCATGCCGGATCGGGTTTCAGGCGTCATCTCCGACCGGCTTGCAAAGTACTGCCCGGTAATGTCCATTGGCCATGACCTGACTCTCCCTGTGGTCAGCCTGGCCGCTTTCCGCGAAGTGGCCGGCAGGGAGCCGGTTCAAGTGGTGCATTTCTTCGATGATCTCGACCAGTACTGGATGCTGGACGCAATCAAGGCCTGCGGCCCCGACGTGACCGTCGTGGATTTTCTCTCCAAGCTGTACGACTTCAATCTGCCGCATACCTATCAGAACATGCTGGAAGAGCAGGCATGGTGGCAGCAACACCTGTCCGAGGTGGAGCGCATTGCCGTGCGTTTCGGCGATCAGCAGTCGCTCCTGACGCTGCAGGCGCGTGTGGAGTCCATCATGTCGGCCGACCGCCGTCCTCTGATCGAAGTGTCCCTGCCGATGCACTTCGAGTATTTCAACAACAGTTCCCGTTACGCCAGCTTAGTCCCCGGTGAGGACGATATCCTCGTTGACATCGGCGCCGCGCACGGCGATACCGTTGATAAATTCCGCAGTGTCACTGCGGGCCGCTACCGCCAGATCCTTGCCTTCGAGCCAACGCCGGGGCAGTATCGCACGCTGGCCACGCGCGAAGTGCTGGACCCGCGCATCAAGACGTTCCAGCAGGCAGTGGGCGACACGCCGGGCGTGATGCCGTTCTATGACGACCCAAGCAGTCCGTTTCTTAGCAATGCGCTCATCGGAGAAACCAAGCCCATCGAAGTGCAATGCGTGCGCCTGGATGACGTGGTGGAGCGTTGCACCATCATCAAAGTGGACGTCGAAGGATTCGAGCCCAGCGTGCTGCGGGGAGCGAAGCGCCTGATTCGGGAATCCCGCCCGGACTTGGCGATCGCCTGCTATCACTATGCTCAGGATTTGATGGAAATTCTGGACCTCGTGATGGATACGCACGCCTACCAGAATGTGGCCTTGCGTCACTACAGCCCGTACCTTTACGACACCGTTCTGATGTTTTCCGACCGCCAGGCATTTGACACATGACTTATGTGCGCAAGATTGCAGGAAATGTTCGGGGGACGGTGTCGAATCACATCATCAACAAAGTGCGCGGCATCAACCGCGTGTTGTACGACATCTCGGGCAAGCCGTTGGCCACCATCGAGTGGGCGTAGGGGTTCCCTATGGAAATTAAAGTCAATTTTCTCGATAAACTGCGTCTTGAAGCCAAGTTCGACGACTTCACGGTCGTGTCCGACCAGCCTATCCGTTACAAGGGCGATGGGTCGGCGCCGGGACCCTTCGATTATTTCCTGGCCTCGTCGGCATTGTGCGCGGCATACTTCGTGAAGTTGTACTGCGTCACCCGTGATATTCCAACCGAGAATATCCGCCTGTCGCAGAATAATATTGTCGATCCGAAAGATCGCTACAAACAGATTTTCAAGATCCAGGTGGAGTTGCCGGCGGATATTTCGGAAGTGGACCGCCGCGGCATCTTGCGCTCGATCGAGCGTTGCACGGTAAAGAAGGTGGTGCAAGCTGGCCCCGAATTCGTCATTGAAGAAGTGGCAAACCTGGATGCCGATGCCCAGGCCTTGCTGGCGTTGAAGTCGGCGCCCGAGGCCAGCACCTATATTGCCGGCAAGGATCTGCCGCTGGAGCAGACCATCGCCAATATGTCGGGCGTTTTGGCCGGCCTGGGCATGAAGATCGAGATCGCGTCGTGGCGCAATCTGGTTCCCAATGTGTGGTCGCTGCATATCCGCGATGCGCACTCGCCGATGTGTTTTACCAATGGCAAGGGAGCGACCAAGGAAAGCGCGCTGGCCTCCGCCTTGGGCGAGTTCATCGAGCGCGTCAACAACAACCATTTTTACGCCGGCGCGTTTTGGGGCGAGGACATCGCCAACGCGGAATTCGTGCATTACCCGGAGGAGCGCTGGTTCAAGCCTGGCCGCAAGGATGCGCTGCCGGCCGGCATTCTGGATGCGTACTGCCGGGAGATTTACGATCCCGATGGCGAGTTGCGTGGCTCGCATCTGGTCGATACCAACTCCGGCAATGCAAAGCGCGGCATCTGTTCGCTGCCGTATGTGCGGCATTCGGACGGCGAGGTGGTGTATTTCCCCTCCAACCTGGTCGAAAACCTGTTCGTCAGCAATGGTATGAGCGCCGGCAATACGCTGGCCGAAGCGCAGGTGCAATGCCTGTCGGAGATTTTCGAACGGGCGGTCAAGCGCGAAATTCTGGAAGGTGAACTCGCCTTGCCTGATGTGCCGCAGCAAGTGCTGGCGAAATACCCTGGCATTGTGGCCGGGATCAAGGGGTTGGAAGAGCAGGGCTTTCCGGTTCTGGTAAAGGATGCGTCGCTGGGCGGGACCTATCCGGTCATGTGCGTCACCTTGATGAACCCGCGCACAGGTGGCGTGTTTGCCTCGTTCGGCGCGCACCCCAGCCTGCAGGTGGCGCTGGAACGCAGCCTGACGGAATTGCTGCAAGGGCGCAGCTTCGAGGGCCTGAACGATCTGCCCCGGCCTACCTTCGCCAGTGAAGCCGTGACCGAGCCGAACAACTTCGTTGAGCACTTCATCGACTCCAGCGGCATCGTGTCGTGGCGCTTTTTCAGCGCCAAGGCCGATCACGAATTTGTCGAGTGGGATTTTTCCGGCCAGGGTGAAAACTCCAATGCCGAGGAAGCCGCGACCTTGTTCGGCATTCTCGAAGACATGGGTAAAGAGGTGTACACGGCGGTGTACGACCAGCTGGGTGCCGTCGCCTGCCGGATTCTGGTGCCGGGTTATTCGGAAATCTATCCGGTGGAAGACCTGATCTGGGACAACACCAACAAGGCACTCCTGTTCCGCGGCGATATCCTGAATCTGCACCGCCTGGACGATGCTGGCCTGAAAGCGCTGCTCAAGCGTCTGGAAAACAGCGAGCTGGACGAGTACGGCGACGTCGCCACCTTGATCGGCATCGAATTTGACGAGAATACGGACTGGGGGCAACTGACGGTTCTCGAGTTGAAGCTGCTGATCCGTCTCGCCTTGCGGCAATTTGACGAGGCGCAAGAGCTGGTGGGCGCCTTCCTGCAATACAACGACAACACGGTCGAGCGCGGATTGTTCTACCAGGCCCTGAATGCGGTGCTGGAAGTGCTGCTCGATGACGATTTGGAAATGGACGACTACGCGGTCAACTTCCGCCGGATGTTCGGCGACGCCCGGATGGACGCTGTCATGGGGTCGGTGGACGGCAGCGTGCGCTTCTTCGGGTTGACGCCGACGAGCATGAAACTGGAGGGCCTCGACAGGCACCATCGCCTGCTCGACAGCTACAATAAATTGCACAAGGCGCGATCCGGTGTGGCAGCTACGGCGAGTTAGGGGGTCGAGCCGTGGCTGGATCTGATGATGCCGTTCATTCTCCCGGCGAGCATCGATTGGGAATAGGGCGAGGCACCGATGGCTGAGCAACTTTCTTTTGCGGATTTTGAGCCGGGCGGGAAGGCCCGAGCCGCCGCGCGGCGCACGCCCGCCGCCACCCGCAAGGCGATGAAGGGATTGTTCTTCGCCCTGCGCCCTGTGCCGGAAATGCGCGCAGCCCTGAGCGGGCTCGGGCAGGGCTTGCGCGAGCAGCATGGCCTGGAAGGGGCACTGCTGAAGCCGGAGAACTTTCACATGACGCTGCATCCTTTCCGCCAGACCGAGGGAGATTGGCCGGTGGAAATCATCGAAGCGGCCCGGGTAGCGGCGGCGAGTCTCACCCAGTCCTCGTTCGAGGTCGCTTTCGACCGGGCGATGAGTTTCAATCGCAAAAAGGCGACCGAGCCGCTGGTGCTGGTGGCCGTCGACCAGGACCAGGAGGCGCTGCTTGCTTTCCAGCATGCCCTCGGTACCGCGATGGAAAGAACGGGCCTGGGTCAATACGTCGAGCGCCATCCGACGCCGCACCTGACCCTGCTGTACGACCGCCGCCGCATCGACATGCAGGCGATCGAACCCATCGGCTGGACTGCCCATGAATTCGTGCTGATCGAAAGCCTGACCGGCAAGAGCACCCACGTCGAGCTCGGCTGCTGGCCGCTGCGCGGCTAGGGCGATCAGCAGCGCGCAGCTAAAACGGCCAAGTGCTCCCACCAGGGAGCACTTGCCAGGACTACCCCGGGAGCAGACTCGCCGCTCCCGGTACTACGAACTGCGGCCGCTCAGGCGGACTTCTTCTTGCGCTTGGCGACAAAGGCCAGCATGCCCAGGCCGGCCAGCATCAGCCCGTAGGTCTCGGGTTCCGGCACCGGCGCGGTCGAGCTCAGCACCACCAGCACCGAGTGCGGATCGACTTCGCTGCCGTCCTGCGCCTGCTCGCCCACCAGGTAGATGGTGCCGAACTGGTCGACGGTGACACCCTCGATGGCGTTATGCGGGTCGACGCCGGAAAGGTCGAACGAGCTGAGAATCTGCCCGCTGCGGTTGACTTCCAGCAGCTTGTGCGAACCCAGCGAGAGGATCAGCAGGTTGTCGGCCGCGCCCGTGCCGGCCAGGCGGTCGATCGGCGACAAGGTCTGGACGTCCGACAGCGTGGAGACGCCAAGCAGGGCCGGATCGAACAGCGGCGCCAGGGTGGACGTGCCGCCGCTGGAGCCGGTGGCGAAGGTCAGCCGGCCGGCCCGCACGTTCTCCGGCACGTCCTGCTTGATGGTGACGAAACTGCCGTCGCGGCGATCGTAGCTGAGGCCTTCCAGGCCGTCGTTGCCGACGTTCGGACCGATGTTGACCCAGGGCGCGTTGGTCAGGTTGTAGCTGCTGGCATTGGCCTGGGTGACGTTGGTATTGCCCGCGTACGTGATCTTGTAGATGTCCTGCGCGCGCTCGTCGACTACCGCGAACTGGTTGTTGCCGAGATAGGTGATGCCCTCGGCGTCGCCCTTGATGCCAGTCGGGTAGGTCAGACGCATGGTGGAGAGGGTCTGGCCGGTCTTGGAAATCTCGACTACGCCGGTGCCTTCATCGCCGACATAATAGAGATTGCCGGTGTCGCGGCTATAGGCAACGCCGGAGGCTTCCAGGCCGGAGACGCCCTGCCCGCTGGTGCCGAACAGGGTGTCGAGCTGGTAGTTGCCGGTGACCGCGTAGCTGCCCAGGTTAATCGACGACTGCGCCTGCGCCGAAGCGCAGCCCAGCGCCGCCATGGCGACGAGCAGGTATTTGAGTTTGGTCATGATTTTGCGCTCAGGCCTGGTTGCGCTTGCGGGCGATGCCGCCGATCAGGGCCAAGCCGGCCAGCATCAGGGCGTAGGTACCGGGTTCGGGCACGGCGGCGATCAGGCCGGGTGAGCCGATTTCGGAATGGTCGCCGAAGGCAGCGAAGGCGCCGTGGCTGCCGATGGCGCTCAGTGCACCCACCGCGCCATTGGCGCCGGTGGAATTGTCGAAGGTGCCGAAGGCCGGGCCGTTGGGCGAGTTGCTGAAGGAAATGCTGGCCTGGTTGGCGCCGCTGCTGTTGAACACGGTGACGCCATCGCCGCTGGTCGACAGGCCGACGCCAGAGCCGCCGTAGAAGCCGATCTGCAGGCCGGCGGGTGCGCTGGCGCCGAACCAGGTGCTGATGAAGGCGGAGCGCAAGGCGCTGTCGGCGCCGCCGGTGTCTTCAATGAAGATCACCGACTGGCCGGCGGCGATCGAGCTGATGCCGTTGAGCGCCACGGCGCTGCTGAAGGAGCTGGAGCTGTCGTCCATTTTCCAGCCGCTGATGTTGACGGCGGAGGTACCGGTGTTGGTCAGCTCGAACCAGTCGGCGCCGACGGGCGAGTCGCCGCTGGACCAGGGGGCGACTTCGGTGATGCGGACCTGCGCGGCGGCGGGGAGGGCGGCGACGGCCAGTACGGCGGCGGCCAGGCTGAGCAGCAGTTGTTTCTTCACGTAAAACTCCTTTGGGAATCGGGAAATAAGGACGGGCAAGAGACGGAAATCCGGACTGCCCGGAAAAAGGACTGCGGCCTCCCGCCATCAGGAGGTGCCATGGTCTTGTTGTTGTCGGCGTAGCAACCCCCGCATGCTGATGACTTTTTGCTGCCTGTTGATTGAATCCTTGTGTCATAAAGGAGTCCATTCGGACCATTGCCGGGGTCCGAACGTCTTTCGGCATTGGCCTTGACAAGCGGCCGTCGTCGGTCATATATTTCTGTAACAACAGAAATAACAGATAAACAAGAAGAAGGAGCTTGTCATGGCCAAGCTAGAACGGATGGCTCTCGTGGGGGATCGCCTCGGAAAGGGGCTGCCGGCGGGTTTGCCGGCACCGGATCTGCCGCCGGCACCGCAGCCGGTGCAAACACCGGTACTGCGCGACCTGCGCTTTCGCGCATTGCTTGGCGCCGCCGCCTGGTCGCGGCTGCCGCCGGCGGTGTGCGAGCGTTTCAGCAAGCGCCTGCAGCCGGGCGCGGCGGTGACTTACGTCGGCGAAATCGTCGAAAGCCGCAAGCTCTGGCCCGGCCGCGCGCTAGCGCAGTTGTGCCGGCTGATCGGCGCGCCGTTGCCGCTGTACGACGACATCGGTGTGCCCGCCGTGGTCACGGTAACCGAGGACAGCGCCTGCGCCGGCCAGTTCTGGACCCGCATGTACGGTCGCCGGTGCGGCTTTCCGCAGGTGATCCACAGCAGCAAGCGCTTCGCCGGGCCGACCGGCCTGGAGGAGTACCTGGGCCTGGGTTTCGGCATCGCGCTTTCTGTGAGCGCCGACAGCCAGGCTTTGCATTTCCACAGCGACCACTATTTTCTCGCCCTCGGCCCCCGCCGCATGCGCCTGCCGCGCCGGCTTTCGCCGGGTGCGCTGACCATCAGCCACGTGGACCGCGGCTGCGGCTGGTTCGCCTTCGTGCTGTCGCTGCGCCATCCGCTGCTGGGCGAACTGGTGAGCCAGACCGGCTTGTTTCGCGAAAGTTATACCCACGACATGAGGCCCGCTGGTCATGACTGAAACTTCAGATGCATATCCGCTCATTGATGCGGCGCTGGCGATGATTGTCGGGCGTGTGGATACGCAGGTCGATGAACTAAGTGCCGGCGATTTTGCATGGGGAAAACGTGCAAAATAAGGCGCGGCAATCGTGTTTTTTGAATATGCGGCACGTTCCGGGGATGAAGTCCGAATCCGGCCAGCCAGACCGCAACGCGGAAGCTAGAGTGAAACACTGATCCACTCAAGCGAGAAAACGATGAACAGCCGTGCGGACCACAAAACCCATGGAACCCTTGCCGCGGACAGACGCGCAGAAATGAGTGGCCTGGAGTTTGTCCGGGGACTCGTCGATGGGAGTTTGCCCCTCAACACCATTGCCCGAACCTTGAATTACGACGTTGTCGAGGCGCAAAGCGGGCGGGTAGTCGTGGCCGCCGAGCCGGGGGATGAGCATCTCAATCCGGCCGGCACCGTGCATGGCGGCCTTACGGCCACGCTGCTCGACAGTTGCATGGGACTGGCGATTCAATCGACCCTGGAAAAGGGGCTCGATTCCACCACGCTGGAGTTCAAGATATCTTTCATCCGGCCGATTACGCCGCAGACCGGCCCGATCAGGGCGGAAGGCACGGTGATCAACCGCGGCCGCCGCATCGGTATTGCGGAGGGCCGAGTCACCGACAGTCAGGGGCGCCTGCTGGCCCATGGGACGACTACTTGCCTGATCTTTTGATCTGGCCGGACGGTGGTGCGAAAAGCGAGGCCCAATTCATGCTTCAAGCCGCGCGACCTTTTCACGCAGGCTTTTTGCATCGGCGGGCGCGTAGACCTTGCTGTCGTTGTCGAAGTAGCAATAGACGTCGCGGCTGCGGCGCGGGCGCGGCGGTGTTTCATCGATCAGGTGCGCATCGTCCGGCTGGCTGCCGTGGGCCCAGGCGTGAATCCGCGCGGCCCAGCGCGATAGCGCGCGGTCGCTGTAGCCGCTGACATAGAGTTCCTTGTCGCCGTGCAGGCGCAGGTAGGTGAAATCGGCGGTGATGTCTTCGCGATACGGCCATTTGCCGGCGGTGTCGGCGACCACCAGTGCGATGTTGTGCTTGCGCAGCAGGCGGATGAAGCCGGGGTCGAGAAAACTTTCGTGGCGGATTTCCAAGGCGTGGCGCAGGCGGCGCCTGGCGTCGATAGCCAGGCGTGCGCGGCCATGCATGCGCGAGTCGCGGCCGCGGGCGAGTTTAAGGGCCGCTTCGGTATCGCGCGGCAGCAGCTTGAAGAACGCCTCCAGCACGGCGGCGTCGTATTGGAAGGTGGGCGGGAGTTGCCAGAGGATGGGGCCGAGTTTTTCGCGCAGGTTGAAGACGCCGGAGGCGAAGAAGTTGGCCAGCGGCTTGTCGATATCGCGCAGGCGCTTGATGTGAGTGATGAAGCGCGGGCCCTTGAGGGCGAAGACGAAACCGGGTGGCGTCTGCTCGTACCAGGCCTGGTAGCTGGCGGGGCTTTGCAGGGAGTAGAAACTGCCGTTGATTTCGATGGTGGGGAAGGCGCGGGAGGCGTATTCGAGTTCGCGCGCCTGCGTCAGGTCTTTGGGGTAGAACTTGCCACGCCAGGGGGCGTAGCGCCAGCCGGAGATGCCGATGAAGGTCTTGCCCATTTCAGCCCTTGGCGGAGGGGACGACGAGCTTGAGGTCGGCGACGAACTTGCCGTATTCCTGTTCCTTGTCCTCGGGCGGCACGCGCAGCAAAAACGAAGGATGCACGGTGATCAGCAGGGAGACGCCGGGCGCATGCTCGATCAGGCGCCCGCGATTGGCGCCGATGGGTGTGGCGCGGCCGGTGACGGCGCGGGAGGCGGTGGCGCCGAGCGCGACGATGAGTTCGGGGGCGACGATTTCGATTTCGCGGTCCAGCCATTCAAGGCAGGCGGCGAGTTCGGCTTGCGCGGGGGTCTTGTGCAGACGGCGCTTGCCGCGCAGTTCGAACTTGAAATGCTTGACGGCGTTGGTGACGTAAACGTGTTCGCGGCTGATGCCGGCATCCGTCAGCGCGCGGTCGAGCAGGCGACCGGCGGGGCCGACGAAGGGCTTGCCTGCCGTGTCTTCCTGGTCGCCGGGCTGCTCGCCGACCAGCATGATGCGGGCGGCGGCAGGGCCTTCGCCGAAGACGGTCTGGGTGGCATGCTCCCAGAGCGGGCAATCGCGGCAGTGGGCCGCGGCCTTGCGCAAGGCGGGCAGGGTGTTGCCGGCCTGGTCGGCGGTGGTGGGGCCGGGTTTGGGTTTGGTGCTCATGGGGTGGCCTTGTTCAGAGGTGGAGGCTCCGCCCCAGGGGCGGCGCGATGTCTTCCAGCGAGCGGCCCTCCGCGTCCACCGCGTGACGCCAGGCGAACAGGCCCGCGCCTATCATCAGCGCTGCGCCGATGACATAGCCGATGGCGACGGCGCCGCGGCTGCCGCTTTCGACCAGGGCGCCGAACAGCGCCGGGGCGACGAAGCCGCCGGCGCCGGTGCCGACCGCGTAGAAGATCGAGATGGCCAGCGCGCGGGTTTCCAGGGGGAAGACTTCACTTACCGTGAGGTAGGCGGAACTGGCGGCGGCGGAGGCCAAGAAAAACACGGCGGACCAGCACAGCGCCTGGCCGCGCGCGTCCAGCCAGCCTTGCATGAAGGCCCAGCCGGTGAACAGGAGGCCGAGGCCGGAGAGGGCGTAGGTGAGGCCGATCATGCGGCGGCGGCCGATGCGGTCGAACAGGGGGCCTAAGATCAGCGGGCCGGCGACGTTGCCCAGGGCAAAGGGAAAGATGTAGAGGGCGACGCGCTCTTCGGCCACGCCGTAGAAGCGCGTGAGCACCAGCGAGTAGGTGAAGAAGATGGCGTTGTAGAAAAAGGCTTGCGCGACCATCAGGGCCAGGGCGACCAGGCTGCGCCGGCGGTATTGCTTGAACAGGACGCGAGCGACTTCGCCGAGGGTGGGAAGGGGGCGGGCCTGATAGGGCTGGCCGGGGGCGACTGCCGATAGGGGGCCGTGGCGGGTTTCGATGCGGGCTTCGATGGCGGCGACGATCTGCTCGGCTTCTTCGCCGCGGCCGTGGGTGAGCAGCCAGCGCGGGCTTTCGGGCACGTCGCGGCGCACCAGCAGCATGGAGAAGGCGAGTACGGCGCCCAGCGCGAAGCCGGCGCGCCAGCCGAGAGCCGGGCCGAGCACGCGCGGGTCGAGGAGGACCAGGCTGATGCCGGCGCCGAGTGCCGCGCCTAGCCAGAAGCTCCCGTTGATCGCCAGGTTGACCTGGCCGCGCAGGCGGGCGGGGATCAACTCGTCGATGGCGGAATTGATGGCGGCGTATTCGCCGCCGATGCCTAAGCCCGTCAGCACGCGGCACAGGGCGAAGAACAGGAAGTTGGGGGCGAGTGCGGTGGCCAGAGTCGCCACCATGTAGAGGCCGAGGGTGGCGAGGAACAAGCGCTTGCGGCCGAGCTTGTCGGTGAGGCGGCCGAACAGCAAGGCGCCGACCACCGCGCCGCCGACGTAGAGAGAGCCGGCCCAGCCGACTTCACCGGCGGAAAGGCCGAGCGCGTCCGGGCGCTGCAGGGCGGCGCCGATGGAGCCGACCAGGGTGACTTCCAGGCCATCGAGCACCCAGGCGACGCCGAGCGCGATGACCACGCGCCAATGCCAACCGGACCAGGGCAGGCGGTCGAGGCGGGCGGGAAGGTGACCAGGAATGCGGCCGCGGGTTTCCATGTGTGATGAAATCGAGGGTGATGCGGGCCCGACTACCTATCGGCAATTCGGTGGGGCGAAAGTTCCTCCGGTGGGCGCCGGGTGGGGAGGGCGGCAAGGGGCATGCGCTAAACTTGTGCCTTTCGCCGCCGGGTTCGCGCGGCTTCCGGTTCCCCGATGTCGACGAGCAGAACGGCTGGGCAGACAGCCGCATCCACCGAGCAGGAAAAGCACGACGCCGAGCAGCGCATGGCGTATGTGCTGCTGTGGGTCACGCCGCTGTTGTTCGTCACCAATTATTTGACGGCGCGGGTCTGCGTGCCGCTGATTCCGCCGCTGACGCTGGCGCTGTTGCGTTGGGGGTTTACGGCGCTGCTGGCGGGGGCGATTGCGTGGCCGCTGGTGCGGCAGCATTGGCGCGTGGCCGCCTCTGAATGGCGCGACCTGCTGTTGCTCGGGGCGATCGGCATGGCGCTATGCGGGGCCTCGGCCTATGAGGCGGCGAAGACGACGGTTGCAATCAACATCGGGCTGATCTACGCGGCTTCGCCGGCGATGATCGCCATTCTCGCGCGCTTCATGTTCAATGAGCGCCTTGGGCGGCGCCAGGTGGCGGGGATGGCGGCATGTCTGGGCGGGGTGTTGTGGATCATCGCGCGCGGCGAGCCGGCGACGCTGTTGCAAATGCAGTTCGTGCCGGGGGATTTGTGGTCCCTGGCGGGGTGCATCGGCTGGGCGATTTACTCGGTGTTGCTGAAGCAAAAAAGAGGCGGGTTACCACCCACGGTGCGGTTCGTCTGGCTGTGCGTGGCGGGGGCGGCGGTGCTGATTCCGTTTTCGGTGTGGGAACTCGGGCGGGTGCCGGCGCAGTGGTCGCTGAA
The DNA here is from genome assembly GCA_028292405.1 of Betaproteobacteria bacterium. Taxonomy (GTDB): domain Bacteria; phylum Pseudomonadota; class Gammaproteobacteria; order Burkholderiales; family JAEUOS01; genus JAQGMJ01. Next base: position 190,182 of record JAQGMJ010000049.1, read on the forward strand.
GGCGGCGGGCTATGTGGCGCTGCTGGTGGTGGTGGCGAGCTACGGGGCCTACCAGGGCTATGACCGGGTGCAGCGCGTGCTGGGGGCGGCGCGCACCGGTATTATTATGTACGTGGGGCCGGTGTATGCGGCGTTTTTGGCCTGGGCGCTGCTGGGCGAGGCGCTGCATGGGTTTCATGCGGTGGGCGCGGCGCTGGTGCTGGGCGGCGTGTGGGCGGTACGTGGGCGGTAGGTAGGCCGTAAAGCGGCACGGCAAATAAAACGGGAGCGAGTGCATGTATCTGCCCAAACATTTCGAGCAAAAGGACCAGGCGCTGGCGCTGGAGGTGATGCGCGCGCACGGCTTTGCCATGCTGGTGGGCAATGACGACGAGGGGGCGCCTTACGTCAGCCATCTGCCGCTGGTGATGGAGGAGAAGGACGGGGCGATCCGCATCGAGGGCCATGTGGCGAAACCGAATCCGCACTGGCGCTACCTGCAGGCGCGGCCGCGGGTGCTGGTGGTGTTCCAGGGGCCGCATGCCTACATGTCGCCCAAGGTCTACCCGGACCTCACAAGGGTGCCGAGCTGGAGCTATATCGCGGTGCATGCCTACGGCGAGGCGCAACTGATCGACGACCCGGAGGGCAAGGACGCGCTGCTCAAGCGGCTGATCGGCGTGCACGAGCCGGGGTATGCGCGGCAGTGGCGCGACCTGGGCCAGGAGTTCCAGTTGAAGATGCTGGGCGGCATCGTCGGTTTTGCGATTACGGTGAACAAGCTGGAGGCCAAGTTCAAGATCAACCAGCATCGGCCGGAAGCGCATGCGGCGATGCATGCGGCTTATGCGCAAGGGACGCCGGAGGAGCAGGCGCTGGCGCGCTGGATGGAGCGCCTGGGCCACAAGGTTTAGGGATACGGTGCCGAGCTTCGACGAACAGATGATGGGTCTGGCGCTGGATGCGGCGGGGGAGGCCGGCGCGCTGGGAGAGGTGCCGGTGGGAGCGGTGCTGGTGCGCGAAGGGCAAGTGATCGCCACCGGGTTCAACCGGCCGATCAGCGCGCATGATCCGTCGGCGCATGCGGAGATGTGCGCGTTGCGGGCGGCGGCGGAGATCATCGGCAATTACCGGCTGCCGGATTGCGAGTTATATGTGACCCTGGAGCCTTGCGCAATGTGCGCCGGCGCCATCCTGCATGCGCGCCTTAAAAAAGTCATTTTTGGTGCGCATGATCCGAAGACCGGGGCTTGCGGCTCGGTGATCGATTTGTTTGCCGAGACGCGCCTGAACCACCAGACGGTGGCGCAGGGCGGGGTGCTGGCGCGGGAGTGCGGCGAGATGCTGAAGGCGTTTTTCGCGGCGCGGCGGGCGGCGGCGAAAGCGGGCGGGGATGCGCAGTAGCAGGTTTGAAAGAATTCTCGATGAACGGACATCACGTGGCTGAAGCGAAGGGGCAATAGCGATGGCGCGCAAACCGGCGATCGGGCTGATCGCGCCTTCGGGCCAGGTGACGGACCAGGAGGCGCTGGAGCGCGGCATCGCCTACTTTCGCGCGCGCGGCTGGCGCGTGGTGGCGCCGGGGGTAAAGCGCGTTCACCAGCGCTTCGCCGGGGACGACGAGGCGCGGCTGGCGGCGCTGTATGGGATGGCGGCGCAGAGTGAAGTGAAGCTGGTGATGGCGGTGCGCGGCAGCTATGGCTTGTCGCGGCTGCTGGGACGCATCGATTACAAACGCCTCGCGGCGGCGGGGCAGCGCTACGTCGGGCACAGCGATTTTACCGCGCTCTTGTGCGCGAACCTGGCGCGGGCGGGGCTGCATGGTTTCTCCGGGCCGATGGCTTGTTATGACTTCGGCGCGGCCCACATGAGCGCGTTTACCGAGGCGCATTTCTGGCGCATGCTCGACGAAGGGCGCGACGAGATCGAGGTCAAGGGCGGTAGTGAGAGCGCGTTGCGGGTCCAGGGACCGCTCTGGGGCGGCAACCTGGCGATGATTGCTTCGCTGGTGGGCACGCCTTATCTGCCGAAGGTGCGTGGCGGGTTGCTGTATGTCGAAGACATCAGCGAGCATCCGTACCGCATCGAGCGCATGCTGCTGCAATTGCATCAGGCCGGCTTGTTGAAGACGCAGCGGGCGCTGCTGCTGGGCGATTTTTCGGGCTATAAGCTGGCGCCGCATGACAACGGCTACGATTTCGCTACCATGGTGGCGCATTTGCGCGAGACCCTGGACATACCCGTGGTGACCGGCCTGCCCTTCGGCCATACGCGCGACAAGCTGACCTTGCCGATGGGCGGCAAGGCGGTGTTGAGCGCGGAGAAGGGCGGCTGGCACCTGGCTTACGGCGCGGAACCCTGAGTTCGTGACCCCGCGCCGCTTCGTGGCGGACACAATGAAAATAGTCGGAGACAAATGGCGGGTGCGGGCGGCGGCATGCGCGCTCGGCCTGATCGCATGCAGCGGCGTGTTGGCGCAAGAGGCGAATTACCCGGACCGGCCGATTCACCTGATCGTCGGCTTTCCGCCGGGCGGCCCGAACGACCTGATCGCGCGCATCATCCAGCCGCGCTTGAGCGAGCTGCTGAAGCAGACCATCATTATCGAGAACCGCAATGGTTCGAATGGCGAGATCGCCACCGGCTATGTCGCCAAGGCCGCATCGGACGGCTACACCATGCTGGTGGCTTCCAACGGTTCGATTACGATTTCGCCGGGGCTGGGCAAGAAGCTGCCCTACGATGCGCGCAAGGATCTGACGCCGCTGACCATCGTCGCGGCCAGCCCGATGCTGCTGGTGGTGCCGCTGCAGTCCGAGTTCAAGAGCGTGGCCGACGTGGTGGCAGGCGCCAAGGCGAAGCCGGGCAAGCTTTCCAGCGCTTCGGCCGGCGCGGCGGGGCCGACGCATCTGGCGCTGGAGTTGTTCAAGAGCATGGCGAAGGTGGACATCGCGCACATCCCCTACAAGGGCGGCGGGCCAGCGCTGACCGATGTGATGGGCGGGCAGGTGGACCTGTATTTCGGCGGGCTTTCCACCGCGCTGCCGCATGTGCGCGCCGGCAAGCTGCGCGGGCTGGGGATGACCACCGTCGCGCGCTCGAGCATCGCGCCGGAGATTCCGACGATCGCCGAGACGGTGCCGGGCTACGACGCCAGCATCTGGTACGGCACCTTCGCGCCGCCGGGGCTGCCGGCGGCGATCACCGCCAAGCTGCATGATGCGATCGTCGCCGCCATCCATAGCCCGGAGGTGACGGCGAAACTGAAGCAGGAAGGTCTGGACCCGATGGACAACAGCAGCGCGCAACTGGCGGCCTTCATCCGTGAAGACATCGACAAGTGGGCGCGCCTGGCGAAGTCGGCGAACATCAAACCGGAGTAGGATTTCCCACGGGGTTTAGAGGGGCGAGAAAGACACCGACTTGAGGATGCGGCTTTCCTGGTTCAGGTGGGCGCCCATCTCGGCGCTGCGGCGCAGGTATTCCTTGAACGCCGGGTCTGCCATCAGGGCGTCGCGCTTTTTCTCGCGCTCGGCCTGGCTGGCGTATTTCCAGACGTGCACAACTTGATTTAACGTGCCGACTTCGCTGGTGGCGTAGAACACAGGCTCGCCGCAGTGCTTCACTTGCGTGGGGTGGCCGTACTCCTCGTACATTTTCAGCCAGGCGGGCAGCTTGCCGGGGTGCAGGGTGTAGATGCGCAGGTCGAAGATCATGTTGGCCTCGGTGGGAAGGTGCGGGAAAGGTAAAATGTTTGTCTCGTGTCGCTGCTTGCCTGTACGTGCAGATGCGGCGATTTTCGGCCGGGCTATGTTAGCAAACACGCTGCCGCCTGTTTTGTTTATTCAAATCGATTGAAAAGAAAATGACGCAAACTCCGCCGCGCGCCTGCGTGATGGGCCACCCGGTCGCCCATTCCCGCTCGCCGATGATCCATGGGTATTGGCTGAAGGAACTCGGCATCGCCGGTTCATACGAGTTGCAGGACCTGACGCCGGAGGCGTTTCCGCAATTTGTCGAGAGCTTCGACAAGAATGGTTTTGTCGGCGGCAACGTGACCGTGCCGCACAAGGAGGTGGCGTTCAAGCTGGCGCGGCGGCGCGACGCGGCGGCCGAAGCCATCGGTGCGGTCAATGTGTTGTGGCTGGAAGACGGCATATTAGTAGGTGGCAATTCGGACACCCACGGCTTTATCAATAATCTTGACCACGCCGCGCCCGGCTGGGACGTCAAGGGTGGTCGTGCCGTGATCCTCGGCGCCGGGGGCTCGGCGCGCTCGGCGGTGTATGCGTTTGCCAAGCGCGGGGTGGAGGTAGCGCTGGTGAACCGCAATGTGGAGCGAGCGCGGGAGTTGGCGGCGCATTTCGCGCACCTGGGAGCGCCGATCACGGCGCATACCTACGAAGAACTGCCTGAACTGCTGCCGCACGCCGATGTGCTGGTCAACTGCACCTCCTGTGGCATGGTGGGCAAGCCGCGCCTGGAGGTGGACCTCACGGCATTGAAGGGTTCGGCGGTGGTGTACGACGTGGTCTACGTGCCGCTGGACACTGAACTACTGCGCGAGGCGAAGACGCGCGGGCACCGCATCGTCGATGGTCTGGGCATGCTGCTGGAGCAGGCCGGCTATGGCTTCGAGAAATGGTTCGGCGTGCTGCCGGAGCTGACCACCGAATTGCGCGCCATGCTGGAAGCGGACATTCGCGCCAAGACGCCAAAATAGCGGCACGGCAGGGCTGGCCCGGCGTCGGCTAAAATGGCGCCGGCAACAAGCACGCCGCATCGATGCGCGGCGCGCAACACAATAAAGAGGAGACTTGCCATGAAGTCATGGAACCGGGCCGCTCTGGCGGCCGCCCTGTGTCTGGCCGCGGCCGGTGTGCAGGCGCAGCAAACCGTCAATATTCCGGATGTGATCGAGCTTTCCGGCGCCGGCGCCGTCTCCGGCACCAACTGGAAGGACGGCGTTACGCTCGCGGTGGACGAGATCAACGCCAAGGGCGGCATCCTCGGGCGCAAGATCGTCACTACGCATACAGACACGCAAAGCAACCCGGGCGTTTCGCGCGCCCTGGTGCAAAAGGCGCTGGACAACGATCCCTATGTGCTGCTGGGGCCGGTGTTTTCCGGTTCGGTCAAGGTCAACATGCTGCTGGCGCAGCAGGCCGAGGTGCCGCAGTTCACCGGGGCGGAGGCGGCCGACATCACGCAGATGGGCAACCCGTATATTTTCCGCACCTCGTTCGGCCAACAAGTGAGCATGCCGAAGATCGCCAATTACGTGCGCGACGGCATCAAGGCCAGGAGCGTGGCTGTGGTGTGGGTGAACAACGACTTCGGCAAGGGCGGGCGCGACAGCTTCATCAAGGAGATGGGTTCGCGCGGCATCAAGGTGGTGGCCGATGTGTCGACCGAGTCGGGCCAGGTGGACTTCGCCGCCGACGTGGTGAAGGTGAAGAACGCCGGCGCCGACTGCATTTTCGTCTACACCAATGAAGAGGAAAGCGCGCGCTTTTTGCGCGAGGCGAAAAAGCAGGGCATCAAGGTGCCGCTGCTGGGCGAGACCACGCTGCTGGGGCAAAAGGTGATCGACTTGGCCGGGGATGCTGCCAACGGCGCGCGCGGTCACGTCGGCCTCTCGGTGGACGTGCCGGTGCCGGCAATCCAGGAATTCAAGGCCAAGTTCAGCAAGCGCTTCGGCTATGTGCCCGACCACAACGGCATCAAGGGCTATACGGCGGTCTACGCGATCAAGTACGTGACCACCAAGATCGGCAAGTTCGACCGCAAGCTGTTCGCCAAGACCATGCATGGCCTGACGATCACGCCGGCGATGGAGCCGGGTATCCTCATCGAAACGAGCTGGGACGACAAGGGCGATATCGACCGCATCAGCTTCCTCGCCGAAGTGGTCGATGGCAAGCAGAAGGTCACCGCGACCCTGCCCAAGCTGGGCAAGTAAGCCGGGTTTCCCTGCGGGCAGCCGATTGAAACCAGCGCGTTGAAGGCACTTCCCGCATGGCATTGCTGCAAATTCTGATTTCCGGCCTGGCCACCGGCGCGATCTATGCGCTGGTGGCGGTAGGCTTCATGCTGCTGTGGCAGACCTCGCAGACCATCAATTTCGCGCAGGGCGAGTTCGTCATGCTGCCGGCGTTTTTCGTGCTGGGGGCGATGAAGTTCGGCGGCATGCCTTTCTGGCTGGCGATCGTGGTGGGCCTGTTGCTGTCGCTGATCGTGCTCGGCGTGCTGTTCAAAGTCCTGCTGGTGGACCCGATGCTGCGGCATGGCGTGCTGCCACTGGTGATCTCCACCATCGCGCTGGCCTTGTTCTTCAAGGAGGGCGTGAAGACCTGGTACGCGGCCGAAGCCCAGCCGTTTCCGGCGCTGTGGTCCAACGACAATCTTGAGATTGGGGGGGCGGTGATCTCGGTGCAAAACCTGGTGATCATCGTCGTCGCGGTGACGGCAGTGCTGGCGCTGCAATGGTTCCTGGCGCGCACCCGTACCGGGCGCTGCATGCAGGCGACCGCGCAGAACCCGGCGCTGGCGCGCATTCTCGGCGTGCGGGTCGAACGGATGATTCTTTATACGTTTTTGATCAACGCGGCGCTGGTGGCGCTGGCTTCGTTTTTGATCAGCCCGATCTACCTGGCCAAGTTCAGCAACGGCGAGACGCTGGGCATGGCGGCGTTTATCGCGGCGATTGTCGGCGGCTTCAACCAGGTGCGCGGGGCGATTGCCGGGGGCCTCCTGTTGGGCGTGGTGGATAACCTGGCGGCTTCGTATATATCGACGCAGTATCGCGGGGCGATTCCGCTATTCCTGTTGATTGCTGTGATCTTGTTTCGCCCGCAGGGCCTGCTGGGGCGCGCCGAGGAGCGTTCGGTATGAGGTTGGCCGGCCGCCCCGGTGCTGTCTTCCTCGCACTGGTCGCGATTGCGTTGATTGTCGCGCCCATGGGGCTGAAGCCGCACGGCGTCTATCTCATCAGCATGTGGGCGGTGATGAGCATCGCCGCCATCGGCCTGAACCTGACCCTGGGTTACGCCGGACAGATTTCGCTGGCGCAGGCTGCCTTTGTCGGCATCGGTGCGTATTGCTCGGCGATTCTCACCGCCAAATTCGGCTGGCCGTTCGGCGGGGCGTTCGCGCTGGCGGCGGTATTGTGTTTCGCGATCGGCTGGCTGCTCGGCTATCCGGCGTTGCGGGTGCAGCATCACTACCTCGCCTTTGTCACGCTGGCGTTCACCACGCTGGTGTACCTGGTGCTGCGTAATGAGGAAAAATGGACCGGCGGCACATATGGCATCAGCGGCATACCGCGGCCGAGCCTGTTCGGTTGGTCGACCAAGGGCGGGCCGGCTTTTTACTATTTATGCCTGTTCGTGTTGGCCGTGGTCTCCTGGCTCACCTGGCGTTTGGTGCGTTCGCCATGGGGGCGTGCCTTCATGGCGTTGCGTGAAAATCCGCTGCGTGCTTCCTCGCTGGGGGTGGATACGCGGCGCTATACGCTGATGGCCTTTGCGATTGGTTCGGCGCTCGGCGGGGTGGCAGGCGCGCTGTACGCGCCGCTGGTAGAGTACATCGACCCGACGCCGTTCGCGCTCGGCCTGTCGCTGAACCTGCTGCTGATGGTGATCGTTGGCGGCTCCGGTTACTTTTTCGGGCCGTATCTCGGCGCTATTGTTTCCGTGCTGTTGCCGGAATGGCTACGCGTCACCGATAGCCTGTACCTGATTATCTATGCCGTGGCGGTGATGCTGCTGATGGTGGTGTGCCCCTCGGGCCTGCTCGGGCTGGCGGAGCGCCTGCTCAAGCCGGCGCGCAAGGAACCCGTTGCGCGGGCTGCGGCAAAGGCGGCGCCATGACCCAAGTGCTGGAAGTACGCGGCCTGTCCAAACGCTTCGGTGGCATCAGCGCCGTCGAAGATGTTTCGTTCGAGTTGAACGAGGGCGAGATTCTCGGCATCATCGGGCCGAACGGCTCGGGCAAGTCGACGCTGTTCAACTGCATCCTCGGGCAGTTGCAGCCGAGCGCGGGTTCGGTGCATGTGGATGGCCGTGCCGTCACCGGCATGCGCCCTTGCGACCTGAACCGCCTGGGTGTTTCCCGCACCTTCCAGTTGCTGCAGGTTTTTCCGCAACTTTCGGTGCGTGAAAACCTGATCCTCGCCGGGCAGGAACACCAAGGCACGATGTGGTCGCGCCTGGTCGGGCGCGGCGACGCCGGCCTCACCGACGCTGCCGAGCGCATGATCGAGTTCTTTCGCCTTGGCCACCTGGCCGATGAGAAGGCCGGCGGCCTTTCCTACGGCCAGCAAAAGCTGCTGGATGCGGCGATGGCCTTCATGTCGGGCCCGCGCCTGGTGCTGCTTGACGAGCCCGCCGGCGGAGTGAACCTGACCATGCTGGCCGACCTGCGCGAGCGCCTGCTGGCGATCAACCGCGAGCAGAACGCCACCTTTGTGGTGATCGAACACAACATGGAGTTCGTCATGTCGCTGTGCACCCGCATCCTGGTGCTGGCCGAGGGGCGAATCATCGCCGCCGGCACGCCGGAAGAAGTGCGCGGCAACCGGCAGGTGATCGAGGCTTATCTTGGCAACTGAGTTGGCAACCGGACATATCCTCGAACTGCAGGGCGTCGTCGCCGGCTACGGCAAGATGATGGTGCTCAAGGGCGCCAGCTTCAAGGTGGCGCGCGGCGCGATTACCACCATCATCGGGCCGAACGGCGCCGGCAAGTCCACCGTGTTCAAGGCGGTGTTCGGCCTGCTGAAGCCGCAAAGCGGCAGGATATTGTTCGACGGCTGTGACATCACCGGCTGGCAGCAGCGCCGCCTGCTGGAAGCCGGCATCTGCTACGTGCCGCAGGGGCGCAACATTTTTCCCGAGTTGTCGGTGCGGCACAACCTGGAACTGGGCGGCGTCGCCGCCGGCCGGGGCATCGACCTGCAGGCGCGCATCGAGGGCGTGATGCAACGCTTTCCGATGCTCAGGCACAAGGCCGATGCGCAGGCCTCCACGCTTTCGGGGGGACAACAGAAGCTGCTGGAGATCGCGCGCGGCCTGCTGCTCGACCCCAGGCTGGTGCTGATCGACGAGCCTTCGATCGGCCTCTCGCCGCTGCTGGTGCAGGAGACTTTCGGTATTCTCGCCGGCCTGCGCGACAAGGGCGTCACCATCCTGATGGTCGAGCAGAACGCACGTAGCGCGCTGCAGATGTCGGACCGCGGCATCGTGCTGGAGACCGGCGAGACGCGCATCGAAGATACCGCGGCGAACGTTCTCGCCGACCCGCGCATCGGCCAGTTGTTTCTCGGCGGCGGCCTGGCACCGAAAGCAGGCTAGGAACGCTGGTCGACCAGGGCGAAACGGAATTCGGCGCCCTTGCCGGGCTCGCCGTTGGCCCAGATGTGGCCGCCGTGGCGCTCGATGATGCGGCGTACGATGGCCAGGCCGACGCCGGTGCCGTCGAACTCGGTGTCGTGGTGCAGGCGGCTGAAGACGCCGAACAGCCGGGCCGCATGCGCCATGTCGAAACCGGCGCCGTTGTCGCGTACGAAATAAGCGCCGTCTTCATAACCAATCTCGATTCGCGGCCAGGAGGCGCGGGCGCTGTATTTCACCGCGTTGGCGATCAGGTTTTTCCACACTTTGCGCAGCAGCACCGGGTCGCCGTGGCGGTCCGGCATGGCGTCCAGATGCACCTTGATATTCGAGCCTGCCGGCATTTCCTCGCGCAGCACCGATAGCACCAGGGCGTGGATGTCGACGCGGCGGATGTTCAGAGCCACCTGCGACTGGCGCGAAAAATCGAGCAGGCCGTCGATCAGCTTGCCCATGCGCATGGTGTTTTCGCGCACCCGTTCCAGCAGGTGGACATCGGCCTGCGGCAGGCGGGCCGCCAGTTCTTCCATATGCAGCGCGGTGTAGCTGTCGATTGCGCGCAAGGGCGCGCGCAGGTCGTGCGAAATGGCGTAGGTGAAGGAGGCCAGTTCCTGGTTGGCGGTTTCCAGGTCTTCGATGCGCTGCGAGCGTTCCTCATCCCAACGCGCCTGGCGCCGCGCCGACCACCAGTAGATCGCCGCGCCGCCGGCGAACATCAGGCCGAGCAGGAGAAAGTCGAACCAGACGTCCTGCCACCACGCGGCGATCAGGTTGCTGCGCGGATTGCGGAAATAAAAGGTCAGCGGATAGTGCGCCAGGCGGCGGAACACCAGGGTCGAGCCGGTGTGTTCGCCGCCGAGGCTGCCGTCGCTCAGGGCCACGCCGTTGCGTGGATAACCGTTGTCTGCCAGGTATTGCGTCAGGGCGCCGATCAGCGGGCGGGAATAGAGGCGCTCGGCGCTTTCGCCGCTGGCCGCCGGGTGGCGCGCCACCACGAAGCCGTCGTCGCGCATCAGCGCCAGCGCGGCATTCGGCGGGATCGGCGCATCCTTCCAGAAGCTCAGGGTCTTCGACAGGGGCAGGCCGACGCCGAGGAGGTAGACCAGCTTGCCGTCGCGGTCGCGCAGGGCGTAGCGCAGGGGCGTGGTCCAGTCGCCCGACAGCGGGCCGTAGAAGGAGCGGCTGATCACCAGGGAGTTGCCGCGCTCCAGGCTTTTGCGCGCGTCGACGAAGGAGGCGGTTTCGGCCAGGCTGGGCAGTGCCCCGCCTTGCGGCTTCAGGCTGGCGGCGAGGATCTGGCCGTCGGGGCGGGTCAGGATGGCGATGTTCAGGTCCGGATTGCCGCGCTGGAAGCTTTCCAGCAACGGGCCGATGCCGCGCGGGTCGGGCGCGGCCATGATCTGGCGGCCAAGCGCGGCCATGTCGCGCTCCAGGCCGAGAAAATAAGCGTCCAGGGCCTGGGCGCCGATTTCCACCAAGCCCTGCTGGGTGCGCAACTGGTCCGCCTGTTCGCGCTGCCAGGAAAGCCAGGAAAATGCCGCTGCCACCAGCAACAGCAAGAGGCTGGCCAGTCCCAGCACCACGCGGCGCACGCGCGGGGCGGTCAACAGGCATCTATGTCTTTGCAACATTTCTTCTTTATGGCGGGAGGGCGGCACGCACTGTTGGGGCCAGCGGGCGACCGTGCGGCAATGCCGGACGGGTCGTGTCCTATTTGCCTACTGCTCTTATCGGGCCGAACTTCCAAAAATCCAGCGTTTTAACAAAATGTCAAAAATTCCGCTTATCCTCTTGATGTGGCGCAATCCGGCCAAATTTGGGATCGACGGCGCGAACAGCGGATTGGCTGAAATGATCCTACATTGCGCGCAAGGTTTACCTGCCCCGGTAAAACCGACTGGTAGGGTGAACCGGGGCTGGGCAGCGACGCTTATTCGCGGCGATGCTAGGATAGCCGGACTTCGGTTGTTTGCGCCGAAGCTGCGCAGTGCGTGCAAATACGTATGGCCGATGGGCACCACGCTTGCTTATGCTGAACCTGCATCTTCGCCGACTGGAGTACGATGGATCCCGAACGCAAGCAGAGCAAGGCGGCCGACCCGGCTGGGCTGGCGCGCTTTTTTGCCGACTGCAGGCAGCAGAGTCTGGCCCTGGTCAAGGGTTTGAGCGATGCCGACGCTACGGTGCAATCGATGGACGATGCCAGTCCGGCGAAATGGCATCTGGCGCACACCACCTGGTTTTTCGAGGAGTTCATCCTCGGCGCCCATGCGCCCGGCTATCAGCCGCACGACGAGCGCTTTCGCTACCTGTTCAATTCGTATTACGAAGCTGTCGGCCCGCGCCATCCGCGCCCGCGCCGCGGCATGCTGACGCGCCCGACCTTGGGCGAGGTGCTGGCGTATCGTGAGCATGTCGATGCGGCGCTGTTTCCGCTGCTGCAAACCGGGCTGCCTGAGGCGGCGGCGCAACTGGTGGAGCTGGGCGTGCATCACGAACAGCAACACCAGGAATTGCTGCTGACCGATTTGTTGCACCTGTTCGCGCAAAATCCGCTCAGGCCGGCCTATCGCCCTGTGGCGGCCGGCACGCCCTTGAGCGCGGTGCAGCGTCCGGGATGGGTCGCTTCCGACGGCGGCATCGTCGAGGTTGGCCACGCCGGCGACGGCTTCAATTTCGATTGCGAGACGCCGCGCCACCGTACCCTGCTGCAGCCGCACGCGCTGTCGACCCACCTGGTGACCAACCGGGAGTGGTGCGAATTCATCCGTGATGGCGGTTACACCGACCCGCGCTTGTGGCTCTCCGACGGCTGGCGCACGGTGCAGGCCGAGCAATGGAACGCGCCCATGTACTGGGAGAACCGCGATGGGGCATGGACGCAGATGACGCTGGCAGGCGAACAGCCCCTGGCGCCCGAAGCGCCGGTGTGCCACGTCTCGTTTTTCGAGGCCGATGCCTATGCGCGCTGGGCAGGCAAGCGTTTGCCGACCGAATTCGAGTGGGAAGCGGCGGCCGCGAGCCAGAGCGTGACGGGCAATTTTGCCGATTCCGGCAAATTCCGCCCGCAGCCCGCGGCCGACGATGCGCAGGCGCCGCTCACGCAGTTGTACGGCGATGTATGGGAGTGGACTGCCAGCCCCTACATCGCCTATCCGGGTTTTCGCACCGCGCCCGGCGCGGTCGGCGAATACAACGGCAAGTTCATGAACGGGCAATTCGTGTTGCGCGGCGGTTCTTGCGCGACGCCGGCCGGGCATGTGCGCGCCACTTATCGCAACTTTTTTTACCCGCACCAGCGCTGGCAGTTCATGGGCCTGCGCCTCGCGGAGGATAGACCATGACCAAACAACAACGCATGCAGGCCCACGAGACAGGCCGCCCGAACGCGCAGATCGATGCCCGCTTTGCCGCCGACGTGCTGCAGGGTCTGTCGCGGTCGCAAAAGACGCTGCCTTGCGCCTGGCTTTACGACTTGCGCGGCTCGGAGCTGTTTGTCGAAATCACCGGGCTTGAGGAGTATTACCCGACGCGCAGCGAAATCGGCACGCTCAAGCGCAGCGCGCGAGAGATCGCGCGGCAGATCGGCGCGCATGCAACGGTGGTCGAATTCGGCAGCGGCTCCAGTCACAAGACCCCGCTGCTGCTGGAAGCCCTGGAGGCGCCGGCCGCCTACGTGCCGATCGACATTTCGGCGGAGTTTTTGTACGAGTCGCTCAAGCCCCTGCAGGCACGCTTTCCGGCATTGCATGTCGAGCCCGTGGTGGCCGACTTCAGCAAGGCCGAAGACATGCGCAAGCTGCGCAAGCTCTTGCCGGCCGACGGCAGGAACGTCGGCTTCTTCCCAGGGTCGACCATCGGCAATTTCACACCGCCGGAGGCCACGCTGTTCCTGCGCCAGGCGGGCGATGCGCTGGGGCAGGGTTCGCTGATGCTGATCGGCGTGGACTCGACCACTGATCCGGAGATCCTGGTGCCGGCCTACGACGACGCGCGCAAGGTGACGGCAGCCTTCAACCTGAACCTGCTGGTGCGCATCAACCGCGAACTCTCCGGCAATTTCCGCCTCGGCGACTTCCGTCACGAGGCGCGCTTCAACCCCGAGCAAAGCCGCGTCGAGATGCACCTGGTGAGCCTGATCGACCAGGACGTGTGGGTACAGGGCAGCCGCTTTCAATTCAAGGCGGGCGAGAGCATCCATACCGAAAATTCGTACAAATACGGCGAACAGAAGTTCGCGCAGCTGTGTGCCGCGGCCGGCTGGCAGGAAATCGGCAAGTGGATGGAGGCCGGCGGCGAGCGCGGCAATTTCGGTGTGCACCTGCTGCGCTGCGGCGCGGCGGCGTGAACGGGCAAGTCAACTTCCTTGAAGGAGCAAGATCATGCCTAGAGCCCTCTGGAACGGCGCGGTGATCGCCGAAGCGCCGGCCGAAGCCACTCACAAGGTGGAGGGGAACACCTATTTCCCGATCTCTTCGGTGAACAAGGCCTACCTGCGCGCCAGCGACCATCACACGGTATGCCCGTGGAAGGGTACGGCGAGCTATTACAACGTCGAAGTCAACGGCGAGAAAAACCAGAACGCCGCGTGGTACTACCCGGAGCCTTCACAGGCGGCGGCGCAGATCAAGGGCTTTGTCGCCTTCTGGAAGGGCGTGCAAGTCGAGGCATGATTCGCCAGGCGTAAGACGCCGCCGGACAGACGGTGGCGGCCCCTGGCGGTAAACTGCCTGCATTACAACGGGAGTGCGCCATGGTTACCAACTCACTACGTTTTTTGCCGGCCGCGGGCTTGATCCTGGCAGCCTGCTTTGCCGCCGACGCCTGGCACAAGCGCGCCAAGGCGCGCAATGCCAAGGCCGACTTGTCGCAAGAGATCAAAACCTGGGAAGGCGAGGGCGGCAACCTGCCGGCGGGAGCCGCGTCCGCCTCCGCGTCCCCCTCTAGCGAAACGTCGCTGGCGGCGTCGGCGCCCTGAGTCGAAACGATTCAGCCGGGCAGCAGGGCTGATAGGGTTTCCAGGGTGTCGGCCTCTTCAACCTTCTTGTCGTGGCGCCAACGCAGCATGCGGGGAAAGCGCACGGCGATGCCGCTTTTGTGACGCGGACTTTTTGCAATGCCTTCGAAACCCAATTCGAACACCATGCTGGGCGTGACGCTGCGCACCGGGCCGAATTTCTCGGTGGTGGTCCGGCGGATGATGGCGTCCACCTTGCCCATCTCTTCGTCGGTGAGGCCGGAGTAGGCTTTGGCAAAGGGCACAAGCTTGCGTTCCGGCGCCTGCGGCGGCGCGTCCCACACCGCGAAGGTGTAGTCGGTATAGAGGCCGGCACGGCGGCCGTGGCCTTGCTGCGCGTAGATCAACACGGCGTCGATGCTATGCGGGTCGATTTTCCATTTCCACCAAGTGCCGACGTCCTTGGTGCGGCCCACGCCGTAATGCGCCTGCCGGTGCTTGAGCATCATGCCTTCGACACCCAGGCTGCGCGAGGCTTCGCGCTGGACGGCGAGGTGCTGCCAGTCGTCCGCTTCCAGCAGGGGCGACAGCTGCAGCGCCGCGCCTGGATAATCAGCACCGAAACCAGCGAAGAACTTTTCCAGCAGCGCGCGGCGCTCGGCCTGCGGGCGTTGGCGCAGGTCTGTACCCTGCCATTCGAGCAGGTCGTACGCCAGCAGCACCACGGGCGTGTCGGCCAGCAGCTTGGCCGGCAGGGTCTTGCGGCCGATGCGCTGCTGCAGCTTGGCGAAGGGCTGCACGCGGTCGTCTTGCCAGACCACGATTTCGCCGTCCAGCACCGTGCCTTCGGGCAGGCGCGCACCGAGCTGCGCCAGTTCGGGAAAGCGCTCTGTCACCAACTCCTCGCCGCGCGACCAGACCCAGGCGCTGCCGCCGCGGCGCACGATTTGCGCGCGGATGCCGTCCCATTTCCATTCCACCATCCAGTTGCTGACCGGACCGATCTGCGCTTCGAAGTCTTCCACTGGACTCTGCAGCGAATGGGCGAGAAAGAAGGGATAGGGTTGGGCGCCGTCGCGGGCTTGCCCGCCGGCCGATTCGGGCGCGACCAGCGCGGCGAAGCCCGCCGCATCCGGGCGCGCGCGCAAATCGGTGTAGCCGACCATGCGCTCGGCGATCCGTTTGGCGTCGATGCCGGCGACCGTCGCCAATGCACGAGTGACCAGCAGCTTCGATACGCCGACGCGAAAGGCGCCGGTCATCAGCTTGGCGCAGATGAAGCGGCCGGGGGTGTCCAGTTCGCGCCACGAGGTATCCAGGCGCGTGAGCAGGTCTTCGGGGGGCAGGCCGCGCAGGGGCAGGAGCTTCTGTTCCATCCACAACGCCAGGCCGCCCGCGTTGGCGCCGGCCGGCTGCGGCGAGAGTAGGGCGATGGTCTCGGCGAGGTCGCCCACCGCCTGGTAGCTTTCGTCGAACAGCCACTCTGGGATTTGCGCCGAGCGCTGGGCGAAGTCGCGCATCACCTTGCTGGGCACCAGTTGGCGCGGCTTGCCTCCGGCGAGAAAGTAGGCAGCCCAGGCGGCGTCTTCCGGCGGCGCCGCCTGGAAATAGGCGACCATCGCCGCCAGTTTGGCGTTGCTGGAGGTGGTGGCGTCGAGTGCCATGTAAAGATCTACAAATGCTCTCATGGGCTCAGGCCGGGATATCCGGTGTGGCTTCGGGCGCGCCGGGGTCGTAGCCCGACTGGTTGCCTGTATCGTTTTCCTCCGGCGCTTTGGCTGGCGCCTCGCCGGCTTCCTCCTCTTCTTCCTCGCCGCCGTATTCGGTGCTGAAGCCCTGCGCCTGCAAGCCGTGTTCTTCCAGCCAGCGCACCAGCACTGGCACGCTGCCGTGGGTGACGAAGACGCGCTGCGCGCCGGTAGCGGAAATCGCCTGTTGCAGGCCGGGCCAGTCGGCATGATCGGAGAGCACGAAGCCGCGATCGACGCCGCGGCGACGGCGCGTGCCGCGCAGTTGCATCCAGCCGCTGGCGAAGGCGTCGGCATGCTCGCCGAAGCGCTTGACCCAGGGGGTGCCGGCGGCCGAGGGCGGGGCCAGCACCAGGGCGCAGCGCAGGATGGCGGGGTCGGTGATGGTGGTGGCGTGTTCCGTGATGGGCAGGGCGATGCCGGCGGCGCGATAGGCGGCGGTGAGCGCGTCCATCGCGCCGTGGGTGAGGATGGGGCCGATGGAAGGATCCAGGCCGCTCAGGATGCGCTGCGCCTTGCCGAAGGCGTAGCAATAGAGCAGGCTGGGGCGGCCGGCGGCGGCGTTGGCCTGCCACCAGGCGTTGATGTCGGCGAAGATCGCGGCCTGCGGCTGCCAGCGGTAGATCGGCAGGCCGAAGGTGGATTCGGTGATGAAGGTGTCGCAGCGCACCGGCTCGAAGGGAGCGCAAGTGCCGTCGGCTTCGGTTTTGTAGTCGCCGGAGGCGACCCAGACTTCGCCGCCGTGTTCGAGACGCACTTGCGCCGAGCCGAGTACGTGGCCGGCGGGGTGCAGGCTCAGGCGTATGCCGTGATGGTCGATGGTTTCGCCATAGGGCAGTAATTGCAGGTCGATCTGGCTGCCCAGGCGCGCGCGCAGGATGCCTTCGCCGGGTGCGGCGGCCAGATAGTGGCGACTGCCGGGGCGGGCGTGGTCGCCGTGGCCGTGGGTGATGACGGCGCGCTCGACCGGGCGCCACGGATCGATATAAAAATCGCCGGGCGGGCAGTACAGGCCTTCGGGGCGGCTGATGACGAGGTCCATGCGCGAAGAGATGGCGGGTTGCCGGTCAGGGGTAGATGCGGCCGGCCCCCGCGCATGCAAGGGCGGGGCTTAGCTGCCTTCGGAATGCCGCATGCAATAGTCGTAGAGGTTCCAGTTGGGGGCGCTGCGGCCACGCGAGCGGTCCTGGTTCATCTGGCTCATGCAAGCCTGGCCGCGCGGCGTGGCGGCGGCCGAGGTGTTGCGGCCGGTGGAGTCTTTGGCGCAACCGGTGAGGGCCAGGCTTGCCGCGAGGACCACGAAAAGTGTTCGCATCGCCTGCTCCGGTGAAGGTTGAGTGAAGCTTATTGTGCGCCACGTGTCCCTTGCACGCAATCCGCGCGCCCGAGGTGGGCGGCAATTATTTCCACATCTCGCGCATGACCGATTTCAGGTCCACCGGCTTGGGTGGTGGTGCGGCCGGCTGCGACGGGTCGGTGCCTGTCGCGCGCGGGCTGAGGCGCTCGAAGGCTTCGAGATCAGCTTCGCGGATGAAGCGGCTGCGCGGCGCGTAGATGTGCTTGCCGCCGCCGGGCGACTGGCCGCGCACCATGTATTTCATCGGCTGCACCAGCACCAGGTCGTCCTTGGCGCGGGTCATGGCCACATACAGCAGGCGGCGCTCTTCCTCGATTTCCTCCTCGGTACCGGTGGCAAGATCGACCGGGATGCAGCCGTCGACCACGTTGAGCACACTTACCGCGCGCCATTCCTGGCCCTTGGCGCTGTGGATGGTGGAGACGATCAGCCAGTCTTCGTCCTTCACCGGCGCGCCAGCTTCGCCGCCGGTGGCCTCGGGCGGGTCGAGCGCAAGGTCGGTGAGGAAGCTGGCGCGGGTGCGGTGGGAGAGGGCGATCTGCTCTAGCTGGTCGAGGTCGCTCAGGCGGGTTTGCGTGCTGTCGTAGGTGAGTTCGAGGATGGGGTTGTACCAGAGGCGCAGGCGGGCGATTTCGCTTTGCCATTCCTTAGACGCAGCCAGCTCGAGCAGCAGCGCGACCAGGCCGTCCCAGGCTTCGACGGCGGCAGCGGGCGGGCGGAATTCGAGAAAGGGGGCGAAGCCGTCCGGGCGCGCGCCGAGCGACTCAAAGGCGCGCCGCGCCACTGCCGGGCCGATACCGGGGACCAGCTTGAGCACGCGGAATGCCGCGACCTGGTCGCGCGGGTTTTCCGCCCAGCGCAAAATGGACAGCACGTCTTTCACGTGCGCGGCTTCGAGGAATTTCAGGCCGCCGAACTTGACGAAGGGAATGTTGCGCCGGGTCAGCTCGATTTCCAGAGCTGCCGAATGGTGGGCGGCGCGCGCCAGCACGGCCTGGTCGCGCAGGTCCATGCCGGCTTCGCGGTTGGCGAGGATGCGTTCGACGACGAACTGCACCTGCGCCTGCTCGTCCGCCACCATGGCGATCACCGGCTTGTTGCCGCCGGCGCGTTTGGAAAACAGGTCTTTGGTAAAGCGCTCGGCTGCGTGGCCGATGACGCGGTTGCAGGCTTCGAGTATGGGCGCGCTGCTGCGGTAGTTCTGCTCCAGCTTGAGGATGACGGCGGGCGGCTCGAAGGCGGCGGGAAAGTCGAGGATGTTGCGCACCGTGGCCGAGCGGAAGGAGTAGATCGATTGCGCGTCGTCGCCGACCACCGTCAGGCCATGGCCCTGGGGCGAGAGGCCGAACAGAATGCCGGCCTGCAGGGCGTTGGTGTCCTGGTACTCGTCGACCAATACGTGGTCGAAGCGCTCGGCGACCGTGCGCGCGACTTCATCGGCGGCCATCATTTGCGCCCAGTAGAGCAAGAGGTCGTCATAGTCGAGCACGTCCTGCGCTTGCTTAGCTGCAACGTAGCCACCGAACAGGGCGCCGAGTTCTTTCTCCCACTCAGCGCACCAAGGGAAGGCTCGCTGCAGGGTGTCGGCCAGCGGGGCGCGGGCGTTGACGGTGTAGGAGTAGATCGCGAGACATGTTCCCTTTTTCGGGAAGCGTTTTTTCGATTCGGAGAACTTCAAATCATCGCGCACCAGGTCCATCAGGTCGGCGGCATCGCCACGATCGAGGATGGAAAAGTCCGGGTTCAGGCCGATGCTTTGGGCGTGCAGGCGCAGCAGCTTGGCGCCCACCGCGTGAAAGGTGCCGGCCCATTCGAAGGCGTTGCTTGGTAAGGATGCGGCGCCGGCGGCGCGGGTGCAGATGGCTTCGGCGCGGCGGATCATCTCGCCGGCCATGCGCCGGGCGAAGGTGAGCAGGAGGATGCGCCCGGGGCGCGCGCCGTTGAGCACCAGGTGGGCGACGCGATGCGCCAATACGGTGGTCTTGCCGGTGCCGGCGCCGGCGATTACCAGCAAGGGCGGGACGGGTGTGGCAAGCGCGCCGCGCAGGTCGGCGATGCCATGGCTGGCGGCGGCGCGCTGGCCCGGATTCAGGTCATCGAGATGCGAGACTGAAAGTCGCGCTGGCGCCGTGGCGAGGTCCATGGGAAGACTGGCTTTATATTCAGTCTTTCCATTGTAATGTATTTAAATACAGCTACGCGGGGTTTTTTGCAGCCGCCGTTGTTTACACGCCGTTCATTCCGCCATCTTGATGTGGCCGTCGCGGATCACCTTGCCCATGCGCGCGATTTCCGTGCGGATGTGATTGGCGAAGTCCTCCGGGCTGCCGCCGATGATGTCCGAGCCTTCGTTGGCCAGCGTGTTGCGCACCGCCGGGTTGGCCAGGGCCTTGTTCGACTCGGCATTGATTTTCATCACGCGCTCGCGCGGGGTGCCTGCCGGAGCGAGCAGGCCATACCAGGAGCCGGCTTCGTAACCGGGCAGGCCGGATTCGGCAACGGTGGGAGTCTCCGGCAACAGCGGCGAGCGCTTCTTGCCGGTGACGGCCAGGGCGCGCAGCTTGCCGGCCTTGATCTGCGGGATGATCGCCACCATGCTGCTGAACATCGAGTTGACCTGGCCGGCGAGCAAGTCGGAGAGCGCAGGCGCCAGGCCCTTGTAGGGCACATGCAGCATCTGCACGCCTGCCATGGATTCGAACATCGCCGCGGCGAGGTGGGCGGAGCTGCCGTTGCCGTTCGACGCATAGGTGAGCTTGCCCGGCTGCGATTTCGCTAGCGCGGTGAATTCCTGGATGGTCTTGGCCGCAACGGAAGGGTAGACCACCAGCACCGAGGGAGCGGAGGCGATCAGGATGATCGGCGCGAAGTCCTTCACCGGGTCGTAGGACAGGTGCGGGTGCAGGTTGGGGTTTACTGCATGGCTACCGACGCCGCCGAGGAACAAGGTGTAGCCGTCGCCTGGCGCATGCGCGGCCTGCTCGGCGCCGACCACGCCGCCGGCGCCGGGGCGATTGTCGACGTAGACCTGCTGGCCCAGCGTGTTGGAGAACTGTTGGGTGATGGCGCGGGCCACGGTGTCGTTGCCGCCGCCGGGGGCGAAGGGGACGATCAGGCGGATCGGTTTGTCGGGGTAAGCCTGGGCCAGCGCGGCAAGCGGCAGGGCCAGCGCCAGCGTGGCAGCCAGGCGGAACAGGAAAGAAGGCGAGGGCGTTGCCCGGAAATGGCGATTCATCATTTAAGGGGTATCCATGCTGTCGTGGACGCTGTTGCGCGCCCTGCGGTGCGCAACAGGTTCAGGCCTTGCGCGGGCCGTGATTATCGCCCAGCGGTGCCCGGCACCCGGTTATCGGCTTTATTGGCGCGGACTGTTGGCTCATGCGGGCAGCGTCAGGCAGGCGGCAGCGGCATGCGCGTCCGGTTGCTGGAAAAAGGGCAGGGTGCCAAGCAGCGGCGCCGGCAGCGCCGTTTGGAGGGTGGCAAGATTTTCTTCGAAGCGCGGCATTTCCGGGTCGATGCGGTTGGCGACCCAGCCGGTGAGCGTGAGCCCGCGCGCATGGATGGCTTCGGCGGTGAGCATGGCATGGTTCAGGCAGCCGAGGCGCATGCCGACTACCAGCACCACCGGTAGCCTAAGTGCCTGCGCCAGGTGACCCATGTCTTCGCTGGCATTCAACGGCACCAGAAAGCCGCCCGCGCCTTCGACTATCACTGCTTGCGCCAGTTCGGCGAGACGGGCGTAGCACTGCGCGATGTGGGTGCCCGAAATCGTCACGCTGGCGTCCGTTGCGGCGATATGCGGGGCGATCGCCGCGTTGAACAAATAGGGGTTGACCAACTCGCGTGGCGCGCTGATGCTGGAGGCGGCGATCAGCGCCTCGACATCTTCATTGCGCCATTCGCCTTCGATCAATTCGCAACCGGCGGCCACCGGCTTCATACCGACGGTGGTGAACCCGCGGGCGCGACAGGCGTGCAGCAATGCGGCGGCGACCAGGCTCTTGCCGACACCGGTGTCGGTACCGGTGACGAAGCAGGAAAAGCTTGGCGCGGCGACCATGGCTATTCGAGCTCGCGCAGCGCGCCGAGCAGGCGATCGACATCGGCTTCGCTGTGCGCGGCCGAGAGCGTGATGCGCAAGCGTGCGGTTCCCGCGGGCACGGTGGGCGGGCGGATTGCCGGGGCCCACAAGCCCATTTCAAGCAGGCCGGCAGCGACGCGCAGCGCTTCCTGGTTTTCTCCGAGGATCAGCGGCTGGATCGGCGTTTGCGAGTCCAGGAGTTTCCAGCGCCGCCCTTGCATGCCGCCGCGCAGCCGGGCGATCAGTTTACGCAAATGCGCGCGCCGCTCATCGCCGGCTTCGATCAGGCCGATGCTTGCTTCGGTCGCGACCGCCAGCAGCGCGGGTGTGCCGGTAGTGAATACGTAGGTGCGCGCGCGCTGCAGCAGCCACTCGATGGTCTGCGGCGCGCCGGCGGCAAATGCGCCCGAGACGCCGGCGGCCTTGCCGAGGGTGCCGATGTAGACCATGCGCTGCGCGGCGCGGGAAGGATCGATATTCCAGTGCGACAGGCTGCCGCGACCCTGCGTGCCGAGCACGCCGAAGCCGTGGGCGTCGTCCGCCGCCAGCCAGGCGTTGTGACGCTCGCACAGGGCCAGCAATTCGGGCAGGGGGGCTAGGTCCCCGTCCATGCTGAATACCGCATCGCTTACAACCAGCTTGCGGCGGGCGCGGCTGGCTGCCAGCGCAGCCTCGAGCACGGCCAGATCAAGGTGAGGGTAGATATGGCGCTCGGCGCCGGAGAGGCGCACGCCGTCGATGATCGAAGCGTGGTTGAGGGCATCGGAAAACACCGCGTCGCCGGCGCCGGCCAGCGCGGTGATGACGCCGATATTGGCCATGTAGCCGGTCGGAAAATAGAGCGCCGCCGGCAGACCGACATGGCTGGCGAGGCGCGCTTCGAGCGACTCGTGCGCGCTGTAATGGCCGCTGACCAGATGTGCCGCGCCGGCGCCCACGCCCCAGCGCTGCGCGCCGGCGCAGGCGGCGGCGATCAACGCCGGGTCGGCGGCGAGGCCGAGATAGTCGTTGCTGGCGAAGGCAAGGAGTTCGCGCCCGCCGACCATCACGCGCGGGCCGCAGACGCTTTGCACCACGCGGCGGGTGCGCAGCAACGCCTGCTCGCGCAAGGTGTCGAGTTCGGATTGCAGGTCGGCGGCGCTCATGCGCGGCTCTCCAGCGCGGCGTCGAGCGCGGCTTGCGTACCTTTGAGCAGGAAGGCAGTCTGCTCTTCGTCGATCACATAGGGGGGCATGAAATAGACGGTGTTTCCGATCGGCCGCAGCAACAGGCCTTGTTCGAGCGAGGCGGCAAACATGCGCTGGGCGAAACGCGGGTCGGCATCGGCGACGTCGAAGGCCCAGATCATGCCGCGCTGGCGCCAGTGGCGCACGCGCGGGTGTTGCATCAGTGCCTGCGCTTCGGTGTTAAGAAAGGCGGCGCGCTGCCGATTGGCCGTCAGCACGTTGTCCGATGAAAAAATGTCCAGCGTCGCCAGCGCCGCGCGGCAGGCCAGCGGGTTGCCGGTATAGGAATGCGAGTGCAAAAAGCCGCGCGCGGTTTCGTCCGCGTAGAAGGCCTGGTACACGTGGTCGGTCGAGAGCACGACGGAAAGCGGCAGGTAGCCGCCGCTGATGCCTTTGGAGAGACAGAGGAAATCCGGCAGCACGCCGGGCTGCTCGCAAGCGAGGAAAGTACCGGTGCGTCCGCAGCCGACGGCGATTTCGTCGGCGATCAGGTGTACGCCGTGACGATCGCAAGCCGCGCGCACGGCGCGCAGGTATTCCGGGTCGTGCATCGCCATGCCGGCGGCGCACTGCACCAGCGGCTCGACGATTACCGCGGCGATCTCGGCATGGCGCTCGGCCAGGCAGGCGTCGAGTGCTGCCGCACAGCGGCGTGCGTAGTCGGCGGCGGATTCGCCGGGCGCGGCCAGGCGCGCATCCGGGCTGGGCATGGTGATGCCGGGGCGCAGCAGCGGCGCGTAGGCTTCGCGGAACAGCGCGACATCGGTGACGGCAAGCGCGCCCACCGTCTCGCCGTGGTAGCCGCCGGCGATGCCGACGTAGCGATGCTTGTCCGACTTTCCGCTGTTGCGCCAATAGTGCTGGCTCATCTTCAGCGCGATCTCGGTGGCGGAAGCGCCGTCCGAGGCATAGAAGCAATGGCCCAGCGCGCCGCCGGTTAGAGCGGAGAGGCGTTCGGACAATTCGACCACCGGGCCGTGGGTGAAGCCGGCGAGCATCACATGCTCGAGTTTCTCCAACTGGTCGCGCAGGGCTGCATTGATGCGCGGGTTGGCGTGGCCGAACAGGTTGACCCACCAGGAGCTGACAGCGTCCAGATAGCGCTTGCCGTCGGTGTCGATCAGCCAGGCGCCTTCGCCGCGGGAGATCGGCACCAGCGGCAGGCGTTCGTGCGCCTTCATCTGGGTGCAGGGGTGCCACACAGCGGCGAGGCTGCGTTGCAGGAGTTGCGCGTTGTTCACTGAATTTTTTGCCTTGCAGCCGAGTGAGCGATTTTACCTCTCATCGTCCCTGGCCGAATGGCGTGCATGCAGCTTCGGGGCTGCACCGGCGGCCATGCGCATGAGAAAATGGCGGATGTACGCAGCGCTCATGCCGCCTGCGACTGGTACCAGCGGCACATGCTGCTTGCGCTTGTTACTGCCTCAGGAGTTTTTGTGAAAATCACCGCCGTCAAATACTTTTCCGTCGATCCCGGCTTTCGCGGCCGCAACTGGCTGTTCGTCAAGGTCGAGACCGATGCCGGCATCCACGGCTGGGGCGAGGCTTATACGCTGCGCGGGCGCGATGGCGCCATCGGCGCGCAGATCATGGAGCTGGGCGAAGTGGTGATCGGCCGCAGCCCCTTCGACATCAAGCATTTCACCCAGGTGGTGTACGACGACTACGCGCAGCGCCGCTCCTCCTTCGAGCTTTACTGCGCGCAAAGCGGCATCGAGCAGGCAATGTGGGACATCGCCGGCAAAGCCTGCAAGCAGCCGGTGTACAACCTGCTGGGCGGCGCCTGCCGCGGCAAGGTGCGCGTGTACGCCAATGGCTGGAGCGACCATTGCAAGAGGCCGGACGAGTTCGCCCGCGCCGCCGAGGCGGTGGTGGAAAAGGGCTATACCGCGATCAAGCTCTCGCCCATGCCAAGTCCCTGGCGCACCTATGTGCCGACGGCGCATGAGGACCACCTGGTCGCGGCGGTGGGCGCCGTGCGCAAGGCGGTGGGCCCCGGCATCGACATCCTGGTGGACGTGCTGCGACGGCTGCCGCCGGCCAACGCCATCCGCATGGGACGCGCGCTGGAGCAGTTCAAACCCTACTGGTACGAGGAACCCTGCCCGGTGGAGAACATGGATGCGCTGGCCGAGGTGCGCGCCGCCGTCAACATCCCGCTGGTGTCGGGTGAGGCGCTATACGGCAAGTCGGCCTTCCGCGACCTGTTCCGCAAGCGCGCGGCCGACATCATCAACCCGGACATCTGCAACGTCGGCGGCATTCTCGAGTTGAAGGAAATCGCGGCGATGGCCGAGCCGGAGATGGTGGCGGTCTCACCGCACAACTTCAACTCGACCACGGTGGCGTTGTCGGCCACCGTACACGCGGGCGCGACCATGCCGAACTTTACGCTGACGGAGTACTACCTGCCGTTCGCCGAATTCGCCGACAAGATCTGCCCGGCGCAGTTGAAGCCCGTGAATGGCTACATCGACCTGCCGACGGCGCCGGGGCTGGGCCTGGACTTCGATGAGAACCTGCTGACCAAGCACGCCGGGCCGCCGCAAAAGGTAGCCTCCGTGCGCCTGCCGGCGCAGGAGGGCTAAGGGGGGCTTGGCAAACGGTCAGCGCATCACAAAGGGATTGGGCACGTTGCCGCTGGTGTCGATCCAGACGCTTTTTTCCTGCAGGTATTCGCGCATTGCGGACAGGCCGCTTTCGCGGCCGATGCCGGAGCGTTTGTAGCCGCCGAAGGGCGACATATAGCTGGTGGCGCGGTAGGTGTTGATCCACACCGTGCCGGCCTCCAGGGTCTGCGACATGCGGATGGCGCGGCCCATGTTTTCGGTCCACAGGCCCGCGGCCAGGCCGTATTGCGTGTCGTTGGCGATGGCCACTGCCTGTTCCTCGCCGTCGAAAGGAATAACCGACAGCACCGGGCCGAAGACTTCCTCTTGTGCGATGCGCATCTTCGGGTCCACCCCGGTGAAAATGGTCGGTTCGACAAACCAGCCGCTGCCGCACTCGGGCCGGCTGGCAGCGGTGCCGCCAAGGGCGCATTTCGCGCCTTCGTCCTTGGCGATCTGGATGTACTCCAGCACCTTGGCGTATTGCGGCTTGGTGGTGATCGGGCCGACCTGGGTGCCGGGGTCGAGCGGGTCGCCCATTTTCGCGGTGCGGGCGAAATCGACCAGGCGACGGACGAATTCGTCGTGCACCGAGCGTTCCACCAGCGCGCGTGAACCGGCGATGCAGGTCTGGCCGGTGGCGGCGAATATGCCAGAGACTACGCCCTTGACGGCGTTGTCCAGGTTGGCGTCGCCGAAGACGATGTTGGCTGATTTCCCGCCCAGTTCGAGCGTGACCTTCTTGATGCCGCGCGCCGCCTGCTCGTAGACCGCCTGGCCGGTGCGGTCGCCCCCAGTGAAGGCCACCTTGGCGACGTCGTTATGGGCGATCAGTGGCGTGCCGACCTCGTTGCCGAAACCGGTGAGGATGTTGACCACGCCGGGGGGAAAGCCGGCCTCGGCGAACAGCTTGCCGAATTCCAGCGCGGAGACCGAAGAGTGTTCGGAGGGCTTCCACACCACGGTGTTACCGGCAGCCAGAGCGGGCGCCAGTTTCCAGGTGGCGAGCATCAGCGGCGAGTTCCACGGCGTGATCGCGGCGACCACGCCCAGCGGCTCTTCGAGCGTGAAGTTGAAGCAGCCGGCCTTGTCGATCGGGATCACGCGGCCTTCCATCTTGTCGGCCAGGCCGCCAAAGTAGTAATACCACTGCGGCATGTAGCGAGTCTGCGCACCCATTTCGCTGATCAATTTGCCGTTGTCGCGGGTCTCCAGGATGCCGAGCTTTTCGGCGTCGCGGGCGACCAGGTCGCCCAGGCGGCGCAGGAGCGCGCCGCGCGCGCTGGCGCTGATGCCGCGCCAGGCCGGATTTTTGAAAGCGTTGCGCGCCGCTGCAACTGCCAGTTCGACGTCGGCGGCGCCGGCGCGCGGAATCAGCGCCCAGGGCTCCCCGGTGAAGGGGTTGAAGGACTCGAAGTATTCGCCTTTTTGGGCGGCCACCCATTCGCCGTCGATCAGCATCTGGTGTTTTTGCATGTTTGTCTCCTTGCGCCTGTGCGGCGAGGCGCCTAACTTACTGCGCACTCGTCATTACATAAAATAACTTTTCGGCATTCCAGTATGAAATTCGCGCATAGCGGCAACGGGTATTCCTTTTTGCGATGGAAAGATTCCCAAATATTATTTTATGTAATGAGCCGCATCTTGTAGCTTCGGCTTACGCGCCCGCCCGATTCCGCAAAGATTCCGGGGCAACAACCCGATTGAGGCGCGCAGGAGACAAGGCTTCAATGAACGACCTCAAGTGGCCAGTTGTGCGGCGCCCTTCAGTTTTCGCATTTTCGTCGATGCGCGCCGCCTGGCGTGCCGGCTTGTTGGCACTCGCCTGGCTTTGCACCGCCGGCAGCGCGCACGCCCTGGCCTATCCCGACCATCCGGTGCGCATGGTGGTGCCGTTTCCGCCGGCGGGGGCGGCCGACCTCGGCGCGCGCATCGTCTCCGAGGCGCTTGCCGGCGTGCTTAAGCAGCCGGTGATAATCGACAACCGCCCGGGCGCCAACGGCAACATCGGCGCGGAGAATCTCGCCAAGTCGGCGCCCGACGGCTACAGCATCATGTTCGCGCCGATGAGCACGCTTACGATCAACCCCTACATTTACGCCAAGGCCTCGTTTTCGGTGGATCGCGACATGGCGCCGGTGGCCAAGATATTCGATACCGCGCTGGTGATCGAGGCCAATCCCGGCATGGGCTTCAAGACCCTGGGCGACCTGATCGCCTACGCGAAAAAGAACCCCGGCAAGCTCAGCTTTGCCTCCGGCGGCAACGGCAGCTCCACCCACATGATGGGCGAGCTGTTCAAGAACGCCACCCATACCGACCTGCTGCATGTGCCCTACAAGGGCAACGGCCCCGCGCTGGCCGACGTGCTGGGCGGCGCGGTCAGCCTGATGTTCGACCAGGTGGTGTCCTCGGCCCAGCATATCGCTTCCGGCAGGCTGACTGCGCTCGCCGTCACCTCCGGCGCGCGCCAGCCTCTGCTGCCCAATGTGCCCACGGTGGGCGAACTTGGCTACCGTCAACTGGAGATGTCTGCCTGGCAGGCGGTGATGGTGCCCGCCGGCACGCCGGCCCCGGTCATCGACAAGCTGGCCAAGGCGCTGGCCGAGGTGTTGGCGCAGCCGGCCGTCAGGCAGCGCCTGGAGGGCCTGGGCGCGACGGTCAGCGTCACCGACCCCGCCGGTCTCGCGCGTGTGCTGCAGGAGGAGAGCGCGCGCTGGAAGCTGGTGGTGGCGCAAGCCAAAATAAAACCGGAATGACTGCAAGAGGATTTGCCGTGAGGAATTTGAGACGTCTGGCCGTCTGCGGCGGCCTGCTTGCCGCTGCGTGCGCGCTTGCGGCGCAGGCCCAGGAGCCGTATCCCTCGCGCCCGGTGCGCATGGTGATGCCTTTTCCGCCGGGTGGCGCAGGGGACGCCGGCGCGCGCGTGCTGGCCGACGGGTTGACCGCCTATTTCAGGCAACCAGTGGTGGTGGATAACCGGCCCGGCGCCAATGGCAACATCGGCGCCGACAACATCGCCAAATCGGCGCCGGATGGCTACAGCATCCTGTTCGCGGCGATGGGTACTATGACCATCAACCCCTTCATCTACGCCAAGATGCCCTTCGTAGTCGAGCGCGACCTGACGCCGGTGGCCAAGGTGTTCGACACCGCGCTGGTGATCGAGGCCCATCCGTCCACCGGCCTCAAGTCGCTAAAGGAGCTGATCGACTACGCGAAAAAGAATCCCGGCAAGCTTTCCTACGCTTCCGGCGGCAACGGCAGTTCGACCCACATGGGCGGCGAGCTGTTCAAGCATTTCACCGGAACCGACCTGGTCCACATTCCTTACAAGGGCAACGGCCCGGCGCTGACCGACGTGCTTGGCGGCAATGTGGGCGTGATGTTCGACCAGGTCGCCTCTTCGGCCCAATACATAAACGCGGGCAGGCTCACTGCCTTCGCCGTCAGCTCGCCGAAGCGCCAGGCCTCGATTCCGAATGTGCCGACGGCGCGCGAGCTGGGCTACCCGCAACTGGAAATGTCGTCCTGGTCCGCCGTGGTGGCGCCCGCGGGCACGCCGCAGGCGATCATCGACAAGCTGGCCAAGGCGATCGATACCGTGCTGGCCGAGCCGGCGGTGAAGCAGCGCATGGAGGCGCTGGGCGCTACCGTCAGTCCCTCCACCCCCGCCGAACTGGGCAATCTGCTGGCCGAGGACAGCCGGCGCTGGAAGCAGGTGGTGGCGGCGGCGAAAATCAAGTCCGACTAAAGCGCCCTAGAGTGAAGCGTCCACCACTTCGCGTGTCAGCCTGGGCGCGAAGTACTGGATGAAGTCGTAGGTGTAGTGGCGCAGGTAGCTTTTGGCGCGCAGGGAGAGATAGACGGTGGAAGGGGGAAACAGGTGGCTGGCGCTCTTCGCCGCCAGGGTGGTGTCCCGCGCCTTGTCGAAGGCCACGGTGGTCATCACGGCGATGCCCAGGCCGAGATCGACATAAGTCTTGCTCACGTCCGCATCGACGGCGCCGAAGACGATGTTCGGCTCGATGCCCGCCGCGCGAAAGGCGCCCATTACCTTCCAGCGCCCGCTGTAGGCGGGGTCGTAGGTGATGATCGGGTACTTGGCGACATCCTGCAGGGTCGGCCTGCGGATTTTTTGCAACGGGTGCCCGACCTTGGTGATGATGCTGCGGTCGAGCTCATAGCATTCATAGCGCACCAGGTCGGGAAACTGGCGCTGGCTCTCGGTGCCGATGGCGATGTCGGCTTCGCCGGACTCCACCAGTTCGCACACCGCCGTCGGGTTGCCCTGGCGCAGGCGGATCTGCACGGTGGGGTGGCGGCGGATGAATTTTTCGATCACCTTGGGCAGCAGGTAGCGCGCCTGCGTATGGGTGGTTGCGATGGTCAGCGAACCGCCTTCGCGCGCCGAAATCTCCTCGCCCAGGCGCTTCAGGTTGTTGACGTCGTTGAGCACCCGCTCGGCGATCACGATCACCTCGCGCCCGGCCTCGGTAAGGCCGGCGATGCGGTTGCGCTTGCGCGAGAAGATTTCGAAGCCCAGTTCCTCTTCCAGCATCTGGATGTGCTTGCTGATGCCGGGCTGGGAGGTATGCAGCGCCTCGGCGGTATTGGAGATGTGGTTGCCGTGGCGCGCCACTTCCACGACGTAATGCAATTGCATCAGTTTCATTGCCTGTCTCCGGTGCGGGCCGCGTCGCCTCGGGCGGTACGCGCGGCCTTCGAGAATAATCAAAGTGAATACTAGAATAATACAATATTCTTGTGAGCTATCGCGCCCTTTGTTAAATTGCTCTTCGATCCGCGCCGCCCGCAAAACGCGCGCCGCGACAGTCAGCCGTTGCAAGATTAGCCTTCTAAAAAAAGTCTTTTCGCGGCTCCGCGAAAAGCGGCGCCGCACCCACCAAAGGAGAGCAGCATGGGGTGTACGCGTACCCGCCGCGCCGGCCGGCATGCAAGCCTATGGGCGGGCGCCCGCTGTGCGGCGCTGGCGCTGGGTGCCTCCTTGTGGGCGCAGGCGGGGGTTGGCGCCGAGGCCTATCCGAATCATCCGGTCCGCCTGATCTCGGGTTTTGCGCCGGGTGGCGCCACCGACGTGGCGGCACGGTCGATCTCGATCAAGCTGGGGGAGTTGATCGGCCAGTCGGTATTCGTCGAGAACAAGCCCGGCGGCTCCGGCAACATCGCCGCCGAAATGGTGGCGCGCGCCAACCCGGACGGCTACAACATGTACCTGGCCAACACCACCATCGCGATGCCTTCGCTGTTCAAAAAACTGCCGTTCGACGCCAGCAAGGACCTGGTGCCGATGTCGATGATCGGCATGGGCCCATCGGCCCTGGTGGTCAACCCCGAAGTGCCGGTGCGCTCGGTGAAGGACCTGATCGAGCTGGCGAAAAAGAAGCCCGGCAAGCTCAACTATGCGTCAGGCGGCATCGGCAACATCACCCACATGACGATGGAGCTGTTCGTCGCCATGACCGGTATTGACGTGGTCCATGTGCCTTACAAGGGCGGCGCTCCTTCCACGGTGGCGATCATGGGGGGGGAGACGCAGTTCGGATTTTGCGCCCTTGCCTCCAGCATCGGGCCGATCAAGGCGGGCAAGCTGACCGTGATCGCGGTGTCGTCGAAGGTCCGCAGTTCGGCGCTGCCCAATGTACCCACCGTTGCGGAAGCCGGCGTGCCGGGTTTCGAGGCTTCTTCCTGGTATGCGCTGATGCTGCCCGGCGGCACGCCGAAGCCGATCGTCGATAAGTTGAGCAACGCGATGGTCAAGGCGCTGGCGAACAGGGAGTTGCAGACCCAGTTGATCAACGCCGGCATCGAGCCGGTGGCCGGCGGCAGCGAGGAATTCAGCAAGTACATGGCGAGCGAAACGGTGAAGTGGGAAAAGATCATCGCCGCACGCCACATCACGGCCGATTGAGGCGCTTGCGCCGCGCGGATTTTCGTTTTCACCAGAGCAAAAGCAAAATGGCTACCAAACTCAAGCGGTACAACGTGATCGTGGTCGGCGGCGGCAATGCCGCGCTGTGCGCCGCCATTTCGGCGCGCGAACAGGGCGCCAGCGTGCTGCTGATGGAACGCGCGCCGCAGGCCGAGCGCGGCGGCAACAGTTCCTACACCGACGGAAAAATCCGCTTCGCTTTCGATAGCGCCCAGGACATCATCGATATCTCGCACGACCTGACGCAGGAGGAAATCGACACCAGCGATTTCGGCGTCTATCCCGAAAGCGATTTTTTCGACGATATGGCGCGCATCACGCAAAACCGCTGCGATCCCGATCTTGCCGAAATCCTGGTGCGCAACAGCAACGCGACGATCCGCTGGATGAAGGAGATCGGCGTGCGCTTCATGCCGAACTACGGCCGTCAGGCCTACAAGGTTGACGGTCGCTTCACTTTCTGGGGCGGCGCGCCATTGGCGACCAACGGCGGCGGCCCGGGGCTGGTGGAGGCGCTGTATACCTCGGCGGAAAAGCGCGGTGTCGAGATCATCTACGACGCCTGGGTGCGCGACCTGGTCAGCGACGATGGCGGCGTGCACGGCGTGGTGGCGCGCCTGGACGGGCATGAAATGAAGATCGAGGCCGACGCCGTGGTGCTCGCCTGCGGCGGCTTCGAGGCGAATGCGGAATGGCGCTCGCGCTATCTGGGCAAGGGTTGGGACCTGGCGAAGGTGCGCGGTACGCGCTTCAATACCGGCGACGGGCTGGCGATGGCGCTGAACATCGGCGCCCAGCCCTACGGCCATTGGTCCGGCTGCCATGCGGTGGGCTGGGAGCGTTACGCGGCCGACTTCGGCGACCTCAATCTGACGCCGCAATACCAGCGCCACAGCTACACCTTTTCCATCATGGTGAACGGTAACGGCAAGCGCTTTCTCGATGAGGGCGCCGACATCCGCAACTTCACCTATGCCAAGTACGGCCATATCGTGCTGGAGCAGCCCGGGCAGTTCGCCTGGCAAATCTACGACGCCCAGGTGTCGCACCTGCTGCTGGACGAATACCGTACCAAGCACGTTACCAAGGTCACGGCCAACACCCTCGAAGAACTGGTGCAAAAGCTCGACGACGTCAATCCCGAGCAATGCCTTAAGACCATCCACGAGTTCAACGCAGCGGTGAATGCCAAGGTGCCGTTCGACCCGAACATCAAGGACGGCCGCAATACGCCCGGCCTGGAAATGCCCAAGTCCAACTGGGCGCTGGCGATCGAAAAGCCGCCATTTCAGGCTTATGCCATTACCTGCGGCGTCACCTTCACATTCGGCGGATTGAAGATTACAAAGGATGGGCAGGTGGTCGATACCAACCACGCACCGATCTCCGGCCTGTATGCGGCGGGCGAGATGGTCGGCGGCATTTTCTATTTCAACTATCCCGGCGCCAGCGGCCTGACCAGCGGCGCGGTGTTCGGCCGTCTGGCGGGCAAGAGCGCCGGCCAGAAGGCCAAAACGCACGTTACTGCGTGAAACACCGGTAGCACCGAGTAAAAAACCAAAGGAACGACAATGAGTACCCAGCCCAGCGCCGGCGCGCGCTTGAAGAAACTGATCAACGGGCCGAAGATCCTGCCCCTGCACGCCGTCTATGACGGCTTTTCCTGCCGCCTGATCGAAAAGTTCGGCTACCAGGCGGGCTTTCTCTCCGGCGCGGCGATGAGCGAAGCCAATCTCGGCAAGCCGGACGTCGGCCTGATGGGAATGGAAGAAAACCTCACCATCTCGCGCCGCCTGGCGGCGAGTTGTGGGCTGACCCTGCTGGCCGATTGCGACACCGGCTACGGCAACGCCGTCACCGTCTATCACATGACCCAGCAGTTCGAGGCCGCCGGCGTCGGCGGCCTGATGCTCGAAGACCAGGTCTGGCCCAAGCGTTGCGGCCACATGAAGGGCAAGAGCGTGGTTTCGGCCGAGGAATACCTGGAAAAGCTCAAGGCGGCGGTGGCGGCGCGCAAGGACCCGGACTTCGTCATCAAGGCACGCACCGATTCCTTCACCACCCATGGGCTGGACGAGGCGATCATGCGCCTGAATCTCTATACCGAGGCCGGCGCCGATTTCCTGTTGGCGGATGCCCTGGCTACCGAGGAGGACATCAAAACGGTAGTGAAGAATGTTTCCAAGCCCCTTTGCGTCAACATGGGCTTCGCCATCCGCAAGCGTTCGACCACCGAGTTGCTTTCCGCGCGCCGTCTCGAAGACCTGGGCGTGAAAGCGGTGATGTACGGCCGCATGCTCAGCGCCTCGGCGATCCAGGGCATGACCAATGCGCTCAACGCGCTGGCGGAAACCGCCGATCTACCCAAGGTAAAGGAGCGCGAGGACCTGCTGGTGTCGTTTGAAGAACTCAACGACCTGATGGGCCTGCCGGCGATCAATGCGCTGGAACAACAATTCGTCACCAGAAAATAGGACGTCACATGGGACAGACCATCGCGGAAAAAATCCTTGAGCGGCACCTGATCGACGACGCCGAGCGCGTCGAACCGGGACGTGTGGTGCGCGCCAAGGTTGACTTCATTTTGTTCAACGACGCCAACGGGCCGGTGGCGTTTCGCCACTTTGCCAATATGGGCGGCACCAAGGTCGCGGTGCCGGACAAGGTCGGCCTGGTGTGCGACCATTTCGCCCCCGCGCCCTCGGCGGCAGGCGCGCACATGCTGCGCGACATGCGCAGCTTCGCGCGCGACAAGGGCATCAAGCATTTCTTCGATGTGGGCAAGGGCGGCATCGAGCACACCCTGATTCCCGAGATGGGCCTGATCGGCCCCGGCGACCTGGTGGCTGGCGGCGATTCGCACACCGGCACTGCCGGTGCCTACAACGCCTTCGGCACCGGTATGAGCTGGGCCGGCATGGCCGCCATCATGATGATCGACGAGACCTGGTTCCGGGTGCCGGAGTCGATGCGCTTTCACCTGCACGGCAAGAAGGCGCCGTATGTCACCGGCAAGGACGTGATCCTCAAATGCCTGCAGGACCTGGGCGTCGATGGTGCGCTGTACCGCTCGATGGAATTCGGCGGCCCCGGCATCGCCGAGTTCAACATCGATGAGCGCATGGGCATTTGCAACATGGTGGTGGAGGCGGGCGGCAAGACCGGCATCGTCGAGGCCGACGAGCAGACCGAAGCCTGGGCCAAGGCAACCTGCAAGCGTCCCTATACCCTGACCAATGCGGACGCCGACGCCGAGTACTACTCGCGCCACGACTACGACCTGTCGAAGATGGTACCGATGGTCGCCAAGCCGTATTCGCCGGACAACGTGGTGCCGGTGAGCGAGATCAAGCCGGGCGTCAAGCTCGACCAGGTCTACATGGGCAATTGCGCCAACGGCACGATCTCCGACCTGCGCCAGATCGCCAGCGTGCTCAAGGGCCGCAAGGTGTCGAAGTGGACGCGCGTGATGATCGTTCCCGCCACGCAGAAAATCTATCGCCAGGCGATGGCGGAGGGGCTGATCGACCAGTTTATCGAGGCTGGCGCGGCGGTTTCCACGCCGACCTGCGGCGCCTGCTTCGGCGGCCACAACGGCGCGCTGGACGATGGCGAAGTCGCCTTCGCCACCATCAACCGCAACTTCAAGGGCCGTGCCGGTCACGCCGGGGCGCAAGTCTATCTCGGCAATTCCTACGTCGCCGCCGCCAGCGCGATCGCCGGCGAAATCATCGACCCGGCCAAGCTGTAAGGAGAGACACCATGATCTACAAAGGCAATGTGCAAAAGCTGGGTGATTCGGTCGATACGGACGGCATGATCGCCGGGCGTTATCTCTCCATTCTCAACCCGGCGGAACTCGCCAAACACATTTTCGAAGAGACCATTCCCGACTTCGCGAGGCGCGTGAAGCCGGGCGATATGATCGTCGCGGGCAAGAACTTCGGCTGCGGCTCAGGCCGCGAGCAGGCGCCTTTTGGGCTGAAGGCACTGGGCATCAGCTGCATCGTCGCGACCAGCTTCTCGCGCACCTTCTACCGCATGGCGATCGACCTGGGGCTGCCGATGGTGGTCAGCCCTGAGGTTGCGGCGGCGGCGAGCCAGGGGCAGAACATCGAGGTGGACACCGAAACCGGCGAGGTCAAGCTCGACGGCAAGAGCTACAAGGCCGAGCCGCTGCCGAAGTTCATCCAGGAAATCATCGACATGGGCGGCATCACCGACTGGGTGAAAAAGGAAGTCGCCGCCCGCGCCAAGGCGGCCGCTTGAGTTTGCGAAGGAGCGCCAAATGAAACAGGTGAAGATACCCGCCGTGTTCATGCGCGGCGGCACCAGCAAGGGCCTGATGATCCACAAAAAGGACCTGCCAGACCGCGCGCTGTGGGACAAGCTGTTTCTCGGCGCCCTCGGCAGCCCGGACCCTTATTTGCGTCAGCTCGACGGCATGGGCGGCGGGCTTTCTTCGCTGTCCAAGGTCTGCATCATCGGCCCGCCGACCCGGCCGGATGCGGACGTGGACTACACCTTCGCGCAAATCCTGGTCGACAAGGCGCACGTCGACTACAGCGCGCTGTGCGGCAACATGACCGCCGCGGTTGGTCCCTTCGCGCTGGATGAAGGCATGCTGTCGGCCAGCGGTACCTCCACCAGCGTGCGCATCCACAACACCAACACCAACAAGGTGATCGTCGCGCATTTTCCGGTCGAGGATGGTGTCGCCGCAGTCGATGGCGCCCTGGAGATTCCTGGCGTCGCCGGCACCGGTGCGCCGCTGCGCCTGGACTTTCTCGATCCCGGCGGCGCCTCCACAGGCAAGCTTCTTCCCACCGGCAAGGTGATCGAATGGCTGGACGTGCCGGGCGTGGGAGAAATCGAGGCCTCGCTGATCGACGCCAGCAACGCCTGCGTGTTCGTGCGCGCCAAGGATCTGGGCATCAGCGGGCGCGAGCTGCCCGACGAAATCGACAAGAACCGCGAGTTGATGGCCAAGCTTTCCGCCATTCGCGTCGCCGCTTCCATCCGCATGGGCCTAGCCAAGACCGAGGCCGAGGCGCTAAAAAAAACCACGGTGCCGTTCGTCGCGTTCGTCACCGGGCCGATGGACACGCAAACCCTCTCCGCCGCCAAGGTTCCCGGCACGGAGGTCGACCTGGTGGCGCGCGCCATTTCGAACGGCCAGCCGCACCGGGCGCTGCCGTTGGGGGTTTCCATGTGCATGGCGGCTGCTTCACGCCTCACCGGCAGCGTAGTACATCAGGCCACCCGGCAAGAGGCGCGCGACAGCGGCGACATCCGCATCGCCATGCCTTCCGGCGTGCTGCGGGTGGCGGCCGAAGTAGCTCAGGAAAACGGAGCATGGAAGGTGCTGCGCGGCGGTTTTTACCGCACCCAGCGGCGCCTGTTCGAAGGCAAATTATTGGTGAGGGCTTCGGCTCTTGGTGAAGTTTCGTAAAAGCACGGGGAAATAATGGCAGACGTCAGCAAGCAGAACTGGGATGTGATTGTGGTCGGCGGCGGCAACGCCGCTTTGTGCGCGGCAATCACCGCGGCGGAAGAGGGCGCCAAGGTGCTGGTGCTGGAACGTGCGCCGGAGGACGAGCGCGGCGGCAACAGCACTTACACCGAAGGCCTGATGCGCTTTGTCTACAACGGCGCCGACGACATTCGCGCCCTGGCGCCGCACCTCACCGACAAGGAAATGGAGTCGAGCGACTTCGGCAGCTATACCGAAGAGCAGTTTTTCGACGACATGGCGCGCATCACGCAAAACCGCACCGACCCCGATCTGTGCGAACTACTGGTCAAAGGCAGCAACCCCGGCCTGCATTGGCTGGTGGCCCACGGCATCAAGTTCGAGCCGCAGTTCGGCCGCCAGGCCTTCAACATCGACGGCAAGTTCAAGTTCTGGGGCGGCGCCACCATGGCCGCCTGGAGCGGCGGCCCCGGCCTGGTCGATGGCCTGTACAAGGCGGCGGCCAAGGCCGGCGTCACTGTTGCCTACGACGCCTGGGTCAAGGACCTGGTGCAGGACGAAGGCGTGAGCACCGGCGTCACTGTTCGCCTGAACGGCGTCACCCACACCCTGGGTGCGCGCGCGGTGATCCTGGCCTGCGGCGGCTTCGAGGCCAACACCGAATGGCGCGGCCGCTACCTCGGCAAGGGCTGGGACCTGGCGAAAGTGCGCGGCAGCCGCTTCAACACCGGCGACGGCCTGGCGATGGCATTGCGCGCCGGCGCGCAACCACGCGGCCACTGGTCCGGCGCGCACGCGGTAGGCTGGGAACGTTACGCCTCCGACTTCGGCGACTACGCGCTGACCAACGACTACGAGCGCGACAGTTACCCATTCTCGATCATCATCAACAACGACGGCAAACGCTTTCTCGACGAGGGCGCCGACTTCCGCAACTACACCTACGCCAAGTACGGCCAGATCATTCTTGAGCAGCCCGGACAGTGCGCCTGGCAGATCTACGACGCCAGCGTGCTGCACCTGCTGCGCCCGGAGTACCGCACCAAGCACGTCACCAAGGTGATCGCCAATACCATCGAAGAGCTGGTGGCGCAGATGGATGGGGTGAATCAGGAGCAATTGCTCAAGACCATCAAGGACTACAACGCCGCGGTAAAGACCGATGTGCCCTTCAACCCGAACATCAAGGACGGACGCGGCGCCGATGGCTTGCCGGTGCCGCGCTCCAACTGGGCCAACCCGATCGTCAAGGCGCCGTTCCACGCCTATGCAATCACCTGCGGCATCACCTTCACCTTCGGCGGCGTGCGCATTTCCAACGACGGCGAAGTGGTGAACACCAACCATGAAGTGATGCCCGGCCTGTTCGCCGCCGGCGAGATGGTCGGCGGCCTGTTCTACTTCAACTACCCCGGCGCCACGGGTCTTACCAGCGGCATGGTGTTCGGGCGCATCGCCGGGCGCAGTGCCAGCAAGTACGCCAAGGCGAAGCAATAAAGGTTTGTTGTCGTACCCTTCGGTGGCCGGTGTAACGGCTGGCCATCGAACTAGCCGCCTTCGGGCGGTTTTTTTTGCGCAAAATAAGCGGGAGAGGCGCCTTCTCCCGTTTTGTCCGGCGCCGCGCCTGCTAGTGCTTCAGCTCGCTCAGGATGAAGGGCAGGATGCCGCCCTGGCGGACGTAGTCGACTTCCGCCGGCGTATCCAGGCGCAGGGTGAGCTTTACCTCTTCGGTACTGCCGTCCTTGCGATGGATGCGCAGCGTCACAGGCTGGCGCGTCTTCACCGGTTCGGCCAGGCCGACGAGGTCGAAGGTCTCTTCGCCCGTGAGTTTCAGCGTCGTCGCGCTTACGCCCTCCGGCAACTGGCAAGGCAGCACGCCCAGTCCCACCAGATTGCTGCGATGGATACGTTCGAAACTCCTGGCGATCACCGCTCGCACCCCCAGCAGGCGGGTACCCTTGGCGGCCCAGTCGCGCGCGCTGCCGGTGCCGTATTCCTCGCCGGCGAAGACGAACAGCGGCACGCCCTCGTCGGCATAGGCCATGGCCGCATCGAAAATCGGCATCTCGCCGCCGTCCGGATAATGCTTGGTAATGCCGCCTTCGACGCCGGGCGCCATCTGGTTGCGCAGGCGCACGTTGGCAAAGGCGCCGCGCACCATCACCTCGTGGTTCATGCGCCGCGAGCCGTAGTTGTTGAAGTCCGGCACGCGAATGCCGTGTTCAGTGAGATAGTTGCCCGCCGGCCCGCCGGTCTTGATGTTGCCGATCGGGCTGATGTGGTCGGTGGTAATCGAGTCGCCAAGAATCGCGATGGCGCGTCCGCCCGCGTAATCGCGCAGGCTGGAGCCCCGCAGTTTCGGGTCGGTGAGAAAGGGCGGCGGCTTGATGTACAGGGATTTCGCGTCCCAGGGAAATAACTGGCCGCTGGCGCCCGGCACTTCGCCCCAATAGGGATTGGTGGTGTCGAAGTCCATGCTGTAGACCTCACGATAAAAACGCGGATCGGCGCCGATGGCCATCGCTGCATTGAGTTCTTCGGCACTTGGCCAGACGTCTTTCAGGTACACCGGGCTGCCGTTGCGGGCGATGCCCAGCGGCTCGTTCTCCAAATCGATATCGATGCGTCCGGCCAGCGCAAAGGCCACCACCAGCGGCGGGCTGGCGAGAAAGGCGGCGCGCACTTGCGGGTGGATGCGTGCCTCGAAATTGCGGTTGCCCGAAAGCACCGCGCAGGCTACGAGGTCGCCAGCGATGATCTGCTCTTCCAGACCGTCGTTCAACGGACCGGAGCTGCCCACACAGGTGGTGCAGCTGTAGCCGACCACGTTGAAACCCAGTTTGTCGAGATCGCCCTGCAGATCGGCGGCTTCCAGGTACTTGCTCACCACGCGCGAGCCCGGGGCCAGCGAGGGCTTGACCCAGGGCCGCACCGCCAAGCCCCGGGCCACGGCCTTTTTCGCCACCAGGCCGGCAGCCAGCATCACGCTGGGGTTGGAGGTGTTGGTGCAGGAGGTGATGGCGGCGATGACGATGCGGCCATCGCGCAATGCGGTGGCCGCATCGCGCTCGAGGACGGCGACATCCCCGTTTCCGGCGGCCGGGCGGCCATAACCGCCTTCGGCGATCGGGGCGAGTAGCGCAGCCGAGAAGCTGCTCTTGAGTTCGGGCAGGGGAATGCGGTCTTGCGGCCGTTTCGGACCGGCAACGGCGGGAACGATCTGCGACAGATCGAGAGTCAGTACCTGGGAGTAGTCGATCTCCCCTGGTTCATGCGTGCCGAACAGGCCCTGGGCGCGGTAGTAGGCTTCCACGGCGCCGACGTCGGCCTCGGGCCGGCCCGTCTGGCGCAAAAAGCGGCAGGTCTGCTCGTCCACCGGGAAAAAGCCGATGGTCGCACCGTACTCCACCGCCATGTTGGAAATGGTGGCGCGGTCCGGCACCGTCAGGTGAGCGGTGCCGCTGCCGAAGAATTCGACGAACTTGCCTACCACCTTGGCGCGGCGCATCATTTGCGTCACGTGCAGCACCAGGTCGGTGGCGGTGACGCCGGGCTTGAGCGTGCCGGTGATGTTGACCCCGACCACGTCCGGTGTGAGCATGTAGACCGGCTGGCCCAGGGTCGCGGCCGCCGCCTCGATGCCGCCCACGCCCCAGCCGACGGTGCCCAGCCCGGCGATCATGCAGGTGTGCGAGTCGGTGCCGACCAGGCTATCGGCGTAAGCGATACCATCGCGCACGATCAGGCCCGGGGCGAAGTATTCGAGATTGATCTGGTGCAGGATGCCGAAGCCGGGCGGGATCAGACGCACCCCGTTGAAGGCCTGCACCGCCCATTTGACGAAGGCGAAGCGCTCGTTGTTGCGCTCGACCTCGAGCTGCATGTTGCGCAGCAGGGCGTCGGGCGAGCCGGAATAATCCACCGCCAAAGTGTGGTCCAGGGTCATGTCCACCGGCACCTGCGGCTGCACGCTCTCCGGGTCGCCGCCGCGCAATTTCACCGCGTCCCGCATGGCGGTAAGGTCGCCCAGCAGCGGGATGCCGGCGGCGCAGTTGAGCACCACGCGGCCGACCACGAAAGGGATTTCAGCCGTGCGCGGTGCGTCGGGCTTCCAGGCCGCAAGTTCACGCACGTTGCGCTCCTCCACCTTGCGACCGTCACAGTTGCGCAGCAGCGACTCCAGAACGACGCGGATGGATATGGGCAGGCGCGATAGCGGCCCGACGCCCTGGGCTTCGAGCCGGGGCAGCGAATAGTAGGCGGCCGGTTGCGACAGGCCGAAGGCGCCATCGCCGAGATCAAGCCCGGCGCGGCAGGCGTCGCGCAGACCTCTGGGAAAATTCGGGGACATGCTGCAATTCCTGGTTGCTATTGTTGGTCAGGCCCGCAATAACGCAGTGAGCTCGGAAACGCTTTTCAACGCCGCGGCGTTACGCACCGCGGCAACCACGCCGTCCGCCGCCGCGGTTGAAATCACGTCCTTGGCGAGTCGGCGGAACTTGGCCTCGCGCTCCGGCGGCGTGCAGGGGTCGGCCGGCATGCCGTGTGGGTCGAGCAGGGCGCTTTGCATCCTGCGGCCATCGGCCAGTTCCACTTCGACGCGGGCGCCATAGTGCTTGGGATGCGCGGCCTCCATCTCCGGGTCGGTATACAGCTCGATGCGGGTGGCCAGCGCGCGCCGCGCGGGATCGTCGAGATTGGCGTTGCGGTACATCTCCGGGTCCTGCGGATCGACGGTGAGCGCCACCGCGGCGCAGTAGGGGAAACTGTATTGCGCGCCCATCGTATCGGGTGGCGCAACCGCGCCGTTGTTGCGCGCGGCATAGGCGCATACGCCGATGCGCACCTTGCGGATCTGGTCGGCAGCCAGCGGGCTGTTGCCGCGCAGGGCGACGAGTTGCTGCACCGAGGACTGGATCCAGCTGCAGCACGGATAAAGCTTGACGTAGATGTTGTCGGTAGCCCAGCGCGTGCCGAGGTCCTTCACCAGCTGGCCCGGATCGCGGTCTTCACCGCCATAGACTTCGAGCAGGCCGAACTTGCCGTCGATGGCGGAAGGCGGGGCGCTGAAGTCGCGAGCCGCCAGTTGCCCCATGCGCACCGCCGATTCCGCCGCGCGCCCGGCGTGCATGCGCTTCATCATGCCGCCGCCCGTGCCGGCGGCGAAGCTCTTGATGCCGCAGGAAGCGGATACGCCCAGCCCGGCGGCGATCTGCAATTGCGATACCGAGAGTCCTCGCACCACGCCGCAAGCGATCGCGCCCGCCACCGGCCCGGTAAGGGTGGTCTTGTGGAAGCCGCGATGCGCCACTTCCACTCCCAGCGCCATCCCCAGGCGCGCCATCGCCTCGTAACCGGCGATGATCCCCAGCAACAGCCGCTCGCCGGAAGCATTGATACTCTCGGCGGTGGCCAGCGCAGCGGGAATGATTACGCAGCCCGGATGCACGATGGGTTCGTCCACCAGGTCGTCGAGCTCGAAGCCGTGAACCGCGGTGCCGTTGCACAGCGCCGCTGCCGGCGCGGCCAGCTTCAGGCCGGCGCCGAACACGCTGGCGACGCCGCGCGCTTCCTCCGCTGCCATCTCCTCCCGCAGGATTTTCGACCACGGCTGGCCGGAGCCGAACAGCGCGCAGCCAAGGGTGTCGAGCAGGCAATGACGCGCCATGTCCATCACCTTGTCGGGTACGGTACTCGCCGACATATCGTGCAAGAAGGTGATCAGTTCCTGCGAGCGGGCGTAGGTGGCCAGCAAGGCCGCCGCGTTGTTGGAAGCGGAAGATGCGGAAGTGCTCATGGTTCTACTCCAGGGCCTTGCTGCCCAGCAAGGCTTCGCGGAAACGGTTCTTCAGCAGGCTGCCGTCACGGATCTTCAGGGTCAGCGGGTAGCGCGCGTCGTTCACCTTGATGGCGACAAAGGCCGCGCCTTCGGGTTTGTAAAGCTTGGGAATCCACTCGTCCAACTCGGCTTCGGTACGAATGGTGGCGCTGCGCTCGAAACCCGCCGCTTTGGCCATGGCTGCCAGGTCCAGGCCGCGCCCGGTGTGGGTCTTTTGCATCCCGGTTTCGCTGTAGAGCTCGTTGTCGATCACCACAACCGAGAGATTGGGCGGCGCCTGCGTGCCCAGGGTCGCCAGCGCGCCCAGGCCCATCAGCATTTCACCGTCGCCGGTCCACACGAGTACCGGGCGCTTTTTTTGCGCCAGCGCAAGGCCCAGGCCAGCCATCGCGGCGGCGCCCATGCCGCCCCAGAAGGCGAAGGTGAGAGGGTGGTCGGCGATCGCGCCGGAGTCGTAGCAGGTCGAGCCCAGCCCAGTGACGATCAGGGCTTCGCCGCGCGCGGCCAGAAGTTTGCGCGCGACGTCGCGCCGGTCCATGTGTCCTGAACTCATCATTTGCTCCAGTCTTTGAAGCCGATCACGCATTGCGCGATCAGCACCGCCACCGGACGGCCGGTGTTGAAGGCCATCAGGGCCGCGGCATAGGTGGTCGGGCCGATCTCCTCGGCCTTTTCGACGCGGTAGACGATCACTTCCATCTCTTCGAGAACCGCGCCGGTCTTCTGGCCCATCGGCAGTTGCCAGGGATTGAACTCGCCCCATTCGCCGCGCATGGTGACGACCATCACCAGCGGCATGCGGCATTCCAGCGAGATCGACAGCAGGTTGATGGTGTTGCCCACCCCGGAAGACTGCATCAGCAGCGCGCCGCGCTCGCCGCCCAGCCAGGTGCCGGCCAGCATGGCCACGCCTTCCTGTTCGCTGGTGCAGGAAATCACCTGCATTTCCTTGTCGGCTTCGCAGGATTTGATCAGGCGTGTATGCCCGGCGTCCGGCACGTAGGCGACCTGGCGGATGTCCAGGCGCTTGAATACATCATAGATTTCGTCCGGCCAGGTGACCAGCTTTTGTTCAGCAGCCAAAGTGTTGCTCCTTGAGAAATTCAGTCGGTCTTGAGCCGATTGCCCATTTTCTTGATCAGCGTGTCCCAGCGCGCCGAGTCTTCACGTATCTTCACGGCGAAGTCGGCCGGGGTATTGCCTACCGTGACCATGCCGCCGCTGTCCGATGTTTTGCGGAACTCCGGTTCGAAAATCACCTTTTTCAGGTCCTGGTAGACCTTGTCGACGATCTTCGGATCGGTCTTCGCCGGCGCGAACACGCCGTACCAGAGGTCGGACTCGAAACCGGCGAAGCCCGGCGCTTCGGCCACAGCCGGCACATCCGGCATCGCCGGGATGCGCTTGGCGCTGGAGACGGCGAGGATGCGCAGGCGGTTGGTCTCGACCATCGGCGTGGCCGAATAGACGCTGGCGAACATGAACTGGATCTCGCCGCCGATCAGCGCCGTCAGCCCGGGCGCCACGCCCTTGTAGGGCACGTGCACGGCGTCGAGCTTGCCCATCAGATTCATCATCTCGCCGGCCAGATGTGCGCCACCGCCGATGCCGGATGAGCCGAAGTTGAGC
Organism: Betaproteobacteria bacterium; assembly: GCA_028292405.1. GTDB lineage: Bacteria > Pseudomonadota > Gammaproteobacteria > Burkholderiales > JAEUOS01 > JAQGMJ01. The sequence goes on from JAQGMJ010000049.1 coordinate 234,425, forward strand.
TTGCCCGGCTGCGCTCTCTCCAGCGCCACCAGTTCGGCAAAGGTCTTCGCCGGAAACTTCGGGCTGACCAGCAGCGCGAAGGGCAGGGTGACCGGCATGGAAATCGGCGCCAGGTCGCGGAAGGCGTCGTAAGGCTGCTTCGACAGATGCGGGTTGATGACGATGGTGGCGTTGGTCGTCAGCAGCAGGGTGTAGCCGTCGGGCGCGGCCTTGGCAACCGCGTCGGTACCGATGGTGCCGTTGCCGCCGGCGCGGTCGTCCACCACCACCGACTGGCCCCAGATGTCCATCAGCTTTTGCGCCGCCGCGCGGGCGAAGATGTCGGTGCCGCCGCCGGCGGAGAAGGGCACGATCATGCGGATCGGGCGTGAGGGCCAGGTATCGTCAGCGAAGGCGCTCGTGGATAGAACCTGGGCGCTCAAACCTAGGGCGAGAGCGCCAAGGAAGCGCGAAAGGTGTACGGAATGTCGGGCCACGGAACTCATCCTTGTCTGAAGCATTGACGCTTATTTCTTGCCGTGCACGTAGGCATACATCGCGGTGTGATCAGCAGGCTGTGGCAGGCCGCCGTCGGCGGCGCGCCAGACTTCGGTGCAGCTATTGGCAAAAGTGTCCGGCGAGCCGACAGCCTGGATGAAGGCCAACGCCGTGTCCAGGTCCTTGCGCATCAGGCTCAGCGAAAAGCCCGAGTTGAAGGCGCCGTTGAGCATGAACTGCTCGACCTTGTTGTCGGTGGTGTTGTTCTTGCCCGTTGAGGCGGAGAACACCTTGTTGGCGATGTGCGGGTCGATGCCGAACTTCTCCGCCGCCGTCAGCGCCTCGCATACCGCGAGCAGGCCGGAGGCCGAGACGTAGTTGTTCAGCGCTTTCACCGCATGACCCGCGCCCGCGCTGCCCACGTGCACCAGGGTCTTGCCCATTGCTTCGAACACCGGCATCGCGCCCTTGACCGCCTCGGCCTCGCCGCCCATCATGATCGCGAGGCTGCCGTCGCGGGCGCGTTTCACGCCGCCGGAAACCGGCGCATCGATGAAGGCCGGCCCCAGCTCACGCAGCTTCTCCGCGTTCGCCTGGCTTTTGATCGGCTCGGAGGAACTCATGTCGATCAGGCAGCCGCCGCGCGCCAGCAGCTCAGCCAGGCCTTGTTCCCACAGCAGGCTGTCGACGATCTTGCTGTTGGGCACCATTAAGATGATGGTCGACAGGCCGCCCAGCGTCTCCAGCGTGGGCGCCAGGGTGAAGCCCGGCTTGCCTTGCAGGTCCTTGGCGTTTTCCGGGCGAACATCGAAGCCGATGACTTCGAAGCCGCCGGCCAGCAGGTTCGCCGCCATCGGCGCGCCCATCATGCCCAGGCCGATAAAACCGATTTGCCTTGCCATATGAATTTCTTCCGGGTTTATGTTGAGCCAGCGCGCACAGGTGCCGTCAGGCCACCGTCTCGCGAAGCAAGGTGAACTTGGCGAGCGCGGCTTCGTCGACGGTCACGCCCAGACCCGGCCCGGTGGGCACTTCCACGCAACCGTTCTTGATCACGAAGTCGGTTTCCGGCACCAGCGGGTCGGGCGCGGTGGCATTCAGGCCGAACAGGAATTCACCCGCCCCCATCATGCGTTTGACCGGCGTGCTGGCGTAGAAATGCGCGCCGGCCGCGGCTTCCAGTTGCGACTGCACCGCCAGGCCGCCGATGTTGAGCGCTATGTTGGATGCCTCGCCTACGGCGCCGATCTTGCGCGCCGGGGTGATGCCGCCGACCTTGTAGAGCTTGATGCAATAGGCGTCCACCGCATCGGCTTCGGCTAACGCATAAGCATCCTGCAGCGTAAATAGCGACTCGTCGGCCATCACCGGAATGCCTTGCGCCTGGCGGCGGATTTCCGCCAGCCCGCGCAGGTCGCGGCGCGCCACCGGCTGCTCGATGTAGCCCAGGTCCATCGGCATCATCGCGTGGATGGCGAGCAGGGAATCGGACAGGCTCCAGCCCGTGTTCGGGTCGATGCCGATGGTGATGTCAGGCCCGACAGCCTTGCGCACGGCCTCGAAATGCTTGACGTCCTGGCGCCAGCCGCGGCGGTCCGCCGCCTTGATGCACAGCACCTTGATGTCGAACTCTTCCACCGCGCGCGTCGCTTCCGTCACGATGGTGCCGACATCGTCGGCCAGGCTGACCGACCACTCCAGCGGAATCACAGGCTGGCAGCAGCCGCCGATCAGGTTGTGCACCGGCTGCTTCAAGGCCTTGCCCATCGCGTCGTAAAGCGCAATGTCCAGCACGGCGCGCGCCGCCGGGTTGCCGGCCAGGCGCTGATCGAACATCTGGTTGATCGATTCGATCTCGAAAATGCTCTTTCCCAGCATTGCCGGCCCATAGATTTCCTTGATCGCGGCTACCACGCTGTGGGTGGTGTCGGAAACGAAGTGCCCCGGGCTGATCGGTCGAATCTGCGCGGTGCCGATGACGCCGTCGGCGTAGATGCGCACCAGCACCGGCTTGGAGAGCAAGCTGGCAGGCGGCCCCGTATCCCAGCTGCCGGAGGAGAAGATGCGCTTGACGCGCACCGGGATGTCGGTGACGAAAATCTCTATCTTGTCGATCATGGATGTTTTTGCCGGCTGCACTGCGGATACGGAACGCTCACCCTTCGGATTTCAGATTCAGTTCGCGGATCAGCGTGCGCCACTTGGTGGCTTCCTCGTTCAGGTATTTGTTGAACTCCTCCGGCGTATTGGGCACGATCTCGAAGCCCATTTTCAGCATCTGCTGCCTGACGGCAGGCGTGGCGATGGCGGCGGACATCTCCTTGTTAATACGCTCGACGATCTCCTTGGGCATACCGGGCGGGCCGACCAGGCCGAACCAGGTCAGCACCTCGTAACCCTCGTAGCCGGATTCGGCGATGGTCGGAATTTGCGGCACCACCGGCGAGCGCTTGGCGCCTGTGATGGCAATCGGCCGCAGCTTGCCGCCTTCCACATACGGCATCAGCGCGGAAATGCTCGAGGTCAGCATGTCCACCTGGCCGCTCAGCAGGTCGACGATGGCCGCGCTGTCTCCCTTGTAGTGGATCGGCGTGATGTTGATCTTCGCCACCTTCTTGAACAGCTCCATCGACATGTGCGGCGAGGAGCCGATGCCGCCGGTGCCGAAATTGATCTTGCCGGGGTTCGCGCGGGCGAAGTTGACGATGTCGGCCAGGCTCTTGTGCGGCGAGGCTGCCGGCACCACCATCAGCAGCGGGTTATGCACCACGCGGATGATCGTGGTGACATCCTTTACCGGGTCGAAGTTCGCCTTGGTCAGCAGATAGGGCGCCACCGCGTGGCTGGTCTGGCTGGCGAGATAAAGCGTATAGCCGTCCGGCGGCGAATGCGCAACAATGTCGGCGCCGATGGTGCCCGCCGCCCCCGGCCGGTTGTCGACGATCACCGATTGCCCGAGGCGCTCGGCCAGTTGCTGCGCGGCGATGCGCCCGACGATATCCGACGGCCCGCCGGCGGTGAAGCCAACGACGATGCGCGTCTGCTTCGACGGATAGCCCTGGGCCGACGCCGGCAGCGCGGGGGCGAGCCCCGCCAGGCCGATCAAGCCGATTATCTGTCGCCGCGTTTGCTGCCTGGTTCGCCGCATGTATTGGTCTCCGGATCGTTTTTATGAATCGTCGCGCGGCGCTCAGGCTGCCGCGAGCATGAAGTCGGCACCCTTTTCGCCGATGGCGATCGAGGGAATATTGGTATTGGAAGAGGGGATGGTCGGGCAGATGCCGGAGTCGATCACCCGCAAGCCCCCGATGCCGTGCACCCGCAGTTGCGGGTCGACCACCGCCATGTTGTCCACGCCCATCTTGGTGGTGCCTACCATATGCCAGGAGGTCTGGATGGTGTTGCGGATGTAATCCATCAGTTCCTTCTCGTCGAGCACGTTCGGCCCCGGACGCGTTTCGCGCACCACCATCGGCTTGAGCGCCGGCATTTTCGCCACTTCGCGCGATAGCTTGAAGGCCTTGAGAAAGAGTTGCGCGTCTTCCTCGTTCGACAGATATTTCGGATCCATCGCCGCCTGCTGCTTGGGGTCGCGCGACTGGATGTGCAGGGTGCCGCGCGACTTCGGCTGCAGCGCGGTGATACCGAAGGTGAAGCCGGGGAACAGGTCCATGCCCTTTTTCGGCGTGCGCGCGTAGCGGTCGGCGCCGGACAGCGGCAGCAGGCGCAATACCAGGTCGGGCTGCTTGAGCGACTTGTCGCTGCGGTAGTTCATCTGCGCGGTGGCCGAGCAGATCGTCAGCAGGCCCTCGCGCTTGAAAATGAAGCGCGCGCCTTCCTTCATTTTCATCATCGGGCTGCGCAGCACGTCGTTGATGGTGATCGGCTGCGCGCACTCGAAGGTGATGCGCGTGTTCGGGTGGTCGCGCAGGTTTTCGCCGACGCCGGGCAGATGGTGCTGCACCTCGATGCCGTGCGCGCGCAACACGGCCTCGTTGCCGATGCCGGAGAGTTCGAGAATCTGCGGTGACGCCAGTGGTCCCGCCGAGATCGACACTTCCTTGCGCGCCTTGACCTTGAAATGGGTGTTGCCGACGATGTACTCGACGCCGGTGGCGCGCTTGCCTTCCAGCAGCACGCGCGCCACGGTGGCGTCGGTGATGATGGTGAGGTTCTGTCGGTTGCGCGAAGGCTGCAGGTAGCCCGCCGCGGAGCTGTTGCGCAGGCCCTTGCGGGTGGAGTACTGCAGGTAGAAGACGCCCTCGTAGCTGCCGTCGTTGTAGTCCGGCAGTTCGCGATAGCCCGCTTCGCTGCAGGCGCCGATGAAGGCATCGGACAAGCGGTCGAATTTGTCCAGCCGGGTGCAGTGGATGCGCCCGCCGCTGCCGCGCACGCTGCCATCGCCTTCCGGAAAATCCTCCAGTCGCTTGAAGATCGGGAGCATGTCGGCGTAACCCCAGCCGGGGCAGCCGTTGTCGCGCCAGCTGTCGTACTCCTGCGGGTCGCCGCGGACGAACAGGTTGCCGTTGATCGAACCCGATCCGCCGATCACCCGGCCGCGGGTCCAGCGCTGCGGCTTGTTGTTCAGGTGCACCTGCGGCTCCGTCATGTAGGGCCAGGTGTAGTTCGCGTCGTTCAGGATATTGGCGACGAACAGCGGAATCTTGATATTGATGCTGTTGGCCGGCGGGCCCGCCTCGATCAGCAGGACGCTGTTCTTGCCGTCGGCCGAGAGCCGCTCCGCCACTACGCAGCCGGAAGCGCCGGCCCCGCAAACCACATAATCAAACTCCGCGTTGTCCGGGAGGCTTGTGACGTACATGCTGTCTCCGATTATCGTTTTTATGCCCTGATTGCACCTGCGGGCTGCTATCGATCGGAGAAGTTACAAGCTTTGTTGCATAACATAAAATAATATTTATGAATCGTAGTATCGGAAAATGGAATGTTGTAGCCGGGGTCCGGCGCGGGCGTACGGCCGTCGAAAACCGATCGCGGATGCAGAAAGGCCGCGCCGCCAGCGCTATTCGATAATGCCCTCGAGCGCATCGATCGCCTCCCGCGTCAGGCGTTCAGCGGTGCTGTGCTGCTCCTCTTCCGGAGGCGGCAGAGTGAAGGCGTATTCACCGCCGGGATGGCCCTTGGCTTCCTCGCCAAAGCGCACCGCCGCCGTCCAGCCCAGCGCGTTGCCGCGCATGCCATAGGTGACCTTGTAGGCGTACTCGCGGCGCAGCCCTGCCCGGCGAACGTATGAGCCTTCGAACTGCGGCATCGCGCACCTCGCTTTTGCGGGAAATTTGCTTCGGTTTCATCCAATGGACAAATCCGCGCCGGGAAAATTCCGCATCGTTTTTACGCGGCGAGGAAATATGACAAACGGTTTGTCCTCTGAAAACCACGGCTGTCCGCATCTTTTAGAAAAATGGCGCGATTTCAGTGCTGGCGCGCTTGCGTATTGCCGTGCTCAAGAGTGACAATCGGGTGTCGGGCCAGCGCGGCGGCGCCCGATTATTTCAAACGGGGAAAGATGTGAAAGCCGCGTCAGGCGAACGGGAGAGGATGCCCAGCCCATGGGTAGGGCAGGGGGCGGGCGGTCGTCTGCATTTTCAAAAGCCTGCGACGGTTTTTTTTCTCGCGCTGTTCCTTGTCCTGGCCGTAACCGGTGGCGCCGCGCAGGCCGAGCCGCTGGAGATTTCCTTCTACTACCCGGTGGCCGTCGGCGGCCCGCTGACCAAGATTATCGACGGGTTCGCGGCGGAATTCGAAAAGGAACACCCGGCCATCCGCGTCAGGCCGGTGTATTCCGGTACCTACAAGGAATCCATCGCCAAGGCGATCACCGCACATAAAAGCGGGGTGCCGCCGGCGGCGGCCGTGCTGCTTTCAACCGATATGCATTCGCTGATCGACAACGAGGCGATCGTCCCCTTCGACGAACTGATCGCCACCCCGGAAGACAAGCTCTGGCTGCGCAGCTTCCATCCCGCGCTGATGACCAACAGCCTGGCCGGCGGGCGCACCTGGGGTATTCCGTTCCAGCGCTCGACCATCCTCCTCTACTGGAACAAAGCGGCGTTCAAGGCGGCCGGGCTGGACCCGGCACATCCCCCCGCGAATCGTCAGGAAATGCTTAGCCTTGCGCGCAAGCTGACCCTCTCCGATGGCCGCGGGCGGGTCGAGCAATGGGGCATCCAGATCCCCTCGTCGATATTTTCCTACTGGATGTTCCAGGGTCTGACCATCGGCAGCGGCATTGCCCTGACCAACCCGGCCGGTACCATCACCCGATTCGACGACCCCGGCGCCATCGAGGCGCTGCAGTTCTGGGTCGACCTGGCGCGCAAGGAAAAGGTGCACGCGCCGGGCATCGTCGAGTGGGGCGCCACCCCGCAGGATTTCATTGCCGGGCGCACCGCGATGACCTGGATGAGCAGCGGCAACCTGGGCAACGTGCGCGACAACGCCAAGTTCGACTTCGGCGTGGCCATGCTGCCCGGCGGGGTAGGGCGCGGTTCGCCCACCGGCGGGGGCAACTTCTATATCTTCAGGGGCGCCAGCGCGCAGCAGCAGCGCGCCGCCTTCACCTTCATTCAGTGGGTCACCGCCCCGGAGCGTGCCGCACGCTGGAGCATCGCCACCGGCTACATTGCGGTCCGCGAAGATGCCTGGGCTACCCCGGAGATGAATCGCTACCTCGCCGAATTTCCCGCCGGCGCGGTGGCGCGCGACCAGCTCTCCAGCTCCGCCGCCGAGCTTTCCACCCACCGCAACCAGCGGGTGACGCAGGCGCTGAACAAGGGCCTGCGTGATGCGCTTACCGGCGCCAAAACCCCGGAACAGGCGCTGCGCGGCGCGCAACTCGAGTCGGCCGCCATCCTGCGGCCGTTCCAGCGATGAGCCTGATCTCCGCGACTTCGCACAAGGCTCCGTGGTTACGCAGCTGGGGGCTGCTGGGCTATGCCGTTCCGCTCCTGGTGCTGGCGGCCATCCTGGGGGTCACCTATCAGCTGTGGCAGCAGGAATGGCGCAATATCGAGCGCGAAACCCGCACCAATTTCGACTTCCGCACCCGCGAGGCGATCGTGCGCATCGAGCAGCGCATGCGCTCCTACGAGCAGGTGCTGCATGCCGCCGACGGCCTGTTCCAGGCTTCTGCCAAGGTCGGGCGCGACGAGTTCCACAGTTTTATCGGCAACCTGCAACTGAAGGCCAACTATCCCGGTATCCAGGAAGTCGGCTATTGCGCCCTCGGGCCGGGTTTAAACACACCAGGTCAGCGCTGTCCGGTGGTCTACCTGGAGTCGGTCACAGGCACCGACCAGAAGGCGTTGGGCTACGACAATTTTGCCGACGTGGTACGGCGCGACGCCATGGAACTGGCGCGTGACACCGGCAAGGTGGCCATTTCCAACAAGGTCAAACTGCTCGACGAGGACGCCGAAGTTGCGCAAACCGGCATGCGCATGTACCTGCCGGTGTATCGCAAGGGCGCGGTGCTCATCGATGCCGGCAGCCGGCGTGCCAACCTGGCCGGCTGGATATACGCCACCTTCGACCTCGACACACTGACCGAAAGCCTGATCGGCCCGCGCGGCGCCGAAGTCGCCGTGGAGGTGGTCGACGACGCCACCCTGCCGGAAAGCAGCGAACTGTTCGACTCCGATAGCGATCGCGTCGGCGGCGAATCGGCGGTGCGCCTGCTCACCGATGCCCGCAGCATCGACATCGGCGGCTATACCTGGACCATCACCGTGCGCTCGCTGCCCGACCTGGTCTCGCCGCTGGTGATCGGCAAGACCCGGCTGATCGCCAACGGCGGCATCGGCGCCGCCATCGGCCTGGCCTTCTTCACCTGGTTTTTCATGCGCGGCCGATCGCGCGCCCTGCTGTCGGCGCAAAAACTGATCGAGCGCGACGCCATGCTCACCGCCGCCACCGCCCAGGCCGAGGCCGCCAACGCGTCGAAAAGCCGCTTTCTCGCCGCCGTCAGCCACGACCTGCGCCAGCCGCTGCAATCCCTATTGTTGCTCACCTCGGTGCTCAAGCGCCGCCATGCGGACGCCGGCAGCGCGGCGATCATCAAGCCGATGGAAGCGTCGATCTTCGCGCTGAAGGAGTTGCTCGACAGCCTGCTCGACCTGTCCAAGCTCGATGCCGGCGCGGTCACGCCGAGTCCGCAAGCCGTGCTCCTGGCCGACCTGCTGGAACGCCTGGACAACGAATTCCGCACCCAGATCGAAATCAAGGGACTGCGCCTGCGGGTGCGCCTGCCGCGGCGGCGCGCGCCGGCCAATGCCGCCGTGCTGACCGACCCGGCCTTGCTGATGGCGATCCTGCGCAACCTGCTGAGCAACGCCGCCAACCATACCCGCGCTGGCGGCATCCTGGTCGGCTGCCGCCAGCGCGGGGAGCGAATCCTGATCCAGGTATGGGACACCGGCACAGGCATTCCCGCGGCCGAACTCGACAACATTTTCGAAGAGTACTACCAGCTCAACAATCCGGGGCGCGACCGCGCGCTCGGCCTGGGACTTGGACTGGCGATCGTCGAGCGCATCTCGAAGCTGCTCGGCCACCCGGTGCGGGTACGTTCGCGCTACGGCAAGGGCTCGGTATTCGAAGTAGGGGTGGGACTGACGGCCGCGGCGCCGCGGCCGCCCGCCGTGCCGCAGGCGCCGGCCGCTTCGCATGCCGCCGCCATTCTGGTGCTGGATGATGATCCCACCGTGTTGCAAAGCACCGGCCTGTTCCTGCAGCAGCTCGGTTACCAGCCGCTGCTGGCCGGTGGCGTGCAAAGGGCCATTGCCATCCTGCAAGGGCGTGCCATGCTGCCGCAAGCCATCCTCGCCGACTACCGCCTCAATGGGGTAGAGACCGGCATCGAAGCGGTGCAGGCGATCCGCGCGGAATTGCGCAGCGCCATTCCGGCCATCCTGCTCACAGGTGACCTGCGCCCGGAATTGCTGCAGGAAGCGCGCGCGGCCGGATGCGACCTGCTGCATAAACCGGTCGATCCGGAAAAACTCGATGCATTGCTCGCGCGCCTGCTGGAGCAGCCCTCAAGCGTGTTGGAGTGACAATCCGGCGCCGGCGATGATGACGCGAGCATATGGATTTGACTGCACTGCATAGCGCGCAACATCGCCAACCTGCAGGCGATTCGCGACATCGTCGTGCCGATCGCCCTGGACGACTTCGGCACCGGCTATTCCTCGCTCAGCCTGTTGCGCAAGCTACCTGTCGATGCGCTGAAAATCCACCGCTCCTTTATCGTCGACATCACTTCGGGGGCCGCAGGGGCTCGCACTGGTGTCGACCATCATCAGTCTGGCGCACTCTGTCGGCCTGAAGGTAGTGGCCGAAGGCGTCGAGACCGACGAGCAGTCAGGCCCACTGCAGTTGCTCAACTGCGACGAGATCCAGGATTATTTCTTCGGCAAGCCGGTGCCCAGAGAGACCTTCGAAACGAAATTTCGCGCGGCCGCGCCGGTGCATTGGAGGCGCGGTAGCCGCCGCATGCATCCCGGGGGGCTGCAGCTCCCGCTGACGGGGGCGGCACGGGCTACGAAGCCCATGAATTCGAGTCGGCCATATCTCGGGCTTCGCCTTGTTGTCCTTTCCTCGGCCCAGCCCAGTTGCCGGGCGCGCCGCTGCGGGCAATCTAGATCGCGGTGCCTGTCAGAACGGACCGCAATTACACCTTGACCGCCGCTTTTCATAATGCGTACAATATCCAGTATACAAAATATTGGATGAAATCGCCGCTACTGGGAATTGGCATATTTTGAATTCCGCCCTCCCGGTCCGATTCCCTTTTGTCCCGATCAAGGATGCCCATTCATGAGTGCCGGAGCTACGGAAAGGCAGAGCAGACACTTCAGCGTGTCCTCTAGAAAATTGATCGCGGAGGGCAGTGATATGTTTGTGAAGGAGTTCAGCTTTGGCCCCAACGAGGGCATTCCCTGGCACAGCCACTCCCAGGTCTTCGACATCTTCTACTGCCTGGAAGGGCAACTGCAGATCGAGAGTGCCGAAATCGCCAACGGCCAAGCGCGCCCCTGCGTCATGCTCGACGCCGGCGAATCCACGCGAATCGAGGCGGGCACGCCACATCACCCGTCCAATCCTGGCACGGGACCGTGCCGTTTCCTGCTCATCCAGGGGATTGGCCAGTACGACTGGCTGCCGTTCAAAGGCGGCCATAGCCAATCCTGATCCAATTTGTCTCAATCCCGCATTGACGCTTGCCTGGACGGCGGCGCCCATCGTATTGGCTCGAAGGAATAAGCAATGCAACCGAAAATGCGCAAACGCTTCGTACTTGCTTTCACCGCCTGCGCACTGTCCGCGTCGATGGCGAGCGCGCAGAACTGGCCTACGCGCCCGATTCATGTTTACGTCGGATTCCCGCCTGGGAGTGGGGTGGACATGATGGCCCGCGCCATCAGCATTGAACTCGGCCAGCGTCTCGGTCAACCAGTCATCATTGACAACCGCCCGGGCTCGGGCGGCAACATTGCCGCCCAGCAAGTGGCCAAGGCCGAGCCGGACGGCTCCATTCTCCTCGTCAGCGCGGTCACAGCCTGGCCATCAGCGCCAGCATGTACAAGGACCTGCGCTATGACGTTCTGAAGGACCTGGCTCCCGTCTCGGTAATCGGCGCGGTGCCGAACGTTCTGGTCGTCAATAGCAGCGTCAAGGCGGGCAACGTCATGGAACTCATCGCATTGGCGAAAGCTCATCCCGGCGCGCTGCATTTCGGGTCTGCCGGCAATGGCACGACTGTTCACATGGCAGGTGAGCTATTCAAGCTCAAGGCCGGCATCGACATGCAGCACATTCCCTATAAAGGCGCCGCGCCGGCGATGAACGATCTGCTCGGCGGCCAGGTCGAAATGATGTTCGACTTCCTTTCTGCCGCGCAGCCCCATATCAAGTCCGGAAAGCTTCGCGCGCTCGGTGTGACAAGTGCCGTCCGCTCCCCCGTCATGCCTAACGTCCCGACCATCGCCGAAGCCGGTTTGCCCGGTTACGCTGTTCTGGGAAGTTTCGGCGTGATGGCGCCGGGCGGTACGCCGGCGACGATTTTGGACAAGCTCAATACCGAGATCGGCACGGTAGTCCGTACCCAGGAAGTGCGGGCACGCCTGCTGGCGCAAGCAGCCGCCCCGGAAATGATGTCGCGGAGCGAAATGCAAAGCGTCCTGAAATCGGAAACCGCGAAGTGGGCCGACATCGTGAAAAAGACGGGTGCTGTAGCCGACTAGTGTACTGCGGCGGTCACGAGCACTGACTCTCGAGGGACACGCGTGAGTTCTTCCGCCGTGACCCACCCGTTGTCGTGAAACACATGGAACAGGCGAATTGCAACGGCCGCGCGCTTATTCGCCCGCGGCCGAAATCATCGTCGGCCGCCCCTACCGAAACACGCAAGTGGATGCCAGGCTCGCTGCGAACGGGATGTTCGTCGCTATTTCCCTTGCATCAATCTACTGTCTCGGGCGGCGGATCGACGATGCGCCAGGGTCTGGGGCTGGGCGCCGAGCGGAAAATTCACCGTTCCCATTTCGAGCCCAGGATGACGCTGCAGAGGTTCACGCGCTGGAAACCCTGATCCTTGTAGGCAAGGAAATCATCGTTGAAGGTGCCAAATGTACTGCCGGGCCGATGCGCCATCCCGTGATAAAACGTATCGATCATCTGATGGGAAAAATCGGTACCGCGGGGATAGGCGGCGACCACCGCTTCGCGTTGTTCATCGCTGAACTGCTCAAAGCCGCGTCCAGCCACGTCCATTCCCGCTCCGGCCTGCAACAAGGCGATCTCCGGGTGCATGTGTTCCGGGACGCCCGGCGTCGTATGCAACGCGACCGCGGTCCAAACCCTCTCTACGTCCCCCTCGGCGATATTGTGGCTGCGCAGAAAATCGCGCGCGGCGTTCGCGCCATCCACCTCGAACCGAAGCTGGCTCTCCCGATAGATCGATGTGAGGCCGAGATCGTGGAACATCGCCGCAACGTAAAGCAACTCCGGATCGAAGATCAGGCCCTTCCGTTTCCCGAGCAGGGCTGCCCAGAAATAGACCCGGGCAGAGTGGAAAAACAGCAATTCGCTTTCAGTGTCGCGAATCAGCTGCGTCACTTCGCGCGCCAGTTTGCCGTCAGGGATTCTGGTGCCGAAAATACCGTTCGTTGCCACGGTTTTATCCTCCTCGGTCTGCCTGCGGTAAAGAAGAATACGCCTCTCTCAGGGCATAAAACAGAGCCAAGATTAAGGGTTCTGAATGTACCATTGGGGATATGGCGAACCTCTCCATTGGTCTCAAACGTTCCGGAAGTACGTCGCTGTCCGCGCAGATCTACTGCGCGATCCGGGATGCGATCGAGACGGGGCGGCTTGCCTCCGGCGCGCGGCTGCCTTCCTGGTCGGCTTTGGCTGCCCAGCTCGGCGTTTCCCGGGGCACCGTGCGTGTGGCCTATGAGCGCCTGATCGACGAGCAATTCGCGATCGGTCTGGGGGCGGCGGGGACCCGCGTAGCCGAACGCCCACCCCTGCCTGCAGCGCCCGGTTTGCCACCGGAAGCGGCGCCTCTTGCGGATCTCTTTCATGACTTCGGCACGGCCCCGTTGGCGTTTCAAATGGGCGTGCCCGCCCAGGACGCCTTTCCTTTCAAGCTATGGTCGCGCATCCTGACGCGCGCGGCGCGGCGGGCTGCGGCGGCCCCGGTCGGATATCCGGATCCCCGTGGCGATCCGGGCTTGCGAAAGGAGATCGCCGCTTATCTCGGCGTGGCACGAGGCCTTCGATGCAATCCCTCGCAGGTTTTTGTAACGGCAGGTTTCTCCGGCGCCCTTGGCCTGGCGATCCGCGGGCTCGGCCTTGAAGGCAGGGAAGCCTGGATGGAGGACCCCGGCTTTCCGCTCACGCGTACCGCACTCGGCCTGGCCGGCATGACCGTGAGCGCAGTTCCGGTCGACGCGGATGGACTCGACATTGACGCGGGCATCCGGCGCGCGGACGGAGCAGCCCTGGCGGTCGTGACACCGGGCCAGCAGGCGCCGCTGGGAATGGCGATGTCGCTGCCCCGGCGGCTCGCACTGCTCGCCTGGGCCCGGCGAAACGCCGCCTGGATCATCGAGGACGATTACTTGAGCGAGCTCCAATTGAAAGGGCGGGCGGCTCCAGCTCTTGCGTCGCTCGATCAGGACGGACGAGTGCTGCATATCGGCAGTTTCAGCAAGACCATCAGCCCGGCGCTTCGTCTGGGCTTCCTGGTGGTCCCGCCGGAAAACGTACGTCGATTCGGCGACATGGCCGCGTGCCTGGCGCCGGCCCCGGCGGGATCCATGCAATACGCCGTGGCGGAATTTCTGCGCGAAGGGCACCATCTTCGCCATCTCCGCCGGATGAAGCGTCTCTATGCCGCGCGACGGGAAGCCCTGCTTCGTTGCCTCGACGAGGTGGCGCCGGACTCGATAAAAGTGCAGGCGACTGCCGGCATGGCCATAGTGACCTTGCTGCCCGAGTCCGCATCCGACGTGGATATCGCCTTGCGCGCCCTGCGGTTCGGCTTGGCTCCGTCCCCTCTCTCGCCATGGTATGCAAAGTTTCCTCGACAGCAGGGACTACTGCTCGGCGTAACCAATCTAAATGAACGCAAGCTGGTTGCAGACTGCCGTCGGCTGATGGAATTGGTCCGCGAAAGCAGTTAGCCCGCGGTTAGCCCGCAGTTAACCGTAGTTAACCCGCGGTCAGCCTGTCCCGGGAAGTCTTGGCACCCGGGGTGTCATCATCGAATGGTACATTTTGAATGTACATTTTTGGTTCTTTTTATTGGCTCCAGCCGGGCGCAAAATTGCGCCATGCACTCAAGGAGGTCCATATGAAGACCAGGCGCATTTTTCTGTCGTTGCTGGCCGCCGCCGGGATGACACTTGCCGCGGTGACGATTGCTGCAGACAACGCCGGCGACAACGTCAAGCCCAATTTTTCACATGCCATTTCGAACATTCCCGGCAAGTCTCTCGTTGCCGTGGAGGTTTCGTATCCCCCGGGTGGCGCTTCGCTGCCGCACCGTCATGCCGGCTCGGCCTTCATCTACGCCTACGTTGTCGCAGGCCGCGTGATGAGCCAGGTGCAAGGGCAGCCGGTGCGTACCTAAAACGCGGGTGAGTCCTTCTACGAGGAGCCGGGCGCCCATCACCTGGTCAGCCGCAATGCCAGCCAGACCGAGCCGGCGAAATTGCTCGCCGTATTCGTCGTCGATACCGCCGGCGACACGGCCCTCACAGCCATCGAAAAACGGGAACCGAAATGACCCAGCGACTGAACTACGAAAAAGCTTCTCCCGGCGGCGTCAAGGCGCTCGGCAGTCTCTATGGCTATATCCTGCAGTCCGGCCTCGAAGAGGTTCTAGTCGATCTGGTCTATCTGCGCGTCAGCCAGATCAATGGATGCGCCTATTGCATCGACATGCATACGCGCGATCTGATTAGAAAGGGAGTCAAGATCGACAAGATCGTTCTGGTTCCGGTGTGGCGCGAGGCGGAAGCGCTCTTTAGCGACCGGGAAAGGGCCGCACTGGCATGGGCCGAGATCGTCACGCGGGTGGCCCAGTCCGGCGTGCCGGACGAGACTTTTCAGGCAGCAATCGCCGTATTCGGTGAAAAGGAGCTGGCTGACCTGACCATCGCCATCGGCTTGATGAATGCCTACAACCGCCTGGCCATCAGCTTTCGCAACACGCCCGCGGCTGCGCTTGCAAACAACGGCTAGCCATGTTCTCCAGGCTTCGATGGCCCGTTCCTGTCGACGCCTGGAGTTGCGTTCAAGCGCCTCCAAGCCTGAAATGCTCCGCCCCGGCACGGCTCCGGTTTGATATGGACGATGATAAAGATTTCACACGCAAGCTTTGCCCGCGTACTCCGAAAGTGCTATAATTGCTTTCTCAGACGCGGGGTGGAGCAGTCTGGCAGCTCGTCGGGCTCATAACCCGAAGGTCACAGGTTCAAATCCTGTCCCCGCAACCAGTTTTCATGCTTAGGGATCAACGATTTATTTCGTTGGTCCCTTTTGCATTTTGGGCCGTAACGGGACATCCGCCGGGCGGCGCGGTTGGGCGTATCATCGCGGCGCATGGATGAGACAAAGCGACGATCGAAGGAGGTCGCCGATGAACGATTTGCGCAGCGGCACCCGCACGCTTGAATACCTGTCCGGCTTCGGCAACGAATTCGCCACTGAAGCGGTGCCCGGCGCCTTGCCGGTGTGGCAGAACTCGCCGCAGCGCGCGCCGCTGGGCTTGTACGCGGAGCAGATCAGCGGCACGCCGTTTACCGCGCCACGCGCGGCCAACCGCCGCAGCTGGCTATACCGCATGCGTCCCTCGGCGATGCAGCGGCCGTTCGCGCGCATCGACAACGGCCTGTGGCGCGCCGCGCCGATCGTCGAAGCGCAGGCAACGCCGAACCGCCTGCGCTGGGACGCGTTGCCGATGGAGGCCGCGCCCGCCGATTTCATTGACGGCATGGCGACCATGGGCGGGGGAGGGGACGCGGCCGCCGGCAGCGGCTTCGCCGTGCACATCTACCGCGCCAACCGCCCGATGGCCGATCGCTATTTCTACAATGCCGACGGCGAATTGCTGGTCGTACCGCAACTTGGCCGGCTCGAATTGCATACGGAAATGGGCGTGCTGGAAGTAGCGCCCGGCGAAATCGCGGTGCTGCCACGCGGCGTCAGATTCAAGGTGCTGCTGCCGGACGGCCAGGGGCGCGGCTATGTGTGCGAGAACTACGGTGCGCTGTTGCGCCTGCCGGAACTCGGGCCGATCGGCTCCAACGGCCTGGCCAACGCGCGCGATTTCCTCACACCGGTGGCCGCGTTCGAACAAGGCGACAGGCCGGCCCAGCTGGTCACCAAGTTCCACGGCAATCTCTGGGCCACGCGGATCGATCATTCACCGCTGGACGTGGTCGCCTGGCACGGCAACTACACACCCTATAAATACGACCTGGCGAACTTCATGGTGATCAACACCGTGAGCTTCGACCACGCTGATCCGTCGATTTTCACCGTGCTCACCAGCCCGACGGAGACGCCGGGCACGGCCAACGTGGATTTCGTCATCTTCCCGCCGCGCTGGGCGGTGGCCGAGCACACTTTCCGCCCGCCCTGGTTCCACCGCAACTATATGAACGAATTCATGGGCCTGATCCACGGCGAGTACGACGCCAAGGCCGCCGGCTTCGTCCCGGGCGGCGGCTCGCTGCACAACTGTATGAGCGCACATGGACCGGACGCGCTTTCCTTCGAGCGCGCCAGCGCCGCCGAACTCAAGCCGCAATACATTGCCGACACCCTGGCCTTCATGTTCGAAACCCGTCTGGTCTGCACCCCGACCCGCTTCGCACTCGATACCCCGGCCCTGCAGGGCAACTACGACGCCTGCTGGGACGGTTTCACTAATCACTTCAAACCTTAAAAAGAGGAGACCCCATGTTTGTCGAAATGCGCACCTACACCCTGCACCCCGGGAAAATCGCCACCTACCTGAAGCTCTATGAAACCCAGGGCATGGCGATCCAGAAGCGCATCCTCGGCCGCATGGTCGGCTACTATTCCAGCGAAATCGGCGGCCTGAACCAGATCGTCCACATGTGGGCCTATGAAAGCCTGGACGAGCGCACCGAAAAGCGCGCCAAGCTCGGCGCCGATCCCGCCTGGCAGGCCTATGTCGTGCAAATCCTGCCGCTGATGGCGGTGCAGGAAAGCAAGATTCTCAACCCGGCGCCGTTTTTCAACGTAAAAATTCAGGACTAAAAGCATGCGAATCGCAGTCATGGGCGCCGGCGCGGTCGGCGGATATTTCGGCGCGCTGCTGGCGCAGGCCGGGCACGACGTCTCCTTCATCGCGCGCGGGGCGCACATGCAGGCCATGCGCGCCAGCGGCATCGTCATCGACGGGCCGCGCGGGCGCATCCAGGTGCAAAACATCACCGTCACCGACGACCCGGCGACGCTACCGCCCTGTGATGTCGTGCTGTTCTGCGTCAAGACCTACGATACCGAAACGGCTGCCGAGGCTATCCGCCCGCTACTGGCCAAGGGCGGCGTGGTGATCACCGTGCAAAACGGCGTCGACGGCCAGGACCGCATCGCCGCCGTGCTCGGGCCCGACGCCGTGATGGGGGGCCTGGCGATGGTCTCGGGCGTGATCGCCGAGCCCGGCGTGATCAAGACCATCTCCGAAATGTCGTCGCTGCGCTTCGGCGAGGCCAACGGCAGCGCCAGCCCGCGCGCCGTCGCCTTCGCGGACGCCTGCAACAAGGCCGGCTTCAGCGCCGAAATCATGCCCGACATCCGCGCCGCGCAATGGCAAAAATTCGTCGGTCTGGCCACCAACGCGGCCCTCACCTCGCTGATCCGCCTGCCCGCCGGCAACATCTATCACGACGCCGAACTGCTGGAGCTGACGCGCCGCGCCCTGGCCGAAGTCGCCGCGGTGGCGAAGGCGCAGAATATCGCCTTGCCGGAAGACATCGTCGAGCGCGCGCTCAAGCTGCACCAGAATTTTCCGCCCACCATGTACGCCTCGATGTACCACGACCACGCGCGCGGCCGGCGCACCGAGCTGGAAAGCCTCTCCGGCCTGGTGGTGCGGCGCGGCCGCCAGTTCGGCGTGCCCACGCCGGTGCACGAAATGGCCTACCTGTGCCTTAAACCCTATGTGAACGGCGCGCCGCAGCCTGGCGTGATATCGGCCTAATGCGCTACCTAATGCGCGGCCTAAAACGTCCGCCCCGGTTTGGTATATAATCAATTTCAATCCCGATTCGCTCGCATTTGCCGCATTTTGCAGATGTCGCGCGCGCTGCAACCCGGCGCTGACGCATGAGCGGACGAAAACCGAAAAACGGCCTCCCTTAACCGGTTGTTTTTCGCCAGCCATTCAGAACAAGTTCAAGACAGGCGCGCCGCCGTCGCGGCATATGCGCATTTATCGTTTGTTGTCCTTTCCTCTTGACGAGTGAATACATCCGAAGCCAAGGGCATACTTGAAGCCGCGCTGCTGACCACGCAGACGCCGCTGCCCCTCTCAGAATTACGTAAGCTGTTCGACGACGCCGTGGGCGCGGATACCCTGCGCGCGCTGCTCGAAGAACTGCGCGCCGACTGGGCCAACCGCTCGGTGGAGCTGGTCGCGCTTTCCTCCGGCTGGCGTTTCCAGACCAAGCCGGAATACGGCCAGTACCTGGCGCGCCTGAATCCGGACAAGGCGCCGCGCTACTCGCGCGCCGTGCTCGAAACCCTGGCGATCATCGCCTACCGCCAGCCGGTGACCCGCGGCGACATTGAAGAAATCCGCGGCGTCACCGTATCGGCGCAAATCATCAAGACCCTGGAAGACCGCGGCTGGATCGACGCCGTCGGCCACCGCGACGCACCCGGCAAGCCGGCGCTGTTCGCCACCACCAAGGCCTTCCTGGACGATCTGGGGCTGGTATCGCTGGAACAGCTGCCGCCCCTTGAGGAGATAGAAAAAGTGATGGATCTGGCAGATGCAGCCTGAAGACGACGATTCCAAGGCAGTCCGCATCTCCTTCAAGGAAACGGACCAGTCCGCCGCGCCTGCGCCCCGTGAAGGCGGCGCTCCGGGAGGACAGGACGGCGGCGACGGCAACAGTAACAGCGGCAACAACGGCGGCGATGGCAGCGGCGGGGGCGATGACGGTGCGCGCCGCAATGCGCAGCGGCGCGGCCGGCGCCGCGGGCGCAACGGCAAGCTGGGCAAGCGCGACCGCAAGGACTTCGCGCCGAAGGCGGACTTCGTTCCCAATCCGGAACCCGGCGCGGAAGGACAAGCTGGCGCTGCTGAAGGTGTGCAGCCGGCCGAGATGTTGGATTCGCAGTCCGGCGATGCACAACCCGGCAACGCGCAGCCGGGCAATCGCAACGGGCGTCCCCCGCGTGTAGCCCGCGGCCCCGGCGCCCGTGGCGCGCGCGGCCAGCGTGGCCGCGACAACCGTGAGCCCAACAATGCCGAGCCCGGCAACCGCGAGCCCGGCAATCGTGGCCCGAACAATCGTGGCCCCAACGGCCGCGGCCCGAACAATCGTGGCCCGAATAACCGCGCCCCCAAAGGCGACGCCCAGCCGGGCAATATCGCGCCCAAGGCAGAGAGCGATCCGGGCAACGGCGGCGAAGACCACAAGCTGCAAAAGCTGCTGGCCGAAGCCGGCCTGGGTTCGCGCCGCGACATGGAAGAGGCGATCACCGCCGGCCGCGTCAGCGTCAACGGCAAGGTCGCCACGCTGGGCCAGCGCATCACCCGCCGCGACGTGGTGCGCCACGATGGCAAGCAGGTCAAGATCAAGACCGGGCGTGAAGCCGCCGAGGTCATCATCTACAACAAGCCCACGGGCGAAATCGTCAGCCACGACGACCCCGAAGGCCGCCCCAGCGTGTTCGACAAGGTGCCGGCGCCGACTTCCGGCAAGTGGATCGCCATCGGCCGCCTCGACTTCAACACCGAAGGCCTGCTGATCCTCACCACCTCCGGCGACCTCGCCAACAAGATGATGCACCCGCGCTATGAAGTCGAGCGCGAATACTCGGTGCGGGTCATCGGCGAACTCACCGATGACCAAATGGACCAACTGCTCGACGGCGTCGAACTCGATGACGGCCCGGCGCGTTTCCTCAAGCTCGAGGAAGGGCATTTCAGCGACGAGACTCCGGGCATCAACCGCTGGTACGACGTGATGATCCGCGAAGGGCGCAACCGCGAAGTGCGGCGCATGTTCGAGGCCGTCGGCGTCACCGTCAGCCGGCTGATCCGCACCCGTTTCGGACCGATCGCCCTGCCGCGCACCCTGCGGCGCGGGCAGATGCGTCCCCTGACGCCGCTGGAAATCAAGGATTTGTCGCGGGTCACCCCGGCCGCCAAGCCGCCGGGGCTGGAGAGCGGCCTACCCGGACTGGCCGGCCTGCCGATGCCCGGCAGCATGCTGGCTGACGAAGACATGCAGCCCGAAGGTCCGGAGGTCGACGGCAACACCGTCAGGCAGCCGGCGCCGGGCGCGGGTGCGGGACGCAACGCACGCAGCCCGCGGGGCAAGGCCAAGCGCGGCGCCGGCCAGCCGCAGGCCTACAGTGCCGGCGGCGAGCCCAACGGCAATGTGGTGCCGCAACGCGGCGCCCGTCCGCCCAAGGGCCGCAAGGCCGGGCGTCCCGGTACCGGCACCGGAGCCGGGGCCGCCGCGCCGCGCGGCAAGGCACGCAAGGGGCCGGGCCAGGGCCAAGGGCTGGGCCAGCGCCCGGGCCAAGGTCCGGCGCAGGGCAAGCGGCGCGGCAAGCGCGTCCTTGATCCCAACCTGATGACCCTGGACGGCCGCCGCGCGGTCAAGCGCCGGCGCGACGACGACATGCCGCCACCCAAGCCGGTGCATACGCCGGTGATCATCCATCGCCGCTCCAAACTCAAGCTGATGCCCGAGGGCGGCGGCAATGAAGGCAACGGCGGAGGCAGCGAAGGCTAGCGCCTGCGGCTTGCCCGCAGTGCCGCGGCCGGTGCAAACAGGTTATTCTGCTTGGGCGCACCTACCTGGCTTTTCGCATGCTCCGCCCCCGTCTATCCGAACACGGTATCTCCTACGCTGCTCTCTGCAGTGGCGTCTATGCCGCCCTGGGCATCGTCTGGATCACCATTTCGGACCGGGTCGCCGAACTCCTGATTCCCGAGACGGCGCAAGCCTCGATCTTCCAGAGCAGCAAAGGCTGCCTGTTCGTCGGCCTGTCGGCACTCGCCATCTACCAGTTATTGCGTCGCACCGAGCGGCAGGAACGCGTGGCGCAGCCCCAGTCCGCGTCCGTGCCCGGGCAGGCCGCCCCCGGTATCCCGGTGGTCAGCCAACTGGTGCTGCTGGTGCTGGCGGTGTCGGTGCCGCTGTGCGCCTTGCTCGGCTGGTCGATCTACCGCAGCGCCGAAGACGAAGTGCGCAACGCCAAGCGCCTGGTGGCCGACCTGGCGGCCATCACCGCGCGCGATACCGCGCGCTTCATCGGCGACACTTCGCGCACCATGGCCGCGCTGGCGCAGCGCCCGCGCATCCGCGCCCTCGATCCGCATAATTGCGACCCGGTGCTGGCCGACGTGCCGGTGGTCAACGCCAGCTTTCTCAACGCCATCACCTTCGACGCCGCCGGCAGCCTGGTCTGCAGCGCCTTGCCGATCGCAGCCAGCGTGGCCGAGGGCCTGCCGCGGGAGGTATCGCACCAGCGGGTGATGCGCGAGAAACGCTT
Source organism: Betaproteobacteria bacterium (assembly GCA_028292405.1). Lineage (GTDB taxonomy): Bacteria > Pseudomonadota > Gammaproteobacteria > Burkholderiales > JAEUOS01 > JAQGMJ01. The sequence continues at coordinate 256,205 of JAQGMJ010000049.1, forward strand.
CATCCTCAGCGAGCCACTGCAGGGCCAGGTGGCCAGCGGCATGGTGGTGATCGCCGGCGCGCCGGTGCATAACTCCCTGGGAGATGTCTCTGGTTCGATCAATCTCGCCATCCGCATCGAAAGCCTGCGCCCGGTAGTGCGCCCGGCGCTGGCGGCCGAAGGGATCATCGGCATCGTCAATGCCGACGGGCGGATCATCTACGGCGCCACGCCGGAGCGCCGCGGCCGCGACGGCCGCGATGCCGGCATCGTGCGCCTGGCGGTGGCGCAGAAAAAGGGCGAGGCCATGATGCGCGGCTTCGACGGCGTGATGCGCAGCTTCAGCTTCGCGCCGGTCGAAGGCACCGACTGGATCGCCATCGCCGGCGTGCCCACCAGCGTGATCTACGGGCAGGCGCGCGAAAACGCCTGGCGCGGCGGGCTGATCGGCCTGCTCATCATCCTGCTGGCGGCGGTGGCCGGCACTTGGATGAGCCGGCGCATCGCCGGGCCCATCCTCGGCATCGCCGACGCTGCCCAGCGCGTGGCCGGCGGCGAACTCGCAGTGCGGGCCCCCGAGGGTGGCTCGCGCGAAGTGACCGCGGTGGCGCGGCAGTTCAACGCCATGCTCGACGTCCTGCCGCTGATCGAGGACGAATTGCGCGAGAGCGAGCAGCGCTACAAAAGCCTATTCGACAGTTCGCCGGAATGCGTGTTCGTCCATGCCGAAGGCCGCATCGTGATGATGAACCGGGCCGGCGCGCGCCTGTACGGCGCCGCCTCGCCGCAGCAGATGGTCGGCATGCTGGTAGCCGACCTGGCGCACCCGGACGACCGCGCCGAAGTCGAGGGCCGGGTTCATGCAGTCGGCGTCGAACGCCGGGAGGCGGCGCTGCGCGAACTGAAGAACATCCGCCTTGACGGCAGCACCATCGAAGTCGAAGTGATGTCGCTGCCCTTCGAATACGGCGGCGAGCCGGCGGTGCTGACGCAGTTGCGCGATATCACCGCGCGCAAATCGGCCGAGGCGCGGGTGGCGCGTCTGTCCAATCTCTACGCAGCGCTGTCGCACACCAATGAGGCGATGGTGCGTGAAAGCGGGCGCGCCGATCTGTGCCGGGCGGTCTGCCGCATTATCGTCGAGCAGGGCGGCATGGTCACCGCCGCCATCCGCTTGCGCGATTTCGCGGGCGACGCCTTCGTGCCGGTGGCCAGTCACGGCCCGGTGTCGAACTGGGTCGGCGAACGCACGATTGCTGCGGGCGAGACCGGCAGCCGCGTGGTGCGCGCCATCGACAGCAAGCGCACTTACGTGTTGAACGACATCTTCGCCCAGCCGGATGGCCGGTTCGGGCTGGACGACATGCGCGCACTGGGCATCGGCTCGCTGGCCATCCTGCCGATCCTGGTCGACGGCAAGGGCGTGGGCGGCTTGAGCGTGTTTGCCGCGGAGGCGGGCTTTTTCGATCCGGAGCTGATCGCCCTGCTCGAAGAAATGATGCGCAACCTGTCCTATGCCTTCGTCAAGCTGGAAAGCGAGCAGGCCCTGCAGGAAAGCGAGTTGCGCTACCGCGTGCTGGTGGAAGCATCGCCGGACGCCATCGGCGTGCTGGTGCGCGGCAAGATCGTCCTGGCCAACAGCGCGGCGCTGGCCTTGTTCGGCGCCGCCGCCCCGGCCCAACTGATCGGGCGCCAGGGTTATGAACTCACCCATCCCGACTACCGCGCCGCCGAGCGGGAGGCGGTGCGCGAAGTGATGCGCTCGCCGGGCAAGGTACTGCGCGCCGAGGTCAGGCAACTGCGCCTGGACGGCAGCGTGTTCGACGCCGAAATCGTGCGTTCGCGCTTTGAATATCGCGGCCAGCCCGCGCTGCAGGTGATCTCGCGCGACATTTCCGAGCGCAAGGAGGCCGAGCGCCGCATTAGCCGGCTGACCCACCTCTACGCCGCGCTGTCGCAGACCAATGCGGCCATCGCCCGCGCCGCCAGCCGCGAGGAACTGTTCGCCAAGGTATGCCGGGTCGCGGTCGAAAACGGCCACTTCGTCACCGCGCTGATCAGCATGCTCAATCCCGCGCGCGACCTGGCGGTGCCGGTCGGCGCCTACGGCCGGCTGGCCGGGCTGATCGGCGAGCGGCCGCTGCCGCTGACGGCCGGCATGCCCGGCGCCGACGGGCCGGCGGCCATCGCCATCCGCGAAGCGACCCCGCAGGTGAGCAACGACCTGCTGGAAGACCCGCGCGCGCGCGCCTCGGTCGGCGACCTGGTGCGCACCGGCATCCGCGCGGTGGCCGTCTGCCCGCTGCAAGGGGAGGGTGAAGTCAGCGGCGCCCTGATCGTCTATGCCGACGAGCCGGGCTTCTTCGACGCCGAACTGGTCGGCCTGCTGAAGGAAATGGCGCAGAACATTTCCTTCGGGCTGGCCAAGCTGCAAAGCGAAGCCGCGCGCCACACCAGCGAGGGCGCCCTGCGAGACAGCGAGGCGCGCTACCGCAGCCTGTTCGACACTTCGCCGCTGTGCATCTACGTGCGCCAGGACGACCGCGTGGTGATGATGAACCCGGCCGGCCTGGCGCTGTTCGGCGCCACCTCGCCCGAGCAGATCATCGGCCGCCCCTCCGCCGACCTGGTGCACCCGGACTTCCGCGAACTCGCCAACCAGCGCTACCGCTTCGTGATGCACGGGGAAGACGCCGCGCCGGCCACCGAATTCAAGAACCTGCGCCTGGATGGCACGCTGCTGGAGACCGAGAGCGTGGTCACCCCTTTCGAATTCGAAGGCCGGCCGGCGGTACAGATCATCACCAACGACATCAGCGTGCGCAAGGAAGCGGAACGTGCGCTGCGCCGCCTCAACAGCGAACTGGAGCAGCGGGTGCAGCAGCGCACCGCCGAACTCTCGCGGGTGAACCAGGAACTCTCGGAGTTTTCCTACATCGTCTCGCACGATTTGAAGGCGCCGCTGCGCGGCGTCGCTTCGCTGGTGGACTGGCTCAAGCAGGACCACGGCGAGCAGCTCGGGCCGGAAGGCCGCGAGCTGTTGCGCCTGCTGTCGGCGCGCAGCCGGCGCATGCACCGGCTGATCGAGGACATCCTGCATTTCTCGCGCCTGGGGCGCGGCCGCGAATCCGCCGCCGAGATTGACCTCGATCATCTGCTGCATGAAATTGTCGATTCGCTGGATCTCCCGCCGCACATCGCGGTGCGGGTGGCCGCGCTGCCGCGCCTGGTCGGCGACGAGACCCGCCTGCGCCAGGTGTTCCAGAACCTGATCTCCAACGCCGCCAAGTTCATGGACAAGGAAAAGGGCCTAATCGAGGTCGGGGTCGACCCGGTGCCGGCGCAAACGCCCGGGGGGACGCCGGCCTGGCGTTTTTACGTAGCCGACAACGGCCCGGGCATCGAGGCGCGCCACCACCAGCGCATCTTCGAGATTTTCCAGACCCTGCATCCGCGCGACGATCCCGACAGCACCGGCATCGGTTTGACAGTTGTTAAAAAAATAGTTGAACTACTCGGGGGTGGAATCTGGGTAGAATCGGAATTGGGTAAAGGGGCCCGATTCGTATTTACGCTGCCGTGCAGGGATGCCATTGACATGCCTGCCAGGGAAGGGGCGCATGAGAGACCAGATACCGATCTTCCTGGTTGAGGACGACGAAGTCGACGTCATGACCATGCGTCGGGCGTTGAAGGATTTGCGCATCGCCAATCCGCTGCTGGTCGCCGGCGACGGCGAGGCCGCGCTGCAGATGCTGCGCGAAGGCCGCATTGCCCGTCCCTGCGTGATCCTGCTCGACCTCAACATGCCGCGCATGGGCGGCATCGAATTCCTGCAGATCATCAAGGCCGATCCACTATTCAGAAGCATCCCGGTAATTGTGCTCACGACCTCGCGCGAGGAAAGCGACCGGGTCGAGACCTTCAAGCTTTCGGTGGCCGGCTACATGATCAAGCCGGCGGACTACCTCCAGTTCGTCGAGGTAGTGCGCACCATCGACCTTTATTGGACCCTCAGCGAACTGCCCGACTAAAGTCCCGCCAGCACCGGCCCGGCACCACACAGCGACCATGGAACAACGCATCCGCCTGCTTCTGGTCGAAGACGACCGGGTCGACCAGCTCGCCTTCACTCGCGCCGTCAAGGACCAGGGCTGGCCTTACGACTGGACCGTGGCCGGCTCGGTGGCGGAGGCGCGCGCCGCCCTGGAGGCGGCGCCATTCGATGTCGTCGTCACCGACTATCTGCTGGGCGACGGCGTCGCCTTCGAATTCTTTCCCCTGGTGGCGCCGGCGGCGCTGATCGTCACCACCGGTAGCGGCGACGAGGCGGTGGCGGTCTCGGCGATGAAGGGCGGCGCCGACGACTACCTGATCAAAGACCCCGACCGCCACTACCTGATGGTCCTGCCCTTCACCGTGGAAAGCGCGCTGGAGCGGCGCCGCAACCGCGACCGCGTCGCGCGGCTGATGGAAGACCTGGAAAAGCGCAGCAACAAGCTGGCCGCGGCCAACCGTGACCTCGAAGCCTTTTCCTACACCATCGCCCACGACCTGCGCTCGCCTCTGCGTTCGATCAATGGCTTCGTCTCCATCCTGCTGGCCGAGGAAGGCAGCGGCCTGACCGTCGACGCCCGCGACCTGCTCAAGCGCGTGGTCGCCAGCTGCGACAGCATGGACCACCTGATCGAAAGCCTGCTTTCGCTCTACCAGCTGGACCGCGAAACCCCCGTGTTCGCCGACGTCGACTTAAGCGCCCTGGCCGGCGCGGTGGCCGCCGAGCTGGGCGCCACCAGCCCGGCGCGCACGGTGGAATTCGTGATTGCCCCCGAACTGCGCGCCTGCGCCGATGCGCGCCTGATCCGCGCCGCCCTGGTCAACCTGCTTGGCAATGCCTGGAAATTCACCGCCAGGCATGAGCGCGCGCGCATCGAATTCGGTGCCGAGGCCGGGCCGCGCGGTATGGCCTACTACGTTCGCGACGACGGCGCCGGCTTCGATGCTGCCTACAAGTCCAAGCTGTTCCAGACCTTCCAGCGCCTGCATTCGGCTTCGCAGTTTCCCGGCACCGGCATCGGCCTGGCCTCGGTGGCGCGGGTGATCCGCCACCACGGCGGCGAACTGTGGGCAGAGGGCGCGGTGGAGCAGGGCGCTACCTTCTACTTCACGCTGCCCCCGCCCGGGGCGGCATGCGGCAGCGCGCCGGTTGCCGATTGAAGCGCTGATGGGCGTGCTGACTGAGCGCAAATAGCCGCGCTGGCATCCTGTCAAGGAAGCCGCGCCAGCGACCACGCGACCACGCGCGGCCCCTTGACGCCGCCATTCGGGCGGCCGGATCGAGGGCTATCGCGCCTTCTGGCAGGCCAATCTCAACAGCCTCAAACATTTTCTGGAGAAACCATGAGCACTCCCAAGGGCGCGGCGCGCTCGATCGCCGATGTCGAGGGCGGCATCATCCTGGCCAACGTGGAAATTGCAGCGCCGCCCGAGCGCGTCTTCGCCGCCCTCACCACGCCCGAACAGCTTCTGCAGTGGTGGGGCGACGGCACCAGCTACCGCAGCACCGGCTGGGAAGTCGACCTGCGCCCCGGCGGCGCCTGGCGCGCCGAGGGCAAATCAGTGGACGGCAATGCCTACGAGGTCGGCGGCCGGTTCATCGAGGTAGATCCGCCGCGCAAGCTGGTGCAGACCTGGAAGCCTTCATGGTTCACGGGCGAGGAAACGCGCCTGACCTACCGCCTGGAGGCGATCGAAGGCGGCACCCGCCTGACGGTGCGCCACGAAGGCTTTGCCGGCTTTCCGGATGCCTGCCGCGATCACACGTCCGGCTGGGAGAAGGTGCTCGGCTGGGTCGCAAGCTACGCAGCGCCGCAAGAGGAGCCGCGCTACTTCGTCGCCCGCCTGTTGCCGCCGCGCCCGACCTTTGCGCACGACATGAACGAAGAGGAAAAGGTGCTGATGGGCGAGCACGCCGCCTACTACCGCGCACAGATGGCGCAGGGCAGAGTGGTGGTGTTCGGCCCGGTGGGCGACCCCGCCGGGCCCTGGGGTCTGGGCATCCTGCGCGCACGCGACGAGGCGCAGGGGCGCGCTTTTACCGAGGAAGACCCCGTCCTGCTTTCGCGGCGCGGCTTTCGCTACGAATTGCTTCCGATGATGCGCGCGGTGCTTCCCGAGCAAGTGGGCGCCTGAGCTTTGCTTCGCAGGCATGGCCGCATGTCTCCCTGCCTGGATGCGGGCATAGGCAAAGCCCGCGCCCTCGGCGATAATCCGCGCACCTTTTCAATCGTGGAATACCGCATGGGCTTTCGCTTTCGCAAAACCATTTCCCTGATCCCCGGCGTACGCGTCAACATCAGCAAGACCGGCGTCTCCGCCAGCGTAGGCGGCAAGGGCGAGACCGTCAACATCGGCCATGACGGCCGCGTGCGCGGCACCGTCGGCGCGCCCGGCACCGGCATCTCCTACAGCGACACGATCAACCCGGGCGGCCGCCGCGGCAGCGGCGCGCGGCGCGTCATCGGCTTGGTCGCCGCGGCAGCCGCCTATGCGGTCTACCGCTGGCTGCACTGAACCTGCTCCTGCTGAAACCGGCGGCTCAAGGAAAGCTCACTGTCAGCGACAGGTCGGTCTCCACCACCTTGTTCGACTGCGGCACGCCGAAGGAGGACAGCGGGTCCTTGTGCCCGATGGTGCGTGAGAGCACCAGCGAAATGCCTTTCTGGAACGGCAGCGGGAAGGTGGCGCCGAACTCCAGCAGCGAACCGGAATAGCGGCTTACCCATTGCTGGTCGGCATAGAAGGTCATCTTGCTGATCGCCGCAGGGCAGCTATAGAGCTCCGAGATCAGCCCGCAAGGGTAACCGTGGAAGTCCAGGCGCCCGAAGGTGTAGTCGCGCGGCACCGAGTACACCTGGTTGCCCTGCAGTTCGGACGAGGTCGGCGCGCCGTTGCCGTATTGCCGCTGCGCCTGCGCGCCGCCGGTCAGGCCCGCGTACAGGTAGTAGCCGCCCTTGACCTTGTAGGGAAAGGGCACGAACCAGGTGTAGCTGGCGTTGGCGAAATGGTAGTAGAGGTTCTGGTTGTACAGCCGGTTCTGGATCACCCCGGCACGATAGGTGCTGGTCAGCCATGTCACCGTGTCGCGTCCGACCTCGGCGGCGGCTTCGGGCACGAAGGGCGCGAAGTAGGGCATCAGGTCGATGCTCGAGGTCCAGCCGATGCCGCCGGAAAAGAACTGCGGATTGCCTGGTCCCTTGGGGCCGATGTTGCCGTTGACGAAGGCGAAGGGGTGGCCGCTTGGCAGATGGTCGCGCTTGAAGTCGTTCGGCATCATCCGCAGCTCGCCGCGAAAGCTCGGCGTATTGACGCCATTGCTGTTTTGCGCCGTCAGGCTCACGCCCTGGTTGGCGTTGAGCAGGCTGGTGATGTAGGCGGGAATGTGGATCGGCTCGTCGGCGCTGTAGGTGTCCGGCGCCACTGGGCTGGTGGTCGACAGCGCCTGGATGGTGAAGGGCAGGGAATAGTCCCGCTCCGCCGGGTTGGCGTCTTTCTTGGCGAGCAGCGGCACCACGTGGTCGCCGCAGTCGTGCAGGCGGCCGAACTCGTACTTGTTCGGGTTCAGCGCCTTTTGCAAGTCCGCGGGCATGCCGGGGTGCAGCAGTTGGTAGGGCGCGTTGCCGCAGTAATCGGTGGCATAGACGTCGCCGCCTCCCAGTTGCACCGCTTGCAGCGTCAGGCGCACCACCTCGGCATTGCCGCTGTCGGCCGCCGCGCTCAGCACCGTCTCGCCGCGCGAGCGATGGTCGTGCGAGCCGTCCAGGGCCAGCTTGTCGATCGGCACGCGGTCGCAGATCGGCGGATTGTTCTCGCCGCTCTTGGCCAGCTGGATCAGCTTGAACGCCAGCTCGTTGAGCTCCGTCTTGCCGGCACCGGGCCGGGCGGCGGCGTAAACGGCATCGACCGCCTCCTGGATCGCCCGGGTGGCGGTCTTCTCGCCTTCGCCCACCGGTATGGCGCAAGCCGATACCGGCCTTGGCGGCGGCGCGGGCTTGCCGGCCGTGGGCTCCGGGCCGGGCTTTTGCGCCGCTCCGGTGGCAGGGGCGGCAGCATCGGCCGCGGCCCGCGAAGGCACGCTGGCTGGCGGCGGCGGGTCGGCGCCCCAGCCGGCCGGAGGTGCCGCCAGAAGCAGGCCGGCAGTGAACAAAAGAGTTGCGGTTCCGATTCTCATTGCACAAGCCCGTAGGTGGTGATGCTCGATGCGGCGTTCCTCGCGGCGTCCGGGCGCTTCGGACTAACGCATCCAAACTGACCGCCGCAGTGCGGAAAATGTTCCGCGACCGGAACAATCGGAAAGATTTACCCACCTGCGCACAACGCGCTTGAATGCACTGGGCAGGCGCGGGCGCGCTCTGTTAAAATAGCGACCTTCCGGGACCACGGGAACGCCGGAGAGGTGGCAGAGTGGTCGAATGCGCCAGACTCGAAATCTGGTTTAGTCTCAATGGCTAACGTGGGTTCGAATCCCACCCTCTCCGCCAGTTTGAACAAACAAAAAAGCCCATGACGAATCATGGGCTTTTGTTTTTCGCGGCGCGGCGCCGCGAGCGAGGTCTAGCGCAGCATGTCGACCACGGACTGCAAATCGCGCTTGAGCTGCCCCAAGGCAAATCCACCAGCCTTGGCATCGCCGCTCATGGCCGGCGCCACCGTGGCCGGGCCGCTGGCCTCGGCGGCCTTCAGGCCCACGCCCATGCCTTCGTCAAGCCGGTTGCGTGCGCCGTTGATGGTGAAGCCCTGCTCGTAGAGCAACTCGCGGATGCGGCGGATCAGCAGCACTTCGTGGTGCTGGTAATAGCGGCGGTTGCCGCGGCGCTTCACCGGCTTCAACTGTGTGAATTCCTGCTCCCAGTAGCGCAGGACGTGCGGTTTCACCCCGCACAGGTCGCTGACTTCGCCGATGGTGAAGTAGCGCTTGGCGGGGATGGGGGGCAGTGCCACCCCGGTGCGGTCAGGCGTCCGCAGTCCCGCCACCGTAATGCGCCTCCACCATGGATTTGAGCTTCTGGCTGGCGTGGAAAGTCACCACGCGGCGCGCGGTGATGGGGATTTCCTCGCCGGTCTTGGGATTGCGGCCGGGCCGCTGGGGCTTGTCGCGCAGTTGGAAGTTGCCGAAGCCGGAGAGCTTGACGCTCTGGCCGTTTTCCAGGGAGGTGCGGATCTCCTCGAAAAACGTTTCGACCATATCCTTGGCCTCGCGCTTGTTCAGGCCCACTTTTTCAAACAGGAGGTCAGCCAATTCCGCTTTGGTCAGCGTATTGGCGGCATCGTGCGTAGGTTGTTCCATGCTCTATACCGATGTCGGGAATCGTTGTTGTATTACACGTCAGCGCCAGAAAACGGCAGCTCGTCGTGTCCCCCAAATTTCTTTATTCTCGTTAGGCCCGCAATCTCGCCCCGTGCTTATTCGTTGCGGCGGCGACCAGAATTTCCCTGGTTTCGTCGGCTTCGGCGTCGGTGAGCGTTTTTTTAGTATCTTGCATAACTACCCGGAATGCAAGGCTTTTTTCCGTTTCCGACAGGCCTGCAGCGGCATTTGTGGGGCGGTATTCGTCGAACAGGGAGATGCCGGTAACCACACCCGGCGCGGCTGCCTGTAAGGTTTTCAAAATCGCCGCCGCTGCCAGGCCGGCGGGTACCACCAAGGCCAGATCGCGGATGATCGGCGGGAACTTGGAGACCTCGGCGTAGCACGGCTGGGCGCGCAAAAGTACGGGCGCGGCCTCGATTTCAAACAGCACCGGCGCCGCCGGCAGGCCGTATTCCTTGACCCAGCGCGGGTGCAGCTCGCCGATGTGGCCGATCACCCGGCCGTCGAGGCGGATGGCGGCGCAGCGGCCCGGGTGCAGGGCAGGGTGGGCGCTGGCGATGAACTCCGGCTCCCAGGGCGCGATGACTGCTTCCAGGTCGCCCTTGACGTCGAAGTAGTCCACCGGGCGCGCCTTCGCGCCCCATTGCTCCTCGTACGCGGTGCCGAAGGCGACGGCGCCGAGCATGCGCGGCTGGGCGTAGCCGGCGACCTGCAGCGGGCCGTCCTGCACGCTGGCGTCGCGCTTGAACACGGGGCCAAGCTCGAACACGCGCACGCGCGGCTCGCGGCGGTTCAGGTTGTAGGCGACGTTGGCGATGAGGGAGCCGAAGAGGGACGAGCGCATCACCCCCATCTGGCTGGCGATCGGGTTGAGCAGCTTGATCGGCGCTTCGTTGCCGGCCAGCTCGCGTTCCCACTTCTCATCGACGAAGGAAAAGTTGATCACCTCCTGGTAGTCGCGTGCGGCTGCCAGTTCCTTCAGCGTGGTCAGGCTGATGCCGTCTTCGCGGCTTTGCATCATCTCCGCGCGCGCCAGCGGCGGGGCGGCCGGGATGTTCTCGAAGCCGTGGATGCGCGCCACTTCCTCGATCAGGTCTTCCTCGATCTCGATGTCGAAGCGGTAGGAGGGCGCGGTCACCGTGAAGGCATCGGCGGTTCGGGTTTGCTCGAACCCGAGGCGCGTGAAGGTGGCGGCCATCTCGTCGGCGGAGATTTGCTTACCGATGATCTTCACGCAGCGCGCGATGCGCATGGTCACCGGCTTGCGTACCGGCAGCTTCGCCACGGTATCGACCGTCGGCCCGGCCTGGCCGCCGCAGATGTCGAGGATCAGGCGCGTCGCGCGCTCGATGCCGTCGACGTTGTTGTTGAAGTCTACGCCGCGCTCGAAGCGGTGCGAGGCGTCGGAGGTGAAATTGAACCTGCGCGCGCGGCCCTGGATGGCGAGCGGATAGAAGAACGCGCTTTCCAGGTAGACGTTGGTGGTGGTGAGTTCGGCCTTGGTGCTGTCGCCGCCCATGATGCCGGCCAGGCCGATCGGCCCGGAGGCATCGGTGATCGCCAGCACGGTCTCGTCCAGTTCCACCGTCTGCTCGTTGAGCAGCTTGAGCTTCTCGCCCTTGCGGCCGAAGCGCACGTCGATACCGCCTTGCAGCTTGTCGAGGTCATAGACGTGCAACGGACGGCCCAGTTCCAGCATCACGTAGTTGGTGACGTCTACCAGCGCGGAGATGGAGCGCTGGCCGGAGCGCGCCAGGCGCTCGACCATCCACGCCGGGGTCGGCGCCTTCGCGTTCACGCCCTTGATCACTCGGCCGGTGAAGCGGCCGCAGCCATCGGCGTCCGTGATCTTTGCGGTGAACTTGTCGTCCATCGTCGGCTGCACCGCCGGCACCGCCAGCGGCTGGAACGGCGCGCTGGTGATGGCCGCGACATCGCGCGCCACGCCCAGCACCGAGAGGGCATCGGCACGATTCGGCGTCAGCTTGATGGTGAAGAGGGTGTCGTCGAGGTTCAGCACCTCGCGCACATTGGTGCCAGGCACCGCATCGGCGGGCAGGGGCAGCAGGCCGCTGTGGTCGTCCGACATACCCAGTTCGCGCGCCGAGCACAGCATGCCTTCGGACTCGACGCCGCGCATTTTCGCGCGCTTGATCTCAAAGGGTTTGCCGTCCGCTTTGTCGTCACCCGCCGGAGGCAGTTGCGCGCCGATCAGCGCGCACGGCACCTTCATCCCGGCGGCCACGTTGGGCGCGCCGCAGACGATGTTTAGCAGATGGTCCTGCCCCGCGTCCACCTGACAGACGTTGAGCCGGTCCGCGTTCGGATGCTTTTCAAACGACTTGATCTCGCCCACCACGATGCCGGTGAACGCCGGCGCCGCGGCCTCGGTCTCCTCGACCTCGAGGCCGGACATGGTGAGCGTATGCGCCAGCTCGGCAGAAGAGAGCGGCGGGTTGACGAAGCTGCGTAGCCAGGATTCGGGAAATTTCATTCTTCTCGGTGATGCTTAAATTCGTGACAGGGGCAAACGTAAGCGCGCGTGGCGCCGGCGTGCTTAACTAAACTGACGCAAAAAACGCAAATCGCCGTCGAAGAACAGCCGCAGGTCATTGATGCCATAGCGCAGCATGGTCAGGCGCTCCAGGCCGGAGCCGAAGGCGAAGCCGACATAGCGCTCAGGGTCGAAGCCATAGTTGCGCACCACCGTCGGATGCACCTGGCCCGAGCCTGAAATCTCCAGCCAGCGGCCCTTGTTCGGCCCCTCGGTGAACATCATGTCGATCTCGGCGGATGGTTCCGTGAACGGAAAGAACGAGGGGCGAAAGCGCACCTGCAGATCATCCGACTCGAAAAACTTGCGCAGGAAATCGGTGTACACGCCCTTCAGGTCGGCGAAGGAAATGTTCTCGTCGATCCACAGGCCCTCGACTTGGTGGAACATCGGCGAATGCGTCGCATCGCTGTCGACGCGATAGGTGCGGCCCGGCGCGATCACCTTGATCGGCGGCATCGGGTCATGCCCCTTGTACTTCGCGGCGTGGATGTTGGCGTAGCGCACCTGCATCGGGCTGGTATGCGTGCGCAGTACGAGTTGCTTGCCCGACGAGTCCTTGCCATCGATATAAAATGTATCCTGCATCGAACGCGCGGGATGGTTTTCCGGGCTGTTCAGCGCGGTGAAGTTGTACCAGTCGGTCTCGATCTCCGGGCCGTCGGCCACGTCGAAACCGATCGAGCGGAAGATCTCTTCCACCCGCTTTTGCGTGCGCGTCACCGGATGCAAACCGCCGCGCTGCGGCAGGCGGCCGGGCAGGGTGACGTCCAGCGCCTCGGTGGCCAGGCGCGCCGCCATTTTTTCGGACTCGATGAAATCGCGGCGCGCATTGAGCATCACCTCGATCTCGCTTTTCGCCTGGTTGATCTTCTCGCCCGCGGCTTTTTTTGCCTCGATCGGCAGCTTCCCCAGACCCTTCAACTGCTCGGTGATCGAGCCGGTCTTGCCGAGGAATTTCGCCTTGGCCTCTTCCAGCCTCGCGCTGTCCTTGATGCTGTTGAACAGATCGCGCGCTTCGGCGACGATGTCAGAAAGTTCTGCCATGGATGCTCTTAAAGAAACTTGTCTCGACTACAAAACTTGTGGCTACTGGAACAAAAAAGGCTGCGAGTTTAAGCGCAGCCTTTTTCGACCTACCGTCAGCCTCTATTACGCTGCCGCTACGCTCTTGGCTTTTTCCACCAGAGCCGCGAAAGCCGGCTTGTCCAGCACGCACAGGTCGGCCAGCACCTTGCGGTCGATCTCGATCTCCGCCCGCTTCAGCGCGTTCATGAACACGCTGTAGTTCATGCCGTGCTCGCGCACGGCCGCGTTGATACGGGTGATCCACAGCGCGCGGAACTCGCGCTTCTTTGTACGGCGGTCGCGATACGCATACTGCCCCGCCTTCATCACCGCTTCTTTGGCGACGCGATAGACATTACCGCGCCGGCCGCGATAGCCCTTGGCGAGGTCTAAAACTTTTTTGTGGCGTGCCCGCGCGGTTACGCCGCGTTTAACTCTTGGCATCTTGGACTCCTAACGAAAAATGGACTAAAAAGAACCGCGCTTACGCGTACGGCAGCATTCTCTTGACCGCAAACATATCGGTCTCGAAAACGCCGGTGGTACCACGCAACTGGCGCTTGTTCTTGGTGGTCTTCTTGGTCAGGATGTGGCGCTTGAAGGCCTGGCCGCGCTTGACGGTGCCTCCCGGACGCACGAAAAGGCGCTTTGCGGCACTTTTCTTGGTTTTCATCTTCGGCATTACATACTCCAGATTTTTATATCGCTCGCAAGGTGCCGCTTCAAATCGAAGCGAACTTGTTAACCCTCAAACGACTTATTGAAACAGGCAAAAGTAAAAACCTACTTTTGCCTGGTACTGCTTAGTTTGAAATCGCCGGCAGAGCCGATCAATTTCAAAACTACACTGCTACAACAAATCTAAATCCCAGTCACGCTGCCGGCTGCCCTTCGGGCTTCACGTCACCGGGCGCTGCATCCGCCTTCGGCGCTTCCGCTGCCGCAACCGCTGGTGCCGCCGCCTCAGCCGCCGCAACTGCCGGAGCCGCTGCATCCGGCTTCGCCGGCCTCGGTTCCCGCTTCGCACCCTCCGGCTTCACGCCCGGCGTGCCCTCCGGCTTCTTCTTCACCGGTACCGGAATATCTTTCTTCTTCGGCGCCAGCACCATGATCAACTGACGGCCTTCCATCTTCGGATACTGCTCGACCACCGCATGCGCCTCGGTGTCGGTCCGCACCCGCTCCAGCAAACGCTGGCCAAACTCCTGGTGCGCCATTTCCCGGCCGCGGAAGCGCAAGGTGATTTTCGCCTTGTCGCCTTCCTCGATAAACTTCAGGAGGTTGCGCATCTTGATGTTGTAGTCACCGTCATCGGTGTTGGGGCGGAATTTGATTTCCTTGACCTGGATCTGCTTCTGCTTGAGCTTCGCCTCGTGAGCTTTTTTCTGCTCCTGATAACGAAACTTGCCGAAGTCCATGATCCGACAGACAGGCGGGTCGGCCATGGGCGCGATTTCCACCAAGTCCAGGTCGGCCGTCTCGGCCTGTTGCATCGCTTCCTGGAGTGAAACAATCCCCAGGGGCTCCCCTTCTACACCTACCAATCGCACCTCGCGAGCGGTGATTTCACCGTTGAGGCGCTGCGCGCGTTCCTGAGCTATTTGTGTTTCTCCTTGAAAATTCAGTGAAAGACTATCCGAGGGCAGGGCGGTTTACGCTCTGCGCGCCACTTCATCGCTAAGACGCTCGATCAAGGTGGTGAGGGGCATGGAACCTAAGTCCACATTACCCCGGGCCCGGACGGCCACCGTGCCTGCTGCCACCTCCTTGTCGCCTACGACAATTTGGTAAGGCACCTTCTGCAGACTATGTTCGCGTATTTTAAACGAAATCTTGTCCGGGCGCAAATCCGAATCCACCCTAAATCCCTGTTTTTTTAGGGATTGTTGTACCTCGGCAGCATAATCAGCCTGATGCTCCGTGATTGGCATCACCACCGCATGCACCGGCGCCAGCCACAAAGGCAGCGCCCCCGCGTGGTTTTCCAGCAAAATCCCGATAAACCGCTCCAGCGATCCCACAATCGCCCGGTGCAGCATCACCGGCGTCTTGCGCGTGTTATCCGCCGCCACATACTCAGCGCCCAGCCGCTCCGGCATATTCGGGTCCACCTGCATGGTCCCGCACTGCCACACCCGCCCCAGCGCATCCTTCAGCGAATATTCGATCTTCGGCCCGTAAAAAGCGCCTTCTCCCTTCAACTCCTGCCATTCCACGCCGGAAGCATTCAGCGCATCCGCCAGCGCCTTCTCCGCCTTGTCCCAGCTCTCCTCCGACCCGATGCGGTTCACCGGCCGCGTCGAAAGCTTGTAAATCACCTCCGTAAAGCCGAAATCCGTATACACCTTCTGCAGCAGCCGCGTAAACGCCAGGCACTCCTTCTGTATATCGTCCTCGGTACAGAAAATATGCCCATCGTCCTGCGTAAACCCGCGCACCCGCATGATCCCGTGCAGCGAACCCGACGACTCATTCCGGTGGCAAGACCCAAACTCGCCATAACGCAGCGGCAAATCCCGGTACGAACGCAGCCCCGCGTTGAACACCTGAATATGCCCCGGGCAATTCATCGGCTTCACCGCATAGTCACGGTTCTCCGAAGACGTCGTGAACATATTCTCCTTGTAGTTCTCCCAGTGGCCGGAACGCTCCCACAAATGCTTGTCCAGGATCATCGGGCACTTGATCTCCTGGTACCCATTCTCCCGGTACACCGTGCGCATGTACTGCTCCACCTGCTGCCACACCGTCCACCCCTTCGGGTGCCAGAAAACCATCCCCGGCGCCTCCTCCTGCAGGTGAAACAGATCCAGCTGCTTGCCCAGCTTGCGGTGGTCGCGCTTCTCCGCCTCCTCCAGCATATGCAGGTACTGCTCCAGGTCCTCCTTCTTCGCCCACGCCGTACCGTAAATGCGCTGGAGCATCTCGTTCTTCGAATCCCCGCGCCAATAAGCCCCCGCCAGCTTCATCAGCTTGAAAAAGCGCAGCTTGCCGGTGGAGGGCACATGCGGCCCCCGGCACAGGTCAATGAAATTCCCCTCCCGGTAAAGCCCGATCTCCTGATCCGCCGGAATCGAAGAAATAATCTCCGCCTTGTACTTCTCGCCGATCCCGTTAAAAAACGCCACCGCCTCATCGCGCCCCATCACCTCGCGCGTCACCTTCTCATCCTTCTTCGCCAGCTCCCCCATCTTCTTCTCGATCGCCGCCAAATCCTCCGGCGTAAACGGCCGCTTATACGAAAAATCGTAAAAAAACCCGTTCTCGATCACCGGCCCAATCGTCACCTGCGCATCCGGAAACAACTCCTTCACCGCATACGCCAACAGGTGCGCCGTCGAGTGCCGGATCATATCCAGCCCCTCCGCATCCTTATCCGTAATGATCGCAAGCGTTGCGTCATGGTCGATAGCGAAAGACGTATCCACCATCTTCCCATCCACCTTCCCCCCCAGCGCCGCCTTCGCCAACCCCGGCCCGATAGACGCAGCCACCTCCGCCACCGTCACCGGCTGCTCAAACGAACGCTTGGAACCATCAGGCAACTGCACCGAAACCATAATTTTCTCTCTCAAAAAGCAAAAAGGCGCGGGACTCGAAGCCCCACGCCTTTGACCAAATACCAACCTTGAGGCGAACGCGGGCCTTAGCTAAAAACTCCCTGCGTCCGGCTAGTTCGCGGTGTCATAACGCTCACCTTTCAATGGGTATCGGCTGATGCGGTTAAACGGATGTTGCGGATCCCAAAGAAATACAGCACTGGATCAACATATTAACAAGAACGCGGGCGGGGCGCCAGAGCGACAGGACGATGGCATAGAACGGGGGCATATATGCATAAGCAACACTTTAGTCTTATTGTTTTTCAAGGCACATCAGCGCAAAGTAAGGAGTTGGAAAAAATCGATTTGCAACGAAGTCGCTATCGTTCTTCATGCGACCGGGCCATGCAGCTTGATAACTAGATACGTTCCAACAAGATAGCTATTGTTTTAGCTAAAAGGGGAGAGTTATGGAAAAAGAAAAATTTTGGAATTTCACCTTGTGGGATCTAGTAAAAGCAATCTCGACCCTCGTTGTCGTAGGTGTGGCGTCATACAAATTATTCGCAATGCCGGCTTCTCTTAATATGGATTTTCCGACCCTCCTATCGCTCTTGTTAGCCTTGTTTTCCGTAGCGCTGTCCGCACTTTTTTACTTCAAGGCGACAGACACAAGCAATGCTTTTTACGACAATACCTACAAATTTACAAAGGATATTGCAGAGTTATTGGTAAAGATTGAAAGCGGTTTCGGCGAGCGATTGAGGCACCTTGATGAAGGATATTCATCGATGCGAAACTATTTTCAGAATGTTCCCCCAAAACAAGCCGATGACGTAGAGAGAACCAAAAAGAAGTTAGAGAATGAAGAGCAGGAAGTTGAAAAGGTTTTAATCGAGCGAAACGCAATAATCCAACAACTTGTTGAAAAATCCCAGCTACAGCAAGAGGAGAAAAGCCGCGTTCTTGATCAGTTAAGGGCCAAAGAAGAAGAACTAGCTAAGCTGCAAAATGAGGTAAATCGGCTTACTAGGCGGGTTGTTGTTGAAAAAATGAATAAGAAATCTGGGGCTGAAAGATTTGGTCTTCTACCTTCGTCGCTTGCCGACTATACGGCTGAAAAAGTTGTTCAGAAGATGGGAGGTCGAGAGGTCGCGGACTTATCCCTGGCTGAGCTTCGACACAGATTCACAAGCCTGATTAATGAACTACCGCGAGGCTATCTTCGAGATCTAGAGAGCCACGACCTATTTGACGACGGGTTAACGCCAGCCGGCGTTCGATTTGTCAGAGACCTAGCGGCAGGCCGCGGCACTCCGTAGAGTCGCGCTGCTAGTTCTAGAAGTAAATAAAAGGTTCCTATTACGCTTAGCTCAGGGACTAATCGTTGTTCAGTTAAGCGGATGTCGGCTAAATTGTTGGCGCGCCATTGTTGGTCGGTGGTGATCGCAAAAGAGCAGTCACTTGATTCGAGTCCAGGCGGCGGTAGACCAGATCTAAGACCGTCGGATCCACCGATCTAGCAAACGAAAGCAATCCCTTCAGGCGTTCGACTTCTTGGGCAGACAATTTCCCTCTTGCAAAATGGTCAATCATGGCTCGTAATTGACGACGTCGATCGTGCCCAATCGAGACCCTACCTTCGTTCGCCAGCGTTAAGCCAGTGAGTGTTCGATTAAATTTCTTCGAGACATTTACCGTTTTTGCGCTATTAAATTCGAGCCTTGGGTAGGCCACGCTCTGGCAAAGCAAACGAATGTCTGAATGCAAGTTGTTCAGAGCATTGGGAATACTCGAAGAAAATGCTAGGTCATCCGCGTAGCGCGTATAGAGCGCTCCACGCTCTCTACATATTTCGGTAGCGCCCAAGTCGAAATCGAACATCAGCGAGTTTGATACTGCTGGAGAGCTAGGAGCCCCAATCGATAACCGGTAATCGTCATCTTTTCTATCGCGTTTGAAAAGTATCTGCCTCAATATC
The DNA here is from genome assembly GCA_028292405.1 of Betaproteobacteria bacterium. Classification (GTDB taxonomy): domain Bacteria; phylum Pseudomonadota; class Gammaproteobacteria; order Burkholderiales; family JAEUOS01; genus JAQGMJ01. Next base: position 274,699 of record JAQGMJ010000049.1, read on the forward strand.
CATAAATCATGTTCTGTGTATTGAGGCAAATATTTTTCTGCATGAGCGTTGAGGTCTGAGAATTTCAGCGATGGGAAAAAGTCTTTGAAATCCAGCTTAAGAAGATATTTATTGGCCGCATGAGGACGCGCATGACGCACGATTGATGCGCCTCGCCGATACGCTGTAGCCGCATCATGCAGAGGCCAGTCCACGACTGCAGTTGATACAGCCCAACGTTGCAGCATTTTCACTTCGCTTGTGGGCTGAGATATAACGCGAGTACCACCCCTTCTCTTGGCAATTTCGTGAGTCTTATAGCGAGTCGGGGCTGTCAATAGCAATAGCTGTAACTCACCGGAACTAAAGGGCAAGTCTTGTAGCATTCTGAGAAATAAGCTCATGGCTATGCCCTAATAGCCCCGAACTTTGCCAACTGATACGCGTCGTATCGCTGTTTCTCACTTACAACGAGATCGAAGGTGGTGCCCTTAAAGCGAAGGCGATCAAAAGGGTCATGGCCAGCCAACGCTGTGTGATCAACATACGGTTCGGCTAATCTAGAGACGTAATATTTCGCTGGACCTCGCCTCTGTTCTTTCAGCAACTGAAACAGTAACAGTTGATTCAGTATTTGCTTTAAGCGCTCCTCAGTAAGCCTGACACCATAGTGGGCGAGTAAAAGTATCAGTTCAGCTTTAGTTATGACATTAAATAGATCCACCAAATCCGCGACTAAAAGTAGCTGATCGCGCGGCAGCTTGGGATCAAAGTGTTCTTTTTTTGGGGCCGAATCAACACGTGCTTCAAGAGCGCCAATTACCATCTCGACGTCCGGCGCAAAGTCCTCGACTTTCGGTCCGTGCACCGTGCAAACGGACTCATCGGCGATTTGTTCCAGCCGACGAAGAGGACCTAACGAAATGTAAGAGATTTTTGGGTGATAGTTGTGCGCGACTATCGCCACGGTCTTAAAACGGAGCACGTCGTCAGCCGCGAACATCCCGAGTTCTGCGAGCGCACCAGATGTCTCGCAGAAAATCATCACAGCGCGTGAGAGATACCCGACGTCTCTCTCGAATTCAAGCAAGTCGGGATAACCTTCGAATCTATTCCATTCCCCGTAGTGTTCTGGGAAACGAACCCAGTCCTTAAATCGATGATTTTTTTCGATTAACGTTTCAAGGAACAGATTTCTCTGAGATATATGTTTCTTCTCAGGAGCGATACTGAGTGGGCCGCCAAACACGAGAATGAATGGCGGCCCCGAGATTATTTTCGCAGTAGCAGGGTCGACGCTTGCAATGAATTGTTGTATTGCGTCACGAAGCACGGCACTCAATTACCCTTGAATTAGGCACGCAATCGGCCAAAGACAATTTCGTGGAGCCTCAGCGGAGCGAAATTGGCTTTGGCCGATTGCGTGCCGTTGATGCAGTCCACCTAAATTCAGTCCGGCGAATCACCAGACAATTGATAGCCAAAAACGCTACCGAAACGCGTAATTGAGGCGAGTGATTATGAATGCGTTCACATGAGTCGTCAAATTATCAAATAAAAGGTTCCAATCTCGAACTAATTCGTGCCTCAAATCAGATCCGTGCTAGTGATAAAGGCTGCACAGCGCCGGCGGAGGCGGAAATGCGCGAGAATCAGGCAAAGCGCGCGCAGCGGTCCAGCCGTGCGCAGGAGACAATCATGACCGTGGTTTTCAGCCCGCTACACCCCACCTTCGCCGCCGTAGTCGCCCCCATCGACCTGCGCCAGGCCCACGACCCCGCCATCCTCGAATCCCTGCAACGCGGCATGGCGCAATACGGCGTGCTGGTGTTCCGCGACCAGCGCTTTACGAATGAGGAGCAGATGGCGTTCGCGCAGCGCTTCGATGGGGAGTTGCATGCGCGCACTTCCACTGCGGTGCTGGTGAAAAACCGGCATGGCAACGAGGCGTTGTCGGATGTGTCGAACGTCGGGGCCGATGGGCAGATATTGCCGGGGGAGGATAGGCGGCGCATCGGGGCGCTGGCTAACCGGCTGTGGCATACGGATGCTTCCTTTGTCACGCCGCCCGGCCGTTTTTCGATGTTGTCGGCGCGGGTGGTGCCGGAGGTAGCGGCCGATACGGAGTTTTGCGATACGCGCGCGGCGTATGCGGCGCTGGATGAGGCCACGCGCGCGACGCTGGCGCCGCTGCGGGTGCATCACTCCATCGCTTATTCGCGCGAGGTGCTGGGCTTTGTGTTCTCGGCGGAGGAGCGCGAGAAGTTGAAGGGCGCGGAGCAGCCGCTGATCCGCCGCATCGCGCGCGACCCGCGGCCGGCGCTGTACCTGGCTTCGCATGCGCAGGCCGTCGTCGGCATGCCGCTGGCCGAAGGCCGCCTGCTGCTGCGCGATTTGATGGAGCACGCCACCCAGCCGCAATTCGTCTACCGGCACCAGTGGCAGGCGCACGATTTCGTCATCTGGGACAACCGTACCACCATGCACCGCGCCACCCCGTTTGATGACCGCAAATACCGGCGCGAGTTGGTGCGCACGACTACGCTGGATATCGAACAGGCGCTGCCGTAAGCGAAGGAAGATAATGCCTAAAGAGGTGCCGGATTCAAGCCAAGCTCGAATCCGGGACTTTTCATTTCATGTCGATAAGAGCAAAAAAATGAGCGATCCGGGTCTTCGTAGACTGCTGTCCGTGTGGGGGCTGTGTGTGGCAGCGTGCGTATTGGCCGCGGCTTGCGCCCATGGTCCTTCGTCACGGACGGATGCAGCGTTGCAGGTGATGCCGACCCGCACGCCTCTCGATATTTGCGTCAAAACCGAGAAGCAGGGCGATGCAGCAGTGGTTGAGGCGATGAGTCCAAAGGACGATGGCCAGTTCAAAGTGCATGATTTGGGCGTGCGCACCGCGGACGTACTGTACGAGCATTGGGACGCCATTCCGCAAGGCAGGTGCAAGGTCCGCGATCTTTATCACGTGGACGCAGGGCTTGGCGGCAACATCAAGCTGATGGTGGTGCGGCAGATCATTTTCGTGATCCGGCAGAAGCGTTCGGGAGACATGAAATGGGAATCCTACCGCCTGGGCAAGATTGTGGTGCTCTCGGTGCGCCCTGAGGATACGGCGCAGTTGGAAGCGTTTTTGATGAAGGAGCTCTTCTTCGCTCCATGACGCAAGGCCGGTTTTGCCGTGAGTGGAACACTAGTTGCTTGGTCAGCGTGACGTCGCCGGGACGTGCTGCCGCCTCCGTATAATCTCCCCACTATCCGAGCCTCCCTCATGACCCTCTTTTCCCTGCGCAGGCTTGCCGCCGGCGGCGCGCTGGCGCTGGCGGCGCTCATCAGTGCCCCGGTCGCGCAAGCGCAGGCCCTGCACCCGCTCTCGCCGGCGTTTCTCGCGACGCTGAATAACGTCGACACCTCTTCCGATGAGATCGGCGCTTCGGTCATGGCCATCAAGAATGCGGACCTGACGTATTCGATGTTCTCCCGCGGCCGCGTCGAGAAGGCCATTGCGAACATGGAGCAGCAGTTGCCGGCGCTGAAGGCGCAAACGGCCAGCCTGCGGCGCGAAGAGTCCTTGCGGGTGCTGCTGGCCATGCGCACGGCGTTTTCAGATGCGCAGCGCAATATCGGGTCGATCTCCGACATCCTGCACGGCGTCACCGTGCGCACCCCGGCGCAGGCGGACGCGCTCGACAAGCTGCTGGCGCGGCTCGATAGTGCCACCGCGCAACTGGACGCGGCGCTCAAGCGCTTCGACAGCGGGGCGGTGGCGCTGACGGCGCGGGCTTCGTCCTCATCTGCCCCTGCCCCTGGCCCTGCCTCCGCCCCCGCCGCCGGGCAAGCGCAGGTGCCGATGTCTCCCGCCTCCGTCCAGGCACAGGCAGGCGCCTCATCCGCGCAAGCGCAGGCCGCAGCTACCCCCGGGCAGGCAGCGGCATCGTCCGCATCCGGCGCCGCGCAAGCGCCGGGCGCATTTGCCTCCGCCCCCGCCTCCACGCAGGCGGCGCTGCGCCCGCTGCCGCCGAACCTTCTCGCCACGCTGAAAGACGTAGACACCTCTTCCGACGAAATGGCGGCTTCGGTGACGGCGGTGAAGAATGCGGACCTGACGTATTCGCTGTTCTCCCGCGGCCGCGTCGAGAAGGTGATCGCGCGCATGGAGAAGCAGTTGCCGATGCTCAAGGCGCAGACGGCGGATCTGCGGCGCGATGAGTCGCTGGGCGTGCTGCTGTCGATGCGCACGGCCTTCTCGGAGGTGCAACGCGACGTCGGCTCGGTCTCCGAAATCCTGCACGGCGTCACCGTGCGCACCCCCGCGCAGGCCGACGAGCTGGACCGCCTGCTCACCCACCTGGACGCCGCCGCCGCCCACCTGGACGCGGCGCTCAAACGCTTCGACACCGGCGCCCTGGCGATGATCGAGTTGCTGGACAAGCCCGCCCGCTAGCCGTTTTACTGGTAGGCATTGGCGTATTGCTGCTTAGCAGGTCTCCTCCCTTTCAAGGGGAGGGACAGGGTGGGGATGGGGCTAAACCGCCCACGGCGATCACCGTTACGCTTACCACCGGCCACGTTCACCCATCCCCCTCCGGGTTTGCGTAACCCTCTCCCCTTGAAAGGGGAGAGACCTGCCAAGCAGCGCCAGTCCTGATCTCTTAAGGTGCTGCTGTGGCGCCCGGCTATCTCCCGTCCTGCCCCAAAATCCCCGCCAGACACACCCGCTTACATCTCACACACCCTGTAACACCTGCCGCACAGCACTTAACAAGCTCCGGGCGTTAAATGATAACCGTGCAATTGCGCACGCCCTCAAAGTAGGAGCTTAAAATGAAAACCACCGTCAAAATCCTGATCGCCGCCGCCGTCACTTCGGTGGCCGCCACTTTCTCCACGGGTGCCTCCGCCCAGTCGCTGTTCGAGCTGCACGAGCAGCACAAGGCGCAGCTGTTCAACTTCCTGTTCGGCCACCATGGCCCGAATGTGGCTATCAACGTGGGTCCGTCGTATCAGCCGGCATATCAGCCGGCATACCAGCCCGCGCCGGTCTACCAGGCGCCGCCGGTTTATGTGCAGCCCTACGGCGGCTACGGCGAATATCGCGGCCCGCGCGGGTACGCTTATGGGCGCCGTGACTACCGTGGCGATGATGGTCGCCGCGACTATGGACATCGCGAAGGCCAGTACGGCCGTTAAGGTTGTTGGCGGCCCCTGCCTGAGAAGGTCGGGGGCCGCTTCTCTCGGAGGCGCGTGGCGTCCTTTGAAGACTTGCGCCTACTAGAACAAATGCTTTACAAGCGGCCGCGCGCCGCGTATGTTTGAAGCCAGCGGGGGCAACTGAGTCGGTTGCTCTTTGCTGGCTTTGTTATTGGTGCTTGCGGTCGCGTGGCGATGGTGCTGCGCTGCATGTTCAGGAATTAAAGCAGCCCGGGCAATCCGGCAAGCCGCGACTTTTTCTGTGAAGCCAAGCCGCTGCCCCATGCAGCCATGACTACAACTGTGTTTATCGGCGAAGGGCGCTGCCCGGCGGATTCGGCAAGCGGCGAATTTTTCTGAAAGATATGGTTTTGTCAGGTTGGCTTCGCAAGCCGACCACAACTGTGTTCAGGGAGCAAGCTGCCCGGTGGGTTCGGCAAGCAGCGGAATTTCTGAAAAAGATATGGTCCCCAAGGGGACTTCGTTGAGGGCGTTTTGTCAGCTTGCGGGTTTGCGCGGTCGACCACAACTGTATTTTCAGGGATGAGGGCTGCCCGGCAGGTTCGGCAAGCAGCGAGTTTTTCTGAAAAAGATATGGTTTTATCAGGTTGGCTTCGCAAGCCCACCACAACTGTGTTCAGGGAGCAAGCTGCCCGGTGGGTTCGGCGAGCGGCGGAATTTCTGAAAGATAGGGTTTCCCAAGGAGACTTCTTTCAGGTCGTTTTATCAGGGCGGCTTGGAGATTTGTTTTTCGTCTATATTTAAGATCGCTATAGTTCTCCCGGTCACCAAGGACACTCTTTGAAACTCAACCCCCCACTCGAAACCTTCCTCTTTTCCAAAGACCTCGACCAACTCCTCGAAGCACGCCAGGCCATCAAGGCGCTGGACGAGGACGACGAGGCCGTGGTGCGCGCGGTGCTCAAGGAATGGAGCAACCCGCAGTCCGTCGCCAATCTGCTGTTCCACCCGAGCATGATCCCGGCGGAGATCCGCGTGCCCAGTTTGTTGCGCGGGCTGCGGGAGCGGGGCGTGATGTATTACGTGCTGGCGGCCATCGTCGGCTTCGGCGGCATGGTGCCGGAGTTGACGGAGGGTGATCGCGAGGAGGTGGCGGCGCTGCTGCTGGAGTTCCTGCCGAACAGCACCGGGGTGCTGGCGCAGCGCGCCTCGGTGACCTTGAGCGGCGTGGCGCGGGAGGCGGACGCGCCGGCCATTTTTTCGCTGCTCGACCACGAGGACGATACGGCGCGCCACAACCTGCGCGCCTGGCTGTTTCGCACCTTCGAGAAGCCGGGCGTGGAGGCCTTCACCGCCGCCGCCGCGCGCAGCACGCTGGATGCGGAGGCCCAGGCGGCGCTGGTGCGCGAGTTCGCCGAGATCAAGCCGGGCGCGCCGCCGGAGGTAAAGCGCAAGCTGCTCACGCTGTTCAGCTACATTCCGAATCTCGAAGAGGTGAAGGTTTGAGCCTGTTCCGCGTTTTTATTCCGGTCCGGTAGGGTGCGCTACCTCGTTTTTCTGACGATGTTTTTGCTGTCCATGGGGCTGCTGCTCTGCATGAGCGAGCCGGGCACGGTGGTGCGCACCGTTCCGGAGTGGCGGTGGGCCTGCGATGCTTTTGCGGTGGTGGTGACCGCGCTTTACGCCTGGTATTACCTGCGCGAGTCGCGTCGCGAGAGGCGCGGCAAAAAGAAATCAGACAAGAAGGACTCGGTGGTAGCGCTGCTGGTGTTTGCCTTCATGGCCTTTGTCTTCAATTCGATCACCGCCAACAGCCTCACGCCGCTGTTCATGCGCGACAAGTCCACCGAGAGCGTCGACCTACTGCAGGACGCGCAGCGGGTCACGCATTACACGACCAAGCAAGGCAAGGACAGGACGCGCACCTGCAACCACTATGTTGTCTTCAAGCTGCCGGACGGTCATAGCGACGGCATGTGCACGGACCTGACGCGCGGCGAGCCGCTGGTGGTGCCGGGAAAAGGGAAGCTTGAACTGCGCAAGGGGCTGGCCGGGGAGGCTTATCTCGGCATCAGACAGTGACGGCCGGCAAGGCCGCGGCGCAATAGCGGCTATTCAAATGTCATGTCTACGCATGCGCGGGCGAATCGGCTAGACTATCTTTCTGGTCATCCTCCCTGCCGGAGAACATCAATGCAAGCCCTGCTCGTAGGCGGTCCCCTGCATGGAAAAATGGTGGCGCTGGAAGACAAGAGCGCGCTGAAGGTGCTCAGCGAAAGCGCCGAGGGGCAGGAGTATGCCTACTCGCGGCGCAGCACCTACGAGCACTCCGGCAACGCGGTGGCGATCTTCGTCTACGGCGAGCCCGATTACCAGCAGGTGACGGACGCCATCGGCCGTTCCGACCTGATGGCCAACACCGGCAATATCCGCGCCCTCGGTACGGACTTCGCGCATTGGCTGACAGACAACGCGCTGAAGCAGGAATAAGCGCGGCCCGGCGGGCGGCGCGTTGGTTTTGCCGGGATTCGCATGATCCGGTTTCTCGCCGCGGTATCTCTTGCGCTGGTTTCCGCGTCGCTGTTGGCGGCGCTGGCGCACTGGTACTGGTGGAAGGCCGGCCCTCGGGTGCCATCGCCTGCGCGCAGACTTCGCCCGGCGAGGCTGGGTCAGGGAAGACGGGCCGTACAAGGATTCGCGCTGCACCGTGCGCCTGGTGCGGCTGGCAGCCGGCGCCTAGCCAACTTCCGGGTGCGCTTTGGCAAAGCGTTCCAGCGCATGGCGGGCGCGGGTCAGGGCCGCTCCGGCCTGGTCATTGGCGAGGAGGAATTCCTGTAGCGGCCGCATCGCCTGCTGGCCATCCTTGGCTGCCTGGATGCGCCGCAGCAGCGCCTCGCGCGCGCTATTGGCCGCATCCAGGGCCGACTGATGGTCAGCCTTGAGGGCGCGCAACTGGTCTTTGAGGTCGTGCTGCATTGTGATTACCACGTGGCAATTTAGGCAACGGTAACAGCCGTGGCGGCGCGCGTCTGTCCGCATGCTGCCTACGTCAAGCCCCTCATCCGCTGCCACGCCGGCGGCGTTTCCCGGGGCGGCTGGTAGCGCTTGCATAAGTCCCTGTTTTTATGATATAATTCTTTAGTTGGGCGTCTTCTACCGGGCATGCCTTGCAATTGAAGCGCATTGCCCCGATCTCGCTCCTTTGTAGTCTCATCGATCCCCAGGAGCCTCTTATATGCAGGAAATTCTGCAATTTCTGAAGACCAACGGCGAGCGTTTCGATGCCGAGATCGCTGTCGGTACGAAGATGTCGCTGGCCAGCGTCCAGCGCAGCCTTGAAAAGCTGCTGGCGCAGGGCGAAGTCATCGCCTGCCACTCCATCCAGTTCAAGGACGGCAAGAAAATCGAAGGCATGCGCTGCCGCCTGGCAGGCTACATTCCGCCGGCCGCCCCCGGCCGCAAGGGCAAGCCGGCTGCTTCGTCGTCTTCCTCTTCGTCGTCGTCCTCGTCCTCGCATAGCTGATCGCAGGATTGAAACCCGGCGCCCACGGGCGCCGTGGTTTGGTTGTGACCCGCCCCGGCTTCTGCCGGGGTTGTCTTTTGGGGGCCGCTAACGGGGCTTGTCCGGCGCGTGAGCACAAGTGTGTTGGCACGGCATCACGGTATGGCAGTTGCTTTGACTCTGGATAATCGGCGATTTACCCCGCCGCACGGGCAATTCTTTCCGGTGCGCCGGCTTGTCGGCAATATTTGCCGCCATAATCCAAACAGGGTCACCCGCATGAACCAGTCGCAAACCGCCGAAGCGCCGCATGAGGTCGCCAGCCCGACCATCAGCCGCGCCTACAAATGCCACCATTGCGGCAAGCCGATCTTCCTGCGCAACAGCGTGTGCCTGAACTGCGGCTCGCCGGTCGGCTATGACCCCTCGCGGCGGACCATGATTTCCCTGGCCCCGGTGGCCGAAACGCCGGGCGTCTTCGAACTGGTGGATGAGCCCGGCAGCCGGGTAATGACCTGCGCTAACCTCACCACCGCCGCCGGCTGCAGCTGGCTGATCCCCGCCAACGCGCAGGGCGGCTTCGACTACCCAAACCAGTACCCCGGCTTTTGCCTCGCCTGCAGCCTGAACCGCACCGTGCCCGATCAGAGCATTCCCGACAATCAGGAACTGTGGCGGCGCATGGAGATTCCCAAGCGCCGCCTGGTGTCGCAACTCCTCGCCTTGGCTCTGCCGGTGGAAACCCGGCTGGAGCGGCACGACGGCATCGCTTTCGATTTTCTCGAGAGCCTGCCCGGCGGCCCGCGCGTCATGACCGGCCACGACAGCGGCCTGATCACCATGAACATCCAGGAAGCCGACGACGCCGCGCGCGAAAAGCTGCGCAACGACATGCACGAGCCTTACCGCACCCTGCTGGGCCATTTCCGTCACGAGATCGGCCACTACTACTGGGGGCGCCTGGTGGAGGGCGGCCCGCTGCTGGGCGAATGCCGCAAGCTGTTCGGCGACGACAGCACCGACTACGAGGCCGCGCTACAGCACCACTACGCCGAAGGCCCACCGGCCGACTGGGCGCTGCATTTCATTTCCGGCTACGCCGCCGCCCATCCCTATGAAGACTGGGCCGAGACCTGGGCGCACTACCTGCACATGTGCGACACGGTGGACACGGCGCTGTCTTTCGCGATCAACGCCGACGCCGTCGACATGCAGGCCGTGCCCTACGAGAAGGCCGACCTGTGGCAACCCGAGCACGAAAATGCCGAGGCCTTCCTCGCCTTTCTCAACACCTGGGTGCGCCTGACCAACGTACTCAACGAGTTGTCTCGCGCCATGGGCCAGCCGGACTACTACCCCTTCATCCTGCCGCACGCCGCGGTGGGCAAGCTGCAATTCATCCACGAAGTGGTGCGCGGCGCCAGCGTGATCGAGCCGGTGGTGAACCCGATCCCGCAGGTGGAGCAGCCGGTCGAAGTGGCACCGGCCGCGTAGCCGCTTGCGCGGCAGAAGCGTAGCCGCGCAGACCTTTGGCTTCAGCGGTGCTGCGTACCGCAACCGCACTCGTCGTGCGTGGCGGCGGGGTTCGTGGCGGCGGGCGCGGCGATGTCGAGCGGCATCGGCCCGCCGCAGCAGGCGTGGCCGGCGGCGTCCTCGTACTTGTCGTGGTGGCGCATCCAGTCGCCCATGTTGTGGCCGGGGCCATTCTCGGCGCGGCCCTTCGGGGTCATGTCGAGGAAGGGGTAGGTGCTCATCACCGCTTCGGTGCCGCGACCGTACATCGAGTAGGTGTGGAACACCTGGCCTTGCGCGTCCTTGTAGAACACGCTACAGCCGGGCAGGTCGGTCATGCTGGTCTCATGCTGGTCGTTGTAGTTATAGGTGACCTTGTGGTCGGCGAGATCTTCCGCGGTGAAGCTGGCATGGAGGTCGTAGTTGAAGCTGTTGCCGCCGGAAGAGACCCAGGGGAAGCGCCAGCCCATACGCTGCCGGTAGGCCAGCAGTTTGGTCAGCGGGGCGCGCGAGATGGCGACGTACATGACGTCGTGGTGCACCAGATGTTGCAGCGCGCCGTCAACGCCGTCGGCCATGAAGGAGCAGCCGCTGCAGCCTTCGTCCCAGTCGGGGGAAAACATGAAGTGCTGCACGATCAGCTGGCTGCGGCCGGCGAACAGATCGGCCAGGGTCTTCTTCCCCTCGGGCGTCTCGAAGACATAGTTCTTCGTCACCTTGACCCAGGGCAGGGCGCGGCGCTTGCGCGCGAGTTCGTCGCGCAAGTGAGTGAGTTCCTTCTCCCGCTTTAGCAGGTCGCGGCTGGCGGCAAACCACTCGGCTTCGGAGACGACCGGATGGTGGGCGAGGTCGGGGTTGGCCGGTTTGAGTTCGGTTGCGGTGTTCATGCAGTTCTCCTTGCGGGAAAGAGAGGAACGAAACAAAAAGTGCAGCAAGATAAGTGCGGCGAAATTTTTATGCGGAGGCGCCGAGGTGGCGCTCCAGCGAGTCGAACCAGGTGTTCCAGCCGCCGACATGGCGGTCGCGCGCGGCGGCGTCGAAAAAGCGTTCGTGCACGAAATCGAAGTCGGTGCCGCCGGGAACCGCCTTCAGCGTGATGGTCACCAGCGACTCGCGCTCGGGCGTGCTTTTCCAGTACCAGGTGAAGCTGAGCTTTCGCGGCGCATCCACTTCCTGGTAGACCCCGTGGGCATCGTGGCGTTCACCGTTGCCGGCGGTAAACGCAAGGTGAAAACTCCCCCCGACGCGCACGTCGAGCTCGGTGGCGATCACGCTGCCGGCGCCGTTGGCCGACGGCGCGATCCAGTGCTTCATGGCTTCGGTTTGGGTCCACGCCCGCCAGACCCTTTCCGGGCTCGTGGCGAAGGTGCGGGTGAGGTGGAGCGACGGGCGCTCTTCGGTGGTGGTGTCAGGCATGGATTGACCTCCTGGTCGTGGTAGAGATAACGCGCCAATGCATCCAGGCGCTCGGTCCAGAACTTCTCGTAATGCGAAAGCCAGGCAGCGGCATCGCGCATCGGTGCGGGGGAAAGCGTGCAACTGACCACGCGCCCCGACTTTTCGCGCGCGATCAGCCCGGCGTCTTCCAGCACCCGCAGGTGCTTCATGAAGCCGGGCAGCGACATGCCGTGCGGCGCCGCCAGCTCGGTCACCGAGCGCGGCCCGGCGTCAAGCGACTGCAGCACCGCGCGCCGCGTACCGTCGGCCAGCGCGGCGAATACTGCATCGAGCGCGGGCCCGGAAAGGCCGGTCGGGGAAGGGGTTTTAAAGTTAACCATAAGGTTTAGTATTCTCTTGTTCAGCGGCTTTGTCAAGGGGCTGCGCGGCTTGGTAACGGCCGAGTAAGAACATGCGGAATGCGAATTTCCCGCCGGGGTCGCGCGCTGCTATGCTAGACGCACACGAACAAAGGAGAGAGACGATGGACCAGACACTGGAGCGGCGCGCACCGGCTGAAGAGGCGCGAGCGCCGAACCCGCGGCGCGCTTTCCTGCGCCGCGGCGCGGCGCTCACCACTGCCGCCGGACTGCTCGGTGCCGGGCGCGCCGAGGCGCTGGAGCCGGAGAAAGCCGCCCCCGCGCTGCTGCCGCCTAACGTGCCGCCATGGACGCGCTCGCAGGGCGGCCCCTTCATCAACCCGCCCTACGGCCTGCCCTCTCGCCACGAGGTCGGCGTGGTGCGCGTGCTGCCACAGCCGGCAGCCGCCTTTCCCACCGGCTCGCGCACGCCGCTGCAAAACCTGCATGGGATCATTACGCCGTCCGGCCTGGTCTACGAGCGCCACCACGCCGGCGTGCCCGATATCGACCCGAACGCGCATCGTCTGATGCTGCATGGCCTGGTCGAGCGGCCGATGATGTTCACCATGGAAGACCTGGCGCGCTTTCCCTCGGTGTCGCGCATCCACTTCCTCGAGTGCTCGGGCAACAGCTCGGCCGAACTGAAAAAGCCCACCGGCAAGACCGCGCAGGAGATCCACGGCCTGCTCTCCTGCTGCGAATGGACCGGCGTGGCGCTTTCCACCGTGCTGCAAGAAGCCGGCATCAAGCGCGACGCCAAGTGGGTGCTGGCCGAGGGCGCCGATGGCGCGGCAATGACGCGCAGCGTGCCGCTCGGGAAGGCGCTCGACGACGCACTGCTGGTCTACGCACAAAACGGCGAGATGCTGCGCCCCGAGCAGGGCTACCCGCTGCGCCTGTTCCTGCCCGGCTTCGAGGGCAACATGAGCGTGAAGTGGCTGCGGCGCCTGAAGCTCGGCACCGAGCCTTTCGAGACGCGCGAAGAGACGGCCGCCTATACTGACCTGCTGCCCGATGGCACCTCGCTGCAATTCACCTTCCACATGGAAGCCAAGTCGGTCATCACTTTTCCCTCCGGCGGGCAAAAACTGAAGGCGCGCGGCTTTTACGAAATCTCCGGCCTGGCCTGGACCGGACGCGGCAAGGTCAAGCGCGTCGAGGTGACGCTGGACGGCGGCAAGACCTGGGTCGAAGCACGCCTGCAGGAGCCGGTGCTGTCGAAAGCCCTGGCCCGCTTTCGCCTGCCCTGGCAGTGGGACGGCGGCCCCGCGCTGATCGCCAGCCGCTGCATCGACGACACCGGCACGCAGCCGGGCATGGGCGAGGTGCTCAAGCTGCGCGGCGCCAACTCCAACTATCACAACAACGCGATCCAGTACTGGAAGATCGACGCGGACGGGAGCGTGCAAAATGTTCGCGCCTAAGCACATCCTCCTCGCGGCCTGCACCGCCTGCACGCTGACCATCACGCCCGCACTGGCACAGCAGCGCTACAACCTGGGGCGCCCGGCGACACCCGCCGAGATCGCCGGCTGGGACATCGACGTCAAGGCTGACGGCACCGGCTTGCCTAAAGGACGCGGCACCGTGGCGGCAGGCGCGGCCATTTTCGCCGAGAAATGCGCGGCCTGTCATGGCGCGAAAGGCGAGGGCAGCGTGGCGAACAAGCTCGCGGGTGGCGGAGGCACTCTCAACACGGCGGGTGCGCTGAAGACAGTCGGCAGCTTTTGGCCATACCCGACCACGCTGTTCGACTACATCCGCCGCGCCATGCCGCATAACGCGCCGCAGTCGCTGAAGAGCGACGAGGTATATTCGCTCACTGCCTTCATCCTCAACGTCAATGGCGTGATCGACGCCAAGGCGGAGATGAACCAGGCCACGTTGCCGAAGGTGCAGATGCCGAACAAGGGCGGGTTCAAGCAGGTGGTGGACTGACGCAAAAGAAAAAGAGGCGACGGAGGAGCGGCCATCGCCTCGGGGAACCGCAACGTGTCTAGCGGCCTGTACCGAAAATACCTCGCATAAAAGATGACGAGAATCGCCCCATACTGCGTCGAAAATGCTCGCGAGGGGAAAGCCCTTGCTGTGCTTTTCTCCTTGTCTCGGAACGATTTCGTCACTTTTATTGTTGCGAGGTATCCGCGGTACAGGCCGCTAACGTTGCGCCACCAGCGCCTTCTTGTTGCTGTTCTCGGGGCTGCGCTGATAGATGTCGGGGTAGAACACCACGCGGCCGTCGTTAACGTCCGCGAGTTGGTAGATGATGAACACCGGCACCTTGGGCGTGGCCTCGAAAAAGGTCTTGCGGGTGGACACCTTGCGGTCGATGCTGCCGACTTCGGTGCCATTCATCCACGCCGCCAGCTCGCGCCAGCGCTCGACGCGGATGCAGCCGGAAGAACGGGCGCGGGTGGCGCGGGCGAACAGGTTGCGCTCGTTGGTGTCGTGCAGATAGATGTTCTCGCTGCTATCGGTCTCGAACTTCAGCAGGCCGAGCGCCGCGCGTTCGCTGGCGGGCTGCACGAAGTGATAGCCGGCGTTGCGGATGTCATCCGCCGAGAGCCCCTCCCATTCGACTGCCTTGCCGGCGCGGTCGACCAGCACCAGGCCGTGGGCGCGAATCCAGTCGCCGCCGTTGGCAAGATTGGGGTAGATGTCGCGCTTGAGCACGGTCGCCGGCGGCGTCCAGTCCGGGTTGAACTTGATGGCGCGGATGTTGATCATGCCCAGCGGGGTCTGGCGCTCGGGGCGGCCGACGATGGCTCTGGAGGCGAGTGCGAGGTTGTCGTTCGCCACCGCCTTGACTTCGAAGGCGGGGACGTTGACCACCAGATACTTGTCCGCGCCCATTTCGCGCGCCTTGGCACGTATGCCTTCCCACTCTGTGATCAGGGCGTCGATGCGCGCCGCGCGTTCGGCGGCGGAAAGGGCGAGTGCGTTGTAGAGTTGGCTGTCGGCCATTCCATCGGCCGCCAAGCCGTAGAAGCGCTGGGCGGCGGCGATGCGCGAGGCCAGCGCGGCGTCCACCGTGTCCTGTTTGGTCGCGCAGCGTACGAAGCCGCGCGCTTCGAGCGCGTTGCACAGCATAGCGATTTCGGGACCCTTGCTGCCTTTGCGCAGGGGTTTGGCGGGGACCGCAACGTGAGCGGCGATGGGCGCGCCGGTATCGGCTTGCGCGGCATCCAGCCAGGCCTGCTTTTGTTCGGCAAGGCGCGCCAGCATGGCGGCGACGCTGGCGTCGTTATTGGTGTCCACCTGTTGCGCCAGGCCGGCCTGCGACCAGGTTAAGGTGAGGGCGGCCAGGCCGGCCGCCAGGATCTGCTTGCGCTGCATTGTTGTTTCCTCCGGTTGTTCAAGTCTGCGGAGGTGATGATGCGAGGCGCTGCGGCAAAGCCGGCGGCGCGGCGCGGGCAGGCTGCTGAGCAATTGTGGCGGAACTGTGGACGCCGCCTCAGGGAGCGTTGCACGGTGCCAGCGAAAAACGAAAAACGAATTGCGTGACTTTTATCCCGCTTATACGGCTATGGCGGAGCATGGATTTAAACAAAAATTGCATTCCTGTGAGGTTTGCCGGTCTCCTGGTCCCGAGACTGCCTGCCGTTCGTCGTTATTCAACAAAGTCACGGGTCGTGCCGCGCTTGCGGCCCGGACGCATCGCCGCCATCAGCGGCGCGGAGTTTTTTGCAATGAACAATCTTAAAGTAGGCAAGCGCCTGGCGCTGCTGTTCGGCCTGATTGCGCTGGTGATGGCGGTGATGGTCGGCTATGCCGGCCGCGTCATCTATGATCTGAGCGACAACATGGGCGGGCTCACGCTCAAGCGCGTGCCCAACATGATGGACACCGGCCGGCTCGGCATCTCGGTGCTGCAGGCGGCGCGCAACGCGCGCAACATGCTGATTCTGGAAGATCGCGCGCTGGTGCTGGCGGAAGTCGAAAACGAGCGCAAGGAATCGAAAGTCTCGCGCGACCTGCTGGCTTCGCTGGGTAAAAAACTGAGCAACCCGGTAATCCTCGCGCAGTACAAGATCATCGATGAAAAATACCAGGCCTTCGGCGCCGCGGAGGAAAAATACCTCGGCCTGGTGGAAAAAAACCAGATGCCGGAGGCCAAGGCCTACCTGCTGCAGACCATGCGGCCGCTGCAGTTGGCGGTGATCAACGAGACCACCAAGATGGTCGACATGATGGGCCAGTCGACCAACAAGGCGGGACTCGAAGCCATCGCCGGAAGCGAAAGCAGCATGCGCGTGCTGGCCGGCGTGGCGGTTGCCGCGTTCATCGCCGTCGGCGTCATCCTCTGGCTATTCGCCCGCTCCATCGTCGGTCCGCTCAAGCGCGCCGTGGAAGTATCGGATGCGATTGCCGGCGGCAACCTGCGCAATGAGATCAAGGTGGACCGCCGCGACGAAATCGGCGCGCTGATGAAGTCGCTCGCCGGCATGCAGGGCAACCTGGCCGACCTGGTGCGCCGGATCCAGGGCAACGCCGGCCAACTAGCCAGCGCCGCCTCGGAACTGGCGACCACCGCCGAGCAGGTGTCGGCAGCCACCAACAACCAGAGCGAAGCCGCCGCCGCGATGGCCGCCTCCGTCGAAGAAATGACCGTGAGCGTGAGCCACATTACCGAGAACGCCCAGCAGGCCAGCGAGAAGACTGCCGAGTCCAGCCGCCTGGCGCACGCCGGGCAGCAGGCAGTGCAGCACGCCGGCAACGAAATGACGCAGATCGCCGGCGACATCCACGGCGCCGCCGCGCTGATCGAAGGCCTGAAGGCGCAATCGCAGGAGATTTCCTCGATCGCCGACATCATCAAGGAGATCGCCGAGCAGACCAACCTGCTGGCGCTGAACGCCGCCATTGAAGCGGCGCGCGCCGGTGAAGAGGGCCGAGGCTTCGCGGTGGTGGCCGATGCCGTGCGCCAGCTGGCCGAGCGCACCGCACAGTCCACCGCCGAGATCGGCACCACCATCGCGAAGATTCGTGCCAGCACCGACAAGGTGGCTGCCGACATGGGCGCCTCGGTGGAGCGCGCCCGCAGCGGCGTGGACCTGTCGCAGAACGCCGGCAAACGCATCGGCGAATTGTCCGCCAGCGCCGCCGATGTACTCAGCGCCGTGCAGGAAATCTCCTCATCGCTGAAGGAGCAAAGCCAGGCGAGCAACGAGATCGCACGCCACGTCGAGAACATCGCGCAAATGGCGCAGGAAAATACCGGCGCGGTCGAGCAGACCCGTGACTCCGCGCGCACCCTGCAGGACCTGGCGGGTGCGCTGCAAGGCTCGGCAATGCGCTTTACTGTCTAAACAGGAGAGAGGGTAGGGGAGACACCTGGAGAGACCCGGGGAAAACCCCGGAGAGAGACTAGCCCAGGTTGCGGAAGTGCTGGATCACAAAAGCACCGAAAAGTGCATACAAAGGCAACACGGCAATAAGGGCGCGCGCGGTGACCCCGCCGCGCCGGAAGGCGACTAGCAAGTAGACAATCGCCACGGCGGTAATCACGCCGGCGGCGAGCAGAGGCAAATCGAAGCGCCAGGGGGTGAAGAACAGCCCCAGCGCGCTCGGGATGGTGGCCTGGATCATCATCGCGCCCGAAATGTTGGCCAGCGCCAGGCGTTCCTTGCCCTGACGCACCCAGATCAGCGCGTTCATGGTTTCCGGCAGTTCGGTGGCCACCGGACTTAAGAGAAGAGCCACGATGTGCGGCGCCCACCCCAGCGCCGCGCCGATGGCTTCCAGTTGCGCGACAAAAACGTGTGAGGCGTAGGCAATGACGGCGAGAGCCGCCACCGCCTGCAACGCCGCCCATGCCAGCGTAGGCTCGGCCACGCCCGGGCGCAGCTTCAGCGGTTCCAGTTCTTCCTCTTCAGGCGCGGTGTCGCTATGGCTGACTTCACGCCAGACGTAGATTGCATAGGCGCCGAGAAACAGCGCGCCCAGCCAGGGCTTCCAGGCGAAGGCCACCAAGCCCAGCCCCACCTTGACCACGAACACCATCAGGAAAGCCGCCTGGTCGTGCGCCAGGCGCTTGTAGTCGGCCTTGATTTCGAGGTTCGGCCGGTTGAGCTTGCGGCGGTTCAGCAGCAGGGCCACGCCGACCACCGCATAGGCGATGGTCGCCAGCACCAGCGGACCGCCCATCGCGGCGCCCACGCCGAGATCTTTTTGCTGCGGTGTGTTGCCAAACACTACCGCGAAGAATGTCACCGCCGATTCAGGCAGCGCGGTGCCGAAGGCAGCCAGCACGGTGCCCACGGCGGTGGCGCCCAGGTTCATGCGCCGGCCGCACCATTCGATGCCGTTGACGAAATACTCGCAGGCGAAATAGATGCCGCCGGCGGAGAGGAGGAACAGCGCGAGGGTGAGGATCATGGGAGCGAAGCCGGACGAGCGGGTAACCATTGGCACGACGACGCGGCTCGCCCGGCAAAGGTCAAGCGCGAAGTGGCCAAAGGTCTCGTCTGGCTGGCTGCGACGTTTAAATAAATAAACGCGCGGCGGGCTGCGCATACCATGGAAGCAAGCTCCCAAGTCTGTTGACATGCGCTCTCCGGGATTAAGCCCCGGAGATGACTACTCCCCAATGAACGGAACGGAGTTTAGCAGAATCCGCTGCATTCCCGCTTTTTCGTCGGGGTTTCGGCAATGGAATCGACTGGCTCTGCCAGCGATTCCATGCAAATCAGGCCCGACAAAAGTAGGGTTGTACTTTTGTCGGAATAGTTAGAGCGTGACGACGATCTTGCCGGTCTGCGCGTCCGACTCCATGTGCTTTTGCGCCGCCGGCAACTGGTCGAACGAAAACACCTTGTCGATCACCGGCTTGACCTTGCCGGCTGCAAACAGCGGCAGCCAATCGCGGACGAAACCGGCGACGGTCTCGGCGCGCTGCGGCGTGGTGCGCAGCTTGTTGGAGACGCCGAACAGGGTGAGGCGGTTGGCGTGCAGGGCATCGATGTCGAGCTCGGCCTTCATCGTGCGGTCGAGATAGCCAACGGTAGCCAGCCGGCCCATGTAGGCCATGGAGCGGATGCACTCGGCAAACACGGTGCCGCCGACGTTGTTGACCACCAGGTTGGCGCCCTTCTTGTCGGTGGCGTTCATTACGGCGTCGTAGATGCCGCCGCCACGGGTGACCACGGGCACGTCCAGGCCCATTTTCTTCAACTGGTCGAGCTTAGGCTTAGAGCCGGAGGTGCCGATGACCTTGGCGCCTATCGCCTTGGCGGTCAGCAGGCTGGCGACGCCGACGCCGGAGGTTACGCCGGTGATCAACAGCCACTCGCCGGCTTTCAGCTTGCCCTGCTGCACCAGCATGTCGTAGGTGACCAGGAACACCAGCGGGGTGGCGCCGGCCTCTTCCCAACTCATGCTCTCGGGCACGGGAATCGCCTCCAGCGAGTGGATGATGCTGAATTCGGAATAGGCGCCGGGCGAGCGGCCCATGACGCGGTCGCCGACCTTGAAGTTGGTCACGCCTTCGCCGATCGCGGCGACGATACCGGCGGCTTCCTGCCCGGCGGGGCGGCCGCCGGCACCCTTGTGCAGGCCGTGGCCGGCGATGAATTCGCCGCGGTTGAGCGAAGCGGCCTTTACCTGCACCAGCAGTTCGCCGGCCTTGGGCGCGGGCTTGTCGGCGTCGCGCAGGTCGAGCTTCATGTGCTCGCCTTCCTGGGTGATGAAATAGGACTTCATGGGGTTCTCCGGATTATTGTTGCGGCGGCCGCGGCTTTGGGTCTGTATTTGCCCCGGGCAGCCCGCAATCATAGTCGAACCCGCCGGGGCGCATCAGGCGCGGCCGGCGTATGGAAACAATTAGCGCCCGGGCGCATCCGCGCGCATCCGGCCATTGCCGCGCGCCGCGAGTTCGTGCAAGATGAATCACGCGATAGGACGGATCATCAGGAGCACGCTGAATGAAGCTGGTTCGATGGCTGGGCTGTGGTTGCATGATGCTGGCGCTCTCCCACGCGCAGGCGCAAAACAAGGCGGGCGACCCTTACCCGGTCAAGCCGGTGCGCATCATCGTGCCGTTTCCGGCCGGCGGCGCGGTGGACGTGCCGGCGCGCATTGTGGCGCAAAAGATGGGCGAGAGCAGCGGCCAGCCGGTGATCGTCGACAACATCGCCGGCGCGGGCGGTACGCTGGGCAACGGCGCGCTGATCAAGGCGCCGCCGGACGGCCACACGTTTGTGATGACCACCGCCGGCTCGATCACCATCACGCCCTCGCTCTACCCGCAGCGGCCCTATGACCCGGTGAAGGACTTCAGCCCGGTGACGCAACTGTTCACCCTGCCGTTCATCCTCACCACCAATCCCTCGCTGCCGGCGAAGACGGTGCCGGAACTGATCGCGCTGGGCAAATCCAAGCCGGGCAAGCTCAATGTGGCGACCTCGGGCAACGGCAACGACTATCACCTGGCGGCGGAGCTGTTTCGCAGCATGGCCGGCATCGAGGTCACCATGGTGCCTTACAAGGGCGGCGCGCCTTCGCTCACGGCGATCCTCGCCGGTGAGGCCGACTGGGGTTTTCAGGTGATCTCCACTTCGCTGCCGCAGATCAAGGCGGGCAAGCTGAACGTGCTGGGCGTCTCGTCGCGCAAACGCGCCTCGGCGCTGCCCGAGGTGCCGACCATCGCCGAGGCCGGCCTGCCCGGTTTCGAGGCCGCCGGCTGGTGGGGCGTGCTGGCGCCGCCCGGGACGCCGAAGGACGCGGTGGAGAAATTGCGCGAGGCGGTGGTAAAAATCATCCGCCAGCCGGAGAACATGGAAAAATTCAGCCGCGAGGGTTTCGACGTCGTCACCACCACGCCCGAGCAGTTCGCGCAGGTGATCCGCGACGATTCGGCCAAGTGGGCTCGGGTGGTGAAGGCCGCCCATATTTCGGTGCAATAGATCGCTGTAGCAGACCCGCAGTCAAGCCAGACCAACCACACGAGGAGCATTCGATGGGCAAGGTAGCCGACTTTTCCACCCTTCCGTACAAGCAGGCCGCCGCCGGCGTGCAGCGCGCGCCGATCACCGGCAGCGAGATGAAGCAGATGGCGGCGGAAATCATCAAGCTGGCGCCGGGCGCCTCCGTCAGCGATGCCGTGCCGCCGGGTTCGGACCAATATTTTTATACGCTCACCGGCGAGGCCGGCATTGCCGCCGACGGGCAGGAACATCAGATGGCGCAGGATTCGTTCGCCGCCGTGCAGGAAGGCAAGCGCTACACCGTGACCAATGCGGGCAAGAGCGAAACCACCCTGGTGGCGGTGACGGCCCCTCCGCCGGGTTCAGGCGTGCAGCCGATGAGCGGCTTTGCCGGTGGGCTGGCGGTGGCGAACCGCGCGACCCAGCCGGTGGTCGACATCCCGGACCAGAAAAAGCAGCGCATCTAT
The DNA here is from genome assembly GCA_028292405.1 of Betaproteobacteria bacterium. Classification (GTDB taxonomy): domain Bacteria; phylum Pseudomonadota; class Gammaproteobacteria; order Burkholderiales; family JAEUOS01; genus JAQGMJ01. Next base: position 296,039 of record JAQGMJ010000049.1, read on the forward strand.
TTCGTCGGGAAGGAAACAGCGAAGTCGGAGCGGGCGCACGCGATGATCGTGGTCTACGTGCGCGACACCGTCACCGGCATGCATATGCATCCGAACGCCGAGAGCATGTTCGTGCTGCTGACCGGCAAGACCAAGTTCACCGTCAACAACGAGGACGTGGTGGTCGAGCGAGGCCAGGCGACGATCTTCCCCACGGGGGACCGGCATGGCCTGCGTGTCGCCGAAGGGGAGGGCGTGAGCTTCCTCGAGTTCCATTTGCCGGCGGCGTTTACCACGGTGAAGGGCTGATCCGCATGGGCGGCCGCGCAGGCGGTGTCGTGATGCGCGCGGGGCTGGCGCTCTGCGTGCTGCTGGCCGCGCTGCCGGCGGCGGCGCAGAACTTTCCGGCGCGGCCGGTGCGCGTGATCGTGCCCTATGCGGCCGGCGGGCCGACGGACGTGGTGGCACGCGCCCTGACGCAAAAGATCGGCGAGGCCTGGGGCCAGCCCCTGGTGGTGGATAACATCGCCGGGGCCAACGGCGTGATCGCGCAGGAACAGGCAGCCAAGGCGCTCCCGGACGGCTACACCATCTTCGTGCAGAGCATGGCCTATGTGGTGAACCCGCTGATCTATAAGGTGAGTTACAGCCTGGAGCGCGACTTCGTGCCGGTGAGCCTGGTGGCTTCGTTTCCGCTGATGCTGGCGGTGCATCCTTCGGTGCCGGCGAAGAGCGTCAAGGAGCTGATCGAGCTGGCGAAGGCCAAGCCGGGGCAGTTGAACTACGCCTCGTATGGGCAGGGCAGCATCGCGCAACTGGCGGCCGAGCTGATGAAGAACGCCACCGGCACGGAGATCACTCACATACTCTACAAGGGTGCGGCGCAGGGGCTCACCGACACGGTGGCGGGCCAGGTGCAGATGACCTTTCCCAGCATTGCCACCGGCCTGCCTTTCGTCAAGCAGGGGCGCTTGAACGCGCTGGCGGTCACTTCGCGCACGCGCGCGCCGCAAATGCCAAATACGCCGACGATGATCGAGGCCGGTATTCCCGACTATGAGGCGACTTCCTGGTTCGGCTTTTTCTACCAGACCGGTACGCCCAAACCCGTCATCGACAAGCTGCACCAGGAGGCGATGCGGGTGGTGCGTCTGCCTGACGTAAAGACCGCGCTGGATGCGCAGGCCTTCGAGGTTGTCGGCCTGGGGCCGGACAAGTTTCCGGACTTCGTGCGCAGCGAGACCCGCAAGTATGCGCACGTGGTGCAGGTGGCGAAAATCAAGGTGGAGTAGGGCGGGGCACCGGGATAGAGATAAAAGCGGAAGCAAAAGAAAAAGGCAGCGCGATACGCTGCCTTTTTCATCGAGCCGGTTGCGCTCAGGCGATCTTGCGAACCTTGTTGGTCAGGGTACCGATGCCGGTGATGGTGAGTTCCATTACATCGCCATCCTTCAGCCAGGCTTGCGGGGTCATGCCCAGCGCCACGCCGGACGGGGTGCCGGTGATGATGGTGTCGCCGGGCTCGAGGGTCAGGCCGGCGGAAAGGCTGGCGAGGATCTGCGAGCAGTCGAACAGCATGTCGGAGGTGTTCGAATCCTGGCGCACTTCACCGTTGACCTTGAGCACCAGTTGGTGGCCGGAGACTTCGCCGAATTCGTCGGCGGTGACGATGCACGGGCCAATCGGGCAGGAGGTGTCGAGGCTCTTGCCCTTGAACCACTGGCCGTGGTTCTTTTGCAGTTCGCGCGCGGAGACGTCGTTGCCGATGGTGTAGCCGAAGACGGCGCCGAGGGCGTCCTTTTCCGACAGGTTGGTGCACTTCTGGCCGATGACGATGCCCAGTTCGATTTCATAGTCTAGCTGCTGGGTGACCTTGCTGTTCCATAGCACTTCGTCGCCGTTGCCGATGACGGTAGTGGGCGGCTTCGAGAAGAACTCGGGCACCGGCGGGAAGGCGACCGGGACATTACGGGCACGCGCGCCTTCCTCGATGTGCAGCTTGTAGTTGCGGCCGACGCAGAACACGTTCTTCTGGTAGTGCGGGATCGGCGCCAGCAGCTTGACGGAGGCGAGCGGCTGCCAGCCATCCTTGGCTTCGGCGGCTTTCTTGGCGCCGGCCAGCGCCGAGGCGCCGGCGGCGATGAAGGAGAGCATGTCTTTCGGCAGGCTGGGGTCGGCCTTGGACAGGTCGAGCACGCCCTTCTGGTCGTTGAGTAGGCCCAGACGCTCTTCGGCGCCGGATTGGAAAGTGACGAACTTCATTGCTGCTCCTCGTTGGATGGTTGTACTGGCTTGCAAAGAACCCGCGAGATTACCACTGAGCGGGTTTGTGCGTGCTTGATGCCGGGCATAAGATCGACTGGCTGGAAGGCTCGGCCTACCCAGCCACGGCACCTTCATGGTGCAAAAACTTAACTAATTGATCAAGCGGCCTTACTTATGTGCAAAGGCACAACTATTGGGTAATAAAGTGACGAATTTGGTCAGTTATCCGGCTTTAGGTTGTTGTATTTATACAGATAATGTGACAAACATCACTTAAATACTTACTTAAAAGTACTTGTGTGCAACGCAACATTTAAGTACAATTTGTCTCATTGAGTGGCTGATCGCGCGCTTGGCAAGTAGGCAGTGGCGACGGGCACAAACCAGTTTAATCTCTCCGCAGGAGCCTTTATGAACTTCTCGTGCAACTCTCTGACCACCACCCTGGCGCGGGACGAACTCCTGTCGCTTACCGACACCAACGCTTTCGAGATCGTGGCCCAATCCGGCTGCCTGTGGATCACGCTGGATAACGACACCCGCGACATCATTCTCGAGCCGGGCCAGCGCCAGACTTTCGGCGCCGGTGAACGTGCCTTGCTGGTGGCGTTGAAGAACTCGCAATTCCTGATTCACAAGGCCGCGCCGCAAGCTGTTGTTGCCGCCAAGCCGTCGCAAACAGGCTTTGACCTGTTCGGCGCGGTGCGCCGCGCGTTCAAGCCGGTGGGCAGCCCCGCCGCCGCGTAAGTTGAGCGGGTAGCGCGCGCTTCGGCGTGCGGCGATGAAAAAGGACAGCATTTGCTGTCCTTTTTTTATGCCCAAACGAAAAAGCCTGCGCGGACTCCGCACAGGCTTTATATTCTGGTTGGCGCGATTGGATTCGAACCAACGACCCCTACCATGTCAAGGTAGTGCTCTAACCAACTGAGCTACGCGCCAGAAGCCACGCATTATATCGTGAACCGCGGGCGCCCTCAACCTCGATGTGGACTTTGCGTCTCATACGCGCCGGGCCACCGTGACGCCCGGCACCTCGCGCAGCAGGTCCAGCGCCTTGTTGAGCTTGGCCAGGCCGGCGACTTCGACTGTGAGTGCCATGCGCGCCACCTGCTGGCGCGAGACGCTGCGGGTGGCGGTGACGTTGACGCTTTCGCGCGAGAACACTTCGCCGATGTCGCGCAGCAGGCCGGGGCGGTCGTGCGCCTCGATCTCGACGTCGATGGCGAACAGCGCGTCCTGCTGCGTGCCCCACTGGGTTTCGATCACCCGTTCCGGACTCTTCTTGCGCAGGTTGGCGAAGTTGCTGCAGTCGGCGCGGTGGATCGACACGCCCTTGCCGCGGGTGACAAAGCCGATGATGTTGTCCGGCGGCGCCGGCTTGCAGCAGCGGGCCAACTGGGTCATCAGCCGGTCGACGCCGACGATCAGGATGCCCTTGCCGCCCTCGGCGGCGATGCGGCTCTTGCGCGGCGCCAGGGAGGTGTCTTCGCTTTCCTCCGGCGCGGCGGGCGCTTCGAAGGCGGTGGCGATCTGGCGCAGGCTCCACTCCCCGCGCGCGGCGGCGACGAACAGCTCTTCGGTGGTCTTGAAGCCGAGGGCCTGGGCCATTTGCTCGAGGTTGGCGCCGGTGCGGCCGATACGCTGCAACTCCTTTTCCACCAGCGCGCGGCCCTGGGCGCTGGTTTCTTCCACTTCCTGCAGGTTGAACCACTGGCGCACCTTGGTGCGCGCGCGGTGGCTGACCAGGTAGCCGAGATTCGGGTTGAGCCAGTCGCGCGAGGGCCCGCCGGTCTTGGCGGTGATGATCTCGACGCGCTGCCCGTTGGCCAGCGGCGTATTCAGCGGCACCATCGCGCCATCGACCCGCGCGCCGCGGCAGCGGTGGCCGAGGTCGGTGTGCAGGCTGTAGGCGAAGTCGACCGGCGTGGCGCCTTGGGGCAGGTCGATCACCCGGCCTTGCGGCGTTAGCACGTAGATGGTGTCGTCCAGGCGCGCCTTCAGCGTCGCCGAGCGCCAGCCGTCGGCCAGCGTGACCTCGTCGCGCCAGGCCAGCAACTGGCGCAACAGGGCAACTTTTTCGTCGAAGGCGCCGGTGCTTTTCACCGATTGCGAGGAGCTCTTGTGGCCGGCTTCCTTGTAGCGCCAGTGCGCGGCCACGCCGAGCTCGGCATGGCGGTGCATTTCGTGGGTGCGGATCTGCACTTCCAGCGCCAGGTCGTCCGGGCCGATTACCGCGGTGTGCAGCGAGCGGTAGTTGTTGCCCTTGGGGCGCGAGATGTAGTCGTCGAACTCCTTGGGGATTGGTTGCCAGAGGTTGTGGACCACGCCCAATGCCGCATAACAGTCCTTGACGTCATCGACGAGCACACGCAGGGCGCGCACGTCGTAGAGGTCGTCGAAGGAAAGAGACTTCTGGCGCATCTTGCTGTAGATGCTGTAGATGTGCTTGGGCCGACCGGCGACGTCGGCATTGATGCCGGCGGCGGCCAGCTCTTCGCGCAGGGTCTCGACCACCTGGACGATGTAACCCTCGCGCTCGTGGCGGCGCGCGTCGAGCATGCCGGCGATCTGCCGATAGGCCTCCGGGTTCATCAGGCGGAAGGAGAGATCTTCCAGTTCCCATTTCAATTGCCAGACGCCGAGGCGGTTGGCCAGCGGGGCGTAGAAATTGAGCGCCTCGCGCGCGGAGGCGACGGCTTGCGCCTGCTCGGGCTGGCGCGAGAAATAGCGCAGGGTCTGGGTGCGCGAAGCCAGGCGGATCAGCACCACGCGCACGTCGGCCACCATCGCCAGCAGCATCTTGCGCAGGGTTTCGATCTGGCCGTCGGCACCCTGGCCGCTCTCTTCGACGGCGGCGCGGGTGACGTCGCGCAGGGCGTGCAGGCGCGTCAGGCCGTCGACCAGGTGGGCCACTTCGGCGCCGAAGGCGGGCTCGATCTTGTCGCGCCAGTGTTCGTCCGCCTGCGGCACGGCGAACAGCCAGCCGGCCATCAGGGCGGCATCATCCAGGCGCATTTGCGCCAACTCATGCACGATGGCCGCGGCGTGGGTGGCGATGTTCTCGCCGGTACCAAGCGTGGACGCGCCATAGACGGCCAGCGCATGGCGCTGCGCCGCCGCGACACGCTCGTTGGCGTCGATGCCGGCGCCGGTACCGGCCTCGGCGGCGGCCCCGGGCAGCGGAATGATTTGCGCGGAAGGTCTGCTCACAGCCCATATTTTACGGCGTTCGCCGGCGCTTCAAGTCTCTATAATGCGACCTTTAACGCATATATAAATACATTCCCCGTGTCCTCGATCCCATCCCGCAACGGCGCGGGGCTGGTGCGCTTTTTCACTTCGCCATACACGTTGCTGACCCTGACGGCCCTGTTCTGGTCGATCAACTGGGTGATGGCGCGCGGCCTGCGCATGCAAAGCGGGCCGATGATGATCGCTTTTGGCCGCTGGGCCCTGGCCGCGCTGATGATCCTGCCTTTCGCCTGGCCGCATGTGCGCCGCGAGCATGCCGAGATGCGCCGGCACTGGGGTCTGCTGGCCTTTCTCGCCGTCACCGGCGCGGGCGCGTACAACGCGCTCACCTACATGGGAATGCAATACACCACGGCGATCAACGGCATGCTGCTCAACACCCTGGTGCCGTTCATCATCATGGCGCTTTCCTGGGCCTTTATCGGGGAGAAACTCGGCGGCCGGCAGGTCTCGGGAATCTGCGTTTCCTTTTGCGGCGCCCTGTGGATCGTCGCGCAGGGCGAATGGGAACGCTTGCTGCATCTGAACTTCAACGTCGGCGACATGGTGGTGGGCGTGGCGATGGTGTTGTGGGCGGTGTACACCATCGTCTACAAGCGCCGGCCGCTGCAGTTGCATCCGCTTTCCTACCTGGCGGCGATCACCTATATCGGGCTGCTGACACTGGCGCCGTTTGCCGCATGGGAATACCTGTCGCGGCCGCCGCGGGTGACCCAGGAGCTGATCGGCGCGTGGATATATATGGGCGCGTTTCCCTCCATTGTCTGTTATCTTTTTTGGGGCAAGGGCGTGGCGGCGATCGGGCCGACGCGCGCCGGGCCGTTCCTGTACCTGTTGCCGGTATTCGGCGCCTTCGTCTCCCACATGGCACTGGGGGAAGAGTTGCGCCTTTATCACGTTGCCGGCTTTGCGCTGATCCTGGGCGGCCTGGTGATCAGCAACCGCAGCGCAGCGCGCGAAGCGCAGGGCGCCGATGTTTGAAGCCCTGGCGCGCTGGCGGCGGCGGCGCTTGCTGGAAAAATATGCATTTCCCGACAAGGACTGGGACGAGGCGCTGGCGCCGTTCCGCTTTTTCGACAGGCTGTCCGGCGAGGAACGCCGGCGCCTGCGTGAACTGGTGTCCCTGTTTTGCGCCGAAAAGGAATTTGCCGGGGCCGGCGGTTTCGAGGTCACCTTGCGGGTGCAACTGACCATCGCAGCCCAGGCCTGTCTGCCCATTCTCAACCTCGACCTGGCCTTTTACCGCGACTGGCGCAGCATCGTGGTCTATGGCGGCGAGGCGCTGAAAGTGCGCCGCGAGGTGATGGACGACGCCGGCGTGGTGCATCAGTATGAGGACGAAATCGTCGGCGAGGCCGGGGTCGGCGGGCCGCTGGTGCTGGCCTGGCAAAGCGTGATGGAGGAGCTGCCGGGGGAGGAACCGGTGTGCAACGCGGTGATCCACGAATTCGCGCACCGCATCGACGGCCTCAGCGGCGAGACCAACGGCGCGCCGCCCTTGACCCGCAAGTTTCACGCGGGTATGACGCGCGCTGATTGGCAGGCGACCATGCGTTACGCCTACGATGAATTCTGCGCCGAAGTCGGGCGCTGGGAAGCGCGCGGCGAGCGCGGGCATGAAATGCCGCTGATCGACCCCTACGCGGCTGAAGACGCAGGCGAGTTCTTCGCCGTGGTCTCGGAGGTGTTTTTTGTCCGGCCGTCCGAGTTGCACGGCCGTTTTCCGGAGTTGTACCGGCTGCTGGCGCGCTATTACCGCCAGGAGCCGCTGGGCAGCGAGGGGCAGGGCGCCTAGCCGCGCACCGCGCTTTCGGGCTCGAACTGGGTCAGGTCGACGCGCGACGCCGGTGTCCAGCCTTTTTTGCGGTGCTCGACCACCACATTGGTGAAAATGCCGCCGCGAACGAAGAATTTGGCGGTCAGGCGGGCGTAGCGCGGGGAAATCGCCGTCACCACGTCGTCGAGGATCTGGTTGGTGACTTTTTCGTGGAACGCGCCTTCGTTGCGGTAGGACCAGATATACAGCTTCAGGGCCTTGAGTTCGACGCATTTCTTGTCCGGCACGTAGTCCAGCACCAGGGTGGCGAAGTCGGGCTGGCCGGTCATCGGGCACAGGCAGGTGAACTCCGGAATCTGCATGTGGATATGGAAGTCGCGCCCGGGCGCCGGGTTGGGGAAAGTCTCTAGCTTTTTGGTCGGTTTGGTGGCCATGATGCGGCCGCTTGTCAAGAGCGGAAAGGTTGGGTCAGGGTGGTATTATAAGAGTCCGATAGAGCCGGCGCCGGGTGTTTTCCTACCATGCCGCCGGGTTTGCGTAGCAACAAGAGGGCGGCGCCGGGTTTTTCGCGGCGCCGCCGGAACAAAACCCGCGCATTATCGTCTTTCCATCTCCGGCATCATCTTCTCGTAGAGTCTGTTTCCGTGCGGCTTACCTCCATCAAACTTGCCGGGTTCAAGTCCTTCGTGGACCCGACCAATGTCGGCGTGCCCGGCCAGCTGGTCGGCATCGTCGGCCCGAACGGCTGCGGCAAATCCAACATCATCGACGCCGTGCGCTGGGTGCTGGGCGAGTCCAAGGCCTCGGCCCTGCGCGGCGAATCGATGCAGGACGTGATTTTCAACGGTTCGACCTCGCGCAAGCCGGTCTCGCGCGCCAGCGTCGAACTGGTGTTCGACAACACGGACGGCAAGGCGCACCCCGGCATGGGGCAGTGGGGCACGTACGCCGAAATCGCCGTCAAGCGCCTCCTGACGCGCCAGGGCGAGTCGAGCTACTTCATCAACAACCAGCAGGTGCGCAAGCGCGACGTGCAGGACATTTTCCTCGGTACCGGCCTGGGCGCGCGCGCCTACGCCATCATCGAGCAGGGCATGATCTCGCGGGTGATCGAGGCCAAGCCGGAAGAACTGCGGGTGTTTCTGGAAGAAGCCGCGGGCGTTTCGCGCTACAAGGAGCGCCGCAAGGAGACCGAAAGCCGGCTTTCCTCCGCGCGCGACAACCTGACCCGCGTCGAAGACATCCGCCGCGAGCTGGACAGCCAGTTGAGCAAGCTGGAAGAGCAGGCCACGGTGGCGCAGACCTACCGCGACCTGAATGCCGAGCAGACCGAAAAACAGCACCTGCTGTGGCTGCTCAAGCGCAACGAAGCCGGCGCCGAGCAGGAAAAGCACACGCGCGAAATCGAGCGCGTCACCAATGAACTGGAAGGCGAGACCGCCTCCCTGCGCAACTTTGAAAAGCTGGTGGAGGAAATGCGCGCCGCGCATTACGCCGCCGGCGACCGCCTGCATGGCGCGCAGGGCGAGCTGTACAACGCCGGCGCCGAAGTCAGCCGCCTGGAAGCGGAAATCAAGGGCCTGCTGGATACGCGCCAGCGCCTGTCCAACCAGTTGACCCAACTGGCCGCGCAGGAAGCGGCCTGGACCACCCAGGGCGCGCAGACTTCCGCCGACATCGAACACTGGAAGATCGAAACCCAGAACGCCGCCGAGAAAAGCGAAGAGACGGCGATGATCGCCGCCGAGCGCGCCGAGCGCCTGCCCGAAGCCGAAACCGCCGCGCGCGACGCGCAGGATCGCCTGGTTTCCGTGCGCGGCGAGGTGATGCAGACCGAGCAGCAGCTGCAGCTCGAAGGCGCGCACCAGGGCAATGCCCAGCGCGCGCTGGAAAATCTCGGCATGCGCCGCGAACGCCTGGTGTCCGAACAAAAGGTCCTGAACCGCCCGGACGAGGATGCGATCAACCGCAAGCGCGAAGAGCGCGAGCGCCGCGAGGCCGAGCTCGAAGAGCGCGAAATCCAGCTGCAAGGCCTGGAAGAGGCGCTGCCCGGCGCGACCGCCGAGCGCGACGCCGCCCAGAGCGCGCTGCAAAATCTCACCCGTGAAGCGCATGAGACCGAAGCGCGAATCGCCGCGCTGAAAAGCCTGCAGGACAGCGTGCAAAAGAGCGGCAAGCTGCAGCCCTGGCTGGAAAAGCATGAACTGGCCGGCCTGCCGCGCCTGTGGCAGCGCCTGCATGCCGAGCCGGGCTGGGAAGCGCCGATCGAATCGGTGCTGCGCGAGCGCCTGGCGGCGCTGGAAATCCGCAATCTCGATTGGGCCAAGGGCTTTTTCAATGACGCGCCGCCGGCCAAGCTGGCTTTTGTCACGCTCGGTGCGATAGAGACGGGTCTTCCGGCCCCGGCTGGCCTGACGCCGCTGATTTCGCATATCCAGATCGACGACGCCAATGTGCGTGGCCTCCTGGCCGACTGGCTAACCGGCTGCTACGCCGCCGAGTCGGTCGAAGAGGCTTATGCGCGCCGCGCCGAATTGCCGGCAGGCGCGGTGTTCATCACCCGCGCCGGCCACCAGATCGGCCGCCAGGCAGTGAGTTTTTACGCCGCCGACTCCGAGCAGGCCGGCATGCTGGCGCGGCAAAACGAGATCGACAATCTCGGCAAGCACCTCAAGGCCAAGCACCTGCACCTGGACGAAGCGCGCGCCAATGCCGCGCGTACCGAGGCCGCGGTGACGCGCCTGAACGGGCAGATTGCCGACAGCCGCCCGGCCACGCAAAGCGCGCGTCAGCGCATGCACGAACTGCAGCTCGACGTGGTGAAAGACGAAGAGGCCCTGGCGCGCTATAACGAGACCGCCGGGCGCATCGAATCGGCGCTGGCCGAAATCACCGCGCACGAAGAAGAGGAAAAGGCGCGCCTGGTAGAGGCGGAAGAAAAATTTGCCCAGCTCGACGAGGCTACCGCCGTGGTGCAGGAGCGCCTGGAAGAAGCGCGCACCGCTGCCGAAAACGCGGATGCCAAGCTGGCCGCCGAACGCGAGGCCGTGCGCCAGACCGAACGTGAAGCGCAGGAAGCCGAGTTCCACGCGCGCCAGTGCCGCGCCAAGATTCTGGAGCTGGAAAACAACGCCAAGAGCATCGCCGGGCAAATCGAGCGCGTCGCCACCGAAGCCGTCACCGTGCGCGCCGAGCTCGACACCCTGCACGACGAGACCATGCAGAATGGCCTGCAGGAGGCCTTAGACCTGCGCCTGGAGCGCGAGCAGGCCCTGGCGCGCGTGCGCACCGAACTCGACGGCCTGACCACGCAGCTGCGCGGCATGGACGAAGACCGCCTGAAGTCCGAGCAAAAACTCGACCCGCTGCGCAACAAGGTCGGCGACCTGCGCTTGAAAGAGCAGGCGGCCCGGCTGGCGCAGGAGCAATTCGCCACCTTGCTGGCCGAAGCGCAGGCCGACGAAGCCGGCTTGACGCCCAAGCTGGAAGGCGCGCGCGCCGGCTGGCTGGGCAGCGAGGTTTCGCGCCTGGCGCAGGAAATCGCCGCCCTGGGCGCGGTCAACCTGGCAGCGCTGGAAGAACTCACCAGCGCGCGCGAGCGCAAGGGCTTCCTCGATGCGCAGTTCAACGACCTGACCGAGGCTGTCACCACCCTGGAAGACGCGATCCGCCGCATCGACAAGGAAACCCGCGAGTTGCTGAAGGAAACCTTCGACGCGGTAAACAAGAATTTCGGCGAGCTGTTCCCGGCCCTTTTCGGCGGCGGTGAAGCCAAGCTGATCATGACCGGCGACGAGATTCTCGACGCCGGCGTGCAGGTGATGGCGCAGCCCCCGGGCAAGAAGAACGCCTCCATCCACCTGCTGTCCGGCGGTGAAAAGGCGCTTACCGCGACTTCGCTGGTGTTTGCCCTGTTCAAGCTTAACCCCGCGCCCTTCTGCCTGCTCGACGAGGTGGACGCGCCGCTGGACGACCCCAACACCGAGCGCTTCTGCAAGCTGGTGCGCAAGATGGCCGAGGAGACGCAATTCGTCTTCATCAGCCACAACAAGATCGCGATGGAAATGGCCACGCAGTTGATCGGCGTCACCCAGCAGGAACTCGGGGTGTCGCGCATCGTCGCGGTGGACATGGAAGAAGCGGCGCGCCTGCGCGAACCGGTCGCTGCCTGAGTCCCTTCACCGCAATCCACTCCACCTTGACCGCCGCATCCTGCTCCCCGTCCTCCCCGAATGAGTGATCTGCAAATCGGTTTGCTGGCCCTGGGCGCACTGGTGGTGGTGTGCGTGCTGGCCTTCAACAAGTTCCAGGAAGTGCGCGCGCGGCGCGAAGCCACGCGCCACTTCAGTTCCGGCCATGAAGATGTGCTGCTGAAACCCGGCGCGGGTGAACAGGAACCGGTGCCGGCCGGTGCAGCGCCCGCACCGCGCGCCTGGGTCGAACCGACGTGGAAAGAAGAGGCCGAACCGGCGCTGGAGGAAGACTCGCCGCCGATGCCGGCGGATGCCGGTACACCGTCGCGCCCTGCCGTGAACGTGCTCTCGCCCCCGGTGCTCGACGAGCGCATCGACTTCATCGCCGAGTTGCAGTTCGTCGAGCCCTTGCTGGGTTCGCACCTGGTGATGGAGATTGAAAAGTTCGCCGCCGCCCGCATCATCGGCTGCGACGGCTTCAACCTCGCCGCCGCCGGCTGGGAAGGCCTGGACCGTGACTCGGTCTACGAGATGGCGCGCATCGGCATCCAGTTGTCCGACCGCGGGGGGCCGCTGCGCGCCGACGAGCTGGAGCAGTTCCAGCAATGGGTGGGCGAGGCCGCTGCCCGGCTGGGCGCGATGATCGACTGGAGCGGCATGCAAAGCCCGCTGACCCGTGCCGCCGAGCTGGACGCTTTTTGCGCCGAGGTCGATGTGCAGATCGGCGTCAATTTGGTGGGCGTGGTGCCGTTGCCGGAGACCAAGGTGCGCGGCCTGGCGGAAGCCGCCGGCTTCAAGCGCGAGGACGATGGCGTGTTTCGCCGCCGCGACGAGCAGGGCGGCGAAGTGCTGGCATTGCGGCAGAGCGCGCCGGTGGCGATTTCCCTGCTCTACGACGTGCCTCGGGTGCCGCGCGAGGCGGCTGCCTTCGGCATGATGATGCATTGCGCGCGCACCATGGCCAAGAGCCTGGATGCGCGCATCGTCGACGACAACGGCCGGCTGCTGGATGACTCGATGCAGGGCACCATCCTGTCCAGACTGGGCACCATCCACGCCCGCATGGAGGCGGCCGATATGCCCGCCGGCGGCGCGCTGGCGCAGCGCGTGTTCACCTGATCCTGGCGGTAACGTTCACATGACCGGCGCCGCCGCCTCCGGGGTTCCGGCCGATGCCGGCCTGCGTGCCGCCGCGTTGCGCGAGCAACTGGCGCGCCACAACTACGCCTACTACGTGCAGGATGCGCCCAGCGTGCCGGATGCGGAGTACGACCGCCTGTTTCGCGAATTGCAGGCGCTGGAGGAGCAATACCCCCTGCTACGCACGCCGGATTCACCGACCCAGCGCGTCGGCGGCGCGGCGGCATCGGCCTTTGCACCCGTCGAGCACCGCACCCCGATGCTCTCGCTCAACAACGCCTTCACCGACGAGGAGTTGCTGGCCTTCGACAAGCGGGTGCGCGATGGCTTGAAAGTCGAGAGCGTCGAATACTCCGCCGAACTCAAGTTCGACGGTCTGGCAATGAGCCTTACATACGAAGACGGCATTCTGGTGCAGGCCGCCACCCGCGGCGACGGCGCCACCGGCGAGGACGTCACCTCCAATGTCAAGACCATCCGCGTGATTCCGCTGCGCCTGCATACCGAGAAGCCGCCGCGCCTGCTCGAAGTACGCGGCGAGGTGCTGCTGTTCCGCAAGGATTTCGACGCCATCGTCAAGCGCCAGCGCGAGGCCGGCGAAAAGGAAATGGTCAATCCGCGCAACGGCGCGGCCGGCAGCCTGCGCCAGCTCGACCCGCGCGTCACCGCCACCCGGCCGCTGCGATTTTTCGCCTATGGCGCAGGCGTGCTCGAAGGAGCCGAGTTGCCGGCCACCCATGTCGAGCTGCTCGACTGGTATATCAAGCTCGGCCTGCCGGTGTGCGAAGAGCGCGCCTTGACCACCGGCGCCGAGGGCTTGCTGGCATTTTACAAGCGCATCGGCGAGTTGCGGCCGACGCTGCCCTACGACATCGACGGCGTGGTCTACAAGGTCAACCGCGTCGACCAGCAGCAGACGCTAGGCTTCGTTTCGCGCGCGCCGCGCTTTGCCCTGGCGCACAAGTTTCCGGCGCAGGAAGAGATCACGGAAGTGCTGGACATTACCGTGCAGGTCGGGCGCACCGGAGCGATTACGCCGGTAGCGCGCTTGAAGCCGGTGTTCGTCGGCGGCGTCACCGTCACCAATGCGACCCTGCACAACGAGGACGAAGTGCGGCGCAAGGATGTCTGGCGCGGCGACCGCGTCACTGTGCGCCGCGCCGGGGACGTCATCCCCGAGGTGGTGATGGTCTCCGAGCCGGGGCCGCGCGGCGACCCGGAGACCTCGCCGAACTATTTCCGCATGCCGACGCGCTGCCCGATCTGCAACTCCGAAGTGGTGCGCGCCGAAGGCGAGGCGATTGCGCGCTGCACCGGCGGCCTGTTCTGCCCGGCGCAGCGCAAGCAGGCCCTGCTGCATTTCGCGCAGCGCCGCGCGCTCGATATCGAAGGCTTGGGCGACAAGCTGGTCGAGCAACTGGTGGATGAGGAGATCGTCCACACTCCGGCCGACCTGTTCAAGCTCGGCGTGGCCAAGCTGGCGGCGCTGGACCGGATGGCTGACAAATCGGCGCAGAATGTGGTCGAGGCGATCGAAAAGGCCAAGCATACGACGCTGGCGCGTTTCATCTACGGCCTGGGGATACGCCAGGTAGGCGAGTCCACCGCGAAAGACTTGGCCAAGCAATTCGGCAAGCTCGATGCGCTGATGGACGCCGACGAAGGACGGCTGGCGCAGGTGCCGGACGTCGGTCCCATCGTCGCCGCGGCTGTGGTCCAGTTCTTCCGCCAGCCCCATAATCGGGAGGTGGTCGAACAGTTGCGCGCCGCCGGCGTTACCTGGAAAGAGGGGGAGCCGGCCGCGACGGTCAGCAGCGCCATTTCCGGCAAGACCTTCGTGCTTACCGGCACGCTGCCCAGCCTGAGCCGCGAAGAGGCCAAGGAAATGATCGAGGCCCAGGGCGGCAAGGTGGCCGGCTCGGTGTCGAAAAAGACCGACTACGTGGTGGCGGGCGCCGAAGCTGGCAGCAAACTTGCGAAGGCCGAGGAACTGGGCGTCCCCATAGTTGACGAAGATGGGTTGAAACAACTTTTGGAACAGGCATGAAAAAGATCCGCAAATGCATATTTCCGGTGGCCGGCTTGGGCACCCGTTTTCTCCCCGCCACCAAGGCGACGCCCAAGGAAATGCTGCCCATCGTCGACAAGCCGCTGATCCAGTTCGCGGTTGAGGAGGCGATCGAGGCCGGCATTACCGAGATGATTTTCGTCACCGGGCGCACCAAACGGGCGATCGAGGACCATTTCGACAAGGCTTACGAGCTGGAAACCGAGCTGGCGCTGAAGAACAAGAACGATTTGCTGGACATGCTCAAGGCCGTGCTGCCCAACGGCGTCAACTGCATCTACATCCGCCAGGCCGAGCCGCTCGGCCTGGGGCACGCCGTGGGTTGCGCCGCCAGCGTGGTCGATGACGAACCCTTCGCGGTGATCCTGGCCGATGACCTGGTCGACGGCAAGCCGGGCGCGCTCAAGCAGATGATCGAGGTGGCGCACAAGTACGGTGGCAGCGTGCTCGGCGTCGAAGACGTGCCGCGCGACCGCACGCACCAATACGGCATCGTCAGCTCCACCAAGGTCGATGAGCGTACCGAAAAGCTCACCGCAATCGTTGAAAAGCCGAAGCCCGACGTGGCGCCTTCCACGCTTGCGGTGGTCGGCCGCTACGTGCTGACGCCCAAGGTGTTCGAGCTGATCGGCGCGGTCAAGGCCGGCGCGGTAGGCGAAATCCAGCTGACCGACGCCATCAGTGCGCTGCTGGCCTACGAGCCGGTATTTGCCCACCGTTTCACCGGGACGCGTTACGATTGCGGTTCCAAGATCGGCTATCTCAAGGCCACGGTGGACCTGGCCCGCCGGCACCCGGAAGTCGGCGCCGATTTCACCGCCTATCTCCAAGAAACGATGAACCAGGGAAAACCATGACCGAAGACGGAGCAGCGGACAAAGCCGCGGACGAAGCGGCGAAACTGCTCGCCGAGGCCGATCTGCTGGTCAGCCAGGCCGATTGCAGCGCCGCCACCGCGCGCGTGGCGCGGGAGATCAAGGCCAGGGTGGGCAATGATTTTCCGCTGGTGCTGGCGGTCATGGGCGGTGCGGTGGTGTTTGCCGGCCAGTTGCTGCCGCAACTCGACTTCCCGCTTGAATTCGATTATGTGCACGTCTCGCGCTACGGCGACAAGCTCTCCGGCGGCAAGCTCAACTGGAAGGTCGAACCGAAGGAAAGCGTGCAGGGACGCACGGTGCTGGTGATCGACGATATTCTCGACGAGGGCGAGACCATGGCCGCGATCCGCGAACGCGTGATGGCCCTGGGCGCCGCCGCCTGCTATGCGGCGGTATTCTGCGAAAAGACCCTGGACAAACCGAAGCCGACCAGGCCGGATTTTCTCGGTGTCACCGTGCCGAACCGCTATGTCTTCGGCTACGGCATGGACGCCGCCGGCCTGTGGCGCAACCTGCCGGCCGTGTACGCGCTTAAAGGTTCGTAGACTCAAAGGTCCGCAAACAAAGATTCGTAAACTCAAGGCCTCGCAAGCAATATGTACGCAATTATCGGTGGCACCGGGCTGAACAAGCTGGCCCACCTGGAAATCGTGCGCCGCGAAGTGATGCGCACGCCTTACGGCGAGCCGTCGGGCGCGCTGACCTTCGGTCAGCTGGGCGGGCGCGACGTGGTGTTCCTGGCGCGCCACGGCTACGGCCACACCATTCCGCCGCACAGGATCAACTATCGCGCCAACATGTGGGCGCTGCGCGACGCCAAGGTCGACGGCGTACTTGCGGTCACGTCAGTCGGCGGCATCCGCAAGGAGTTCGGTACCGGCGTACTGGTGGCGCCGGACCAGATCATCGACTACACCTATAGTCGCGGCCATACCTATTTCGACGGCACCGGCGCCCCGGTGACGCACGTCGATTTCACCTGGCCTTACACGCAGGCCTTGCGTGAGCGCCTGCTGGCGGCGGCGAGCGCCGCCGGGGAACTGGTGCACGACGGCGGCGTTTACGGCGCCACCCAGGGGCCGCGGCTGGAAACCGCGGCGGAAATCGCCCGCATGCAGCGCGACGGTTGCGACCTGGTCGGCATGACCGGCATGCCGGAGGCGGCGCTGGCGCGCGAACTGCACCTGCCATACGCCTGCCTCTCGATGGTGGTCAACCATGCCGCCGGCCTGGGCGACAGCAAGCAGATGATTTCGGTGGAGCATTTAGACGAGATGGCGCAAAAGGCGATGGAGCGCGTGCACCGCATCCTCGAATGCTTTGCCGCCCAGCCGGCGCCGCCTGCTAATACCGATCCGCAACCGCAAAGCGTTGCGGCGCATACCGGCTGAGGCGCGCATGATCCGTCCGATACTCAAGATGGGCGAGCCCAGCCTTTTCGAGGCCTCGGCCAAGGTGGAGGAATTCGGCACGCCGGAATTGCGCGAATTGATTGCCGACATGGAAGACACCATGAAGGCGGCCAACGGCGCCGGTATCGCCGCGCCGCAGATCGGCGTCAACCTGCAGGTGGTGATATTCGGCTCCGACGAGATCAATCTGCGTTACCCGGACGCGCCAGTGGTGCCGCGCACCACCCTGATCAACCCGGTGATCGAGCCGCTGGACGACGAGAAGGAAGAGGGCTGGGAAGGCTGCCTGTCGGTGCCCGGCATGCGCGGCGTGGTGCCGCGCTACACGCGCATCCGCTACACCGGTTTCGACGAGCAGGGCCAGCCGATCGACCGCGAGGCCGAGGGCTTTCACGCGCGGGTGGTGCAGCATGAGTGCGACCACCTGTGGGGCATCCTGTACCCGATGCGTATCGAGGACATGAGCCGCTTCGGCTATACCTCGGTACTGTTTCCCGAGCTGGACGACGCCGACGACTGAGGCTTTCGCTGCGCCAGACAAAAGCCCCGCCGAATGGCGGGGCTTTTGTTCGTTGCGGCCTTACTTGGCCGGCGCGGGCGCCGCCGGAGCGGCGGGAGTGGGCGCCGGAGTAGCCGGGCTGGCCGTGGCGCCTTTCTTGTGCATGGCCTTGTGGGCCTTGCGGAAGGCCTTCATCTCGGCCTTGCTCAGCTTGCCGTCCTTGTTGGTGTCGATGGCGTCGAAGTTTTTCGACAGGCGGGTCAGCTTGGCGCCATCGACTTCGGATTTGCTTAGCATGCCGTCGCCGTCCTTGTCGGCGGCTTTCAGGCGCGCGCGATGGTGATGCTTGGCCGCTTTGGCGGGCGTGGTGGCAGGCGAGGTGGCGGGCGCGGGCGTACTGGCAGCCGGGGCGGGGATGCCGGTCTGGGCGAAAGCGAAAGCCGGGAGCATCGCGATGGCGGAGACCAGGGTCAGGCGTTTGAGGACGTTCATTTTTCATCTCCTTGGTGGTGGGCTTCAAGTTGAAGCCGTCTGTGCAATTAACGGGGGGTGCGTGTCCCGGGTGCACGGACTTTACAGCCAGTTACAAACCGGGCGGCGGCGCCTGAACCGGGTGCGGGCAACCGGGGGTGCCGGTGATGCAAAGCGGTAAAATCACGCCATGTCACTTATTTCCAGCCCTGCCGCCAGCGCGGTCTACGATCCGGGCTGCCGGGATTGCCCGCGCCTTGCCACTTTTCTCGACAAGGTCAAGGCGGCCAACCCGACTTATGTCTGCAAGCCGGTGCCGCCCTTCGGCGCCGCCGAAGCGCCGCTGGTGATCGTTGGCCTGGCGCCGGGGATGCACGGCGCCAATCGTACCGGGCGGCCGTTCACCGGCGACTACGCGGGCTACCTGCTCTACGATACGATGCGCAAATACGGCTTTGCCCGCGGCGCGTTTTCGCCCGACGGCGATGACGATCTGGCGCTGACCGGCAGCCGCATCAGCAATGCGGTGAAGTGCCTGCCGCCGGACAACAAGCCGGAGCCGTCCGAAATCAAGCTTTGCAACCACTATCTGGCGGCCGACCTGGCGCAGCCCGGCGCGAGAGTATTGCTGGCGCTGGGCACCATCGCGCACGGCGCCATCTTGACCGCGCTGGGGATGAAGAAATCGGCCTTCGGCTTCAAGCATGGAACGGTGTACCCGCTCCCGGGCGGCAGGCATTTGCTCGACAGCTATCACTGCAGCCGTTACAACACCAACACCCGGCGCCTGACCACGGAAATGTTCGAGGCGGTGTTCGCGCAGGCGCGCGCGCTGGTGGATGCATGAGCACAGCGGCCAGCGACAATGCGGCGAGCTATCTGGTGAAGCCGGCTGACCCGCCCACGTCCGCGCAACCGGAGAAGGTTGAAGCCGCCGCGCCGGAAACGCTGCTGGTCGATGTGCCGCCGCCGGCTTTCGACGTCCAGGGGTTCTTGAAGAACTGCCCCAGCCTGCCCGGCGTCTACCGTCACATGAACGCCGCCGGCGAGGTGCTTTACGTCGGCAAGGCGCGCGACCTGAAAAAGCGCGTCTCTTCCTATTTCCAGAAAACCCAGGCCTCGCCGCGCATCGCCCACATGGTGGGCCAGGTGGCGAAGGTGGAAGTGACGGTGACGCGCTCGGAGGCCGAGGCGCTGCTGCTGGAAAATAACCTGATCAAGGAGCTGGCGCCGCGCTACAACATCCTGTTCCGCGACGACAAGTCCTACCCCTACCTGATGATCACCGGCCACGCCTGGCCGCAGATCCGTTTTTATCGCGGCGGGCTGGACAAGAAAAACCAGTTCTTCGGGCCGTTCCCGAATGCCTGGGCGGTGCGCGAGAGCATCCAGATCCTGCAAAAGGTTTTCCATCTGCGCACCTGTGACGACACGGTGTTCGCCAATCGCTCGCGCCCTTGCCTGCTGCACCAGATCGACCGCTGCAGCGCGCCCTGCGTCAAGGCCCTGAGCAATGAGGACTACGCGCGCGACGTGCGCGATGCCGCGCGCTTTCTCTCGGGCAAGTCGCAGGAGGTGCTGTCCGAACTGCAGGGCAAGATGGAGGCGGCGGCGGCCGAGTTGCGCTTCGAGCAGGCGGCCGCCATTCGCGACCGCATCGGTTCGCTGTCGCGCGTGCTGCAAAGCCAGTCGGCAGAGACCGGCAACGACACCGATGTGGACATGATCGTGGCACTCACGCGCGGCGGCTACGCCTGCGTCAACCTGGCGATGGTGCGCGGCGGCCGGCACCTGGGCGACAAGCAATTCTTTCCGCAGCATGTCGAAGACGCCACCCCTGAGGATGTGCTGACGGCCTTCATGGTGCAACATTATCCGGGGCGCTTCATTCCGCCGACCCTGGTGGTCAACCATGACCTCGAAGACATCGAAGAGCTGGCCGATGCGCTTTCCAGCGACGCCGGGCGCAAGGTGGCGGTGGTGCGCTTTCCGCAGGAACAGCGCCGCCTCTGGCTGCAAATGGCGGAGAAGGGCGCCGAGCTGGCGCTAGAGCGCCTGCTCTCCGAGCGCGGTACTTCGCAGGCACGCACGCGGCTGCTGGCTGAGCTGCTGGGGCTGGAAGAGCCGGAGGGCGGCTTCGATAGCCTGCGCATCGAGTGCTTCGACATCAGCCACACCATGGGTGAGGCGACCCAGGCTTCCTGCGTGGTGTATCACCATCACAAGATGCAAAACAGCGACTACCGGCGCTTCAACATCAACGGCATCACCCCAGGCGACGACTACGCCGCGATGCGCCAGGTGCTGACCCGCCGCTATGAAAAAGTGGCGGGCGGCGAGGGCATCGCGCCGGACCTGATCCTGATCGACGGCGGCAAAGGGCAAGTGGAAATCGCGCGCCAGGTGCTGGTCGAGGTGGGCCTGGGCTCTCCGTTGCTGGTGGGCGTGGCCAAGGGCGAGGAGCGCAGGCCCGGCCTGGAAACCCTGGTGTTCACCGACGGCCGCCCCGAGATCAACCTGCCGAAAGACAGCCCGGCGCTGCACCTGATCCAGACCGTGCGCGACGAGGCGCACCGCTTCGCCATTACCGGGCAACGTGCGAAGCGCGACAAGGCGCGGGTGACGTCAACCCTGGAGGACGTCGACGGCATCGGCCCGAAAAAACGCAAGAGCCTGCTGGCGCGCTTCGGCGGCATGCAGGGCGTGCGCAACGCCAGCGTCGAGGATCTCGTCGGTGTCGAAGGCATCAGCCGTGAGCTGGCCGAACGTATTTACACACAGTTGCACTAACCCTGTACCGAACCGAAGGCCGCACTCTTTTGCCCGTCAATTCCGCTGATTTCGACCGCCTGTTCGCCGATGGCGGCGCCTTGTCCGAGGCGATTCCCGGTTACAAATTCCGCGCCCAGCAGCTCGAGATGTCGCACGCGATTCTCACGGCGATCGAGAGCGGGCGGGTAGCCGTAACCGAGGCCGGCACCGGTACCGGCAAGACTGTGGCCTACCTAGTGCCCGCCTTGCTGGCCGGCGGCAAGGTGATCGTCTCCACCGGCACCAAGAACCTGCAGGACCAGTTGTTCCACCGCGACATTCCCGCGGTGCGCCGTGCTTTGCGGGTGCCGGTGACCGTCTCCCTGCTCAAGGGCCGGGCGAATTACCTCTGCCACTATCACCTGGAAAAAACCCGCACCTCCGGGCGCCTGCCGACGCGCGAAGACACCCGCTACCTGCGCCTGATCGTCGAGCAGGCCGCCGCCACCGCTTCGGGTGATCGCGCCGAATTCGCCGGCGTGCCGGAGAATGCCGGGGTCTGGGGCCAGGTTACCTCGACCCGCGAAAACTGCCTGGGCGCCGACTGCCCGAACTACAAGGAATGCTACGTCATGGCCGCGCGCCGCGATGCGCAGCAGGCGGACGTGGTGGTGGTCAATCACCACCTGTTTTTCGCCGACATCATGCTGCGCGGCGAGGGCATGGCCGAGCTGCTGCCGACCTGCAACACGGTGATCCTCGACGAGGCGCACCAGTTGCCGGAGACCGCGCGGATGTTCTTCGGCCAAACCCTGTCCAGCCACCAGATGATGGAACTGGCGCGCGATGCGATGAACGAGGGCCTGGCCGGCGCGCGCGAATCCGCCGACTGGGCGCTCCTGACGCGCGATTTCGAAACCTCGGTGCGCGACGCCCGCCTGGTGCTGCCGGAAACGCCGCTGCGCATCGCCTACGCGCAGTTGCAAAAGCGCGAAGCGCTCAATCTCGCGCTTGGACGCACGCTGGACCAGTTGCTGGCGCTCAATCGCTCGCTGGAAGCGCATGCCGAGCGCTCCGAGGGTTTGCAGGCGGTGTGGCGCCGCGCCGCGGAACTGCAGGAGGCCCTGGAGGGCTGGGTGGCGGCGGGCGCACGCGCGCCGGGCGAGGAAGAGCCGCCCTGGCATGACGAGAATGCGCCGGTGGATGCCGAACCCAACCCGGTGGTGCGCTGGGTCGAATCAGCCGGGGTCGGCTTTCAGCTGCACCTGACGCCGATGTCGATCGCGCCGGTGTTCCGCGAACAGGTGGAGAGCGAGCAGCGAGCGTGGATTTTCACCTCGGCCACCCTGGCGGTGAAAAACGACTTCGCGCATTACCTCGGCGAAATGGGCCTGGACCAGGTCGCAAACGTCACCGCCAAGACCTGGCCCAGCCCCTTCGACTACGAAACGCAAAGCCTGCTCTATGTGCCCTCGGCGATGCCGGAGCCCTTGTCGCCGGATTTCACCGCCAAGGTGGTGGACCGCGCCTTGCCGCTGATCGAAGCATGCGGCGGCGGCGTGTTCATGCTGTTCACCACTCTCAAGGCGATGCGCCTGGCGCACGACCTGCTCTCCGACCAGTTGCCGCGCCGCGGTCTTGAAATGCCCCTCCTGCTGCAGGGCGACGGCTCGCGCACCGAGCTGCTGGAGCGCTTTCGCCAGCACGGCAACGCCATCCTGGTGGCCAGCCAGTCGTTCTGGGAAGGGGTAGACGTCAAGGGCGAGGCACTGCAACTGGTGGTGATCGACAAGCTGCCCTTCGCGCCGCCGGATGATCCGGTGCTGGCCGCGCGCATCGACGCGATGAAACGCCAGGGCCGCAACGCCTTCATGGAATACCAGTTGCCGCACGCGGCCATCGCGCTCAAGCAGGGCGCCGGACGCCTGATCCGCGACGAGAGCGACCGCGGCGTGCTGATGATCTGCGACAACCGTCTGGTCGAGAAGCCCTATGGCCGCAAGCTCTGGCAGTCCCTGCCGCCGATGCGCCGCACCCGCATCGAGCAGGAAGCCATCGCGTTTTTCGATGCCGGCTCGCATAAAATGGCGCAGATGGATATAGACGACGAGGCGGTGGCGGAGCCGCCGCTGGCTGAATAAGACCAAGGGAAGCGCTGAACAAGTCCCGAACACCGGAGGGGCGAGGCCTGCCTCTCTCTAAAATCGGGGGTTGTTAAGGGGCGCAGCCCGCTTAATCAATATTCCCAAGGAGACAAAATGAAAATTCTGATCACGGGCGGCGGCGGTTTTCTCGGCCAGCGCGTGGCGCGCGAACTGCTGGCGCATGGCGTGAAAACCGGCGCGGGTGGGGCCAGCGTGCCGGTGAGCGCGATCACCCTGTTCGACATCGCCGAGCCGCCGGCCGGGGTGGCACTGAAAGACCCGAGGGTGACTTTCGTCACCGGTGAGGTGAGCGACAAGGCGGCGGTCGCGGCTGCCCTGGGCCGCGACACCGGCGGCGTATTCCATTTCGCCGCCGTGGTCAGCGGCCAGGCGGAAGCGGACTTCGATATCGGCATGCGCGTGAACCTCGACGGCATCCGCAACGTGCTGGAGGCCTGCCGCGCCGCCGGCAACCAGCCGCGCCTGTTGTTCTCCAGTTCAATCGCCGTGTTCGGCGTGCCCCTGCCCGATGTGGTGAACGACGGCACCACGCCCACGCCGCAGGCGTCCTACGGCGTGCAAAAGCTGATCGGCGAATGGCTGGTGGCCGACTTCACCCGCAAGGGTTATATCGATGGCCGCGCCGTGCGCATTCCCACCGTCTCGGTGCGCCCGGGCAAGGCCAACGCGGCGGCTTCCAGCTTCGCCAGCGCGGTGATCCGCGAGCCGCTGAACGGCATCGATTACGCCTGCCCGGTGTCGGAAAAGACCCTGATGTGGATGTGCTCGCCGCGCAGGGTGGTGGGCAACCTGATCCGCGCCTTCGAATTGCCGAGCGAAACCTGGGGGCCGATCCGCTCGGTCAACCTGCCGGGGATCACGGTGTCGGTCACCGAAATGGTGGCTTCGCTGAAAAAGCTCGGCGGCGAGAAGGCGGCGGCGCGCGTCAGCATCCAGGTCGATCCCCGCATCGACGCCATCGTGCAGACCTGGGCGGCGCGCTTGGAGACGCCGCGCGCCGACAAGATGGGTTTCGTGGCGGATGCGAACATGGACGAAATCGTCGCGCAATACATTGCCGACGAGGGCATCAAGCTCTAGGCGGCTGCCGTCAGGAAATAAAAAAGGGCGCTGTCTGAACTGCACCCCAAAAGTTGGACATCGGTCCAGACTTTGGGGTGTTTTCATGAGCAAGTATGACGAGCAGTTCAAGCTTAACGTTGTAAAGCAATACCTATCTTGCAAAGCTGGTGCCGAGGCATTGGGGCAACGGCACGGCTTGGCCAAGTCGCTGGTGCAGCGCTGGGTGGCAAGCTATCGGCAACACGGGTTGGCGGGCTTGCGAAAGAAATCAAGCCAGCACAACACAGCGCAGTTCAAGCTGTCAGTCCTAAAGCGGATGTGGAAGAAAGAATGGTCGTACACCCACACGGCGACCTGGTTTGACATTCGAAGCGAAGCGGAGGTGGGAAAGTGGGAGCGCCAGTATCATAGTGGCGGTCTAGATGCCCTGGCGTCGCGCCCCCGTGGACGCCCCAAGAAGATGCCCAACCTTCCTGCTCCCCCGACAGAGGCCTCCTCGCCCGAGGACGAACGCACCCGCGAGCAGTTACTCAAAGAGAATATAGAGTTGCGCGCGGAGGTGGCGTACCTAAAAAAAGTCGATGCCTTGATTCAGGCAAAGCGCTCCAAGCTACGGAAAAAGCGCAAGTAGTGCTTGAATTGAGGCAGCAGCATCCTCTCGAATCCTTGCTCAAGGCCGCCGGCTTGGCGCGTAGCACCTTCTATTACCAGCAGAAGACGCTTGCCCTTGGGGATCGCCAGGAGAAGCTGAAAAGGAAGATCCAGGCGGTCTATGCCCGGCACAAAGGCCGTTACGGCTACCGGCGCGTCACGCTTGAGCTGCGCAAGACGGAGGGAGCCGTCAACCACAAGGCCGTCCAGCGTCTGATGGGGCAATTGCAACTCAAATCATTGGTGCGACCGAAGAAATATCGCTCCTACAAAGGAGAAGTCGGACGCATGGCGCCTAATCTGCTTAAGCGCCAGTTCGAGGCGCAGTTACCCCAGCAGAAATGGGTAACCGATGTGACCGAATTCAACGTTAACGGAGAGAAGCTGTACCTGTCGCCAGTGATGGACCTGTACAACGGAGAGATCATCAGCTATCAGACCACCAGGCGGCCGACCTTCGATCTGGTCAGCAAGATGCTCAAGAAGGCGTTCGGCAAGCTTGATCCGCAAGCGCGTCCGGTGCTGCACTCAGACCAGGGTTGGCAGTATCAAATGCCAGCCTACAAGCGATTGCTTCAGACCCATGCCGTCACTCAGAGTATGTCGCGCAAGGGGAACTGCCTGGACAATGCAGCGATGGAGAGCTTCTTTGGGACGCTTAAGGCCGAGTTCTTTTACCTGAACAAATTTACCTGCTTGGACCAGTTACAGAGGGGGTTGGCCCGGTACATCCACTACTATAATCATCGCCGCATCAAACTCAAATTAA
>JAQGMJ010000064.1 GCA_028292405.1 Betaproteobacteria bacterium
CACGTGCATGATCGCGCGCTGGATCACGCGCTGGAAACCCAGGGTCGGCTGCGTGTCGACGTCTTCACTGCCGGCCACCGTGGGGGTGTGCTCGGTAATGAACTGGGTCAGGTTCTTGCGCAGGTCATCGATATTCGCACCCACTGCGCGCAGCACATCGGCGGCGGTGGGATTGTCCAGAAGCGCCAGCAGCAGATGCTCGACGGTGATGAATTCATGCCGTTTCTGCCGCGCCTCCACAAATGCCATATGCAGGCTTACTTCCAACTCTTGCGCAATCATCTTTCGCCTCTATCACCGGATACCCGGAGCGTAATACCACTCTACACAAAAAAACCGCCTGTGGCGAATTCACGCCTAAAAAATTTCGTTAACTATTCACTGCACTCCGGGCCAATCGTTTCGCGCATTGAGTTCTCACTCGGTTTCGTCCATCGTACATTGCAGGGGATGCTGGTGCGCCTGCGCGTGCTGCGTCACCAGGTCAACCTTGGTGCCGGCGACGTCTTTGGGATAAATCCCGCAGACGCCCATGCCCTCGCGATGCACTTTCAGCATGATTTGCGTCGCCTGCTCCCTGCTTTTGCTGAAAAACTTCTGGATCGTCGACACCACGAATTCCATCGGGGTGTAATCGTCATTCAACAGCATGACCTTGTACATGGGAGGAGGCTTAACCTTCGCCTTCTTCTCCTCGAGAATGGTGCCGTTGCCGGAATCCGAATCAAACTTGTGTGCCATGAGCAAATTGTAACCATTCAGACCGACCACGCAACTCTTGCGTAGCCACTAAATAAGGGCCTTTTCCGGAGTTTCAAACCCACAGGGTGGGTAGACAAAAAAACAACACCATTTTCACTCACTGTCCCACTTTCTGCCGAAAAAGCACTTGACTTGCGTAAAAACTGTACGTAAAACAGCAAGCGTTTGGTTCAAGCAGTTCCAAGCGCCTAGAAGTATCGGGTGATGGCCGTAAAAATTGTCGCCAGAGAATATCCGGAGGGGGACGGCCTTGAAACGCAAACATCGTGGGGCGTTTTGAGCCCGTATTTTTACTTGGGAGTGAGTGATTTATGGCAACTGGTACCGTCAAGTGGTTCAACGACGCAAAAGGCTACGGCTTCATTACCCCGGATGACGGCGGTGAAGACCTGTTTGCGCACTTTTCCGCGATTCAAATGCCTGGATTCAAAACCTTGAAAGAAGGCCAAAAGGTCAGCTTCGAGGTGACCCAGGGCCAGAAAGGCAAGCAGGCTTCGAATATCCAGTCCGCGGCCTGACACTCCCTTCCTCATGAAAACCCCGCCCCGGCAACGGCGCGGGGTTTTTGTTTTGCTGTTCACACATAGGTAGTTCCTATCTGGCGATGCTGCTCCTGTTCAACAAGCCCTTCGGGGTAATTTGCCAGTTCTCGGAAAGCGGGGGCAAGCCGACCCTGGCCGAATTCATTCGTGTGCCCGAGGTTTATCCCGCCGGGCGCCTGGATACCGATAGCGAGGGCCTGCTCTTGCTGACCGACGACGGCAAACTGCAACACCGCATCAGCGACCCGAAGGCGAAGATGCCCAAGCACTATTGGGTGCAGGTCGAAGGTACGCCCGATGCGCAAGCATTGGCTGCCCTCGCCAAGGGAGTTGATCTGGTCGATTTCGTCACCCGCCCGGCGCAGGTGCGGGTGATCCCCGAGCCGCCGGGGCTGTGGCTGCGCCACCCGCCGATCCGCTACCGTGCCGCCATCCCCACCACCTGGCTCGACCTGAGCATCACCGAAGGCAAAAATCGCCAGGTGCGACGGATGACCGCGCGCGTCGGCCTGCCGACCTTGCGTTTGATCCGCCATCGCATCGGCCCTTATGCACTCGACGCCCTGCGCCCCGGTGACTGGCGCCCCGCCGAAGCACCGGCCGGTACGCCGGAAAGCGCCGCGCGAGCACCAGCCAGGACAATCCGTCGCGCACCTGCGGCGCGTCGATGATCGGGGCACATGTCCCACATTAGAAAAATATGCTAATGCATTGTTTTTGATAAATTATTTTTAACAATTCTCGCGGCCGGACGTTCTTTCCGCCCATTTCGGTGCACCGGGCGCAAAACTGCAAATAAAGTTACACGCGCTGTCAACGTGCCCGTAATTGCTCGCGTTATTCTGCATGACCGAGGAGGTCACACCAAATCTTCCTAACCATCGATTCAAGGAAAAACCGCAATGAGCAAAATCCTGTCCGTTCTGATCGCCGGCGTGATCGCCACCGTTTCCATGTCCGCCATCGCTGCTGACGCTCCCGCTGCCGCTCCGGCCGCTGACGCGAAGGCTGCCCCGATGGACAAGCCCGCCAAGAAGGCCAAGAAGGCCAAGAAAGCGAAGAAGGCTCCGGCCGCCAAGGCTGACGCTGCCGCTCCGGCCGCTGCCCCCGCCGCTCCCGCCAAGTAATCAGGCGCTGCGCGAAAGCCGGGCCTCCAGGCAACTGGAGCCCGGTTTTTTTTCGCCCATTTTTTTTCAAGTTTTTGCCCAAGCTGCCTGGCTGCCGGCGCTACAATCCCGCCGGCTGCGGTCTCCTGTGTTTTGCAGGTTGCGGCCGCGCCTATTTTTAGCCTCCCTCCGGATCCTCTCGAACCATGAAACTCCGCCTCCTCCTGCCCAGCCTGCTCGCCGCCCTCGCCTGCGCCTCCGTTTTCGCCCAGGAAGCGCAAGGGCCGCAACCGCGCCTGCCCACGGTGCAACTGCAAAGCGGCATGTACCTGATCAAGGCCGAAGTGGCGGGCAACTACGCCACCCGCATGGTCGGCATGATGATGCGCCGCGAAATGGCCGCCAACGAAGGCATGGTGTTTCTGTTTCCGGAGCGCGAAAAGCAGTGCATGTGGATGAAAAACACCCTGCTGCCCCTGTCAGTGGCCTTCATGGACGAAAAAGGCGTGATCCTCAACATCGAGGATATGCAGCCGCAGACCGAAGACAGCCATTGCAGCGCCGGCATCGCGCCATATGCGCTGGAAATGCGCCTGGGCTGGTTCAAGCAAAAGGGCATCAAGGCCGGCGCGAAGATCAGCGGCCTGGAGAAGGCCGGCAAGGCGGAGTAAAAACCGCTGCGCAAACAAAAACGCCCGGCGAAGCCGGGCTCCGCAAACAAAAACGCCCGGCGAAGCCGGGCGTTTGTTTTTCGGCGAGGAGACCGAATCAGCCGGCCAGTTTCGCTTTGACCGCGGCAGATACCTTGGTCATGTCGGCGCGCCCGGCGAGTTTCGCCTTGACCGCGCCCATCACCTTGCCCATCGCCTGCGGCGAACCATCGCCGGCAGCGGCTACGGCTTCGGCGATCACCGCCTCGATTTCGGCGTCGTCGGCCTGCTTGGGCAGGTAGGCGGAGAGTACGTCGACCTCGAATTGCTCGTTGGCCGCTAGGTCTTCGCGCTTGGCCGCAGTGTATTGGGTGATCGAGTCGCGACGCTTCTTGATTTCCTTTTCCACGATGCCGACCACTTCGGCGTCGCTGGGAATGATCCGCTTGTCGACCTCGACCTGCTTGATCGCGGCCAGCAGCATGCGGATGGCGGAAAGCTTTTGCGCTTCCTTGGCGCGCATCGCCGATTTCATGTCTTCGGTGATCTGGTCTTTCAGGCTCATGGTCGCTCCGGATATTGTTGGGCTTGCTGGGTGGAGAACCCTAGATGGGGGCTGTTAAAAACAACAAAAGCCGCGAGGCGCTTGGGCACCTGCGGCTTTGCGACCAATCCGGTACAGCTCAGTAAAGTTTGGGCGGCAGCTGCTGGCTCTTCAGGCGCTTGTAGGTGCGCTTGACGGCGGCAGCGTGCTTGCGCTTGCGCTCGGCGGTGGGCTTTTCGTAGAACTCGCGGGCACGCAATTCGGTCAGCAGACCGGTTTTTTCGATCGTGCGCTTGAAGCGGCGCATAGCGGCTTCGAAGGGCTCGTTTTCTTTTACGCGAACACTCGGCATTCAACAGACTCCGGATTTCAGGCTTGGCCTGAGATAAAAAGATAAAAAATTGTGTGGCCGCGAACGCAAAACCCAATTGCAAATCGCGGAAAGCCTTTGATTATACGAGAATTGGCCGATCTTTGCAAGCATCGGCCAGCCTAAAGCCGAAGAGGCCTTAAGCCTCCTGCTCCTTGACGAACACCGGGTACAGCAGCGGCAGCAGGATCAGGGTAAAAATCGTCGCCGAAACGATGCCGCCGACGATCACCACCGCGAACGGCTGCTGGGTTTCCGAGCCGATGCCCTTGGAGATCGCCGCCGGCAGCAAACCCAGGCCGGCCATCAGCGCGGTCATCAGGATCGGCCGCAAGCGGTTTACCGCGCCGCTGGAGATCGCTTCCTTGAACGGCGTGCCGTTGCGGAACAGCTCGATGATGTGCTCCAGCATGATCACGCCGTTTTGCACCGAAATGCCGGCCACCGCGATAAAGCCCACTGCCGCCGAAATCGACACGTGCAGGCCGGCCAGGGCCAGGCCGGCGAAGCCGCCGATGGCGGTAAACGGAATCATCAGCAGTACCAGCAGGGCCTTTTTCATCGACTTGAAGGCCCAGAACAACAGGGCAAAAATCGAGAACAGGCTGATCGGCACGATCACCGTCAGGCGCTTCAACGCGCGCTGCTGGTTTTCGAACTGGCCGCCCCAGGTGATGTAGTAGCCCGGCGGCACCGTGACTTCGCGGGCCACGCGCGCCTGCGCCTCGGCGACGAAACTGCCCTGGTCGCGGTCGATCAAGTTGGCCTTGATCGGAATCAGGCGACCGCCGTTTTCGCGGCCGATGCGTGAGGCGCCCTGGCGGATGTCGATGCTCGCGACTTCCGACAAGGCCACCGTGTTTGATCCATTGGGTAGCGGGATCTGCAGGTTGGAAACGTCGTCAACCGCGTCGCGGAACGGCAGCGCCAGGCGCAGGGTGACGTCGAAGCGGCGGTCGCCTTCGTAGAAAGTGCTGACGGCCGAGCCGGCCAGGGCGGTCTGGATGGCGTTGCCGACGTCGTTGATGTTGACGCCCAGGCGCGCGATCTTGGCGCGGTCCATGCGGATCGACAGTTCGGTCTGGCCGCCGATGCGCAATGAACCGACATCGGTGGCACCGCGAATGGAGGAAAGGATGTCGACCATCTGGTCGGCCTTGTCCTGCAAAATCTCCAGGTCCGGGCCGTAGATTTTCACCACGATTTCGCCCTTGGCGCCGGACAGCGCTTCTTCGACGTTGTCCTGGATCACCTGGGAGAAGTTGGTCGGGATGCCCGGCATGGCGCGGATCTTCTTGCTCATGTCGGTGATCAGCGCATCCTTGCTGGCAAAATGCCAGGTGCCGCGCGGCTGCAGCTCGGCTAAGATTTCCAGGTTGTTCGGGCCTTTTGGGTCGGTGCCGTCGTCGGGGCGCCCGACCTGGGTGACGATCTGCTTGACCTCGGGGTATTCGGACAGCTTGGCGCGCACCACCCGCTCGATTTCCTTGGTCTGGCCCAGGCTGGTCTGCGGCGGCATGCTGATGGTGAGCCAGATGTTGCCTTCGTCGAGCTTGGGCAGGAATTCGCTGCCCAAGAGCGGCACCAGCGCCAGGGTCAGCACCAGCAGGCCGACAGAGCCGCCGGCCACCAGGAAACGCACCTTGGCCAGGCGCTCCAGCAGGTTGCGGTAGCCGGTCTGCATGTTGTGCATCCACGCGACATGCTTTTCTGCCAGGTTGTTGGTGCGCATGTTGTACGACAGCAGCGTCGGCACCAGCGTGAGCGTCAGGATGATCGCGCCCAGCAAGGCGAAGGAAAGCGTGAAGGCCACCGGCGAGAAAATCTTTCCTTCCACCCGCTGGAAGGTGAAGATCGGCAGGAATGCCAGGATGATGATGCCCTTGGAAAACAGGATCGGGTGACCCAGCTCGGTCACCGTGTTGCGCAGGGTGGTCATGCGCCAGGAGATCGAGTCGTTGTACGGGTTGGTGTCGTCGCGCGCCATCGCGAGCTTGACCATCAATGCTTCCACCACCACCACCGCGCTGTCGATGATGATGCCGAAGTCGACCGCGCCCAGCGAAATCAGGTTGGCCGAGACCCCGCGCGCGTCCATCATGATGAAGGCGAACAGCAGCGACAGTGGAATGACGGAGGCGACGATCAGCGCGGCGCGCCAGTTGCGCAGGAAGATGATCAGGATGGCGATTACCAGGGTGGCGCCCACGGTCAGGTTTTCGCCCACGGTGGAGACCGTATGGTTGATCAGCTGGGTGCGGTCGTATACCGGGCGGATGCGCACGCCGGGCGGCAGGCGCTGGCCGATTTCGGTTACGCGTTCCTTCAATGCATCGACGATTTTCGCCGCGTTCTGCCCCTTGGTCATCACCACGATGCCCTGGACGATGGAGTCGGACTCGTACTTCTTGGCGTTTTCCTCGCTGTTGATGCCGGCATAGGCCACGTAGCCGGAACGCACCCGCCCGCCCACCTGCACCAAGCCGATATCGGAGACCAGCACCGTGTTGCCGCCGCGCGAGGTGATCACGGTGCGGCCGATGTCGTCGAGATTGCCGAACAGGCCGATGCCGCGGATCACCAGCGCCTCGGCGCCGCGCTGCAGCAGGCCGCCGCCGAAGTTGCCGCTGTTGTTGGTCAGCGCCTGGCTCACCTGGTCGAGCGTGACGTTGTAGCGCTTGAGCTTGTACGGGTCGACGCGGATCTGGTATTCCTTCACCGAGCCGCCGAAACTGACCACGTCGGCCACGCCTTGCACCATGCGCAGGCGCGGCTGGATCACCCAGTCCTGGATCGCGCGTGCCTCGTACTCCGGCATGCCCTTGGGCACTTCCAGCACGTAACGGTAGATTTCGCCCACCGCGGTGGCCAGCGGGCCCAGCGAGGAATTGACGCCGGTCGGCAGGCTGACTTCGTTCAGGCGCTCGGTCACCTGCTGGCGCGCAAAATAGTCGTTGGTGCCGTCGGCGAAGGTGAGCGTCACCACCGACAGGCCGGTGATCGACACCGAGCGCACCTGGGTCAGGAAAGGCGTGCCGGCCATGCCGATCTCGATCGGCAGCGACACCGCGCGCTCGACCTCTTCCGGCGCCTGGCCGCGGTATTGCGTGACGATCTGCACCTGCACGTCCTGCACGTCGGGGAAGGCCTCGATCGGCAGGTTGTTGACCGCGCGCACGCCGAAGAAGGCCAGCGCGACGATCGCCAGCAGCACGAACAGGCGCTGGGTGATGCAGAATGTGACTAGGCGTTCAAGCATGGGGTTGTGCGATGGCCTTTACGCCGCGACCCGGTCGCGGCGCTTCGAAGCGCTGGCGTGGTTGCCCACGTTAGTTGGTGGAAGCCAGTTCGGATTGCAGCAGCAGCGCGCCGCCGATCACCACCCGCTCGCCCTTGGCCACGCCTTCGCTGGCGTAGGAGAATTCGCGGTCCTGCACCGCCAGCTTGACCCGCCGCTTGGTGAACTGGCGCGGCGCGGTCTCGATGAACACATAGCTGTACAGGCCCTCGGTGACCAGCGCCGTGTTGGGCAGGCGCACCGCCTGTTTGCCCTCTTCGGTCAAAAGGGTCACGCGGGCATACATTTCAGGACGCAGCTTGCCCTCGGGGTTGGCAAGGTCGCAGCGCACCTGCACGCGCCGGGTATCGGCATTGACCACCTGGCCGACGCGCGACACCACGCCGCGGAAAGACTCGCCCGGAAAGGCCTCCACCGAAACGCTCACCGGCAGGCCGGCCTTGACGGTGGCCAGGTGGCGCTCCGGCAGGTCGACCAGCACCCACAGCTTGGAGAGGTTGGAGACGATGAACAGCGGGTCCGATCCCGGTTGCACTTCCTGCGAAGGATTGGCTTTGCGGTCGGCGACGATACCGGCGATCGGCGAGCGCAGCGCCAGCCCGGGGCCGTCGCCGGCTGCTGCCGGAGAGAGGTTTTTCAGGCGTGCGCGGGCGCGCTGGGTTTCGGCCTGCGCCTGGGCATAGTCGGCGGCCGCCGACTCCAGGTCCTTGCGCGGAATTACTTCACCGTCGAACAGTTTTTGCGAGCGCTCCATCGCCAGGCGCTTGCGCGCTTCGTCGGCCTGCGCCTTGCTGGTGTCGGCGATGGCGGCGGCGAAATCGGGGGCGTCGATATTGACCAGTACCTGGCCCGCCTTGACCGGGTCGCCGGCAGCCGCCTTCAGGGCGACGATGCGCCCGGCGATCGGCGAGGTGATGCGCGCGGTCACGTCTTCATCGTAGGAGACCTTGCCGTTGAGCGGCTCGGCCAGCGGCAACGGCGCGTCCACCGCCGCTTCCATTTTCAGCGCGGAAAGCTGCGGCGCACCCTCTGCATACTTGATCTCGCCCGGCTTGGCGCTGGCCGGGGGAGCCGCCGCCGCCGACTTGGCTTCGCCTTGCGCCACGCCCTTGCGGTCGCCCGCAAAATAGCCCGCCGCGCCGGCCGCGGCCGCCAGCACCAGCACAACCGCCGCGGTGCGCGTGTTCATTTTTTTTCTCCGTTCATATAGTCTGCGGGCGCCTCGGCGGAAGACTGCCAGGCCGCCAGGGCCTTGGCATAGTCGGCGCGCGAATTGGCGGCGTCGATCAGCACCGATTTCAGGGTCCGGCGGGCGTCGAGCAGGTCCATCACGGCCAGGGCACCGTTCTTGAAGGCGAACTCGGCGGCATCGGCGGACTTTTGCGCCGCCGGCAGCAGGTCGGACTCGAAACGGCCGAGGCGCTCGGCGGCATTTTCCAGGTCGCTGCGGGCGCGCAGCACGTCGGAGAGGGCCAGGGCGCGAACCCGGTCCAGGCCATCGCGCGCGGCATACCAGTCGGCCTGGGCGCGGGCGATGCCGCCTTCATTGTTGTTGCGCAGGAACAGCGGCACGCTGACGGAGACGCCGAAGGTATTGCCGGTGCCCAGGGTGTTGCTGTCGGTGACCGGGTAGTGGTCGTATTGCGCGCCGATCGATACATCGCGGGTGCGCTGCGCCTGCGCCAGGTCGCGCGCCTTGTCGGCGGCGTCGACCCGCGCCTGCGCGGCGCGCACGTCTGGGCGGCGGTCGATCAAGGCTTCGGCCTGGGCGGCATCCGGCAGGGTATGGGCGGGCCAGGGCGTGACGGCGCGGATTTCGGCGGCCCGGGCGTCGACACCGATCAGGTAGGCCAGCGTCAGGCGCGCGCGGGAGAGGTCGGCTTGGGCGGCGCGCGCGTCGTTCTGCGCGCGCAGGGCATCGACACGCACGCGCGAAACGTCGGACACGGCGAGATCGCCGGCGCGCTGGCGCAATTGCGCGGCATCGACGGTCTTGCCGAACAGTTGCGCTGTGTCTTCGGACGCAATCACTTTTTCCTGCGCCGCCAGCAAATCGAAATAGGCGCCGCGCACGGCCAGCAGTTGCTGGCGCCCGATATCGTTCAAATCTTCGCCGGCGGCCTGCTCCAGGCGCTTGGCGTTTTCCACCCGCAAGCCCAGCTTGTTGCCGCGCTCGAGCAACTGGTCGATGCGCACCGAGCTGTCGAGCGCCTTGCTGCGCGGTCCCCCGCTGCCGATCCCCAGAGATGGGTTATAACTTCCCACGCCGAGGGTCAACTGCGGGTTGGGCGGCTGCGCCGCCACCTTGACGTCGGCGCTGGCTTGGTCGAGCGCGCGGCGCGCCATCGCGATGTCGCGGTTCTTGCTCGCCAGCAGGCTTTCCGCCGCCGGCAGGGTAAGTGCGCGCAGATCCGGGGCCGCCTGCGCGAGCGCATTCGCGCCCTGGGAAACCAGGAACGAAAACAGCGCGCCGCGCAGCAGATTGAAAAGGGGGTAGTTCATCGCGGGCGCAAGTATACTTCGAGATAATTGCGCATTCGCGTAAGGTGTTTGTGAAACAAGGTAAAAAGGACCACTTTTTACACCCCTGAAATGTGTGTGAAAAAGGGGTCACAAGGACACGCGTAGTCCTTCCTCCTCATCGGGCCGCATGGTGCTGCAATGCACACGTTGAAATTACGAGAAACGAATCACTGGTGTTGATCCTCGGCATCGAGTCTTCCTGCGACGAAACCGGCATCGCGCTCTACGACACCGCGCTCGGCGCCGGCACGCCGGCAGCCGGCCTGCTGGCGCACGCCCTGCATTCGCAGGTGCGCATGCACCAGGACTACGGTGGTGTGGTGCCCGAACTGGCTTCGCGCGACCACATCCGCCGCCTGCTGCCGCTCACCCGCGTGGTGCTGAAGGAAGCCGGCAAGACCCTGGCCGAGATCGACGCTGTCGCCTACACCCGCGGTCCCGGCCTGGCCGGCGCCCTGCTGGTGGGCGCGGCCGCCGGCAGCGCGCTGGCGATGGCGCTGGGCATTCCCGCCATCGGCGTGCACCACCTCGAAGGCCATCTGCTGTCGCCGCTGCTCGCAGCCGACCCGCCGGCCTTTCCCTTCGTTGCCCTGCTGGTGTCGGGCGGCCATACACAACTGATGCGCGTCGAGGGCGTCGGCCGCTACGAGTTGCTGGGGGAGACCGTGGACGACGCCGCCGGCGAAGCCTTCGACAAAAGCGCCAAGTTGCTTGGGCTCTCGTACCCCGGCGGCCCGGCCTTGAGCAAACTGGCGCAGGAAGGCCAGGTCGGCCGCTACAAGCTGCCGCGGCCGATGCTAGGCAGCGCCGACCTCAACTTCAGCTTCAGCGGCCTGAAAACCGCCGTGCTAACCGTCGTCCGCAAAGATGGCCTGGAGGATACGGCGCACACGCAAGCTCGCGCCGACTTGGCCCGCGCGGTGGAAGAAGCGATCACCGACGTGCTCACCGCGAAATCGATTTCCGCATTGCAGCAAACCGGACTGAAGCGACTGGTCGTGGCAGGCGGTGTCAGCGCCAACCATCGCCTGCGTTCACGGCTCGACGCTGCCGCGGCGAAACTGGACGCTCGTGTTTATTACCCTGAACTGGCTTTGTGCACCGACAACGGCGCGATGATCGCCTATGCCGGCGCCTGCCGTTTGCAGTTGCAGGCGGCAGCCGGGGGGTTCGAGGCCGGGCCCTATCGCTTCGACATCAAGCCGCGCTGGGATCTGAACAGCACCGCGATCGGCGCCTGATCACGCTTAAGGGGCCGCGGCCTCAGCGCGCTTTCTTCACCCTGGCCGGCTTGTGCAGCGTTTCGACAGCGGCCGGCTTGTCCCTGCCGCCCAGGCGCGACTCTTTCCCGGCGAGCAGCTTTTCGATGTTGCCGCGATGGCGCCAGACCAGCAGCAGCGACATCACGACGATCGCCAGGGTGGTGATGTCCGGGTCCCAGAACAGGGTGTGGTAAATCGGCGCCATCACCGCCGCGACGATTGCCGCCAGCGAGGAGTAACGGAACACGGCGGCAACGATGATCCAGGTGAGCAGCGTGGCGGCGCCCAGCCAGGGGTCCAGCGCAAGCAGGATGCCCAGGGCCGTGGCCACGCCCTTGCCGCCCTGGAAGCGGAAAAACACCGGGTAAAGGTGGCCCAGGAAGACCGCCAGCGCCACCAGGGCGATGCCGGCATCGCCCACCCCGTAGCGCGGGCCGAACTGCCCCGCCAGCCAGACCGCCAGCCCGCCCTTGGCGGCGTCGCCCAGGAGCGTGAGCACGGCGGCGGCCTTGTTGCCGGAGCGCAGCACATTGGTGGCGCCGGGGTTTTTCGAGCCGTAGGTGCGCGGGTCGGACAGGCCATACGCCTTGCTGACCACCACGGCGAACGACACCGAGCCGATCAGATAAGCAATGACACCAAACAAGAGAGTCTCCATACTTATCTTTTAGAATGCCTTACTCTGGTTTCCCTGCGCGATTTTAACAACACCCAGCCAACAACATGGACCTGATCTTCATCCGCGATTTGCGGATCACCACCATCGTCGGCGATTACGCGCGCGAACGCACCAATCCGCAGCCGATCATCTTCGACATCGAATACGCGATTCCCGGCACCGAGGTGTACGAATCGGACAAGCTGGTCAACACCATCAACTACGCCGCCGTCTGCTCCTGGGTGCAGCGCGAATGCGACACCCATCACTTCAAGCTGCTCGAGCGCATGGCAGACCACCTGGCTCGCGGCATCATCATCGAATTCGGCACGCCCTATGTGAAACTGGCGGTGGCCAAGCTGGGCATCATCAAGGGGGTGAGGCAAGTGGGCGTAATGGTGGAACGCCGCGCCTGAAGCAGGCCGCTCAATCCTGCAGCGCGCACTCGACCTCGGTGGCATCGAGGGTCCGCAGGAGTTCCCCGGGCGCGATGCCCACCAGAAAGCCGCGGCGCCCGCCGTTGATGTAAATCTTCTCCAGGCCGAAAATGCTTTTCTCGGCGTACACCGGCATCGCCTTGCGCACGCCGAAGGGCGAAGTGCCGCCGACCTGGTAGCCGGAATGCCGGCTTGCCACCTCCGGCTTGCAAGGCTCGATGCTTTTCAATCCGGCCTGGCGCGCCAGGTTCTTGGTCGACACCTTGCGGTCGCCGTGCATCAGCACCAGCAGCGGCTTGGCGTCCTGGTCCTGCATCACCAGGGTTTTCACCACCGCATGCTCGTCCACCCGGAGTTCGCGCGCCGACACCTCGGTGCCGCCGTGTTCCTCGTATTGATAAGAGTGCTCGGTATAGGTCACCTTGTGCTGCTTCAGGAACGCTGTGGCCGGGGTTTCCGAGACGTGCTGTTTTTTCGCCATATGATCAGAAGCGCCAAGCGCGAACGCAGATGACGGATTTTAACGCTCGCCTTGACGTTAGCCCCAATGTTTACCCGCGCGGATGATGTTTCGCATGCAACTCCTTCAGGCGCGCCTGGGCGACGTGGGTATAGATCTGCGTGGTCGAGATGTCGGCATGACCCAACAGCATTTGCACCACCCGCAGGTCGGCGCCGTGGTTGAGCAAATGGGTGGCGAAGGCGTGGCGCAGGGTGTGGGGTGAAAGCGAGGCAGCGGGAATGCCGGCGATGGCGCCGTATTTTTTCACCGAGTGCCAAAAGTTGTGCCGCGTCATGCCCGTGCCGCGCGCGGTGACGAACAGCGCATCGTCGGCGCGCGCGCCGAGCAGCGCCGGCCTGCCCTCCTCCAGGTAGCGGCTGATCCAGTCCGCCGCTTCCTCGCCAAAAGGCACCAGGCGCGTCTTGCCGCCCTTGCCGGAGGTGATGCGTACGACGTTGTCGGTCATGCTGGCCTCGATGGTTTTCACCGTCACCAGTTCGGAGACGCGCAGGCCGCTGGCGTAAAGCAATTCCAGCATGGCGCGGTCACGCAGGCCGACCGGGTTGCCCAGGTCGGGCGCGGCCAGCAAGGCTTCGACGTTGCCTTCGGACAGCACCTTGGGAAAGCGCTGCGCCTGCTTGGCCGAGTCGAGGTTCACCGTGGGGTCGGAGGCGCGCTTGTTCTGGCGCACCATCCAGCGATACAGCCGGCGCAGGGCGGAAAGCCGCCGGTTGGCACTGCTGCCCTTGGCGCCGGCGGCGAAACGCGCGCTGACGTAGGCGCTCAAATCGCCCTCGTCGGCGTCGGCCAGGCTACGGCCATGGGCGGACAGCCAGGCGGCCAGTTGCCCGAGGTCGCGGCGATAGGCTTCGAGCGAAAGTTTCGCCAGGCCATCCTCCAGCCAGAGTGCGTCGCAGAATTCGTCGACCAGTTCGCCGTCGGCGAGACTCATGGCGCTGTTGGCGGGAGCGGGATCGGCGACATGCATCATGGGCGACATCATGCCGCAAAATCCCGGCACAAGCACCTTGACAACGTCCAGCCGGCCCGGCCAGCATGCGGACATAGCCGCCGCAACCGCGCGCCCGCCACACAGGAGCCCCACATGTCGCCCCAGGTTACCGACGCCCTGCTCGCTTACCTTCATTTCATTTCCATCTTCGCCACCTTCGGCATGCTGTGCGCCGAACTGGTGCTGTGCCGCGGCCCGCTGGTGGCGGCGCAGGTGCAGCGCCTGGCGCGCATCGACATCGCCTATTTCGCCTGCGCCATGGCGGTGCTGGCCACCGGCCTGCTGCGCCTGTTTTTCGGCGCCAAAGGTGTTGCCTTTTATTTGCATAACCCGGTGTTCCACGCCAAGCTCGGGCTGTTTGTCCTGGTCGGCTTGCTGTCTGTCCCGCCGACCCTGCGCTTCATC
This sequence comes from Betaproteobacteria bacterium, assembly GCA_028292405.1. GTDB lineage: Bacteria > Pseudomonadota > Gammaproteobacteria > Burkholderiales > JAEUOS01 > JAQGMJ01. The sequence continues at coordinate 14,072 of JAQGMJ010000064.1, forward strand.
GCCTGGCGCAAGCGCATGAAGGAAAACGAGCAGGCGACGGTCACCGTCGCCGAAGCAAAAAGCGCCGCGCGCCTCATCCACATCGAACTGGCGCTGTTGGCAATTATTCCGCTGCTTGCCGTGTTGATGGCGCGAGGGGTAGGAATCAAGGCTATTTGACCGCGATCCCCTCGTGCGCCAGCAGCCAGCGCTTGATGTCGAGGTGAAAAGCGCCGCTGCTTGCATCGCCGAAGCCGCCCAGGCCATTGGCAGCCAGCACGCGATGACAGGGGATCAGCAGCGAAAACCAGTTGGCGCCGCAGGCGCCGCCCACCGCGCGCGGGCCGCTGCGGATGCGCCGCGCCACGTCGCCATAAGACAGCGTATGCCCGTTGGGAATCGCCGAAATCTCACTCCACACGCGGCGCTGGAATTCGCTGCCGCGCTCGGCCAGCGGCAGCTCGAACACATGCGCCGGGTCGCGCAGGTAGGCGCGGATCTGCCGCACGACTTCGCGCGCCAACACGCTCCTCGGCGCCTGCGCGCGAAACGAGGCCGGCAGGTACACGGTCTCGGCCACCTCGCCGTCAGCCAGGCGCACCCCGATATGGGCGAAGGGCGCCGCCACCACGGCATCGAAACGCAGCAACTCCGGCATTGCCTATATCCCATTGTTGGTCCGAAAATATTATCGCCCAAACACCGGCGGCGCGGATGGTAAGCTAGGCGCCGCAAAATCTGCATCCCCCAATCCAAGGAGACACAGCATGCCCAAGGCAATCCGCATCCATAAAAACGGCGGCCCCGAAGTCCTTAACTGGGAAGACGTCGCTGTAGGCGACCCCGGCCCCGGCGAGGTCCGCATCAAGCAGCACGCGGTCGGCCTGAATTTTATCGACGTTTATTTCCGCACCGGTCTCTACCCGCAGCCCCTGCCTGCCGGCCTGGGCATGGAAGCCGCAGGCGTAATCGAAGCCGTCGGCGACGGCGTCACCCACGTCAAGGCCGGCGACCGCGTTGCCTATGCCGGCGGCCCCACCGGCGCCTACGCCGAAGTGCGCGTGATGCCCGCCGGCCCGCTGATCAAGCTGCCCGACGCCATCAGCTTCGAAACCGGCGCGGCGATGATGCTGCAAGGCATGACGGTGCGTTACCTGATCAAGAAGTCCTACCCCGTCAAGGCCGGCGAGACCGTGCTGCTGCACGCCGCCGCCGGCGGCATCGGCCTGATCGCCTGCCAGTGGCTTAAAAGCCTCGGCGTCACCGTGATCGGCACCGTCTCCAGCGCCGAAAAAGCCGCACTGGCCAAGGCCCACGGCTGCACCCACACCATCAACTACACCACCGAAGACTTCACCGCGAAGGTGAAAGAACTCACCGGCGGCAAGGGCGTGCCGGTGGTTTACGACTCGATCGGCAAGGATACCTGGGAAGGCTCGCTGAACTGCCTGCAGCCGCTCGGCCACATGATCACCTTCGGCAACGCCTCCGGCCCGGTGCCGCCGGTGGCGCTCACCAGCCTGTCGGCCAAAGGCTCGATCTACGTGCAGCGCCCGACGCTCAACACCTACGCCTCGCGCCGCGACTGGCTTGAAGAAATGGCCGGCGACCTGATCGACGCCGTCACCACCGGCAAGGTAAAGATCGAGATCAACCAGCGCGTCGCCCTGAAAGACGCCGGCCAAGCCCAAGCCGCCCTCGAAGCCCGCAAGACCACCGGCTGCACCGTACTCATGCCGTAACAACGTAGCCACCGGTGGAAAACAAATAGCCCGCGCAAGCGGGCTATTTGTTCCTAGCAGTTCTGTCCTAAAAAATCGTCCGGCTCCGCCGGCGATTTTGCCTGTGCAGTCCACTCAAAAGTAGGTGTGTACTTTTGAGTGATCAGTTTTTCGCCCGGGAGATGCGCACCACTTCCTGCAGCCGCCGCAAATTGCGCATCACCCGCGCCAAATGCGCCCGGTCCTGCACCTGGATGGAGAACTCCATGTTGGCGTAGTTGCCGGTCTCATCATCCTCGGTGTGTACGTTGGTGATGTTGGTGTCCGCCGCGGTGATCTCGGCGGCCACCTTGGCCAGAATGCCGCGGCCGTTGGTGGTGATGACGCGGATGGTGACGCCGAAGCCTTTTTCCGGTTCCGGGTCCCACTCCACGTCGACCCAGTTGTCCGGCTCCTTGCGGCGCGCCTTGGCAATGGTCTTGCAATCGTGGGTGTGCACCACCAAGCCCTGGCCCTTGCTGATGTGGCCGATGATCGGGTCGCCGGGAATCGGGTCGCAGCAGCGTGCCAGCTGCACCGCCATGCCGTCGGAGCCGCGAATGGTCACCGGGGCCGAGCGCATGTCGACGCCGCTCTCCGCTTCCAGCCCGCCGCCGCCGGCCGCCAGGCGCCGCGCCACCACCGCCGCCAGGCGCTTGCCCAGGCCGATGTCGGCCAGCAACTCCTGGCGCGACTTCACGTTGCTGTCCTTGAACAGGCGCTCCCAGCGTGCCGAATCGAGCTCGGCGTGCTCGGCGCCGAGCGCCCGCAAGGCCTGGCCAAGCAGGCGTTCGCCGAGCGCCACCGACTCCTCGTACTGCATCGTCTTCATGAAGTGGCGGATATGCGCGCGCGCCTTGCCGGTCTTCACGAAGCCCAGCCAGGCCGGGTTCGGCTGCGAGCCCGGCGCGGTTTCTATCTCCACCAGGTCGCCGTTCTTCAGTTCAGTGCGCAGCGGCATCGGCTCGCGGTTGATGCGCGCGCCGATGCAGGTGTCGCCCACGCCGGTGTGCACCGCGTAGGCGAAGTCCACCGCCGTCGCCCCGCGCGGCAGCGCCATGATGCGGCCCTTGGGGGTGAACACATAGACTTCGTCGGGAAACAGGTCGACCTTGACGTGCTCCAGGAACTCCGCCGGATCGCCGGAGTTCTGCTGGATGTCGAGCAGCGACTGCAGCCACTTGTGGGTCTTCTTCTGCACGTCCGACAGCGCCGAATCGTCGCTCTTGTACAGCCAGTGCGCCGCCACCCCGGCCTCGGCCACGCGGTGCATCTCGGCGGTGCGGACCTGGATTTCCACCGGCGTGCCGTAGGGGCCGATCAGAGAGGTGTGCAGCGACTGGTAGCCGTTCACCTTCGGGATCGCGATGTAGTCCTTGAACTTGCCCGGCACCGGCTTGTACAGCGCGTGCAGCGCGCCCAATGCCAGGTAGCACGAAGGAATGTCCTTCACCACCACGCGAAAGCCGTAGACGTCGAGCACCTGGGAGAACGACAGGTGCTTTTCCACCATCTTGCGGTAGATGCCGTAGACGTGCTTCTCGCGCCCGTACACCTGGGCGATGATGCCGGCCTCAGGCAGGGTCTTTTGCACCGCCTCGAGAATCTTGTTCACGCCCTCGCGGCGGTTGCCGCGCGCCGACTTGATGGCGCGCGAGATCACCGCGAAGCGATGCGGGTACAAGTTGGCGAAACTCAGGTCCTGCAGCTCGCGATAGACCTGGTTCAGTCCCAGGCGGTGGGCGATCGGCGCGTAGATCTCCAGCGTTTCGCGGGCGATGCGGCGCCGTTTGTCCGACCTGAGGCTGCCGATGGTCCGCATGTTGTGCAGGCGGTCGGCGAGTTTCACCAGCATCACGCGCACGTCGCGCGCCATCGCCAGCAGCATCTTGCGGAAGTTTTCCGCTTGCGCGTCTTCGCGGCTTTCGAACTCGATCTTGTCCAGCTTGGAGACGCCGTCGACCAGCTCGGCCACCGGAGCGCCGAACTTGGCGGCAATAATCTCCTTGGTGACGCCGGTGTCTTCCACTACGTCGTGCAGCAGCGCCGCCATCAGAGCCTGGACGTCGAGCTTCCAGGAGGCGCAGATGCCGGCCACGGCCAGCGGATGAGTGATGTACTCTTCGCCGGAAGCGCGCATCTGCCCGGTATGGGCCGTGTCGCTGAACAAATAGGCTTCGCGGATGCGCTCGACGTCCGCCGGCTTGAGATAGAGGACGAGGCTGGCCGCAAAGGCGTCATACTGCGCCGCCTTGGTGGAGAATTCGCCTTCGTCCAGCGCGCCGGGGGCACGCTCGTTCGGGTTGCGGCCCTTGGGGCCCAAGCGCTCACGCGCCGTTTTCAGGTCGACAACCGACCCGCGCGCAGAGGAAGGATTAGCTGGGTTTCCCATGGCTGGCCTCCGCGCGTGTTCATGACATCAGCTCTGTACCCGCTTGAGCATCTCCAGGCCGATATGGCCGGCGGCGATCTCGCGCAGCGCCATCACGGTGACCTTGTCGCGGCCGCCCTCGATCTTCGGCGTCGCCCCTTGTGCCAGCTGGCGCGCGCGGTAGGTCGCCGCCAGGGTCAGCTGAAAACGGTTGGGAATGCGATGCAGACAATCTTCGACGGTGATACGAGCCATGGTGGGATGCGCTTTTTGAGCTTGCGGTTGCAGAACAGGAGGCCGCCTCAAGCGGCCTTAAAGATTGATGCCGAGGTCGCCGAACAGGCGGGCTTCGCGCTCACCCACCTGCGCGATGCGCAAACGGGCTGCCGCCACCACGCAGGCAAGTTGCGCCAGCGCCTCGGAAAATACTGTGTTGATAATAGCATAGTCGAACCCCCCGGCCCGGCCCAGCTCCTCGCCGGCGGCCTGCATGCGCAGGGCGATCACCGCCTCGCTGTCGGTGCCGCGGCCGCGCAGCCGGCGCTCCAGTTCGGCCATCGACGGCGGCAGGATGAAAATCGCCACCGCGGAAGGGAAAATCCGCTTCACCTGCGCCGCGCCCTGGCAGTCGATTTCCAGCAGGATGTCGCGGCCCTCGCGCATCTGCGCCTCGATCCATGGCTTGGAGGTGCCGTAGAGGTTGCCGTGCACCTCCGCGTATTCGAGAAACTCGCCGCGGTCGCGCATGCCGAGAAAGGTCTCGCGCGAAACAAAGTGGTAGTTCTTGCCGTCCACCTCGCCGGCGCGCGGCGCGCGGGTCGAGTAGGAGACGGACAGGTTCAGGCCGCTATCGCGCTCCAGCAGCGCGTTCACCAGGCTGGATTTTCCCGCCCCGGAAGGCGCGGCGATGATGAACAGCGAGCCGCTCATCGCCGGCCTGCCGCGTGCACCCGCGCCAGTGTCAGCGACGGCGCCCGCGCTACCGCAAAGCGCCCGGTTTCTTGTCTCTTTGCCATGCGCGCCATCATACCGCTCACTCCAGGTTCTGCACTTGTTCGCGCATCTGTTCGATCAGGATTTTCATCTCCATCGCCGCCGCCGATACCTCGGCCGACACCGACTTGCTCCCCAGGGTATTGGCCTCGCGATTCAACTCCTGCATCAGGAAGTCCAGACGCTTGCCCGCCGCCCCGCCCTTGGCCAGCACGCGGCGCACTTCGCTCAAATGCGCCCCCAGGCGGGAAATTTCCTCCGCAACGTCGATCTTGATGCCGAACAGCGCCACTTCCTGGCGCACCCGCTCGTCGTCGGTGGCGCCCAGGGCCTCGCGCAGGCGGGCGTTGAGTTTGGCGTGGTAGTCGGCGAGGATCTGCGGCATCAGCGGCTCGATCTTTTTCACCCAGCCCTCGATGCCCTCGACCCGCGCCAGCAGCATCGCCTTGAGTTTTTCGCCTTCGCGCTGGCGCGAAGCGGAAAATTCGCCGATCGCCTCGCGCGCCATGGAACTGACGATTTCCTTCAGCTCTTCGGACGAAATCGCCGTGTCCTCGATCACCCCGGGCCAGTGCAGCACTTCCATTACCCGCAGCCCCTGCGCATCCGGCAGCAGGCGCTTGACGGCAGCGGCGGCCTCGGCCAGGCGCTCCACCGTCGCGGTGTTCAAGGCCAGGGGCCGGCCGGCGCGCGGGCCGGCCACGTTGTCTTTCCCGTAGCCGAGTCGCAACTCGACCTTGCCGCGGGTGGTTTTTTCGGTCAGCATCTCGCGCAGCATGGGTTCGAGGGAGCGCACTTCGTCGTTCAGGCGGAACATCAGGTCGAGAAAGCGCGAGTTGACGCTCTTGATTTCCAGGTTCATCGCGCCCGACGGCAGTTCGCGCGTCACCATCGCGTAGCCGGTCATGGAAAGGATCATTGCGGCGCTCTTTCGTGAATTGGTTAAAATGGCAAGCCAGGCTCGATTATAGAAGGTGTCCTCGGGAGGACGAGCCGGCCGGAGGAGTATGGCTGCACAATCCAATTCGGCGCTGCCGGAAAATACCATTCTGGAGAACTACCGCGTTTCCCGTCCGATCGCCTCGGGCGGGTTTTCGATCGTCTATCTGGCTTACGACGAATTCGGCGCTCCGGTGGCCATCAAGGAATACCTGCCTGCCGGCCTGTCGCTGCGCGGCAAGGGCGAGATCGTCCCGACCATTTCAACCGAGCACACCAACCTGTTCCGCTACGGCATGAAGTGCTTTTTCGAGGAAGGCCGTGCCCTGGCGAAAATTTCCCATCCGAACGTTGTGCGCGTGGTGAACTTTTTCCGCGCCAACGAAACGGTCTACATGGTGATGCAGTACGAGCGCGGCCGCACCTTGCAGGAACACATCGTCCAGCGCAAGGGCGAGATCAAGGAAAACTTCATCCGCCACGTCTTTGTGCAGCTGATGAACGGCCTGCGCGAAGTACACACCAACAAGCTGCTGCACCTGGACCTGAAACCGGCCAACATCTACATCCGCAACGACGGCATTCCCCTGCTGCTGGACTTCGGCGCCGCGCGCCAGACCCTGCTCACGGATGCCCCACGGCTGAACCCGATGTACACACCGGGCTTCGCCGCCCCGGAGCAGTACAAGAACCGTGATTCCCTGGGTCCCTGGACCGACATCTACTCCATCGGCGCCACCATGTTCGCCTGCCTCTCGGGCATGGCGCCGCAGGCGGCCGACCAGCGGGTGGAAAAGGACCGGATGCAACCGGTGGTCAAGACCTTCAAGGGCAAGTATTCCCGCGAGATGCTGGAAATCATCGACTGGTGCCTGGACCTCGACTACCTGAACCGGCCGCAAAGCGTGTTTTCGCTGCAAAAGGCGATCGTCGACAACCGCCCGCGCGAGGCGCAAAAACCCGGCGTGTTCGACGGCTTCAAGCGGATATTCGACGACATCACCCGTCCGGTGGGCAAGGCTGCTGCGACCAAGGCGCCGGCCAGCACCAAGGCGCCGGATGGCGCCAAGTAAGCAGCCACCTTAGCGAAATGAGCGAGAAAAACCGAGCGAACGCACCGAAACCGCCATGAAATTTTCGATCTACCAGGAAAGCCGCAAGGGCGGCCGCAAGTACAACCAGGACCGCATGGGCTACGTGTTCTCGCGCGACGCCCTGATGATGGTGGTCGCCGACGGCATGGGCGGCCACCTGCATGGCGAGATCGCCGCCCAGCTGACGGTCGAATTCATGGGCGAGAAGTTCCAGCGCGAGGCCAAGTCGAAGCTGCCCGACCCGGTGCGCTTCCTCAACGAGGCCATTGCCGGGGCGCACAACGCCATCCTGCGCTACGCCGATGCCCATGCCTTGCTGGAAACGCCGCGCACCACCGTGGTGGCCGTGGTGGTGCAGGAGGGCTGGACCTGGTGGGCGCACGTCGGCGATTCGCGCATCTACCTAGTCCGCGCCGGGCAGATCGCCACGCAAACGCGAGACCACTCCAAGGTGCAGCAACTGGTGCTGCAGGGCCTGGTGCGCGAAGAGGCCGTGGCCAACCACCCGGACCGCAACAAGATCTTCAACTGCCTCGGCGCCCACGTGCCGCCGCAGGTGGAAATCACCCCGAAAGTGCGCCTGCAGGAGCGCGACTCCATGCTCCTGTGCACCGACGGCCTGTGGGGCCCGATCCCCTCGCGCCTGATCGCCGGCGCCTTCACCGGCGAGCCGCTGAACCGCAGCATCCCGGCGCTGATGACCCAGTCCGAGCGCCGCGCGGGCGCCGATTGCGACAACGTCACCGCCATCGCCATGACCTGGAACGAGCTGGGCACCGTCGAAGACGACTCGATCTCCACCCTGATGATGCCGGCGGGCGAATTCTCATCCCAGATCGAAGGCTTCGAAGCCGCCGCCGAAAAAGACACCCTGACCGACGACGAAATCGAGCAAGCCATCGCCGAGATCCGCGATGCCCTGGCGAAGTCGAACGCGCAAAAGTAAAGCGCTCAAAAGTGCAAACCTACTTTTGCGCGGACTAGTCAGGCAAAATCGCCGGCAAAGCCTGTCGATTTTTTGAGCCGGAACTGCCACGAACGAAAAAGCCCCTTTCGGGGCTTTTTCGTTTTACGGCAACTCTTCGCTCCGCAACATCGTAGGCACTGGTTGAAAACAAACAGCCCGCGCAAGCGGGCTGTTTGTTCGTAGCTTTTAAGTCCCAAAAAATCGTCCGGCTCTGCCGGCGATTTTGCCTGTTCAGTCCGCTCAAAAGTAGGTTTGCACTTTTGAGCGCTTCTGCAGGGGTTTACTTTTGAGTGTGATGTTTGATATACAGCTGCCCCGGCAGCCCGGAGAAAAACGCCGCCAGGTCCTGGATTTCGGTGGCGGTGAGCGCAGCGGCTTGCCCGGCCATGATCGGGTTCTTGCGGCCAATCATCGACTTGTCGCCCTGCTTGTATTCGTTCAGCGCGGTGACCAGGTAGTCGGCGTGCTGGCCGGCCAGCTTGGGGTATTCGGGCTGCAGCGGCTTGTTCCAGTCGCCGCCGGTGGCGTGGCAGGCGGTGCATACCTGCTCGGCCTTGGCTCTGCCGCGTGCCACGTCGCCGCCGGCAAAGGCGGAGGAAGCGAAGGCCAGGGCCAGCGCGGCTATGGCCAGGGAAGTCAGGGTCTTGTTCATTATTTTGCCTCCTGGCCGTAGTAGGCGGCGAGTTCGGCGATGTCCGCATCGGAAAGCGAAGAGGCGATGGAGCGCATGGTCGGGTGCTTGCGCTCGCCGCTCTGGTAGGCCTTGAGCGCGTTTTCGATGTACTTCGGGTTCTGCCCGGCGATCATCGGCACGTGATAGACGTGCGGATAAGCCATCTTGTAGCCTGGAATGCCATGGCAGCCGATACACATGGCAGCCTTGCCGCCGGAATGGCCGACACCGGCATCGCCGGGGGCGGTGCCCATCGTGCTGGCGGTACTGGCGGTGACGGCCGGCGCGGCTGCGGCGGTGCTCTGCGCGCCGGCGGGCAGCGCAGCGAGCATCAGCGCGGCAAGCGCGGAAATGCGAAGTAACTTGTTCATGAAGGGATCAAAAAACTCGGAATTAGGTCCGGAAAACACCAGATAACTACGCCCGGAAAGGGCCACTCTCGGCGCTACAAGCTTGCAAAAACCGGTCGATTATAAATCAAAACCCTACCCTGCGCGCGGCCTTGCAGGCAGCGCCAGACCCCGGGGTTAAACCCGAGTTGGGGCGCGGCACGGCTGCCCTATAATGCCAGAAGCCCCTTTTTTCCAGCCCGCGCCGCCAATTCTGCATGAATGGTGCACCGCCGTATTTTTCCCAGTCGCCCGCGCTTCTCACCCTTCCCACCCGTTCATTCCTCTTTCCGCCCAATCTCCCATGCGCTTCGAAGGCTCCAAGAACTACGTCGCCACCGACGACCTGCGGCTGGCGGTCAATGCCGCCATCGTCCTGCAACGCCCGCTGCTGATCAAGGGCGAGCCCGGCACCGGCAAGACCATGCTGGCCGAGGAAGTGGCCGCCGCGCTGGACATGCCGCTGATGCAGTGGCACATCAAATCCACCACCAAGGCGCAGCAGGGGCTGTATGAGTACGACGCAGTGTCGCGCCTGCGCGACTCGCAGCTCGGCGACGAAAAGGTGAAGGACATCAACAACTACATCGTCAAGGGCGTGCTCTGGCAGGCTTTTGAGCTGGGCAAGCCCTCGGTGCTGCTGATCGACGAAATCGACAAGGCCGACATCGAATTCCCCAACGACCTGTTGCGCGAACTCGACCGCATGGAGTTCTACGTCTACGAGACGCGCCAGACCATCAAGGCAGTGCAGCGCCCGCTGGTGATGATCACCTCGAACAATGAAAAAGAATTGCCCGACGCCTTTTTGCGCCGCTGCTTTTTCCACTACATCAAGTTCCCGGACAAGGAGACGATGCAAAAGATCGTCGATGTGCATTTCCCCGGGCTGAAGCAGGAATTGCTGAAGGAAGCGCTGGAAGTGTTTTTCCAGATGCGCGAAGTGCCGGGCCTGAAAAAGAAACCATCCACTTCCGAATTGCTGGACTGGCTCAAGCTGCTGCTGGCCGAAGACATCCCCCCCGAGGCACTGAAAAGCCAGGACAAGAAGTCCGTCATTCCGCCGCTCGCCGGCGCCCTGCTGAAGAACGAGCAGGATGTGCAATTGTTCGAGCGCCTGGTGTTCATGGCGCGCGCCGGACGCTAGCCGTGGGCTGGCTTGCACCCGTGACTCTCCAGGGCACGCACGTGGCCCTGGAGCTGCTGGCGCCGGTAATGGCCGATGAGCTTTCAGCGGCGGTGCGCGATGGCGAGTTGTGGAAGCTCTGGTACACCGCGATCCCCGCGCCGGAAAAAATGGGCGCGGAAATCGAGCGCCGTCTGGGCTTGTTCGAAAAGGGCAGCATGCTGCCTTTCGCCGTGCGCAGCCTGGCCCACCGCCGCCTGGTCGGCATGACCACCTACATGAATGTCGACCAGACGAACAAGCGGGTGGAAATCGGCTCGACCTGGTACGCCAAGTCGATGCAGCGCAGCCCGCTCAACACCGAATGCAAGCTGCTGCTGCTCGGCCATGCGTTCGAGAAAATGGAGTGCATCGCGGTGGAATTTCGCACCAGCTTTTTCAACCAGGCCAGCCGCAATGCGATTCTGCGTCTGGGCGCCAGGCAGGACGGCATTTTGCGCAGCCACCAGCGCCATGCCGATGGTTCGCTGCGCGACACCGTGGTCTTCAGCATCACCGCCGCCGAATGGCCGGCGGTGAAAATGCATTTGCAGTTCCAGTTGTCGCGCCCGCGGGCGCCGCAATGATTTCCCGGGAGATCGTCCCATGCTGATCGACTTTTTTCTCAAGTGCAAGGACGCCGGCCTGCCGGTCTCGACCAAGGAGTTTTTGGTCCTGCTCGAATCCTTGCAAAAAGGCGTAATCGGCCCGTCGATCGACGACTTCTACTTTCTTTCGCGCATGTGCCTGGTCAAGGACGAGACCAAGTACGACAAGTTTGACCGCGTGTTCGGCGAATATTTTCGCGGCGTCGAATCCCTGGTGGACCTGAAGCGCGACATCCCCGACGACTGGCTGCGCAAGGTGATCGAGAACAATCTGACGCCGGAAGAAAAGGCGAAGATCGAGGCGCTCGGCTGGGACAAGCTGATGGAAGAGCTGAAAAAGCGCCTGGAAGAACAACAGGGCCGGCACGAGGGCGGCAGCAAGTGGATAGGCACCGGCGGCACCTCGCCTTTCGGCGCCAACGGCTACAACCCGCAGGGTATCCGCGTCGGCCAGGCCGGCAACCGCAACCGCTCGGCGGTGAAGGTGTGGGACGCGCGCGCCTACAAGGACTACGACGATTCCGTCGAACTCGGCATCAGGAATATCAAACTCGCGCTGCGCCGCCTGCGTAAATTCGCCCGCGAAGGCGCGCCCGACCAGCTCGACATTCCGGACACCATCGACTCCACGGCGAAAAACGCAGGCTGGCTGGACCTGAAGATGGTGCCCGAGCGCAAGAACACCGTGAAGGTGCTGATGCTGATGGACGTCGGCGGCACCATGGACGACCACATCAAGACGGCAGAGGAGCTGTTCTCCGCGGCCAAGACCGAATTCAAGCACCTCGAGTACTACTACTTCCACAATTGCGTGTATGACTATTTGTGGAAGAACAACCGTCGTCGCCACGCCGAAAAATTCAATACCTGGGACGTGATCCGCAAATACAACCGCGACTACAAGCTGATCTTCGTCGGCGACGCCACCATGAGCCCGTATGAAATCCTGCAGCCGGGCGGCAGCGTCGAATACAATAACGAAGAGCCCGGCGCGGTCTGGCTACAGCGCTTTCTGGAGCACTTCAAGAGCACGATCTGGCTCAACCCCGAGCCCGAGCGCCTGTGGGACTACCGCCAGTCGATCTCCGTCATCAAACAGATCGTTGGCAACCGCATGTACCCGCTGTCCATCGAAGGGCTGGAGCGCGGCATTCGGCACCTGAGCAAGAAACAATCAGGCCATTAGCTGCGCGCCGACTGCGGCGGGGGCATGCCCCTGCCCTTGCCTCATTTTTGCTTCACGAACTTCTGCGCCCGCCTGCCGGTGCCGACCTCCGACGTATAAAGATTCCCCCGGGAGTCGATCGCCATGTTGTGCACCCACTTGAACTCGCCCGCCATGCGCCCGGGCCGGCCGAAGCCGCCGACTTCCTGGCCGCTTTCGCGCAGCAGGACGTGGATCTGGTTGTTCGAGCCGTCGGCGACGTAGATATAGCGCTGCGCGCGGTCCTCGGAGAGCACCAGGTCCCATAGCGAGCCGCCTGCCAGGGTTTCGGGTGCCACCCTGAATTCCTTGACGAAGGTACCGTCCGGCTGGAACACCTGGATGCGGTCGTTGCCCCGGTCGCACACATAGAGCAGTCCGTCGTGCGACATGCGCACGCAATGCACCGGGTTGTTGAACTGCGGTAACTGGGCGGTCGGCGAATACGGCGCCTGCTTGTCATCCGAGGGCTTGTTGCCATAGGCACCCCAGTGGCGCTTGTACGCGCCGCTCTTTGCATCGAAAACGACTACGCGGTGATTGAGATACCCATCGGCGACGTAGAGTTCTCCCGCTTTTTCGTCGAGCATGATGTGAGCCGGGCGGCCCAATTGCGTGGTGCTGTTGCTGCCGCCGGTGCTGCCGGCCTTGCCGATCTGCTGCAGGAACTTGCCGTCGGCGGTGAACTTCAGAATCTGGTGATCAGCAGGATCGTTACCCGCCAGCCAGACGTTGCCGGCCGAGTCCACCATGATGCCGTGCTCGCTCTTGGGCCAGTCATAGGCCGCTTCACCCGCTTTGGGCTGGCCGCCCCAGCTGGCCAGCAGGTTGCCGGCACGATCGAATTTCAGCACCGGCGGCGCTGCCACGCAGCACTTGGCCGCCGGCGGATTTTTCATCGCCTCTTTTTCATCGTCGACCAGGGTACCGGGACGATGGATGATCCAGATGTTGTCATCGCGGTCCACCGCGATACCCGCCACCTGCCCGAGTATCCAGTTGCCCGGCAGCGCCCTGGGCCAGAAGGGGTCGACCTTGAACTGCGGCGCGCTTTGGGACGAACCCTGCGCCACTGCCTGCGGCATCAGTGCCGCCGCCCACAGGCAAAAGAGGATTGCGAAAAGTTTCCCGCACTGCCGAAATGCGCCGGTCATTGTTGTCTCCTTGGTTTTTTCAGGCCCAGTTCAATCCACGCTCTGACACTGCAACCCGCAACTGCCCTGCCGCTAAATCGCCTTCTTCGCCTTCAGTGCCGCAATCTGCTCCGCCGTATAGCCCAACGTTGCCAGCACCTCGCGATTATGCTCGCCCAGGTCCGGCCCGCTGCCGTTCACCTTGCCCGGCGTCTTCGACAGGCGCGGCACCACGCCCGGCACCTTGAGCGCCGTGCCGTCCTTCAGCGTCACCGTCTGGATCATTTCGCGCGCCTGGTACTGCGGGTCCGCCACGATGTCGGCAATCGAATAAATCTTGCCGTTGGGCACCTGCGCCTCGTTGAGCGCCTTGAGGATCAAGGCCGCCTCATGCACGCCGCACCAGGCCTGGATCGCATCGTCCAGCTCAGTCGCGCGTTTGGCGCGGCCGGCGTTATCGGCCAGCGCAGGGTCGGTGCCGAGATCATCGCGGCCGATGGTCGTCATCAAGCGCTTGAAGATCGAATCGCCATTGCCGCCGATCACGATATGCGTGCCGTCTTTCGAGGTATACGTATTCGACGGCACGATGCCGGTGAGGTTCGACCCCGTGCGCTCGCGCACCTGGCCCGTCAGCCCGTACTCCGGCAGGGTCGACTCCATCATGTTGAACACCGACTCGTACAAGGCCACGTCCACCACCTGCCCCTCGCCGGTCTTGTTCTTGTGGTGCAGGCACATCAGCACACCGATCACCCCGTGCAGCGAGGCAATGCCGTCGCCGATCGACAGGTTCATGCGCACCGGCGGCCGGTCCGGAAAGCCGGAAACATAGCGCATCCCGCCCATCGATTCCGCCACCGTGCCGAAACCGGCCAGATCGCGCATCGGCCCGGTCTGGCCGAAGCCGGAAACGCGCATCAGGATCACGCCCTTGTTCACCTTCACCAGGTCGTCGTAACCCAGCCCCCACTTCTCCAGCGTACCCGGGCGGAAATTCTCGATCACGATGTCGGCTTCGGCCGCAAGCTTGCGCACGATCTCCTGACCCTCGGGCAGGCGCATGTTGACCGTCACCGACTTCTTGCCGCGCGACTGCACATGCCACCATAGCGACGTGCCTTCGTGCAAGGTGCGCCAATAGCGGATCGGGTCGCCGCCCTGGCCTTTCTCGTCGGCGGGCGGCTCGACCTTGATCACCTCGGCGCCGAAGTCGGAAAAGAATTTGCCGGCGAAAGGCCCGGCGATCAATTGACCGAGTTCCAGCACCTTGAGGCCGGCCAGCGGGCCGAATGAAGTCGTCATGATTGGGTATTCGGAACCAGTGCGTGGATCAATCGACGATGAACAGTTTCGCCCCGGTCGCCGTATGCGAACGATGCGCCAGGTCGCCGTCGGCCACCTGGTAGCTCATCCCGGGTTTGAGCGTCAGGGTGCGCCCGTCAGCCAGTTCGGTATGCAGCTCGCCTTCCAGGCACAGCAGCACATGGCCCTTTTCGCACCAGTGGTCCGCCAGGTAGCCCGGCGTGTATTCCACCATGCGCACGCGCACGCTGTTATCCGCCGGGCCGAAATTCCGGGTACGCCAGGTGGCCATGCCGGTGGTGCCGGCGTGATCGGTTTTCTCGACTGCGGCCCAGTCGGTGGTACCGAAGGGAATATGGCTCATTTTCATGCCGGCTTTGCGCGCGCGAGCGCGATCTCCAATATTGTTTTTGGGTCAGGCGGAAACGACAAACAGCCCAATGATACAAGCGTAGGCCAGGCCCCACACCAGCGTGCGCAGCGTCGCCCGGTCGGCGAGGTAGCAGGCCAGGTAGAGCAGGCGCAGCACGATAAAGCCGGCGGCAATCGCGTCGATGCGCCATTGCGGCGCATGCGCCAGGTGGGCGATGATCACGGCCGCGGCGAAAAATGGAAAGGCCTCGAAGCTGTTCGCCTGCGCCGCATTCGCCCGCGCACGATAGCCTGTCTGCTTGCCCAGCCAGGCACGCGGGTTATTGTTGTCGAACCCCTTCAGCCCCGCCTTGGCGATGCCGGTGGCCACGACCGGCAGCACACCGGCAATCAGCACGCACCAATAAGCGATGGTCATGGCTCGATCATTCCACGTGGAAACCCCTTCAACCAGGGCTCGGGTATCACGCCGATCCTGCAGGACTCGAGCCAAAGCGTTCGATCCCCTGCGACCGCTCCTGAAATTTCGCCGTTCATCCGGTGCGCCGCCACCATGAAATACTGCCTACCGCGTTCAGCTCGGCGGCGGTTATGCCGGGCGCCAATTCTTCCGGGAAACTCAGGCGCTCCAGTTCCGTAAAGCGCGCTCGCATCAGGGTATCAACGTCCTGGTTGTCGCCCACCCAGGTGATGGACGACGCGTCATGCTCAACCGGCACCAGGCGCTCATTGCCGTTGATCAGCAGGAATGGCGCATCGGGGATGAGCGCATTGGCGATGCGCGCTATTTCCGCGGCCGGGAGCATGCAGTGCTGAAGCACCCAGGAAGCCAGCCCGAAATCCACCGACAGGCCATCCTTGATCTTGGCATCGAATTCTTCGAGCGAAAACACCTGGAAACATGGTGAATCCACGTATTCGACCGAAATCTTGCGCATGCGCTCCGCCATGTCGACCGCAATCACCGAGCAGCCGAAACGCCTGATCAACGCACGGCTCAGGCGACCGGGTCCGCAGCCGAAATCCAGGATCCGGTTATTTTCGTTGATCCCAAGACGGCTGCCGATCATATCGACAACAAAGTCGGTCTCGTGGATCCAGCGTTCATCGACACTCATCCCTGGCACGGGTGAAACCGCAATATCCTTGGCCGTTTCCAGATCTTTTGCCTCGAAAAACCCGGGTTGATAGACCGTGCCGGCAACCGGCCCGACAGGGATTTCCGTCCCGGCGGATTTGCCCAAGGACTGCAAAATCGATCTGATCATGCGCGACATATTCAAATACCGATGTAGTAAGGGAGCGCCGAACCAGCCCCGAAACCAGGAGAAGCGAACCAGCCTCTTCGTGAAATTGGCGTTGCCAGAGGCATGACCCGTCCAACCAGATTCCGCAAGTCTGTCTATTCAATTCCAGACAGATAATAATTCACAATATCGAAGCATCGCGTGCCGCAGCAGCGCCAGCGCGCTAGGTATCGCGCCGATCCTGCAGCGCCTGCGCCAGGGTGCCGGGGTCCACATACTCCAGTTCGCCGCCCACCGGCACGCCGCGCGCCAGGCGGCTGACCGCGATCCCGCGCGCCTTCAGCATCTCGCTGATGTAGTGCGCGGTGGCCTCGCCTTCGTTGGTGAAGTTAGTGGCCAGCACCACTTCGGTGACCAGGCCATCGGCGGCGCGCGCCACCAGTTTTTCCAGGTGAATATCCTTGGGACCGATGCCGTCCAGCGGCGACAGCCTGCCCATCAGCACGAAGTACAAACCCTTGTACGTCAAGGTCTGCTCGATCATCAGCTGGTCGGCCGGCGTCTCCACCACGCACAGCAGGCGGCGGTCGCGCTGCTCGTCGTTGCAGGTGTCGCAGACATCTTCCTCGGTGAAGGTATTGCACAGCGCGCAGTGATGCACGGCGCTGACCGCCTGGTGCAGCGCGCGCGACAGCATGTCGGCGCCTTCGCGGTCATGCTGCAGCAAATGAAACGCCATCCGTTGCGCCGACTTGGGGCCGACGCCGGGCAGACGGCGCAACGCCTCCGTCAGAAATTCCAGCGATTTGGACATGGATCGGGACCGAGACCGTCCTTAGAAAGGCATCTTGAAGCCGGCCGGCAGATTCATGCCGGAAGTCAGGCCGCCCAGCTTTTCGGCGGAGGTGGCCTCGGCCTTGCGCACGGCGTCGTTGAACGCGGCGGCCACCAGGTCTTCCAGCATGTCCTTGTCGTCGGCCAGCAGCGATGGGTCGATCGAGACGCGCTTGACGTCGTTCTTGCAGGTCATGACAACCTTCACCAGGCCGGCGCCGGACTGGCCTTCCACTTCTATCAGCGCCAGCTGTTCCTGGGCCTTCTACATATTGTCCTGCATTGCTTGCGCTTGTTTCATCAAGCCAGCCAGTTGGTTCTTCATCATGATGGGGTTCTCCGTGTTTTGATAAGTAAGGATGTAATCAGTTGGCCGCGCTGGCCGCGTTGGCGGGCGGCGGCACGATCGAGCCCGGCACTACCCAGGCGTCGAACTCGCGGATCATGCTGTTTACAAAGGGATCGTTGGCGATCGTGTCTTCGGCGGCGCGCTGGCAGGCTTCGCGGTGCGCCTGCGCTTCGGCGCTGGCGGTGTACCAGACGGCGCCCAGCTCGGTGTCCACGCGCACGGCGCGGCCGAAGCGTTCGGCCAGCGCGGCGGTCAGCTTTTCGACGTTGCCCTGCGTGCGCCAGGTTTCGATCGGCACGCGGACTTTGAAGACGGCGGCGTTGCCGTCGAAGGTGCAGCTCATCAGTTCGGCCTGCATGGCCAGTTGCTGGGCGACGCCGCGCAGCGGCAAGGCGGCGGCGACGGCGGGCCAGTTGCCGTCCCAGTCCAGTTCCGGCACCGGCGTGATGACGTAGGCGTGCGGCGCTTTGGCGGGCGCCGGCGCGGCGCGCGCGGGCATGACGACGGCCTGGGCTTCGTCGGCGTAGGCGTGCGGCGCCGGCGCTTGCGATTGTCCGTGCGGTTGCGCTGGTGTGTGTGACTGTGATGGCGCGTAGGCCTGCGGCGCCGATGAAGATGGCGCTACGGCGCTGTCGTCGGAAAATTCGGTGACCCAAGGCGGCAGGTCGTCTTCATCGTCGGCCTGCTGTTGGGCGGGCTGTGCGGCCGGAGCGATGTATGGCGCAGCGGCGGCTGGTGCGGCTTGCGGTGCGGCCTGCTGCTGCGCGACCGGACGGACAGGCGCTTCCAGAACAGCGGCTTGAGCGTCGCCGCCCATGGTCGCTGCCGGTGGCATGTCTTCCCAAGGCGCGGGAGCACGCGGCGCGGCGGTCATCTGTGCGGCTGGCGCGCTTGGCGCCGCCGGAGCTGGAGCAATCCGAGCCGGAGCAGGAGCGGCTGGGCTCGGCGCGGCAGCGGGTTCGGCGGCGGGTGTGGCGGGTGTAGCCGTCGCCGGCGCGGCGCTTGCCATCGACGAGCGCGCGCCAGGCTTGGACGCGGCGCGTGCGGCTTCCAGCGCGGCATTGATCGCGGCGCGCGCGGTGCTAATCGGCGCTGCGGGTGCGGCCGGCGCCGGAGCGGCGACAGCTTGTGCGGCCGGTGCGGCCGGTGCGACGGAAGCCCCACTCATCGGCGCAGGCGATGCGACCGCTGGCGACGATGATGGCGCTGCGTATGCTGGCGCTGGCGCGGCTGGCGCCGGCGCCGCAAACACCGCAGGCGCTTCGCCGCGCGCCATCGCTGCAGCGGCGGCGGCGACAACCGCAGGCGGCGTCACGCTGGCGTGACTGGCTTGCACATGCGCTGCGGCGCGCGCAGGCGGCGCGGCGGCGGCGCGGGCGGCGGCCACCGCCCCCGAACGCGACATCGCCGGCGTGGCCGCCGGTTGTCCGTCCGCCCCGCCTACGCCGGGCCGAAAGGCCAGCATGCGCAGCAATGTCATCGAGAAGCCCGCATATTCATCCGGCGCCAGGCCCAACTCATTGCGTCCATGCACGGCGATCTGATAATACAGCTGCACCTCTTCCGCATCGAACGCGCCGGCCAGGCGCACAATATCCGCATACTCTGGCAAATCCTCCGGCAGCGCGGCCGGCACCGTCTGCGCCAAAGCGATCCGGTGCAGCAAAGTACCCAAATCCTGCAAAGCGCCGTTGTACGACAAACTGCGCGTCGCCATCTCGTCGGCCACGGCCAGCAGATCGGCGCCATCCTGCGCCGCCAGCGCATCGAGCAAGCGGATCAGATAAGACTGATCGAGCGCGCCCAGCATGCCCTGCACCGCATCCAACGTCACCTCGCCGGCCGCGTAGGCGATCGCCTGGTCGGTCAGCGACAGCGCGTCGCGCATCGAACCGTGGGCGCCGGCCGCCAGCAGGCGCAAGGCCGGCTGTTCAAAGGTGATGCCTTCCTGGCCCAGAATATTTTCCAGATGGCCGATGATGTGGCCGGGCGGCATCTGCTTCAGATTAAATTGCAGGCAGCGCGACAGCACCGTCACCGGAATTTTTTGCGGATCGGTCGTCGCCAGGATGAACTTGACGTGCTCCGGCGGCTCCTCCAGCGTCTTCAGCATCGAATTGAAGGCGTGGTTGGTCAGCATGTGCACCTCATCGATCATATAGACCTTGAAGCGCGCGTTGCTCGGCGCGTACACCGCCTGCTCCAGCAGCTGCGCCATCTCGTCGACGCCGCGGTTGGATGCCGCGTCCATCTCGATGTAGTCGACAAATCGGCCCGCGTCGATCGCGGTACACGCTTCGCACAGGCCGCATGGCGTCGGCGTAATGCCGCCGGTGCCGTCCGGGCCGATGCAATTGAGCGACTTGGCCAGGATACGCGACAAGGTCGTCTTGCCGACGCCGCGCGTTCCGGTAAACAGATAGGCATGGTGCAGCCGGCCGCTCTGCAGGGCATGCGTGAGCGCGCGCACGACGTGCTCCTGGCCGACGAGCGTTTCGAAGTTCTTAGGGCGGTATTTACGGGCGAGGACTTGATAGGACATGCTGGGATTTTACCGTAGATAGCGGGTGCCAAAGCGGCAATTGTAACAAG
>JAQGMJ010000075.1 GCA_028292405.1 Betaproteobacteria bacterium
GCCTCGGCACCAGCTTTGCAAGATAGGTATTGCTTTACAACGTTAAGCTTGAACTGCTCGTCGTACTTGCTCATGAAAACACCCCAAAGTTTGGACCGACGTCCAACTTTTGGGGTGCAGTTCACGCTGGCCCCTTTAATTCAACTGATGGTTAACCCAATAAAGAAGACAAATGAAAATCCTCAAACGTGCTTTGCCTCGTTCAGCCTTCGCAGTGCTCTCACTCTTTTTGCCGACGGCTCTCCAAGCTCAGAATGTATGTGAGGCCTTTGTGAAATACGGCGTTTACGACACACAAACCAAAACCTCGAACACAAACAAGGCGGAGTCCTTTCGCTCATGGTTCTGCCAAAGCAAATTTGAGAGCAAGCAAGCGGCGGATACCGCCGGTCTAAGTCTAGGCTACGGGGGTATGACACTCGGCTTCGATTCGAGCAATGAAAGCTGGTCTGATTTCTCTTCGAAATACTGTCGCGACGACAGCTACAGTGCCAAGTATCAGGAGGCAACAACATCTTTCATCAAGACTATCAGCGCAAAAGCGTCTGACAATATGCTTGCCTGCTTTACGCGAGGGGGATTGCATGCCCGGATCATTCCCGGAGTGGGACGAAAAACGTTCTTCGTACAGGCGCGCATGAATCCAACAGGGACAGTCACCAAAGCCAGCGTATTCGAGTTCTCCGTAACCGGTGGAACCTGCACGGGACCGATTAAAAATGGCTTCGAGATTACGTCTGCCGGCGCGGAACAGATTTGCCAGCGGTCAGGAGAAGAGGCGGTTGACATCAGCTTATCGACAGGTGAACAAGTGAACTGGGATACACCGCGCGGATTAATACCAATCGTTAAGTACCCGCCGCCGCCGACCAAGCAACGTGTTGAAATTCGTGCGCAAGATTTCGTGCGTGGGACAAATGTCGGTATCGATCAATGCGTGGTTGGACCAGGAACCTTGGCGAATGGCAAACCTTGCAACGCAAGACCAAACGCAGCCGAATTTGATTTCACTGCCAATGTGCCCGGTGCCTATAGGCTGGATATCAACTTTGCGTCAGGTCAGGTTAGACCAGTGAAAGTGACATTGAACGGAAAGGTTGTCAGAGACCAGGCTCTTTCCGAAACAACCGGAGGCTTTCTGAATAGCGACCTGAAATGGTCACAGATTGGTCGAGTAGCATTGAAAAAGGGCGACAATACGATTCGCTTGGAGCGAGGAGATGTATTTCCGCATATTCATGATCTACGTTTGATTCCTGTGGCCGATTAGCAGGGGCGAGCAATCGGGAACAGGCCACTCTTCCAAAAATTATGGGGCTGGGATCTTCTGGTTTCCAAACGAACTACAGGTTTAGAGCAAGTATTTTGGCGAGGCCGCGCACATTGCGACCTCGGGACAGACAATTAAAAGGATCTGGTGGATTTATTTTTCAACGATGACTGTTGAAAGATATTCCGCCCCGGCCCTTTAATTCCGCTTGCGCTTACTTCCAATCCAGCCACGTCGATATTCCGCGTCCCATGATCCACTCTTTGTCGGCGCTGGTCAGCCAGGGAATCTCTTCGGTGAACATCCTGACGGCCTCACTGTAAGAGCACGAGAGCCGCGTAAGATCGGTGCCCCAGAACATGCGTTGCGGACCGAAGGCTTCGTAGACGCGCCGAAGGGTGGGGTGGAGCCGACGGTAAGGATACTCGTCGGCCGAAAAATGCGGCAGTGCGGTGAGCTTGACCGCGACGTTCGGGAATTGTGCCAGCGCGAGTACGTTGTCGAGGCCTGCGAAGGCGGCTTCGTCTTTGGTGTCGCGCGGAACGGCAAGATGATCCAGCGTGATCTTCAGGCCGGGATGGCGCCGCGCGATCGGGTGCAGCAGCGGCGCTTGATTCATGTCGACCAGGAGCATGATCGGCACCTGTGCCTCTTCCGCTTCGGCCCAGAGCCAGTCGAATGCGCCGGCTTCGAACAGGGTTCTGTAGCGGGGTCTGGTCAGGACCAGCCGGAGGCCGAGCATGCCGGGTTGACGCCGCCACGCGGCCAGCGATCCGCGCGCCGCAGGGGAGTCGACCGTCATGAGGCCCGTAACGGCAAACCGGTCCGGATGCAGGCGCGCAGCCTCGAGCGCGAGATCGTTGCGGTCGCCCTCCCACATCGGCGGCACGATGATGCACCGGTTTACGCCCGCGGCGTCCATCTCGCGCAGCAGGTCGGTCATGGAGAAGGGATGCGGCCGGTGCGGCTGATGGCCTTGCCCCGGCCACGGGCGCTCGGGCGTATCCGCGCCCCAGATGTGAACCTGCGCGTCAATGATATTCATGCGCGATGTTCATGCTGCCAGAAGGTGCTTCCCGTCAAGCGGCAGGGCCACCGGCTTGCCTGTCTTCATCGAGTGCTGGATCGCCAGGGTGGCTTCGAGATTGAATCGCGCCTCTTCCGGTGTCGCCAGAGCGCATGGCTTGCCCATCGAGATGTGCTCGAGCCAGGCCCGTGTCTCATTGTTGATCGGCCCCCAGAATTCTCCCAGGGCCCAATCGCCTGGAACACCGCTCTGCAGGAAGGCCATGTTGACGTTATGGCCCGGCAAATAAACGTGGGGCACGCCCTTTTCGCTATACATCAACTGATCGGTATGGTCGTCGTTGATGATGATCACGCCCTCTGTGCCAATCACCTCTACCCGGGCCGCATGGCCGAGGGCTGGGTATTTTGCAGGCAACGCGTAGCAGATACTTAAGTTGACGATGGTGCCGTCGTCGTATGTCAATATGGCGTGGGTTAGGTCGGGCGAGTTATAGCCGGCTTCTTTCAAAACGCCGTCCTGTCCACGGGCATAGATCTCGACCAGCTGCTTGCCCTGAACCAGCCAGTTCATCAGGTCGACGTAGTAGGTCAGCCCATCGACCACCGGGGTTGCATGCGGGTTGCGCTGCATGAGCGCCATGCCGTTCAAACGCGAATTGAAAACACGGGCCGATCCGCCGATCACACGGCCCAGACGGCCGTGGACCATCTGTTCCTTGGCGATCAGGTATTTATCCATGTAGCGGCGGCTGTAGCCGACCCTGACATTGCCATCGTGTTTGGCGATGGCACGGAGGACCTGGTCGGCTTCATCGACCGTCAATCCGATCGGCTTTTCGACCAGCACGGGTTTGCCGAGTTCGAGCGCCTTGAGGATCGGGGCGAGATGGTCGCCCTCGGCCGTCGAGACAATGACCGCGTTGACCTCGGGGCGGCTGATGATCTCATCATTGTCCCCGGAGTGGAATTGCGCGCCGATCTTCTCCGCGAGATCGCGGGCTTTGCCGGGCTCCTTGTCGGACACGGCAATGTATTCAACCGCCGGATGCCCTTTTGCCACACGGCCGCGCAAGGTCCCAATGCGGCCCGAGCCTACGATCGCCAGCCCCAATGCCTTCGCTTTCATCTTTGCCATCTCCATTTAACTTGTCTATCCGAGCCACCGGCAGTGAGGGTTTCGCTGTCGTCCACGAACCGCCGGTGGAGACATTCGCCTTGTGAACGGATAACTATTTTTGCAGGCGGGGTTTTAGTGAGCGCTGGCGGGCGACGAGCGTCGCCGACCCTGGACAGCGCACAGCGCGCAGCTAGTCAGTTGCCTTGAGGTTTGCCGCCCGCACCACCTTTGCCCACTTCTCGGTATCTTCGGCAATAAGTTTTCCAAAATCGTGAGGCGAGCTTGCGAAAGGCTCGTCTCCAACAGCGGCGATTTGCGACCTGATCCCCGGGTCGGCCAGGGCAGCAGCAATTTCCTTGCTTAGCTTGCCGATGATTTCCGGAGGGGTGTTTTTTGGTGCTTCGACACCCCACCAGGAGCTTGCCTCATAACCTGGCAGAAACTCGCCTACGGTTGGAACATCAGGCAAAGCTTGTGCGCGTTTTGCGCCCGTCACGGCCAATGCGCGCAATGCGCCGGTTTTTATATGTTGAATGACCAGGTTTTGGGGAGAAAAGTAAGCCTGCACCTGTCCGGCGAGCAAGTCCACAACCGCTTGCGAGCCGCCCTTGTAAGGCACGTGCTGCATGTCGACTGATGCCATGCTTTTGAACAGCTCGAAGAACATATGCGGAAAGCTGCCGATACCGCCCGACGCGACCGCGATCTTGCCCGGGTTTTTCTTCGCATACGCAATCAATTCCGGGACCGACCTGACGGGCAGCTTCGGATTGACAACCAGGATGCAAGACCCACGGGCAATCGTCGCAACGGGCGCCAGGTCACGGATGAAATTGAACCTGAGATTGTCATACAGCGTGGCATTCCACGTATCGCTCGAGTTGTTCACGAGCAGCGTCAGGCCGTCAGGGCTTGACCGCGCAACCGCCTCGGTTGCGATATTTCCGCCGGCGCCGGGTCTATTGTCGACAATGAACTGCCCGCCCAGCCGCTCGCTCAACCACTTTGCAATCAAGCGGGCGTAAACATCGTTTGAGCCGCCAGGGGTGAACCCGACAAGTATGCGTACCGGCCGCGTGGGATAGGCTTGCGCCCAAGCGACGCGCGATGCGCCTGCGGACACAATGGTTCCTGCCATCAGGCGGAGTAACGAGCGGCGACCCGCCTGTGTTGTATTTGTCTTCCTCGAGCTTTTCATCTTTTTTTGGCGCCACTCTCTGTATCTCGCAAATTGCTGCTTCAAGTCAATTGCGGAACTGGAAAAGGAGTTGTTCCTTCGTGTCCCCGATTCGTATCCCGACGTGCGGCCCGCAATCCCCACGATCAGGCGTGCCTCGGCCGCATCTTGCCTGAGGATGGATCGCCCTGTTGCAGATAGTGAGACAGTATGCCGGCCGACCGGTGGCGGACGACGGCTTGATGTATATCGCCGGCCCGGACTTTTGCAGGAATGGGGAGCGTGAGGCCGGCGACTGAATCGGCCGCGGCGTCGGCATCGGGGCCGGCCCGGGCTCTCGGTGGCTGAAAGAATCGCGGCCTGTGCGACCCGGCTTGCGCTGCTCAATGCTTGAGGCACGACGCGCTGCAATTGAACACTTGGTGTTCAAGCCAGCATGGTTGCTCCCTGCGTGTCACCGGCTGGCAGAAATTGCCCCGGCTTTTGGTGATGTAGCTGTGGCAGTTGAAGGAAACGCCCGGGCAGGTGATTTCGATGCGGTGCTTGAGCTCGGGAATGTTGGCGGTGCCGTGGAGGAGCGGGTAGCGGGGGTCGGCGTTGGCGGCATGGCGGGCATAGCCCATGCATTTGGCGATGGCGGAGGCGGGCAGGCGGCGAAGTCGAAGGCGTCGCCTGGCTTCGGCGTCTCGCTGGAGGAGGCCGCGGCGGCTGCGGTGGAGGGTTCGTGGGAAGATGCGGCGGCGGGGGTGCCGTTGCCCGCCGTGGCGCCCTTGCCGGCGGCGCGCGGATCGTCGCCGTAGTGGACGACGCCCTTGTCGTCCTTCCATTTGTAGATGTCGGCGCAGGCGGGCGCCATGCAGAGCAGGGTGAGGATGGGTGCGCGGTATTTTTTCACGGGATTTTATTGTTTGTTGTAAACGACCCCTGGTGCCGGTGGTCTTGCGCAATCGCCGCATGCGGGTCGCGGCGGGTTTCGCGCAAAGAGGGCGAGGTGGTCCGGGTGGAATTTGATTTCCGGCAACGATGGATGAAAATTATTTCCCCGGCCGCCTTGATTACCCGGCGCAACCGGATCTTTCTACAATTGGCGGATCGGGTCACCGTGACCGCGGCCAAAGGCATGCATGCTTGAACGTTTTTTTTCCGGGTTTGCAAAACGCGCGGCGGCCAGGCGCGAGGGCGAGGCCCGTGCGACGGTGCCGCAGGCGGCGTCGCCCGCCGACGAGGCTTTGCGCCGCTGGCTGGCGCGCGATGCCTATCCGGGCTTTTACGAGGAGGCCGGGCTGGCCGCGTCGCCGCTGCGCATGGCGGCGGTGCGCTGGATGGCGAGCCCGACGAACGCGGCCGAGCTGGCGGCGCTGCTCGGCGGTTTGCGGGAACAGGCGAAGGTGGATGCGCTGGACCGCCTGCTGCTCGCGGACCTGCTGTTGCGCGTCGGCCAGGTGGAAGAGGGCGAACGGGAACTGGCGGCGCTGGCCGCTGCCGGCGGCAAGCAGGGCGCGCAGGCCGGCGCGGTGCTGGGCATGCGCCTGTTCGACCGCGGCGAGTTCGGGCGCGCGCGCACATTGATCGAACGCGCCTGCGCGCTTTACCCCGAGCTGGCGTGTTGCCGGGTTGCGGGGGCCATTCTCCACGGTTACGACGGCCGCCATGAGGAAGGCGTCGAACTGCTGAAGCGGGCGCGCGCCGCCCATCCCTATGCGAACAACGTGATCGGCGCGCAGGTCGAGGTGCTGCTGCGCAGCGGCCGCCTGCTGGAGGGCATGCAGGCCCTGGTCGACAACGAATACATGATGGGCGTTTATCCCGCGCCCGCCGTCTGCCCGGCGTGGGAAGGCGAGGCGCTGGGGCGCGGGCGGCTGGTCATGCTGACCGGCTACGGCCTGGGAGATGTGATCCAGATGCTGCGCTTCGTGCGCCTCCTGCGCGAGCGCGAACCGGAGGCGCGCGTGTCGATCGTCAGTCCGCCGGAACTGGCGCGGCTGGCGCGGAGCATGGGCTGCTTCGAAGAGGTGCATGAGCAGCCGGTGCCGTTCACCGGCTTCGACTGGATGGCGGGGCAGAACCAGTTGCCGCTGGCGCTTGGGGCGGGCATGCGCGAGGTGTCGCGCTTCGATCCCTACCTGGCGATTCCGCCCGGGGAGGTCGCGGCGGCCGCCGCCTGGCTGCCGCCGCGGCGGCCTGGAGTTCGCCGCGTGGGCGTGCGCTGGGCCGGGCGCGCGGGGCAGTTCTACGACCGCAAGCGCAGCATCCCGTTCGAGGCTTTCCAGCGGCTGTTCGCCGTGCCGGGCGTGGAGTGGGTGGCGCTGGTCGAGGAGCGGGAGGTTCTTGAGAGCCTGCCGGCGCATCCGCTGCTCGATGTCAGCGAACACATGCGCGATCTTTTTGCCACCGGGGCGCTGATCAGCAACCTGGACCTGGTGATTACCGCGGACACTTCGGTGGCGCATCTCGGCGGCGCGCTCGGCCTGCCCACCTGGGTGGCGACGCGGCCGGACCTGGGCTGGCGCTGGGGAGAGACCGGGCCGGCGACGCCCTGGTATAAGTCCGTGCGCGTATTTCGCCATGTGCCCGGCACCTTCGATTGGGATGCGCTGGTGGCGGACATGGAAAGCGCCTTGCGCGAGTGGCTGCAACAGGCGCCGGGGTCGGGGGACGGCGCCGGCGGCCGCGATTGATTCGCGCCGGGTTCGCCGGGTTCGTCGGGTCTCGCTGGGCTTCGCCGGGCCTTACTACCGGCAGGCCGCCGGCATCGCCTGTTGCGGGAAGCCGCTGCAGGTCCATTCGACGCGGCCGGCGGTGAGGGTGGGCGTGAGGGCGAGCGCGACGGCTGGCTTTTCGCCGACGACGATGATCATGCCGTCTTCCAGCACCAGGCCGCCGCCGACTATGACGCCGGCGCCTAGGCTCACCCTTCCCACTTTCAGGCCGGCGCCACTGTGCGCCAGGCTGCCGGCGGCCAGCGCCCGCGCCGCCACGGCTTCGCGCAGGGGTGTGGCCGAGGCCAGCACTTCGACGACGTAGCCGCGGTCGCTGTAGCACTGCGCCGCCGGCAGGAGGAAGAACCCCGGGAGCGCCAGCAGCAACAGGAGGAGGCCCAGGGCGAGCAGGTCGTAGGCCGAGCGCAGCGCGACGGCGGCCAGCGCACGCAGGCTGCGCAGCGGGGCGCGGGCCAGGTGGTTGCTCCACAGCGCCAGCGCGAGGGTGGCGGTGGCCAGCGCCGCCTTGGCGTAGAAGGGCGGGCCCGCGCAGACATCGCGCAGCAGCAGGGCCTCCCACATCACGACGAGCACGAGCAGCAGCGACCAGTGGGCGGCGGCGAAGGGGCGCAGGCGCATCGCCGGCCGCGTCGGCGATGCCGCGGGTGAAGACGCGGGCTGCGCCGCGGGCGCCAATGGGGGCAAAGGCGGGGGTGAGTGCGGAGGCGGCGGCGAGGGGGGCGAGGGCGGCGAGGGCGGCGGGGCGGGGGTCATGCCTTTGGCGCGTGAGGTGCCGCGCAAAAAAATCACTGATGCCGTTTTACTCCCTTTGCGCCATGGGCGGAACATCACGCCGCCTTCGCCCCGCCGGCTAGCGCGAGGCGTGGCCGCTGAAGCGGCCGGCGAGGGCTTGCAGGGCAGCGTTCGCCGGCTAACTCGCACATGCTTTTCCAGAACCCCTCCACCCCGCTGGCCCCCGGTGCCGGCGCGCAGGGCGGCGACCTGCTGAGCGTGCTCAGCAACACCGCGTTCGCCAACAACAAGATCTTGCAGGTGGTCTGGACCGGCGCCAAATGGGCCGCCACGCCCAACTTCGACTTGACCGCCGCCTACTATCACGAGAACCAGAACAGCTTCTCCGGCAACGGCTGCGGCGACGCCAGCCTCGCCACTTGCGGCGGCACTGAAGATGCGTTCTCGCTGGTGGGCGACTATCGCATCAACAAGCACCTCGATGTGTATGCCGGCGCGATGTACCCGAAGGTCGGCGGCGGCATCGCCAACGGGTTTTTCCATACGTCGAGCATCGACCCGACCATCGGCGCGCGCGTGAAGTTTCTGAGTCTGCGTAAAAAACGGGACGGCCTGCGGGCACCCTTTACTCGAGGTCACGAGCTTCGGGGAAGGTGTGGGCCTGTTCCCGGTTTTACGGTCGGCGCGATGGTTTGCGCCGGCGGTTTTCATTTACGTACGCACCTCAATGCGGATGCCGCGCCAGATCGAGCGCGGGGGCTAGAGGACTGTTCCAGGCGGTCGTCGTCAGGCGCTTTCAAGAGCGTGGCTCATGGCGCAATTGAGCTCGTCTCCACAAGCGTAATGCTTGGCAAGTTCGCGCAACTGAAGAACACGTGACTCGACAGTCCTATTTTCCTCCTCGCGGAGGAGGTCACTCGCCCAGCTCAAGAGGGGATGATTGATTTCCATCAGCCCCTTCAATGCTGTTGGCCTGGCGACGTCGTCGGTTCCAGGGACATAGGTGCCTCGCGCGGCCATAGTCACCTGAAAGGCTGGGAGAACGACAAATTGGATCCGTTGATCGGGACTTCTGGCCTCGATGGCATTCAAAGTGGCTTGCACGATTTGACTGGTCTTTTGGAGAGAAACGCTGGGTCGCCTGTCTATCGCAGCCGCGTCCCACCCGGATTGACCGCGTCCCGGTCGCGCCGCGTTGGGTAGTAGGCTTTTTTCTCTTCGAGTTGATAGAAGAGTATGCCGTGTATCCCTTGCGCTTTCGATTTCCGGACCGGCCTGGTCCACATCCTGGTCAAGGCGGCGCTGACCGCCTTTTCATCCTCGCGGGCGTATATCTCGTCGATGAAGGCGATATCGGTATCGCGGGGAAACAGCAGCAGGAATTGCTTGTCGGTGGCGGCAAATATGTCGTACACGCAGTTCTGCGCGCCATCGATGATCTGGATGTTTTTCATTTCCTGACGCACGCCAGCGCCGCCGCCGCCAGCAACAACGCCGGCACCCCATACACCCACACCGGCGCGGCCACCGGCAGCAGCAGGCCGGCGGCCATCGGCCCGAGGCCGGCGCCGATGTCGCGCCAGATCGAGCGCGAGGCCAGGGCGTGCACGCGGTCCGGCCCCGGGGTGCGCTGCGCGACGATGGGCGCGAGCAGCGGCAGTTGCAGGGAGCGCAGCACGACGATGAGCGCGGCGCAGGTCCACAGCCAGCCCAGGCCGAAGCCGACCAGGGCGGCGGCGGTAAGCAGCGAGAGGATCACCAGCAATTTCACCGCGCCGAATTTGTCCGCCATCATGCCGCCCAAAGGCGAGAGCAGGATTTCGGCGAGGTAGCGCAGCGCCAGCAGGAGGCCGGCGGCCATGACGGCGCCGCCGGGCAGGAGGTCTTTACCGAGATAGGAGAGGCCGATGATGAACAGGCCGTCCAGCGTGAAACCTTCGAGGAAGGACCAGACGTCGAGGCTGCCCGGCAAACGCAGGCGCTTTGGGCGCGTGGCCACGGCGTGCGGCAGGGAGGGCAGCTTGCGCGCGATCAGCAGGCCGAAGACGGCGATGCCGGCGAGCAAGAAGAAAATCGCGCGCGGGCCGTAGTGCTGCGCCAGCAGCGCGCCCAGGGGCAGCGCCATCATCGGGCCCATCGCCATGATGGCGCGCGAGCGTCCGGAGCGGGCGGCGGCGCCCACCGGCTCCGAAGTGGCGAGCGACTGGGTGGCGAGGTTGAGCGCGGCGAAGCACAGGCCCCACACCAGGCGCACCGGCAGCAGCAGCCAGAAGCCGGAGAGGGTGGCGTTGGCCAGGGCGCACAGGGCGGCGAAGATGGCGGCGAGCGTGCAGGTGGGCCTATCGCCATTGCGCGCGTAAAAACGCGTCACCCAGCCGTAGCCGGCGATGCGCACCAGGCGGTTGGCCGCCAGCAGCATGCCGGCCTCGGCGAGGCTGACGCCGAACTGCGCGGCGAAGGCCGGCAGCAGCAGGTAGAGCACGGTGTCGGCCGGCAGCGAGACGGCCATGGTGAGTGAAGCGTAGCGGGAATACAGGTCCGCCTGGCGGGCGCCGGCGAGGGGCGGGTCTGAGGGCAGCATGGGCGCAATTGTCGCATCCGGCGGCGCGGCCTTGCATTGCGCCCGATGCATCCCTTCCATTCGTAGGAAAAATACGGACAGATTTTTGCGCGCGGGCATTGAACAATCCGCACACTCTCCGCCGATGAACATGCGCAAAGGGCGGAACTTCAGGTCAACGTTGTGAACGCGAAAGGCAGATCATGGCAACCAAGTACGGCAAGAAGGCTTCGACCAAAGTCGAGCGGGCGATGAAGGAAAAAAAGGAGGGCACGCTCAAAA
Organism: Betaproteobacteria bacterium; assembly: GCA_028292405.1. Classification (GTDB taxonomy): domain Bacteria; phylum Pseudomonadota; class Gammaproteobacteria; order Burkholderiales; family JAEUOS01; genus JAQGMJ01. Next base: position 10,888 of record JAQGMJ010000075.1, read on the forward strand.
GCGGCCGTTCCGGCAAGAAGGTGACCAGCCGCAAGCAGGCCATCGCCATCGGCCTTTCCGAAGCGCGCAAGGAGGGCGGCAAGGTGCCGCCGCCGCCGGGCAAGAAGGCGGCGAAGAAGGCCACCAAAAAGGCCGCAAGCAAAAAGACCACGGCGAAAAAAGCCAGCAAGAAGACAGCTAGCAAAAAGACTGCGAGCAAGAAGACCACAGGCAAGAAGACGGCTAGCAAGAAAACCGTGACTAAAAAGGCCGCGAGCAAAAAAACCGCCGCGAAAAAGACCGGCACGAAAAAGAAAACCGCCGCGCGCAAAAAAGCACCGGCTAAAAAATCCCGCTAAGGCAGTCTCGTCAATCTCGCCGCGCTGCCGCGGCAGGCGCCGCCCGGCGATTGCAGCCCGGCGGCGCTTTGCATTGCGCTACTTCACACGCCCTGCGGATGCGCGCGCACGAACTTGCGCACCACCTTGCCCGTCACCCAGGGCTTGGTCATCTCGTCGAACACCTTGTAATGCGGCGTCGCGATGTGCGCGGCAATCGCCGCCTCGTCGTCGTAGATCTCGTAGAGAAAAAACACCGTCGCATCCTTCGGGTCGCGGCAGACGTCGAACTGGTGGCAGCCCGGCTCGTCATCCACCGAGCTTTGCGCGTTTTTGAAAATCGCCGCCGCGAAGTCTTCGGCGTGGGCGGGCGAGGTTTTGAAATCGACGAGCAGGACGTGGGCCATGTTGGGTGGGGTCAGTGTAAAAATTGATCGGAAGGTCGGAAGCTATTGTTGCAGGAATTGCGTGTTTATCCCTCTTTCATTTTTTTCCGGCAAGCCGCGCGATCTCGTGTTCCGCGATGGCGCGATGATGCGGCGTGGAATCCAGCCCCAGAAAGTCCCGGTATTTTTCGATCGCGCCGGCCGTGTCTCCTTCGCGCTCCAGTTCGGACGCATCGACCATGAAACCCATCAACTGCTTGTTCGCTTCCGGGTTCGGCGACGGCTCGCTCAGGTACGCGGGTTTCAGGTCGGGGCGCAACGCATGAATCGCCTGCTGGATCTCGAACACCTGCACCAGCGCCGTGCCGAGGCGTTCGATATGGGTGCTCACCGGCGCGAGCTTGGCGTCGCGCACTTCGCCTGCGGCCTCGTCGAGCAGGCGGGCGGCGAGGTCGAGTTTCAACAGCAGGGCATCAAGCGGGGCTGGTTTCATGGCTCGACGGATTTTATCGGGGTCAGTGTCATTTTTCTGGCGTTCCGGGTTTGCGGCAGTCTGCAAGAATTCGCGCTGCCTCTTCGCGGCCGTCCGGCGTGATGTGTCTCGATTTCACGGCGCGTTTGAGCGCCGCGATAGCGCGGCCGCGATGCTTCGGTGCGCCCAGGCCGGACAGGTAGTACTTGGCGATCTCCACTTCCGCATCGCCATCGTCAAGCGCGGCGGCGCGCTGGTACCAGGCGACTTCCATCGCGTGCCTCCCCTCGTCGCGGTAGATCATTGCGATATTCGAGGCTGCTCCGCTGCTACCCCGGCGGTAGTCGAGGCGATACCAGCGCATCACCTCACCGCGATTCTTGCGGGTTCCCAGCCCTACATCGTAGAAATAACCAATGTTGATTTCGTGCCCGCGCCCGCCCGCCCGGGCATGGGCCAGGAACAGGCGAAACGCCGTTCGAACGTCGCCCTTTTTCCAGGCGGCATAGGGAGCATCTTCGTCGGGTAATGCGGCCATTTTCTTTTTTGACAACAAAGGGTGCCAGTGGTTTTTAGAAAGCAGATTCTAAGACGATACCGCACTCGCCTCGCCTGACGGATGTTGTTCCTCCACCAGCCGCATGCATCGGCGCAACTCATCGCGCAAAGGCAGCAGTCTTGCCGTGGAATCGCGCTCGATCACGTAAAAGCCCAGCGGCCCGCGCGCCACCAGGCGCACCTGCACGTCGGCGCCGGGCGGAAGGTACTCGTCGTGCTTGTCGAAAGGCTCCACCATGATCGAGACCGGCTGGCCGACCTCCCGCCTGGTTTCGCGGCGGCGCTTGCGGTCGAGCACCTCGCCCGAGGCAAACAGGGTTACCGTTCTGCGGCCGAGCATCGCCAGAAAACCGGCGGCGATAAAAAGCAGGGCTACGCCGATGATGATCAGCGCGTGGTCGCGCTTGCCGGCCTGGTATGCCAGGCCTGCCTGAACCACCGAGCCGGCCAGGATGGCGAACGCGGGGATGAAAACGTGCTTGGCGGAAACCGCATATTTCATCTGCGTGCCGTCCGGGCCGCCGATGATCTGCCAATTGTCTTCCCGCGCGAACCCGGCGTAAGCCGACCACCAGAGCGGCCCGTGTTTGGCCTGCCGCGCCTCTTCCTTCTCATTTTCGGCCAGCGGAAACCAGCCGCCCGCGCGGTCGAACAGCGCGTGGCAATGCGGGCACTCGGGCGCTTCGCGTAATACCTTGCTACCGCAGCTTGGGCAAAGGGCCATCTTGTTGTGTGCGCTCGATAAGCTGCTTATGCGGTGATTTTCTTCTTCATGCATACCCGCGCCGGCGGCATTTCCAGCGGCCCGGGGGTTAATGCTTGCCGGCTTGGCAGATGGCTGCTTGACGGAATATTATTGGGAAGGAGAAAATTTGTTGAGTTCCTCCAGGCAACCCTTGACGTAGCCGGTGAGCAGAATGCCGTAGTCGAGCCCGCCGGCGGGCTTTATGTCCAGCGTCGCGCCGAGAATATAGGTATCTTCGGTGGTCCAGAAGCATTGGCCGAAAACGACGCTCGCCTCGTGGTTTCGAGGGCTCTTGATCGGCCAGCGCGTGTTGAATTTGCAGACTTCCGCCTGAACGGTCTTTACTGCTCCGCGGTCGTTTGCCTGCACGGCAGCGCGCATTTTCGGCACTACGGTTTCGATGAACGCCCGCATTTCCGGAACATAGGCTGCGAATTCGTTTTTGTCGACCGCGCGCGCCTCGGCGGCCGGCGGCCATGCATGGCAGGTGTCCCGCAGATTGCTGCATGCGGCCAGGATAAAAATGGCGGCGAAGACGAGCAAGCTCGCAACGACGCCTACACGATGTATGACGGGACTGCGCATTCTTCCGCTCCTGGTATTTGAATTTTGATCCGGAGGGCCGCGTTTTTGCCGCGGCTGCCTGATGAATGTATCACGGGCGGCTGGCAGGCCGGATCACGACAGGTTTAGAATGTCCGCAAACAACGAAGCACGCGCTTCGCTGGTTGCGAGGCTGCCGGGCGAATAACACGCCCCCTCGCGGACCGGCATCACACGTCGCCACCCGGAATTGCAAAGGAGCACAACTTGAACTCTTCATCCGACAATATCGCCGACATCGCGCGCCGCGTCGACGCCGTCGAGGCCGCGGCCATGGGGCAGGGGCTAGTGCGGCCCGGGCACTTGCAGCAGTTCACCCACAAGGTGGAAGACGAGTGGACCCCGGCGGTGGGGGCGGCCATCGTGGCGCACGCGTGGAGCAACCCGGCCTTCAAGGCGCGGCTGATGAAAAACGGCATTGCCGCCGCCGCCGAACTGGGCGCGACCATGCCGCCGCACCACCGCCATCTGGTGGTGCTGGAGAACGGCGAGAACCTGCACAACCTGATCTGCTGCACCCTGTGCTCGTGCACGGCGTACACCGTGATCGGCATGCCGCCGGACTGGTACAAGGACCTGGAATACCGCGCGCGCGTGGTGCGCGAGTCGCGCACCGTGCTGCGCGAAATGGGCATGGCGCTCCCCGAGAGCATGGAAATCCGCGTCTGGGACACCACCGCCGACACGCGCTACATGGTGCTGCCCTATCGCCCGCCGCACACCGCCGGCTGGAGCGAAAAGCAGCTCGCTGCGCTGGTCAGCAAGGAATCGATGATCGGCACCGCGCGCCTGGAGCCGCCCTATCTGCAACCCGCGCATGAACAAGCGAAGGGAGCCTGAGCATGGACGGCATCCACGACCTCGGCGGCAAGCAGGGCTTCGGCCCGGTCAACTTCGTCGTCAGCAAGGAGATTTATCACCAGCCCTGGCAACTGAAGGCCAACGCCTTGTCCGCCGCGCTGGTGGCCGCCGGCCTGTTCAACATGGACGAATACCGCCACGCCATCGAGCGCATGGAGCCGCGCCATTACTTGAACGCCAGCTACTACGAACGCGTGCTCACCGCCTGCGCCAGCCTGTGCGTGGAAAAGGGCGTGACCAGCGCAGCCGAGCTGGAGAAGCTGGCCGGCGGCGGCTTTCCTCTCGCGCGGCCCTCCGTGCCGGGACGGCATGGGCGCAAGGACGTGGCGGATTTCGCGGTCGGCGAACGCGTGCGCGTGCGCAATGAGTTCGTCCCGGGCCACATCCGCATGCCCGGCTACATTCGCGGCAAGACCGGCGTGGTGGTGCAGATGTCGCCGCCGTTTCCGTTTCCGGATGCGGCGGGGCATGCGATGGGGGAGGAGATGGAGCCGACCTTCGATGTGCGGTTTGATACGGCGGAGTTGTGGCCGGAGAGTTCGGACAAGGCGACGGTGACGGTGGCGGTATTTCGGAGTTATCTGGAGAAGGCGGCGTAGGGAACGCGTTGTTCCGCCTCCCTCCACCGTCATGGCCCAAGGCCACTTCCTTCGGGGCGTTCCCGCGCAGGCGGGAATCCAGGGTTCCGGAGGTACGGGCTGGATCCCCGCCTGCGCGGGGATGACAGTGTGCCGAGACCTACGAGCGCCCGTAACGCGAACTGCCGCCTAACGTATAAACCGCCTTCGCCGGCACCAGCGACGCGCCGCCAAACAACATCGAAGCGACCGTCAGGCCGAAAAGTTTGAGGATGTTCATGATGTGCTCCTTGTCTATCCAGGACGCCGGGCCCAATGTCCGGTGCCGTTGAACTCACTATGGGCCGGGTTGGAGAATGGATAAAGGCGGTCGGCGGGTTTGATTGATCCAGAAATAGGTTGAATGGGTTGATCCATTAGCCGAAGCCCGCCAATCCTGGCAGGTAGGGCAAGCGTAAAAAAATCGCGGCGGTGTAAAATTTCGCCTGCGACAAAAACTCCCCGGCATCCGATGTACAGCCCGTCGCTGCGCATCGTCCATAGCGCTGCTTCCCACGCCGCGCGCCCGGCACTGCGCCATCCCGCTCGCTGCCCGGCCCCGCTCTACACACAGACCGATGAATTCACCCACTGCCGCCCTGCCGTTGCCGTTCTCCCGTTACCAGAAGTCCGTCGTCGCCATGCTGGCTTTCCTGCAGTTCGCGGTGATCCTCGACTTCATGCTGATGTCGCCGCTGGGCGCGGTGATCATGCCGGCGCTCTCCATCGGCCCCTCGCAGTTCGGCCTGGTGGTGTCGGCCTATGCCTTCGCTGCCGGCATTTCGGGTTTCCTGACGGCGGGCTTCGCGGACCGTTACGACCGCAAGCGTCTGCTGCTGTTTTTCTACGCCGGCTTTGTGCTCGGCACGCTGTGGTGCGGCCTGGCGCAGACGTTCGAGAGCTTGTTGCTGGCGCGCATCGTCACTGGCCTCTTCGGCGGGGTGATCGGCTCGGTGGTGCTGGCGATCGCCACGGACCTGTTCGCGCCGCAGTTGCGCGGGCGGGTGATGGGCATGATCCAGACGGCGTTCGCGGCCAGCCAGGTGCTGGGCATTCCGATCGGCCTGTACCTGTCGAACCACTGGAGCTGGCATGCGCCCTTTTTGGCGATGGCGGCACTCGGCCTGGCCGGCGGGCTGGCGGTGGCGTGGCAGATGCAGCCGGTGGCCGACCATTTGAAGGTGCCGCAGGAGCACACGGCCTTCGCGCACCTGTTCCACACTGTCACCGAGCCGCGCTACCTGCTGGCGTTTGCCGTCGTCGCGCTGCTGACCACCGGCGGCTACATGCTGATGCCGTTTTCCAGCGCGTTTACGGTGAACAACCTGGGCATCAGCCTGCATGACCTGCCGACGGTCTACCTGGTCACCGGCCTCTGCACCATTTTCACCGGCCCGCTGATCGGCCGCGCCACCGACAAGTTCGGCCGGCTGCGCGTGTTCACCGTGGGCACGGCGCTGTCCATCATCATGGTGCTGATCTATACCCACCTGGGGCCGGTGTCGCTGCCGGTGCTGATCGCGGTCAACGTGGTGCTGTTCGTCGGCATTTTCTCGCGCATGATCCCGTTCCAGGCGCTGGCTTCCTCGGTGCCCACGCTGACGCAGCGCGGCTCGTTCAACGCCGTCAGCGCGTCGATCCAGCAGGTGTCGGGCGGCATTGCCTCGGTGATCGCCGGGCACATCGTGGCGCAGGGGGCCGACGGCCGCCTGCTGCATTTCGACGTGATCGGCTACGTGATGGTCGGCACGGCGCTGGTGGCGCTGACGCTGGTGTGGCGCCTGCACAAGAGCCTGGCGCCGCCCACGCCATGAGTTTAGCGGGTGGCGTGGATGCGCCCGAAGCAGCCGTGCGCGAATCGCGCCCATCAGCGTGAACCCGCGCGCATCGGCCCGCGCCTGCGCTAAGATGGCCCTCCCTGCAAACACTGCCGCGAGACCATCATCATGTCCACTTCCACCCAAGCCGCGCGCGACGAGCTCGCCCCCACCGGCACTCTGCGCGTCGGCCTGAACATGGCCAACTTCCTGCTCACCCGGGAGGAGTCGGACGGCACCATCAACGGCCTGGCGCCGGACCTGGCGAAGGAAATCGGCAAGCGCCTGGGCGTGCCGGTGAAGCTGATCGGCTACCCGCGCCCGGGCAAGGTGGCCGATGATGCGCCGAACAATGTGTGGGACATCGCCTTTCTCGGCGCCGAGCCGGTGCGCGCGCAGCAGATCGATTTCACCGCCGCCTATTTCGAGATCGAGGCTACCTACATGGTGCCGCCCGGCTCGCCGATCAAAAGCATCGCGGAAGTGGACGCGCCCGGCCGCAAGATCTCGATCGCCGGCGGCAGCGCCTATGACCTGTTTCTCTCGCGCGAGCTCAAGCATGCCGAGCTGATCCGCGCCGCCAGCGTCGATGCTTCCTACGAATACTTCCTCGAGCACAAGATGGAAGTGCTGGCCGGCCTGCGCCCGCGCCTGGTGACCGACGCGGCCAAGCTGCCCGGCTCGCGCCTGCTCGAAGGGCGCTTCACCTCCATCCAGCAAGCCATCGGCGTGGCCAAGACGCCGGCGCGCAAGGGCGCGGGCTTCGCCTTCCTCAGCGAGTTCTGCGAAGACGCGAAAAAGAGCGGCCTGGTCGCCGAGTTCATGGCGGCCAACAATGTCGTCGGCGGCACCGTGGCTTCACTGGTGCAAGCCGGGGCCAAGGACTGAGCGCGGGCCCTGGCTCCGCGTGCCGGCCGCTTTCACGCCGCTTTTACGCAGCTTTCTTTGCCTCAAGCCCGGCGCGATGGTCGTGACCATCGTGCCGGGATGTAATATATGAGCCTCGGCAGCCGCGACGTGCGGCGGCGAAGGGCGCTTGAGGCCGATGTTGGGGCCGACAGCGGCAAGAACGAGGGGGCGGCCTTGAAGCCTGGACCTGCAGCGGGGCGGCGGGTGGTGGCGATGCGAGCCTGGGCGCGCATGCGCCGTGCCGCGCCTGCGCGCGCGGCCCTGCCCGCGCCGGGGCTGCCATCATGAGCCAGGACGCCGATACCCCGCAGGGCACGGGCGCCGCCGGCAGCGGCGCCGCACCGGCCGGCGGAACTTCACCACAGCCCATCGGCGCGTCGACCGCGCCGAATTCCTCTTTCGCGCCGCTGGAGCCCTGGGCCGCAGGCGGCGCGGTGCCGCCCGAGACCGCGCCGGACTTCATCGCCGCGCCGCTTGCCGCGCCGCGCCCGCC
>JAQGMJ010000019.1 GCA_028292405.1 Betaproteobacteria bacterium
ATGCCCTCATCAAATCACGATGAGGCCACACCCATGCGCGACACCCACGTACTCACCGAACCGGCGATCCTCTATTTCGGCACGCCGGTGGTCCTGATCAGCACGCGCAACGAAGACGGCAGCGCGAACATCGCGCCGATGTCTTCGGCCTTCTGGCTGGGGTGGCGCTGCGTGCTGGGTCTGGCGTCTTCGTCGAAGACGACGCAGAACATGATGCGCACCGGCGAGTGCGTGCTCAATCTGCCGTCGGTGAGCGAGGTGGCGGCGGTGAATCGGCTGGCGCGGTTGACGGGGAGCGATCCGGTGCCGGAGGGCAAGCTGGCGCGGGGATATCGCTATGAGCCGCGCAAGTTCGAGGTGGCGGGGCTGACGCGGGGGGATTCGCAGACGGTGGCGGCGCCTCGGGCGCTGGAGTGTCCAGTGCAGATGGAGGCGGTGGTGGCGGCGCGCCATGGCCTGGCGGAGGACAGCGCGCGCAAGGGAGCGAGTTATGTGTTCGAGGTGCGCATCCAGCGCGTGCATGCGGCGCCGGAGATTCTGATGGAGGGCACGCCGAACCGCATCGACCCGAACAAGTGGCGCCCGCTGATCATGAGCTTCCAGAAGTTCTACGGGCTGGCGGAAGGCGAGGCACATGACTCGCTGCTGGCCGAGATTCCCGAGGCGCTGTACCGCAGTCCGGACGTGGACCGGGCGAGGCTGGCCGGCGGGGCGGCCCTGATGCGCTAGTTGCCGGGCGGCTTCGCGCCGTCGCGTCCCTCAACAACGGAAAACTCCCGCGCCACATCGTAGTCCGCGGCGTCGCCGCAGGTCTTGAGATCGAGCTCGTCCATGAATATCCAGTAGTGCCCCGGCTTGTTTACCGTGAAGGTGTAGCGGCTCGGCGGGGTGAGGACCTTGGTTTCCGGGTTGCGCTTTTCGAGGGGCTGGTTCTTCGCGTCTTCCAGGCGCAGCTGGAAGTTGCACAGCTTTTTGCTTTGCAGCGTCACCACCAGCGGTTGGCCCGCTTTGACCGTGGTGGCCGAGAGGCGCATGGCGACATCGCTCGCCCAGGCGCTTGTCGCCGGCAGCAGGGCCGCAAGGGAAAGGGCGAGAGCGGGGATTCGGGGCTTGATCATTCTGGCGGCGTCTTTCAAGTGGAGATCTTGTTTGGTCCAGGCGCGTGCCCTGCCACGTTATATATCATGCCATTGTCTTCATGCGGGTGCATACGGCCGGGGGCGCAAGGCAACCAAATCGTCCTCCTGCGGTCAAACAAAAGTGGGCGGCTTTTCGCCCGGCACAAATTGTTACAACTCCAGATCGGCTTTTCGCTTTTAACGCCTTTGTCTTGCCTCAATATTGGCTGGTGAAGGAAGCGTTCGCGGGCGCGCCTGGTTTGAATAGAGTGCCCGCTTTTGGCCCGTCGCTTCGGGCATTCCGGTTCCAGGAGGACCAGATGAAAAAACTGTTTTCGGGTTTGGTTGCGGGTTTGATCGCGACGGTGGCCGCGGCATCGCTGTTCGCGGCGGCGCCGGCCTTTGCGGCCGAGCCTACGGTGCACGAGATCTACCAGGCGGCCGAGGCCGGGCGCATGGACGATGCGAACCGCATGATGCGCGAGGTGCTGCAGGCGCATCCGCAAAGCGGCAAGGCGCATTACATCGATGCCGAGCTGCTGGCCAAGCAGGGCAAGGTGCATGAGGCGGCGGGCGAGTTGGCGAAGGCGGAGAAGCTGGCGCCGGGGCTGCCGTTTGCCAAGGCGGAGGCGGTGACCAAGCTCAGGGCGATTCTCGACAAGCCCGCGGTCAGCGCGCCGCGTGCGGATGTGTCGACTTACCGTGAGGCGCCGGCGGCGGCCGCCACGCAGGCAAGCACGGGCAGCTTCCCGATGGGCCTGGTGCTCGCGGGCGTCGGCCTGGTGGCGTTCATTTTCTTCGCGACCAGGTTCATGATGCGGCGCGCGGCGCCCGGGGGCGGCTATAGCCCTGGCGGTTACCAGCCGGCTTATCCGCAAGGTGGTCCGGCGCCCTACGGCGGCGGCCCCGCACCGGGCTATGCGCCGCCTGGCTACGGCTACGCGCCTGCCCCGCAAGCGCCCGGCATGGGTTCGCAGATTCTCGGCGGCCTGGCCACCGGCGCTGCCGTGGGCACGGGCGTGGTGCTGGCCGAGGAAGCAGTGCGCCACATGATGGGCGGGAACCACGCCAACAACTCGCAGAACAACCTGAGCGACTCCAGCTACGCGCCGTTCCAGAGCATTCCCGATAGCTCGAACGACATGGGCGGCAGCGACTTCGGCGTCTCCGACACCTCCTCGTGGGACGACGGCGGCGGCTCCGGTGGCGGTGGTGACAGCGACTGGAACTGAAGACCGGTAGAAACCCGCAACCAAAAGCCGGTTGAGGGAAGTCAAGCGCGCGGCGCTCCATGCCTTAAGGTGTGGAGCGCCGCGTTTTTATGTGCCCGCGCCCGCGCGCTTTTTGCACTTGACGATTCCGGGCATTCGCGTATCTTAGAAACCAGCAGCAGCGTTTCGCTCTCGTGTCTGCTTCGCCGGTTTCCGGACTTGGGAGCGTGGCTTGCTGGCCCGCACCGGTAACACCAACGTGTTGAGATGCGAGGCCTTAAGACCAGATCCAGGTGCGTCCGAAGCGTTACAGGCACCCCGTGAATTTTCCGGATTTTTATCAGGTTTTATCAGGTTGGCAAAAATGAACGGCACTGGTTTTTTAGAAAACCACCGTGGTTTACCGTTGTTTCTCCAAGATTGGCGGATTGCCAACACGTTTGTTGTGGCGGTCCGCTTGCGGTCCAGGCAGGCCGCACCTTCTACCCCAAGCAACAGCCCAGCGACCCCGTGCCCCCGCTAGTCGTCACCTCCGGCCACATCCAGGCCCTGCGCCTGGTCGATGTCGCCTATTCCATCGACCTGGTCGCCGCCGAGCGCCTGTGGGCCGCGCATTCGCTGGAGCCGGCGGCGCGCGCGCAGTTGTCGGCTACGCCGCCAAAGGCGATGAACTTCGGCGTCGCGCCGCTGGCGGTCGGCATCGGGCCGGTGACGCTGACGCTCGCCACCGGCCCGGTGCAGGCCAGCGCCACGGCGCGCCTCTACGACTTCGGCGTGATGGGCCTGGCGCTGAAGGTGGAGGCGGACGGGCGCGACATGGTCGGCTTCGCGCGCCTGATGAACGACATCCAGTGCGCCATCGGCCCCGGCGCGGCGACGGACCAATGGGCCGCGCTGCTCGAGCGCCTGCGCGGCGTGTTCGCCCCCGCGCTGGAGCGGCCCAACCCCGCGGTGGTGGAAGAGGACTACCTGCTGGGCGTGGTGCATGCCTTCGACGCCAAGCCGACGGCGGCGGCCTTGTTGCAGCAGGTGGACTTCGTGCCGCTGCTCTCGGGCGACTACCGCAAACTTTCCGAGGCGGCGGCGGCCGACTTGCTGCGCCAGCGCTTTTCCTATTACGAGGACGACCTGGTCATCCTCACCTGGGACCGCGCCTTCATCTACGAGCCGCGCGGCGACTCCGACGTGGACGACGTGCTCGAAGTCGCCAACGCCCAGCTGTTGGAGATGCGCTATTACGACGACGTGCTCGACGCCGAACTGCCGCGCATGTACGACGCGGTCGAGTCCACCCGCCGCGTGCTCAACGTTTTTGCGGCGCGGCGCTATGCCACCCTGGCGCAGCAGTTGAACGCGCTGGTGGCCGAGGTCACCGAGCTTACGGAGAAGGTCGACAATGCCCTGCAGGTGACGGAAGACGTCTACCTCGCGCGGGTCTATGCCGCCGCGCTGGAAAGCTTTCGCGTGCGCACCGTGCACGCCGGCGTCGAGCGCAAGCTCGCCATCATCCGCGACAACTACCGCGCGCTGTATGAAGAAGCGTCAAGCAGCCGCGCCGAACTGATGGAAATCACAGTGATCGTGCTGATCGCGGTGGAGGTGGTGCTAGCGGTGTTGCGGCATTGAGGAGACGGCATGCAGGTGCGTAATGGCCGGCCGGTGCGGCACTCAGCATTGGAATTAAACACAGCCTCCGGGTTGCTCAAAAGCAACAACAGACGAGGAATAGCAATGGAAATCTGGATAGGCTTGTTCGCCCTCGGCGTGTTTTGCGGCGGCGTTCTCGGTTTCGGGTGGGGCTTGGTGGCGATGCCGATTGCGTTGATCGGCGTAGCCATATTCGAGTCTTTTTCAGCCCCGGTCGTTCGAGACCATGGTGCTGGCGTTGGCCTACGGTGCGCCGTTCGCTCTAGCTTTCGGTGGTGCCGGCCTGGGAATAGGGGCGTTGGTAAACGCAATCCTAAAGATAAACGAGATTCGGAAGAGTAAATTCGCTCCCGGCGGCATTCGCTGCGACACCGCCAGGAGCGCCGGCGTGACCTTGCGGCACCGGAGAAGCCGGCACCGCATGGTCTGCTTCCGCCCTAAACGCGGCGCCCGGAGAGCACCACGATCAGCACGATCAGCAGCAGCAGGCCGAGGCCGCCGCTGGGGTAAAAGCCCCAGTCGTGGGAGTACGGCCAGACCGGCAGGCCGCCAAGCAACAGCAACAGCAAAACCACCAGAAGAATCGTGCCCATGATGAGACCTCTATATGTTTGTTTGCGTAAGACGAAAAATCTCATGATTGCCGGGAAGCGCCCTATCGGGGCGGCGCCGATTCGCCGGTCGGCGCGCTCCTACGCGGCCACGCCCGGCGCCTGCGGCCTCGCCAACACGGTGCGGGCGCAATGACGGACAATGGGATACGCACCGGGCAGCCGCCCTTGAAAGAAACATCCCGTCGATGAAATCCACCAAGACCGTCAAAGCCGAAGCCGCGCAAGCCGCCTGGGAGGCAATCGAAGACCCGGCGGGCGAGGCGGAGTCGATGAAGCTGCGCTCCAAGCTGATGCTGGCGGTGCAGGACCGCGTACGCGCCTCGGGCGCGTCGCAAAGCGTCTCCGCCAAGCTGCTCGGCCTGACGCTGCCGCACTTCCTCGAATTGATGGACGGGCGCATCGACCTGTTCTCCGTCGAAGCGCTGGTCGACATGGGGGTGCGCCTGGGGATGAAAATCGAACTGCGGGTCAAGCCGGTGCCGTAAGCTGAAACTGCCGTAAAAGTCTGCCCATGCCTTCCACCCACGCCCTGCAACTCTCGCCGAACGACGCCGGCCGCGCGCCCACGCCGCAGCAAAAGCGCTTCAACACCCTGGTGCGCCAGATCGAAAAACTGCGCCTGGGCCTGGGCGCCTGGCAGGAGAGCCTGCCGAAATACCAGCAGGCCTACGCCGCCGAGGTGCTGCCGCTGCACGACGCACTTGCCGGCGCGCGGCGCGACTGGGCCTTTACGCTCGACGGGCTCTACGGCGGCCCCGGCTTCAGCCGCGCCGAGAACGCGCTGCTCAGCCGGCTGATCTGCCAGATCGCCGGCGACCTGCTGCATGAAAAGCACGGCGATGAGGCGCTGCATGCCCTCTACGCCCGCCACGCCGACGAGGACTTCGACAGCGCGCAAAAGCGCCAGCTGCAAGCCACCCTGGAGATGGTGCGGGAGGTGACGGGAGTCGACATCGGCGACACCGCCGGCATCGAATCGGAAGACGATATCGCCGAACTGCTGCACCGGAAGATGCACGAAGAGCAAAGCGCCGAACAGGCCGCCGATGAAGCCCGCCAGGCCGCGAAGGCGTCGCGCCGGCGCAAAAGCCCGGCGCAGCAAAAGCGCGAAGCCGAAGAAAAGCAGGCCACGCAATCGGTGCGCGACATCTTCCGCAAACTCGCCAGCGCCCTGCACCCGGACCGCGAGGCCGACCCGGCGCGCCGCGAAGCCAAGACCGCGCTGATGCAAAAGGCCAACCAGGCCTATGCCGCCAATGACCTGCTGGCGCTGCTGCAACTGCAGCTGGAAATCGAGCAGGTCGACGCGGCCCACATCGCCGGCGCCGGCGAGGAAAAGCTCGGCTACTACAACAAGGTGCTGGCCGAGCAACTGGAACAATTGAAGGAAGAAATCTTTCGGCTCGAAGCCGGCTTTCGCCTCGACGCGGGCCTGCCCCCGGACTCACCCGTCAGCCCGGCCAAACTGGGCGAGCTGATCAAGCAGACCAAGCGCGCGCTGCGCGAGGAGCATGCGCAACTGCGGCAGGAGCTGCGCGTGCTCGCCGACCCCGCCGCCGCGCGGCGCTGGCTCAAACAATACCGGCGCGCCGCATAAGGCCGCGATCAACATGGCGATCGAACTCCTGTACCAGGCAATGGACGAAGTGCTGCAGGCGCGCCAGGCCACGCCCGAGCAGCGCTCGGCCTACTCGGTGAAATTCGGCGAGGCCGCCTGGAGCGCGGGCACGGCCTTGCCCTGCCCGCTGTGCTTTCTCGAGGGCGTCCATGCGCGCCTGCGCCCCCTGCCCAAGCCAAACGGGCCGCGCCGCACGGTTTGCGTGGACCGCTGCCATACCGAATTCAGCTGGAAGGCGCGCGACGCGGGGCGCAACTGAGGCCGCGAAGGCCGCAACAACTACCGCACCGGGGTCGCGCCTGGCCGTGGGCGGAAACAAAGCCGGCCCGCATCTCAAAGGAAGCCCATGCTCGAACTCCTCAGCAGCCCGCAAGCGTGGATCGCCTTCGCCACCCTCACCGTGCTGGAACTGGTGCTGGGCATCGACAACATCATCTTCATTTCCGTGCTGGTGGAAAAGCTGGCGGCGGAAAAGCGCGACCGGGCGCGGCGCCTCGGCCTGTTCATGGCCATGTTCATGCGCATCGGCCTCTTGCTGGTGCTGGCGAAAATCGCCGGCCTCATCGAGCCGCTATTCACCGTGCTGGAGCAGCCCTTCTCCGGGCGCGACCTGATCCTGATCGGCGGTGGCCTCTTCCTGGTGTGGAAAAGCACCGGCGAGATCCACCAGTCGCTCGAAGGCGAGGAGCACCAGCAGGCGGGCGGCAAGGGCGCCGGCTTTGGCGCCGTCATCCTGCAGATCATGGTGGTCGACCTGGTGTTCTCGCTCGACTCCATCATCACCGCTGTCGGCATGGTCGACCAGGTCGCGGTGATGATCGCCGCCGTGGTGGTGTCGGTGGCGCTGATGATGTTGTTCGCCGCCGTCATCGGCCGCTTCGTCGCCGAGCATCCCACCATCAAGATGCTGGCGCTGAGCTTCCTCGTGGTGGTCGGCGTGGTGCTGATCGCCGACGGCTTCGGCCACCACGTACCCAAGGGCTATATTTACTTCGCCATGGCCTTCTCGCTGGGCGTGGAGCTGCTCAACATCCGCACCCGCAAGCGCGCCGCCGCCGTGCGCCTGCGCCGGCGCATCCCCGGCGAATAGGCAATGAACAAGCGGCGAATAACCCGTCGCGCAAACTCAATGGACCGTTCATGACCCAGCCCAATTCCTCCCTGCAGGCCGACCTGCGCGAGCGCTTCGCCGAAGAGTTCGCCCTGCCCGAAGGCGCGGCCGGCAACGCGGCGCTGGCCGGCATCGCCGCCCACCGCAGCCACCGCAAATACAGCGCGCGCGCCGTCGATGCGCAAACCATCCGCCTGCTCTGCGCCTGCGCCCTCTCTTCGCCGACCAAGAGCGACCTGCAGCAGCGCGACATCATCAACATCACCGACCCGCAACTGCGCGGCGCCATCGCCGACCTGCTGCCGGACGCCCCCTGGGTGCGCGCCGCGCCCGCCTTCCTGGTGTTCTGCGGCAACGGCGCGCGCATCGGCGAAGTCGCGGCCATGCGCGGCAAGCCCTTCCCCAACAAT
Organism: Betaproteobacteria bacterium; assembly: GCA_028292405.1. GTDB lineage: Bacteria > Pseudomonadota > Gammaproteobacteria > Burkholderiales > JAEUOS01 > JAQGMJ01. The sequence goes on from JAQGMJ010000019.1 coordinate 7,730, forward strand.
CACCTCGATTTGTTTTTCAACGCCGTGGGCGACGCCGCCATTGCGCTCGCCACCTTCGTCAACGCCGCCGAGGCCCTGGGCCTGGGCTGCTGCCCGATCAGCGAAATCCGCAACCACGCCGCTGCCGTCGACAAGATGCTCGGCCTGCCGCCGCAAGTGTTTCCCTTCGCCGGCCTGTGCCTGGGCTGGCCGGCCGGCGCGGGAAAGATCAGCCACCGCCTGCCCCTGCCGCTGACATTGCATGAGAACCGCTACGGCGGCACCGGCCTCGCCGCGGCCGTGGCGCAATACGACACCCGCCGCGCCGCCGCCCAGCCCTACGAAAAACAGCGCCACCTCGCCGCCTGGGGCCGCGCGGAGGACTACGGCTGGTCCGAAGACAAGGCCCGCCAATACTCGGTGCCGAACCGCGCCGACTTCGGCGCCTACGTGCGCGCCAAGGGCTTCCTGCTCGAGTAGCCTGTGAGTCAGACCCGCGGCCAGACCTGGTGCGTGCGACAGGCTAGTTCTTGCGCATCATCGTATAGACGCGGTCGTTCAGGCCGAACAGCGCCGTGTTCTCATCGACCATGTGGAACTGCAATTCGGTGCAGCCCGCGTCCAGCGTCTTCGACGCTTTGCCGGTGAAACCCAGGGCGCGCGCATTGCGCAGGGCGAGCGCCATGTCGCCCCGGGCGGCGTGGTCGGTCGGCGGTACCGCCAGCATGCCTTCGAACAGCATGTCGAACGGCGCGTCGGTGATTGCATATTTCGCGCCCTGGCAGCCGATCGGCGAGGGGCCGATGACGCGCTTGGCCGCGAACACCACGGTCTTGCCGAGCAGGCGCTTTTCATCGCCGCCCACCGGGTTCTTCGGGTCCTCCCAGGGCGCATGCGCGGCGCGGGCGATGCGCCAGGCGCCGGCGAAACCTTGCTGCGCATGGGCCGATACAGTCAGCAACAGCAAGGCCAGGGCGGACAGGGCGTGGGCAGATTTCATTTTTTCTGGGGTGGGCGGCAGGGAGAGGCGCAAGGTTCGGGTTCAATTCATTCTACCTTGCGCCCACCGCGATTCGCGGCGGCGGTAGACTGCGCCTGCGCCATTGACACCGACCCGCCATGTACTTCCGCACCAGCCAGTTTCCCGCGCTCAAGCGCCGCCCGCGCGCCGAGCAGCGCGCCATCATCGTCGCCGCGCTTCAGAAGCATGCGCGCGGCATCTCCTGGCGCTTCTGGATCGCGCTCGCGCTCATCGTCGTGCTCGCTCTCGGCCTGGGCTACCTGAGCCTGCTGCTGCGCCTGCCGCCGTGGACCACCCTGGCCGAAGCGGCGGCCATCGGCGTGCTGTTCTACGGCTACCTGATCTGGGAAATCAACGGGCCGGTGCACCGCGCGGTCCAGGCCTACCTGGCGAAAAAGTAGAGGGAGGCACTCTCATCGCCGCGGGGCTCCGTCGCCGCGTAATCGCAGGTAACAATTATCGGCTTGGCGATAACCCGCCAGCCGGAAAACAATCGCGGCTGCCCCTTCCAAGCCGCGAATCCGCCATGCTCCCGAACCGCTCCATGCCCGCCTGCACCGTGATCCCCGAGCTCGGCTACCCCGAGGTGCCGCGCGCCGCCGCCTGGCTGTGCGCCGCCTTCGGCTTTAGCGTGCGGCTAAGCATCGCCGAGCCCGCGCGCAGCTCAATGTCGGCGACGGCGCCATCGTCGTCACCCGCGTCGACCCTCACGACGAAACCCTCGCGGTCGCGCTGTTGCGCAGCATGCAGGCGACCCACGCGGTGATGGTGCGCGTCGCCGACGTCGACGCGCCCCGCGCGCAAGCCAAGGCAGCCGGCGCCGTCATCCTCGCCGAGCCTGCGGACCAGCCCTACGGCGAGCGCCAGTACAGCGCGCGCGACCCCGGCGGCCACCTCTGGACCTTTTCGCGAAGCATCGCGGACATCGCGCAGCAAGAGTGGGGCGGGCGCATGGCGTAGCCGCGCGTGGCAGGCCTGCGTACCGGGGCGTGGTCGCCGGTGCGGCCATTCGTGAAAGAATGCCCGCACCCGCCACATCCGGACCCGCACCATGAGCCGACTCCTTGTTTCCTTCCTGCTGGGCTGCCTGATCACCGGCGGCCTCGCCTTCTGGCTGGCCACCGGCCGCCTGGGCGAAGCGCGCGAGCGCGCCGGCGCGCTGGAGAAGATGGTCGAGGTGAAACAGTCCGAGCTGCTCGGCTACACCCGCTACGCCACGTATCTGGGCAGCGGCAAGCAGTCGCTCGCCGCGCAACTAAAGTTGCTGGCCGCCAGCGTGGTACGCGACGAAAGCGCCACGCAAGTGGTGGAGCGCTCGATCCTCGGCCTTTCGTCCAGCGGCCTGATCGCCATCTCCTACAGCGCCGAATACTCCTTCGGCTACGACCTGCGCGCCGACAACTACGAGATCGGCCCCAGCCCCTCCGGCATCGAAGTGCGCATCGCCCGCCCGGCACTGGTGGCCGCGCCGGCGGTGCAGGACCTGAAATACGAAATCCTCTCCGGCGGCCTGTTCACCGACGAGAAGTCGGCGGTGCTGCGCCTCTACGAGCAGGCCGCCGCGCGCACCAGGGAGCAGGGCCGCCTGATGGCGCTCAAGCCGGAGGTGGCGGCGTTGTGCGAAAAGAAACTCATCGCCTTCCTGCACGACTTTCTCGCCAGGCAGCCCGGCGTGAAATTGGTGCCGCAAATCACCGTGGTCTACAAGTAAGGCAGCATAGACGGGCGACACAAGGCCCGCTACAGCCCCTGGCGACGCGGTCTTGCCCGGAGGCGTGTAGGAGAAGACCTACATCCTTTTGCGCTTCTTGCGGTTATCTTGTACGGGATTATGCGCCCAGCGCGGGTCGTATGCCGCCCTCAAGCTGTAGACTACGCTTGCCGCACCACCACGAAGGTTTCACCCAAGGTCAAGCGAATGCCGGCCATGCCCGACCCCGGCCTCTACCAGTTGATGGTGGAGCAGGTCCAGGATTACGCAATTTTTCTGCTCGATGCCGAAGGCCGCATCATGAGCTGGAACGCCGGCGCCGCCGCCATCAAGCAATACAGCGCGGCGGAGGCGATCGGCCGCCACTTCAGCATCTTCTACACCGAGGCCGACATCGCCCGCGACTGGCCCGGCCAGGAGCTCCGGCGCGCCCTCACCGAAGGCCGCTTCGAGGACGAAGGCTGGCGCATCCGCAAGGATGGATCGCGCTTCTGGGCCAACGTCATCATCACCGCGCTGCGCGATGAGGACGGCCTGCTGCGCGGCTACTCGAAAATTACCCGCGACTTCTCCGACCGCAAGGCCCAGGAAGAGCAGATGCGGCTGAGCGAGGAGCGCTTTCGCCTGCTGGTCGATGGCGTGCAGGACTACGCCATCTACCTGCTCAGCGCCGACGGCATCGTTACCAGCTGGAACCTCGGTGCCAGGCGCATCAAGGGCTACGAGCCCGGCGAAATCATCGGCCAGCACTTTTCGCGCTTTTACGCCAAGGAAGACATCGAGGCGGGCAAGCCCTGGGGCGAGCTGGCGATGGCGCGCCAGCACGGCCGCGCCGAAGACGAAGGCTGGCGCATCCGCAAGGACGGCTCCAAGTTCTGGGCCCGCGTGGTGGTCACCGCCCTGTATGACGGCGAAGGCGTGCTGCAGGGCTTCGCCAAGGTGACCCAGGACCTGACCCAGCGCCGCCATTCCGAAGCCCTCGAAGCCTCGGCGCGCCAGGTCACTGACTTCATCGCCGTGCTGGCGCACGAGTTGCGCAACCCGCTGGCGCCGATCCGCAACGCCGTGCACCTGCTCAAGCTGGCCCCCACCGAAGAGATACGCGAAAAAGCCTGGCGCATCGTCGACCGCCAGAGCGGCCAGCTCTCGCGCATCGTCGACGACCTGCTCGACATCAGCCGCCTCACCCGCGGCACCCTGACGATCCAGACCCGGCCGATGGAAGTCGCCGCCCTGGTGCAGCGCGCGGTCGAAGCCGCGCGGCCCGGCATCGACGCCGCCCGCCACACCCTGTCGATCGACCTGCCGCCGGAGCGCCTGCTGGTGGAAGGCGACGAAGTGCGCCTGACCCAGGCGCTGACCAACGTGCTCAACAACGCCGCCCGCTATACCGACCCCGGCGGCAAGATATTCCTGCAGGTCGCGCGCTCGGCCATCGAGCACGGCGAACGGGTATGCATCTCCGTGGCCGACACCGGGCGCGGCATCGCCCCGGAATTCCTCGGCGCCATCTTCGGCATGTTCGTCCAGGGCCGCGATGCCTTGAGCCGTCCCGCCGCCGGCATGGGCGTCGGCCTGGCGCTGGCGCGCTCGATCGCCGAGCTGCACCACGGCACGATTGAAGCCTACAGCGCGGGCGAGGGCCGCGGCGCCGAATTCGTCATGCGCCTGCCCTTGAAAGACGTGGTCCCCGCGGCGGCGGCGGCGCCGCCAACGCCGCCGCCGCCGGCCGACGTCGTGCAAGCCGCGCAGGCCGCGCGCCGCGTATTGGTGG
>JAQGMJ010000020.1 GCA_028292405.1 Betaproteobacteria bacterium
CGCGGTGCGGGCGCCCCGGCCTTGGCCGGGGCGCGGCCTGCAGTAGCTTGGCGGGCCGGCTGCTTGGCCTCGCCCTGGCCGCTGCTTCTGCCGCCACCGCCGCCGCCTGGACGACCACGACCACCTCCGCCACCGCCACCGCCTCCACCACCGGAGCGACCACCACCACCGCCCTGGCCACGGCCCATCAGGATGGGCTGCGCCTTGGCGTGCGGGTCGGGCTCGAAGCCGGGGATGACGACTTGCGGGATGTCGCGCTTGATCAGGCGCTCGATGTCGCGCAGGAAATCCTTTTCATCGACGCAGACCAGCGAGATCGCTTCGCCGGTGGCGCCGGCGCGGCCGGTGCGGCCGATGCGGTGCACATAATCTTCCGGCACGTTGGGCAGGTCGAAGTTGACGACGTGCGGCAGCTCTTCGATGTCGATGCCGCGCGCGGCGATGTCGGTGGCCACCAGCACCTGCAGGTCGGAGTCCTTGAACTCGGAGAGGGCGCGGGTGCGTGCGCCCTGGCTCTTGTTGCCGTGGATCGCCATCGCAGAGATGCCGGCGTGGTTCAGGTGTTCGGCCAGGCGGTTGGCGCCGTGCTTGGTGCGGGTGAACACCAGCACCTGGAACCAGTTGTGTTCTTTAATCAGATGGATGAGCAGCGCGCTTTTTTTGTCGCGGTCCACCGGGTGGATCTTTTGCTGGATCACTTCCACCGTGGAGTTGCGCCGCGCCACTTCGATCATCGCCGGCTTGTTCAACAGGCCGTCGGCCAGTTCCTTGATTTCTTCGGAGAAGGTGGCGGAGAACAGCAGGTTCTGCCGCTGCTTCGGCAACACCTTGAGGATGCGCTTGATGTCGTGGATGAAGCCCATGTCGAGCATGCGGTCGGCCTCATCCAGTACCAGGATTTCGACCTTGTCGAAATTGACGGCGCGCTGCTGGTGCAGGTCGAGCAGGCGGCCCGGCGTGGCCACCAGAATGTCCACGCCCTTTTTCAGGATGGAGATTTGCGGGTTGATGCCGACGCCACCGAAGATCACAGTGGAGGTGAGCTTCATGTACTTGCCGTAGGTGCGCACGCTCTCTTCGACCTGCGCCGCGAGTTCGCGCGTGGGTGTGAGGATCAGGGCGCGTACCGGGCGGCCGCCGAAGGGATTGACAGGCGCCTTGGCTTCGGAAAGGCGCTGCAGAATCGGCAGGGTGAAGCCGGCGGTCTTGCCGGTGCCGGTCTGCGCGCCGGCCAAAAGGTCACCGCCGGCCAGCACGGCGGGAATCGCCTGGGCCTGGATCGGGGTGGGTTGGGTGTAACCCTGCTCGGCAACGGCACGAAGCAGCGGCTCGGACAGGCCGAGGGTAGTAAAAGGCATGGGCAACTTTAGGTAAATCCGGCCCGTCGCCCGGGATGAACCAGGGCGCCAGTCGCGAGCGGAGGAGGTTTGCTGCGGGGGTCGGAATGACAGCGGCGTGGGGACTGGAACAATCACCGCATGCACGCATTGTACCAGCCTCACCCCCTCCCGGTCGCGCGGAGAGGCCGGAAATCCGCCCTTTAATCGGCGCTGTCGGCGCTGGTCAAGGCCAGCATCAGGGTGAACACGCTGCCGCGCCGGGGCTCGCTCTCCACCGCCAGCGCGCCCTGCATCAGGCCGGCGAGGCGGCGGCAGATCGCCAGCCCCAGGCCGCTGCCGCCCTTGCGCTGCGCGCCGTCTTCACCGTGGCCGAAGGCCTGGAAGATTTCGCCCAGGCGCGGCGCCGGAATGCCGATGCCGGTGTCGCGTACCGCAAATACCAGTTTGTGGCGCGCGCCCTCGACACCCATTTGCCGCACATCGAGGCTGACGCTGCCGGCATCGGTGTAGCGGGCGGCGTTGGAGAGCAGGTTGACCAGTATTTGCCCGAGACGGCGCGGGTCGCCAAGCACGCGCGCCGGCACCTCGGCGGCGATGTTGCAGGTGAAGGCCAGGCCGCGCATCGCAGCCAGGGTCTCGCCGGCAGCGCCCGCGCGCGCCAGCAATTCGCGCAAGTCGAACTCGACCCGCTCGATCTGCAATTGCCCGGCTTCCAGGCTGGAGTAATCGAGCACGTCGCCGAGCATGGCCAGCAGCGACTGCGCATCGTCGTGCAATTCGCGTAGTACCGCCTGCCGCGGCGCGCTGGGCTCGTCCCCCAGCAGTTGCAGCGCCTGGCCGACGATGGCCGCCGTCGGCGCGTGCACCTGGCGGCTCATGCGCGCGATGAAGTCGCTTTTTGCCTGGTTGGCGCGCTCCACCGTCGCCACCAGTTCCTGCAGGCGCCGCGCCAGCGCCTCCTTCTCCAGGCGCGCGTGGACGGCGCCGGCCACCAGCCGGCTCAACTGGTGCGCCGCGCTATACAGCAGGCCGACGAACACCAGGGTGGTGAGGCCCATCACGAGGCGAAAGCCGCCGCCGAATTGCCACCACAGCGCCAGCCACTTGGCCGCCGCCGGCAGCATGGTGACCAGCAGGTAGGCGCCGTAGAGGTCGCGCATGTGGCCGAGAAAGGCCACACCGCCGGCCGACAGGCCATAGATCGCGCACATCGCCAGCACGGCGTAGATTTCGTTGTCCGCCGGGACGATGAAGGTGGCCAGCACGCTCCAGCCAAGGCCGGTCAGCGCATAGGGCAGGAAATACCACAGCACGTAGCGCCGGTAGTCGCGCTTTTCCGGCGCGGTGCGGCGGAAGTCGAAGAGGGCGGCGGCGCGCACGGCGATCAGCGCCAGCATGGCGGCCACCCAGGCACTCAGCTCGCCCATCGGCACGACCTGCGCCAGCACCGCAAACACCGCCAGGGTGAGCGCGACATTGGCGACAATCGCCACCGGCAGCAGTTCGAAAGCCAGGCGCACCTGCTCGCGGAACACCTGCTCCGCGAGGTCGGCCGCCAGCGGCTGCCCGTTGTGCCGGGAGTCCTGCACGCGGGGTTCGGCCTTTTCCGTGCCGCCGGCTTGCGTCAACGGACCGTGGACACTATTGGAAGGCCTGGATGCCGGTCTGCGCCCGCCCGAGGATCAGGGCATGGATGTCGTGGGTGCCTTCGTAGGTGTTGACCACCTCGAGGTTGACCATGTGGCGGATCACCCCGAACTCGTCGGAGATACCGTTGCCGCCCAGCATGTCGCGGGCGACGCGGGCGATGTCGAGCGACTTGCCGCAGGAGTTGCGCTTCATGATGGAGGTGATTTCCGGCGCGGCGATGCCTTCGTCCTTCATTCGCCCCAAACGCAGCACGCCCTGCAGGCCCAGGCAGATTTCGGTCTGCATGTCGGCGAGCTTTTTTTGCACCAGCTGGTTGGCGGCCAGCGGCCGGCCGAACTGCTTGCGGTCCATGGTGTATTGCAGCGCGCGGTGCCAGCACGACTCGGCCGCGCCCAAGGCGCCCCAAGCGATGCCGTAGCGCGCGGAATTGAGGCAGGTGAACGGGCCCTTCAGGCCTTCGACTTCCGGAAACTCGTTCTCGGCGGGCACGAACACCTCGTCCATCACGATCTCGCCGGTGATCGAGGCGCGCAGGCCGACCTTGCCGTGGATGGCGGGAGCAGAGAGGCCCTTCATGCCTTTTTCCAGCAGGTAGCCGCGAATGCGGCCGGCGTCGTTCTTCGCCCACACCAGGAACACGTCGGCGATCGGCGAATTGGAAATCCACATCTTCGCGCCGGAAAGCGAAAAGCCGCCCGGCACGCTCTTGGCGCGCGTCACCATCGAGCCTGGGTCGGAACCGTGGTTCGGCTCGGTCAGGCCGAAGCAGCCGATCCATTCTCCGGTGGCGAGTTTCGGCAGGTACTTCTGCTTTTGCATCTCACTGCCGAATTCGTAGATCGGCACCATCACCAGCGAGCTTTGCACGCTCATCATCGAGCGGTAGCCGGAGTCGACGCGCTCGACCTCGCGGGCGATCAGCCCGTAGGCGACGTAGTTCAGGCCGGGGCCGCCGTATTGCTCGGGAATGGTCGGCCCGAGCAAGCCGATCTCGCCCATTTCGCGAAAAATGGCGGGGTCGGTCTTCTCGTGGCGAAAGGCCTCAAGCACGCGCGGCTCCAGGCGGCTCTGGCAATAATCGCGCGCCGCGTCGCGCACCATGCGCTCGTCCTCGGTCAACTGTTCATCGAGCAGCAGGGGATCGTCCCATTTAAAGGCGGCTTTTTGGCTGGAAGACATGAGCAAATCCTAAGATGCGGTTGGATAACCTTGAAATTATAGCCGCCGCAGGTGCACGACACCGCGCGCCCTTGCTCGGATTGGCGGCGCCGTCTAAAGCTCAGTCCGGGATCACCGCGGTGGCCTCGATCTCCACCCGCGCTTCCGGCTCGACCAGGGCAGTGACGCCGACAGCCGCCATTGCCGGAAAGTGGCGGCCGATGATGTCGCGGTAGGCCGCGCCGATGGCCGGCCAGGCAGCCACATATTCGTCGCGGTTCAGCACGTACCAGGTCAGGCGCACCAGATGCTCGGGCTTGCCGCCGGCCTCGGTCAGCACTTCGACAATGTTTTGCAGGGCCTGCCGGGCCTGGCCGGCGAATTCAAGGCAGGGCCAGCCGCAGCGGCCGTCCGGCGTCGGCTGGCGCGGGTCCCAGCCAACCTGGCCGGCGACGTAGATGGTGGTGCCGCGGGCAGCGATGCCGTTGGAAAAGCCGCGCGGCTTGGCCCAGCCGGGGGGTTGCAGGATTTGCATCACAGGTCTCCATGGAGCGGCCGGCCTGAAAGCGGAATTCCAGGATGGTTGCGCTTTTGGGTCAAATTACTTTAGACTTAAAGTAATTATAGGGAAGTCTGACGGAGACCGCAATGCGCGTCGAAATTCTCGGCGGTGGACCGGCCGGCCTGTACGCCGCCATTTTGATCAAAAAGTCGAACCCGACGGCGGCCATTCGCGTCATCGAGCGCAATGCGCCGACCGACACCTTCGGCTTCGGCATCGTGCTGTCGGATGAGACGCTGAACAACCTGCGCCTGGCCGACGAGCCGAGCTACCGCAGCATTGCCCGTTCCTACGCCTATTGGGACGACATCCACGTGCATTACAAGGGCACGGTGATGAAATCCGGCGGCCATGGCTTCTCCGGCCTGAAGCGCCTGACCCTGCTGAACATTTTGCAGATCCGCGCCGGCCAGCTCGGCGTGGAGATCGTCGACCAGACCGAAGCGCGGCCGATCGCCGAAGTGGCGCGCGAAGCCGATCTGGTGATTGCCGCCGATGGCATCAACAGCAATGTGCGCAAGGCGTGGGAGCAGTATTTCAAACCCACTGTCGACCTGCGTTCGAACAAATTCGTCTGGCTGGGCGCCGACCTGCACCTGCCCGGCTTCACTTATGCGTTCAAGGAAAACGAGCACGGCATCTGGGCACTGCACGCCTACATGTTCACCCGCCCGGGCGACCCGCCGCAAAGCACCCTGGTGTTCGAGACCACCGATGAAGCCTTTCGCAAGGCGGGCCTGAAGGTGGAAGACCAAGCCGCCACCGCCGCCTATTGCGAGAAGCTGTTTCCCGAAGTGCTGGGCGAGCAAAAGGCGCTGACCAACCGTTCGCTGTGGCGCAACTTTCCCACCATCAAGTGCGAAAAATGGAGCCACGAAAATGTAGTGCTGCTGGGTGATGCCGCGCATACCGCGCACTGGTCGATCGGCTCCGGCACCAAGCTGGCGCTGGAAGACGCCATTGCGCTGAACACCGCCCTGCAGCGGAACCCCGGCGACCTGCGGGCCGCGCTCGCCGCCTATGAGGCGACGCGGCACGAGGAGGCCGACCGCATCCAGCATTCCGCCAACGTCTCGCTGGTGTGGTTCGAGAACGTGCGCCGCTTCTGGAACATGGACCCGGTGCAGTTCAACTTCAGCCTGATGTCGCGCAGCAAGGCCATCACCTACGAAAACATGCGCATGCGCGACGCCAAAAGCGTCGCCGAGCTGGAGCAGTGGTGGAACGGCGAAGTCGCCAAGGCCGAACACGTGCATTTGCCGAAACACTTCAAGGCGCCGCCGATGTTCGCGCCCTTTCACCTGCGCGGCATGCATGTGCGCAACCGCGTCGTGGTCTCTCCGATGGCGCAATACATGGCCGAGGACGGCACGCCTACCGACTGGCACCTGGTGCACTACGGCGCTCGCGCGGTCGGCGGCGCCGGGCTGATTTTCACCGAGATGACCTGCCCTTCGCCGCAAGCGCGCATCACGCCCGGCTGCACCGGCCTGTACAAGCCCGAGCATGCGGCGGCATGGAAGCGCATCGTCGACTTCGTCCACGCCAACACCGAGTCGCGCGTGTGCATGCAGCTCGGCCACGCCGGGCGCAAGGGTTCGACCCAGGTGGGTTGGGAGGAAATGGACCGCCCGCTGAAAAACACGCAGGACAACTGGCCGCTGATCTCCGCCTCCGCCCTGCCCTACCTGCCGGACGGCCAGGTGCCACGCACCATGGACCGCGCGGAGATGGACAAGATCAAGGCAGAGTTTGTCGCCTCTGCAAAGATGGCCATCGACTGTGGTTTCGACATGCTCGAGTTGCACATGGCGCACGGCTATTTGCTGGCCAGCTTTCTTTCCACCGTCACCAATCGCCGCGGTGACGAGTACGGCGGCACACTCGTCAACCGCCTGCGCTATCCGCTCGAAGTGTGGGACGCGGTGCGCGCGGTCTGGCCTGAGAACCGGCCGATGAGCGTGCGCATTTCCGCCAGCGACTGGATGCCCGGCGGCAACACCGGCGCCGACGCGGTGGAAATCGCGCGCGCCTTCAAGGCCCACGGCGCCGACCTGATCGACGTTTCCAGCGGCCAGACCGATCCGGCTTCCAAACCGGTCTACGGCCGCATGTTCCAGGCCGGCTTTTCCGAGCAGGTGCGTTACGAGGCCGGCATCGCGACCATGGCGGTGGGCGCCATCACCACCGCCGACCAGGTCAACACCCTGCTCGCCTCCGGCCGCGCCGACCTGGTGGCCCTGGCGCGCCCGCACCTGGCCGACCCTTACTTCACCCTGCATGCGGCGGCGGAATACGATGTGCGCGACGCCGGCTGGCCCAAGCAATACCTGAGTGGCGCGCAACAGGCCCACACCCTGGCTGCGCGCGCCAAAGAGGACGCGAAACGCAAGGAAAACCTGCTGCGCCTGTCGCAAAAACCCGCGCTGAACGAGGGCTGAGGCCACACCTGGGCGCGGCAAGGGATACGGCGCGGGCCGCTGCGCCCGGAACCCTTATAGATTCAATAGCCGGCCGCTACTCACGGCTAAGGGATAATGTCCATATAGTGAGACAAAGCGGCGCGCACCTGCGCAAAATGGATTGCAACAGGGCGCGCATGCCTGCATCGCAGGTGCTGCTGCCTTTCCAAAACGATACGACAAGCCCAACCCTCGATGAAATCCTCCTCGCAACCGGTCCACGATCTGCCCGTTCCGCCGGCGCCGCAATCCGAGCGCGACGACAAGTTCGACGTGCGGGCATTTCGCAACATCCTCGGCAGCTTTCCAACCGGGGTGACGGTGATCACCACATTGGCTGAGGACAAGTCGCCGGTCGGGCTCACGGCCAACTCGTTCAACTCACTGTCGCTCGACCCGCCGCTGATCCTCTGGTCGCTGAATCGCAATTCGCCCAGCCTGGTGTGCTTCGAGAAATGCCCGAACTTCGCCATCAACATCCTGGCGCAGGGGCAATCGGATTTGTCGCGGCGCTTCGCCACGCCGATGCCGGAGAAATTCACCGGCGTCGACTGGCGCGCCGGCGGTGACGGGGTGCCGGTGCTGGGCGGCTGCGCGGCGGTGCTGGAATGCACCACGGTATCGATGCAGGAAGCCGGCGACCACGTGCTGTTCATCGGCCGGGTCGACCGTTTCGATGGCCTGTCGCATGCGCCGCTGGCATTTCACGCCGGCAAATACCGGCTGCTCGGCGACCACATCGAATAGGCCGGGGAATAAACCTGCGAACAAGTCCGGTTCAGTCCGGCACCCGTTCGTAGAGTGGCTGCATGCCGGCAAGAACGCCGGTGAACGTGATTCTTATCGCGCGCCCTGGTCGGCCACGCCGGCCGATTCGAAGCTCGCCATCTGGTTGAGAAAGTCGCACGCGGCGCGCAATAGCGGCAGCGCCAGGGCCGCCCCGCTGCCTTCGCCCAGACGCAGGTGCAATTTGAGCAGGGGTTCGGCGTTGAAATGCTTGAGCATGGCGACATGCCCGGCCTCCTCCGACTGATGGGCGAATACGCAATAGGCCAGCACCCCGGGATCGATCGCCTGCGCGGCCAGCAACGCGGCGCCGGCGATGAAGCCGTCGACCAGGATGATCATGCGCTCCTGCGCCGCACCCAGCATGGCGCCGGCCATCATGGCGATCTCGAAGCCGCCGAGCGCGGCCAGGGCCTCGATGGGCGTGGCGGCGCCGCGATGCAGGATCAGCGCCTGGCGGATCACCTCGCGCTTGCGCACCAGGCCCGCATCGTCGACGCCCGTGCCTCGGCCGATGCAGGCTTCCGCCGCCATGCCGGTGAAGCGCGCCATCAGCGCCGCCGCCGAAGTGGTGTTGGCGATGCCCATTTCGCCGACCGCCAGCAGGTTGCTGCCCAGCACGCTCAAGCTGCGCACGGCGCGCGAGCCGGCCGCAAGCGCGGCCTCGCATTGCGCAACCGTCATCGCAGGCTCTTTGGCGAAATTCTTCGTGCCCATGGCGATCTTGCGGTCAAGCAGGCGCGGGTGCGTTTCGAACACGTGATTCACGCCGGCATCGACCACGTCCACCGAGAGTCCCTGCGGCCGCGCGAACACGTTGACCGCGGCGCCGCCGGCGAGATAGTTCATCACCATCTGCCAGGTGACTTCCTGCGGGTAGGCGGAGACGCCCTCCGCCGCCACGCCGTGGTCGCCGGCGAACACCAGCAGGTGCGGCGCGTGGATGTGCGGGCTGTCGGTGCCCTGGATCAGCCCTAAGCGCAGCGCCAGGCCTTCGAGCATGCCCAGCGCGCCCAGGGGCTTGGTCTTGCGGTCGATCTTGTGCCTGATGCGGCCGGCGAGTTCAGGTGTGCCGGCCGGGGGGATGCGCAATGCCTGCATCGTTGGAGTCCTTGAGAGCTTGTTCGAGGCAAGCCGGGCACAGGCAGGTCTCGAAGGGGAGCAGGGTTTGTAATGTGGGCCGCGCCGCGCACCAGCACTGTTGCGTACCGGCGACCATGCCGCAGGTGAAGGCGACGCCGCAGCGCGCGCAGGCGCTGGCGGGTGCAGCGGGGTCTACGCGATCGGCGGGAAAGGGGGCGGGCATGCGGAAAGGGATTCGGGCGGGTCGGAGCAGCCTTCGCATTCTACGCAAAACCCGCGCTTCAAAAGAGGTCTTGAATTCGCCGCGGGCGGCCGCATCTGGCCCTATCCCCCGCGCATAAAATCACAAAAAAACTTTTAACGATCAAGGACTTGAAAGAATACGGCGAGGGTGCATCTTCAAATCATCGCGGCGCAAACCGAATCTCTTCGGGAACCTGGCCGTAACCGAAACCTCATAGTTGAAGGAGATTTGAAAATGAGCCTGACCCTTTATCGCGACCCGTTCGCCGCTTCTTTTGACGACGTGCTGCGCGGCTTTTTTGCCCGCCCGGCGCAGCGCCAGCAACAACAACCCGCCGTGCGCGCCATCCGTTTCGACGTCGCCGAACAAGGCAACGCCTACGTTGTGAGCGCCGAGTTGCCCGGCTACAAGAAGGAAGACGTGCAGGTCGAAATCGACGGTGCACGCGTCACCATCACCGCCGAAGCGAAGACGCAGAACGAAGCGGTCGAAGGCGAAAAAGTGGTCTACAGCGAACGCTACACCGGCAAGGCCGTGCGCAGCTTCGAGCTGACCAGCGAAATCGACAACGATACGGCCAGCGCCAAGTACGAAAACGGCATCCTGACCCTGACGCTGCCGAAAAAAACCGCTGAGACCCGGAAACTTTTGAATATCGCCTAAGTCTGACTTTACAGATGGCGGCTGATGCCGGTGAACCCCGAAGTTGTGTGCGGTGGCTCACAAAGCAGCAGGTAGTCAGCCGTCGGAACGGTAAATGGCACAGTTTCACCAGCAGCAGTTTCATTGTTCTTTGCAGCTCCCACGGTGGCCTTGGTCTCCCCCTATCAAGGTCGCCGCCGTCCGCCTTCATTGGGCCTATTGCGTGACCTCCTCCCGCGCTTATAGGTGAATGGCGGACCGGGCGTCGAATCCCCCTGGCCCCCCCAGGCGACGCCCGTCTTTCCGGCGTGATTGGCTTCTTGCCAATCACGCCTTTATTTTTGTGCGTTCGGTTTCGCGGGCGTGAAAACCTGAAACAAAGGATTCACGATTGACGCCGGCCTTGGGCGTTACAATCGCTGCCATCCGCGCATCGCCGCTCCCGTCCCTCATTCCATGACCGACGTCAAAGTCTCCCCCGCCACCCAAGCTTCCATCCTCGCCGAGGCGCTGCCCTACATCAAGCGCTTCCACGGCAAGACCATCGTCGTCAAATACGGCGGCAACGCCATGACCGACGTGAGCCTGCAAAAGGGTTTTGCGCGTGACGTGGTGATGCTCAAGCTGGTCGGCTTGAACCCGGTGGTGGTGCACGGCGGCGGCCCGCAGATCGAGGCACTGCTCAAGCAACTGAACATCAAGAGCGAGTTCATCCAGGGCATGCGCGTGACCGACGCCGCCACCATGGACGTGGTGGAAATGGTGCTGGGCGGCGCGGTGAACAAGGACATCGTCACGCTCATCAACCAGGCCGGCGGCAAGGCCGTGGGCCTGACCGGGCAGGACGGCGATCTGATCCGCGCCAAGAAGCTGATGATGCCGAACAAGGACAAGCCGAACGAATTCATCGACATCGGCCAGGTGGGCGACATCGAATCGATCGACCCTGCCGCCATCGTCGCCCTGCAGGCCGCCGGCTTCATCCCGGTGATCGCGCCGATCGGCGCGGGTGCGGAGGGCGAGAGCTACAACATCAACGCCGACGTGGTGGCAGGGAAAATCGCCGAGGTCCTCAAAGCGGAAAAGCTGGTGCTGCTGACCAACACGCCCGGCGTGCTCGACAAGGCCGGCAAGCTGCTCACCAACATCACCCCCAAGGACATCGACGACATGGTGGCCGACGGCACGCTCTCGGGCGGCATGCTGCCGAAGATTTCCTCCGCGCTGGACGCGGCGCGCGCCGGGGTGAAAAGCGTGCACATCATCGACGGCCGGGTCGAGCATGCGTTGCTGCTGGAAATTCTCACCGATCAGGGCGTGGGCACGCTGATCCGCTCCAAGTAAGCGGCTGTTGCACCACACTCGAACGCTGACGCGATGAGCGACAACGCAGCACCGCAGAAAAGCGTCGCCTCGCTATTGGCGACGGCCTTCCTGATCGATATCGTCTGCTCATTCGCTTTCTACGGCATCTGCAAGAGCTATGCGCCGCGCATCGGCTGGGGCTGGTTCCTGCTGATCTGGGTAGCGGTCATCCTGCTGCCGGTCTTCAGCTATCTCACGGTCAAGCGCGGCAGCGCCCGCGCCGCGCTCGGGCCCTTCCTGCTGTTCTCGACGCCCGGGCTGCTGCTGGGAATGGTGCTTCCCTTCGCGCTGCTTTAAGCCGCGCTACTTTTTCACCGGGCCGACCAGGTCGCCCAAGTCGGCAACATCTTCCTCGAACATCTCGCCGGTCTCGATGCGCAAGAGCCGCCCGTCGCGGCCGATCACGTAGGTCACCGGCAGGCCGCGGGGGCGGCGCAAGGTCTGGTCGATGGCCGGCGTGGTCATCACGACCGGAAACGTCAGCTTGCGGGTGTCGACGAAGGTGCGCGCCTTGGCTTCTTCCTTCTCGATGTTCAGGCCGATGATCACCAGACCGTCGCTCGCGCGGGCGCGGTGCAGCTTTTCGAAATAAGGCAACTGCTTCTGGCAGAAGGGGCACCAGGAGGCCCAGTATTCGATGATCACCACCTTGCCCTTCAGGTCGGCGGCGGTGATGGTCTTGCCGTCGAGGGTCTTCAGCGCGGGGATGGAGATACGTTCCCCCACCACCGGCGCGGCAGCGCCCGAGCCCGGCACGTCGCTGGAGGCGCGATCGGCGGCACCGGCAACCCCGGTGGCGAACCCCGTGACGAGTAAAAGCGGCAAGGCAAGCAGGAAGCAGAAAAAACGGCGCATGGTATGGACCTTATACGTTTTCAGGCGATGCCCGGATTGCCGTCGACGCCGGTGAGCTGGGGCAGATTGAGCTGGCGCGGCGCGATGGTCCTTTTGGCGCGTAAATAGCCGGCCACCACATCCCAGATCGGCTCGCCCTTGGCGCCTTCGGCCACCGGCGCCCAGCCGGCCACCTTGTAGGTCTTGCCGGCTTCCATCGGCCGGCCGTTCAGGCGCATGTCGGAAATGCGCGCGCCCATTCTGGCGTTCGGCGCGCAGGTGTAAGTCATGCCGCCGACGCGCACCATGTCGCCGCCCTGCTGGTAGTAGGGGTCGGGATTGAACAGGTTGTCGCAGACGTCTTCCAGGATCACCTTGATCTGCTCGCCGCTGATGTCGTTCAGCGTCGAATAGGGATAGGTGATCGCGGTCTGGTCCATCACGTGCTCGAAGGTGATGGCCTCGCCCGGCAACAGGCTGGTGCCCCAGCGAAAGCCGGGGGAAAAGGCGATTTCCGCGCCCTTCACTTCCATCATGGCGTCGATGATCAGCTGGTCGCTGGTGCCGTTGAAATTGCCGCGGCGGTACAACAGGCCCTCGCTCACCGCCAGCTTCTCGGCGAGCTTCTCCTTGTAGGGCGCGCGCACCTTTTCGATGTGCGCGGCCATCTGCGTGTCGGGCTTGAGGTAGTTGGAGAACACAGGCAGCAGCTTGTACTGGAAGCCGGTGATCTTGCCGTTTTTCACCTCGAAGTCGAGCACACCGAGAAACTTGCCGTTGCTGCCGGCGTTGGTCACGAGCGTCTGGCCGCCGCTGTTCTTCACCGGGATCGCCGCAGGCACGCCGTCGTGCGTGTGCCCACCGAGAATCGCATCGATGCCGCTGACGCGTCCGGCCAGTTTCAGGTCGACATCCATACCATTGTGCGACAGCAGTACCACCACTTGCGCGCCCTTGCCGCGCACCTCGTTCACCTGCTTTTGCAGGCTCTCTTCCTGGATACCGAAGTTCCAGTCCGGGGTGAAGTAGCGCGGGTTGGCGATCGGCGTGTAGGGAAAGGCCTGGCCGACGATCGCCACCGGCACGCCGTTGATTTCCTTCATCGTGTAGGGCGCGAACACCGGGTCGCCGAAGTCGGCGGTCTTCACATTCTGCGCGACGAAATCGATCTTGCCCTTGAAGTCCTTCGCCACCACTTCCTCGACGCGTTTGGCGCCGAGGGTGAACTCCCAGTGGCCGGTCATCACGTCCACGCCGAGCAGCTTGCAGGCGTCGATCATGTCCTGGCCCTGGGTCCAGAGGGCGGTGGCGGAGCCCTGCCAGGTGTCGCCGCCGTCGAGCAGCAGGGCGTTGGGGCGGCCGGCGCGGATTTGCTTGATCAGGGTCGCGAGATGGGCGAAGCCGCCGGTCTTGCCGTACATCTTTGCGGCCCGCTCGAAATCGAGATGGGTGAAGGCGTGCGCGAAGCGCTTGTCCATCACCGTGCTCCTGGCGAAGGCTTCGTTGCGCCGGTAGAACTGCATCAGCGCTTCGCCGACCAGGTGCGGCGGCTGGCCTTCGGCCGCGCCGATGCCGATATTCACATTCGGCTCGCGAAAATACACCGGCAGCAATTGCGCGTGGCAGTCGGTGAAGTGCATCAAATGCACATTGCCGAACTTCTTGATGTCGTACAGGCGCGCACCGGCGTCCGCCGCTTCGGCCTCGCGTGGATTCAATATCGTGCCGCTGGCCGCGGCGATGGCCAGCAGGTTGAGAAACTCGCGACGATCCATAAGATATTTCTGATAGATGCGGTCCAAAATGAGCGGGGCGCTTCGGATCGCGTCAACGACGCGGCCTCTCGGCAATTCCCCGCTGGTTGTCAGCGCTACTTGTTGACTGGTGAGCTGGGGTCGAGCAAAAGCGCCGTCACATCCTTCAACTGCTGCTCGGTGAGAATGTTCTGGTGACCGAAGCGCGGCATGTTGGAGCAGGCCGTGTAGGCGTTGGAGTTGTAGATCTTGCCGTAGGTGTAGCGCAGGATCGCTTCCGAATTGCCGCGCACCTTGCCGTAGCCCAGCAGCGATGGGCCGATGGTGCCGTAGGAAATCTCCTGCGGCGTGATCTGGTGGCAGGCGTAGCAGTTGGCGCCGGAGGGCACGGCGGCGTTGTCGCTGTATTGCTTGCCAGTGCCGGTTTGCGCGATGCGCTCGCCGGCGCGCCAGTCGCCCAGCAGCTTGCCGTCGGCGGGGAATTTGATTGCCGCCAGTTGCGCCTTTTCCAGTGCGTCCAGCACTTCCTTCGATGGCGCGGTGCCGGGACCGTAGGAGCAGGTCTTTTGCACGTCGTCCTGTTCCAGGCGGTCGAGCTTGGCCTGACCACGTTCGGTGAACGAGGTCTTGAGCACGTCGTGGGCTTGCTCCGCGCTGACGCGCGGGGTGCTGGCGCAGCCGCTGACCAGCAGGGCGGCAGCCGCTGCGGCGAGCAGCGCGTTGCGGAGGTGGGTAGCGTATTTCATGATTTCCTCCTTAGCGCTTGATCGCGGGTGCGTTGAATTCGGCGCCGTTCGCATTGCGCGCCAGGAAAGTCAGCAGGGCCACCGAGGTGTCGGAGCCGAACTCGAGGAAGGGAAAGCGCTGCTGGCGGAAACAGTCGTTCAGGCGCCATTGCATGGTGCGCAATTCGCCTTGCGAAACACGGTAGGCCGGCCAGGTGGTGTAGGCCTTTTGCGCATCCTTGGTCTCGGTCAGGTTCGGCAGGTCTTGCAAGCGAATGCGCTTGTTCGCTTCGCCGTGACAGGTGGCGCAGGCGAAGTCGTGCGGACCGCCACGATAATAGAACAGCTTTTGCCCGAGGGCATAGGCCTGGCGCTCTTTCGCATGGGCCTGCGACACATTCATTTTCACGCCGCGCGATTCGCCGGCGACGTAGGCCGAAAGCGCCTCCATGTCGGAGCGCTTCTCGCCATCGCCAAAGGGCACCTTCAGCGCCTCGGCGCGGGTCATGCCCTGCTGGGTGGTCATGCAGTGAAGCAGGCGCGATTCGAGGTCCATCACGCGGTCGGCGTCGGCGAAATAGCGCGGCAGTTCGGCATACGCGCCCTTGACCACGCCCGGGCCTTTGCCGAGGTCGCAGCGTTCCAGAGAGACATTCTTCGGCCCGCGCTTTTGCTTCCACAGGTCTTCGCCGCGTGCTTCCCACAAATCGGCGGGATTGCCGTCGGCCAAGGCCTGGCGGTATTCCTCGATCTTCTTGATCGTGTCGCCACCGGATTGCGCCTGCGCGCCCACGGACACGGCAACCAGCGCCGCGCCCAGCATGAGTGCCCCACCTCGCCATTGCATCATTGCTCTCTCCTGAATCTGTTTGATGTACTTCAGCGGCGCCCTTTGAACGGGTCTTTCCCCCGCCGCCTTCGGGTTGTTTTAAGGCCGCAGGTAGGCGTAGCCATCCTTAAACTGCAGCCTGGCCACTTCGGCCACGCCGGAGAGGACGATTTTCGCTTCCTGCACCACCTTGGATTCATCGATCTTGCGCACTTCCAGGGTGTTGCGGCAGACGCGGAAGTCCACGCCCTGGTTGGCCAGCGCGGCGATACGCGCCTCGAAACTCTGGCCGGCGCTGTCCTTGGCATCGTTCAGCAGGAAGTCGATGCCGCGCCCGTGAGCGACGACGACGATCTTCGCCGTCGGGTCAGCCGCCAGGTGGTTGCGGATGTTGGCCAGCCCGCGCGAGGCCTGGTCCACGCCTTCGACCATGTGATAGACCACCTTCACCTGGCCGTCGGCGGCGTGCGCCGTGCCAAGGCCGAACACGGTGAACAGGGCAGCGAATGTCGAAGCGAGAAAATGGCGCATGGTTCCTCCAGCGGAAAAACAAACCGGCTTGATGCCGGCCTTGGATTTATTGACTGCTTGTGCCGGCCCGGCCTAAGCCGCGATTGCCGCTTCGTCGGTACGCTTGTCGCCCTTGCTGTCGACCCAGCTCACCACCACCTTGTCGCCCGCCTTGGCGCCGCTGAAGGCGAACTGCAGGTAGGGGTTTTTCGAGATCGAGGTGCCCCACTGCGCCGAAAGCACGGTCTTGCCGTTGCAGGTGGCGGTGACTTCCTGGATGAACATCGCGGGAATGGTCTTGCCGGCGGAATCCTTGCGCTGGCCGGTTTCCATTTCGTGGCTCATCAAAACACGGACGACGGTCTTGTCGCCTTCCATCTTGGCGCGTATGCGCATCGGGTCTGCCATGATTGTCCTTTAGTAACGCTGGGTTTTAACTGGGACGGGTTTTCATTGCGGCTAGCCGCCGCAGCCGCCCAGGGTCACCTTGATGTCGCGCTGGGCGACGTAGTACTTGCCGTCGGCCTTGATCAGCGCATACACCGCCGAGGATTCGCCCATCTTCACCCGCGTCGAAATGCTGGGGTCGGTGCCGGGCGGAATGGTGAACACCGCGGAGAGGGTGTTCGGGTTCTTTTCCACCAGGATGGAAATCGATTCGGTCTTCGGAATGCTGCTGGTGATCGACACCGGCACCACCGCGCCGTTTTCGGCGATCTCCGGAGTCGAGCCCCAGTTGACGTCCTTGGTTTGCGCCGGCGTGGCCCCGCCCAGCGCCTTGACGGTGCCATCGACACCCTTGGCCGCAAAGGCGCCCTGGTTCCAGCCGGCGGCCTGCGCCAGCGCTGTGTTCGGGCGCACCAGACCGGCGGCTACGAACAGGCCGAAAATCGCCGTCGCGCCGCCCGTCTTGAGGGCCGTGCGCCGGCCTTGATTGATCTCTTGGGTCATTGCTGCTTTCTCCTTCCTCGGATACTTGTTGGGCGCGATGCCGCGAGCCGAGTGCAGCCCGCGATCTTATGATATTTGCGCACCTGATTTAAGAATCAATAGACATCAATTAGTATAACTTTAATGCGGAAGCAAAGACCCTGAGAGGGAATGGGGCATTCTCGGGTCATTCCCTTAGGGGAACCAACTCATTGCGGCGTACCGTCGAGCACCCAACGCACCAGTTTGCCGATCTCTTCGTCACTCAGGCTTTGCGCGGGCGGCATCGGAATTGCGCCCCAGATGCCCTGGCCGCCGTTTTTCACTTTTGCGATCAGGGTCGCGAATGCTTTCGGGTCCCCTTTGTACTTTGCCGCCACTTCCCTGAACGCGGGCCCTACTACCTTGGTTTCAATCTGGTGGCAGGAAAGGCAGGCGCCCTTGTTCGCCAGTTGCAGCATGGCCACGCCCTGCGACGGCACGGCAGGGGCGGTGCCAGCGACCTGCGCCGCGGTAACCACGCCGCGCACCGGGCCGATGGTGCGATTCTGGTCGGCTAGGTTGCCGTGGGCAGGGCGGGCGGCTTCCGGCAGCACCGAGGCGACCTTCACGTCGACGGCGCAGCCTTTCATGCAGGCGACGTTGCGCACGTCGGGCTTGCCCTTGACGCTCCACATGCCGTGGTCCATGGTCATGCCGTCGCGGTTGGGCAGGCGCGCCTGCACCTCGGCGACGTTTTCGTTCGACAGGGTGAAGTCGTCGGGCAGCACGCTGCCGAGATTGAGCACGTAGGCGGTGACGGCGTAGACCTCGTCGATGGAAAGGCTGCGCGGCGCGTTCCACGGCATTGCGCGGTTGATGTAGTCCCACAAGGTCGAGACGTGGGACAGCTTCATCACCGTGGTGCGCGCCTCGGTGGGCTTGAGCAGCGAGGCGGTGTGGCCGGCCTTCAGGTCTTCGGAGTGGACGCCGCCGGCGATCGGCGTGAACACATGGGTCGCTTCGCCGAACACGCCGTGACAGGTGGCGCATTTGGATTCCCAGATTTCCTGGCCGCGCGCGACAGTGCCGGCGCCCTTGGGCAGGCCCTTGAAGTCGGGGCGCACGTCGATGTCCCAGGCGCGCACTTCCGCCGGCGTGGCGGCGCGGCCGATGCCCTTCCAGTCGCCGACTTGCGCCACGTTTTCGCTCGCAGCGTGCGCAGGCGGAGCGACGGAGAACAGCAGCGCGGTGCAACCGCTCGCGCACACGCGCAACCCGCCGTGCAGGAACTCAGTAAGCCTGGACATTGCTCACCTCGCCGCTCTGCGCCACCTGCCACGACTGGATCGCGTTGTTGTGATAAATCGAGCGCGTGCCGCGCACCGCGCGTAACTGGTTGATCTTCGGCTGCACATAACCAGTCTCGTCCATCGCCCGGCTTTGCAGGATGGCGGGCGCGCCGTCCCAGACCCAGCCGATGTTGAAGCGCGTCAGCGCTTTCGACAGCACCGGCGTCTCCAGGCGCGCGCTGCGCCAGTTGCGCCCGCCGTCGCTGGAAACGTCCACCCGCTTGATCTTGCCGCGGCCGCTCCAGGCGATGCCGCTGACGTTGTAAAAGCCCTTGTCCAGCAGCATCTGCCCGCCGGAAGGCGTGGTGATGACGCTCTTGGCTTCCTGGATCGAGGTGTACTGGCGCAGTTGCCCGTTCGGCATCAGGTCGACGTAATGCACCGTCTCGTCCTTCGTGGCGTAGGGCATGTCGCCGACCTCGATGCGCCGCAGCCACTTCACCCAGGAGACGCCCTGCACCCCCGGCACCACCAGGCGCAGGGGATAGCCATTTTCCGGGCGCAGCATTTCGCCGTTCATGCCGTAGGCCAGCAGCACTTCGCCGGACTCCACCAGCTCCATCGGAATCGTGCGCGTCATGCCGGAGCCGTCGCCGCCTTCGGCCAGCACATAGCGGCCCTTTTTGCGGTCGTAACCCAAGTGATCGAGCACGTCGATCAGGCGCACGCCGGTGAACTCGCTGCAGGAGAGCATGCCGTGGGTGTATTGCACCGTGGGCACGGCGACATTGCCCCACTCCATGCCGGTGTTGGCGCCGCACTCGATGAAGTGGATGCGCGAGACCGAAGGCAGGCGCATCAGCTCGTCCATGGTGAACACGGTCTCCTGCTTCACCAGGCCGTTGACCATCAGGCGATGTTTGGAAGGATCGATGTCTTCCCAGCCCTGGTGATGGCGTTCGAAATGCAGGCCGGAGGCGGTGATGATGCCGAACATGCCCTGCAGCGGCGAGAAGGCGACCGAGGCGGCGGAGACCCGCGTCAGCCCGGGCGACTCGCGGCGCATCAGGTTCTTTTCGTATTTCGAAGGCTGGCCGTAGGGAAAGGCCGCCACCGGCTGTCCCAGGCTGGTGGCCCAGGGTTGCGGCCTGAGGATGACCTCTTCCCCCGGCGGCTGCGCACGGGCCGCGCCGGCCAGCCTGAGGCCGGCGGCAGCGGCAAAAGCGGAGCGCAGGAAACCGCGCCGGCCCGCAGCCACCTCGCGAATCTGCGCCGGTTGGAGGAAGCCCTCCGGCGCGCGCTGAAGGCGGCCGGGCAAGGCGGCTCTGGGCAAGGCAGACATGGATTGCAATCCCGACACAGCCAGCAGGCTGCATATAATGCTTATAACATTAGCGTATTAGCAAATACTAATTAATAAGCTGGGGATGCGCAACCGAATTTGGTGCTGCACCGCCGCGACCCGCCTCGCGGCGAGCCTGCGGCGGCACCCTTGCCTTACTCCATCTGGATGTGTGCGTCCTTCACCAGCTTGGCGTATTTGTCGAGGTCGGCCTTGATCATGGCGTCGAACTCGCCGGGGCTGCCGCCGACCAGTTCGGCGCCGACCGGGATCAGCTTGGCGCGCACCTCCTTGTCGGCCAGCGCCTTGTCGAACTCGGCGTTGAGTTTGCGCACGATCTCCGGCGGGGTGCCGGCGGGCGCGGCGATGCCGTACCAGTTGGTCATGGTGAAGCCGGCCATGCCTTCTTCTACGAAGGTCGGCACGTCGGGCAACTGGCTGGCGCGCTTGGGCGTGGTCACCGCCATGGCGCGCAGGCTGCCGGACTTGATGTGCTCGATCACCGGCGGCATGGTGTCGATGTTCAACTGCACGATGTTCGCCAGCAGGTCGGTGATCGCCTGGCCGCTACCCTTGTAGGGCACGTGGACGATGTTGATGCCGGCGGAGAGCTTGAGCATTTCGCCCGCCAGATGCTGGGTGCTGCCGTTGCCGGAAGAGGCGAAGCTGAGCTGGCCGGGGTGCAGCTTGGCATAGGTCACCAGTTCCCTCAGGTTTTTCGCCGGCACACCCTTGGGATTGACCGCCAGCACGTTGGGCACGTAGCCGAGGTAGATGACGGAGGCGAAGTCCTTGCGCGCGTCATAGGGAATCTTGGCGAAGATGTTGGGCGCGATCGCGTTGGAGTTCACGTGCGCCACCAGCAAGGTGTAGCCGTCGGGCGCCGCCTTCGCCACCGCGTTGGCGGCAATCGTGCCGGTGGCGCCGGGGCGGTTTTCGATCACCATCTGCTGGCCCAGCGCCTCGCTCACCTTCTGGCCGACCACGCGCGCGACGATGTCGGTGCCCCCGCCCGGCGGAAAGCCGACGATCAGGCGGATCGGATGGTTCGGATAGGCCTGGGCCTGCGCCGCGCCGGTCCACAGGAAACCGGACAGCAAGGCCCCGGTGAGAACCCAATGTTTGGATGTGAACTTCATCGCCTGCTACCCCTTATAGTTGATCTGTTTCGGTCAGCTGATGTTCATCGGCCGGGTTATGCCCCCGGCATGGCGCGCATTCTAGCAGCGCCGGGTTGGCCCGGGTTGGCCCACGGGGGTAGCCTCAGGCCGGCGCCGCGCAGGGATGCAGGCCGTCGAGATAACCCTCCGCGCTGCTGCAGATGGTGAGCAGTTGCCGGCGCGGCGCGGCGCCCGGCGCGGCCAGGCCGAGGTGTACCCAGCGGCCGAACTCGTGGATGATCTGGTCGTAGGCGATGTTGCTGGCGGCAATCGCCCGCGCCACTTCCAGCGGCGTGCCGAAACCCGGGCAGGCGAAATCGGCCGCCAGCCCGAGGGCATGCAGCGAGCGCGGCACCCCGCCCACTGCCGCGTTGAGCGCCGGCGAGCGGTAGCCGCTGCTGATCGACAGCGGCGCGCCCAGCAGGGCCTGCACCTGTTCGAGCACGGCGGCCAGTTGGCGCAAATGCGGCAAATGCTCGGGCGCGGGCTGGTTGGACAGGCCGCGTTCGCGGGCGGTGTCGGAGTGGGTCAGTCGCGCCAGGTCGAAGTTGGGCGACAATTGCGGATTGAGCGTGTCCGGTGGCTGCTTGGCGTCATGCATGGCGCCGAAGTGTACCGAACCCGCAAAGCCCTGTCCGCAAGCCCCTGATGCAACCCTCCCGCCTACCCCGCCCCGCCCGCGCCACGCTCTGGCTGTTCGACCTCGACGACACCCTGCACCATGCCAGCCCGGTGATCTTCGGGCGGATGAACCGCTCGATGACCGAATATGTGATGCGCCACGTCGGCCTCGACGAGCCGCAAGCCAATGCGCTGCGCCGTGAATACTGGCAGCGCTACGGCGCCACCCTGCTCGGCCTGATGCGCCGCCACGGCACCGACCCGGCGCACTTTCTCGCCGAGACCCACCAGTTTCCCGACATGGCGCAGATCATCGACTACGACCGCCGCGTGCGCCTGCTGCTCAAGCACCTGCCGGGGCGCAAGGTGCTGGTGTCGAACGCGCCGCGCCACTATGTCGATGCGGTGCTGGCGAGCATGCGCGTCACCGGGCACCTGCACGGCATCGAGACCATCGAATCGATGCGCTTCGTGCCCAAGCCGGCGCGCTCTTCCCTGGCGCGCCTGCTGCGGCGCCACGGCGCCGGCAACCGTGGCGCCAGCCGGCGGCATCGCGTGGTGATGGTGGAAGACAATCTCGACAACCTGAAAAGCGCCAAGCGACTGGGCCTCACCACGGTGTGGATTTCGCGCGCCGCCCACAAGCCGGCCTTTGTCGATTTCAGGTTCCGCTCGGTGCTGCAGCTGGCGCGGCAGCGCTTCGGCCGCGCGGCCGCATAGCAGCGTCAATTTCATCGCCCTGACATATCAGGGTTCCCCTGATTTGACAGGCCTCAAGCCTGCGTTAAACTTGCTCGCCGCTTTTTGCATCTCGCCCTCCTATAAAGACAAAAGGACCACCATCATGATGCACCGCCGCACTTTCGCTGCCGGTCTGGCCACGGCCGCCGTCCTGCTGGCCGCCGCGCCCACCCTGGCGCAGGCCCAAGCCTACCCGAGCCGTCCGATCCGCCTGATCGTCCCCTTCGCCGCCGGCGGCACCACCGACATCGTCGCGCGCATCGTCGGCGACAAGCTGGGCCGCGAACTGGGCCAGCCGGTGATCATCGAAAACCGCGGCGGCGGCGGCGGCATGATCGGCGCCGACGCGCTGGCCAAGTCCGCGCCCGACGGCTATATCCTGGGCGTGGCCACCGTCTCCACCCTGGCCACCATCCCCGCGACCACGCTGAAGATGCCCTACGACGCTGGCAAGGATTTCAGCATGATCATCAACCTGGTGAACGTGCCCAACGTGATGACCATCAACCCCAAGGTGCCGGCGCAGAACATGAAAGAGTTCATCGCTCTGCTGAAAAAGAACCCGGGCAAGTTCTCCTACGCCTCGTCGGGCACCGGCGGCATTTCGCACCTCGACGGCGAACTGTTCAAGGTGCTCACCGGCACCTACATGGTCCACATTCCCTACAAGGGTTCGGGCCCGGCGCTGACCGACACCGTCGCCGGCCAGGTCGAAGTCGAGATGGACAACCTGCCTTCCTCGCTGCCGTTCATCAAGGCAGGCAAGCTGCGCGCCCTGGGGATGATGTCCGACAAGCGTGTCGATACCCTGCCCGACGTGCCCACCTTCGCCGAACTGGGCCTGAAGGAAGCCAACAACATGGCCTGGTATGGCCTGGTCGGCCCCGCTGGACTGCCTAAGGACATCGTCGCCAAGGTCAACGCCGCCGCCAATGCCACGCTGAAGGACGCGGACGTGAAGCGCCACCTGGCCGAAGGCGGTTCCACCCCCGACGGCGGCACCCCCGAGCACTTCGTTCAGGTCGCCGCGCGCGAACTGGCGCTGCGCCGCGACATCGTGAAAAAGCAAAACATCAAGATGGAATAATCGCACCGCGCTTGGCCGAAATAAAAAACGCCCGGCAAGCCGGGCGTTTTTATTTTTGCGCGGCGTGGGCGTGGGCGGCGATGCTGGCGGCCAGGCGCGGCAACAGCGCGTCCGGCAGGTCATGCCCCATGCCGTCGATCAGTTCCAGCTTGGCGCCGGCGATGTGCTCGGCCAGGTCGATGCCGTTGGCCACCGGCACCAGGGGGTCGGCGCGGCCGTGGATCACCAGGGTCGGCGCGGTGATTGTCCCAAGCAGTGGCGTGCGGTCCGCGCCGGCGGCCACCGCCAGCAACTGCCGGCCGATGCCGCGGGGGTGGTTGGAGCGCTTCAGCGCCAGCGCGATGCGCTCGCGCACCAGCGCATCTTCGGTCGGGAAGCCGGGGCTGGCGATCACCTGGTAGACCCCGCTGCCGTGGGTGATCACCGACTCGATCTGGTTCGGGTTGGCGGGCGCCGAGAGCAGCGCCAGGCGCGCCTTCAGCGTCGGCCCGGGCAGGCGGCGCGAGCCGCTGGTGGTCATGATCAACGTCAGGCTCTCCACCCGCGCGGCATGTTTGGCGGCAATCAGCTGCGCGATCATCCCGCCCATCGAGGCGCCGACGATGTGCGCGCGCGCGATGCCCAGGGCGTCGAGCAGGCCGACCGTGTCCTCGGCCATATCGTCCAGCGTGTAAGGCGCATTGACTGAAAGACGAAAGGCGTGGCGCAGCGCGCCGCTGAACAGGTCGGCCGAGCCCCAGTCGTCGAACTTGGTGGAGAGGCCGATATCGCGGTTGTCGAAGCGGATCACCCGGAAGCCCGCCTGCGCCAGCAGCTCGACGAAGGCCTCCGGCCAGCCGAGCAACTGCATGCCCAGGCCCATGATCAGCACCAGCGGCGGGCCGTCGGCGGGCCCCTGTTGCTCGACTTCCAGTTCAATGCCGTTGCTGCGGACTTTCAATTGGCGCTTTCTTTTTTGTCATGCCGGCGTCACCCGGGATTCATCGAACTGCGTTTTTACCGGTGCAGACTCTTGGGGCGGAATCGGCGAAACAGGTCAATCAGCCTTGTTTTGAATAGATTGCGACACCATCTGCTGTCATAAGTGCCGGCTATATGTTGATACGCAGCATCAGCAGCAGGGCTTAAGCCATTGCGAAGCTTGGCTTTTATGCCGGGTTGCTGGCACAATAGCCGAAGAAGTTTGGCAAAACCCAGCCGCAACCCGCCAAAAGCGGGTTTCGGATGCGCCGGACAGGCGCCAAGAGAAGCCTGTCCTCCGCTTCGCGGCGCCCTGCGTTATACGGTAATCCTTCATCGGGAGGTTTTCGTGGTGCAGATTCTCAAACTCACGGGCAACGGCATCCCTCAGGGGTGGCTGACGCTGGAAGAAGCGGTGCTGCACTATGCCGCCGGTGAAGTGATCTGGGAACTCGGCGCCGAAATCGCCACCCTGCACGGCGGCAACAACGCCATCTCCGGCCTGCGCTCGCAGATTACCGTCAATTCGATCATCGGCGTGGCCGGCTTCGGCAAGGTCAACCCCTTCGACGTCGTACCCCTGCTGACCAACGACAAGCTGTTCCGCCGCGACAAGAACACCTGCGGCTACTGCGGCGACCACCTGCACGCCAGCGACCTGGAGCGCGAGCACGTGGTGCCCCTGTCACGCAACGGCCGCGACACCTGGATGAACGTGGTCTCCGCCTGCCGTCCCTGCAACCAGCGCAAGGGCAACCGCCTGCCGCACGAGATCAACATGCCGCTGATCTACGCGCCGTATACGCCCAGCCTGTGGGAAGACATGATCCTGCGCAACCGCCGCATTCTCGCCGATCAGATGGAATTCCTGGCAGCCAATTTGCCGCGTGGCTCGCGCCTGTCCTACCTCGCCTGACCTCGCCTGACCTCGGCGCAGCCCGACGGGGCTGCGGCGCAGGCATCCGGCTGTGCGCCCTAGTTCGCCCAGTCCTGCTCCTTGCTGGCGGCATATTTCTGGGCTAGCCCTTCGAGCACTTCAAGCATCGCGTCGCTGGCCTTGCCGACGTCGGCCATGTGCTGCTGCTTTGCTTCTCCACTGGGCAGCTTGTCCAGGGCGCTGGAAAAAAACACCCACTGGCTTTGCGCCAGCGCCAGGTCGGCCTGGGTCGAGTCGTCGTTTTGCGGGGCAATGGAGAGCTTGTCCAGCGATGAGCGGAACTCCTGCTCCAGCGCCTTGAAATTGACCGCACCCTCCGGCGCCGGCAGATTCCAGGTGGCGTAGAAATAAAGCTTGGCCATGCGCTGCGACAGGGTGCGGGTGGCGCCGGCCAGGCCGATGGCGTCGAAGCGGTCAACCACCTTGCTGCGCAGGGCAGCGGTGCAATCGGCGGTCGCCGCGCCCAGTGCCGCGCTGCTGCGCGCCATGGCGGGCGCATCTGCCGGCGCTGCCGGGCGGCCGGCAACCACTTTAAAGCCCGCCCAGGCCTCGCCGACGCGCGCCAGATTCTGCTTTTGCGCCGGATTGAGCGGCATCGCGCGCAGCGCCGCCAGGTCGCCTTCAAAGGCGCCGTGATCGGCCGCCAGCTGGCGTTGGGTGCGCGGCGCGCTCACCGACTGGCCGAGCATCGCATAGCTGCGCGCGATGCGCTCGGCGAGCATCTGCAGGTGCGAAGAGCGATTCACCGCATCGGCCGCGCCTTCCTGCGCGGAGGCGGAACCCGTCAACAACATCAGGCCGACACAGGCCCAGGCGCCGCAACGGCGTAAGCGTTCGATCATTGCATTCTCCCTTGTCCATCGGGCGGCGCACGCGCCGGGCGCCGATGCGCCGCGAAGTCCCCGCTATCAGGCAAGACCGCGGGGCGGGAGAATTTATTCCAGGAAAAGGCGGATAAAAAGCCGATCGGTGGGTGAAAGGCCGGCCGGCGGCGAAAGGTCAGTCCGTCGCCGACAGCAGCGCGTAGCCGCGCCGCGCCTTGCTGGCCGTCTCTTCCTCCAGGCCGATGTCGCGCATCAGCATGTCGGCGACCCGCTGCAGCTCCTTGATGTGGCCGTGCTTGAGCTCGATCTCGATCTCGCTGACCGGCTCGCGATGGCCGTTGGCGATGATTTCGCCGCGGTCCAGCACCACTTCCGAGCGGAACATCGGCTGGGTGCGCGGAAACGGCCGCAGCATCCACAGCATGCGCTGGAAGTCGACGCGGAATTGCGGCACCAGGGCGCCGTCCAGGCCGTGCTGGCGCAACGCCTCGATCACGAGATCGGCCTCGCTGCCCTTGAACTGATCAAGTTCCAGCGCCTCGCCCTTGACCGGCATTTCCCATTCCTTGCGGCTGGAAAGCCCGCCCTGGCGCTTGCCCGGCGCCTTCAGGGTCTGCACCCAGGTGTTGTCGATGCGCCGCAGGCGCAGCGCCACCTTGGACTTGCGCAGCAGGTAGTCCGGAGTGTCGTAGTAGATGTTGATCATCCGGTGCTTTTCCGGACGGGCATGGCCGTCGAGGGCGTGCAGCATCGGATGTTCGAGGAATGCCTCCACCTTGTTGCGCGGGCATTTGAGCTTGATTTCGACTTCCTGATGCGATTCGGCCATTGCGTACAATACTTGTGCTGGGTGGGGCGAACGCCCCGGCCCTTAAACT
Organism: Betaproteobacteria bacterium; assembly: GCA_028292405.1. GTDB lineage: Bacteria > Pseudomonadota > Gammaproteobacteria > Burkholderiales > JAEUOS01 > JAQGMJ01. The sequence goes on from JAQGMJ010000020.1 coordinate 26,696, forward strand.
CCAAGCTCGAATTGTGCCTGAAATGAACGCTCCCGCCGATATTTCTGCTGTCTCCCTCTACGCTGAAGGTGCGCCCGTCGATGCCCGCACCCTCTACGCCCGCGACGGGGTGCATGGCCTGCAAGGCTCGAAAATCCGCGAGGTGGCCAATGCCGCGATGGGCCGCGAGGGCCTGCTGCCCTTCTGGTTCGGCGAGCCCGACCAGGTGACGCCGGACTTCATCCGCGCCGCCGCCATCGAGTCGCTGGACCACGGCGAGACCTTCTACACCCACAGCTTCGGCATCCCGCCCCTGCGCGAAGCCATCGCCACCTATGTGCGCGGGCTGCACGGCGGCGCGACTTCGGTGGCCAACATCGCCGTCACCAACTCGGGGATGAACGCGCTGACCCTGATCTTCCAGGCGCTGATCGCCCCCGGCGACCGGGTGGTGGCCGTCACCCCGCTATGGCCGAACCTGACGCAGGGGCCGAAGATCCTCTCCGCCGACGTCCACATGGTGAGCCTGGACTTCGGCGCCGCCGGCTGGACCCTGAACCTGCAAAAGCTGCTCGATACGCTGACCCCGGACACCCGCTTCGTGCTGATCAACTCGCCCAACAACCCCACCGGCTGGACCATGAGCCGTGCCGAGCAGGCCGCCGTTCTTGCCCATTGCCGCAAGCATGGCATCTGGATCGTCGCCGATGATGCCTACGAGCGGCTGGTGTTCACCGAAGGGCACCCTGCCACGCGCCCCGATGCCGTTCCCGCCACGCGCCCCGATACCGGCGCGTGCGCGCCCTCCTTCCTCGACATCGCCACCCCGGAAGACCGCGTGGTAAGCGCCAACACCTTCTCCAAGTCGTGGATGATGACCGGCTGGCGCCTCGGCTGGATCGTCGCCCCGCCGCCCCTGCTGGCCGATCTGGCCAAGCTGATCGAATTCAACATCTGCTGCGCGCAGAGCTTCGTGCAGCGCGCCGGCATCGCCGCCGTCACCAAGGGCGCAGCCGTCACCCAGGCCTTCGTTGCCCGGCTCAAGCACGGCCGCGACGTGCTGGTGCCGCGCCTGGCGCAAATCGAGGGCGTCAGCGTGGTGGCGCCGCCCGGCGCGATGTATGCCTTTTTCAAGATCGACGGCGTCGGCGACAGCCTGGCGCTGTGCAAGCACTTGGCCGCCAACCACGGCCTGGGCCTGGCGCCCGGCGTCGCGTTCGGGCCCGAGGGCTATGTGCGCTGGTGCTTCGCGGCAAGCGACGAGCGCCTGCTCGAAGGCGCTGCCAGGCTGGAGCGCGGCCTAAAGGACCGGCCCCGCTAGGCGACGCGCGGTACGCGCTGCCGCACTCGCGCGGACACCCCGAAGTAGCGCGACGCGCTACGCCCGGCATTGCCGCGCGCGACCCGATATGCCGACTTTGCGTGCGTTGCTGCCTGCGCCGATGCTTCCGGCTTCCGCGTCGATCGACGCGCAAACCGAAGGAGCTGCCATGTTCTCCCGCCACCACCTGCGCGCCGCCGCCGTCGCGCTGCTTGCCACCCTGCCGCTGGCCGGCTGCTACATCGTGCCGATCAACCCGCAGCCGCCGGTGTACAACCAGATCGGCGGCCTGCCCGCCGCGCCGGTGGCCGCCACCTACAGCGCCCGTCTCTATCCGGTCAACGACATCGCCGCGCGCAGCGGCATGCTCGCCGCCACCGTCACCGACAGCCTCAACGGCCACGGCAGCTTTTCCCTTGCCTTCAACGGCGAAACCCTGCAGGGCGAGGCCACCCGGGTGCCCGATGCCTACGCCGGCTTCGGGCGCGTGCACCAGGAGGTCTACGGCAGCGTCCCGCGCATCGGCGGCGGCTATCGCAAGGGCATCGCCAGCGCCACCGGACCGCGCGGCAGCTTCGTCAATTGCGAATATGCGCTCAACAGCGCGGCCCTGGGCACCGGCGCCTGCTTGTTTTCCAATGGCGCCAAATATCAGTTGCACTTCGGCGCATAGAAAACACAGTTGCACTTTCCGCCTCGCCAATGGTCCAATCCTCAACAGTCATGCCTGATTCACCCGGCATGTCAGACAAACAAGGACAAGGAAAACCCATGGCTATCACCTTCACCACCAAGGCCGCCGGCGACGTCACCATGCTCGACGCCAACGCCAAGCAAGTACTGGAACTGATCGGCAAGGACTTCGGCGCCCGCGGCGTGATCACCGCCGCCGAAGCGGGCGCCGCCGCCGCCAAGCTGCGCGGCGCGGGTGCCCAGGCCGGCGAGAAAAAGCTCAAGCCCGAGGACGAAGCAAAGGCCGAGGCCGGCGGCGCGGATGTCGTGCCCCTGCATACCCGGGTCAAGCCCTTCGTCGATATGCTGGAGGCGGCAGCGCAGCAGAACAAGGACATCCTCTGGGGCGTTTAAAAATCGCTCAAAAGTACACCCCTACTTTGAGCGGCCTGCATTGCAGAAATCGCCGGCGAAGCCGGACAATTTTCTGGGCTAGAGATGCACGAAAGGCGCCTGGCAGGCTCTCTCTTTCAAACGGCTCGCTTGGCGGGCAGTTTGATTGCCTGTAACCGGTTCAGCCCTCCGCCCCGCCAAGCCATTTCCGGATGATCGTTCCTCCTACGCATCCGCCATGGCATATTGTGCGTATTCCGCTTGTCCCTCAAACCGCCGGAGGAGTTCGCGCGGCGGGACATTCCCCGGATTCACAAAAAAAGGAGAACACCATGCACCCGTACAAATTCGCCGCCGCCCTGGCGCTAAGCCTGCTCACCGCCGCACCCGCACTGGCCCAGACCCCGGCCCGCATCCGCGGCGCCATCGTCGGCCTCGATGGCCACGTGCTTACCGTCAAGACCCGCACCGGCAATGAAGTCAAGATCAAGCTGGACGAAAAATACAGCGTTGCCGCGGTGGTGCCGATCGCCATTTCCGACATCAAGCAGGGCAGCTTCGTCGGCGCCGCGTCGATGAAGCAGGCGGACGGCAGCATGAAGGCGCTCGAAGTGCTGGTGTTCCCCGAAGCCATGCGCGGCAGCGGCGAAGGCAGCTATGCCTGGGACCTGCTGCCCAACTCCACCATGACCAACGCCAACGTCGAAGCCGTGGTCGACAGCACCTCCGGGCGCGAAATGACCCTGACCTACAAGGGCGAAGGCAAGCAGAAGATCGTCGTCCCCGCGGGCGTGCCCATCGTTACCTTCCAACCCGGCGACGCCTCCTTGCTCAAGCCAGGCGCGCTGGTATTCATCGGCGGCGCCAAGCCGGAAGCCGACGGCAGCTTCACCGCCGGCCGCGTGAATGTCGGCCGCGACGGCTTCAAGCCGCCAATGTAATTGCAGCGTCGATGTGCAAGCGCCCACGGCCGTCGTGGGCGCTTTTGAATCAGCCGGCCCGGGTACGGACCGACCCTGCCACGGCTCTCTAGAGCAAGCGGCCCAGCAAGAAGCCGACGCCAGCGGCGATCGCCACGGCCTTCAGCGGGTTGGTGGTGACGTGCACACGGGCGTCTTCGACCAGCTTTTCCTGCGTTTTGTTCAGGATTTCCACTTTTTCGGCGGCCCAGTTGGCGGCCGGCTTGGCGGTATTGGCGGCGCTATCGACGGCGCCATGCGCGGCGGCGGCGGCCTTGTCCACGGCGGCGGGTACGCGGCCGGCCGCGGAGTCGATCGCTTGGTGGGCGGTGGCGGCGGCCTGGCCGATCATCGCTTCGCCGGGGGCGGGCTTGGAGAAATTGGTGACGCTGGGATTGGCGGTGTTCATATGAGGCTTTCCAGTAGTTGATGGCGGTGGTTCAGACGGACGGCCCTGCATGCAGTTGGGACCTGCATTGCCAATGCCTTGAGCCTCGAACTGCGCTTAGCTTAGGTCACCGGCCCGGCCGCGCCTGTCGGCGGTCGCGTTAAATGGTGTAGGGGTGCGGCCTACATCGGAGCCTGTAGGAGACGGGCCGACGGGCGAACGAGCCGAAAGCCTGTAGTCTGACAGCCATGAACCTGAGCTTCCGCCGCAGCGCGGTACCCAAACAGACCGCCGCCAAAACGGGCGAGTTGATCGCCTTGCCGCGCAACCAGCCGGAAATCGAGGCGGCAAAGGCGCGTTCGCGCAAGCTGCTGACCAAGACGGCGGCATTCGCCTCGGCCGCTTCGATCATCCCCCTGCCGGGTATCGACATCGCGGTGGATGCAGCGGCGCTGCTGCGCCTGATCCCGCAGATCAACCGCGAGTTCGGCCTGACGCCGGCGCAGATCGAGGATCTGTCGCCGAACAAGCAACTGATCGTCTACAAGGCCATTGTCGGCATCGGCGGGGCAATGGTGGGCAAGCTGGTGACGCGTGAACTGGTGATTGAGGCGCTCAAAGCCGTGGGCGTGAGGCTGACGGTGAAGCAGGCGGCAAAGTATGTGCCGATCGCCGGCACGGCGCTGTCGGCGTCCATCGGCTTTGCCGCCATGCAGTACGTGGGACGGCAGCACATCAAGGAATGCGCGCTGGTGGCGCAGAAGGTGTTCGAGCAGAAGTAGTCCCGCTGCCGGGCGGAGACTGCGCAGTCAGGCGTAGGCGCTGAGGTAGTACCAGCGGCCCTGCTCCTTGACGAAATAACTTAGCTCCTCGAGCTTGCGTGCCTTACCGTTGATGCGGTAGCGGGCGACGAAGTCGACGCTGGCGTGGGACGCGTCTTCAACTTTGTGCGCCTTGACCTTCAGGTCGATCCATTGCGGCTGTGCGTTCGCATCGCCCTCTGTCAATTTGAGCGCTGTGGGACGGGTGCTGGCATGCCAGGTGGCGAGCAGGTAGGGCTCATCCATCAGCGTGTACGCCGTGTAGCGCGAACGCATCAGCGCTTCGGCGTCCGGCGCCTGCGCGTTGCCGCGCAGGTAAGCCTCGCAACAGCTGGCGAAGGGCTTGCCGCTGCCGCAGGGGCAGGCCGGGGTGGCGAGTGCTGTTGTCACGCCAGCGCCTACATGCGGAAAAGGCCGAACCTGGTCTGCTCCGCCGGCGCGTTGAGAGTGGCGGACATGGCGAGACCCAGCACCCGGCGGGTGTCGGCCGGGTCGATGACGCCGTCGTCCCACATGCGCGCGCTGGCGTAGTAAGGGTGGCCCTGGTGCTCGTACTGGTCGAGGATGGGCTGCTTGAACGCGGCTTCTTCCTCGGCGCTCCAGGTGCCGCCCTTGCCTTCGATGCCGTCGCGCTTGATGGTCGAAAGCACGCTGGCCGCCTGCGGGCCGCCCATGATGGAAATGCGCGCGTTCGGCCACATCCAGAGAAAGCGCGGGTTGAAGGCGCGGCCGCACATGCCGTAGTTGCCGGCGCCGAAAGAGCCACCGATGATCACGGTGAACTTGGGCACCTTGGCAGTGGAGACGGCCGTGACCATCTTGGCGCCGTCGCGGGCGATGCCGGAGGATTCGTATTTCTTGCCGACCATGAAGCCGGTGATGTTCTGCAGGAAGAGGAGCGGGATGTTGCGCTGGCAGCAGAGTTCGATAAAGTGCGTGGCCTTGAGCGCGGACTCCGAGTAGAGGATGCCGTTGTTGGCGATGATGCCGACCTGCATGCCCCAGATGCGCGCGAAGCCGGTGATCAGGGTGGTGCCGTAACGCGCCTTGAATTCGTCGAACTCGGAGCCATCGACGATGCGGGCGATGACTTCGCGCACGTCATAGGGCTTGCGCGAATCGGAGGACACCGCGCCGTAGATTTCGCTGGGCGAATACGCGGGCTCACGCACCTCGACGATGTGCTGCGTGTGCGTCTTGACGTAGTTCAGGTTGCCGACGATGCGCCGCGCGATGGTGAGCGCATGCAAATCGTTGTTGGCCAGGTGGTCGGCGACCCCGGAAACACGCGTATGTACGTCACCGCCGCCGAGTTCTTCGGCGCTGACTACTTCGCCGGTGGCCGCCTTTACCAGCGGCGGGCCGCCCAAGAAAATCGTGCCCTGATTCTTGACGATGATGGCTTCGTCGGACATCGCCGGCATGTAGGCGCCGCCGGCGGTGCAGGACCCCATCACGACGGCGATTTGCGGGATCCCCTTGGCCGACATGTTGGCCTGGTTGTAGAAAATGCGGCCGAAGTGGTCGCGGTCTGGAAACACGTCTTCCTGGTTCGGCAGGTTGCCGCCGCCGGAGTCGACCAGGTAGATGCAGGGCAGGTTGTTCTGCTCGGCGATCTCCTGGGCGCGCACGTGTTTTTTCACCGTCATCGGGAAATAGGTGCCGCCCTTGACCGTGGCGTCGTTGCACACCACCAGGCATTCGCGCCCGGAGACGCGCCCGATGCCGGTGATCAGCCCGGCGCCGGGGGCGTCGCCCTTGTACATGCCGTGGGCGGCGAGTTGCGAGAATTCGAGAAAGGGCGTGCCGGGGTCGAGCAGGCGCTCGACGCGCTCGCGCGGCAGCAGCTTGCCGCGCGACAAGTGCTTCTGGCGCGCCTCTTCGGAGCCGCCGACGGAGAATTGCCCGACCTGCTGCTTCAGATCGGCAACAGCCGCGGCGAGCGCGGCGTGATTGGCCTTGAACTCGGGAGAACGCGGATTGATCTTGCTTTCGATGACGGCCATGCTTTGTCCCGGCCGCTCCCGGCGGAGCGGCTTTTTGATGTTGATGTTGACGTTTACGTTAACGTCAATTGTAGCAATGCCGGGCCAATTTGGCGCGGGGCATACCTTGCCCCGTCCGCCACGCTACTTGTTGAAATTGGCAATCCGGCGCGCTGCGCCGCTGAGTTCGATGATGTGCATGCCGGTGTTGGCGCGGTCGACGATGTAGATGTAGCCGCGATCATCGACCTCGACGTTGTTGGTCTGGATCGCCACCTTGCAGCGGTCGACGTCGTTCACCTTGACGCAGCGCTTGGCGGTGTTTTTGGTGATGGCGGGGATGTAGAACGCCGCCTGCTTCGGCGACCAGGGGTTGCGAATGTCCACCGCGCGCAGGCCGGCGTTGAAATAGGCGAGGAACATCAGGCGGCGATAGTAGATCGGCGTGTAGCTTTCTTGCGAGGAGTGGGTGCCGAAGCGGCCGCCGACGTCGCAGTAGTGGCCTTCACTTTCCGGCACGTTGAAGTTGGAGACTGAGTAGGGTTTGGTCTGGTCGCTCAGATCGACCATGTACATCATCTGCCGGTCTTCGCGGCACTCGTTGGCGGTGGACTCGCTGGTGACGACGATGAAGTCGCGCTTGGCGCCCTTGCTGTCCTTCGCGAAATCGGGCACCGGCATGTCGAGCAGCGGGAATACGGTGTGCGCGCCGACGGTGGGGTATTGGTCGAGGCGGCCGAGCTGCGGGTAGAGCAGGTTGGCGGGGGTGGGCTTGAAGCGGTCCGCCTCGGGCACATTGGGGTCACCCTTGAGGAGCTTGTCGCGGTCCAGTACCTGGATGATGCCGCCACGCGAGGTGCCGTAGCCGAAAAACATGCGGTTGCCGGCGCGCATCGGGCCGTGCACGCCTTGCGGGATCGGGTCCATGGTCGAGCCCGGCTCCTGCCCGGCGATGCCGAAGTCGCGAATGAACTTGGGATGCAGCGGGTCGGACAAGTCGAAAATCTTGGTCATGCGCGCGACGCGCCAGCCGTCCGGGCGGCCATCAGATACCAGGTAGGCGATGCCGGTGTCGCACTCCCACCAGTTCTTGTGTGTGTCCTTCAGGCCGGTGACGACGTCGATCAGCAGGGTGGGATTTTCCGGCGTGGTGACGTCCCAGATCTGGTGGCCGATGCCGCCGTTGGTGCGCAGCAGGTAGAACTTGGCGGGGTCGCCATGCGGCAGTTCCTTGCCGGAGCAGACGCGCGCCATTTGCGCGCCGCCCTGCTCGTCCAGGCCCGGCTGGCCGGGAATGTGCTTCAGGTATTTGGGGTGATGCGGGTCGGTGACGTCGACGATGGAAGTACCGTTGTATTCGGGCTGGCCGGTGGTCGGGTTGACCGGCTGCGGGATGTCGGCATTGCCGCCGTGGTGGCCGATATAGGCGATGTAGCGATTGCCTTGATGCTCGATCGTCGGCTGGTAGGCACTGCGGGCCTGCAGGTCGTTGTAGCCGACCAGGCGCATGTCGTGCGACTTGGGCGCTTTGGAAGATTTGGCGGGCGCCGCGTCCTGGGCCGCGTAGACGGTGCCGACGGCGCAAGACAGGCCGAGCGCCAGCGCGATGGCACGAAAGGTAAAGCGAGGGACAGTGTGCAAGAGATGCATGGTGGTCTCCGATTGTTGTTTTGTTTCGCCGCCGCTTTTTCGCGGCGTGCTTTGCTGCCGGCCCTGCTACGGCAAGGCCGCGATCCGGCTGCGCGCCGCAGCATACTCCGCCTGCAGTTGCGCCGCTGCCTCCGCCACGGTGCCGATCTTGTGGATCAGCCCAACGCCCTGGCCAACGCCCCAGATATCTTTCCAGGCCTTGGCCGCTGCGCTGCCGCCGAAGTTCATTTTCGACGGGTCGGAAACGGGCAGATTCTCCGGATCCAGCCCGGCGTTGACAATGCCCTTGCGCAAATAGTTGCCATGCACGCCGGTGAAGAGATTGGTGTAGATCACGTCGGCGGCTGTTGATTCGACAATCGCCTGTTTGTAGGCGTCGCTGGTGTTGGCCTCCAGCGTGGTGAGCCAGCGCGTGCCCATGTAGGCAAGATCGGCGCCCATTGCCTGGGCGGCCAGCACATGCTCGCCCTTGGTGATGGCGCCGGCCAGCACCACGATGCCGTCGTAAAAGGTGCGCACCTCGCCCAGCAGGGCAAAGGGCGAGAGCGCGCCGGCATGGCCGCCGGCGCCGGCGGCAACCAGGATCAAGCCATCGACGCCGGCCTCCAGCGCCTTTTTGGCGTGGCGGATGCTGATGACGTCCGACAGCACGATGCCGCCGTAGGAATGCACCGCGTCGAGCAACTCCTTGGGCGGGGCCCGCAGGCTGGTGATCCACACCGGTACCTGATGCTTCAGGCAGACCTCGATGTCGTGCTGCAGCCGGTCGTTGGATTGGTGCACGATCTGGTTCACCGCGAAGGGCGCGACCTTCGCGCCGGGGTTGGCCGCCTTGTGCGCCGCCAGTTCACCCTTGATCTGCCTCAGCCACACGTCGAGCTGGTCGGCCGGGCGCGCATTGAGCGCGGGAAACGCGCCGACGATGCCGGCCTTGCACTGCTCCACCACCAGCTGCGGGCTGCTGGCGATGAACAGCGGCGAGCCGATGATGGGCAAGGCCAGGTTCTGCAGCAGCGGGGTGTTGATCATGGTCGGCGGGTCCGGAAAGCGGTTTGGGCACCTAGTCTAATGCAGCGGCGGGGCGCGCACGACTCGGGTTTTGCCGCGGGCGCGCCTGGCCGGTGCGGCGCGGTCGGCGTAGACTTGGGCGTCGTCTCGCAGGAGATTGCCATGCATGCGCCCCACGTCTTGCCCGGCTCGGATGCCACCCATGAGGTACTGAACCAGTCGGCGCCGCTGGAGAACTACAACCTGTTTTCGACCAATCGCGCGATGCGCGACGCGCTCGCCGCCAACGGCGGCGCGATGCACGCCGGCTTTCTCGAAACCATCGGTGTCCAACTGGGGTCGGCCCAGATGTTCGAAGCCGGCGCGCTGGCGAATCAGTTCACGCCACAACTGAAAACGCATGACCGTTTCGGCCGGCGCATCGACCAGGTGGAGTTTCACCCGGCGTATCACGCGCTGATGCGCGCGGCACTGGGCTGGGGCCTGCATACCGAGCCATGGGCAGAGGGCGCGCGGGCGGGCCACGTGAGACGCGCCGCCGCCTTCATGCTGTTCACCGAGGTGGAAGCCAGCGTGCTGTGCCCGGTGTCGATGACTTATGCGGCGATCCCGGCGCTGAAGTTCAACCCCGCACTGGCGGCGGCCTGGCTGCCGAAACTGTACGGCCGCCAATACGACCCGCGTTTTGTCCCGGCGGCGCAAAAGAGCGCCGTCACCATGGGCATGGGGATGACGGAAAAACAGGGCGGCTCTGACGTACGCGCCAACACCACCACCGCCCTGCACGAAGGCCGCGATGAATACGGTGATCTGTATGCCATCACCGGCCACAAATGGTTCATGTCCGCGCCGATGTGCGATGCCTTCCTGGTGCTGGCGCAGGCGCCGGGGGGCCTGACCTGCTTCTTTTTGCCGCGCATTCTCCCCAACGGCACGGTGAACGCCATCCAGATCCAGCGCCTGAAGGACAAGCTGGGCAATCGCGCCAATGCCAGTTCGGAAGTCGAATTCCACGGCGCACGCGCCTGGGCGGTGGGCGAGGAAGGGCGCGGCGTGCCGACCATTCTCGAAATGGGGACGATGACGCGCCTGGACTGCTCGCTGGGCACCTGCGGGCTGATGCGCCGCTCCCTGGCCCTGGCGCTGAACCACGCTTCGCAGCGTCGGGTGTTTGGCCGCTTGCTGGCCGAACAGCCGCTGGCGCAAAACGTGCTCGCCGACCTGGCGCTGGAGTCGGAAGCCGCCACCGCGCTGGCGCTACGCCTAGCGCGCGCCTTCGACGCCGGCGAGGAGCGCGGCGAGACCTTGTTGCGGCGCCTGCTGACGCCGGTGGCGAAGTTCTGGATCTGCAAGCGCGGCGCGGCCTTTTGCCAGGAGACCATGGAGATGCTGGGCGGCAACGGCTATGTCGAGGAGAACGGCATGGCACGGCTGTACCGCGAGATGCCCCTCAACTCCATCTGGGAAGGTGCGGGCAACATCATGTGCCTGGACTTGCTGCGCGCCCTGCGCAAGGGACCCGAGGCCTTGCATGTCCTGGCGGCGGAACTGGACGCCGCGCAAGGGCGCAATACCGCCTACGATCGCTACACGGCGCGCCTCAAGGACCGCATCGCCGCCGGCGACCTGCAGGAAGCAGATGCGCGGCGCCTGGCGCAGGAGGTAGCGTTGGCAATACAGGCGTCGCTGCTGCTGCGCCATGCGCCGGAGTTTGTGGCGGATGGCTTTTGCGCGTCACGCCTGGAAGGCGACTGGGGCCTGGCCTTCGGCAGCCTGCCGGCCCGGTTGCCCTTCGAAGCGTTGATAGCGCGCGCGATGCCGCGCTGAACGGCGGCGCGGCGGTGTCGCCGGCAGGCTGTTGCGGTAGGATGGACGAATCTCAAATCAACAATAATTTCAACAGCCCCCGCTCGCCATGTCCATCCTCGCCCACTACCGCAGTAACTTGAAAGACAAGCGCGCCCTGCGCCGCCCCTCCGAACTCGAATTCGCGATTGCCGACGGCATCGATTACGTCAACCCGGCGCACTGGGACGCCGTCACCGCCGACGCCGGCTTCTTTTTCGAGCGCAGCTACCTGCGGGTGCTGGAAACCGCCGGGCCGGAGAACCTGGCGCCCCGCTACGCGCTGATCTACCGCGACGGCGCGCCGGTGGCGGCGCTGAACATGCAACTGGTGCGCATCGAGGCGGCGCGCATGCGCAAGGAGGGATCTGCAGTCGCCTCCAGCCGCAACCCGGCCAAGCGCCTGATCCGCCACCTTGCCAAGCCGGCAGCGGCGACGCTGAACGAGCGGGTGCGCCAGCGCGTGCTGGTATGCGGCAACCTGCTCTCCTACGGCTTTCACGCCGCGGCTTTCGCCGAAGGCACCCCGCCGGAGACGGTGTGGCCGGCGATCGCCGAGGTGCTGTATCGCGTGCGCCGCGCCGAGAAGCTTTCCGGCCAGACCAATTTCGTGCTGGCCAAGGACTTGACGGCGCCTGAACTCAAGGCCAGCCGCATCCTGGAGAAATTCAGTTTTCATGCGGTGGAGACCGAGCCCAACATGGTGCTGGAGCTGAACCCGGCGTGGAAAAATCACGAAGGCTACCTGGCCGGCATGGCTTCGAAGTACCGCAGCGCGGTGAAAAACCAGATCATCAAGCCGATCGAGGAAGCAGGCTGCAAGCTGGTGGTGGTGAAGGACGTGGGCGCGGTTGCCGCGCGCTTGCAGGCGCTGTACCTGGAAGTGCACCAGAACGCCAGCCTGCGCCCGGTGACTTTGCCCGAGAGCTACTGGCCGGCGCTGGCGGCGGCGGCGGGCAATCGGCTACGGGTGATCGCGCTGATGCAAGGAGAGCTGATGCTCGGCTTCATCGGCTGCCTGAAAGACGGCGAGACCGGGGTGGCGTATCACATCGGTTTCGACCGCGCGGCCTCCGCCGACCTGCCGATCTACCTGCGACTACTGCATGCGGCCATCGAGCATCTGATCGCCATGGGTGCGGCACGCATTTCGCTCGGACGCACGGCACTGGAACCGAAGGCGCGCCTGGGCGCCAAGCCGCAGCCGATGTGGGTGTGGATGCGCCACCAGCAGCCGCTGATCAACCAGGTGACGCGGCGCCTGCTGGGCTTTGCGCAGCACGACGAGGCGCCCGAGGTGAATCCGTTCAAGAAGGAGAAGGAAAAAACGGCCTGACGGGTCGGACCGGCGCAAGGTCACCGCCGCGCAATGCGGACATGGGATAATTGGCGGTTTGTCAACCAAGCTACTGGAGTTCCGCATGCGCCGCGTGTCGCTGACCCGCTACCTGATTGAACAACAACGCGACAAGCAGTCGATTCCTTCCGACCTGCGGCTGTTGATCGAAGTCGTTTCCCGCGCCTGCAAGGCGATTTCCAATACCGTCGCCAAGGGCGCGCTGGCCGATGTGCTGGGCAGCGCCGGCAGCGACAATGTGCAGGGCGAAGCGCAGAAAAAGCTCGACGTTATTTCCAACGAGATTTTGCTCGAAGCCAATGAATGGGGCGGCCACCTGGCGGCCATGGCTTCAGAAGAAATGGAGCAGCCGCACCAGATTCCGCACCGCTTTCCCAAGGGCGAATACCTGCTGCTGTTCGACCCGCTGGACGGCTCTTCGAATATCGACGTCAATGTATCGGTAGGAACGATTTTCTCCGTACTGCGCTGCCCCGACGGCGTCACCGAGCCTGACGAAAAGGCGTTCCTGCAGCCGGGCACCAAGCAGGTGGCGGCGGGCTTCGCGGTCTACGGCCCCTCCACCCTGCTGGTGCTGACCTTCGGCGACGGCGTGGCGGTGTTCACCCTGGACCGCGAGCAGGGCAGCTTCGTGCTGACTCAGGAGAATGTGCAGATTCCCGAGGAGACAGCCGAGTTCGCCATCAATATGTCGAACCAGCGCCACTGGGAAGCGCCGGTGCGGCGCTACATCGACGAGGTAGTGGCAGGCGCCACCGGCCCGCGCAAGAAGGACTTCAATATGCGCTGGATTGCTTCGATGGTGGCGGATCTGTACCGCATCCTCACCCGCGGCGGCATTTTCATGTACCCGGTCGACGCCAAGCGCCCCGGCGGGCGGCTGCGCCTGATGTACGAGGCCAACCCGATGGCCTTCATCGTCGAGCAGGCGGGCGGTGCTGCCACTACAGGACGCAAGCGCGTCATGGAGCTGCAGCCGGAAGAACTGCACCAGCGTGTGGGCCTGGTGATCGGCTCGAAGAAGGAAGTCGAACGGGTCACGCGTTACCATGTTGAATAAGCGTTGAACCAGGAGGCACCAGACGCTGTTCGCGGTGCCTGCCCCTCCCTCATCCTCGGAGAAGAAGATGGCCGCCATTTCACAGGCCCTGTTGCGCGAGAAGGTTTTTGCCGCGCTGATCCACCTGGCCCTGAGCGCGAGCGCCACCGGCGCGCTGGCCGCGGCGATGTGGTTCCTGCTCTATCCACCGCCGTATTTCTGGATCGACGGCGGCATCAGCGTGCTGCGCATTTTGCTGGTGGTCGACGTGATCCTCGGCCCCATGCTGACCTTCGTGGTGTTCAACCGCGCCAAGCCTGAGTGGCGGCGCGACCTCGCCATCATCGCGCTGGTGCAGGTGGTCGCCTTCGTCTATGGCGCCTACACCATGGAGCGCTATCGCCCGGTGTTCGCGGTCTATATCGACGGCACGTTTTTCGCCGTGCCCTGGCCGCGCGTGGAAGCCGCGACCCAGGACATGGCCAAGCCGCGCGCCCTGCGCGGCGCCGACTGGGCGCCTACCTTCGTGGTGATGGACCTGCCGGCCGACCCGCACCAGCAGATGGAACTGCGGCGCCGCGCCAACCCGGACGGCAACAGCGCCCTGCCCGGTATGGGCGACCGCTACCTGGCCTTCAACGGCGCGACGGCGCAAAAAGCGCTCGCCAATTCCGCCGACGTGGAAGCGCTGGCGCGCAGCAACGCCGACATCGCGCGTGAGCTTGCGCGCGTCAAGGCAGCGCACCCCGGGCCGCTGTCGGACTATTCCTTCCAGCCTCTGGTCGGACGTGACGACGGCAACATGCTGATGTTCGAGCGGCGCAGCGGCAAGCTGGTGGGCTGGATGAAATAAACACTTAAGGAAACACTGAACAAGTCCCGAAACGAGGGGAGGGGAAGCTAGCCTCTCTCTAATATTGGGAGTTGTTAAGGGGGGCGCAGCCCACTTAACCAGTAATTCATTAAAGGTGCAAACCTGCTTTTGAGTGGCCGGCGCGATCAAAAATCACCGGTGGAGCCGGATGATTTTTGAAACAAAAATGCGACGACCGCTCCGCGCGACGCAAAGTCAACAAGTGGCACGAAATGTCTGCGGCGCTGCTTTTGCGGGAACGGCTCTGCGGCAGAGCGGCAACTCAGTGCTTACCGACGATGTTCATCGCGATCAGGAAGCGCGAGACCATGTTGTAGGCGCCGATGGTGGCCATCACCTCGACCAGCTCGCCCGGATTGAAGTGCGGGCGCAGGCGGTCGAATTGCGCGTCCGTCAGCTTGACGTCCTTGGTCAGGGTGTCGGTGGCGGAAAGGATCGCCTGCTCCAGGTCGCTGAATTCGGAGTCGATCGCCGGCTTTTTCAGCGCCTCGATCTTGGCGTCAGCCATGCCGGCCTTTTGCGCATGCGGAATGTGCGCCTCGAACTCGTAGGACGCGCCGTTGAGCACCGCCACCCGCAGGATGATCATTTCGCGGATCGCCGCATTCAGCGACGATTTGTTGCGCACCGCGGAGAGCATCTGCTCCCAGCCATCGCAGATGGCCGGGCTGTTGATCAGTATCTTGTAAAGCGCGGAGACACGCCCACGCGCCTTCAGGATGCGGCCTTCCTGCTCGGCGAGTTCGGGACGGGTGCCGGTTTCAACTTCAGGGACTCGAAAAGTCATGTCGATCTCTCATCGCGCCGCGCGATTCCGGAGCAAGCTGCCGGACGATCGCGCGCGCTTTTTCGTTGATTTTTAGTTCCAAAAAATCGTCCGCTCATTTACGTAACTGAGGCCGGCGATTTTGACTGTACAGGCCGGACAAAAGTAGGTTTTTACTTTTGTCCGATGGTTTACATCTCGCAGCCCTTTGCCTTGAGCGCCTTGTCCACCCAGCTGCGGTCGATGGTGCCCTTGGAGATTTGCTTGAAGGTCTCGGCCTCGTCGGCTGCCTTTTTCCACGCCTTATCGATCAGCTCGGCGGCCAGCGCCTGCGGCACGGCAACGATGCCGTCCTCGTCGCCGACGATGATATCGCCGGGCATCACCACCATGCCGCCGACCGAGATCGGCACGTTGATTTCGCCAGGGCCGTCCTTGTACGGGCCGCGATGCGAGACGCCGCGCGCGTAGACCGGGAAGGTGGACTTGGCCAGCGCACCGGCGTCGCGGATGGCGCCGTCGATCACCATGCCGGCGACCTTGCGCTTGGCGGCGTGGGTGCTCATGATTTCGCCGATGATGGCGGTGGTGGTTTCACCACCCGCATCCACAATAATGACGTCGCCGGGCAGCGCGATGTCGATCGCCTTGTGCACCATCAGGTTGTCGCCCGGGGGCACGCGCACGGTCAGCGCCACACCCAGCATGTGGCCACCCTTGTGCATCGGCTGCAGGTCGACCGCGCCCTGGATGCGGCCCATGCTGTCGGACAGGTGGGCGGCGACCACGTTCTTGAATTTCTTCAGCAGCGCCGCGGTCGGGCGCTTGGGGGCGGGCAGGATGCGAAAACCGTAATTGGCCATTAAAAAATCTCCAGCGTAGGTAAGGGGCGCGCCGGGGGCACGCGGAAAAGGCCCCGGGCCTGGCCGCGGGGTCGGAAAAATCACAGCCCGCGATTATGCACCGCCGGGGCCGAAACGAATACTGCGTTTGCGCATGGGCGGTTGATAGTCCCGATCAATGAATTTCGCCGGGTCAATTGAGCGAGTGAATTCGCGCGCTTATCGATGCGCTTCTCCCGATTGATTTACGCTGAGCGGTGGCACGCCCGGCGCGGTTACACTGCAGGTCACGGCCGCATTTGAATTCGGCAGCGCATCGCACGGACCCCGCATGAGCAACCCCACCGAAGATTGGCAAACCCGTTTCCAGCAACTTGGCCTGCAGGAGATGTTGCGTTGGGCCAAGCTGCGCGCGCCGCTGAAACTGAAGGCAAAGCGCTTCTGGTTCCTGCGCCACGGCGAGACCGAGGGCAACGCTACCCGCACCATCCAGCACGCCGAGATCTCGCTCAATGCGCGCGGCTTCGAGCAGGCAGAGGCGGCGGGCCGGGCGCTGAAGGGCGAGCCCTTCACGCGCATCTACGGCAGCACCATGATGCGCGCCTGGCAGACCGCCGAGACGGTGGCGCGCGCCTGCGGCAAGACCGCGATACCGGAACCGCGCCTGCGCGAGCGCTGGTTCGGCGACCTTGTCGGCACCACTTCGGTGGGCCTGAACTGGAGCCAGGACCCCGTGAACGGCGAGCGGGCCGCCGACTTCGTCACCCGCATGTGCGACGCCGCCGAGACACTGCTGGCCGACGAGGTGCCGACGTTGCTGGTGGCGCATGGCGGCAATCTCTATGTGCTGGCCTTCGCGCTGAACATCGAGCTGAAGACCGAGTACATCGCCAACGCCACGCCGCTGTATTTCGAGTACGACGAGGCGGCAGCGCAATGGCGCATCCATCCCCTGACCGCGCCCAGCGGCCCGGTACTCATGCCGAGCTAGAGCTTCAGCTCCCAGTTCTGTCCCACCAGGTCGACGCCGAAGGAGTGGTGCTTCTCCTCCTTCAGCAGCACGAAGCCGGCCTGCTGGTAGATGCGCCGCGCGGCGTGCAAGCAGTCGTTGGTCCATAGCGTGAGCTCGCGGTAGCCCTTTGCGCGCGCGAAGCGGATGCACTCTTCCACCAGGCGATGGCCCAGCTTCATGCCGCGCGCCGAGGGGTCGACGATCAGCATGCGCAGCTTGGCCACCTGCTTCGACTCGCGCACCACGAACACCGCGCCGACGTTGACGCCGTCGCGCTCGGCGATCCAGCAGTGCTCCCACTGCGGGTCGAACTTGTGGACGAACTCCGCCGCAATTTCGGCGACGAAGGCCTCGAAGGTCACGTCCCAGCCGTACTCCTGCGCGTACAGCGCGCCGTGGCGCGAGATCACCCAGCCGATGTCGCCGGGCTGATGCGGCCGCAACAAATAAGGCGCCGCGCCGCCCGGGGCCGCCGGCTCGACCAGTTGCTCGATGGCCTGCATGGCTTCCACCAGGCGCGACTGCGCGGCGGGCGCGAGCGTGCCAAGCAGCGCCTCGGCCTCTTCCTGCGAGCGCCGGCCCAGGGGCGCGAACACCTTGCGGCCCTTTGGGGTGAGGGAAAGAATGTTCTGCCGCGCGTCCGTGGGTGCGGGCGATTTGCGGATCAGGCCCTGCTTTTCGAAACCGGCCAGGGTGCGGCTGAGGTAGCCGCCGTCCAGGCCCAGTTCGCGCCCCAGCGTGGTCGCGGAGAGGCCGTCGCGGTGCGCCAGTTCGTAAAGCAGGCGCACCTGCGTGAGCGAGTAGGGGCTTTGCAGCAGGCCTTCGCGCAGCGCGCCGATCTGCCGGGTGTAGAAGCGGTTGAAGCGGCGCATCGCCTGCGCGCGGGCGGCCAGACCGGACTCGGCGGGATGCTTGGCGGGCGCGGCGGGATGTCGGGCGGGGACAATGCCGGGAACGGTGGAACGGGCCATGGCGGATTCAGGGACATTGTTCAATTACATGCCATAGTCAGTTAATTGCTTGCTTTTGTCAAATAATTATCCGGAATTGCCGGCGGCTTAGGTCCGGCGCCGATTTCGGCTATATTCGCCTGCACCCGGCGCCCGCGCCTCTTTCCTGCGACCTCAATCCGCCACGTGTCGACCACCGCTATGCCCGCCGCTCCCCGCGCCGCCAAACCGGCCGGCCTGGCGCTGCGCGAGCGCAACAAGCTGGACAAGCGCGAGCGCATCCGCGCCGCCGCCGCCGAGTGCTTCACCCGCGACGGCTACGCCAGCGCCACCCTGCGCGACATCGCGCAGCAGGCCGGCGTCGGCCTCGGCACTCTGTTCAACTACGCGGCCGACAAGCGCGACCTGGTGTTCCTGATTTTCAACGAGGAACTCGGTGCCCTCACCGACGAGACGCTGGCCGTCACCCTCACCGGCGCCGACCTGCTGGAAGAACTGATCGTCATCTGCGGCGCCCATTTCCGCTTTTTCGCCACGCGCCCGGCGCTGGCGCGCATCCTGCTGCAGGAGCTCACCTTCTACTCCGAGGGCAAGCACGCGGTGGAGTTCCATGCCATCCGCCAGCGCCTGATCGAGGGTATCGCGCTGCGCGTGGCTGCCGCCCAAGCCGCCGGCACGCTGGTCAAGAGCGAGCCGCCGGAACTGATCGCGCGCCTGCTGTTTTTCGTCTATTCAGCCTCGGTACGCTGGTGGATCGCCGCGCCCGAGCCAAGAGCCGAAGACGGCGTGGCGGAGCTGCGGCGACTGTTGCGCCTGCAGATGAATGGACTGGCCGCCTAGAGGCCGAGTATCCGCTCCGCGTTGCCGTGATAGATCTTCTCCATCACCTCGTCCTTGTAGCCTAGCTCGCCCCACTCCTTCAGGATGCGCTCGTAGGGCATGCTCGGGTAGTCGCTGCCGAACATGATCTTGTCCTGCAGGCGGCCGCGCATGTCGACCTTGAGGTTGCCGGGAAAGTATTTCGGCGCCCAGCCTGACATCTCCCAATAGACGTTGCCCTTGTGCAGGCACACGGCGGTGGTCTCATCGACCCAGGGCCAGCCGGGATGGGCCATGATGATTTTCAAGTTCGGGAAGTCGGCAGCCAGATCGTCGATCGCCGAGGGATGCGCATGGCGAATACGTGCGCCGTTGCCGCCGGGCATGCCGGCGCCCATGCCGGTGGTGCCGACGTCGATCATCACCGCCGCCTTCAGTTCATTGATCACCTCGAACAGTGGGTAGTAGCGATGATCGTTGACCGCGAAGTGCTGCATGATGGGGTGGAAGTGAAAGCCGATCAGTCCCAGCTCGTTCACCGCCTTTTTCACCTGCTGCATCGCGATCTCGCCCTTGGCCGGCTCGACCGCGCCCCAGGCCTGGATGATGCGCTCCGGGTGGCGCTTCCACATGGCGTGCACGTCTTCATTGGTGACGGGCTTGGTGGCGACGGTGGTCTCGAGGTCAAGCGCCACCAGCACGGCCTGAACGCCGGCGTCTTCGAAGTCCTTCAGCACGGCCTCTTCGGTCTTGCCGGTCCACTCCCGCTTCCAGTAGCGCGCCAGTTCGGCGGGGTAAGGGCCCTGGGCATTGATCCATTCCTGGGTGCCGGGGTAGCAGTGCAAATCGATGATGCGCATTTGGTTGAGTCCTTATTTCGCCTCGGCGGCGAGTTTGCCGGTGACCATCTCGACCAGGGCTTTTTTCGACACCTTGCCGAAGGTGGAGACCGGGAATTCGTTCAGCAATTCGAGGCGCTCGGGCAGCTTGAACTTGGCGATCTCGCGGCCGATGAGGAATTCGGTCAGCTCCTTCAGCGCCAACTGCTGGCCGGTACGCAATATCACGCAGGCGCAGGTTTTCTCGCCCATATTCGGGTCGGGCATGGCGACGCAGGCGACGTTTTGTACTGACGGATGCATCAGGATCAGGTTTTCGATTTCCTCGGCACTGATTTTTTCGCCGCCACGGTTGATCAGGTCCTTCTTGCGGCCTTCGACCACGTAGTTGCCGCTGGGGTGCAGGCGCATCAGGTCGCCGGTGCGGTAAAAACCGTCGGGCGTGAACTGGCGCGCGTTGTACTCCGACACGCCGAAGTAGCCGCGCAGGGTATAGGGGCCGCGGCAGGTGAGCTCGCCGGTTTCGCCTTTTGGCACTTCGCGGCCTTCTTCATCCAGCAGCAGCACTTCGTCGTCCGGGCAGATCGGGCGGCCGCAGGTTTCCAGGCGCACGTCTTCCGGGTCGTCGAGGGCGACGAAAAACAGCATGCCCTCGGACATACCGAAATTTTCCTGCACGGTGACGCTGGGGATCAGTTGCTTGGTGCGCAGGCGTACCTCGGGCTGCATGCGCTGGCCGCCGCTCTGGATCACCTTCAGCGAGGAGAGGTCGAAGTCGCCGATGGCGGGCGAATTGATCAGGCGGATCAGCAGCGCCGGCACCACTTTCAGGTGTGTCACCCGGTATTGCTGGATCAAGGCGAACATGTCTTCCGGTTTGGTGCTGGTGGAAAGCACTACCTTGCCGCCATTAAAAAAATACCCCTGGATCCCGGGGCAGGCCAGCGGCAGGTTGTGCGCGATCGGCAGCACCAGCAGCAGCACCGATTCACCCGTCACCCCGCATACCGGCGCGGCGGTCTTGGAGTTGTAGGCGTAGTCGTTGTGGGTGCGCGGGATCAGCTTGGGCACGCCGGTGGTGCCGCCGGAGAGCTGGAAGATCGCCGGGTCGGTCGGGTCGATCTTGATTTTGTCGAGTTGCGAGCGGGGCAGGATGGGCGGATTGGCAATCAGGTCCATCAGCGAATGTTCGCCCCCGCCCGACTTGCCCAGCACGATGCGGAACTTCAGCGTCGGCGATTCATCGGCCACGCGCTTGACCATCGGCCCGAAGGCGAAGTCGCCCTGTGATTCCGGGTAAACGCATGCCGTCGCCTTCGAGATGGCAACGAACTGGCTGACTTCGGTGTGGCGATGGGTGGACAGCGCGGCAATCGGGATGGCGCCGATTTTTTGCAGCGCGAAGTAGAGGAAGACAAACTCGACCACGTTGGGCAGCTGCAGCACCACCGGGTCCAGCGGCTTCAGGCCGAGTTCGAGCAGATTCAGTGCCAGGTTATCGCTGATCTCGTCAATCTCGCCGTAGGTGTATTGGTGGCCGCGATCGATGATGGCGACGCGGCGGCGGTGCTGCTTGAACACCGCATCGAATTCCTGCGCCAGGGATTGGTCCTGCCAATAGCCTTTTTCGCGGCACATGGCCGCGTACTCGGGGGGAAAGGGAACGACGCCTTGCAACATCGCAGCCTCCTCAGGTCGAGCTGGTGAAACCGCCGTCGATGACGATGATCTCGCCCGTCACAAAGCGGTTGGCGGTGATCAGCGTCATCATGGTCTCGGCCACGTCTTCTGCGGTGACGCAGCGCTTGAGCGGCGTGGCCTTGGCGCGGCGGCCCATCAGGTCTGCGTACTTGTCTTTCAGCATGCGCTGCATCCAGTCACCTTCCATCCAGCCGGGGGCGACGGCATTGACGCGGATTTGGGGCCCGAGGTTGAGCGCCAGCGTCTTGGTGAGGTTGACCACCGCTGCTTTCGAGGCCGCATAGGGGAGCGGCTGCGGGCCGGGACGCAGGCCGACGATGGAGGCCGTGTTGACGATGCAGGCATTCGGCGCGGCCTTGAGCAGCGGCAGCGCGGCGCGCGTGACCTGGAAAATGCTACGCACGTTGACGGCAAAGACGCGGTCCCATTCGTCAAGGTCCAGGCCGTCCATGTCTTTCGGCTTGACCTCGGTGGTGGTGCCGGCGTTGTTGATCAGCACGTCCATGCGGCCGAACTTGGCGGCGACGGCGGCGACCATGCCCTTCACTGCGGGATCGTCGCTCACATCGGCCTTGCACAACAGGGTCTGGGCGCCGAGCTTTTCGGCGGCAGCGGCGGTGTCTTTCGCTGCCGCGTCGCTGCGGCTGTAATTGATGGCGACGTCGTAGCCGGCGGCGGCCAGGGCCAGCACCGCGGCGCGGCCGATGCCGCTGGCGGCGCCGGTGACCAGGGCCGCCGGGCGGCCGGAAGGGGCAGAACTCATGAAGCTGTCTCCAGGTTATGCGGCGCCGTGGCGGCCGCTTAGGTGCCGATGCGCGACCTCGAACGGGTCGCTTTCCAAGGATCAATGAGAAAATTGAACATGTTCATATTCCGCATTTTCGGAAGGAATGTCAAGCCCTCGCGACCACGCTTGTGGTCGCACCTTATAAAACCATAGGTTTTTTTGCGAAAGTGCGCGGACGCAACCTGAGAAAACCTGAGGTTTTTTTCTTTTTCGATGGGTCTGCATCAACACAGTTGTGTTGATGCTGGTTGAGCACTAGTCCCGCTGCTTGCGACCGATTCGCGCGGCTGGCGAAAAAACTTGCGCTACCGAAAGAGAGGGCAGCGGCGACCAAGCGTCATCCGCCTTCAATCGAAGCATCGCTGGTTACTAACATACAGTAATCCAGGCGCCGCGCAAAGGCTTCTTGCGCGGCGCGAAACGCGGTTTTCGCCGCGGCGCTTACGCCGGCTGCGGTGTGTAGCCGGCCTCGCGAATCGCCTCTTGGAACTCGGCGGCACCGTGGCTGGAAGCGATGCTGACGCGCTTGTTGTCGAGATTGACGTTGACGGTGGCGGCGTCGTCGACGGCTTTCACCGCCTTGGTGACGCGGCCGACGCAGTGGCCGCAGGTCATGTCCTGCACTTGGAGTTCGATCATGGCAATGGCAATGCAAAAAAGTTGAACACAGTGTAACCCTGAAGCTTGACCCGATGGGAAGGTCAAGCACTGAATCTCGCTGCCGCCGGCTTGAAAAGCTTGACCTTGCCATCATGGTAAGGTGGACCATGGATTGATCGCCTCTTTCGCATCGCCCCTCGACATGACCGCCGCCACTCTTCCCCCACCCCTCGCGCGCGAACATCGCCTGCGCATTGAGGGTATGACCTGCGCCTCCTGCGTGGCCCACGTGGAAAAGGCCCTGCGCAAGGTGCCGGGGGTGGCACAGGCCAGCGTCAACCTCGCCACCGAGACCGCCGCCGTTTCCGCTGCGCCCGAAGTCACCGACGCCGCGCTGGCGCAGGCGGTGCACGGCGCCGGCTACGAAGTGGCGACGCGCGAAGTCGACCTCGCCATCGCCGGCATGACCTGCGCCTCCTGCGTCGCCCACGTGGAGCGCGCGCTGAACAAGGTGCCGGGGGTGATCTCGACCAGCGTCAACCTGGCCACCGAGCAGGCGCGCGTGCGGGTGAGCCCGGAGGTGAACCTCGACACCCTGCTGCGCGCGGTGGATGGCGCCGGCTATGCGGCCACGCCCGCGCGCGAACAGCAAGCCGATGTTGCGCATACCCTGCCCGAGTGGTGGCCCGTGGCGGCGGCGGCAGCCTTCAGCCTGCCCTTGTTCGCCCCCATGCTGGCGCTGCCCTTCGGCCGCGACTGGATGCTGCCGCCGCTGCTGCAATTGCTGCTCGCCACGCCGGTACAGTTCTGGCTCGGCGGGCGCTTTTACAGCGCCGGCTGGCGCGCGCTGAAATCGGGCACGGCGAACATGGACCTGCTGGTGGCGCTGGGCACCTCGGCCGCCTACGGGCTTTCGCTTTACCTGCTGCTGCGCCATTGGGAACACGCGGCGCACGAGCATTTGTACTTCGAGAGTTCGGCGATCGTCATCACCCTGGTGTTGCTGGGCAAATGGCTGGAGACAAGAGCCAAGCGCCAGACCACCGACGCCATCCGCGCCCTGCAGGCGCTACGGCCGGACACCGCGCGGGTGCGCCGCGACGGCGTGGACGGCGATGTACCGCTGGCTGCCGTGAAGATCGGCGACCTGGTGGTGGCCCGTGCCGGCGAGCGCATCGCGGTCGATGGCGTGGTTGCGGGGGGTTCCAGCGAGGTCGACGAGTCGCTGATCACCGGCGAGAGCGTGCCGGTCGCCAAACAGGCAGGTGAGCACGTTACCGGCGGCGCGGTGAATGGCACGGGCTTGCTGCTGATCGAGGCCACGGCCATCGGCGCCGAGACCACGTTGGCGCGCATCATCCGCATGGTGGAAGACGCGCAGGCGGCGAAGGCGCCGATCCAGCGCCTGGTGGACCAGGTAAGCGCGGTGTTCGTGCCGGTGGTGCTGGGCATTGCGCTGATCACCCTGCTCGGCTGGGGCGCCTACAACGGCGACTGGGAAAACGCGCTGCTCAACGCAGCGGCGGTGCTGGTGATCGCCTGCCCTTGCGCGCTCGGCCTGGCGACGCCGACGGCGATCATGGCCGGCACCGGGGTGGCGGCGCGCCACGGCATCTTGATCAAGGACGCGCAGGCGCTGGAGATCGCGCATGCGGTGAAGCTGGTGGCTTTCGACAAGACCGGCACGCTGACCGAGGGCAAGCCGGCGCTGGTGGCATTCAAGGCGCTTGCCGGCCTGGACCAGGAACTGTTGCGCCTGGCCGCTGCCGTGCAGCAGGGCAGCGAGCACCCGCTGGCGCGTGCAGTTATCCATGCCGCGCAACAGGCCGGACTGCAGGCGCCCGCCGCCAGCCAGGTGCAAAGCCTGCCGGGACGCGGCCTGAGTGCGCAAGTCAAAGGCGCCACGCTGTACCTCGGCAACCAGCGCCTGATGCAGGAGCAAGGCGCCTGGCCGGCCGAAGCACCCGTGCAAGCGCATGAACTGGAACAGCAGGGCCGCACCATTTCCTGGCTGGCGCGCAAGGTGCAAGACAAAACCGAATTGCTCGGCTTCATGGCCTTCGGCGATACGGTCAAGCCCAACGCCCGCGCCGCCATCGACGCCCTGCGCGCGCATGGAGTGAAAAGCATCATGCTCACCGGCGACAACCCCGGCAGCGCGCAAGCGGTGGCGCGCGCGGTGGGGCTGGATGATTTTCGCGCCGAGGTGCTGCCGGCCGACAAGGCGCGGGTGGTGAGCGAACTCAAGCGCGACGGCGGCATCGTCGCAATGGTGGGCGACGGCATCAACGACGCACCCGCACTCGCTGCGGCTGACGTGGGCATTGCCATGGGCAGCGGCACCGACGTGGCGATGCAGGCCGCCGGCATCACCCTGATGCGCGGCGACCCGCTGCTGGTGGCCGATGCGATCTCGGTCTCGAAGCGCACCTACAACAAGATCCGGCAAAACCTGTTCTGGGCATTCTTTTACAACTTGGTCGGCATCCCGCTGGCGGCCTTCGGATTTTTGAATCCGGTGGTGGCGGGGGCGGCGATGGCCTTTTCCAGCGTCAGTGTGGTGAGCAACGCGTTGTTGCTGCGGCGCTGGAAACCGGCGGCTCGCGGTGAGGTGAAAGCATGAGCTACCCGATGAACATCGGCGAGGCCGCCAGCGCGACCGGCGTTTCGGCGAAAATGATTCGCCATTACGAGGCCACCGGCCTGATCCCGGCGCCGGCGCGCACCCTGGCCGGCTACCGCAATTACGCGGAGAGCGAGGTGCATACGCTGCGCTTCATCCGCCATGCGCGCAAGCTGGGGTTTTCGGTGCCGCAGATCGGCGAGTTGCTGGGGCTGTGGCGCAACCAGCGGCGCTCGAGCGCCAAGGTGAAAAGCCTGGCACAGACGCACATCGCCGAGCTGGAAACGAAGATCCGCGAGATGACCGCGATGAAGGCGACCTTGGCCCACCTGGTGCATTGCTGCCATGGCGACGAGCGGCCGGATTGCCCGATACTGGAGAACCTGGCGGCCGGGGATTAGACCCGGCGCGAAGTGCCGGGTTACAGCCCGAGCATGCGGCTGATGTCGAGCAGCAGGGTGCTGTCGTGGGCAATTTCGCCGACCACCGTCTGCTTGCCTTTTTCCAGGATGCCGCGGATGCCGTGCAAGCTGCCGGCGATGCGGTAGCTGTCGAACTCCGGCAGTTGCAGCGATTCCTTCAGGGCGGCGATTTCGTCACGCAGGTCCTGCGCCCCGGGCGCGTCGGCCGGAATATTGTCCAGCTCGTTTTCCAGGTGGGCGATCAGCCCGTTGATGCGGGCCGTGTCGGCGGCCGAAGGGCCGGCGGGCTGGGCGGGGATGTCGCTTTTGGACATGCGGGTACTCCGTTGGATGCTTGGCGACATTTTACGCCCAGATGCTTAGCGCACTGCCGGCCTTGCTTTAAACTCGCAACATGCTTGAACTGCGCGATATCGACCTCACCCGCGACCCTGCCGCCGCCCTCCATGTGAAAGACGAGGTAGTGCAGGTCGTGTTCGCCGCCACCGCCGGCAGCCTGATCAGCCTGGAAGGGCCAAACCGCTATGCGGCGGGCGATGCGCTGATCAGCGGCGCTACGGCTGAGCGCTGGAGCGTTTCGCGCGACCGCTTCGACGCCAAGTATGTGCCGGAGGGCTCGACCGTGGCGGGGGCTGACGGCGCCTACCGCGCGCGGCCGGTGCCGGTGCTGGCCAGGCAGATGCACGAGGCGTTCACCCTGGCGCGCTCGGCCGGCGGCGATGTGCTGAACGGCACGGCCGGCGACTGGGTGCTGCAGTACGCGCCGGGCGACTACGGCGTGGTGGCGCAGGTGCGTTTCGCGCGGGTCTACCGGGCGCAGCGGCCCGGCGAGGATAGCCCGCAGAGGCCTTAGGCGAACCTCAGGCGCCCTGCGGGTCGGACTCCCAGCGCACGGTGCGCACGCAGGTGTCGGCCGCGAGCAGGTTAATCAGCTCGGAGATGGCGCCGCGCACATGGCTTTCACCGTGAACGGTGAAGACGATGCGGGTGCGCGAGCCGTCTTTGGAGGGCAGGGCCGTGCCGACTTTTCCCCGCACGCCGGCGCCCTTGGCCTTGAGGTTTTGAATCACCAGTTGCTCGACGCGTGGCGCCGAGGTGCTCAGGCAGACGACGAAAATGCGATAGGCGCTGCGCCGGCCGGTGCCGCTGGGCAACCAGTCGGTATGCGTAGTGTCAGCTTGATGGGAATGCGAGTCATACAGCATGGGTAGTGCTCCTTGATGCAACGCCGCCAGCATAGGCCGTCAAATGTAAATCCGGTGTAAAGCTGTTGTTACGAGGTGTAACGATGGCGCCAAAACATGGCATCTTCAGGGCGTATCGATGGCAATGGCGCGAACTATCCTGCCGGTGGGACCGTCGCAGACCACCACGGTCTCGCGGCCGTCGCGCGCTTCGATGTATAGATGGATTTGCGTCGCCCCCGCTGCCTCGCGCGCGCTGGCCACCTTGACCTCGCCCGGGTAGGGCGTGGCGGCGGCATGGCGGCAAGACTCGATGTAGCGGCTGGTCGGCGGCACGAAATAACTCACTGCGAAGGCTACGCTGGAGACCATGCAGATGCTGGCGATCAGCGCGAATCGGGCCGGCATCGGCATCGACATCGACATCTCCGGGTCTTCGAACAGCGGCATGATAAGGGTGCTCCTCAGTGCAACCCGTCCAGGGCCAGGTTGAGCTGCAGCACGTTGACGCGCGGCTCGCCCATCACGCCCCACTGGCGCTGCTCGGTGGCCGCAGTCACCAGTTCGGCGACGCGGGCGGGATCGAGCTTGCGTTCGCGGGCGATGCGCCGTACCTGGTAGGCGGCGGCCGCCGGGCTTATGTGCGGGTCGAGGCCGCTGGCCGACGCCGTGACGAGATCGACCGGCACCGGTGCCGGGTTGCCGGGGTCGGCGTCGCGCAGGGCCTTGATGCGGTCGCTTACCGCGTCGGTGAGCGCCTTGTTGGTCGGGCCCTGGTTGGAGCCGGAGGAGGCACCGGCGTTGTAGGCATAGGGCGAGGTGGCCGAGGGGCGGCCCCAGAAATGTTTCGGGTCGCTGAAGGGCTGGCCGATCAGGCGCGAGCCCTGGACCTTGCCGCCGGGTTTTCCTGAACTGTCGATCATCGAGCCGTTGGCCTGGTTGGGCATCAGGCCCTGGGCAATGCCGGTGACCAGGGCCGGATAGGCGGCGCCGGTGATGGCGGTCATGACGAGCAGCAGCGAGAGCGCGGGACGAAAGTGAGTGAGCATGGTGTTTCTCCTTACACGAGGTGAAGGGCAGCCAGGATCATGTCGATGATCTTGATGCCGATGAAGGGCACGATCAGGCCGCCGACGCCGTAGATCAGCAGGTTGCGGCGCAGGAGCGCGTCGGCGCCGATGGCACGGTAGGCGACGCCGCGCAGGGCCAGGGGGATCAGGAAGACGATGATCAGGGCGTTGAAGATGACCGCGGACATGATGGCGCTGGCAGGCGTGGCCAGGTGCATGATGTTCAGGGCGCCCAGCGCCGGGTAGGTGCTGGCGAAGGCGGCGGGAATGATGGCGAAATATTTCGCCACGTCGTTGGCGATCGAAAACGTGGTGAGCGAGCCGCGGGTGATCAGCATTTGCTTGCCGATTTCGACGATCTCGATCAGCTTGGTCGGGTTCGAATCGAGGTCGACCATGTTGCCGGCCTCTTTGGCCGCTTGCGTGCCGCTGTTCATCGCGACAGCGACGTCGGCTTGCGCCAGCGCGGGGGCGTCGTTGGTGCCATCACCGGCCATGGCGACCAGGCGCCCTTCGGCCTGGTATTGGCGGATGAGTTTGAGCTTGGCCTCGGGGGTGGCTTCGGCGAGGAAATCGTCGACGCCGGCTTCGGCCGCGATAGCGGCGGCGGTGAGCTTGTTGTCGCCGGTGATCATCACGGTCTTGATGCCCATGCGGCGCAGCTCGGCGAAGCGCTCCTTGATGCCGCCTTTGACGACGTCGCGCAGTTCGACCACGCCGAGCACCTTGGGGCCTTCGCAGACCACCAGGGGAGTGGCGCCGTCGCGGGCGACTTCGTCCACTTTGGCTTGCACGTCGGGGGTGAAGCGGCCGCCCTGTTGCGCCACCCAGGCGCGCACGGCTTCGGCGGCACCCTTGCGGATGACGCGCAGGCCGATGCCGTCGGTGAGGTCCACGCCGCTCATGCGGGTCTGCGCGGTGAAGGGGATGAAGGTGGACTTGGATGCGGTGAAGTCGCGCTCGCGGATGCCGTGCTTGGCCTTGGCCAGCACAACGATGGAGCGGCCTTCGGGGGTCTCGTCGGCCAGCGAGGCGAACTGCGCGGCGTCGGCCAGGTCGAGGACATCGATGCCGGCGGCGGGCCAGAAGCGCGCGGCCTGGCGGTTGCCCAGCGTGATGGTGCCGGTCTTGTCGAGAAGCAGCACGTCGACGTCGCCGGCGGCTTCGACTGCGCGGCCGGAGGTGGCAATCACATTTGCCTGGATCATCCGGTCCATGCCGGCGATGCCGATGGCCGAGAGCAGGCCGCCGATGGTGGTGGGGATCAGGCAGACCAGCAGCGCCACCAGCACGGTAATCGAGATCACCGCGCCCTGCCCCGCCGCGCCGACGCTGAAGATGGAGAACGGCAGCAGGGTGGCGGTGGTCTTGAGGAAGATCAGCGTCAGCGCCGCGAGCAGGATCGACAGGGCGATTTCGTTCGGCGTCTTCTGGCGCTTGGCTCCCTCCACCATCGCGATCATCCGGTCGATGAAGGCTTCGCCGGGGTTGGCGGAGATGCGTACGACAATCCAGTCCGACAGCACGCGGGTGCCGCCGGTGACCGAGGAACGGTCGCCGCCGGATTCGCGGATGACGGGGGCGGATTCGCCGGTGATGGCGGACTCGTCCACCGAGGCCACGCCTTCGACCACTTCACCGTCGCCTGGGATGGTGTCGTTCGCCTTCACCAATATGAAGTCGCCCTTGCGCAATTGAGTGGCGTTGACGATGGAGAACTTGGCGTCATGGTGCGGCGCGTCCAGCTTGCTGGCCGAGAGGTCGCGCTTGGCACCGCGCAGGGATTGCGCCTGCGCCTTGCCGCGGCCTTCCGCGATCGCTTCGGCGAAATTGGCGAACAGGAGCGTGAACCAGAGCCAGAGGGCGACGGCCAGGATGAAGCCGGCGGGTGCTTCTCCTTTGCCGACCAGGGCCTGCACCCACAGGCCGGTAGTGAGGATGGAACCGATGAAGACGACGAACATCACCGGGTTGCGGATTTGCTGGCGCGGCGACAGTTTGGTGAACGAGTCGATCAGCGCCTGCTTGACGAGTGCCCCTTCGAACAGGGGACGAGCGGTCATGGTGCTCATGATTATTTTCCCAGCATGATCAGATGTTCAACAATCGGGCCCAGAGCCAGCGCGGGGATGAAGGTCAGCGCGCCGACTACCACCACCGTGCCGATCAGCAGCGCGACGAACAGGGGCGTATGGGTGGACAAGGTGCCGTTGCCGACCGGCACGCTGCGCTTGGCGGCAAGGGCGGCGGCGATGGCCAGTACGGGGATGGCGAGCCAGTAGCGCGACACCAGCATCTCTATGCCCAGCGCGATGTTGTAGAACGGGGTGTTGGCGGACAAGCCCGCGAAGGCGCTGCCGTTGTTGTTGCCGGCGGAAGAAAAGGCGTAGAGGATTTCGGAGAAACCATGCGCGCCGGGGTTGGCGATGCCAGCCTTGCCCGGCTCGACCAGTACGGCAATGGCGGTGCCAACCAGTACGAAGAAGCAGGGGATCAGGATCACCAGCGAAGCCATTTTCATTTCATGGGCTTCGATTTTCTTGCCCAGGTATTCCGGCGTGCGCCCGACCATCAGACCCGCGACGAACACGGCGATGATGGCGAACACCAGCATGCCGTAGAGGCCGGAGCCGACGCCGCCGAACACCACTTCGCCCAGTTGCATCAGCCACATCGGCATCATGCCGCCCAGGGGCGTGAAAGAGTCGTGCATGGCGTTGACCGAGCCGTTGGAGGCGGCGGTGGTGACAGTGGACCAGATGGCGGAGTTGGCGATGCCGAAGCGCGCTTCCTTGCCTTCCATGTTGCCGCCGGGCTGCGTGAGCGAACTCGTTTGATCGACGCCGAGCGCGGACAATTGCGGATTGCCGGACTGTTCGGCGCCGATGGTGACGACCGTCAGCACGACGAAGATGGTGGTCATCGCCGCCAGCACGGCCCAGCCCTGGCGCGTGTCGTCGACCATCTTGCCGAAGGTGTAGCAAAGGGAGGCCGGGATCAGCAGAATCGCCAGCATCTCGAGGAAGTTGGACAGCGGGGTCGGGTTTTCCAGCGGATGGGCGGAGTTGGCATTGAAAAAGCCGCCGCCGTTGGTGCCGAGCTGCTTGATGGCGATTTGCGAGGCGGCTGGGCCCACCGCGATGGTCTGCTCGGTGACCTCGACTTTTTGCGTGACGGGCTTGTTTTGCGCGTCCATCTTC
This sequence comes from Betaproteobacteria bacterium, assembly GCA_028292405.1. Classification (GTDB taxonomy): domain Bacteria; phylum Pseudomonadota; class Gammaproteobacteria; order Burkholderiales; family JAEUOS01; genus JAQGMJ01. The sequence continues at coordinate 57,802 of JAQGMJ010000020.1, forward strand.
GGCGAGCCGTCGGCGTTTTTTACCGGATCGTCGTAGGAGACCTTTTCGATCAGCGGTACGTTCTGGTAGGGCTTGAACGTTTGCACCACGCCTTGCGAGACCAGGGCGAGGGCCAGCACCAGAGAAAGCGGCAGCAGGATGTAGAGCGTGCCGCGCACGGTGTCGACCCAGAAATTGCCGATGCCGCTGGCCTGGCGGCGGGTGAAGCCGCGGATCACGGCGATCAGCACGGCCATGCCGACGGCGGCGGAGACGAAGTTCTGCACCGTCAGGCCGAGCATTTGCGTGAGATAGCTCATGGTGGACTCGCCGCCATAGCCTTGCCAGTTGGTATTGGTGGCAAAGCTGACGGCGGTGTTGAAGGAGGAGTCCGGCGACACGGCGGTCATTTTTTGCGGATTGAAGGGCAGCACGTCCTGCAGGCGTTGCAGCGCATAGACGGCGAGCGCGCCCAGCAGGTTGAACAGCATGAAAGCGACGGCGTAGGCGCGCCAGCCCATGTCTTCTTCGGCCTTGATGCCGCAGACGCGGTAGATCGCGCGCTCGAAGGACCCGAGGATGCGCTGGGCGCGCATGGCGCGGCCTTCGTAGACGGCTGCCATGTAGGCGCCCAGGGGTTTGACCAGCAGCAATAGCACCCCAAGATACAGGGCGAATTGCATTGTGTTGTTGGCGTTCATCAGAATTTCTCCGGCTTGAGCATGGCGTAGAGCAAATACGCGGTCAGCACGACGAACAGGACCAGGCCGATCCAGTAGAGCGGGTTCATTGCCGGCCCTCCGGCTTGGGCGCGAGGGCCGCGAAAGCGGGGATCAGCGCGGCGCTGAGGCCGAACAGGGCCAGCAGCAGCAAGATATAGACGACGTCCATGAAAACCTCCCGATCAAATAACGATGAGAGGAATATAGGGACGGCTGCATAAGGGCCGCGTCAAGATGCGCGGGCAGGGTGTAAAGACTTTGTAAAGACCGGCCGGCGCCGGTGCGGCAAGCCGTGCTACTGCGGCTTGGGAAACGCTGATTAGGTGGGCTGCGCGCCCTTAACAAGCTCCGGATTCCAGAGGGAGGGCAATCCTGCCTCGCCCGGGTTTCGCGGCTTGTTTCGGCGCTTCCCTTACCTTTTCTTGCCGCCGGCGATGGCGTCGCAAGCCTGGGTGAAGCCCGCTTCGAGGGCGTCGAGGAATACGCGGGTTTTCGCCGGCATCAGGCGCCGGCCGGGGAACACCGCCCAGCCGTCGACTTCGGGCAGGCTCCACTCGGGCAGGATGCGCTGCAGGCTGCCTTCGGCCAGATAGCTGGTGGCGTTGTGGTCCGACATCATGGTGATGCCGGCGCCCCGGAGGGCCAGCGAAGTCAGCAGCTCGGGGGAATTGACCAGCGCGCGCGAGGGCAAAGGCTTTTCCCACACGGTCTTCACGCGGGTCAGGCGCCAGGGCATGGCGCCGCCGCTGCGCGCGAGAATGTGCAGCAGATCATGTTCCAGCAGGTCGTCGGGCTGTTTCGCGCGGCCACGGCGTTTTATATAGGCAGGCGAGGCGTAGAGGCCGGTGGAGAAGCGCGACAGGCGGCGCGCCGTCAGGGTGGCGTCGTCAGGCAGATCACCCATGCGGATGGCGACGTCGAAACTTTCGCCCACCAGGTCGACCCGGCGCGGCGACAAGTCCACCTCCAGCGTGACGGCGGGGTAGCGCAGGATGAACTCGGCCAGCATGATGTCCAGGCCGCCAGCGATATCGCCGGGCATGGAGACGCGCAGGTGCCCACTCGGCTCGGCCTGGCGGTGCGCCACCAGGTTGGCGGCCGCCTCGGTCTGCTCGACCACGCCGCGGGCGTGCTCCAGCAGGCTTGTGCCCACTTCGGTCAGCACCAGCTTGCGCGTGGTGCGCGTCAGCAGGCGTTCGCCGAGTTGCTCTTCGAGGGCCGAGATGCGCCGCGACAGGGTGGATTTCGGCAGGCCGACGCGCTCGGCGGCGCGGGTGAAGCTGCCGGCCTCGGCGATGCGGGCGAACAGCAGCAGGTCGTTGGGGTCGAGGGTGCCGGTCATCGGAAGCCTTGTCTGTTCGGTTCGGGCGATTGTTCCATTCTGACAACAATGATATCCGTTCCAGCGGCTTCCGCAGGGCCGCGTCGAGGCCTACATTGCTTGTCAGGCGTTCGAACGAGGACGCAAGCCAAACTCCCGGAGGTCATCATGAACATCCTGCAAATCAATTCCAGCGCGCGCGTCGAAGGCTCGCAATCGACCGTGCTGGCCAATGAAATCACCGCCCGCCTGCTGGCGGCCAACCCCGGTGCCGAGGTCGCGGTGCGCGACCTGGCGGCCAACCCGCACCCGGCGCTGAACGAAAGCGCCCTGGGCGCCCTGTTCACCCCCGCCGAACAACGCAGCGCCGAGCAGGCCGCGCGCGTGGCGCAAGACGACGCGCTGATTGCCGAACTGCAGGCGGCCGACGCCGTGGTGCTGGGCGTGCCGATGTACAACTTCGCCATCAGCACGCAGTTGAAGAACTGGATCGACGCCATCTGCCGCGCCAAGGTGACCTTCACCTATACCGAGAAAGGTCCGCAAGGCCTGCTCACCGGCAAGAAGGTCTACCTGGCACTGGCGCGCGGCGGGGTCTACCGCGACCAGCCGCACGATTCGCAAGTGCCGTATCTGAAGATGGTGCTGGGTTTCCTCGGCATGACCGACTTGCAGTTCTTCTACGCCGAAGGCCTGGCGATCAGCCCGGAAAATGCGCAAAAGGCCCTGGCGCAGGCGCGCGGGGAAATCGAAGCGGCCTTCGCTTGAAGACCGCTTGACCGGGGCGGCCTGAGAACCTGCCTCACCAGCCACCTCGAGAAAAACGGACGGGAGCGCAAGCGCTCCCGTTTCGTCGGAAGGGCGGCGCCGGCTACAAGCCGGTGCCGCCCTTGGTTTTGCACTTTACGGACGGCCGAACAGCCCCACTATCCCGGCCGTGCCCTTGGCATGGCCGTTGAGCTTGGGCAGCAGTTCTTCCTTGGTCAACCCCGGCTCGATCGCGTTAGGCTCGAGGTCGGTGGCGATCAGGACGAACGTGTAATGGTGCATGCTGGTGCCGGGCGGGGTGCAGGGCCCCATGTAATAGCCGAAGCCCTGGGTGCTCTTGCCGCCGACGTATTTGTTGCCCAGCACGCTGACCTCGTTCTCCGCGAAGCCGGTGACCGAGGCCGGGATGCCGTAGGCGACCCAGTGATTGACGCCCAGGCCGCCGCGGCCTTCGGGGTCGACCATGAGCAGCGCATAGCTCTTGGTGCCGGCCGGCGGGTTGGACCAGGAAAGCGGCGGCGAGACGTTTTCGCCGACGCAGTTCGGGTTGGTCTTGATGTTGCCGGCGTTCTTGGTCGCCAGCATGGTGCCGTCCTTGAAGCTGGACGAGGTAATGGAGAACGGATCGGCCGCCAGCGCCCCTTGCGCCGCCATGCCGAAAGTTGCGAACGCGGCCGCCAGCAGCGCGCCCCTGATTGCTTGAGCTTGGAACATTGTCATCTCCTGTTGTGCAGCATTTTTGCGGATGCGCGGGCTTGGATAGCACACGCAACTTCCCTTCTCCCGGGATTCCTGCCTGACGCCAGCCGGACTTTACCCTCTCTTTACCGGCTTTGCACCTGTACGCACAAGCGATCCCGTCCGCCAGGCGAATCCATCGCTGTAGACTAGGGCCTGTCCATCACCAGCTTAGGGGCGTCACCATGACCAGCCCGCCGGAGGCAGCCCCGTCCGCGCCGCCCCCCTCCCTGCCCGTGCACGACGCGCAGGGCGCGCTGCTGTCTCTGCTGTTCGTGCTGACCTTCAATACCGGGCTGGTGGACGCCATCAGCTACCTGCTGCTGGGCCATGTGTTCGTCGCCAACATGACCGGTAATGTGATCCTGCTCGGCTTTTCGCTGGCCGGCGTCGAGGGCTTCTCGCTGCCGGCCTCGCTGACGGCACTGGCGGTATTCGCCATCGGCGCGGCCATCGGCGGGCGCATGGGACTGGAGGGAAAGACACCGCGACACCGCCAGCTGGCGCGCGCCCTGATTCTCGAATGCGCGCTGATCGCTCTGGCGGCCGCGCCGCTGCTGGCCGGCCTGCCACCGCAGGACGATTTCGTGCGCTACTGGCTGATCGTGCTGCTGGGCCTGGCGATGGGTGTGCAGACGGCGACGGTGCGCCTGCTGGCGGTGCCGGACATGACCACCACCGTGCTCACCATGACGCTCGCCGGCCTGGCGGCCGATTCCAGCCTGGCCGGCGGCAACAACCCGCGCGCCCGGCGCCGCCTGGGCGCCATCGTGCTGATGCTGGCGGGCGCGGCGATCGGCGCGCTACTGGCGCTGCGCGCCAACCCTGCGCTGGTGCTGATGCTGGCGCTGGTATTGTTGGTGGCCGGCGGGATCATCGCCTACCGCGGCTTGCGGTCTGGACCGGTGGCGCAGGACTGACGCGGCAATCAACCACCCAGAAAATCGCGGCGCCCGCCGGACAGGCCGATGGCGATCAACGCAGGCTGCAAGCATTACGAAAAAAGCCCCGCTCGAAGCGGGGCTTTTTTCATTAAGAGGTGAAACGGTCTAGCCGCAACTCCCCACCGCGCCGCAGGCGGTGCAAAAGTCGCAGCCGTCCTTCTTGATCACGGTGTAGTTACCGCATTCGTTGCACAGGCCGCCTTGCATCGGCGTGTGCGCGCCGGCCTCTCTCGGTGCTTCGAGGATGCCCATTTCGCGCATCGGGTAGCCGTTTTCGTCGAGCACGCCGAGCATGGCGTAGCGGTGGATGATCAGGCGCGCGACGTAGGCGACGGTGGAGGGCCAGTTCTGCTGGCGCCGCTCGCCGGGGACGAAGGCCATGAAGTCGCCCAGGGGCTCGGCGTAGTTGAGCAGCTTGCGCAGCTTCATGCCGATCCACGCCGGGTCGAGCACGCGCATGTCGAGCGAAAGAATGCGCGACAGGCCGTCGAGAGCGCGCGGGTAGTTGCCGGAAAGCCACATCGAGTACGGGCGGGTCACGCCGTCCGGCAGGGTGACTTCCTTGAGACCCAGGACGAAGTTCTCGTCGGTGGCCGGGTTGACGATGTCCACCGTCCACGACAGCGTGCCATCGCTGCCGGTGCGCGGTTCTTCGCGCGCGTACATGGCGTCGAGCACCGGGTGCGGGCGGCCGTCGGGCGAGAGCAGGTCGGGCGCTTCTTCATCGAGCGCGCCCATGGCATCGCAGCGCCAGCGCACCAGCTGCGCCAGGCCGGCGACCACGCTGGGGACGATTTTCTTTTCGCCATGCGGCGGGAAATTCATCGCGAAGGAACGCTCGCCCGGGGTCTTCGACAGCACGTCGAGCTTGAGCTTGAGCCAGGCGCGGTCGTTGGCGCGCATGTCCATCGACAGGGTCTTGGCGACAGCGCCGAGGCCACGCGGCTGCTCGGTGCCGTTGACCCAGACTTCGAAGGGGAAGGAGTTGCCCTCTTCCATCACGTGGCCGACGAACAGGGCAAACTTGCCGTCCGGGTGGTCCATCATATAGGCCCAGGCTTCGTTGCCGCCGGGCATTTCAGGGCGGCCGGGCCAGCGCAGCGAGGCCAGCACGGGCGCCGGCAGGGACTTGATCGACAGGCGCTTGTTGGCCTCGCCCATGTCTACATCCTGCGGCTGCTTTTTTTCTTCCGTTGTCACGGAGAGCACCGAACCCAGCACACTGTTCGGGCGATAGGTGGCGAGGCCCTTGAGGCCGGACTTCCATGCCTGCAAATACAGGTCTTCGAAATCGGCGTAGGGATAATCGGCCGGCACATTCACTGTCTTGGAAATGCTGGTGTCGATGGCTGGGGCGACGGCGGCCACCATCTGTTCATGCGCCTGCGCCGAGAGTTCCAGCGCGGTGACGAAGTAATCCGGCAGCGCGCCCACATCGCCACCCAGGTGCTTGTACAGGCGCCAGGCGTAGTCCTCGACCGCGTACTCCTTGTGGGTGCCGTCGGGCATGCGTTTTTTGCGCGTGTAGGTCCAGGAGAACGGCGGCTCGATGCCGTTGGAGGCGTTGTCGGCGAAAGCCAGGCTGATGGTGCCGGTGGGCGCGATGGAGAGCAGGTGCGAGTTGCGCAGGCCGTGCTTGCGGATTTTCTCCTTGATCTCCTGCGGCAGGCGCGAGGCGAAGTTGCCGCCGGAGAGATACATGTCAGCGTTGAACAGTGGAAAGGCGCCGCGCTCGTGCGCCAACTCGGCGGAGTAGGCATAGGCGCGGTCGCGCATGGCTTCGGAAATGTTGCGCGCCATGGAACGCGCGGCCTCCGAGTCATAGCGCAGGCGTAGCATGATCAGCGCATCGCCGAGACCGGTGAAGCCGAGGCCGACGCGGCGCTTGGTCTTCGCCTCCTCGTGCTGCGCGGGCAGCGGCCAGTGGGTGGCGTCGAGCACGTTGTCGAGCATGCGGGTGGCGACATCGACCACCTTGCCGAAGGCAGCGAAGTCGAACTCGGCGCGCTCGGTGTAGGGATGCATGACGAAGCCGGTGAGATTCACCGAGCCCAGGCAGCAGCAGCCATACGGCGGCAGCGGCTGCTCGGCACAGGGGTTGGTGGCTTCGATGGTCTCGCAGTAGTGCAGGTTATTGTCCTGGTTGATGCGGTCCAGGAAAAGAATGCCGGGCTCGGCGTGATCATAGGTGGAGCGCATCACCTGCTCCCACAGCACGCGCGCCGGCAGCTTGCGATAGACCCAGGCGCCGTCGCTGCGCTGGTAGCCGCCGCCCGCCACGATCTCCGCCGAGGGCTCGGCCTTGTGCACCAGTTCGATATCGGCGCCCGCTTCCACTGCCTGCATGAAGGCGTCGGTGACGCCGACGGAGACGTTGAAGTTGGTCAGGTCGCCCTTGTCCTTGGCGTGGATGAAATTCTCGATGTCCGGGTGGTCGCAGCGCAGCACTGCCATTTGCGCGCCACGCCGCGCGCCGGCGGACTCCACCGTTTCGCACGAACGATCGAACACGCGCATGTACGACACCGGACCGGAAGCGCGCGAGTTGGTGCCGCGCACCAGCGCACCCACCGGGCGGATCGAGGAAAAGTCGTAGCCGACGCCGCCGCCGCGGCGCATGGTTTCGGCGGCTTCGGCAAGGGCAGTGTAGATGCCGGGGCGGCCATCGGAAGTCTCGGTGATGGAGTCGCCTACCGGCTGCACGAAGCAATTGATCAGCGTTGCCGTCAGGTTGGTGCCGGCGGCGGAATTGATGCGGCCGGCGGGGACGAAGCCGTTTTGCTGCGCCCACAGGAACCGTTCTTCCCAATGCTTGCGGTCGCCTTCGACTTCCACTGCGGCCAGCGCATGGGCGACGCGCTTGCGCACCTCATCGGCGCTTTTTTCCAGGCCCTTGGCATATTTTTCCAGCAACACCTCGCCGGAGATTTCCTGAGCCGGCAAGCTGGCTACAGTTGCGCCTGATTTCAGGACAAGAATTTCTTTGGAATCAAGTGCTTCCATAATCACCTCAAAACTGCTGGGAGCGCGGCTGGCGGGCTCTCAGTATGACTTATTTAGATGGCGGCGGCACCCGGGAATTGCGAGGGCCGGCGCGCGAAATGGGGGATTAAATATACACGAAATACTGTAAATGCAACCAGTATTTTGAGGCTGAATTGGTATGCGCGGGTTGCGCAATTTCTCACTTCGTACTCGGAAATCGGCGGTCATCGCACTTCGCAAAAGACGCGCAAAAGTGCGCTGCCCCCGATTCCGCAGCTCAACTATGAGATAGTCGAAAACAGCGGTTACTTATAGCGTTCGCGCGCGATGGCCGCGCCGGCGGCGAGGGCTTCGAGTTTCTTGATGGCGATTTCGCGGTCCATCGGCGCCATGCCGCAGTTGGTGCAGGGGAACAGGCGGTTTTTGGGCACGAACTTTAGGGCTTCGCCGATGGTGTCGGCGACCTGCTCGGGTGTCTCGATCACGTCCGAGGCAACATCGATCACGCCGACCATCACGTCCTTGCCCTCGAGCAGCTTCATCAAATCGGGCGCGACGTGCGAGTGATAGCACTCCAGCGACACCTGCTTGATGCTGCTCTTGGCGAGCACCGGGAAGGTGAGCGCGTACTGGTCCCAGCGGTCGCCCAGGGTCAGTTTCCAGTCGTCGTTGGCCTTGATGCCATAGCCGTAACAGATGTGCACGGCGGTGGTCACGGTCAAACCTTCGATGGCTTTTTCCAACGCGGCCACGCCCCAGGTGCGCACGTCTTCCATATAGACGTTGAAGGCCGGTTCGTCGAACTGAATGATGTCGACGCCGTCCTTCTCCAGCGCGCGCGCTTCCTGGTTCAGCAGCTCGGCGAAGGCCATGGCCATTTTCACCTTGTCGCCGTAGTAGGCGTCGGCCACGGTATCGACGATGGTCATCGGGCCGGGCATGGTGATCTTGAGTTTCTTCTTGGTGTGAGCGCGCGCCAGGCGGGCTTCGGTTTCATGCACCCGGCCTTTAAGCTTGAGCGGGCCGATCACCTTGGGCACCATCGCGTCGTAGCGATTGTTGCGGATGCCCATTTTCACCTTGTGATCGAAGTCGATGCCTTCCACGTACTCGAGGAAGCCGTGGACGAAGTGCTGGCGGGACTGCTCGCCGTCGGTGACGATGTCCAGGCCTGCGTCTTCCTGCGCCTTGATCCACAGCAGGGTGGCGTCCTTCTTGGCGGCAACCAGGTCGGCGCCTTCCTGCTTCCATTGCGGCCAGAGCTTGTTGGTCTCGGAGAGCCAGCCCGGCTTGGGCAGGCTGCCGGCGATGGTGGCTTCGAACATGGTTTTGTCTCCAGGAAATTGGTGAGCGCTGCGTCAGACGCGGCGGTGCGAAGGGGGCAGAGATTACACCAAATGGGCGGCGGCCGGCATTGAGCGACGGCGGCGCGCGCCGGGTGAAATCCGCATTGCCTCAGCGCATGAAACGGGTGGTGTCGTCCGGCGAAAAGTCATGCACGATCTTGCGCTCGCGCCGCGCCTGCGGCAGGATGAAGGCCCAAGGCGAGCGCGCCAGGCGCATCGCCAGCGCACGGTAGATGCGCCGCCGCGTGCCCTCGCGCACGTTGCGGGCGTTCAGCGCGACCGAGAACGCGAGAATGAAGCTGACGCCCACGTTGAGCAAGGCCATCGAGGCGATGCCCGCCACCGCAAGCCAGAAGGGACCGGTGAGCATCACCTGCGGCCCCAGGGTCATGACGGCGGCGGCAGCCGAGCCGCTGGACAGGGTGACGTGGCGGATGTCCAGCGGCAGGCCCATGAAGTCGGCAATGGCCGGGATCATGCCCAGCAAGAGGCCGAGTGAAAGATTGGCGGCGAAGCCGGAGAAATTGTGCTGCAAAAAGTCGGCGATGCGCCGCGCGGACTTTTCGCCCACCACCGCGTGCAGGGTGCGATTCCAGGCAATCGCTTCGCTCAGATAATGCAGGGCAAACCAGTTGTCGGCGAAGCCGGCGAACAGGCTGGAGGCCCAGAGCAGCATGCCAGTGAAAGCGGCATACAGCGGCGTCGGGCCGATGATGGAATAGCCCTCCAATGTCTTGGTGGCCTTGGCGGCGTCGATCACCGGGTGCCCGGTGAACCAGTGGACCAGCGCGCAGATGACCAGCATCATCGGCACCACGCCCATGATGTTGCCGAACACCGCCGCGCTTTGCGAGCGCATCAGGTCGGTGACTTCGTCGAGCAGGCCGCGCAGGCCGCCGGGGTTGTGGATGCTTTCGAGTTTGCCTGCGAGCACCGGGCCGGTCATCGCCGGCTGCTTGGTGGCCAGCGCCGTGCCGGTGAGCTGGATGGCGACGAAGGAAAAGCCATAGTTCATGGAGGCGCCCAGGCCTTCGAGGAACTTCGGCAGGTGCGCGCTCAGGATGATGAACTTGAACCAGGTGGTGAACGCGGTGAGAACGCCGCCGCCCAGCGCCGCGCGGAACATGCCGCGGTACTCGGCATCGTCGCGCGCGATGTAGTGCTCGCCGTGCTCGGCGTTGTGCTCGACCATCTTGCGCGCCAGCAGCGCGGTGTTGCGCCGGAGCAGGCCGCCGATGCCGACCCGCAGGTGATGCGAGCGCACCAGGTCGCCGATGAAGGCGGCAACACCGGTGCTGCGGTTGGCTGAGGGAAACAGCAGCGCCAGCAGGGCTTCGATACGCTTGAGCAGCGCATGCATGCGCTCGAGGTGATAGACCAGCGTGATCGATACGCCGTGGTCGTTGAGATGCCGGTAGGCGTCGAGGATGGCGGCGTGGGATTCGAACAGCGCGTTGTTCACCACCTGTATTGCTTCGGTGCGCCCCTCTTCCTCCGCCGCCAGCAGGCCGCCGATCGCGTTCTCCAGCTTGCGGAAAGGCAGCGCGCGCGGCGAACGCTGCACCAGGCGCGAGCGCACGTCGGGCGAGAGGCCGATGGCGCTGATTACCGTGGCGAGGTAGATCAGCGCGTCCTCGCCATTGCGCCGGTAGCGCGCCAGCATCTCGGGGGTGAACAGCAGGTCGCGCAGGCGCAGCAGCGCGTCATCGTCCATGCGCTCGACCCAGCGCGCCAGTTCCCGGTCCGGAAACACGGCGCCGAACAGGGATTGCAAATCACGATGCACCGGCGTGGTCGGCAGCAGCATGCCGACCAGGGTGTCGATCACCTCGCTGGCCAGCGCGGGCTCGCGCGGCAAGCCGGTGGAGCACAGGAGTTCGAGGCCGTCCGCCTCGCCGAGCAGGGACTGCATGGTGCCGGCGACACGCTCGCGCAGCAGTTCGTCGCGCTCGAGATGGCCGAGCAGCAGGTTGAGGCGGCGGGTCTTGCGGGCATCGCGCGCGGCGCGGCTGGCGGCATCGGCCGGCTCCGCGTACAGCCATTGCACCAGGTCGAGCAGCCAGTTGACGCGCTTGTACCAGGGATCTTCGGGGCGCGCGCGCAGCAGCAAGTCGGCCAGCGGCTGCTCCTCATCAAGCTGGCGCCAGCGCCGCCAATAGAGCGCCAGGGTGCGCAGGGGTTTGAGCATGGCCCGCGGCGCCGGACTCAGGTACCGACCGACAGCGGCGCGGCCATCTTGCGCAATAGCGCGATGACGGAGAGCGCGGTGATCTTGCCGGTACGCGGGTTTTCGGCCGAGGGGATGTTCTCGATCATCATCGTAAAGCGCGCGGAATCGGCATCGACGGCGATGCTGTGGGTGTTGCGGTCGACCCCGGGATCGGCCCAGATTTCGATGTTGGTCTTGTCGGGCCCGATGCCGGCCAGGCCCAGGGCCACGGCGACGTTGACGTTGGCCGGGAAGCCCTTGATGGCTTCGACCGCGGTGCCGGAAAAGACCAGTTTGGGCGCAGTCAAACCCGTCACGCTGATGTTGTTTTCCACCAGGTAGGGCGCGCCTTCCAGGCCGCCGGGCGGCTTGCGGGTGACCATCTTGATCGAGTGCACGATGCCTTCGCGCGCGGCCAGCATGGCGTCCAGGCCAATCAGGGCGCCGGTGGGGCAGAAAATGCGGCCGCCGTGTTCACGGGCGAGATCGATGTAGTGCGGCGAGCGCATCAGCGCGCCGACGGAGGACATCACCAGCCAGCGGCCGGCCGTCAGCGTCGGGATGGCGATCTGGTCCATCACGGAAGAAGGCGCGGCTTCGACCACGATGTCGGCGGCTTCGGCAAGCTTGTTCAGGGGCAGCACCGGCACCGGCTTTTTCAAGGTGGCGACAAAGCGCTCGGCCTTGGCAAGGTCGCGGCCGGAGACGGCGGCCAGTTCCAGGCCGGGGATGCCTTCATCCAGCTTTTTCGCCAGCACGGCACCGATGGCGCCCAGGCCGCCGATGGCGACTTGCTTGGTTTGCATCTTTGATTCTCTCAAACAGGTTCGGATGGGTCAGGAACGCGCGGCCCGCAGAGCATGCGCCCTGCCCAGCTTATCCGATTTTCGCACCGTTGCCGGCGGCAGCGGAAAAGCACGCGGGCCGCCCGTGGAGCGGCTCGCTCATGCATTGTCCGGCTCTAGGCTGCCTTGGCGGCCGCTTGCGCCGGGGAGCGCATGGCTTGCACGAGTTGCGCCTGCCTGGCCTTCGCTGCCTGCAGGTGGCGCTCCTTGACGTGACCGTAACCGCGAATTTCCTCGGGCAGGCTGGCAATGGCCACCATCTGCTCCAGGTTGGCAGCGGACAGACTGTCGAGAAGTACGCGAACGGTGTCGCGGTATTGCCCGATCAGCGCACGTTCCTTCTTGCGCTCTTCGGTATAGCCGAACATGTCCAGCGCCCCGCCGCGCAGGCCCTTCATGCCGGCGAGCAGCTTGAAGGCGGCAAGCATCCACGCGCCGTATTCCTTTTTCACCAGTTCGCCCTTGGCGTTGCGTTTGGCGAACAGGGGTGGCGCGAGGTGGAACTTGAGCTTGAAGTCGCCTTCGAACTGGTTGTTGATCTTCGCCATGAAGGCAGGGTCGGTGTACAGGCGGGCGACTTCGTACTCATCCTTGTAGGCCATCAGCTTGTAGTAGTAGCGGGCGACGGCTTCGGTCAGTTTGGTGCCGCCGACTTTGGCGGCTTCTGCGGTGCGCACCTCCGCCACGAAGTCGCTGTATTGCTTCGCGTAGGCGGCGTCCTGGTAGGCGGTGAGGAATTCGATGCGCTTGGCAACAAGTTCGTCGATATTGCGTGAGGTCGCATTCAGCGGGGCAATCGAGATCACCTGTGCGGGCGTGGCGATGCGCTCGACTGCCGCGAGGTCGTGCGCGGCATAGCGGCCCCAGTTGAAGGCCTTTTTGTTGAAGTCGATCGATACGCCGTTGAGTTCGATGGCCTTCATCAGCGCGGCTTCACCCACGGGCACCCAGCCCTTCTGGAAGGCAAAGCCGAGCATGAACATGTTGGTGGCGATGGCATCGCCCATGAGAGCCACGGCAATGCGGTTGGCCTCGACGAATACGGTGTTCTCCGCGCCGGCGGCGGCCTGAATTTCCTTTTCCAGCGCGCCTTCGGGGAATTGCCAGTTCGGGTTTTTGACGAAGGCGGCAGTGGGCGCGTTGGTGGAGTTGGCGACCACATGGGTGCGCGACTCGTCCATGCGCTGCAGTGCGTCCTTGCTGGCGGTGACGATCAGGTCGCAACCGACAACGAGATTGGCCGCGCCGATGCCGACGCGCGTGGTGTGAATCGCGTCCGCATGTTCGGCGATCCACACGTGGCTCATCACCGGGCCGCCCTTTTGCGCCAGGCCGGACATGTCGAGCACCGAAGCGCCCTTGCCTTCCATGTGCGCGGCCACCGCCAAAATCTGGCCGATGGTAATCACCCCCGTGCCACCGATGCCGTTGACCAGGATACCGTAGGGCTGCGCCACGGATGGAATCATCGGCGCGGGGAAGTCCGGGAAGCCGGTGGCGTTCGCACTAGCCACGGCGCTGGCCTTTTTCGGCTTTTTCATCTGCCCGCCTTCGACGGTGACAAAGCTCGGGCAAAAGCCTTTGACGCAGGAATAGTCCTTGTTGCAGGAGGACTGGTTGATCTTGCGCTTGCGGCCAAACTCGGTCTCGAGCGGCTCGACCGAAATGCAGTTGGACTGCACGGAGCAGTCGCCGCAGCCCTCGCACACTGCATCGTTGATGAAAGCGCGCTTGGGCGGGTCCGGGAACTCGCCGCGCTTGCGGCGGCGGCGTTTTTCGCTGGCGCAGGTCTGGTCGTAAATGATGGCGGAAATGCCCTTGGCGGCGCGCAGGTCTTTTTGCACGTCTTCGAGTTCGTCGCGGTGGCGTACGGTGACACCGGGCGCCCAGACCAGGCCGGCCGGATACTTGTGCGGCTCGTCGGTGACGACCACGATGGGGCTGACGCCCTCGGCGTGGATTTGCAGCGAGATGGTCTGCGGATTGAGCGATCCGTCGTGGCGCTGGCCGCCGGTCATCGCCACCGCGTCGTTGTAGAGAATCTTGTAGGTGGCGTTGACCTTCGAGGCGACAGCGGCGCGGATCGCCAGCAGACCCGAGTGAAAGTAAGTGCCGTCGCCCAGGTTGATGAACACGTGTGCTTCGCTGGTGAAGGGCGCGTGGCCCACCCAGGTCATGCCCTCGCCGCCCATGTGGGTGAAGGTAGAGGTGCTGCGGTCCATCCATTGAACCATGTAGTGGCAGCCGATGCCGGCCAGGGCGCGTGAGCCCTCGGGCACTTTGGTGGAGGAGTTGTGCGGGCAGCCGGAGCAGAAGTAAGGCGGACGCGCGGCGATCATGCCGCTCTTGGCCATCTTGCCTTCTTTTAGGTCCAGATAAGCCAGGCGCGAATGAATGCGCTCCCGCAGGTCGTCGCTTTGCGCGTTCAGGGCGATGCGCGCGGCGAGCGCGCGAGCGATCATCGAAGGCGTGGTTTCGCCATGAAGCGGGATCACCGCCTTGCCCTGTTCGTCCGCCTTGCCAATGATGCGCGGCGCATTCGCAGTGCCGTAGAGAATGTCCTTGATCTGGCCCTCGATCAGCGGGCGCTTTTCCTCGACGACGAAAATCTCCGGCAGGCCTTGGGCGAATTCCTGCACGCCGCTTTCTTCCAGCGGCCAGGTGACAGCAAGCTTGTACAGGCGGATGCCGTGGGCGGCGGCGACCGCTTCGTCGATGCCGATGTCGGCCAGCGCCTGGCGCAGATCGCGGTAGGCCTTGCCGGCGCTGACGATACCCAGGGTGGGCGCAACCCCGGCGCCTTCGCGCCACTCGATGCGGTTGAGTTTGTTGGCCCTGACATAGGCTTTCACTGCCGGCAGCTTGTAGTTGAGCAGCCGGTCTTCTTCGGCGATGAACTGGTGCTGCGCGATGCTGATGTTCAGGCCTTCGGGCGGCATTGGTACTTGCGGAATCACGATCTGCACGCGCGCCGGGTCAAGCTCCACCGTGGCGCCCGATTCGATGATGTCGGTGACGCACTTGATGCCGACCCAAAGACCGGTGAAGCGCGACATCGCCCAGCCATGGATGCCGTAGTCGAGCACGTCCTGCACGCTTGCCGGGTAGAACACGGGCGTGGAGACGGCGATGAAAATCTGCTCGCTCTGGTGCGCGGTGGTGGAGCTCTTGGCGCCGTGGTCGTCGCCGGCCAGCGCCAGCACGCCGCCCCAGGGATTGGTGCCGGACATGTTGGCATGCTTGAAGACGTCGCCGCAGCGGTCCACGCCCGGGCCCTTGCCGTACCAGATGGAAAACACGCCGTCGTACTTCGCGCCGGGGAAGAGCCCTGTCTGCTGCGTGCCCCAGATGGCGGTAGCGGCGAGGTCTTCGTTGACGCCGGGCTGGAACTTGATGTGGCTTTGTTCCAGCATCTTGCTGGTCTTGATCAGTGTCTGGTCGTATGAGCCCAGCGGCGAGCCGCGATAGCCGGAGATGTAGCCCGCGGTGTGCTTGCCGGCGGCCTTGTCGCGCTGATGCTGCAGCATGGGCAGACGCACCAGGGCTTGCGTGCCGGTCATGAAGAAGGTGCCGGCGTCCTGGGTGTATTTGTCGTCGAGGCTGGCTTGGCTTAAGTTTTTTGGGTCGACAGGGGCGTTCATGGATGTTGTCTCATCTGGGTCAGGCGGCGCTTCGGCCCCTCCGGCCGGCGCCTTGTGCGAAAGAGTATAGGCGGTGGGCCGGGGAAATTTTTGCCTAAATTTGCCGGATTTGGCCAAGTGCGATACGATTTTTGTCGCCAAAACGCCAGATTACGGAAAAATCATGTCGAAAAATGCAGTGGAGCTGGACAAGACCGATCTGAAAATCCTCGATGCCCTGCAAAGGAATGCGCGCCTGACCAATGCCGAACTGGCCGAGCAGGTGGGCCTCTCGCTGTCGCCTTGCTGGCGGCGCCTGAAGCGCCTTGAAGAGATCGGCGTGATCGAGGGCTATCGGGCGGTGCTCAACCGCAAAGTGTTGGGGCTGGGGGTGACGGCCTTCGTGCGCATCGACATCGAGCGGCACACGCCGGTGTTCGAGCGCAAGTTCGAAGAGGCCATCGCCGAGTTGCCGGAGGTGATTTCCTGCCACGTGATTTCGGGCGAAGGCGCCTTCCTGCTGGTGGTGGTGTGCGATTCGCTGGAAACGTATTCGAACTTCGCCTTGAACACCCTGATGGCGCTGCCTGGGGTAAAGGACACGCAGACCAGCTTTTCCCTCAAGGAAGTGAAAAGCTCCTCGATGCTCCCGCTGGGCAAACGCTAGCCGCGCGGCGAGACCAACCGGCGGCCTCAGTGCGGCTTGCGGTACAGCGGCAACGCCGCGAGCAAGGCCAGCAGTGCCGTCAACAGCACCAGCCAGACCAGCGGCCGCAAGGTGCCATCGGCCACCACGCCGGAGACCACCGCCACCAGCGAGGAGATGCACAACTGGGTCGCGCCCACCAGCGCGGCGGCGGTGCCGGCGCGCGTCGGGTGCAGGCCCACCGCGCCGGCGATGCCGGAGGGAAAGCCGAAGCCGTTGCCGATGGAATTGACGAACAGCAGCGCCATTGCCGCGGCCAGCGACGTGGTCAGGCTGGTGCAGAGCGCCAGTGCCAGCGCGCTGGCCACGCCCACCGCCAACCCCGCCGCGAGCATGCGGTTGGCGCCGGTGCGGCGGATGTGGCGCACCGCGTAGAGATTGGCCGCGGCCGAACCGGCATAGACGATCAGGATGCCGACGGCGGCGCCCCACGGGCGCAGGCCGTATTCATGCGCGAAAGCGCCGGGGGCGATCACCAGGAAGGCGATCACGCCGGCATTGAGCAGGGCGTAGCTGATGGTGTAGGCGAAAAAACGCGGGGTGCGGCCGATCTCGACATAGGCGAGCACCAGGGCGCCGGCGCGCATCGGCGCGCGCTTTTCCTGCACCAGGGTCTCGGTATGGTGGCGCAGCGCCAGGGCGAGCGAAACGATGCCCAGCACCGCGCAGGAGGCAAAGCCGGCGCGCCAGTCGAACCACGTCAGCAGCGCGCCGGCGATCAGCGGCGCGATGGCCGGCGCCACCGAGAGCGTAATGGTGACGATGGCGATGCCGCGCGCGATGTCTTCGCTCTTCGTGTAGAGGTCGCGGATCACCGCGCGCGGCACCACCAGCGAGGTGCAGGCGCCGAAGCCCTGGATCAGGCGGAACAGCAATATCAGCGCGAAGCTGTGCGACAGCATCGCTCCCACCGACCCGACGATGGTAAGCAGCAGGCCCGTGAGCAGGACCTTGCGCCGGCCCCAGGCGTCCGACAGCGGGCCCATCACCAGTTGCCCCAGGCCGAGGGTTAGCGAGTAGGAGGAGACCAGCCATTGCACCTGCGCGCCTTCGAGGGCGAAAGCCTGCTGCAGCGCCGGCAGCACCGGGCCGATGAAATTGAAGCCGTAGGGCGACGAGGCGCCGGCAAAGGCGAGCCAGGCGATCGAGATGGCGGGGCGGGAACGCCCCGCGGCGGGCGGCGGCGTGACCGTCTCAGGGGAAGCGGAAGCAGCAGGGTCGGGCATGGCGGGCCGCCGCACCCTCTCGCTGCTTGAACACGTGGTCCGCTTCAGGGAGTGTGACGCTTATGTCTCGTGTGTTGTGTCGCGCATTTCGTTGCGCGTTCTTGCTCTAGGGCCCTACAAACCTTCCACCAGCACCATGTCGGTCCTGGCGCAGCCGCTGCGATAGGGAATGATGGATTGGTAGGCGTCGGAATCATACCAGCGCCGCGCCGTGTCCATGTCGGGAAATTCGAGCAGGATCACGCGTTTCGGCTGCCAGTCGCCCTCCTTCACCTCCCAGTTGCCGCCGCGCACGATGAAACGGCCGCCGAACTGCTGCACCGTCGCCAGAGAGCGCGAACGATATGCCTCGTAGGCCTTGGGGTCGATGACGTCGATGTTGACGATGGCGTAGGCGGACATGGCAGCCTCCATTAATAGCGTCGATTAGCGAGGTTCGCCAAGCCGATTCTGCCACGCGCGCCGCCGTGGCGGCATCGTGAGCAAAAGCGCCAGCCCGCCGTGCGCTGTCGCGCTGCATCGGCGATTCACTTAAACTGCGCGCTTCGTCCAACGGCCTGTCACCTTCTCCCCGCTGCTTGATGTCCTCGTCGCCGCCAACACCCACCCCCTCCGTATCCGACGCCACGCTGCAACGCTGGGTGCCTTTCGTCGTCGCCGCCACCTTCTTCATGGAGAACCTGGACGCGACCATCATCACCGCGGTGCTGCCGCAGATGGCGCAGGACTTCGGCGTGGTGCCGGCGCGCATGTCGGTGGGGATTTCCGCCTACTTGCTGGCGCTGGCGGTGTTCATCCCGGTCAGCGGCTGGATGGCGGACCGCTTCGGGCCGCGGCGCATCTTCACTTCGGCCATTGTCGTCTTCACCGTGGCCTCGCTGCTCTGCGGCCTGTGCACCGATCTATGGCAGTTCACTGCCGCGCGCCTGTTGCAGGGCCTGGGCGGCGCGATGATGGTGCCGGTGGGCCGCCTGGTGGTGCTGCGCCAGACGGCGAAAAAGGACCTGGTGGGCGCGATCGCCATCCTTACCTGGCCGGGCCTGGCCGCGCCCATCGTCGGCCCGCCGGTGGGCGCGCTGATCACCGCTTATCTTTCCTGGCACTGGATTTTTTTCATCAACGTGCCGCTGGGCATCATCGCCCTGTTCGTCGCGCTGAAACTGATCCATAGTCCCGGCAACGGCCCCCGTCCGCTGGACGTGCCGGGCTTCATCACCAGCGGCCTTGGCTTTTCGCTGCTCATGCTCGGCTTTGAGATGGCGAGCCAGACGCCGCTCAATCTGCCGGTCACTCTCGGCGCGCTGTTGGTCGGCAGCGTGCTGCTTGCCTGGTCGATACGCCATATGCTGCGCGCGACACATCCGCTGATCGACCTTTCAGTGCTGCGCATTCCCACTTTCGCGGTGATGGCGCGTGGCGGCTCGCTATTTCGCATCGCCATTTCCACCGCGCCCTTCCTGGTGCCCCTGATGCTGCAACTGGGCTTCGGCTTTTCGTCGGTGACCACCGGCTGGATGCTGCTGGCGCTTTTCGCCGGCAACCTGGCGATGAAGCCCGGCACTTCCTTCGCGATGAAGCGCTTCGGCTTTCGCGGCGTGTTGCTGGGCAATGGCCTGCTGGTGCTGCTGGGCTTCGCCGCCTGCGCAGTGTTTACTCGGGACACGCCGCTGGCGATCATCGCGCTGGTGCTGTTCATCGGCGGGCTGACGCGCTCGATGCAGTACACGGCCCTTAACACCATCGCCTTTGCCGACGTGGCGCCGCCGCAGATGAGCGGCGCCTCCACCTTGTTCAGCGTGCTGCAGCAGATGAACAGCGGCATCGGCATCGCCTTCGGCGCGATGGCCCTGCGCCTGGGCGAAGCATTCACCGGCCACGACAGCACCGCGCTTTCGGCCACCGACTTTCGCATTGCCTTCATCGCGGTGGTGGCGATTTGCGTGCTGGCGCTGGCGGATTGCGCGCGGCTGTCAAAGACTGCCGGTGCGCAAGTCACCGGCCACGCCAAGGCCTGAGGTGGCACCACCGGGCGTCGCGCCCCTCCCTACCCTAGGCCGGTGCCGCCAGCGTGCCGCGGCGCATCTGGTCCAGCTCGATCGACTCGAACAAGGCCTTGAAGTTGCCTTCGCCGAAGCCCATGTCGCCCTTGCGCTGGATGAACTCGAAAAAGATCGGCCCCAGCTGCGTCTCGGTAAAGATCTGCAGCAGCAGCGCGCCGGCCTTGCCGTCGACCAGGATCTTGCGCTTGTGCAGTTCTTCCAGCGGTTCGCCGTGGCCGGGGATGCGTTTGTCCACCAGCTCGTAATAGGTGTCCGGCGTGTCGAGCAGGGCCACGCCGCGCGCGCGGGTGGCGTCCACCGTGGCGCAGATGTCGGAAGAACCGAGTGCGATGTGCTGGATACCCTCGCCGTGGTACTGGCTCAGGTATTCCTGGATCTGCCCGTGCTTGTCGTTTCCCTCTTCGTTGATCGGGATGCGGATCTTGCCGCAGGGCGAAGTCATTGCCTTGGACTTCACACCGGTCACCTGGCCTTCGATGTCGAAATAGCGAATCTCGCGAAAGTTGAACAAGCGGGTGTAAAAGCCGGCCCACTCCTCCATCCGTCCGCGATGCACGTTGTGGGTCAGGTGGTCGATGTAGGTGAGGTGATGCCCGACCGGGTTGAGTTCCGCGCCGGGCAGCGGCTCGAAATCCACGTCGTAAAAGCCGATGTTGCCGATCTCGCCTTCTTTGGCCCCGTTCTTGCCGCGCCACCGGTCGATCAGATAAATCAGCGAATCGCCGATGCCCTTGATCGCCGGGATATTGAGTTCGCCCGGGCCGCTTTGGCCGCCGTAGCCCCAGGCGCCGAGGTCGAGGGCACGCCGGTAGGCGGCCGCCGCGTCCTGCACGCGGAAGGCGATGGCGCAGATCGACGGGCCGTGCAGGCGCGCGAAGCGCTGCGCGAAACTGTCCGGCTCGGCGTTGATGATGAAATTGATCTCGCCTTGCCGGTATAGGGTGGCGTTCTTGTGGCGATGCCGGGCGATCGCCTTGAAGCCCATGCGCTCGAACAGGGCGCCCATGGCCTTGGGGTCGGGCGCGGCGTATTCGACGAACTCGAAGCCGTCGGTGCCCATCGGGTTGTCCCACCCGGCGGTAGCGTTGGCAGATAGATCAATCATGGCAGCCCTCGCGCAGCAAAATACAGGCAACCATTGTAAGACCGCGCGGGGCGACCGGGGTTAGCCGGGCTGCCGGGGTCGGCGGGCTGCAACTCGCGCGCGCGGCTAGGGCTCTTCGCCGTAGTAGTTGTTCATCGCGCGGGCGAACGACTCGTAGACGCGCGGCACCGGGAAATTGTTCTGGCGCACCCGGTCGGCGCGCATGTAGACTATGAATTCCTGGGTCGACTGCACGGGAATGGTCTTCGGATCGCGCCCGCGGTCGAGGATGTCCACCGCCATGCGCGCCCCGACCTCGCCCTGCTCGAAGGGCGAAGTGGCGATGGCAATCATGCCGCCGTCCTCGACGTAAAAGCCGTTGGTGCCGATCACCGGGATTTTCGGCGTGTTGTCCTCGGTCCATTTCACCAAGTCGGCGGGTTCGACCATGCGCTTGGCGTCGGCCGCGGTTTCCTGGATGCGCCGGTAGTTGGTGGTCAGCAGAACGTCGGCCTCGTTGTTGGCGCGCGCCACCTCGGCCTTCCATTCGTCGTAGGTGGAGACGAGCTTGGAGCGCACCAGCTTGTAGGGCGACCAGTCGAAGGAGTCGATGAACTTGGTGTCTTCCTTCACCGAACCCGAGCTGTCGCCGACGTAAGCGATGCGCACTTCGCGGCCGGCCGGCACGCGCGGGCGCACCGCGTCGCCGATCAGGTTTTTCACCGCCGTCCACTGCTTGCGCTCGAGGATGCCGGTGGCGTTCATCGCCAGGTCGTAGCCGTAGGGCTTTGGCTCGCCGTTGAGGCCGACAAAGACGATCTGCACCGGCTTTTTCGCCAGCTTCTTCGCCTCGGAGGGGGTGACGGCGTAGTACATCACCGCGTACTTTTGCGCGTCGTCGTCCACCGCGATGATCAGGTCGGGCTTCCAGTCGCCGATGATGCGCCGCGCCAGCAGGCCCGCGCGCTCGCGGAAGTCGTTGCTCGGGTTGCGCTTGGTGTCCATGTAGTGCCAGCGGACGTTGTAGGGCTTGCCGCGCAGCACGCGGTTGAGACCGACGTTGACATCGCGCACCCAGCTGTAGTCGAGGTCGTAGCTGTGCAGCACCAGGATGCGCGGCTTGGCCAGATTGGTACCGATGAAGGCCACCAGGGCGCCGATGATGAACAGCGCCATCAGCACCTTGACCAGTTTGGATTTGAAGCTCATCGCGCGTTCCTCACAAGAGCCCCAGCGAGCGCCAGAACGGGATCGACGCGTACAGGCCGGCCAGGCGCAGCAGCGCGGTCAGCGCGTTGTAGGTGATGAAGCTCTTCTCGTTGAAGGTGCGTTTTCGTTTCGTCAGGTCTTCGAACTGTACGTAGTAGGTGCATTGGTAGGGAAAGAACCAGTGCTCGCTCATGGTGAGGATGATGAACCCGATCACCCAGGGGTTGACGCCGTTCAGGTCCGCCAGCGGCATCAGCACGGTGGCCGATACCGCGATGACCGCATTGTTCGGCGCCACCAGGCGCAGGGCGAACATCACGCAGCTAAGGATCAGCAAAAACGCCGGGAAATTGGTGCGCATCGAGTCGCCCAGCCAGGCCAGGTTGCCGGCCAGGTATTTGGTGAGGCCCAGGTAGCTCATCGCACTGACCATGCCGACCAGGCCGGCGAAGTAGATCAGGAAGGGCCAGTCAATCTTGTCGCGGAACTCGCTGCCGCGCAGGTAGTTGAACGCGAGCAGGAAGTACAGCAGCAGCAGCGCCACCCAGGGCGGCTGGATCTGGTGGATCGAGGTCGTCACCACGCCGATGCCGAACACCGCGATGCCGAACAGGCTGGCCCATTCGCGCGAGCGCATCGGCCCCAGCAGGTGCAACTGCGCGGCCACCACCTCCTTCGACAGGTGGGCCTTCTCATCAGTGCGGAAAAACAGCGCCGACATCACCAGGTTGAGCACCACCATCACCGCGCCGCAAACCATGCCGGCCCACATCCAGTGGAACCAGCTGAATTCTTCCTGCGCATGCGCCGGCAGCAGGCCGTAGATGACGAAGTTGGCCGATTTGGAGGTGAGGAACACCGCCGAGAGCACGCCCACGCCGTTGAAGGCCGACATCGCCAGGCGGGTCGCCGCTTTGCCCTTGAACTTGTATTTGAGCGACTCGGTCATGTCGATCAACAGCGGCGTCACCATCGCCACCCGGCCGTTGATCGAAGGCACCACCGGCGAGAGCAGCATGCCGGTGGCCATGATGCCGAAGTTGGTCCAGAACTTGGTGGCCGGCAGGCTTTTCAAGACCCAAAGCATCAGGCGGTAGGAAAGACCGGAAGAGGTGATGACCGCCGACAGGCCGAGGATCGACAGCGCCATGAAAAAGCCGTCGGAGGCGAAGCCGGAGAGGATCACGTTTTGCGGCACCAGGTCGAATACCAGGGTGCCGGCCACCGCGAAAATGCCCGGGATGAAATCGGCGGTGAGGCGGAACACCCACATCACCACCGTGGCGGTGAAAATGCCGAGGTACAGGCGCGAGGGCACATCGAGCTGGTGGCCGATGCCGAAATACACCGCCGGCGGCAGCACGATGGCCAGCAGCCAGCCGATGACCTGCCCCCAGCCGACCGCCTCTTCGCCACTGGAGGCCTTGCCGGGCGTAGCCGTCAGGCGGTCCTGCGAAAAGCGGTTCATCAGCGAGACGAAGTACTCGGCGCGGATCGCCGGGTTGGCCGCCAGCAGCACGTTGAAATGCTCGCGCGGGTAAAGCACCAGGTCGACGTCTTCGGCGGCGATGGCATCGGACATGTAGCTTTCGCTGCCGAGGATCGCTTCCTCGCCGACATAGCCGCGCGAGACCACGCCGATATGCCCGTCCTGCGCCTGCGCATCGGCCAGCGCGGTGGTGCCGCCGCCCGGATAGAGATTGACGTTGCCGCTGGCGACGTAATACAGAACGTCGGCCCGGTTGCCGGCACGGTAAAGCGGTTGGCCGGCCTTGAGACTGACCCGCGAGACGTGAGGCAGCAGGCGCGACAGCGATTCGTAGGACGAACGCGAAATGATCGGCTCATGTTTGAGCAGATCAATTAGCCAAGCAGTGGCGCTGGTCTGCACCGGGTCAGGCAGTACCGCACTCATATTAATCAATGGATTGGGTCGTATCTCTTCGTATCTTACATGAAGGACTTGGGCACCGCCATTGTTTAGGCAATCGACGTGCCCGAGGGCGCGGATCCTGGCCTTTATCGAACGGGGGAGATCGCGAGGTACCGCCCCAACGTTGCAAAAAGGTGTTTTTCAATTACATCCGTGCTCGCCGCACATGGGGAACCTGAGAAAACCCGAGCTTTTTTCCGCAAACGATTACCAATGTCGTAGTAAGTACACGCACACATGCCGCTGCGCGGTGGAGCCGGCCAATGATTGCGGATGCGTGCGCGGACTTCAAAAAGTGAGGCCCCCCATACCCCAAACATACGCCAGCCCATCAACCAAGTGTGGTTGATTTGCGCACCCATCGTATTGCGCGAGTCGAAAAAAAAGGCGCCCGGAGGCGCCCTTTTTTCAAGGACGTCGCCATCAATGCAGAAAGTGACCGTCGCGCCCGACGATGGCCAACTCGACAAAGTGGCGCCCGACGTGGTCGGGTCCATTGAAGCTGACGAAGTCGCCTCCCAGGTCGTAGTCGCGCATGGCCTCGAGCGCGGCGATCAGCTTTTCGCGCGTCGGCGCCGGGCCGGCGCGCTTCAGGGCTTCGACCAGCACGCGCGCCGAAATGTAGCCTTCGATGCCGGCATAGCCGCCGTCGGGCAACTGGTTCTTTTTCAGCAGCGCCTGGTAATCGCGCGAGACCGCATAGGTCTTGTCGTTGGGCGAGGGCACGACCTGGGAGACCACCAGGCCGTAGGCCTTTTCGCCGACTTCCTTGTAGATGCCTTCCACAACGGTAATCGACCAGGTGAATACCTGCGGGCGCACCGGCAGCTTGACGAATTCCTTGTAGAACTCGCTGGCGGCGGACGCCACGGTGATCATGATCACGGCCTGGACGTCGGATTTCGCCACCTTGTCCACCGCGGCCTTGGCCTCGCCGGGCTTGAAGCTGATCACCCCGGCCGGATTGATGCCCTGCTTTTTCAGTGCCGCTTCGGCCTGACCCTTGCTCTCGCGGCCGGGAAAGTCGTCGCTGTAGACGATGGCGACATGCTCGACCCCGGTGGTCTTCAGATGCTCGGCCATCTTGGCGAATTCATCGCTGTAGCCGGCCTTGAGGTGGAAGACGTATTTGCTCGGCGGCTGGCGCAGGGCGTCGGAGCCTGAGGTGGTGCCGATCAGCGGCATTTGCGCCTCGATGATCACCGGCAGTACCGCCTTGGTGGTGGGACCGACCACCTGGGCGAACATGGCGAACACCTTTTCATCATTAATCAGCTTCTTGGTGTTTTCCATCGCCCGCTTGGGGTCGAAGCCGTCGTCCAGGTTGACCAGCTTGATGCGCCGGCCGTTGACGCCGCCGGCGTCGTTGACGGCATTGAAGTAGGCGATTATCGCCTCGGTGGGCGGCTTCATGCGGGCGGCGATCGGGCCGGTCATGCTGGCGCTGCGGCCGATCAGTATGGTGTCCTTGGTGATGCCTTCCTGGGCATGGACGAGTCCGGACAGGGACGCCGACAACAACAGCATGCCCAGTGACCGTAGAACGGTATTGCGCATTATCTCTCCTCGATTTGGCGCGATGCGGCGTGAAGCCGTCGTAATAGTAGTAAGGCGAAGGCTGGAAGATCGATGGGCCGGCGCAAAACGGCCGGTGGCTCCGCGCGAGCCCTTGGCGACGTTATCCCCACGCCACCGAATCCCGAAAGGTCAACAAGCCCCGCGAGGATTACACCATTGGCATAATCTGTCCAGGCAAGTTTGCATATGCCATGCATAAGGGAAACTGCTAATCGGCAGTGCGGCTGCTTGATGACGCGCAGCTCGATTCGAACGTCAGTAACGCGTTCCAGCGGCCGCCACCCGCTTGCTCGTGTAATCGCGCGGTTTGCCGGCGCAGGCCGTTCGTTGCTGCGATCGTAGCGGCAACAGTGCTTCAGGACCATGCGCATGGTCCGCATGGATCATCGAGCGAACAGGACCACGGAGAGTCGCGTCACACACCGTCGCCACGTACGCGCATGAGACCACGCGCCTAGTCCGCATGGACCACTGCACCGGCAAAAGTGCAAGAGGATCGCTGTCACGCGTCGATCCCAAACTCGCCCTGCCCAACGATTGTTGCCCTTCAATCGCCAAGGGCGGCCCATCCAACCAGAGTTATTCGCCACTACCCCGGGGACTCCATGAAACTGCTCAAAACAATCGTACTTTCGACGGCGCTTGCGCTGGCGCCGCTCGCGGTCCAGGCCGAAACCTTCAACTTTTCCTATACCTTCGACCCGATCAGCACCGGCGACGGCAATCCCCTGGCCCTGACCGGTTCGTTCAGCGAAGACCTGGGCGGCCTCATCAGCAACATTTCGGTGTTCCTCAACGGCACCAGCTTCTCCGGCCATCTGGTGGCCGAAGGGGTGGACGCATCGGGCAACGCCAGCGCCACCATCGCCCCGATCGTGTCGGCCAACGCCGGCGACAACAAGTTCGTCTTCTTCAATACCGACGCCTCCAACCAGGTGGCGTTCTTCGGTGGCCAGCTGTTCGCCATCAATTTCAACACGGTGGACGGCAACTTCAACCCGATCTCCGGCTTCGAAACCGCCGACGGCGCCAAGTGGACCCTGACCACCCTGCCAGTGCCCGAGCCATCTTCCTACGCCCTGCTGCTGGCCGGCCTGGGCCTGATGACCATGGTCGCACGCCGCCGCTCGCAGCGCTGATCGCCCGCCGCTCAATAAATCGAACCTATTCCTGAGAGATACCATGCGTAAACAATCGATCCAGAAGGCCACGCCGTTCCGCGTGACCCTGATTTCCGCCGCCGTCGCCGGCGCCCTGCTGACCGCCGCACCGGCCTTCGCCGCCGTCTCGGTCAAGGGCGTGGTCGCGGGCAGCTACTTCACCCCGCCGGTCAATTCCGACACCCCCGGCCAGGCCGTGCCCTCTTCCACCGTGCCCTCGGTCTATGCCGGCGCCAAGGTGTGCTTCGACCTGAACGACAACGGCGTTTGCGAAACCGGCGAGCCCACCGCGATCTCCAAGGCTGACGGCTCCTTCCTGCTGAGCAGCCCCACCCTGGCCGCGCTGGTGGCCGAAGTGCCCGTCACCGCGACCAACGCCGGCCACCCGGTGACCCAGCGCCTGGTGTTTCGCGCCGTGGCCGACCAGGTCGCCGCCGGCCGCGCCTCGCCGCTGATGCCCGCAAGCGTCGCCGTTACCCCGCTGTCGACCGAAGTCGCGCGCCTGATGGAAGACAACAGCACCGACTACGCCACCGCTTCCGCCGACCTGGCCGAACGCCTGGAAATGCCGGTGGCTGACGCGCTGGCCGATCCGAGCAAGGTGGCCGACCTGGGCGTCCAGGCCGACCTGCTGGCCGAGTCCGTGGTCCTGACCGACCGCTTCACCCTGGCCGCCAAGATGTTCGACCGCGGCGACGCGGGCGCTGCCACCGTGAAGGCTTCGCAGCAGGCCGCGATGAACGTCGAAGGCATTCCGCGCTACGACCACATCTTCATCGTCATGCTGGAAAACAAGGCGACCCTGTCGATCAAGAGCACCGGTTACGCGCCGAAGATCAACCAGTGGCTCAACTCGGGCAACCAGTTCAGCACCTATTTCGCCACCGGCAATCCTTCCGAGCCGAACTACACGGCCCTCGGCGGCGCCGACGACTTCGGCATCACCGACGACAGCCAGTGGAACTGCGGCGCCACCGGCGCCAACGCGATCAAGGACCTGCCCGAGCCCACCAGCAGCCGGCCCGGCCTGGCCTCCTCGCCTTTCACCTCGCCTTGCTCGGGTAGCGTGAACCACAACATCACCGGCCACCCGAACCTGTTCAACGCGCTGTCCTCGCACGGCATGCAGTGGCGCACCTATAGCGAGTCGATCAACCCGGGCCAGGACTTCCGTACCGACAGCGTGGCCGATGCGAATGTCAAGGTGGCCGACAACGTCTATGCGCCCGGCACCCTGCACGGTAACACCACCCCCGTCGGCAACCCGAACCTGCTGCTGCCGCTGCCGGCCGGCCTGTACAAGACCAAACACCACCCCGGCATGGCCTACCAGAACGTGCGCAGCGCGCCCGAGTTCATCTCGAGCAACCGTACCCTGGGCGGCGGCCAGTGGGACAGCGTGCTGCTCTCCAGCACCAAGTACACGGCGCCCTCGGGCTACAACCTCGACCAGTTCAGCGCCGACCTGCAAAGCGGCGATATCGGGCAGATCAACTTCGTGGTGCCCGACCAGTGCGACGACATGCACGGCATCGGCGTGAGCGGCAAGGACAGCGTCACCGGCGCGACCCAGAACGCAGGCGACTGCAGCAGCGTCAGCAACAACTTCGGCGCCAACGGCGTGCTCGCCGGCGGCAACATCATCACCCGCGGCGACAACTACACCGACTACCTGGTCAACAAGATCCAGTCCTCGCCGGTGTGGTCCAACCGCAACAAGCGCGTCGCCGTGGTGCTGATGTTCGACGAAGGCAATGCCACCAGCGGCTTTAACTCCTGCTGCGGCTGGAACCCCGGCAACAGCAACGTCGCCAAGCCGCTGAAGCAGAACCCGGACGGCACTTTCTCGATCGACACCACCGTCGCCGGCTATACCAGCGGCAACCGCGGCCACGGCAACAGCATCTTCGGCGTACTGACCAACCAGCCGAATGCGCCCAAGGGCATCGTCGACAGCGACGCGTACAGCCACTTCTCCTTCGTGCGCACGCTGCAGGACATGTTCGGCCTGGCCGACCCGAAGGTGGACGGCTCGTACATGAACCGCTCGAAGTACACCGAGTCGTTCATAGCCGCCAACATCCTCAACCTGCCGGAGTACGCAGGTAGCGCCGATACACATTTCGACTCGGTGCGCCCGATGAATCACGGTTATGTCATCCCGGCTGCCTACACTGCCAAGCAATCGGCCGACATCAACACCCCGGCGCAAGTCGGGCCGGACGGCAACCAGATCAACGTCTGGTCGCTGAAGTAAGCAGGTAGTAGCGCGTTCCGGGCGGCGCTGCCGCCCGGGGCTAGCGGCCGCCGCGGGGTGTCAGGGCATGTTGCAGCCCGGGCATCGCGCGGCGGCCAATTTCGTTTCAAGTCTATGGGGAATGCATCATGCAGGACAACCAGTCGAATCCGCGCGCGCGGCTGCCATTGTGGGCAGCACACGAGCGGCTGGCACTGTGGACAACACGTTTGCCGCTGCTGGCCGCGGTACTTCTCGGCGGCGTCGCGTGCACCGTGCAGGCGCTCGAGCAGGTGGAGCCGCTGAGCCTGAAAGCGCTGGTGGGCAAGCGGATGTTTTTCGACCCGGCCCTGTCGGGTTCGGGCAAGATGTCCTGCGCGACCTGCCACGATCCGAACAATGCCTATGCGCCGGCCAACGGCCTGGCCCTGCAGATGGGCGGCGCACGGCTCGACCAGTCCGGTCCGCGCGCGGTTCCCTCCTTGCGCTACAAGGACAATACGCCGCCCTATGCCGACCTCGCCGACAATCCGGACGGCGTCAGCGCACCCGGCCCCGGCGGCGGCTTCATGCAGGACGGCCGCGCCGATACCCTGGCGGCACAGGCGAAGCTGCCGTTGCTGTCGTTCAACGAGATGGCCAACAAGAGCGCCGCCGACGTGGTGGCGAAAATGAAAAGGGCGGATTACCGCGAGCAATTCCTGCAGGCTTTCGGCGCGGCGGCTCTGGACGACACCAAACTGGCGTTCGACTACGCCGCCGAGGCGCTGCAGGCATTCCAGAAGGAAGACATCAGCTTTCACCCGTTCACCAGCAAGTACGATCTATACAACTCGAACAAGATCGGCGGCGACCTGACGCCGGCGGAAGCACGCGGCCTGCGCGTGTTCCTCGACCCCAACAAGGGCAATTGTTTTGCCTGCCACTACAGCGGCGCTGGCCTTAACGGCAGCGTCGCCCTGTTCACCGATTTTTCCTACGCCGCCATCGGCGTACCGCGCAATACGAAGGAACAGCCGGCAGGCGCCGCGCGTCCGGGCCATGCGCCGGTCTACGACCTCGGCATCTGCGGCCGCGACGACCATGCCGGGCCGAAGAACAAACAGTATTGCGGCATGTTTAAGACACCGACCTTGCGCAATGTGGCCACGCGCAAGGTGTTTTTTCATAACGGCCAGATCAAGTCACTGACCGAAGCGCTGCGCTTTTACAACACGCGCGATACCCAGCCGGCGCTGTGGTATCCGAAGGTGAACCGCCGCGTACGCAAGTTCGACGACCTGCCGGCGCCCTACCAGCCCAACATCGATGCCCAGGCGCCGCTCGACGGCCGCAAGGCCGGCAGCAAGCCGCCGATGACAGATGAGGACCTGAAGGACCTGGAGGCGTTTCTCGACATCCTGACCGACGGCTATGTGGTGCCGGCCAAGCAGGCGGCACAGCAGACGGCCAAATAAGCGCGGCGGCGTTCCGGCCCTGCGCCTTTTTAACTTTCCCAGCAAACCAGACCAGCATGAAAACAAGTTTTCTCACCGCCACCGCCCTGATCGGATTGATTTACGCCGTCCCCGCCGCGCAAGCCGCACGGCCCGCGCAGCCGACCGCGCCGAGCCGGGCGGCGATGGCCGTGGCCGTCGCCAAATACCTGGCGCAGCACGGCGACTTTTGCATCGGCAAGTTCAACTGGCCGATCGACGTGCCGCTGGCCGAGTTCGAGTCCACGCTCCCAACCCGCGACACCACGCAGATGCCGGTGCTGGAAAACGCCGGCCTGGTGGCCTCCAGTACCGCCACCGTCGAGCGCAGGGAGGGAGAGGAAGGCGCGCAGGATGTCAAGCAGGTGCCGGTGCGGCGCTACCAGTTGACCGAGGCAGGCGAGCGCTATTACCTGAAAAAGAAAATGGTCAGCGCCGGGCTCGCCGGCCAGCCGGTGGTGCACGGGGGCGACTTTTGCGCCGGCAGGCTTTCGCTGGACCGCGTGGTGGGAATGGAAAAGCCGGTGCTGGTCGATGGCCAAGCGGAAACCACGGTCACCTATACGTATCGCATCAATGCCTTTCCCTGGGCGCGCGACGAGGACCTGCAGGGCGTGTTCCCGATGGTCGCGCGGGTGGTCAAAGGCGAGCACTCGATGCAGTTGAAGCAGCGCTTCCGCCATGTCGGCAACCAGTGGGTGGCAGTACAGGCGTGGGAGAAATAGGCGGACTGCGCGGGTGCGCCGCGCCTAACTCACGGCGAAATCAGGCCGAGACGAAGGGCCGTTCGCGCATCCATTTGGTAACCGCCCATTTCTCGCCGGCGTGCACGGCAGCGCCGGCATGCACCGATTGGTGGTCTACCTGGTGCAGGCGGTTGGCGTACTCGAAGTAGACGGCGTTGCCGCGCCGCGGCGCGACCGCCAGCCCGATTTCAGGAAAGACAGTTTCGCCGCCCTGCTTCACATCATTCAGGTAGATCACCAGGGTGGAAATGCGCTGGCCGCTGCGCGCGATCGACTCGCGGTTGGCTTGGTTGGTGGCGGCGAGAAAGTCGTAGTGCGGCGTGGTCTTCGCACCCGGGCCGTAGCGCAGCATCTGCAGGCCTTCGCCGTGCTCCACGGGACAATTCATCAGTTGCGAGATACGCTCGTCCAGGCGGGCGATGAAGGACGTTTCGCGCAGGCGGAAGAACATGCCTTCGCTGTCGCGATGCTGCGCCGTCTTGTCTTCCCCGGTCACCGGGTCGACCACGGTGGAGGGACGCATGCGGCCGCGCGCCAGTTCGATCAGCTGCCCGCACTCCTCGGCGCTGAGCACGCCTTCGAGCACCGCCAGCGCCGGGCGCTCCAGGCGCAGCAGCACCGGCACTTCGCGGTCGGCGGCGCGCAGCATCGTGCCCGGCGCCAGGCGCGGTGTTTCGTAGAGGTATTCGTCGATCTCGAGTTCGACCGAGCCGCTGGGCGCGGTGGCGCCGATGCGGCGCGCACGCTGGAAAGCCTCGACCAGGCCGCGGGCGATGCGCGGCTCGAATTTTTGCGCGACCATGCTTTGCACCATGTCGTCCGCTGCGCAGCCGCGCTCGATATTGTGCAACAGCCATTGGCGGAATTCGTCGGAGAATTTGACCTGCAAAGCCATGATGGAAACGCGCGAAAGCGCATGCATTCGGGGAAGCCCATGCTAGAGGGCTTCCATGACATCACGTTTGCAGGCGCCGCCGCTGCCCGGCTATATGACGCCCGCCCGTCCGTCCGGGGGTTTTGCGTCAATCAGCCTGGATACCGGCGGACTTGATCACCGCCGACCACTTTTTCAGTTCGCGGTCGATCTGCTCGGCGAAGGCGCGGGCGTCGCCGCGATAGGGCTCGATGCCTTGCGGCGCCAGTTGCTCGCGCACGCTGTCGGAGGCAACGGCCGCGTCCACCGCCTCGGCCAGCTTGTGCATCACCTGCCCCGGCGTGCCGGTGGGTGCGGCGATGCCGAACCAGATGCGGGTGTCGTAGTTTTTCACCCCGAGTTCGGCGATCGTCGGCAGTTCCGGGGCCATGCGCGCGCGCGTGGTGCCTGTGGAAGCCAGCGCCTTGAGCTTGCCGTCGCGCACGAAGGGCAGCACGGTGGAGGCCGGGGCGAACATCACCGGCACGGTGCCGGCGAGCAGATCGGTGACGGCCTGCGAGCTGCCCTTGTAGGGCACGTGGGTCATTTTCGCGCCGGTGGACATGCCGAACAGTTCGCCGGCGAGGTGCGACATGGTGCCGTTGCCGGAGGAGGCGAAAAAGATCTTGCCGGGCCGTGCCTTGGCCGCCGCGATCAGTTGCGCAACGCTGTTCACGCCGAGCGCGGGGTTGACCACCAGGATGCTCGGCACGGTGGCGGCCAGCGCAACCGGGGCGAAGTCCTTTTGCACGTCGAAGGGCACGCTCTTGAGCAGCGCCGGATTGACGGTGTTGGAGTTGCCGAGCATGAACAGCGTATAGCCGTCGGGCGCGGCATGCACCACCGCCATGGCGGCAATGTTGGTGCCGGCGCCGGGCTTGTTGTCCACCGCCACCTGCTGCTTCAGGGTGTCGGCCATTTTGGCGGCGACGACGCGGGCGGCGGCGTCGGTGGCCGTGCCAGGCGGAAAGCCGATCACCAGGCGCAGCGGATGGTCGGGAAATTCGGACTGGGCGTGGGCGCCCGAGGCGGCAAGCAGCAGGGACAGAAGCACGGCGCCGAGGCGCGCGGGGCGAGCGAAGGATGGGATCAATTTGTCTCCGTTTTTCTCTGACGCTTCTCAAGAGCGCCGCGCATTCTACCGCTGCATTTCCCCACCTGGCTTGCATGCGGCACGTAAGCGAAAGCCGACAGCGCAATCAGCCTGCTCCGGCAGAGGAGCCCAGGCTGCATCTTTATAGTTCAATCAACCGCCGCAGGACGGCGCCACAGTTCAGACCGTTAAAAAGGAAAAACATCATGCGCTCGATCATTTTGCTGGTTCTTGGCGTGCCGATTTCGGTGATTGTGCTGGTCGGCCTGTTTACGCACTTCTAGGCATCAACCAGGCGCTCAGCGCCGGCTGTCCAGGCTTGCATCGATAAGGCTGTGCCCGAATGTTTCGGGCACAGCCTTTTTTGTTGTAACGCGTCGGCAGTGGCAAAGCCTGGGACACGGGTTTACTATTTCCCGTCGCCCCAAAATCACAGGAGATATGCCATGCTGAAAACTCTGGTCCCCTCGAACATCGCACCGCCAAACGGCGTCTACAGCCATGGCGTGGAAGTGCCGGCGAATGCGCGCTGGTTGTACACCGCGGGCCAGGCCGGGGTGCGGCCGGACGGCAGTCTGGCCGAGGGCTTCGAGGCGCAGCATGAGCAGATCTGGCACAACACGCTGTCGATCCTGGCGGCGGCGGGCATGGGGCCGGAGAACATCGTGCGCCTGAACGTCTACTCCACCGACCCGGAAGGACTGCAGTTCGTGCGCGAGCACCGCAAGAAATTCCTCAAGCCCGGGCACGTGCCGGCTTCCACCTGGGTGGTGGTCAGCAAGCTGGCCAACCCGGGCTGGCTGGTGGAAATGGAGACGGTGGCGGCAAAGGCGGATGGCCGGGTGTAAGCCCGTTACTTTTTGACCAGCACCAGGTGCCGCAGGAAAGCCGGCCTGACAGGGAATTCGCCGCGGCTGCCGGGAGCGGCGGCGTCGAATGCGCGCGCGGCCGCCTGGAAGGCTTCGTAGTCGTTGCCGCGCTGGCGCAAGGTCAGGTCGAGCGGAATGGCGATCAGGCAGGTGACGGCGAGGAGATCAACGGCGCACCGCTTCAGCGCGGGTCCGCCGCGCGCCGCCATGGCGAACAGCACACCCGACCAGGCGATCATCGGAAACAGGTAGTAGCGTCCGCCGGCGGGCGGCTGAAAGGCCATGATCGGCCATTGCTCCAGTTCCAGGTCGATCAATGGCTTGTAGAGCGCGCCGGCCAGCATCAGCATGCTGAACAGCAGGAAGTGGCGCAGCAAAGGTGTGCCGAGGCGCCAGCCGGCGCCGCCGGCGGCCAGCGCCAGCACCCCAATGGCAATGCCGACGCCGGGGATACGCCAGATTTCCGTCGCGGCAAAAAGCTGGGTCACCCGTGCGCCCATCTCGGCGTGCAGGGGAATCAGGGCGATGATCTGAAAAAACAGCGACGGGGTGGCGCCCAGCGGGCCGACGGCGCGGCCGCCGCCGACGGTGTACAGGCAGAGCAGTTGCGTAACTGCCGCGGCCGCCGTCAGGCCCAGGCGCAATGCGTGCACGCCATCGCGCCGGTGCAGCCATTGATGAAGGGCGAAGGGCAGCAGGAAAACGCAAAACGGACCGCTCAAGCCGCTGAGCAGCAGGACGGCGGCATCCAGCAGGCGCTGCGACGGGTTGGCCGGCGCGGCACTGGCCAGAACCAGGAAGGCGAACGGCGCCAGGTACCAGTGCATGTTGGTGAGGATGCCGGCAGTTTCGTGCGCCGCCGGCATCAGGACGAACAGGACGGCGAACAGGCGGCGCGCGCCGCGCTGCGGCCAGGCAGCGTCCAGACGCGGCGAGACCAGCAACAGCGCAACGCCCGCCATCATGGCGTAGGCGGCGAGATTGAACAGCAGCGGCGCCCACGCGAGGGGCAGCGGCTGGGTGGCCATGGCGACCAGACGCTGCACGGTATTGAGGTAGCCCCCTTCCTGATTGGCGAGGGAAGCCCAGCCCTGGGTATAGGCCTGCTCGTACCAGACCAGGCCGTCCTCGGCATAGAACATGGGGCGCAACAGGTTTTGCCAGTCGCGCAGCGCCAGCAAGAGCAACAGAAACACGGCGAAGGGAGCAGGCCGGGCCTGGTCGGCCAGCGCGAGCAGGCGCTTCATCGGCGAAACAGGGCGGATGACATCAGCCCGAGGCGGTGCGCGCGCCAGGTGAGCGCAGTCTTGAGGACGCCGCAGCCATAGGTAACGGAACGGGAAAAATTGATCGACGAGGCTTCGGGGAAATAATGCGTCGGGCAGGAGATTTCGCCGATCGCAAAGCCGCGGTCGTGGGCGAGCACCAGCATCTGGTTGTCGAAAACAAAGTCGTCCGAACAGCGCTCCAGCGGCAGCGCCTGCAGCAGTTCGCGGGTCCAGCCGCGGTAGCCGCTGTGGTATTCGGAGAGTTTGGCGCCGAGCAGCAGGTTTTCGATCAGGGTGAGCGCGCGGTTGGCGACGTATTTGTACAACGGCATGCCGCCGGCAAGCGCGCCGCCCCCGAGGATGCGTGAGGCCAGCACGGCATGGCACTGCCCGGAAGCGAGCAGTGCGGCCATCGCCGGGATCAGGCGCGGCGAATATTGGTAGTCCGGATGTAGCATGATGACGATGTCGGCGCCGCGCGAAAGCGCCAGGCGGTAGCAGGTCTTCTGGTTGCCGCCATAGCCGAGGTTGGCGGGGTGGCGCTCGATATGCAGGCCGAGGCGCGCAGCGATGGCCACGGTGTCGTCGCCGCTGGCGTCGTCGACCAGCACGATGTCGTCGACCACATCCATCGGGATTTCGGCGACGGTGCGTTCCAGCGTGCGCGCGGCGTTGTAGGCCGGCAGGATGACGCAGACTTTTTTGTTGTCGATCATGGCCCGGCGCGGCGATCTCGCTTGTCGGTTGCGCGGGCACTCCCTCGGCACCCCTGCCGCACTTTAGCGCATGCTGCGGAATCGGGCACAGTTAGTGCGAGGTGTGCGAAAAGGGTATTTGCGTGCTCCGATTGTCGGAGCACCTGCTTGACTGGATCGCTCGTGAAACTTCAATTGAAACGAAACTCTTTGCACCCTGCCTCCGATGGTAGCGATGACACCCGCTCCATGGGCAGGCGCGCAACGCTTCGGTACACCAAATTTGTGCGCGGCTTGCACCGGCTCTCGCTCATTTTTGGCCTGGCGGCATGCGGCGTGGCCCAGGCGCAAAATTATCCGGCGCGGCCGCTGCGCCTGGTGGTGGGCTATGCGGCCGGCGGCGTCGGCGACATCACGGCGCGCGTGGTGGCCGACGATCTGTCGAAGCGCCTGGGCCAGGCGGTGGTGGTGGACAACCGTCCGGGAGCGGGCGGCATCGTCGCCGCGCAGGCGGTGGCACGGGCCGACGCCGACGGCTACACGCTGTTGCTGTTGAACCAGGGCAATGCGATCAGCGCTTCGCTGTTCAAGTCGCTGCCCTATGACATCCTGCGCGATTTCGAACCGGTGTCGGAGATCGGCGCGTTCAACGTGGTGATGTTCGTCAACAAGGGTTCGGCGCTGAAAAGCGTGGCGGACCTGGTCGCGGCCTCGAAAGTCCATCCGGAGAAGGTGAACATCGGCACCGGCCCGGTGGGCAACGGCGAGAACATGGCCGGGCTGCTGCTGAAATCGATGCTGCACCTGGACGTGGCGGTGGTGCCTTTCGGCACCGCGTCTTCGCAGTTCGCGGCGATCAAGACGGGCGACATCCAGGTGGCGTTCGCCTTTGTCGCGCCGGTGCTGCCGCACCTGAAGGCGGGCACGGTGGAGGCGCTGGCGGTCACCGACTCGGTGCGCTATCCCGGCCTGCCGGCGGTGCCGACAGTGGAAGAAGCCGGCATTGCCGGATATTCGGTGGCGGCGTGGAACGGCATCGCGGTGCCGGCGAAGACGCCGAAGGCGATCGTCGAGCGCTTGAATAAGGACATCAACAGCATGATCGCCTCGACCGAGGTCAATCAGCGCTTCCAGACCATCGGCATCGAGCCGCGCGGCGGCACGCCGGAGCAGTTCAGCCGCCTGGTAAGCAGCGAAGTGGCGAAGTGGCGGCAGGTGATCCGCGACAGCAAGATCGAGCAGCAGTAGCGGCACGCGTTGCCGCTCAGCGTTTCGGCGGCGCCTCGGCCAAGTGCACGGCAAGCCAGACTGTCGGCGGCGCGGCCTGGGTCCAGGCAATGCGGTGGCGCTGGTGCGGGGCGATTTCCAGATAGTCGCCGGGTTGCAGGGCGCGCACTTCGGGCTCGCCTTCGAACTCGACACCCGCGGCACCGGCCAGCAGCAGCACCCATTCGGTGTGCGCCTGGTCGTACCAGAACCCCGCGCTACTTGCCTGGCCGGTGGAGACGATGCGCTCCACCTTCACGCCGGAGCGCGACAGCAGTTCGGTGAATTGTTCTTCCGCCTGCGCGGCGGGCAGCGGGTGGTAGAGATTAGGCACAGTCGCTCACGGCACAGGCTCGATCACCACTTCGGCGCGAATCGAGTTGGCGATATAGCACTCTTCATGCGCCCAGTGATGCAGGGCGGCGATCTGCGCCGGCGTCGGCCGCTTGTCGCCGCTGAAAACGATTTTCGGACACAGGGTGATGCGGTTGATCATCATCTTGCCGGAGGCGTTCTTTTCCATCATGCCGACGGCGTTGTCGATGTAGCTATCGATCACGTAGCCGTCGCGCGCGGCGCCGCCGACGAAAAACAGCATGTGGCAACTGGCCAGCGCGGCCACCAGGGCTTCTTCGGGGTCGACCGCCTTGTCGTCGGAAAACGGCAGCGGCACCGAGTGCGGCGAGCTGGAGCCTGCCACCACCGCCCCGCCATCGAAGCGCCAGGTGTGGGCGCGGCTATAGCGCTTGTCGATGAATTTGGCCTCGCCGCGCTGCCACTCGACGCCGGCGCTGAAGCTTGGGGCCATGCTGCCTCCGAATGATTCCTTAGGCGCATTCTATCCCGCGCTTGTTGCTACATCGCCAGGCAGAGCAGCACCAAGCCACCGAGCAACAGGCCGATGCCGTTGAGCTCGCGGCCCTTGAGGCGTTCGCGGAACACACCGTGGGAGATGAGATGGGCGAAGACGATTTCAATCATGCCCAGCGCGCGCACGTCGGCAACGTTGTGCATGGCGAAAGCGGTGAGCCAGCAGGCGGAGGCGAGCGCGCCGGCAAAACCGGTGGCCAGCGACAACTTCCAGGTGCCGAGCACCGCGCGAAAAGCGCCGGGCTGGCGCAGCGCGAGATAGGCCCCCAGGGCGAGGGACTGCATCGCCTGCGCCCACACCACCCCGAAGGCACCGGCGATCAGGGGTGAGGGCGCCCCCAGGTTGAGCGAGGCGGCACGGTAGCCGACGGTGGAGGCGGCGAACAAGGTGCCGGAAGCCAGCCCGAGAACCACGCCGGCGATTTGCGCGCGTCGGTCGGCTTCGCTGCCCGGCGCACCCTTGCCCGTTACGGAGAGCAGGAAAATACCGATCGAGGAGATCAGGATGCCGGCCAGCGAGAGCCCGGTGACGTGCTCTGAAATCAGCAGGGCCGAGAGCACGACGATCTGCAGCACTTCGGTTTTCGAATAGGCCACAGCGACGACGAAAGCCTTCTTGCCCATCGCCGCCAGCAGCAGCGCGGTGGCGAACAGCTGGCCGAAGGCGCCGACCGCGACCCAGCCGAGAAAAACCGGGGAGTACGCCGGCAGCGCCATCCCCAGCCCCTTGACCACGAACAGCAGCCACAGCACCGTGAACGGCAAACCGAAAGCGAAGCGCACGAAGGTTGCCGGCAGCAGGCCGGAGGCGCCGGAGATCTGCCGCTGCGCGGCATTGCGCAAGGTTTGCGAGAAGGCCGCCAGCAGGGTGATGGGGATCCACAACCAGATCGCTAGCTGCATCGCCCCGCCCTGCCGTGCTGTTTTTTTGTCTGCATGCTGATACTGTAGTTGTTGCCGCGCCGGTTGATGCCCCGGTTGACTCCCGCCGCATAGCCGTGCATCGTAGCGGCCGGATCGGCCGCCGACCATCTTTTTTTGGTTGAGCGTGGCTACGCGTTTTTAACAGGCTGATCCATACGCCCAAGGAAAATCGATGCGTTTGTCGCTGGAAAGCCTGCGCCTGTTCGTCGCCATCGCCGAGACGCAAAGCATCACCGCCGGCGCGGCGCGCCTGCATATTGCCCTGGCGGCGGCGAGCCGGCGCATCCGCGAATTGGAAGAAGGACTGGAGTGCGAGTTGTTTCACCGCCGCGCCCGCGGCGTGGAGTTGACCGCCGCCGGCCTGGCCCTGCTGCCGCATGCCCGCACGGTACTGGAAGATGCCAGCCGGCTGAAAAGCGAAATGAACCAGTTCGCGCGTGGAGTGGCGGGCGATGTGCGCCTGCATGTGAACACCTCTTCGCTGACGCAATTTTTGCCGGAGGATCTGACTTCCTTCGGCGCGAAGTTTCCCGGCATCAAGATTGACCTGCGCGAATCGGTGAGCGCGGCCATCGTCCAGGCGCTGCGCGACGACGAGGCGGACATCGGCATTTTTGCCGCCGGCACGCCGGCCAACGGGCTGGAGGTGGCGCTGTACCGCCGCGACCGGCTGATCGTCATCGTGCCGCGCGGCCATGCGCTGGCGCGACGCAAGGCAGTCGAGCTGGAGGCGCTGGCGCAATACGACATGGTGAGTCTGACTTCCGACACTTCGCTGTTCGGGCAGATTGCCGAAGCCTGCGAAGTGCGCGGGCTGACCTTGCGCCACCGCGTGCAGGTACGCAGTTTCGACGCCATCTGTCGCCTGGTCGAGACCGGCCTGGGCATCGCGATCCTGCCCGGTTCGGCGGTAGGCCTGCACACGCGCGCGATGCAGGTGAAGGCGATCGCCCTGGATGAACCCTGGGCGGTGCGCGAGTTGATGATCGCGGTGCGCGACAAGCGCGGCCTGCCGGGCGCCGCGCTGCAGTTATACGAGCACCTGACCGCCGCAGGCCCCTGAAACTTTGTAGGACAACACCGGATAGCAGTGCTTTGGGCAGAAGCCTATTCTGTCGGCACATCCCGAAGGAGGGTTATGCCATGTCCAGATTATTGAAATCCCTGCTGTTCGCCGCCCCGCTGTGCGTGGGTACTGCCTACGCGCAAAGCGCGACCGAATACGTGCCGCCAGCCGATGCACAGCCGATGTATAGCCCGCCGCCCGGCAGCGAACCTGCTCGCGCTTATGAGCCTGCACCCGCCTATACCCCGGCGCCGGAACCCAGCGCCAAGCAGAAAATCAAGAACGGCGCGCACACCGTGAAAAGTGATGCCAAGGCAGCCAAGTCCGACATCAAGTCCGGCTCCAAGGAAGCCTGGCACGAAGTAAAAAGCGGCACCAAGCACGCCTGGAACAGCACCAAGGAAGGCGCGCATGAAGCCAAGGCGAAGATCAAGCACGCATTCAAGGGCGATGAAAATACGTCTTACCGCGAACCCGCGCCGGTGACCGAGCGCAGCTACAACTCGGCCAGCGTCGACGCTCCCAGATAAGGGCTGCACACAGCCAGCCTGGCCTGAATTTATCTGCTCGTCCAGCGGGGGAAAAGCTTCTTATATGGGCGCCGCGAGGCGCCCATTTTTTTCCGGAAGGTGGTCGGCATGAGATTCTTTCTTCCGGAACAAGCCATCAAGATGCGGCCGGGCGCCTGCGCAGGAAAAACTCCACCATTTTTGCGGAGGCATCCGGGCCGTGGGCATCCGTATAAGAACCCTGATCGCTTCCTCCCATCCAGGCATGGCCGGCGCCATGCACTTCCCAGAATTCAACCAGCGGCGCGCCGTTTGTATCGACGTATCGTGAAACCTTGAAAGAAGCGCCGCCGTCGGCCGAGGCTGCTTCAGTGGTCGCCGGGCGCCCGTCATAGGTGCCGGCCTTGCCGGCGCGATGCAATTGTCGTGCGACCAGGGCGTGTCCATTTTGCGGATTAACCGTGCTGTCGGCGTCGCCGTGAAACACGATCATCGGGATGGGCCGGGCAATCGTTCCCCGATCAGGGCCGCTTTCCGATTTGCCGTTTCTCATGACTGCCAGCGCGGCCATCATGTTGCCGGCCGCCTGCGCCGGCAAACCCGAGTGGATGCCAGCGGCGGCGAATATGTCGGGATAGGTTTCCGCCAGAATGGCCGCCATGGCGCCGCCCGCGGACAGGCCGGCCACATAGACGCGGCCTGCATCGAGGGCATATTCTTCGACGATGGCCTGCGCCATGTCGGCGATCAGGCCCGGCTCGCCCTTGCCGCGCCCTTGATCCGAAACGCTGAACCAATTCCAGCAGCGGTTCGGATTGGCGTCCCTGCCCTGGGCCGGGTAGAGGACAACAAAGCCGTTCGCGGCCGCTTGCATGTTCATTTGGGTACCCAGGGCGAAGTCGTCCGGATCTTGGGTACACCCGTGCAACATGACCACCAGCGGCATGCCCTCAGCGGGCAAATTGCCGGGCACGAACAACTTGTATTTTTTGGTCAGGCCGTGGGCGGTGAATGATCCTTCCAGAAATTGGTCAGCTACCGGAATGTGTTCGGCGTGCGGCCGTGCGGCTGCGTCCGCCGAAGAGACCGGCTCTCGCAGGGCCGCCCTTTCCATCTCATAGACGTTTCCACCTCGGGCAACTGCCTGTTCGCCGCCGCGATCGGAGCCGGCCGCCTTCCCTTTGAGCGCCTCCTGAATGGCTGCGGTGGCTTGATGCAGCAAGCCTGCACGAGTCAACTGCGTGGCGCTTTGAATTAGTGATCTGAAACGATTGCTCATCGGAAACCCGTGTTTTGTTGCGTATGCACATAACCTAACATCATCTTTGGCCGACGGATATCAGAAAACGCCACTATCTTTGTTTGCCGAAGGCTTGAAATAGGGGCAAGGGAAAGGGGTCTTCTGCACAGCGGTTTCCCGGCTGATCTTTATTTACAATCCGGCGTCCTACGGTGTAAAGAGAACCACCATGCCGTTCGCCCTGTTTTCCCATCCTTTTGCGTCCTACTGCCAGAAAGCGCTGATCGCCCTCTACGAGAATGAAACGCCGTTCAGCCATCGTCTGCTGGACCAGGCCGATCCTGCGACCTTCGCGGAGTTCGAGAAGCTCTGGCCGCTGAAGCGTTTTCCTGTGCTGCTCGATGACGGACGCGCGATTGCCGAGGCGACCATCATCATCGAGCACCTGGACCTGCATCACCCCGGCCGCGCCCGCATGATTCCTGCCGACCCCAAGGTCGCACTGGAGTGCGCTTCGTCGACCGATTTTTCGATAACTACGTGCATACGCCGATGCAGGCGATCGTCGCCGACGCGCTACGCACACCCGCGGAGCGCGATGCGCGTGGCGTGGCCAATGCGCATGCGGCGCTGGATACCCGCCTATGCCTGGCTGGAGCAACGCATGACTGGACGCGAATGAGCGGCCGGCGATTTCGGCCCGGCCGATTGCG
This sequence comes from Betaproteobacteria bacterium, assembly GCA_028292405.1. GTDB lineage: Bacteria > Pseudomonadota > Gammaproteobacteria > Burkholderiales > JAEUOS01 > JAQGMJ01. Next base: position 100,118 of record JAQGMJ010000020.1, read on the forward strand.
CCGCGGCGCCGGCCCTGTTCTACGCAGACTGGGTTCACCCGATCGCCACAGCGTTTCCGCAGGTGCGCGCGTATCGCCAGCGCCTCAACGCGCGGCCCTCGTTTGCGCGTGCGGTGGATGAAGCACGGCCCTACCGCCACTATTTCCCGCTGGGCGCACCCGATCGCGACTAGGCGAGACTACTTCTGCGCACCGCGATAAAACCAGAGCATCGACAGCATGGCGGCGAGCACCAGGAACAACGCGGCGACGCCGGAGAGCAGCGCGCTGATTTCGGTATCGCGCTTTTCCAGCGCGAATTTGCTGTTGAGTTTTTCGTAGACCTTTTGCAGGTCGGCGGCGGTACCGGCGTGGAAGTACTCGGCGCCGGTAATCGAGGCCACGCCTTTCAGCGTTTCCTCATCCAGGCGGGCGAAAAACGAAAAGCCTTCGAAGCCCGGAATCTCGCCGCCGTTCAGCGTGCCGAAGCCGACGGTGTAGACCCGTACGCCACGGTCGGCGGCAATCTTGGCGATGTCCAGCGGGTCGGGGCCGGTAGTGCGCCGGCCATCGGACAAGAGCACGATGGCGCCACCCTGGTACGAGCCGGGCGGCACCGGAACGAAGGCCTTTTCGGCCTGTTTCGTCTTACGCTTGGCGTCCAGCGATTTGCTTTCACTGCTGCGAAACGAAAAAGCGCTGTCGAACACCTGGGATTCGACATCGATGCCGGCTTCCGGCAGCAGTTGCGACAGGGCCACCAGGAGGCCGGCGCCGGTGGCCGTGCCGCGCTGCAGGTCGAAGCGGTCGACCGCGGCGATCAGGTCTTCGCGCGAGTCGGTGGGCGTCTGCACGACGTTGGCAGAACCGGCAAACGAAACAATGCCGGTACGGATATTGCGCGGCATCTGGCTGATGAAGGTCTTGACCGCCGCCTGGGCTGCGGAGATGCGGGTGGGTGCGACATCGCCGGCGAGCATGGAGCGTGAAACATCCATCGCCAGGATCAGGGTCATTGTTTCAGAGGGCAGGATAATCGTCGTCGCCGGGCGCGCCAGCGCCAACAGGGCGGCTGCCATCGACAGCAAAAACAGCGCGGGCGGCAGGTGGCGGCGCCAGCCGGGGCGCTTGCCGAGGGCGTCGCGCACCAAGATGAGGCTGGCATAGCGGATCGCCGCCTTTTTCTTGCGCCGCAGGGCATAGATATAGGCGCCAGCGAGCAACGGGATGGCCAGCAGCATCCACAGCATTTCCGGCCAGAGAAAGCGCATCGACTCTCCTTGCAGGATCAGACAAGTCTGATCAAAGCGGATGCAGGCATCCGCGCATTTACTTTATCACGATCCAAATTCCACGATCCGCGCAATTTACGCTTTGCGCCCTTCCAAGTGCCCCGGCGGCCGTGTTACCGTTACGCAAGGCGGTAAGGGTTTGCCGCCGCCACGCTCGGATTTGCCTGTTTTTACGGATGGCCGATGAAAAGGGCAGCGTTATATAGCAACGCGCAGGTCGCTCCGAAGCCGGAGCAGGCGGCGCCTGAACAGGAGCCGGGCCAGCCGCAGGCGGCTGGCTGGCGCACCCGTATGCACGCGTTTGCCGCGCGGCGCAGCCGGATGCTGCTGTTCATTGGCGGGGTGCTGCTGGCGGGGCTGCCGGTCGCGGCCTACTGGGCGCTGCAAACGCCGCCACAGGTGCTGACCCAGGACGACATCGACGACGCTGTCGTCCACACCATGGAAACCAAGAGCCTGCCCTCGCGCAGCGCGCGCGCCGCCAACGCGGTGCGCGAATCGGTGGTACGGGTGCGCGGCGTGCTGGGCGATGTCGATGACGCCGCCGACGACAAGAAAGACGCCAAGGGCAAGGCGGACGCCAAAGGGCCGGCCAAAGGCCCGCCGAAGGAGCAGGCGAAGGAGCAGGCGAAGGCAAAGGCTGACCGCCAGGCGGCAGAGCGCAACAAGCTGGCCGAGGTCGACCCGCCGAAAGCCGCCCCCACCAAGCCCGGCGACAAGCTGCCAAAGGGCAAGCCGAAGCCGGACGGCGGCCTGCACGACCAGGGCATGAGCATCGGCAGCGGCGTAGTGATCGTCGACAAGGGCGTGATCCTGACCAACAACCATGTGATTGCCGGGGCCAAGCGCGTATTCGTCACCTTCTTCGACGGCATGGAATCCGAGGCCGACCTGGTGGCCGTGTTCCCGGAGAACGACCTCGCGGTGCTGCGCGCCCGCAAGATCCCTGACGACCTGCCGGCGGCGACCCTGGGCTCTTCGAAGCGCCTGAAGCCGGGCGATGAAGTGGTGGCGGTGGGCTTTCCCTTCGACATCGGCCCTTCGGTTTCTACCGGCGTGGTCTCGGGCCTGGACCGCGAATTCCGCTCGCCCACCGGCGAGCATGTGCTAACCCACATGATCCAGTTCGACGCCGCGGCCAACTCCGGCAACTCCGGCGGCCCGCTGGTGACGATGGACGGCGAGGTAGTCGGCATCGTCACGGCGATTCTCAATCCGCACGGTGCCGGCACCTTCATCGGCATCGGCTTCGCAGTCACCATCGAAGGCGCGGGCAGCGCGGTAGGCATCCCGCCATTCTGAATCCGCGTATCAAAGCAGGCGCAGTCCGCAGCATACTTTACCGTCCCGCACTAGGAAAACAAACATGAGCACCAGCCCCCCGCCCGGCGCCGCCAGCGGCAGCGAAGTCGCCTCCCTGATGCAAAGCGTGCTGTATGAAGTCAAGCGCGTGGTGGTGGGGCAGGACCATTTTCTGGAGCGCGTGCTGGTGGCGATTCTGGCGCAGGGTCACCTGCTGGTCGAAGGTGTGCCGGGTTTAGCAAAAACGTTGACTGTGAAGACCCTGGCGCGGGCGCTGCGCGGCGACTTCAAGCGCATCCAGTTCACCCCCGACCTGCTGCCGGCGGACGTGGTGGGCACGCGCATGTACAGCCAGAAGACCGGCGAGTTTTCTACCAACCTGGGGCCGGTGTTCACCAACCTGCTCCTGGCCGATGAAATCAACCGCGCCCCGGCGAAGGTGCAAAGCGCGCTGCTGGAAGTGATGCAGGAACGCCAGGTGACGATTGCCGGCGAGACCCACAAGGTGCCCGAACCCTTTCTGGTGATGGCGACGCAGAACCCCATCGAGACCGAGGGCACTTACCCGCTGCCGGAGGCGCAGGTGGACCGCTTCATGATGAAAATCATGGTCGGCTACCCGACAGAAGACGAGGAATTCGTGATTGCCGAGCGCGTCACCGGCCCGGCGGTGGCCGTCGCCGCGGTGGCGACGCCGCAGCAACTGATCGACCTGCAGAAGCAATGCCGCGCGGTGTACGTGGACCCGAACCTGATCCAGTACGCGGTGCGCCTGGTGGCGGCCACCCGTGCGCCGGAGCGCTATGGGCTGAAGGATTTCGCGCAGTACATCAGCTTCGGCGCCAGCCCGCGCGCCACCATCAACCTGATCGAAGGGGGGCGTGCCCTGGCGTTTTTGCGCGGCCGCAATTACGCGCTGCCGGAGGATGTCACCGACTTGGTTCCGGATGTGCTGCGCCACCGCCTGGTGCTTTCCTATGCCGCGCTGTCAGACGGCCAGAGTCCGGACGCGCTGATCCGCCGCATTTTGCAGGCGGTGCCGGCGCCGGAAAAACCCCTCGCCACGCATGTTCAAGTTTCTCCAGCTACGGCGTAGCAAGGAAGCGGCGGCCGCCGCCGCATCCGCGTCCGGGCCCGCCCCGGGCGAAGATGGCGAACGTCCGCGTTTCGACGCCGAGAGCGTGTTGCGGCGCCTGGAGTGGACGGTGATCCGCCGCCTCGACGGCCTGCTGCAGGGCGACTACCGCACCCTGTTGCGCGGCTTCGGCCTGGACTTGGCCGACCTGCGCGAGTACCAGGCGCACGACGACGTACGCTACATCGACTGGAACGTCACCGCGCGCATGGAAGTGCCGTATGTGCGCGAGTTCCAGGAAGACCGCGAAGTCACGGCCTGGTTCGTGCTCGACCTATCCGGCTCGGTGGATTTCGGCTCCAGAAAATTGCGCAAGCGCGAACTGGCCGCCGAACTCGCCGGCGTGCTGGCGCGCGTGCTGACCCGCCACGGCAACCGCGTCGGCGCCCTGTTGCAGGGACGCGATGGCGGGGACGGCGCGCGCGAGGAAGTCATTCCGGTGCGCGGCGGCCGTGCGCAGGTGTTGCGCCTGATCGACCGGGTGGCGGCGATGCAGGTAGAGCAGCCGGGCGCGAAGGCTGCCGGCAAGACTACCGACCTCGGCGCGCTGCTGCAGCGCGCGCAGCAATTGATCAAGCGCCGCTCAGTGGTGTTCGTGGTCTCCGACTTCATCAGTACGCCGGGCTGGGAGCAGGCGCTGGGCCTGCTGGCGCGGCGCCATGAGGTGGTGGCGGTGCGCCTCTATGACCCGATGGAACTGAACCTGCCCCCGCTCGGTCTGGTGGTGCTGCAGGATGCGGAGACCGGCGAGCAACTGTTCGTCGATACCCAGGACAGCGGCTTTCGCCAGCGCTTCGCAGCGCAGGCGCAGGCGCGCGAGAAGAACCTGCGCGAGAGCCTCGGGCGCGCCGGCGTCGATTGCCTGGAACTGGCGACCGACGCCGACCTGCATGCCGCGCTGCTGCGCTTCGTCGACCTGCGCAAGCGGCGCAGCCGGCTTTCCGCCGGCGCGGTGGCCTGATGTCCGCCGCCATGCCGCAGTTCCGCGAGCTCGCCTTCATCTGGCCGCTGATGCTGTGGCTGCTGTTGCTGGTGCCGCTGCTGGTGATCGTCTACATGCGCCTGGCGGCGCGCCAGCGCCTGGCCGCCAAACAGTTGGCCAAACTCGCCGCTGTCGACGGCATCACCGGCAAGGAACCCTCGGCTTTCGCGCGCCACGTGTCGGCGCTGTTGCTGTTGTTCGCCATCATCCTGATGATTACCGCCGTGGCGCGGCCACAGGCGGTGATGGTGCTACCAACACGGGTCGACGCGGTGATCCTGGCGATGGATGTTTCCGGTAGCATGCGCGCCACCGATGTGAAGCCGAACCGCCTGACGGCGGCAAAAAGCGCCGCCAAGACTTTCATCGCCGACCAGCCGGCCGAGGTCAAAATCGGCGTGGTGGCAATCGCCGCCACCGCCGCCCTGGTGCAGTCGCCCACCACCAAGCGCGATGACCTCAACGCCGCCATTGACCGCTTCACCCTGCAAAACGGCTCGGCCCTGGGCAGCGGGGTGATCATCGCGCTGGCCACCATGCTGCCGGAATCGGGCATCGACATCGACCAGGTGGTGTACGGCAAGAAGCCGCTGGCGCGCGACCCGGCGCGGCAGCTGGCGATCGATACATTCAAGCCGGTGCCGCCCGGCTCCAACAACTCGGCGGCGATCGTGCTGGTGTCCGACGGCGAAGGCAATACCGGACCGGAACTGCAGGCCGCCGCCAAGTTCGCCGCCGAGCGCGGCGTGCGCGTCTATACCGTGGGCGTGGGCACGCGCGATGGCGCCGTGCTGTCGGTGGACGGCTGGTCGATGCGCGTGCGCCTGGACGAGGAGGGGCTGAAGAAGGTGGCCGCCACCACGCGCGGCGAATACTTCCGCGCCGCCAATGCCAATGAACTCAAGCGCATCTACAGCCAGCTGGGCGCGCGCCTGACCGCCGGGCGCGGACGCACCACGGAAATCAGCGCGCTGTTTGCCGCCGCCGGGGCGGCGCTGGCGATGATTTCGGTGCTGTATTCGCTGCTCAGGTTCAACCGCGTATTTTAATTCGGTCAAAAGTAAAACCTGCTTTTGACCGGAGAGGCGTTCAAAAAATCACCGGCAGAGCCGGCTGATTTTTTGATTCAAATGCGAGGAAAAGGCAAACCCACCGCGCAATACCCACCGCAGGACTATTGCTTCAACTGCGGCAGGATGCGGTGAACGAACTGCACGCAGACCGAGCCTTCGCCGACTGCGGAAGCCACGCGCTTGACGCTGTTGGCGCGCACGTCGCCCACCGCGAACACGCCCGGCATACTCGTCTCGAAAGTCAGTGGCGCGCGCTGCATCGGACCCCAGCGCACTGCCGGCAGGTCTTCGGATTTCAGGTCGGCGCCGGTACAGACGAAACCGTGCTCGTCGAGCGCCACGCAGTCCTTCAGCCACTCGGTATTCGGCACGGCGCCGGTCATCAGGAACACGTGGCCGATATCGCGCGCCTGTGGCGCGGCGCCGTCGGTGGAAAAGCAGATGCTCTGAAGGCGGTCGCTACCTTCCAGCGCGGTCAGGCGGGTGCGGGTGTGCAGGGTGATGGCGCGGCTGTCTTCGATGCGCCGGATCAGATAGTTTGACATGCTCTCGGCCAGGCCCTTTGCGCGCACCATGATATGGACATGGCGGCAGCCGTTGGCAAGGAACACCGCCGCCTGGCCGGCGGAGTTGCCGCCGCCGACGATCACCACTTCCTCTCCTTTGCACAGGCGCGCTTCCAGCGCGGTGGCAGCGTGGTAGATGCCGGCGTTGGAGAAGCGCTCCAGGTTTTCCAGTTCCAGCTGGCGGTATTGCGCGCCGCTGGCGATGATGATGCTGTGCGCCCGCGCGATGCTGCCGTCGCCCAGCTCGACGCCGTAGGGCCGCTCGTCGCAATGCAGGCGCAGCGCGCAACTGGCGACCTGCACATTGGCGCCGAATTTTTGCGCCTGCACGAAAGCGCGCCCGGCCAGCGCCTGGCCGGAGATGCCGGTGGGAAAGCCGAGGTAGTTTTCGATTTTCGAGCTGGTGCCGGCCTGACCGCCGTAAGCCATCGCTTCGACCACCAGCACGTCCAGGCCCTCGGAGGCGCCGTAGACCGCTGCCGCCAGCCCGGCGGGGCCGGCGCCGACGACGACCAGGTCGAACACCTTGCTGGTATCGACCGCAGGATTCATTTCCAGCAGGCGCGCGACTTCGTGGATGCTCGGGTTTTTGTACACCTTGCCGCGCGCCACCATCACCGGGATGTCGGCGGAGCTGAGCTGGAATTGCTCCAGCAGGGCCTGCACGCCGGCGTCCGAATCGACATCGACGCTCTGGTAGGGAAAGGCATTGCGGCCAAGGAATTCACGCAGGCGCAGCGTGTCGCCCGAATGCTGCGAGCCGATCAGCACGACGTCGCCCTGCCCCGAATTCATCATGCCGACGCGGCGCAGGATAAAGGCGCGCAGCAGCAGTTCGGAAAGCTCGGCGTCGGTCTGCACCACCGTGCGCAGGCGCTCTTCGGTGAGGGCCAGCAATTCCCCTGCTTCGCTCACCTGGATGCGCGAAAAGCCGGCGACCCCGCGCAGGGTGCTCATTTCGCCGCTGAATTCCCCTTTTTGCAGCGCGTGCATCAGCTCGAAACCGCCGGGCGCCGGCATCATGATTTCGAGGCTGCCGGAGAGAACGATCAGGAAGGAGCGGTGGCTGTCGCCGGGCTCGGAGATCACCTCGCCGGCGGAAGTCGCCATGCGCTTGCCGTGCGGGCACAGGCGCGCCATCTGCGCGTCAGACAGGCGCGGGAACATCTGCTCGCGGCGCTGTTCGTAGAGTTCGTTTGCCACTGCCGGCCCTTTCAGCGCATGCTACTCAAACTGCATCACCACCTGGTCGACGAAGCACCAGCTCCAGTCCTCGCCCGGCTCCAGCGAAGTGATGATCGGGTGGCCCGTGGCCTTGAAGTGCTTGGTCGCGTGCTTGTTTTTCGAATCATCGCAGCAGCCGACGTGGCCGCAGGCGCGGCACAGGCGCAGGTGTACCCAGCTGTCGCCCGTCTTCAGGCATTCCTCGCAGCCGTCGCTGTTGGGCGTGTCGACCTGGACGCCGTCGAGGTGGGTGCAGGTGCGCGCCATGGCTATTCGTCCAGCAGCGCCTCGACCGCGTCTTCCAGCGCGCGCAGGCCGAAGGAGGTGTCGTGGATCACGCCGTTGACGAAAACGGTGGGGGTGGCGCGCACGTTGCTGCGGTTGCCGCCCTCGATCTGCTCGCGCACGCGCTGCAGGTAGACCTCGTCGCCGATTTCAGCATTGAAGCGCGTCATGTCGAGTTCGAGCTGTTCGGCGTAGCCGCGTAATTGCGCGATTTTCAGGTGCATCTGGTTATCGAACAGCAGGTCGTGCATTTGCCAGAACTTGCCCTGCGCGGCGGCAGCCTCGGCGGCCTGCGCCGCCAGCAGGGCATGCGGGTGCACGCCTTCCAGCGGATAGTGGCGGAATACCACGCGCAGGCGCCCGGGACGGCGTTCCAGCAGCATTTTCAGCAGCGGGGCGGTCTGCTTGCAGGTGGGGCACTCGAAGTCGCCGTACTCGACCAGGGTCACGGGGGCATGGTCCGCGCCGAGCGCGTGGTCGATCGCGGTGACCGGCACGGCGAGTTCGTTCTTGTGGGGCGTGCTCATCAGGTTCTCCCGAGAGTGGTGGACCGGGATTGGGTGTATGCCAGATTAACCGCCGGGCACCACAATAGCAAGTTTCAATCTGCCGTTTGGCGCATTTTCCGGGTCGGCCAAGGCAGCAAGCGCGGCAGCCGGCTCTGTGGTAAAAACCTGCACCCGCGCCGCTGTCGTTCCGGCGCTAAGAAAAGGATTTGCATGCAATTCAAGATGTCACGCGACTCGCTGTTCGCGATCCTGCTGCGCTCGCCCTGGTGGGTCAGCCTGCTGGTGGCGTTTGCCGCCTACCTGCTGGCGCGCACCATCCTGCCAGAGCATCTCGTGAACTATGGTGCGATCAGCGGCCTGCCCTTCGTGGTGATCGCCGTGATGTCGGCCTACAAGCAACTGCGGGTGATGAGCCCGGCGCGCGTCAGCGCGACGCTGGAGGCAGCCGGCGCGATGTCGTGGAAAGATTTTTCCGCCAGCCTCGAACAGGCACTGCAGCGCGACGGCTACGGCGTCACCCGGCTGGCCGGCGGCGCCGCCGATTTCGCCCTCACCAAGGGCGGGCGCAATAGCGTGCTCAGCGCCAGGCGCTGGAAGGCAGCGAACCACGGCGTGGAGGCGCTGCGCGACCTGCAAGAAGTACGCAAAGCGCAGGATGCGGGCGACGCGATTTACGTCGTCGGCGGCACGCTCTCCGAGACCGCACAGCGTTATGCCAGCGACAACGCCATTCGTGTGCTGCAAGGCACGGAACTGGCGCAGTTGCTGCGCGGCATGCCATTGGGCAAGAGCTAGGGCCTTAATCCGGCGCTGGCGCCAGCGGCAGCGCCGAGTCGCCTAGTGCAGGCCCGGCATGGTGAAGCTGGTCACCGGCTGGTTGTTCATGTTCGCCAGGCGCCAGAGTGCGCTTTGGCCGGAATTGCGCTTGACGCCGGAGAGCGTGCTCTGGCGAGGGGCGGCCTGCGCCGTCTGCATGGCATCGTCGGCGGCCACTGCGTTGGCGAGGTTCTCCCTCAAGACGGCCGCGTTGCAGGCGCCTACGCTGGTGCGGATGATGATTTCGTTGGAGGCCGTCTGCTCCACCGAGCAGCCCGCCCAGGCGCTGGTGCTTGCCAGCGCCAGCAGTATGGGAACGGCCTTGATGCCAAACCTGGTTTTCATTACAGCACCTCTTTCATGGTCCAAAGAGGGCATTCGACTTATCTCACGCCTTTCCCGATGAGGGGACGGGCGGCAGCCCCGCTGGCAGGGAGCCACGGCCATGCCGTCCCCCCGGAGCCCGGAAGCTTTGCGTCGCCGGCTTTCGCCGAGTTTGCCCAATGCAAAATAGGGGCGGTTGACTGAAAAAGCCGTCCCTGAGGGGTTATCGACCCTGGTTCCGGGAACTTTAGAACTATTTTTCTTTGCCGCGGATTGGCCGGTTCGGGCTCAATCCGGCGCCGCCAGCTTGCGGCGGATGTCGGCGCGGCTCCATTGCGGGGCGATCATGGTGATCAGGCTGAGCATGGAGCTGGGCATGTACGTGTCGCGGCGCAACTCGACGTGGGTGATGGTGGGGTCGAACAGATGGCCGGCGTCGATGGCGCGCAGGTTACGGTCGCGCTTCGGGTCGAAGGCGGCGGAGGGCAGGACGGCAATACCCAGGCCCAGCTCGACATACCATTTGATGACATCGGCGTCGATCGCGGTGAGCACGATGCGCGGCGCCAAGCCGGCGGCGGCGAAGGCGCGGTGCACCACTTCGCCGCCGGTGAAGGTGGGGTCCATGGTGACAAAGGGGTAGCGTTGCAGGATTTTCAGGGTTAACTGCTTTTCGGCCAGCAGCTTGTGCCCGGCCGGGACCACGACCACGCGCGGCAGCTCGGAGCAGCGCAGGTAGACCAGGTCGTCATGGTGGTTCAGCGTCGGCGAGCCCACCCCCATGTCGGCCTCGCCCGCCGCCACCCAGTCGGCGATCTGCACCGGCGTGCCCTGGCGCAGGCCGAACTGCACGCCGGGGTTGCCGCGCAGGAATTCCTTGATGATCGGCCCGAGGATGTAGCGCGCCGTCAGGTGGGTGGTGGCCACCGTCAGCCGGCCGCTGCCGCGCTGCTTCAGGTCGTCGGCAATGCGCTGGAAATTGTCGGCTTCGCGCAGGGTGCGCCGGGCGGTGGCGATCAGCGCCTCGCCGGCGCTGGTAAGGCCGGTGATGCGGTTGCCGCGCCGGGAGAGCAGGTCGACGCCCAACTGGTTTTCGAGTGCGCGGATCTGCTGGCTTACCGCCGGCTGCGAAGTGCCCAGCACGCGCGCCGCCTGCGAGACCGAGTAGCCCTGTTCCGCGATGCATGAAAGGTAGCGCAACTGCTGGATGTTCATGGCGTGGTTTGAGGCTCATCCATAATCAATGGTTATGGAATTATAGATAAATCAAAATAACATGCATGGTTGCGCCGAAATTCTTAAAGTGGCGCTTCCGTCATTCGGTGCCTGGGCGCGTTCGCCAATCCAGGCATCCCACAATCGCGCCTCCGAAAGGCGCGGCCTCAAGCAGGAGACAAACATGTCCAAAACCACGGGGGCGAAATATTTCGCCCAGATGATCCAGGGCTATGGCATCAGCCATGTGTTCTACGTGCCGCAGATCGCCTCGCGCGCGATGGCCGAACTGGAAATGCTGGACCTGCCGGTCAAGCGCGTGGTGGTGCACAGCGAAAAGGCCGCCGCCTACATGGCCGACGGCTACGCGCGGGCCAAGGGCGGCCCGGCGCTGTGCATGTCGCAGCCGATCGGCGCTTCCAACCTGGCTTCCGGCCTGCGTGATGCCTACCTGGCCGGGGTGCCGGTAATCGCCGTTTCCGGCGGCCCGGTGAGCGCCAGCCGGTATCGCCATGCCTACCAGGAAGTGGAAGACTTCAGCCAGTTCGACGCCGTCACCAAGCTCAATATGACGGTGGACGAGCCCGCGCGCCTGCCCGACTTGCTGCGCCAGGCCTTTCGCACCGCCACCTCCGGCAAGCCCGGGCCGGTGCACCTGCGCTTCCAGGGGCGTCACGGCGATGTGCCGCTGGGCGACCTGGATGCCGAGTTGCGCATCGAACCGCAGTTCACCCGCACGCCGGCTTTCCGCCCGGCGCCAGAGATGGAAAACGTGACGGCTGCGGTGCAACTGCTCAAGGACGCGGCGCGCCCGGTGATCATCGCCGGCGGCGGCGTGTTTACCTCGGGCGGACGCGACGAGCTGGTGGCCTTGGCCGAAAAGCTGCGCATCCCTGTGGCGACCACGCCCAACGGCAAGGGCCTGATCGCCGATGCTCATCCGCTGGCCTTGGGCATCGTCGGCACCTATTCGCGCGAGTGCGTCAACAAGGCGGTGGCCGAAGCCGACCTGGTGTTTTTCGTCGGCACCCCGGCCGGCGGCCTGGCAACGGCCAACTGGCGCATTCCGGCGCCGGGTACGCGGGTGATCCAGCTCGACATCGACGCCGCCGAACTGGGACGCAACTATCCCAACGAGGTGTCGATCGCCGGCGACGCGCGCACCGCGCTGCGCCTGATGGTTGAACATGCGCCGCAGGGCGTGCCGTCGAGCCGCGAGCAGTGGCTCAATCGCATCGACGCGCTGGTGAGCGAGTGGCGCCGTGGCGCGCAGCCCTTGCTCGATTCGGACGCCAAGCCGATTCGCCCCGAGCGCATCTGCCGCGAAATCTCCGACCACCTGCCGGAAAACGGCGTACTGGTCTCCGACACCGGCCACGCCGGCATGTGGACTTCGCAGATGGTCGAATTGCGCCACCCGGGCCAGCGCTACATCCGCTGCGCCGGCTCGCTCGGCTGGGGCCTGCCGGGCGCGATGGGCGTGAAGTGCGCCCTGCCCGACCAGCCGGTGCTGCTGTTCACCGGCGACGGCGGCATGCACTATCACCTCTCGGAACTTGAGACCGCGCTGCGCCACAAGATCAACCTGGTGGTGCTGGTCAACAACAACGCCGCCTACAATCAGGAGATGCCCTCCGTCGAGCGCATGTACGGCGGCGCAGACAAGGGCCGTTCGAAGGAACTGTACAAGTTCACCGACTTCAATTTCGCCGAGGTGGCGAAAGCGATGGGTTGCGAGAGCATCCGCGTCGAGGAACCAGGCGACATCGGCCCGGCGCTCAAGCGCGCGTTCGCGGCCAACAAGCCGGTGGTGATCGACGTGGTAAGCGACCTGCGCGCTTTCGCCAAGACCGCCTGGGTGCCGGCCTAAGTCCGGCCGGTTTGCGCCTGCAACGCAGGAGGGGAGACTGATGCGACTGACGGTGATCACACGGGCCGCGCTGGGCGTTGCCTTCGCGGCGGCGCTCGCGCTTGGCTCCAGCTATGCCGGTGCGCAGGCCTGGCCGGCCAAGGCGGTGAAGATCATCGTGCCGTTTTCACCCGGCGGCGGCAACGATGTGATTGCGCGCCTGCTGGCCACGCGCCTGGCACCGCGCCTGGGCCAGCCGGTGCTGGTGGAAAACCACCCCGGTGCCGGCGGCAACATCGGCATCAACATCGTCGCCAAGTCGCCCGCGGACGGCTACACCGTGCTGACGGTGACCAACAGCCTGATGATCAATCCCAGCCTGTACCCGAACACGCCCTACGACCCGGTGCGCGACTTCGACCCGGTGATGATCATGGCCAGCTCGCCCAACGTGCTGGTGGTGCACCCCTCGGTGGCAGCCAAGACTGTGCAGGAATTGATGACGGCGATCAAGGCCAGCCCGGGCACTTTCTCGATGGCTTCGGCCGGCACCGGCACGACCTCGCAACTGTCGATCGAACTGTTCAAGCAGACGCTGGGCCTGAACTTCATCAACGTCCCCTACAACGGCTCGGCGCCCTCCACCCAATCGGTGGTCGGCGGGCAGACCAACGCCGCCATCCTGGTGCTGCCGACCACCACGGCGCACGTCAAGGGCGGCCGCCTGCGCGCGCTGGCGGTAACCGCCGAGAAGCGCTCACCGGCCCTGCCCGATGTGCCGACCATGGCCGAGGCCGGGGTGGCAGGCCAGGAGACCGAAACCATCCAGGGCATGCTGCTGCCGGCGGGCACGCCGCCCGCCGTGATCAAACGCTTGCACGACGAAGTCGCGGCCGTGCTGGCTGAGCCGGAGATCCGCCAGATCATCAGCAAGCAGGGCTTCGACGTGGTGGCGGGCTCGCCGGAAGAGTTTCGCGCCGACATCAAGACCGAGTACGCGCGCTGGGCCAAGGTGATCAAGGCCGGCAACATCAAGGTCGAATAGGCAACAACAAAGGAAGCAATTGTGACAGTCACCGCACGCAGGTTCACCACGGCCGAAGACGGCATTCCCGGCTTCATCGCCCACCCAGACGCGCCGGGCAAGCACCCCGGCATCATGATCATCCATCACGCCAACGGCGTGACCTCGGAATTGAAAATCTACGCCGCCGAACTGGCGCGCCTGGGCTACACGGTGATCGTGCCCAGCCTCTTCGACATGCTGGGCATCCTTGCCAACAACCACATCGGCCAGGGTATCGACCTGCAGAAGAAGTTCACCGACCCGGATTTTCTCGGTGTGATCAGCAAGGGCTGGAATTACCTGGTCGGTCGCGCCGACATTGATCTCGGCCGCTGCGGGCTGATCGCTTATTGCATGGGCGGGCGGTTGTCGATTCCCTTTGCCGCCGACACGCCGGCAGTGAAGGCGATGGCGCTTTACTACCCCTCAATCCGCGATGAGGAAGTGACGGACATGCGCCCGCGCCACGCCTTCAATCTGGCGAAGACCCTGAAGTGCGCCACCATGATCATGTACGGCGGCCGCGACTACATCTCCACGCCACCGGTGCAAAAAAAGGTGTGGGAGAGTTTTGTCGCCAACGGTGCACCGCTGGAGTGGCATTTCTATTCGCACGGAAATCACGGCTTCGCCTCGCCCGACACCGAGGGCTACCAGCCCGACCTGGCGCGCAAGAACTGGCCGCTGGTGGTGGATTTTCTCGAACGTCACCTGAAGGCAGTGGCTTAAGGCCGCGCCGTTACCGGAGCCGGATTCATGAGCGCAATCCTTCCCAGCTATGTGCCGCCGCGTGGCGTCGACAGCCATGCCCACGTCTTCGACCCGGTGAACCATCCTTACCAGGCGCGCCAGGGCTACGCGCCCATCAGCGGCATCGCCGGCACGCCGGAGGAGTTTCTCGCCACCCTGCGCGCGCACGGCCTGACGCACGGGCTGTCGGTGGCGCCCGCGGTCTACGGCACCAACCCGGCGCCGCTGCTGGAGGTGATTGCCCGCTCCGAACATCGCCTGAAGGGCATCGCGGTGGTGGAGGAGACCATCTCGGAAAAGGAAATCGAGCGCCTCTCCGCGGGCGGCGTGGTGGGCATACGCATGAACCCGCTGCATGAAGGGGTGGGCGTGCTGGCCACCCCCGAGGCGCCGCGCCTGTTCGCCAAGCTCAAGGCGGCAGGCTGGGTGTGCCAGGTGCAGGTGCATGAGGACCAGATGGTGGAGGCGCTGCCGATCCTGCGCGATTGCGGGCCGCTGGTGGTGGTCGACCATTGCGGCCGGCCCGATGCGGCGCGCGGCCTTGACCAGCCGGGGTTCCGGGCCTTCCTGGAATTGGGCAAAAGCGGCAACGCGGCGGTCAAGCTCTCGGGCGCTTTCCGCCTTTCGCGCCAAGGTGCGCCGTATACGGACACCGACGAATACTATGCCGCCGCCATCGCGGCCTTCACGCTGGAGAACTGCGTGTGGGGTTCGGACTGGCCTTTCGTGAACACCAATACGCCCCCGGAATACTCCCAGACACTCGCTTGCTTGAAGCGCTGGCTCCCGCAGGAGCGCGACCGGCACAAGGTCCTGTGGGAAAACCCCTGCCGGATTTTCGGCTTTCGCTAAATCTTTTTCACCGGACTTTCGTCGTATGCGCTTTTGCCGTATCGCCACTTCCCTGCTTGCTTTGACGACCGCGCTGGCCGCACCCGCGCTGCACGCGCAGGCGTATCCAAGCAAGCCGATCCATTTCATCCTCGGCCCTTCGCCCGACCTGCTGCCGCGCCTGATCGCCGACCGCTTCAGCAAGGCCACCGGCCAGCCGGTGATTGTCGACCAGCGGCCCGGCGCCGGAGGCATCATCGCCGGCGACGTGGTGGCGAAGTCGGCGCCGGATGGTTATACCTGGATGCAGTCTTCCGCCTCCTTCCTGATCAGCGCCACCTTCACGCCGAACACGCCTTTCAGCCTGGCCCGTGACTTTACGCCGGTGACGCTGATGGCAACCATTCCGTTCGTGCTGGTGGTCAACCCCTCGGTACCGGCGAAGTCGCTCGGTGAATTCATCGCGCTGGCGCGTTCGCAACCGGGCAAGCTCAACTACGCCTCCTCGGGCACCGGCGGCTCGGCGCATCTGGTGGGCGAGATGTTCAAGAACGCGGCAAAAATCGACCTGGTGCACGTGCCTTACAAGGGCGTGGCGCCGGCGGTGACCGACCTGATCGGCGGCCAAATACAAGCCAGCTTCATTGTCGCCCAGGCGGCGCTGCCGTATGTGAAGGATGGCCGCCTGCACGCACTGGCGGTGACCAGCCTGAAGCGCTCGCTTTCCGCGCCCGAGTTGCCGACCATCGCCGAGCTGGGTTTTCCGGGTTTCGAAATGATCGGCTGGAACGGCATCCACGTGCCGGCAAAAACGCCGCGCGCGGTGATCGATAAAATCAACACCGTGGTGAACCAGGCGCTGCGTGACCCCGAACTGCGCGCCAGCATGCTCAAGGCCGGCCTGGAACCGGCCGACACCAGCGTGGAAGAGTTCGACGCCTTCGTCAAGCGCGACATCGCGCGCTACAACAAGGTGGTGAAGGAATCGAACATCAAATTCGAATGAGCGAAGCCCCGGAAAACACGGCCGAACCAGGCCGCAGCATCCCCCTGAGCCAAGCGCAAGCGCTGGCCCTCGGGCAAGCGGCAATGCAGCGCATCGGTTACGACGCGGAGCAGGCGCGCACCATCGCCGCCGCGCTGGTCGATGCCGAGCTGTGCGGCTATCCCGCGCTGGGACTGGCGCGCATTCTCACCATCGATGAGCATCCGCGCAACCGCAACCCGCGCACGCCCCTGCGCGTGATCCACGAAACCCCGGTATCGGCGATGATCGACGGCGGCAACAACGTCGGCTTTTACGCCGTGCACCGCGCCACCGAAATCGCCATCGAAAAAGCGAAGAGCGGGCATTTCGCGCTGGTCGGCGTGCACAACAGCTGGCTTTCCGGACGCAACGCCTATTACCTGGAAATGATCGCGCGCGCCGGCTTTGCCGGCATCCACCTCGCCTGCGGGCGGCCGGTGGTGGCGCCGCCCGGCGGCCGCGCGCCGGCCTTCGGCACCAACCCGATCGCCTTCGGCCTGCCGGGCGAGCCGCACCCCTTCGTCTTCGACATGGCCACTTCCGCCTTGAACCACGGCGACGTGATCCTCGCCGCGCGCCTGCAGCAGCAGTTGCCCGAAGGCACGGCCATCGACAAGGAGGGCTATCCGACCCGCGATCCGCTGGCAGCCCTGGGCGGCGCCATCCTGCCCTTCGGCGGCCACAAAGGCTACGGCCTGTCGCTGACCATCCAGGCCCTGGGCCTGATGGCGGGCGCGGCGCTGCCTTCGGGCGAGGTACAGGACTTCGCCTTCCTGTTCGTCGTCTTCGATCCCGCCTTGCTGATGCCGCCGGCGCAGTACAAGCAGCAACTGGCCGAGCTGCTGCGCCGGGTGGCGGCAACACCGCTGCAACCGGGGGAGATAGCGATGCGCATTCCTTCGCAGCGCGCGTTTGAGGAACGCGAGCGCCGGCGCGTCGAAGGCATTACGCTGGAACAGCGCATCTACGACCGCATACTCGCGGTCAAGGGTTAGAAGGAGTCAGCATGCCGTCACCCAGCAAGGGCCGCGCGTTTCGTGAGCGTCTGGCCGCGAAGAAATTCCTCTTCACCCCCGGCCTGACCACGCCGCTGCAGGCGATGATCATCGAAAAGGCCGGCTACGACTATGCCTACATGGGCGGCTACGACACCTCTCTGACCCTGCTGGGCATGCCCGACATCGGCCTGATCACCGGCAGCGAAATGATCGGCAGCGCGCGCAGCATCGCCGGTGCCGTCGGCATCCCGGTACTGGCCGATGCCGACACCGGTTACGGCAACGCGATCAACGTGATGCGCACGGTGCGCGAGTTCGAGGCCGCTGGCGTGGCCGGGATCAACATCGAAGACCAGGTGAGCCCAAAGCGCTGCGGCCACGTGGCGGGCAAGCAGATCATCCCCTTTGATGAGGCGGTGGGAAAAATCCGCGCGGCAGTAGATGCCAAGTCGGATCCGGATTTCATCATCATCGCCCGCACCGACGCGGTCAGCGCAGCCGGCGGTGGCCTGGACGAGGCGATCCGCCGCGGCCTGGGCTTCGCGCGCGCCGGCGCCGACATGCTGTGGTGCGAATTTCCCTCCACCGACCTCGGGCCGCCGGCGCGCTTTGCCGCCGCCATCCACGCCGAGTTTCCCGCCTTGCCGCTGTACTTCAACTATTCGTCCAACCTGAAGTGGCACGAATCGCCGGTGAGTTTCGATGCGCTGGCGGACCTGGGCTACCGCGTGATCACGGTTTCGCTGGCGGGCATGCGTGTCGCCATGCAGGCGGTGTGGGACTACGCCACCGACCTGCGCGCGCGCGGCGCGGCGGCGGAGATCGACCTGGAAAAGAAGTCCCTCACCCACCCGCTGGGCAATCACCACGCCTTCGCGGGATTCGCGCAAATCAAGGAACTGGAGGCAAAATATCTGCCTGCCGAAGAACTGAAAAAGTACCAGGGCGCCGAAGGTTTATAGTTTCGCGCGCGCCGCCACAGTATCCGCATCAACCCCGCAACTTCACAGGAATCATCATGACCCAGGATCGCTTGGCCAATCTCCCCGAGGCCGACTACACCCCCGAACAACGCAGGGTTCACGACGAACTCGTCAACGGCCCGCGCGGCGGCCTGCGCGGCCCCTTCGGCGCCCTGCTGCGCAGCCCCGACCTGGCCGACCGCGTGCGCCAGCTGGGCGACTACATCCGCTTCGGCAATTCGCTTTCACCCGCCCTGCGCGAATTCATTATCCTGCTGACCGCGCGCTTCTGGGTGGCGCAGTACGAGTGGTACGCGCACCGCAAGATTTCCGTCGAAGCCGGCCTGAACCCGGCGCACGTGGACGCCATCGAGGTCGGCAAGCGCCCGGCCAACATGTCGGAAGACGAAACCGTGATCTACGACTTCATCCACGAAGTGCTGTACGACAAGGATGTGAGCGACAAGACTTATGCCGCGGCGGTGACCCGCTTCGGCGAAAAAACCGTGCTCGACATGCTCTGCACCTCGGGTTACTTCGGCTTTGTCTCGCTGATCCTCAACACCAAGCGCCACCCGGTGCCGGACGGCACCAAGCCGCTGAAACCGCTTTAAGCCCTTGCAGCCGTAAATAAAGAGCCCGCGCGAGCGGGCTTTTATTTACGGCTAAATGCCGTTAGCGCGCGAAACTGCCGTCCTTACGCAACATGGTGATATCTACAAACCCGCTGCCGTTATGGTTGGTCGGCGAATAATTGAGGGTGAAGCCGCCCAGGTCTTCGCTTTTCATCGTCTCCATCGCGGCGACGAATTTTTCGCGCGTCAAATCCTTGCCCGCCTTGGTCAGGCCGCGCACCATGGTGCGCGCGGCGATATAGCCTTCCATGCTGCCGTAGCTAAAGGTCTTGACGTCTATTTTTTTCATCGCGTCCTGGTAATCCCTGACGATGGGCGCGGCCGTCGCCACGAAAGGCGTGGGCGTCACCTGCACCACCAGTACGCCTTCGGCAGCCGGGCCGAGGTCGGCAAACAAACCTCCCGCCACCGACAGCGCGATGAACTGGACCGTGGCGCCGGCCTTGCGCACTTCGGCGACGAACTTGGCGGCGGGCTTGGACTGCATCGCCATCACCACCGCCTGCGCATTGCTGGCAGCCACGGCCTTGGCGGCGCCGGCCACGTCGTCGGTGTTGCGCGGCACCGGCGCGGCGATTGCGATCTCCAGGTTGCGGCTTTTCATCGACGCCTGCAGGGCGCCCAGCGCTTCCTTGCCGTAACCGTCGTCCTGGTAGGCAATGGCGATGCGGATGATGCCCTGGTTGGTCACCTGGCGCACGGCCGTTTCCACCTCATCGATGGTCGAGGCGCGCACATGGAACAGATAGGGCGGCACCGGCTGGCGCAGCGGCCAGACACCGCTGGTGGTGCCGACCACCGGCACCTTGGCGGCGGTGAATACCGGCAGCGAAGCGGTGGTGCCGGCAGTGCCGCGATAGCCGAACAGGGCAAACACCTTGTCCTGCTCGATCAGGGCCTTGGTGTTGGCCACCGCCGGCTCCGGCTTGAAGGCGTCGTCCAGGGTCTTCAGGCTGATCTTGCGGCCGTTCACGCCGCCCTCGCGGTTGACCGCCTCGAAGCCGGCCTTGGCGCCCTGGATGAATTCGGTGGTCAGCGCGGAAGCCACGCCGGTCATCGCGGCGGTCTGGCCGAGCCGGATTTCCGTGGCGGTGACGCCATCGACCGGCGCGGCGGCCGGGGCACCGATTGCGTTGCCGCCGCTCAATGCAAAGCACGCAGCCAGCGCGGCCGCAATCGTTCGTCTCATTCCCGTTTTTCCTAATTTAGAGTGATGGGGAGAATAAGCAAACGATTAAATCATGTTCACACCAACCTGACAGCCCATTATTTCATCGCACCCAGAATTCACGGGCGATGCATTAGCAGGAGGTTATTTAGGTGTGCGGGCGCAGGCGCTTCAGCAAAAAAGCGAAAATATCGTCGAGCTGTTCGCCTTCGGGATTCTTGTGGTCACCCATGTAGACCTTGAGCCGCTTGTCCGGCGCACCCAGCCTGTCGAACAGTTCGATCTGGCTGTCACGGGTAAAAATCTCGTCGTCCCATTTTTGCTGGAACAGCAGTGGACACTGCACCAGCGGCGCGTCGAGCGCCAGGCGCCCGCTGTTCGGATAAGACAGGCCCCACATGCCGAGCACCGCCGCGCGTATGCGCGGCTCGGCGGCGAGCAGCGGCAGGCCGTAGGCGGTACCCATTGAGACGCCATACCAGCCGATGGCGTTGGCGTCGATCTCCGGCAATTCGCACAAGACATCGATGGCCGCGCGCCAGTCGGCCACCATCGGATCGACGCTGCCGCCGGCGCGCCACAGCGCCAGAAATTCGTCGCGCACCGCCAGGCCATCGGCGAACACGGCGCGGCGCGCCCCGTGCACCGGCCCGTCGAGCGCCGTCACCGCGCAACCCTGCCGCACCAGCGGCCGAGCAAAGTCGAGCACCAGTTGCGAAGTCTTGTGCCCGGAACCGCCGTGACCGGCGAGCAGCAAGGGCAGGCGCGCCGATACACCCGCTGGTGTCCACAGCACGCCGGGCACCTTGCGGCCGGCGCATTCGACGGTAAATTCGCGGCGGATGATGCTGTCTTCGGTTACGGCGTCGGTGATCCAGTCCATTGCGCGTCCTTTATGTGCCCGGTCTCAGTGTCCGGAAATGACACTACCTTCGCCCAGCGCCTCGCCCTCGCGGCGCGGATCGGAGCCGCCGGCCAGCCCGCGCGGCGTGACCATGATGCCGTGCAGGCCGCTGGGAAAGTCGAAAAAATTGATCGTGTGACCCATCGCGCGCAAGGCGTCGGCCTCGCCGTCGAGCACGGTGCCACGCTCCAGGTCGGTGCCGCGGTTGCGGCTGCCCATATTGGGCAGGGCCACCGCTTGCTGCACATCCAGCCCCCAGTCGAGCACCCCGATGAGCGCCTTGGCGACGAAATTGGGAATCGCGTTGCCGCCGGGCGCACCCATCACCAGCATCAGCTTGTTGTTGGCATCGAAGACGAAAGTGGGCGTCATCGAGCTGCGCGGGCGTTTGCCGGGCTCGATGCGATTGGCCACCGGACGGCCTTCTTCCTGCGCAATCCAGGAAAAGTCGGTCATCTCGTTATTCAGCAAAAAGCCGTGTACCAAGATGCGCGCGCCGAATTGCGATTCGATGGTGCTTGTCATCGCCACAGCGTTGCCGGCGGCATCGATGATCGATAGGTGGCTGGTGCCATGCAATTCCGACAGCGAATCCCCTGCATAGGCGGTGGAGGCGCCCGGCGGCAGGCCCGCCCGTGCATGGCCCATGCTGCGCGCCGGATTGATCAGCGCACCGCGGCGGCGCAAATAGGCGGGGTCGATCAGGCCGGCCACCGGGACCGGCACGAAATCGGGGTCGGCCACATAACGGTCACGGTCCGCATAGGCCAGGCTGCCGGCTTCGGCGAACAGGTGCACGGCTTCGACCGAATTGGGCTTGAGCGCGCGCAGGTCGAAACGTTCCAGCATGCCGAGCATGGCCAGGATGGTAGTGGTGCCGGAGCCAGGCGGCGGCATGCCGCAGATGGTATAGACGCGGTATTTGCCACATACCGCTTCGCGCTCCCGCGCCTGGTAATTTGCGAGGTCAGCTGCCGTGAGATCGCCTGGCGGCACTCGCGCGGCAACGGCGGCAGCGATGTCGCGGGCCACCGCACCACGATAAAAGACTTGCGCTCCTTGCCGCGCGATGCGCTTGAGCAGATCGGCGAAGAGCGGATTTTTCAACAGGCTGCCTACAGCCCGTGCATGGCCGTCGGCATCGTAGAAATAGGCGCGCGCGGCGGCATTGCGCCGTAGCGCCGGGTCACCTTCCAGCAGCTTGTTCAAGCGCGGCGAAACCACAAAGCCGTTTTCCGCGAGCGAGATGGCGGGCGCGAACAGCTTCACCCAAGGCAGGCGGCCGTATTTTCTATGCGCCATTTCCAGCGCGCGCAACAGGCCCGGCGTGCCCACCGCCATGCCGGACTGCACCGCGTCGATAAAACGCATCGCCTGGCCATCAGCCTGGAGGAAACGATCGGCCTTGGCCGCCGCTGGCGCGGTCTCGCGGCCGTCGAAGGCGGACGTGCGTTTGGTGGCCGCGTCGTAGTGCAGGAGGAAGGTGCCGCCGCCCAGGCCGGACGACTGCGGCTCGACCAGGTTGAGCACCATTTCGGCGGCGATCGCCGCGTCCATCGCGCTGCCACCGGCGCCGAGAATTTCCTGGGCGGCGCGGGTGGAGTAAGGATTGGCCGTCACCGCCATGGTGCGGCTGGCGTACACCACCGATTTCTGACTTTTGCCGGTGGCTGCCTCGGGCGCCACTTCGTGCGCATCGTCACGCGGGAGAGGCGCGACGCGCGACACCGGATTCGATTGCGCATATGCGGCGCTGTCCGTACCCAGCGCCAGCGCCAGCAGCAGGCCACGGCCGGCTTTCAACGAACGTTCACGATTGACCACGATTTGCACCCGCGCTTGCCAGAGCGCATTTTGCACGATTGCGGCCTCAAGGCCGGACCGGCACACCGGCCTGCAGGGCACGCTGGTACAACGGCATCACCTGCGGCAGGTGGCGCTCGATTTCCTTGATGCGGTTGGCGCTGCCGGGGTGGGTGGAAAACCACTGCGGCGGCGCGCCCTTGTTGGCCGCCTGCATCTTGCGCCACAAGGTGATGCCGGCGCGCGGATCATAGCCCGCGCGCGCCGCCAGTTCCAGGCCGACGGTATCGGCCTCGGTCTCGTCGTCGCGCGAGAACTTCAGCGAGAGCAGGCCGGCGGAGGCGCCGACGGCGGTGCTGCCGACGCGGCCCAGGCCCAAGGCATGGGAAAGAATATTCGCTCCGGCATTGGTGGCGACCTGCTTGGCGATGCGCTCGCGCGCGTGCTCGCGCAAGGCATGGGCGATCTCGTGGCCCATGACGATGGCGATCTCGTCGTCGCTCAACTGCAGGCCGTCGATGATGCCGGTGTAAAACGCGATCTTGCCGCCGGGCATGCAAAAGGCATTGATCTGCCGGCTGCCGATCAGGTTGATCTCCCATTTCCACTCCGCGGCGCGCGGGTTCCACTTCGGCGTAAAGGGCAGGATGCGCCGGGCCACTTCGCGGATGCGCCGCACCCGCGGGTCGTCCGGCGGCGCCAGGGCGTTCTTCTGGATCGCCGCCTGTTTCAGTTGTTCGTACTGCTGGCCCGCCGCCTGCTCCACCTGGCCGGCCGGTACCAGGCGCGCCATGCTCGAGGGCTTGCCCACGTCCACGCCCTCCTTTGGCTGCGCCTGGCTCCACGCCGGGCGGGCACAGCCGAGCAGAAGAGCCAGCGCGCAGGACAGCGGGAAAATGCACAGGCGCGCCGCAAAAAGGGGGAAGTGGCGTTTTTTCACGCTGCGGGGCCGGCGGCTGTGATGACGTCTAGTCTGCCAGATCGGCAGACGCCGGCGCGGGCGCTTCGCGCCAGGGCGCGATCTTCAGCAGCAGCAGCATGCCTGGGGCGGCCAGCACGGTGCAGCCGAGGAAAAAATTCAGCCAGCCCCAGTCCGCCACCAGGTAGCCGGTGGCGGCATTGGCGAAAGTACGCGGCACCGAGGCCAGGCTGGAGAACAGGGCGAATTGGGTCGCGGTGTAGCGCGGGTCGGTGGCGCGCGCCATGTAGGCGGTGAAAGCCGCAGTCCCCAGGCCGACACCGAAAGCTTCGAAGCCGATCACCCCGGCGAGTACCCAGACGTCGGGCCCGGTCTGCGTCAGAAGCGCGAACCCGAGGATCGAAACCCACTGCACCGCGCCGAACACCCACAGCGCGCGGTTGATCCCCAGGCGCAGCATCCACAGCCCGCCCACCAGGCCGCCGGCCACACTGGCCCACAGGCCGGCGTTTTTCGCCACCAGTCCGATCTGCGTCTTGGTAAAGCCGGTGTCCAGATAAAAGGCGGTGGCCAGCGAGGTAGCCATGCTGTCGCCCAGCTTGTAGAAAAAGATGAAGGTGAGAATCAGCAAGGCCTGCTTGATGCCGTCACGGCGGACGAATTCGCGAAACGGGAGCACCACCGCGTCGTGCAGGGTCTTCGGCGGGGCGCCGTGCGCGGTGGGCTCGCTCACCAGAAAAGTGAGGGCAATACCGGGCAGCATGAACAGCGCGGTGATCCAGAACACACCGCTCCAAGGCAAGTGGTCGGAGAGAATCAGCGCCAGCGAGCCCGGCACCAGGCCGGCAAGCTTGTAGGCGTTGACGTGGATCGCCGTACCCAGGCCCTGCTCCGCATCGGGCAATATTTCGCGCCGGTAGGCGTCGATCACGATGTCCTGGCTAGCGGAGAGAAAGGCCAGCAAGCTGGTCATCAGCGCAATCGTCGGCAGGTCGCTGTGCGGTGACAAGACGCCGAACATGGCGATGCAGGCCAGCAGCAGTACTTGCGTGAGCAGCATCCAGCCGCGGCGGCGGCCGAACAGCGGCAGCGCATAGCGGTCCATCAGCGGCGACCAGAGGAATTTCCAGGTATAGGGAAACTGGATCAGCGCAAACAGGCCGAGGGTCTTCAGGTCCACGCCCTCGGTGCGCAGCCAGGCCTGCAGCAGATTCAGCACGATGAACAGCGGCAGCCCGGAGGAAAAGCCGAGGAAAACGCAAATCAGCATCCTGCGGTTGAGCAGGGCTTCGCGCACGGTCTCGCGCGGCTGGTTCTCGGCGGCTTGCATGCGGCGAATTATCGCCGCTTTACCCTATAGATCGCCAGTTCGCCGTTGAGGTTCGGTTCGTCGGCCACGGGCTTGCCTTCGGTCAGTGCGACGAGGTCAAGTATTTCCAGTTCCAGCTTGGCGCACAGCTCCTCGAAATCGAGCATGGTGCACAGGTGGATGTTCGGTGTGTTGTACCAGGCGAAGGGCAGTATTTTCGACACCGGCATGCGCCCGGCGGCCACCTGCTCGCGATTCGGCGCGTAGCCGAAATTGGGGAAGGTGACGATGGCTTCGCGCCCCACCCGCACCATCTCCAGCAGCACGGCCTCGATGTGATGCATCGCCTGCAGGGTCTGCGACAGGATCACGCAGTCGAAGCCGGCGTCGCCGAAGGCGGCCAGGCCGCGCTCGAGGTCGCTCTGGATCACGTTGTTGCCGTTGGCCAGCGCCGCCAGCACATTGGCGTCGTCGATCTCGATGCCGTAGCCGAACACCTGCTTGTCGGTGCGCAGGTGGCGCAGCAAGGTGCCGTCGCCACAGCCGAGGTCAAGCACGCGCGTGCCGGCGCCGACCCAGGCGGAGATGACGGCATAGTCGGCGCGCAAGTTGTGTCCGTTGCCGTTGCTCATGCGCCCACCTCCGCGGCGATGCGTGCATAGTAGGCGCGCACCAGGGCAAAATAGCGCGGATCTTCGAGCAAAAATTCGTCGTGGCCGTGCGGCGCGTCGATCTCGGCGTAGCTGACGTCGGCGCGGTTGGCGGTCAATGCCGTGACGATCTCGCGCGAGCGCGCGGGGGAAAAGCGCCAGTCGGTGGTGAAGGACACTACCAAAAATTTGACGTTCTTCGCACGCTCAAAGGCCAGCGCCAGGCTATTGTCGTAATCAGCGGCGGGGTCGAAATAGTCCAGCGCCTTGGTGATCAGCAAATAGGTGTTGGCATCGAAGTAGCCGGAGAACTTCTCGCCCTGGTGGCGCAGGTAGGACTCGATCTGGAACTCAGGCCCGTAACCGAACTGCATGCCGTCGCGCAGCACGCGGCCGAAGCGCTCGGCCATCACGTCGTCGGACAAATAGGTGATGTGCCCGATCATCCGCGCCACCCGCAGGCCGCGCGCGGGCACCACGTTGTGTTCGTAGAAATGGCCGCCGTGAAAATCCGGGTCGGTGATGATGGCCTGGCGCGCCACTTCATTGAAGGCGATGTTCTGCGCCGAGAGCTTGGGGGTAGAAGCCACCACCAGCGCATGGCCGACGCGCGCCGGATAGGCGATGGCCCATTGCAGCGCCTGCATCGCGCCCAGCGAGCCACCCATGACGGCGGCGAAGCGGGCGATGCCGAGGTGGTCGGCCAGTTGCGCCTGGGCATTGACCCAGTCTTCCACCGTTACCACCGGAAAGTCGGCGCCATAGGGCTTGTGGGTGGCGGGGTTGATGTGGCGCGGGCCGGAGGAGCCGAAGCAGCCGCCGAGGTTGTTCACCCCGACGACGAAAAACCGGTTGGTGTCCAGGGGCTTGCCCGGTCCCACCATGTTGTCCCACCAGCCCAGGCTCTCGGGGTCGTCGTTATAGGTGCCGGCGACGTGGTGCGAGGCATTGAGGGCGTGGCACACCAGCACGGCATTGGACTTGTCGGCATTCAGCGTGCCGTAGGTCTCGTACATCAGTTCGAAAGCGGGAATTGCCTTGCCGCTCTTGAATATAAAGGGCGTGTCGAAGCGCGCCAGCCGGGGCGACACATTGCCGATCGAAGACAGGACAGCGTTCACGGATTGACCCAACAAAAAAAGCCCGGTCAGCTTGGGGCTAATCGGGCTTCGCGCGGGTGGATGCACCGCTCACCTCTTTAGCCGCATTTATAAAGCGCCCGCAAGCTGATATTCAAATCGGCGCTGAAACCATTGTAGCTCAATTCGGGGACGGTTTCTCCGGAGCGGGGGCGGCGGCCGGCAGGTCGGCCAGGCTTTGCGGCGGCTGCTGCCAGCCTTCGCGGCGCACGCTGCGGCGCGGCTTCGCGCGGCGCATGATCGGCCCGCTGATGCTGTATTCGTGCAGCTTGGAAAGCACCAGCTTGCGCAGCTCCACCGGCATGTCGGCCGATTCGCGCATGAAGCGGCTGTTCACTTTTTCCGCGTCATACGGCCCGTTGGCCACCAGGATGGGCGTGGCGTTGCCGCCGCTGCCGTGCGGACCGCTGCCCTCGCCATCATCGACGCCGTCATGGAAAAAACCGATGTCCTTTTTCCAGGTGATGGCGCGCTCGTTGCGCCGCAGGTCGTAGCAGAGCTGGAGCATGGCGGGAGTGCCGTCGGCCTGGCTCCAGATGAACAGATCGAAATAGTCGCTCTGGAACCAGCGCCGGGTAAGCGCGGGGTCGTGCTGCTGCAGGTTACGGATTTCGCGGAGCATGGGGGGCCTAACAGGCGTTGAGTGCATCGACCAAGTCGCGCAACCGGTCCGGCTCCTCGGCGCGCAGGATGCGCTTGACGTGTTCGCCTGCCTCGGCCAGCTCGGTGCCGACTATGCGCTGCTTGACCGCCAGCAGATTGGCCGGGTGCATGGAAAACTGCTTCAGGCCCATGCCCAGCAGCAGACGCGTCATGCGCAGCTCGCCGGCCATTTCGCCGCACACCGCCACCGGCACCCGCGCCTTGGCGCCGCCGCGGATGGTCTGCGAGATCAGGCCGAGCACCGCCGGGTGCAGAGGGTCATAGAGGTAGGCCACTTCGTCGTCGGCGCGGTCGATCGCTAGCGTGTACTGGATTAGGTCGTTGGTGCCGATCGACAGGTAATCGAGCTTTTTCACGAACAGGCCGAGGGAGAGGGCGGCGGCGGGAATCTCGATCATGCCGCCGACTTGCACCTCGGTTGCGTAGGGCGTGCCCTCGATGTCGAGCTGCTCCTTGGCCATGCCGATGAAATACTTCGCCTGCGCCACTTCGTGCGCGTGCGCGATCATCGGCAGCAGGATTTTGACCTTGCCATAGTGCGAGGCGCGCAGGATGGCGCGCAATTGCGCGAGAAAGATCTGCGGCTCGGCCAGGCAATAGCGGATCGCGCGCAGGCCCAGCGCCGGGTTGAGCGCGGTCTGCTCACGCGCCATGCTCTCGGCTTCCTTGTCGGCGCCGATGTCCAGTGTGCGGATGGTCACCGGCATGCCAGCCATCGCCTCCACCACCTTGCGGTAGGACTCAAACTGCTCGTCTTCGGAGGGCAATTCCTTGCGGTTCATGAAGAGGAATTCGGTGCGGAACAAGCCGATGCCGGTGGCGCCGGCCTCGCGCGCGACGATGGCATCCTCCGGCAGTTCGATATTGGCGTGCAACTCGATCTCGGCGCCATCGAGCGTGGTGGCGCTGGCGTGGCGCAGGCGCTCGAGCTTCTTTTTCTCCAGCGCCATCGCGCCGCGCTTCCAGCGGTATTCTTCCAGCACCGGCGCGTCGGGGGCTACTATTAGCACGCCGCTGCTGCCATCGAGAATCAGCCAGTCGTCCTCGCCGATCATCTCGCGCGCATGGTGCAGGGCGACGATCGCCGGCAGGGCGAGGCTGCGCGCCAGAATGGCGGTGTGCGAGGTGGGGCCGCCGACATCGGTGACGAAACCGGCGAACTGGTGCTCCTTGAACAGCAGCATGTCGGCGGGCGAAAGATCGTGGGCCACCACCACCATCTCGCCCTCCTGCGAGCGCGCCTTGGCCAGCGCGGACTCGATCGGCGACTTCGCCCCGGTCAGCGCCTTCAGGATGCGCTCGACCACCTGGGTGATGTCGTTCTGCCGTTCACGCAAATAAGCGTCTTCGATCTCCTCGAACTGCGCCACCAGGGTATCCATCTGCTGGATCAGCGCCCACTCGGCGTTGCAGCGCCGCTCCTCGATGATGCGCAGGGGCTCCTTGGAGATCATCGGATCGGCAAGGATCATCGAGTGCAGGTCGATGAAGGTTCCGAGGTCGCCGGGCGCCGCGGCCGACAGCGAATCGTGCAGGGTACGCAGCTCAGCCTGCACCGCCTGCACGGCGGCGGTATAACGCACCATTTCGTCCTTCACCCGCTCCAGCTCAACCAGGTAGTGCGAAACGTCGAGCGACACCGGCGTGATCAGGTGCGCCCGCCCGATGGCAATGCCGCCGGAAACGGGAATGCCGTGCAGGGTAAAACTCATTGGTCGCGCCATCTCGGCTGCGTGGCTAAGGTCACACGTTGTCTCCGCGCTCTTATCGGAGCGCTGCCACGGCACACATTTGTTGATTGCGACATTGGTGCACCCGGATGGTTTTGCTTTTTTCGTTGCTGCCTGGCATGCAATCGACCGCTCATCTACAAAATGAGGCCGGCGATTTCCCTTCATCTAAAACCGGACAAATGCTCCGTCTTATTTTCCCTCGCCAAACTTGTCGGCGATCAGCTTTTGCAGCGCAGACATCGCGTCATTCTCGTCCGCGCCGGTGGTTTCGATCTGCACCTTGGAGCCGATGCCGGCAGCCAGCATCATCACCCCCATGATGCTCTTGCCATTGACGCGGCGGCCGTTACGCGAAAGCCAGACTTCGCTTTTGTATTGCGCGGCCAGCTGGGTCAGCTTGGCCGAGGCCCGTGCATGCAGGCCCAGCTGGTTGATGATTTCGACTTCAGCCGTTTGCGGCATTACACGGATCCTTGGAAATTTGCACCACGCCGCCAGTCCCTCCCAATAGGGCCTTGGCGACGACTTGTTCGAACGGCAGATGGCGATAGGCCACGGCTTTTACAAGCATCGGCAGGTTGACGCCGGCGAAGGCCTCGACCTTGCCCCCCTCACCCATCAACTTGCAGGCCACGTTGGAAGGGGTGGCGCCGTACATGTCCACGAAGACGATCAGACCGTCGCCGCGGTCCAGAGTTGCAACCAGCCCGCGCGCCTTTGCCAGCACTTCGGCTTGCGCGTCGCCCGACCGCACCTTGAGCGTGCGCACGTTCGCCGGCGCCTGGCCGAGCACATGCGCGGCGGTGGCGAGCAGCGCGTCGCCAAGTTCGTCGTGGGTGATGAGCAGAAAACCGATCATTGCAGCTGGCTTGAGACCCGGTGTCCGGCGCGTAACAGTGCGCCGGTTACGAATATACCGCACGCACGGGTCCAGGGTGGCGCGAAGCACCCGGCGGATTTTGCCTCAGGCGCAAGGCGAAGTCTGTGAACTGGTTCACATGCGGCGCCAAGCCGCGCCCGCCCCTGCTTACTTCGAGGCCGCTGCCTCGACGGCGTCGATGAACAGCGCAGCGACATTGCAGCCGGTCTGCTGGGTGATTTCCTGGAAACAGGTCGGCGAGGTGACGTTGATCTCGGTAAGGTTTTCGCCGATCACGTCCAGCCCGACCAGCAACAGGCCGCGCGACCAGAGGATGGGCCCGAGCGTCTCGGCGATCTCGCGGTCGCGTGCAGTCAGTTCGCGCGCCACGCCGGTGCCGCCGGCGGCGAGGTTTCCCCGCGTCTCGCCCGCCTTCGGGATGCGCGCCAGGCAATAAGGCACCGGCTTGCCGGCGATCAGCAAAATGCGCTTGTCGCCATCGGCGATCGCCGGCAGGTATTTTTGCGCCATGATGGTCTCATGGCCATCGCGCCCCAGGGTCTCGATGATCACCGAGAGATTCGGCTCGCCCTGGCCGACGCGAAAAATTCCGGTGCCGCCCATGCCGTCGAGCGGCTTGAACACCGCCTGGCCGTGCTCGGCGACAAAGGCGCGCAACTCGTCGCCGCGGCGCGTCGCCAGGGTCGGCGCGGTGAACTGCGGAAATTCGGCAATCGACAATTTTTCGCTGTGGCTGCGGATCGCCGCCGGGTTGTTGAACACTTTCGCGCCCTGGAGCATGGCGCGCTCAAGCAGATGGGTGGAGTAGAAATACTCCATGTCGAAGGGCGGGTCCTTGCGCATGATCACCGCGTCAAAGGCGGTGAGCACCTCTCGCGCCGACGGCTCCAGGGTAAACCAGGCCTTCTTGTCGCCAGTCAGGGTCAGGCGGCTGGCGTGCGCATGCACTTTTCCGGCGGCCAGCAACAAGTCTTCCTGCAGGCAGGTATGGATCGCGTAGCCGCGCGCGGCGGCCTCGACCATCATGACGTAGGTCGAATCCTTGTAGATTTTGAAGGTCTCGGGGGGATCGACGACAAAAAGCAGGCGCATGGCAGGCTCGGGGTGCGTGTGTGGCTGAAAGGACGACGGAGGCCGGGCAAGAACCGGGCGAAGGCCGCAAATGCGGCCCCGCCCGCCGCGGTCATCAGGCGGCGACGGCTCCGACGGTCTGCTCCAGCTCGTAGGAAGCAGCCAGCGCAGCCAGGCGCGCGATCACGCCGTAAGTATAAAAACGATTGTGGGCGCTGGCCGGATCGCCTTCCGGCTCCGGGTTCGCGCCGGCCGACTCGAAGCCCAGGGACTCGAAATGCGCACCCGGGGCATTCAGGTTCTCGGTGATGCTGCGCAGGGTGTTGACGCGGTAGAAGCTGCCGACGACGAAGCGGTCGATCATGTAGACCACCGGTTCGGCGGTGGCGCCGCCGACCTTTTCGATGGTGTGCACGCCTTCCTGGATGATCACTTCGCTGACTTCCAGGCCTTCCTTGACCACCGACATCTTGTTGCGCTGCTTGCGGTTCAGGCCGGTCACTTCATCCGGCGACTTCACGCTCATGATGCCCATGCCGTAGGTGCCGGCGTCGGCCTTGACGATGACAAAGGGCTCATCCGTGATGCCGTATTCCTGGTATTTGGCGCGGATGCGCGGCAGGATCATCTCGACATTGGCTTTCAGGCACTCCTCGCCGTCGCGCTCCTGGAAATTGACCTGGCCACAAACGCCGAAATAGGGATTGACCAGCCAGGGGTCGATGCCGATTTCGGCGGCGAATTTTTCCACCACTTCATCGTATGCCTTGAAGTGGTTCGACTTGCGGCGCACCGCCCAGCCGGCGTGCAGCGGCGGCAGCAGCACCTGGCCTGAGAGACCCTTGAGTATCTCCGGGATGCCGGATGACAGGTCGTTGTTGAGCAGGATGGCGCAAGGATCGAACCCCGCCAGGCCGATCCGCTCGCCCTGGCGCACCAGGGGCTCGACGGTGATGGTTTCGCCGTCCGGCAATTCAAACGGCGTAGGCGCGGTGATTTCCGGATTGAGCGTGCCCAGGCGGACATTGACGCCGGTGCAACTCAGTATCTTGGACAGCCGCGCGACGTTTTGCAGATAAAACAGGTTGCGGGTGTGATTCTCCGGAATCAGCAGCAGGTTGCGTGCTTCCGGGCAATATTTTTCCACAGCCGACTGCGCCGCCTGCACCGCCAGCGGCTGCATTTCGCGCGACAGGTTGTTGAAGCCGCCGGGATAAAGATTGGTATCCACCGGGGCGATCTTGAAGCCGGCGTTGCGCAGGTCAACCGAGGAATAGAACGGCGGCGTATGTTCCTGCCATTCCATCCGGAACCAGCGTTCGATGGTCGTGGCGTTTTCCAGGATTTTGCGCTCGACTTCGGCCATCGGCCCCTCGAGCGCCGTCTTAAGGTGCGGCACCAGCATGATCTTCCTCCATCCCCTGGGCACTTCGCGGAAAATCTGCTCGCGCCGGGGATGCGCATTGTAGGCGAATTCCTGTGACATTGGGATGGCGTGCCGGGTTTCAATCCCACGATGCCGATATTGGTATTTGCTTACTCTCCACGCGGCCTTTTGCGCAACGACAAGGCAAAAAAAGCGCCCCGAAGGGCGCTTTAAAAAACGAACCGAAACACAGAGGAGGAGACTAAACCGGCCCGTCAGGAGAAAACAGTTACGAAGTAAACCTAGCCCTTTATTTTCTGGAATCGTCCGGCTTTGCCGGCGATTCCAGAACAGGTTAGGCCGGACAAAAGTAGGTTTGTACTTTTGTCCGATTCTTAATAATGGTACGCAGTTTCGCCGTGCGAGCTGACGTCCAGGCCTTCACGCTCTTCTTCTTCAGGCACACGCAGGCCGATGACCATGTCGATCAGCTTGAGGGCGATGAAGGAGACGACGCCGGAGAGGATCAGCGCGGTCAGTACAGCTTGGCACTGGATCCACACCTGGGCGCCCATTGCGTAGTCGGTGGAAGCGGCATTCTTGACGTAGTCGAAAATGCCCGAGCCGCCGAGGGCCGGGTCGGCGAAGATGCCGGTGGAGATCGCGCCCCACATGCCGCCGAGACCGTGCACGCCGAAGACGTCGAGCGCATCGTCCGCGCCGAGCAGCTTCTTCAGGCCGGTGACACCCCAGAAGCACAGGGGGCCGACGACCAGGCCGATGACCAGGGCGCCCTTGACACCGACGAAGCCGCAAGCCGGGGTGATGGCAACCAGGCCGGCAACCGCGCCGGAGATCGCGCCGAGCATGGAAGGCTTGCCCTTGACGATGTTTTCGATGAACAACCAGGCTAGCGCAGCCATCGCGGTGGCGACGGTGGTGTTGACGAAGGCCATCATGGCGGTGCCGTTGGCTTCCAGGTTGGAACCGACGTTGAAGCCGTACCAGCCCACCCACAGCAAGCAGGCGCCGATCATCGACATGGTCAGGGAGTGCGGGGTCATCGCTTCTTTGCCGAAGCCGACGCGCTTGCCCAGTACGTAGGCCGAAACCAGACCGGCGATACCGGCATTGACGTGCACCACGGTGCCGCCGGCGAAGTCCAGCGCGCCCTTGGCCCAGAGCCAGCCGCCGCCTTCGGTGACAGTCTTCAGGGTAGCGTCATCCTTGATTGCATCGGGGCCGTCCCAGAACCACACCATGTGCGCCATCGGCAGGTAGGAGAAGGTGAACCACAGCGCCATGAACCACAGCACGGCGGAGAACTTCATGCGTTCGGCGAAGGAACCGATGATCAGCGCGGGGGTGATGGCCGCGAAGGTCAGCTGGAACATCATGAACACCATTTCCGGGATGTACACGCCCTTGGAGAAGGTCGCACCCGCGCCTGCCGGGTCGACACCCGTCAGGAACAGCTTGCTGAACCCGCCGAAGAACGCGTTGCCGCTGGTGAAGGCCACGCTATAGCCGTAGATCACCCAGAGAACGGCGATCAGGCAGAAGGTGACGAACACTTGCATCAGCACCGACAGCATGTTCTTGGTGCGCACCAGGCCGCCATAGAACAGCGCCAGGCCGGGGATGGTCATCAGGATGACCAGCACGGTGGCGATGTACATGAAGGTAGTGTCGCCCTTGTTCGGATCAGGCAGCTTGGGAGCGGCAGCGGCAGGCGCGGCGCCGGCAGCAGCAGCGCCGTCGCTTGCGGCAGCAGCGGGTGCGGCGCCGCCGGAAGCAGCAGCAGCAGGAGCAGCCGCGGCAGCCGGCGCGGGAGCGTCGGCCTTGGGAGCGTCAGAAGCAGCGGCAGCGGGGGCTTTGTCCTGCGCGAAGGCGTTACTCGCGCCGGGCATGGACGCCGCGCTCAACGTAAGCGCGGCCGCCAGGCCAAGGATGGACAGGATTTTTTTCATTTGGGTGGCTCTCCTCAAAGGGCGTCCGCGCCGGTCTCGCCGGTGCGGATGCGTATGGCTTGTTCGAGTTCGAAAACAAAAATCTTGCCGTCGCCGATCTTGCCCGTGTTGGCGGACTTCTCGATGGCTTCGATGGCCTGCTCGACGAGCTCGGCCTTGACTGCGGCTTCGATTTTCACCTTGGGCAGAAAATCGACGACGTATTCCGCGCCGCGATACAGTTCGGTATGCCCCTTTTGCCGGCCGAACCCCTTGACCTCGGTAACGGTAATCCCCTGCACGCCGATGGCGCTCAGGGCTTCGCGCACCTCGTCAAGCTTGAACGGCTTGATGATGGCTGTCACCAGTTTCATTTGAATGCTCCTTTTAGACGGAGATGAATGAATGTTCCCCGGGATAGCCTAGAGCAGCTTCTGTGCCAGTCCGCAGAGTGTATACACGGCGTTTTTTGGCCCCTTTTAGAGGGGTGAGCCAGCCGGAATACGGACTTATTTTGTCTTTGGCAGGACTGCGCAATAACGGAGCGCATCAAAACGGGGCATGGCACCAATAAAGTGCCACCATCGTTTCAGGGCAGTTATAAATAAAAAAGCCGCCCGGAGGCGGCTTTTTTATCAGACAGACAATGCAGGCGGGCAAAAGCCCGCGCCGAATTAGAACGTCTTGGACAGGCTGACAACACCGGTAACAGTACCGAGGTCTTTGGCTTGGTTGTTACCATTGACGGTACGCTCGCCGGAGTACCATTGCTTGTTGGCATCGGTGCCAACGGCGGCAGCGCCCAGGGTCCAGCCGCTGTCGAACGCATAGGCAATACCGACCTTGTAGTCGGTGTAGTCCAGGACGCCGTAGTTCTTCACCTTCACGTGACCAACGTGGCCCGACAGGGTCCACTTCGGCACGATTTCGTAGCTGGCGTTGACTTCGATGTACTGGCTACCCTTCGAATCACCATGGTCGCCCAGGGTGGTGGTGCAGGTGCTGCCGGTGAAGCAGTCCTTGGCGGTAGTAGCGGCACCAGTGTTGCCACGCAGGCCGAAATAGTTGGTGAAGGCGTAGCTGTACTTGACGCTGATCCACTTCCAGCTGCCGGAAATGTAGCCTTCGAAGTTGTTGTAGCGAGCCGAAGTACCACCCGTGCCGCCGTAATAGGCGTTGTTGTAGTAGTAGTACAGGCCGCCGAGGTCCAGACCCCAATCGCCCCAGCTATGACGCCAGCCGCCGTAGAAGTCCATTTCGGCGCCGTTGCCGCCCGTGTACTGGACGCCGGAAACGTTCGAGTTCCAGTTGCCCAGGTAGATGCCGCTGGCAGTGTGGGTGAAGTCGATGCCGCCTTGAACGGTCGGGCCGCCCAGGGTTTGCGAAACGCCGCGGAAACGATAGTCGTTGGCGATGGTCAGGTTACCGGTCAGGGTGTAGTCCGGGGTGGGGGCAGCAGCCGGGGCGGCGGTTTGCGCCTGGGCAGTTGACACCATCACAGGGGAGGCGAATACTGCAGCGACGGCAGCAGCGAGGGCCAGTTTACGCATGATGTTCCTTTCTAATTAAACAACGAACCGGGCAAACTAGTGCATTCTTCATGCCATTCGCCCACGTTTCGAGCCAAAACAACTTTTTTTGATATTCCACGCAGTGAATCTGCACCCAAACCGTGCGCAACTTAGATTTTTCAGCACTTTTTTGGTGCTTATTTTCTGGTGCTCGATCAGCCGGAGAGCCGCTCTGGGAGCGGGTTTCCGGCCGGTCTTGCTAAGAACAGGATCATACAGAGCCGCGCTATGAACACAAAATTTATTGAGGATTTGAACGCCCGTATCGTCACATTTTTGCAACAGACGCCTGTTGGAGATGTGCAAAAAAACCTCAAAGCCATGCTTTCATCGAGCTTTGCCCATCTTGACCTGGTGACGCGCGAGGACTTTGACCTGCAGGCAGAAGTGCTCAGGCGCACACGCGATAACCTGCGCGCCCTGGAGGCGCGGATCGCCGCCCTCGAAGCGCAGCGCTGATGCAGCGTATCGGCCGATATAGGTGCGCCGCCGCAAAGTTGATAAAACATCGCCCGAACCGATCCATCGCGCACGCGCACCTGATTAAACATCTTTAATGTCCGTCGCGGTCCTTCGTTCGCGCGCTCTAAACGGCATGCAGGCCCCGGAAGTCACGGTGGAAGTTCACCTGGCCGGCGGCTTGCCGTCGTTTACCATCGTCGGCCTGCCTGAAACCGAGGTCAAGGAAGCCAAGGACCGCGTGCGCGCGGCGATCCAGAACGCCAATTTCGATTTCCCGGCGCGGCGCATCACCGTCAACCTGGCACCGGCCGACCTGCCCAAGGAGTCCGGCCGCTTCGACCTGCCGATCGCCCTGGGCGTGCTTGCCGCCTCGGGGCAGATGCCCGGCAATCGTCTGGGGGAATACGAGTTCGCCGGCGAACTCTCGCTCACCGGTGCGCTGCGCCCGATCCGCGGCGCGCTGGCGATGACGCTCAACGCCGGGCGCGCCGGACGCGCCTTCATCTTGCCGCGCGACAGCGCCGCCGAAGCCGCGCTGGCCGGCGCCGGCGAGATCCTGCCCGCCGATTCCCTGCTGCAAGTGTGCGCCCATTTGAGCGGCCGCGAACTGCTCCAGCCCCAGCAGGCCGCACCCGCGACCAGCCTGCCCGCCTACCCCGACCTGGCGGAAGTCAAAGGCCAGGCCCACGCCAAGCGCGCGCTGGAAATCGCGGCGGCCGGGCGCCATTCCCTGCTGATGGCGGGGCCGCCCGGCACCGGCAAATCGATGTTGGCGCAGCGCCTGCCGGGCCTGCTGCCGGCGATGGGCCATGAAGAGGCGATCGAATCGGCCGCCCTGCTATCGGTGGCCGGCATGTTTCGCCTGGAGCGGTTCGGCCAGCGGCCGGTGCGCAGCCCGCACCATACGGCCTCCGGCGTGGCGCTGGTGGGCGGCGGCAACAACCCGCGCCCCGGCGAAATCTCGCTGGCCCATCACGGCATTTTGTTTCTTGACGAGTTGCCGGAGTTCGACCGGCGGGTGCTCGAAGTGCTGCGCGAGCCGCTGGAGTCGGGGCGCATCACCATTTCGCGCGCCGCGCGCCAGGCCGATTTTCCGGCGCAGTTCCAACTCGTCGCCGCGATGAATCCCTGCCCTTGCGGCTATCTTGGCCACCTCAACGGCAAATGCCGCTGCACACCGGATGCGGTGCTGCGCTACCGTGGCCGCATCTCCGGCCCGCTGCTCGACCGCATCGACCTGCGCATCGAGGTGCCGGCGGTTTCGGAGGCGGAAATCACTGGCGCGGCCAACGGCGAAGCGTCGAGCACGGTGCGCGCGCGCGTCGAAGCGGCAAGCGCACGCCAGATACAACGCCAGGGCAAACCGAACAGCCAGCTGGGGCCCGCCGAAATCGACGTCCATTGCCGCCCAGCCACCGCCGCCGAAGCCCTGCTCAAGCAGGCGATCAACCGCCTTTCGCTGTCGGCACGCGCCTATCACCGCATCCTCAAGGTGGCGCGCACCATTGCCGATCTGGCGGCCAGTGAAACCATCGAAAGCGCGCATGCCGCCGAAGCGGTGCAATACCGGCGCGGGCTGGAAGTCGCATGAAGCGCCGTGCGCGCGCATTGTTGGCGACGTGCGCGGCCCTTGGCGTATTTTTGACCTGTATCGGCGCGCCCGCATGCGCGGCCGATGCGGCGGCCGCATCCATGCCGCGCCCGCTCAAGGTGCTGATCATCAGCATGTTCGGTCCCGAGGCCGAGCCCTGGATCGCGCCGCTGGCGCTGGATCAAATCATTCCCGTCCCCGGCCTGTCGCCCGATTACCCCGCCCTGCGCTGCAATCGCGATGACGTCTGCCTGCTGACCACCGGCATGGGCCACGCCAACGCCGCCGCCTCCACCCTGGCGGTGGCCCTGGATGCGCGCCTCGATCTCAGGCGCACCTACTTTCTGGTGGCCGGCGTCGCCGGCATCGACCCGGCGCGCGGCACCATCGGCTCGGCGGCATGGGCGCGCTGGCTGATCGACTTCGGCATCGCACAGGAGATCGACGCCCGTGAAATGCCCCGCAGCTGGCCCAGCGGCTACATCGGCGTGATGACCGGGCGCCCGGGCGTCAAGCCGAAATTCGACTATCGCACCGAAGCCTTCCGCCTCGACGAAAACCTGCTGCAAAAGGCGCTGGCGCTAAGCCGCGATGCCGGGCTCGAAGACAGTGATGGCGCCCGCGCCTACCGCGTTCACTATCGCCGCGCGCCGGCCAACCGGGCGCCGGCGGTGATCCAGTGCGACACCCTGGCCGGCGACACCTGGTGGCATGGCCACAAGCTGGGCGCGCACGCGCGCGCCTGGAGCAAGCTTCTGTCGGACGGCGCCGCCACCTACTGCACCACCCAGCAGGAAGACAACGCCACCTATAACGCGCTGGCGCGCGCCGCCGCTGCCGGCCGCGTGGACTTGCGGCGCCTGGCGGTGCTGCGCACCGGCGCCAACTTCGACCGCCCCTACCCCGGCCAGAGCGCGCTGGCTTCGCTGACCGCGGACTCCGGCGGCTTCACGCCGGCGGTCCACAATCTCTACAACGCCGGCGCGCCGCTGGTGCGCGACATCGTCATGCACTGGCCGCAATGGCGCGAGGGCGTGCCCGCGCCCTGAAGCGCAACGCTGCGGCGTGTCCCTGAAGCGCGAGTGCTGCGCCTTACTTCAGAGATTCGATCAGGTCGATGTATTCCTGCATCGCCTCTTCGCCGCTCTTGCCCTTGAGCGCGGCCCAGGCATCGAACTTCATCCGCCCGGCCATGTCCGTAAAACCCGGACGCGCGCCGGCGTTATCGCCCGCGGTGGCCTGTTTGTAAAGGCCATAGAGTTCCAGCAGCGTCTTGTTTTCGGGGCGCTCGGGCAACTGGGTCGAATCGGCCGCGGCTTTTTCGAACTGCGCCTTCAGATCAGACATGTCGACTCCTCGTTGCAGGGATTTGCGCGCATCATACCCGCCGCTGCTCGTGCCGCGACGACCGGCGGGCGGCATAATGCGGGATCCGGCCCCGCGCCGCGTTTGCCCGACCCTGCATTGAATCCTCCTTCCGCTTCCGCCGGCACCCTGCCCGCCTATGGCGCGCTTGCCGCCGCGCTGGTCCTGTGGGCCATCTCGTTTCCCGCCACCAAGGTGGCGATGCAGGCCTTTGGCGCAGGTGAGCTGGCGCTGTTGCGCTTTGCCATTTCCAGTGTCGCGCTGCTGGCCTATGTGCGCGCCAAGGAGTTGCCGCTGCCCGAGCTTGCCGACATGCCGCGGCTTGCGCTCACCGGCCTGCTGGCGGTGACGGTCTACCAGATCGGCTTCAACTTCGGCCTGGTGCACATTTCTTCCGGCCCGGCGGCGGTGCTGATCGACACCATTCCGGTATGGGCCGCGCTGCTGTCGGCGCTGCTGTTGCACGAGCGCATGCGTGCGGCCGGCTGGGCCGGGCTGCTGATCGGTTTCGGCGGCGCCGCGCTGATCGCGCTGGGGGAAAGCGGCAATTCGGGTCGCGGATTTGAGGCGAGCGGCGGCGCCGCGCTGCTGCTGATGGCGGCAATCGCCTTCGCCGCGGCGGCGGTGGTGCAAAAACCGCTGCTACCGAAATACGGCGCGGCACTGGTGACGGCATGGAGTTTCATTTTCGGCACCCTCGGCCTGGCCTGGGCGCTGCCCGACTTGCTGCCGCAGGTGGAGCGCTCGCCGCGCGGCGCCATGTTCGCGGTGGTGTTCCTGGCACTGTTCCCCGGCGCCCTGGCCTACCTGCTCTGGAATCAGGCGCTGGCGCGCTTGCCAGTGGCGCTCGCCGCCAGCAGCCTCTATCTGGTAGCGCCGCTGACCTTTGCCGTTGCGTGGGGCTGGCTGGGCGAGACGCCGGGCGCAACCTCCTGGGGAGGTGCCGCGCTCGCATTGGCCGGCGTGGCCCTGGTGCAGTTCGGGGGCCGCAAATGAGCGGGGCAGCCGACGCAATGAACAATGCCCTGCTTTTTGTCTACGGCACCCTGCGCGCCGGCGGCAGTAACGACATCGCGCGCATCGCCCCGGCGGCGCGCCATTTCGCCGCGGCGCGGGTGCGCGGCCTGCTCTACGATCTCGGCGCCTATCCGGCGCTGCAGCTCGACGCGAGCGCCGGCTGGGTGGCGGGAGAACTCTACGCGGTACCGGCGCATGCGTGGCCGGCCCTGGACGCACTCGAGGAACCGGTGACCGCCGAGCGCCCGAATGGCGATTACTTCAAGCTCGAAGCCGAAGTTGAACTGGCCGACGACAGCCGCCGCGTAGTGTGGATTTACGCCGCCAACCCCGCGGTATTGAAGCTGGACCACCCGATCGCCGGTGGCGACTGGATGGCGTACGCGGCGGCAAACCGGAAGTAAAGGGCTGCGCGCGGACTCAGAAAGAGGCAGAGGCAGCGACGGGGATGCCGGACACTGCGTTCGTCCCCTCGCCCTCTTCACCCTCTTCCATGCCTTCGCTTTCTTCCACTTCGGCGCAATCGCCGACAGTCTGCGAACCTTCCAGTTGCGGTTGCAGATCGGCCAGCGCGCCCAGCTCTCCGGCCAGATAGTCGACAAACGCCCGCACCTTCGGGCTCAAGCCGCGCCGCGACGGATAGACCGCGCTGATCGGCACCGCCAGGCTGAGCAATTCAGGCATCACCTGCACCAGCAAACCTTGGCGCAGATGTTCGGCAATGAACAAGTCGGGGACGAAGCCGATGCCTTCACCGCCAAGGACAGCCTGCACGATCGGGTCGGGGTCATTACACACCATCACCGGATTGATCGCCGCGTCTATGCATTGCGGCTTTTTGCGTCCGCCGCAAACCTCTTCCAGCGCCCAGGCATAGCGCCCGCCGCGCTCGTCGCGCGGAATCAGCGCCAGGGTGCGGTGCTCGGCCAGTTGATCCGGCGTAGTGGGCAGCCCTTTTTCCTTGGCGTAGCCGACGCTGGCCACCATATGGGCGCGCAGGTGCGCCAGGGTGCGGCTGGCGTGGCTGGAGTCGGCCAGACGGCCGGCGCGCACCGCCAGATCAAAGTTGCCTTCGACCAGGTCTTCCTGGCTGTTCGACAACAGGAGATTGACGCGCACATCCGGATATTGCTTCAGGAACTCCGGCAACAAGCGCCCGAGAAAGCGCGAACCAATGGAAAAGGACGCCGATACCCGCAAGTTGCCGCGGGGCGCTTCCGCCAACTGGCCCACGGCTCGCTCGGCCTCGTCGATTTCCGCCAGGATGCGTTCACAGTGCTCGAAATAGGCCTGCCCCGCCTCGGTCAGGGACATTTTGCGGGTCGTACGCTGCAACAGGCGTACCCCCAGCCGCGCCTCGAGTTCTTCGATCTTGCGGCTTACCGTGGTTTTGGGAATTCGCAGGTGATTGGAGGCGGCAATAAAACTGCCACGCTCGACAATCGCGACAAAAATCTGGATTTCGTTCAGGTAGCTCATGCGCTCTGTTATCCCGTCAGTAGGATAAATGCTCCTTGAAACTCCGATTTATCCTCATTGCAACGATGTAAATGGTCGTTTGGTCGGCGCGGTTTAAGAAAATCCACAGTTCGCGGCGCCCAATAAAAAGATCGGAAGTCTCCTGATTTCAACATTTCAACATTTCAACATTTCAACATTTCAATTTCATCGGACTTCCAAGGAGCCGTTTTTGTTCAAAGAAGAATCATGAAATTCGATCCATCTTGAACCGCCGGCGCATTTACGCTGCAGATTTCGCGCGCCCGACCCTAGGCGCGGGAGCCTTCGCGGCAGATCCGCACAGGCTCATTGAGGTACGTAAGGAAGGCCATCGATGGACGCAAGCTGCTACCGTCCCGGTTCCGGCCCAGCGCCGGCTTCCTTTCACGGCCTGTCAGTTACGCCGAAAAAGATTTGCGATGTTCCCGAGACCGTAGTTTGCCGCACTGACCAAGACCAGGGCAACTCGTTCACGCGTGAAGCTTCCCAGATCCTTACACCGTCGGTACGCACAACACCGACAAAGCACAAGTAAACGCTGGCAAACTGGCGTTTTATGTAGGGAAGTGTCTGATTTTGCGTAACTTTTTCGGGAATATGAATTCCGGGACCCATGAGGGCAGCCCAAGGTCTGAACTGCATATGCCGGCCATACGGCGGTATATGACTTCTCATCCCGTGAAAGGATCCATCATGAACAAGTCAATCAAGTATGCGGTTGCCGCCACCGCGTTGTTTGCCGCCGTCGGCGCCTATGCAGCCAGCGATGACGGCACTAGCGATACCGCCCGCCTGAACAAGGACGTGGCAACCTTGCACATGGAACCGCAGGTAGTGATCGTCGAAACCCCCTATTCGGTGAGCTTCGCGCAGCCCGCCGCCGCAGCCAGTGGGAACGGCGTTGTTGCCTTTGCCGAACCCGGCGTCGTCACGGAATACAACAGTGTCACCTACTACACCATTCCTTCGACACCGTCGGCCACCACTACCCTGGACAGCAACGGGGCGATGGACAGCTACGTTCCCTAAGCCTGACGCTGAAAGCTCATGACCATGCCGGGCGCGAAAGCGCCCGGCATTTTTTTGTAAGGCGTGGGGTTCGCGGTACGGTGGGGAAGCAAGATCACCCCCCCACTTCCCCGCGATTTTTCGCCGCATGCAGCCCTCCTCACCCATTTCGGCGTGCATATTGCGATTTTTCCGCCTCCTCGACCCGCCCCAATTTCCCGGATATCCCAATGGCATTATTCGAAGTGTTGTTATCCCCATACACGCCCTGAGCTTTCTCTCCTATTTGCCTGTATTTACAGCCTTTTAACGGTATACTTTGATGACTTAAACTTGGCCTGAGAGTCATGGGAGATCAGACCATGCTGCGTCGTGTTGCTTCGTTCTTCGGCGTATTTGCCTGCGCCCTGTTGTTCATGGCCGCCGCGCATGCGCAAGACGCGACGCTTACGCGCGCAAAAACGTTCCTCGACGCCAAAAAGGCGCCGGAAGCTTTTGCCCTGCTCGACCCCCTTGAAGACGCGCGCGCCGGCGATCCCGAATTCGACTATCTGCTGGGTCTCGCAGCGATCGACTCCGGACACCTGACGCGCGGCGTGTTCGCCCTTGAGCGCGTGATCGCCGTCAAGCCCAACTTTCCGGAAGCCCGCGCCGAGATCGCCCGTGCCTACTTCCTGATGGGTGAGAACCGTGCCGCCCGCGAAGAGTTCGAAGCGGTCAAGGCCTCCAACCCGCCCCCGGCGGTGGTGAGCAATGTCAACCAGTTCCTCGACGCCCTGCAGGCGCGCGAAAGCGTGCGCAATACCACCGGCATCAGCGGCTACATTGAAATGGGCCTGGGCTACGACAGCAATGCCAACGCCGCAACCACCGCCGGCAGCTTCGCCATTCCCGCCTTTGGCGGCGCCGTCCTCACCCTGAACAACAACGGCCAGCAAACCCATGCCTGGTTCGCCAGCGTGGGCGGCGGGGTTTCCGGCCGCTACCGCATCGATTCCGAGTGGGCGCTGATCGGCTCGGCCACCATCAGCGAGCGCTACAACAACAAATACGATCAATTCGACACCGGTTATCTTGCCGGCGACGCCGGTGTTTCTTGGAAGCGCGAGCGCAACGAAATCGTCGGCCTGCTGCAAACTCAGGAATCGCGGGTCGACAATAACGTCTTCCGGCGCGCCAACGGCGGCACCGTGCAGTGGCGCTATGGCCTCACCCCGGACAGCGAAATTTCCGTCTACGGCCAGCACAGCCGCCTAGTTTACCCCGGCCAGCGCGAGCGCGACACCGTCCGCGACGTGATTGGCGGCGCCTACGCCAAAGCTTTCGCCGGGGCGCTCACCCCCTCCATCTATGTCGGACTCTACGGCGGCCAGGAAGTGGAGACGCATACCGGCTTCGGCAATTTCGGCAACCGCCTGAACGGCCTGCGGCTCGGGGGGCAACTCTCGATTACCCCGAAGCTGATCGCCTTCATCAGCGGCTCGTATGAAGACCGGGTGTACCGCGCGCCCGATCCGCTGTTTATCGACACCCGGCACGACAAACAGTCCGACGTGCGCGTCGGCGCCAACTATGTAATCGGCCGCAACCTGACGATCACCCCGTCCGCCGCCTGGACCGATAGCCGCTCCAACATCATCATCTACGACTACTCGCGCTGGATCACTATGGTGAATCTGCGCTATGACTTCCGTTGAGAGGTGATTCGCGCCCGCCCGTGACTTATTTCCTTGGACGGCGGCGCAACTGGCACTAAACTAGGTTT
This sequence comes from Betaproteobacteria bacterium, assembly GCA_028292405.1. Classification (GTDB taxonomy): domain Bacteria; phylum Pseudomonadota; class Gammaproteobacteria; order Burkholderiales; family JAEUOS01; genus JAQGMJ01. The sequence goes on from JAQGMJ010000020.1 coordinate 144,771, forward strand.
TTACGCTCGCCGTAAGGTGAGCATCAGGAGGCAGCCGTGCCCAGGATTCACTTCAGATTTACCATGATTGCCGGCGCCATCTCGGCGCTGTTCGCGCCGTTGCTGCACGCAGCCAGCGCCGGCAAGATCGACTTCGCCACGCCGGGCGTCAACGCCATCAGTCCCAACGGCCAGTCGCGCCCGGTCGCCAAAGGCTCCGAACTGCAGACCGGCGAGACCATCGACACCGGCGCCGGCCGCGCCCAGTTGCGCTTCAGCGACGGCGGCATGGTCTCGCTGCAGCCGCAGACCCAGTTCCGCCTGGAAACCTATGGCTACGACAAGGACGACTCGAACAAGAATTCCGTTGTCATGAACCTGCTCAAGGGCGGATTGCGCACCATCACCGGCCTGATCGGTAAGACCAACCGCCAGGGCTACAAGCTGCAGACTGCCACCGCCACGGTCGGCATTCGCGGCACCGAATTTTCGATCACCACCTTGCCGGACGGCTCGGTCCTGTTTAATTGCGCCGACGGCGCCATCGACGTGACCAACCGCTCGGGCTCGACCACCATCAACGGCGGCCAGAGCGCGATCGTCAACACCCAGACCTCGACGCCGACCAAGACGGAAGACAAGCCTTTCCTGCCGCCGCTGGTATCGCTGGCGCAAACCCAGATCCCGTTGCCCCCAAACCCGGTTCAGGATTCGCAGGCGGCGCAGGCAGCCTCCGCGCTGGTCGGGACGTTTTCGGGGCAGTTCGCCACCGCGTCCTGGAGCAGCCCGGATTCCAACTCACCCATGACACCCGGGTACGGCAGCAATCCGGCGTTCACGCTCGCCCCTTCCGGTCATTTGGCCGCCTATAGCTATGGGAGTCATGCCATTTCGCTGGGTGCCGGCCAGGCACAGTCCTTCGGCAACGACGGCATAATGGCCTGGGGCCGCTGGGTCGGTACGGTCAATGACAATAGGGTCGAAGGTGGCACCTATACCTATGACGCCCAGAATCCGCTGCACTACGTCGTCGGTCAGCCGGTCACCAATATGCCGACCTCCGGCACCGCGACCTATTCGCAATATGGCGGCACCGGCACCTCATGTACCGGGGCCTGCGGCACCATCACGGTCGGCTCCTCGCTTTCGGTCAATTTCGGCACGATGACCGGGAGCTTCAACATGTCGGTCGCCAATAGTGCCGGCAACGTCAACCTGAGCGGCAGCAGCGGCCTGAGTTTCTCCAATAACAATACCAACTTCAACGGCTTCGCCCAGATGACAGGCACCGGCACCATCAACAGCGGCTACGGTAGCCTTGCCGGCTTTTTTGCCGGTCCCGGAGCCTCGCACGCCGGCGCCGCTTTCAACATCAACTACACGCAGGGCACCGGATACGGCGGCACTGCCACCTCGATCGCCGGCGCCGCGGTCTATAAGAAATAGGCGCTTGCGCGCCTGCCGGCCGTCATACCGGCCGGTCCTCGAAGGACTGAAAAACCCGTGAGGTCTGGCAGCGCCATTCCGCTTTCGGCAGTGACCGGGCAGGTCTGGCCCGCGGTGCCGCAAGCCGCCGGGCAGACCATGCTGGCAGCGCAATTCCAGCTTGAGCGTTCGCAATGGTGGCCGGCCGAAACCCTGGCCCGGCGCCAACTCGAACAACTCCGCTCCCTCACGGCCTTTGCACTCAAGCAGGTGCCGCACTACCGCGAGTTGATCGCCCAGCACCTACCGGAGGTGGCGCGCGACCCAAACTCGCTCACATGGGAGAGCTTCGCTCAATGGCCGATCCTGAACAAGGCCGACCTGCGTGACCGCGGCACGGCCATGCTGGCCGCGGCACTGCCGCAGGACCACGGCGGCATGTCATGGAATTTCACCAGCGGCTCGACCGGCGTGCCGGTGCGTTGCGCCCTCACCATGGTGGCGCATTTTTTCCGCTCCGCCCTGGCCCTGCGCAGCTATATCTGGCACGACCTCGACTTCAGCCTGAAATACGCCGACATCCGGCCCGGCATCGGCGCCGGCCGCGCGCCCGGCTGGGGCGCATCGACCAATGCAGCATTCGCCACCGGCCCCTCGGCAAGCCTGCCGACCACCACCGACCTCAACGCCCAGCTCGACTGGCTGCTGGCGGAGGCGCCCGGCTACCTGCATTCGACGCCCTCAAACCTGCGCGCGCTGGTATTGCGCTCGCGCGAGACCGGCCGCATCCCGCGGGGCCTGGACGCGGTCGTTTCGTATGCCGAAAGCCTGCCGGTGGATTTGCGCCAGCTGCTGCGCGAGGTCTGGAACACGCGCCTGATCGACATCTATTCGTGCACGGAGACCGGAACGATCGCCTTGCAGTGTCCGCGTCACGATCATTACCACGTGCAGTCCGAACTGGTGATCGCAGAAGTGCTGCGCGACGACGGCAGCTCCTGCGCGACCGGAGAAGTCGGTAGGCTGGTGCTGACCGACCTGTGCAACTTCGGCATGCCGCTGATCCGCTACGAGATCGGCGACTACGCCGAGGCCGGGGCGACCTGCGATTGCGGCCGCCAGCTGCCGGTGCTCAAGCGCATCATGGGCCGCCGGCGCAACATGGCAGTGGACCCGGACGGGCGCGTGTTCTGGCCGGCCTTCCCCTCCGACGCCTGGTATCAAATCGCCCCGGTGCGTCAGGCGCAACTGGTGCAGCACACCCCTGCCTCGATCGAAGTGCGCTATGTGATGGAGCGTGACCTGAGCGAGGCCGAGCAGGCGCAAATCGCGGCGATCCAGGGCAGCGAAATGCGTTACCCCTTCGAGTTCCGCTTCAGCCGCGTGAGCGCGATCGCGCGCAGCCCCGGCGAGAAGTTCGAGGAATTCATCAGCCTGTGCCTGCCTGAGGCGCCCTAGCCGATCTTGCCGGTCAGCGCCGGCCTGGCTTCCAGGTAGGCGGCGGCCAGCGCCTCGCGCATGATCTTGCCGGACTCGTTGCGCGGAATCTGCGCCACCGCGACAAACAGCGGTGGCACCCGGGTCGAATCGATGCGCGCGGCGCAGAATTTTTTCAGCTCCGCATCCGACAAGCCGGGCGCGAGCGGCCGGTCCAGCGGGCTGCGCGGCACCACGAAGGCGGCGGGCAACTCCCCCGCCTGCGGGTCGGGCAGGCCGACCAGGGCGGCATCGAGTATGTCCGGATGCTGTTTGAGCACCGCCTCGATGTCCTCCGGCCAGATTTTCAGGCCGCCGTAGTTGATCACTTCCTGCGAGCGCCCGCGCAAATGGATTCGGCCCTGCGCATCGACGCTGCCGACATCGCCGGGGTAGATCCAGCCGCCGCGAAAGCGCTCCTGCGTTGCCGGCTGATTGCCGGCGTAGCCGGTGCACATCCAGGACGCGCGAAAGCCAAGTTCACCCACTTCGCCTACCGGAAGGCGCCGGCTTTGCGCGTCGTCCACGCGCGCTTCCATGCCCGCGACAAGGCGCCCCACGCAGCCGGGCTGCGGCCGTGCCTCCTCCGGCCCAAGCACGGTAACGGAGCCCAGTTCATTGCAACCGTAGCTGACGAAAAAATTCGGCGAGAGCAGGGTGCGGACCAAGCCGATTTCTTCCGCCGAGACAAAGGCGCCGGTAACCTGGATCGAGCGCAGGGCCGGCCAGGGCCGCGCCGGCGCGGGGCTCTGCAACAAGCGACGCAACTGCCATGGCGAGAGGTAGATGCGCGTCACGCCGTATTGCGCGAGGGACGCGCCCAATACGGCTCGCGTGTCGTCGAAAGGCATGGAGACAAACGCGGCGCCGACCGCGTGGGCGCGCAACATGTAGCGCATGCCGATGCCCGAGGGCCAGGGAACGGCGCCCAACTGCCGGTCGCTGCTATCGGTGCCGACGGCGCACGCCGCCGCCAGGACGTTACCGTGGAGTTGCGCATGCGTCGGCAGCAACGCCTTGGGCGTGCCGGTGGTGCCGGAGGTGAAGAGATAGACGAGCGCGGCTTCCGGCCGGTCGCCGCGCGGCGCCGGCAAGCTGGCGTACCGCGGGTCGGCCGCGTCGTAGCCGCGCGGATCGAGCACGCGCGCGCCCGCCACTTGCGGCGGCGCGCCGCTGGCGATCAGCCAGCGCGCGCCATAGCGCCCGATCAGCGCGAGTCGGCTATCCAGGGGTACTTCCGGGTATAGCGGCAGGATCACGGCGCCTGCATGCGCGACCGCGTAGAACATCTCCAGCGCATGACGCGCATTTTCCGGCGCGGTGTCGAGCGGCAGCGCCACCGTGTCGCCGGCCCGCACCCCTTGGCTGCCAAGCCAGGCGGCAAGCCGGCGCACCGCATTGAACAGCACGCCGTAACCGACGGCGCCCCTGGCGTCGATGTAAGCGGGGCGGTCCGGCTGGATCGCGGCGTAGTGCGCCAGGCTATCGACGATGGAAGCCACCGGCGGGCCGGTCGGTGCAGCAGCAGCCACGGGAGCGGCCGGGTCGGTCATCGGCCGACGCTCCTGTGTTGCGGCCGCTTGGGCTGCTTGCATGTCCGGAGATTTCCTTGTAATTGCGCGTGTATTGTAGCCCGCGTGAATCAACCGGCCAGCTCCAGGCAGCGGTCCGCGATCGCCCGGATGATCTGCGCCTGGCTATTGGCGCTGTGCCGGGAGCGGAAATCCTGCGCCGCGCGCGCGAAGCCCGGCTCCAGAAAAAGCCGGCTCAAGAGCCCGCCGTAGCGGGTCTCCTGTCCAACCATGGCGCTCAGGCCGGCACCGAGGTTTTCGACATTGCGCGCGGTGATAGCCTGCTCGGCCAGGTCGGGAGCGATCAGCAGCGGCTTGCCCGCCAGCAACGCGGCGCAGACGGTGCCGTGGCCGCCGCCGCATACCACCAGGTCGCAACCGGCGGTGACGGCATCGATGTCCAGGGGCCGATCCGAGAAGCGCAGACCCTCGGCCTGCGCTGCGGCGCGCTGCTCGGGCGTAAGGCCCGGGCAGTGCACCAGGGTCGCGCAATGCTTGCGGCGCAAGGCACGCAACAGCGGCATGGTTTGCGCCTGTTGCGCCTTCAGGTAGGCGAAGACGCGCGGACCACGCGCCACCGGCCATTCGGGCGCCACCCCGCCTTCGGTGCCGAGCACCACGCCCCAACGCGGCGTGGCACGCGACGGGTAGTGGTCCAGCCCGGCATAGGTGGTGATGAAGTCCTCGCCGGCCGCATGCATCTGCGACAGCGTGTCCAGCGGCTTGGCGCCGACCGCAGCCAGGGCGCCGTTGATGCTGGCCAGCACAACACCGGCAGCTTCGGCGCGGCGCTCGGGTCCGGGCGGTATCCATGAAACCATCGGCGCCTCCGGCTCTTGCATCGGTGGGCAGCAAAAGCCGGTACCGATGCGCGCATTGCGCAGGTTCAGGCTGCGCGCGGCCAGCAACGCCGTCGGCGCATGGTCGGTGACTACGAGGTCCGGCTTGGCATTTTCGATCAGGGCACGCCAGTCGCGCAGCAGGGGAGTGAGCATGTCGGCGCTGAAATAGCCGTAACGCATGATCATTTCGCTGTAGGCGAGTTGCGGCTCGGGCAGCCCGGAAAGTTCGCCGGGGAAGCGCGGCGCCTGCAGCACCGCCGCGGAGGTCTCCTTGCGCAGGGTGGCGGCGGCGCCGGTATCGGACAGCGCCCAGATAACTTCGCAGTCGCGCTCTTGCAGCGCCCGCGCCAGAGGCAGGAAGCGGCTGACATGCCCCAGGCCTCCGCCCAATTCCCAGGCGTAAAGAATCCGCTTCAAGAGAGATGGGCGGGCTGAATCAGACAAGCAAGACACGAATCGCCTCGTCACGCGCGCCGGAAAAACCGGATCATAACCCGGCAAATGCACATTCCCGGCGGTAGCCGAAAGTGCGGGGAAGTATGTTGAGCATCCGACCCCAGTATCGCCGGCTGTAGCCGTTTCAGATTTCCAGCGCCGCTTGGCCAGTGGCCGGATGTGCGGCAACCAGCTCATCGCGCATGATCTTGCCTGCCTGATTTCGCGGAATGCGCGCGACCAGCACAATCAGCGCCGGCACCCGCGGTAAGTCCAGCCGGTCCGCGCAAAACTGCATCAATTGCCGTTCGCTCACCTTCAGGACCACTGCCGGCCTCAAGACGACGAAGGCCACCGCCACCTGGCCGGCCAGCCGGTTCGGCAAACCGGCCACCGCGACATCGGCCGCCAGCGGATGCTGCTTGAGCACCGCCTCGATTTCATCCGGCCAGATTTTCTGGCCGGCGCAATTTATGATGCCGAGAATGCGTCCATTCAGGTTGGATACGGCTGTCCGCATCAATGCTGCCGGCATCGCCAGGATAAAACCAGCCACCGCGAAATTGCCGCGCTGTCAATTCCGGATTGTCCACCTACCCCGTGGACATCCAGGCACAGCGAAATCCAAGTTCTCCGACCTGCCCGGTGGGCAGCGCCCGGCCCTGCGCATCGTCTACCCGCGCCTCCACGCCGGGCACCAAAGTGCCGACGCATCCCTCCGTCGGTGCCGCGCCGGGGCGCAATTGCGACACATAGCTGAGTTGGCTTGAGCCACACTCGACGTACAGATTGAGACTCAATTCGGCGCGAACCGCGATGACTTCCGCCGCCGAGATCATCGCGCCGGTCATGTTGATGGAACGCAAGGGCGGCCACGGTTGCGGCGGCGGCGGGCTTTGCAGCAACCTGCGCAAATGCCAGGGCGTGGCGTGCATGCGGGTGATGCCAAAGCGGGCCAGTGTTTCGCCCGTCAAGGCGCGCGTTTCATCGATCGGTGCGTTGACGAAGGCAGCACCGGCGAAGTGAGCGCGAAAAATGGTGCGCAGGCCGACCCACGAAGGCCAGGAAACCATGCGCAGGACGCGATCATTGGCATCAAGGCCAAACAGCGCGGCAACCGCGCGCGACTTTTCGGCCATCTCGAAGTGGGAGGCAAGTAGCACTTTCGAGGGACCGGTCGTGCCGGAGGTGAAGACGTAGACGAAGCCGGCTCCCGGATGGTCGCCGCGCGGCGGATCATCCTGGTCCAGGCTCGCATCCCGCGGATGGAATCGCAGCGGATCAAGCGTGCGCGCCCGCCACTTGCGGTGGCGCTCCCGCCGCCAGCAGCCAGTCCGCCTGAAATCGCCCAAGAAAATCGACGCGTGCCGCTGTCGGCAGCTCGGGAAACAAGGGCAGGATCACGGCGCCCAGCCACCTGTCCCGTACACAATTCCCAGCGCATGCCGCGCCCCGGCGGCGCTGGGATCCAGCGCCAGGGCGACCGTATCGCCGGAGCGCACGCCCCCCGCGCCAGCCACGCCGCGGCACGCCGCACGCTGCGCTGGAGATCACCAAAGCTGATGCCGCCGAACGAGTCGAGATAGGCAATGCTTTCCGGCGCGCTGGCAGCGTGGTGGATCAGCGCATCGACGCTGCTGCGAATCGCCGTCCCGGACGGCGACCCGCCCGCATTCATTGCGCCACCGCGGCGGTCAAGAGAGCAGCCAGCCGGCCGCCCGGCTCGGGACATGATGAAGGATGCGCATCAATGGAAAAATTGCAGCAAGTTGGGGCGGCCCGGCGTGGCGGGAAAGCGTATCATAACCTGACAAATTCGCGCTGCCGCCGGCCCGGGGAGATGCGCCAATCCATTGCGATCCGAGACAAAGTCAATCCATGTCGGGACGGTGCCGGCCTTACCCGCCCCTTTCCCTGCGCCATCATGAGCCCAGCTGCCGACCGCATCCTCACCTCCCACATGGGCTCGCTGCCGCGCTCGCAGCCACGCTCGATGCGCTGATCGCGATGGAGTGCGAGCGGGATGCGCCGGCGACGCCGTTCGACACCGTCATACGCACCGCGGTGACCGGGGCGGCGGCATCGCTACCAATGAAAGGCTGGTACTGATGAGCAACTCAGCGGAAAAAAAACGCGCGGTCGGGGTCATCGGCCTGGGCACCATGGGCATGGGCGCGGCGCAGTCGCTGCTGCGCGCCGGCTTTGCGGTGCACGGCTGCGACCTGCGCCCCGCCATTTTGCAGGCCCTGGTCGATGCCGGCGGCGTCGCCTGCGCCAGCCCGCGCGAGATGGGCGAAAAGTGCGACGTGGCGATCACCCTGGTGGTCAACGCCGAGCAGACCGACACGGTGCTGTTCGGCGCCGACGGGGCGATCCAGGCGATGAAGCCGGGCTCGGTGGTGATCGCCAGCGCCACCGCCGCGCCGGAGTATGCGCAAACCCTGGCCGGGCGCCTCGCCGAAAAAGGCATCCTCCTGCTCGACGCCCCGGTCTCCGGCGGCGGCGCCAAAGCGGCCGCCGGGCAGATGACCATGATGACGGCCGGCCCACCCGAGGTCTATGCAAAGATCGAGGACGTGCTCACCGGCATGGCCGGCAAGGTGTATCGCCTGGGCACGGCGCACGGCCTGGGCTCGAAAGTGAAAATTGTCAACCAGCTGCTGGCCGGGGTGCACATCGCCGCCGCGGCCGAGGCGATGGCGCTGGGCATGCGCGAGGGCGTGGACCCGGAGGCGCTGTTCGAGGTGATCACCCACAGCGCCGGCAATTCGTGGATGTTCGAAAACCGCGTGCCGCACATCCTCAAGGGCGACTACACGCCGCTCTCGGCGGTGGACATTTTCGTCAAGGACCTGGGGCTGGTGCTCGATACCGCGCGCAAGAGCAAGTTCCCCCTGCCGCTGTCGGCCGCAGCGCACCAGATGTACATGATGGCCTCCACCGCCGGCCACGGCCGCGAGGACGACGCGGCCGTGATCAAGATTTTCCCCGGTATCGATTTGCCTGGAAACAAAAAAACCGAACGATGACAGGAACAACATGCTGCTAGGCTGTATTGCGGACGATTTCACCGGCGCCACCGATCTGGCCAACATGCTGGTGCGCGGCGGCATGCGCACGGTGCAGACCATCGGCGTGCCGGCGGGCGAGGCCGACAGCGCGGCACTGCAGGCCGACGCGGTGGTAGTGGCGCTGAAGTCGCGCACCATCGCGCCGGAAGAAGCGGTGGCGCAGTCGCTCGCCGCCTTGAAGTGGCTGCAGGCACACGGCTGCAAGCAGTTCTATTTCAAGTATTGCTCGACCTTCGACTCCACCCCGCGCGGCAACATCGGTCCGGTTATCGACGCGCTGATGGATGCGCTGGACTGCAACTTCACCATCGCCTGCCCGGCGTTTCCGAAAAACGGCCGCACGATTTTTCGCGGCTACCTGTTCGTCGGCGACGTGCCGCTGAACGAGTCCGGGATGAAAGACCACCCGCTGACGCCGATGACCGACGCCAACCTGGTGCGCGTGCTGCAGGCGCAGACCAAACGCAAGGTTGGCCTGGTCCGCTACGACACGGTAAGCGACGGCGCCACCGCCATCGGCGAGCGCATCGCCGCGCTGCGCCGCGACGGCGTGGCGATGGCAGTCGTCGACGCGGTGTCGGACGCCGACCTGCACGCCATCGGCGAAGCCTGCGCCGATCTGCCGCTGATCACCGCCGGTTCCGGCGTGGCCCTCGGCCTGCCGGCGAACTTTCGCCGCGCCGGGCTGCTCAAGCACGAAAGCCACGCCGCGCAACTGCCGCGCGTCGCCGGTGCGGCGGCCGTGGTCTCCGGCAGCTGCTCGACCGCCACCAACGCGCAGGTAGCTGAGTGGCAGAAGGGCCGGCCGGCATTCCGCATCGACGCGCTGGAACTCTCCGCCAACCCGGGCCTGGTCGAAGACGCGCTGCGCTGGGCGCGCGAGCGCGTCGACCGCGAGCCGGTGCTGATCTATGCCACCAGTACGCCCGAGCAGGTGAAGGCCGTGCAGGCCAGACTCGGCGTCGAGCAGGCCGGCGCATTGGTGGAAAACGCGCTGGCGGACATCGCGCTGGGCCTGGTGCAAACCGGGGTGCGCAAACTGGTGGTGGCGGGCGGCGAAACTTCCGGCGCGGTGGTTGGCAGGCTCGGCGTCACCAGCCTGCGCATCGGCCCGCAGATCGACCCCGGCGTGCCCTGGACCGTCAGCGAAGGCGCGACGCAAATGGGCGAGCCGGTGGCCCTGGCACTGAAGTCGGGCAACTTCGGCACGGTGGATTTTTTCGCCAAGGCGCTCTCCAAACTGGCCTGAACCATGTCGAGCAAAGAGTCCCAACTGCGCGAACAGATCTGCGCCACCGCCAAGTCGATGTTCGACCGCGGCCTGACCCATGGCAGCACCGGCAACATCAGCGCCAAGCTGGACGACGGTTGGCTGCTCACGCCCACCGGTTCCAGCCTGGGCGCGCTCGACCCGGCGAGACTTTCCAAACTCGACTGGAACGGCAAGCTGATCGCCGGCGACGCGCCTTCGAAGGAAAATTTCCTGCACCTGGCAATGTACCAGGAGCGCCCGGCCAACGGCGCGGTGGTGCACCTGCACGCTACCCATTCGGTGGCGGTGTCGCTACTCGAGGAACTCGACCCAGCCGACGTGCTGCCGCCGCTCACCGCCTATTACGTGATGCGCATCGGCAGCCTGCCCCTGGTGCCCTACTTCGCTCCCGGCGACCTGCAACTGGCCGACGCCGTGCGCCGCTTCGCCGGCAAACACCACGCGCTGCTGCTGGCCAATCACGGCCCGGTGGTGGGCGGCAGCAGTCTCTCCGCCGCGGCGGACGCCGCCGAGGAACTGGAAGCCACCGCCAAACTTTTCCTGCTGCTGCAAGGCCGGCGCATCCGCGCGCTGACCCAGGCGCAGGCCGATGACCTGCGCACCCGCTTCCCGATCAAATAGAACCGCTGGAGACGCCATGCCCCGCTTCGCCGCCAATATTTCGATGATGTACACCGAGCACGATTTCCTCGACCGCTTCGCCGCTGCCGCGAAAGACGGCTTTAAGGCTGTCGAGTTCCTGTTCCCCTACGAGTTCGAGGCGAAGGACATCAAGCAGCGCCTGGACGACAACGGCCTGATCAATGTGCTGTTCAACGGCCCGCCCGGCAACTGGGACAAGGGCGAACGCGGCATGGCCTCCCTCCCCGGGCGCGAGGACGAGTTCAAGCGCAGCATTGCGCAGGCCCTGCAGTACGCACAGGTGATCGGCACACCCAATGTGCACGTGATGGCCGGGCTGATCGCGCCGGAGGACGACCGCGCCCGCCATCGCGAGACTTACGTCCGCAACCTGCGCTACGCCGCCGAGCAGTTCGCCGGCGCCGGCGTGAAGGCGCTGATCGAGCCGATCAACACACGCGACATTCCCGGCCTGTTCCTCAACTACCAGGCGGACGCGCATGCGGTAGTGGAGGCCGTCGGCGCCTCCAACCTCAAGGTGCAGATGGACCTGTACCACTGCCAGATCGTCGAGGGCGACGTGGCGATGCGCCTGCGCAAGTACGTGCCCACCGGCAACGTCGGTCACATGCAAATCGCCGGCGTACCGCTGCGCCATGAGCCGGACCTGGGCGAGGTGAACTATCCCTACCTGTTCGAGGTGATCGACGAGATCAAGTACACCGGGTGGATCGGCTGCGAGTACCGCCCGAAAGGCAAGACCAGCGACGGCCTGGGCTGGCTCAAGCCGTACCTGAAATAAGCCTCAGGTCAGGGTCTCGAAAAAGTCGAGAATCTCGCGTCCCAGGATTTCCTCGTCGGTGTTGAAGTGCGCGACGATGGAAATATGGTTGTGCCCGGTCAGCCGGACGTAGCGCGGCGCCCGCCGCCGCGCCTCGGCAATGCGCCAGGCCGCCTCCATGCCGTAGATGTCGAGCAGCGGGTTTTCGAACTCGGCATTGGCAATCATCAGCGGTAGCTTGGAGGCGGCAGCATGCGTCACCGGCGAACGCGCCTCGTAGAGCGATTCGTCCTCGCCCCAGTAGGCCCTGACGCCGGCGGCGTTGGGGTTCTCCTTCAGCACATCGGCTCGCAGCCGTCCGGAGATCAGCACCATGCCCTTGAGGTCGCGTCCGAGGTAGCCGGAAGCCGGGTCCCAGGCGTAGGCCGCCACATGGGTGGCGCCGGCCGAGTGGCCGACCAGGAAAATGCTTTCCGGGTCGCCGCCGAAGCCGGCCGCATGCGCCTTCACCCAGGCCACCGCCTGCGCCATGTCATCGGTGACGCCGGGGTAGGCGGCTTCCGGCGCCAGGCGGTATTCGAGATTGATGCCGAGCACGCCGTTGCGGGCGAACCAGGTGAGCACGTTGTCGTAGACCTCGGCATTGATGCACTTGTCGCCGCGCACGAAAGCGCCGCCGTGGACGAAAATCGCTACCGGCATCTTGCTCTTGCCCGCCGGGCGGAAAATGTCCATCACCTGGCGCAGGTGGCGGCCATAGGCGAGGTTGCTGACCTTTTCAACCCCATCTTTCGGCGCCGCCGCCAGCAGGGGCAGGTAGGCGGCGAGCGTCATGTCGCGGTGTTTCTGGATGTCGGCGCCCCAGACCGGGCCGATTTCTGCGAGGACTTTGCGGGCGGATTCGGGCAGGGTGGCGAGCGGTCGGTTCATCCGCGCATTCTAGCGCCGCGCCGCGGCGGCAGGATGCATGCGAACCATCAGCGGCCGCGCGCCCGGGTTTGTTTTACCATCGACCCACTCACATGAATACCGACATCAAAGGAGAACAAACATGATCATGGAACACGCCGACATCCGCATCCAGCCCGGCCGCCAGGCCGAATTCGACGCCGCCATCAAGAAGGGCGTGGAGACCGTGATCGCCAAGGCCAAAGGCTACAAGGGGCATCGGGTGGTCAAGGGCATTGAATCGCCGGAGCGCTACTTGCTGATGATTTTCTGGGAGACCCTGGAAAACCATACGGTGGATTTTCGCGGCTCGCCCGCCTTCCAGGACTGGCGCGCCATCGTCGGGCCGCTTTTCGCCGGCGCGCCGACGGTGGAGCACTTCGACTTGCTGATCGAGTCCAAGTAGTTCTCGCGGCGGATATCCCGGATCACCCACGGATGATGCACCGCCACAAAAAGCCCTGCAACCAAACAAAAGCGTGCGCCGTATCATGGTCATCGCGGCGAGCCGGAAGCCCCGGCGCAACCGCGCTATCATCCGGTCCTGGAGGTCAATCATGCGCGTTCGTTCCCTGTCTTCCAAAGTTCTTTGCGCGGTGTTTTTCGCGGCCCTCACGGGTTGTGCCGCCTACACCGGCGCCGGCCTCAAGCCGGGTGTCTCGACCGAAGCCGACGTGCGCGCCGTGATGGGCCAGCCTTTCGCGGTCCACCCGGCACCGCCCGGTGCCGACTATGCGCAATCCCTCGAGTATCCGCACGGTCCTTCGGGCCGGCAGACCTACATGGCCCGCCTCGATGCCGGCGGCCGGTTGTTGCGCGTGGAGCAGGTGCTGCAAGAGCAGACGCTGACGAAGATCCGAGTCGGCGTCGATAACATGCAAAGCATCTCCGCCCTGCTCGGCCGCCCCGGCCAATACACCGGCCCGAGCCGAGCCTACGGCGGCCCGGTCTGGGATTATTTCGCCAACGACATGCAACGCCACATCATTCTCTCCGTCAGCTTCGACCGCAACGGCCTGGTCGCCGCTGCCGGCTCGATGACCGACCCGCAAGATTTTTTCCCGGCCGGCGGCGCTGAGTAGCCAACTCTGCCGGCCGGCGGGGCGCGCCCGCTGACCGGCCCGCTTTACGCCGCCGTTCCGCCCATGCGTGCCCACGGGTGCCCGTGCGTACCGATGCGTGGACGCGCCCGGGTATCACGCCAAGCTTCTTGCAGTAGCCCGATACGCGCCCTTGCGCGCGTATCGGCACGCCCTGCCGAAAACCGCTAAAGTGGCGTCACTCCCCCGGCCGGCCAGGCCGCGGCGCGAGAGAACAACAGAACCGCCCCAGGAGAGATGATGGCCGAGAAAGTCTGGCTGAAGAGCTACCCGCCCGGTATACCCGCCGAGATCGATTACCACCAGTTCAGCTCGATCAAGCACCTGTTCGAAAGCTGCTGCGCGAAGTACGGCGGCAAGACCGCCTACTCCAACCTCGACTACCGCATGAGCTACACCGAGCTGGAGCAGCGCTCGCGTGATTTTGCCGCCTACCTGCAGGCCCTGCCGAACGTTGTACGCGGCGACCGCGTGGCGGTGATGATGCCCAACCTGCTGCAATACCCGGTGGCGATATTCGGCATCCTGCGCGCCGGCCTGGTGGTGGTAAATGTAAACCCCTTGTATACCCCGCGCGAACTGGAACACCAGCTCAAAGACTCCGGCGCCAAGGCGATCGTGATCATCGAGAACTTCTGCCACACCCTCGAAGAGGCCTTGAAGGAAACGCCGGTCGAGCACATCATCACCACGCAGGTGGGCGATCTGATTCCGGCGCCCAAGCGCTGGATCGTCAACTACGTCGTCAAGCACAAGAAGAAATTGGTCAAGCCGTGGAACATCGCCGACACCATCTCGATGCGCGAGGCGATCTCGCGCGGCGCCGGCGGCAAGATGAAGAAAGTCGAGCTGACGCACGAGGACATTGCCTTCCTGCAATACACCGGCGGCACCACCGGCGTGGCCAAGGGCGCGATGCTGACCCACCGCAACATCCTCGCCAATCTGGAGCAGACCGGCGCCTGGATTTCCGCCGAGTTCGAAGAGGGGAAAGACGTGGTGGTATCGCCGCTGCCGATGTATCACATCTTCTGCCTCACCGGCACCCTGCTGTTCATGAAGTGGGGCGCGAACAATGTGCTGATCACCAACCCGCGCGACATGGCCGGCTTCATCGCCGAGCTGAAAAAATGGCCGTGGACCGTGCTCACCGGCGTCAACACGCTCTTCAACAGCATGCTCAACGCGCCCGGCTTCGCCGAACTCGACTTCTCGCACGTCAAAGTGGTGCTGGGCGGCGGTGCAGCGGTGCAAAAGGCGGTGGCCGAAAAGTGGCAGACCATCACCGGCCATTCGCTGACCGAAGCCTATGGCCTGACCGAGTCTTCGCCCGGCTGCTCGATCAACCCGATGGGCGTCCCCTGGAGCGGCTCGATCGGGCTGCCTCTGCCCTCGACCGACTTCTCCATCCGCAATGATGCCTTCGAGGAACTCCTGCTATGGGACGGCACCGGCGACGCCACGCCGTTTACCGGCGAGATCTGCGTGCGCGGTCCGCAGGTGATGAAGGGTTACTGGCAGCGCGACGATGAAACCGCGAAGATCATCCGCGACGGCTGGCTGCTCACCGGCGACGTCGGCCACATGAGCCCGCAGGGCTTCGTCTTCATCACCGACCGCAAGAAGGATATGATCCTGGTCTCCGGCTTCAACGTCTACCCGAACGAGATCGAAGGCGTGGTGCAGATGATGCCGGGCGTGCTGGAATGCGCGGCGGTGGGCGTGCCGGACGAAAAATCGGGCGAGGCGGTGAAGGTGGTGATCGTCAAGAAGGACCCGAACCTGACCAAGGAAGACGTCATCGCCTTCTGCCGCAAGGAACTCACAGGCTACAAGATCCCGCGCATCGTCGAGTTCCGCAACGATCTGCCGAAGACGCCGGTAGGCAAGATCCTGAGGCGCGAATTGCGCGACAAGCCGAAGCAGTAAACAAACTAACGCGCTGCTACGCGGCGAAAAATCGGGGTCGCTCATTTGCAAATGAGCGATTTCGCGGCAGTTTGCGAAATTGTGCTCTGACCCCAATTTTCTTATGGAGTGATGCAAGCCCCGCCAGGGAAATAAAATCCGGCTACACCCGCTTGGCCGCCGGCGGCTTGATGAAACGGATCGCTTGCTCCCGCGGCGGCAGAGGCTTGACGCCGTGCTGCCCCAAGGTTTTTTCCAGGCCGCGCCCTTCCGGGTCGGCCAGCGCCGCCTCACGCGCGGTGAAAATCGCCTTGGCGCGCTCGCTGTCGGATAGGCTCAACTCACCCTCGACCAGATGGTCGAAGATGCGATTGAAACTCGCCTTGCCGCGCTTGTTGGTGTCGCTGTACCCCTTCACCAGGCGCGCGGTCAGCGCTATCTCGTAAGCCAGCTTGAGGTCGCGCGCAGCGGCCTTTTCCACCGCCCCCAGCCAGCGCTCGATCAGCCCCTGCTCCTCCGCATAGCGCGCGGTGCGGCGGCGCCAGAAACGGGTGCCGGCCGTCAGGCGCAGCAGAGCGAAGCCAAATACCGAATTGGTCTTGACGTGCATCCCGACCGACAGCTTGTCGGCCAGGCCATTCTTCGTCGCCCAGGCGTGAAAGCGGCGCGACAGTCCAGGCGGCAGCATGCCGCTGATCTCATCCAAACCTGGCTTGAGGAATTCGATGATGTGGATCGGCTCATCTTCCTTCGCCAGCACCTCTTCGCGCACGCGGGCGAAGCGGCTCTTGCGCGTCTTCAGGTCGGCGACGCGGATCAGGTCTTCGAAGCTCATCCACAGCGCCAGGTAGCGCGCGGTCTCGGCGGCCAGCTTGCCGTCGCCGGTATCCAGGCGCGCGATGTTGGCCAGGCGCTTCAAGTACAGATCGACGTAAGCCTGGTCCTGATAGTCGGCGAGGCGCTTGATGCCTTCGGCAACGATGTCGCGCGCGGCAGCGGGGAAATCACCGGGCTGCGGCAGCGCGCCCGGCGCGGCAACCGTCTTCGGCTTCGCCTCGGGCAACATACCGCCTGCCGCCGCAAAGCCGGCGGCAAAGCCGCGCAAGCTGCCCGCCACGCCCTTGCCGGAGGACTTGATCACCTCTTCGCAGACTTCGCGCGTCAGCGGCAACGTGCCCGCGCCGATGATGGCGCCGAACATCACCGCCGAAATCACCGTGCCGGTTTCCTGTGTCGCCGCGGCCATGTCGAACAGAACGGCCTTGCCGGCCAGTTGCGGCGCGGCGTCGAGGATGCGCTGCGCGTCGTAGCGGCCATCGCCCATTTGCATCTTTTCCACCGTGGCGTAGATGCGGTGGGTGGAAGCGACCAGGGTGGTGCGTTCGCTGATGTAGCCGTTCTGCATCGCTCGCCCGGCTTCCACCAATTCGGAAGCCGCCATCACGTCGATGTTGGAGGGCGAAGGCGTGAGCGCCATGATCGGGCGCCGGCCGCCGAGTTGTGCGGTGGGCACCGGATAGATTTCGATGTAGTAGGTAGTGGCGCCGGTGCGCTGCGCCACGCCTGGAATCGAAGTGCTTTGCACCGGCAGATCCTGCGCCTGCGCCGCCGCCACCAGCCAGTCGGCCAGCACGCCGCCGCCTTCGCCGCCGAGAGCGGCGAGCAGGACGGTCAGCGGGCGAGTCGGATAAGGCGTGTTGGTCATGCGGGCTGCATCAGGCCAATGATCGCGGCGCGGAATTTCTCCACGAACTTGTCCCACCAGTTCGCGTTTTGCACGATCTCGGCGCGAAAGAACGAGGGGCACAGCACCGCCGCATGCGCCACCTCGCCGCATAGGCCACAGCCGACGCAGCCATTGTTGACGTGAGCCACCGGATCGACGCGCAGCGGATCACTCGAGTCCTTGATGGTCAGCGAAGGGCAGCCGGAGAGGCGAATGCAGGAATGATCGCCCGTGCAGGTGTCTTCGTCGACGCCGTAGCGGGTGCGCACCACCCGCTCGCCGCGTTTCAGCTTCTCGGCGTTGATCGGCTTGATGCGGCGCTGGCGCTCGAGCTGGCATTCGCCCTCCGCGATGATCACCTTCAGTCCGTTGTACTTGGAGGTCATCGCCTCCTTGAGCACATTGAAGGTATCGGTGACGTGATAGTTGTTCACCGTCTTCATCCACTTCACGCCCATGCCGGTGAGCGTACGCTCGATGCCCATGTCGGTGACGCGGTGTGCCTGCGACTGGTGCGGGCTGGAAGGAATTTCCTGGGTGCCGGTGGCCGAGGTGTAGCCGTTTTTCATGATGACGAGAATGCCGTCGTCGTCGTTGAACACGGCGTTCGATACGCCTGAGGATAGCCCGTTATGCCAGAAGCCCCCATCGCCCATCACGGTGACCGAGCGCTTGGCGAACAGCGGGCCGATGGCGGAATTGCTCGCCAGGCCCAGGCCATAGCCCAGCACGGTATTGCCGATGTTGAACGGCGGCAGCGAGGAGAACAGGTGGCAGCCGATGTCGGCCGAGACGTGATACGCGCCCGCCTCGCGCTCCAGCAGCTTCATCGCCGAGAACACCGGGCGCTCCGGGCAGCCGACGCAAAAGCCCGGCGGACGGTTCGGCACCGGTGCGCCGAGCAACTCGGCCGCGCGTTTTTTCACGCCGGTAAGCGCTTCGAACTGTTCATGCAGGCGAGCGGTGTCCACGCCCTTGGGCGCCACCGCCTCGATGAATTTTGTCACGCCGCCCAACATGATCTCGCCGGTATATTCGCCGGCCATCGGCAGCACATCCTTGCCATAGAGCTTGGTCTGGATGTCGGCACGGCGCAGGATGGCATGCAATGCCTCCTCGATGAAATTCGGCTGTCCTTCTTCGACCACCAGCACGGCACGGCGGGTAGCGCAAAAGGCGTTGAGTTCCTCGGGGATCATCGGGTAGGTGACGTTCATCACATACAGCGGCACCCGCGATTCGCCGAAGGCGTCGGCCAGGCCGACCTGCTGCAGGGCGCGGATCACCGCGTTGTACATGCCGCCTTGCAGGACAATGCCGATGTCCGAAAACTCCCCCTCGAACACCTCATTGAGCTTTTCGCGCTTGATGAACTCCACCGCCTGCGGCCAGCGCAATTCGATCTTCGCCTTTTCCTGGTTGTAAGAGGACGGCGGCAGCACGATGCGGCCGTAGTCGAACACCGGCTCGGTCATCAGCGCATTGCGCGAGATTTTCGCCGCGACGTTGTCCTTCGCCTCGAAGGAGCCGTGCACATGGCAAGCGCGGATGCGCAACTCGACGAACACCGGTGTGCTGCTGGCCTCGGAGAGTTCGAAGGCTTTTTCCACCATGTTGACGATGCACGGCAGGTTCGGGCGCGGGTCGAGCAGCCAGATTTGCGACTTCATCGCAAAGGCGTGGCTGCGCTCCTGCATGATGGAGGAGCCTTCGCCGTAGTCCTCGCCGATGATGATGACGGCACCGCCGGTGACCCCCGAAGAAGCCAGGTTGGCCAGCGCATCCGACGCCACGTTGGTGCCGACGGTGGACTTCCAGGTCACCGCGCCGCGCACCGGATAATTGATCGAGGCGCCCAGCATGGCGGCGGCGCCGGCCTCCGAGGCATTGGCCTCGAAATGCACGCCGAGCTCGTCCATGATCTCGCGCGCGTCGGTCAGCACGTCGATCAGGTGCGAGATCGGCGCGCCCTGGTAACCGCCGACGTAGGAAACACCGGACTGCAGCAGCGCCTTGGTGACGGCGAGTATGCCCTCGCCGTGAAAGGTGTCACCCTTCCCCAGGTTGAGCAGCTCCACTTCCTTTTTGAATGAACGTTCCATAGCCGGATTTGCGTTTGCGGTTGGCTTAAGGCAGGGGCCGATAGAAGGAACCAATGATAACGCCGGACGGGTGCGCGGGCGGATAAAAGTTGCGCGAAACATATTTCGCGTATTCGCCTTGGGCGCGGGCCGGCGGGCGCATAATTGAACCATCCGATTGTCCCTACATAGCCATAAATCGAGGAGCCAAACCATGGGCAAGCTGCGCCACATCGCCATCACCGTCCCCGACGTGCACAAGGCGGCGGCCTTTTACATGGAAGCCTTCGGCCTGAAAAAGGTCGGCCAGACCGACCACAGCCTGGCCAGCGGCGTCTATCTCACCGACGGCGTGGTCAACCTGGCCTTGCTGCATTACAAGACGGATGAGGCGGCGGGCAGCCGCGGCCGCGATTTCACCGGCCTGCACCACATCGGTTTCTGGGTGGACGACGCCCACGAGGCGCGCAAGCAGGTCGAGGCGGCGGGCGCCAACTGGTGGATGGGCGAGCCGCCCAAGGTGGACGGCGGCGCGTTCTACGAGGTCAAGTTCCACGACCCGAACGGCGTGGTGTTCGACATTTCCACCAGCGGCTGGACCGGTGCGTCGAAAGACGTCGTGCCGAAAGAAAGCGCGGAATCCACAGACGCGGCGCCCACCAAGGCCACGGCCTGAGCCTGGCTCGGGAATCTGCAACCGCGCCGGGCTGCCTCCGGCGCTAACGCGAATTACACCGGAACGGCGTTAAGCGATCTGCGTTACGTCGGCACCGCGTTGGGCGGCGTCTTTCCGGCCAGCACCGCCTCGGCGTTGGCGGTAAACAGCTTCACCTGGTTCCACACCACGTCCGGCGTGCGCCCGGCCATGTGCGGGGTGAACAGCACCTTGTTGCTCTTGAGCAGCCCTTCGGGCACCACCGGCTCGCCTTCGACCACGTCCAGCCCGGCGCCGGCGATCACGCCGCGATCCAGTGCGTCGATCAGCGCCGCGGTATCGACCACGCTGCCGCGCGCGATGTTGATGAAGAAGCCCTCCGGCCCCAGGGCCTCGAGGACCTTGGCATTGACGATGTGGCGCGTCGCCTGGCCGCCGGGGCAGGCCGCCACCAGGTATTCGGAATCTTCCGCCAGCTTGACCAGATCGCTGTAGTGCTTCCACGACACTTCGCCGCGCGGGGTGCGCGTGTTGTAACCCACGGTCATGTCGAAGGCTTCGCAGCGCTTGGCGATACGCATGCCGATGTTGCCGAGACCAATGATGCCGACGCGCTTGTTGTTGAGCGACGGGCGGTAGGCACGGCTCTGGTCCCACTTGCCTTCGCGCACCGCGCGGTCGCCGGCGAGGAAGTCGCGGGCGATGCCCAGCATCAGGCCGACGGTGTGGTCGGCGACGTTGGCGTCGTTCACGCCGGGCGCGTGGGTGACGACCACGCCGCGCGCGCGGGCGGCGGCGAGGTCGACATTTTCATAGCCGGCGCCGAAGGTGCTGATCGACTTGAGGTTCGGCAAGGCGTTGATGGCGGCGGCGTGCAGGCCGTTGGCGCCGTTGGTCAGCACCGAAACGATGGGCTTTTTCTGCGCCTCGGCCAGGGCTTCGGGGCCGTGGCCCTTGGTGTGGATGATGTCGAATTTCTCCGCCAGCTTGGCGACAGCGGGCGCGGGGACGGCGAAGGTGATCCAGAGGGCGGGCAGGGACATGCACTTATCCGTATTTGATTTTGAGCAGCAGGGAAGGAAAATTCTGGCACAGATGGGCCGTGCCGGGGCTTCTGCCGCACTATAAGCAGCTACCCTCGGCTTTTACAGCGGGTCAGCCGATCAGCGCAGGCAGCCAGGTGGCCACCGCCGGCACGAAAAACACCAGCGCCAGCAGCAGGATGCTCATCACCACGAAGGGCGCGACGGCCTGGAAAATATGCAGCATGGTCACCTGCGGCGGCGACACACCCTTCATCGTCATCAAGAGCAAACCGTGCGGCGGCAGCAGCAGGCCCAACTGCATGCAGATCAGGAACATCACGCCGAACCACACCAGGTCGAGTCCAAGCGTCTGCACCACCGGCATGAAAATCGGCAGGGTGATCATCATCATGCTGACCTGGTCGACGAAAATGCCGAGGAAGATCAGGATACCCATCATCGCGCACACCACCGCCCACGGCGGCAGGCCCTGGCCGGTGATGGCCTGCACCAGGCCGTTGGAGGCGCCGGAGAAGGAGAGGATTTGCGCGAAGGTGGTGGCGCCGACGATGATGAAGAGGATCATCCCCGAGATGCCGATCGAGCCGCGCAGCGCCTTGATCATGATCGGCACGGTAATCGCACGGTAGACCAGCGCCATCACCACCGTGGCCAGCGCGCCGATGGCGGCCGACTCGGTCGGCGTGGCCCAGCCCGCGGCCATCGCGCCCACCACCAGGCCGAAAATCGCCACCAGCGGGATCACGTAGATCACCAGCGGCCCGAAGCGCTTCCAGCCTTCGTACTCGACCAGCTCGGTGTTGGGCGCCAGCGCCGGCTTCATTTTCACCCGCACGATGATGTAGGCGACGAACACCATCGAGAGAATCAGCCCCGGCACCACGCCGCCGATCAGGAGTTTGGAGATCGAGATGCCGGAGAGCGAACCCAGCAGCACGGTGAGCGCGGAGGGAGGGATCAGCATGTCCACCGCGCCGATAGCCATGATGGGCCCGGCCGCGATCGTCGGGTGATAGCCGCGCGCCAGCATCACCGGCATCATCAGGCTGCCGAGCATGGCGGTGGTGGCGATGGTCGAGCCGGAGATGGCGGAGAACACCGTGCCGGCGACCACGGCGACTACGGCAAGGCGGCCGGGCACCTGCTTGATCAGGCGCTCGATGCCGTCGATCACCTTCACGGCAAGGCCGGTGTGGAACAGTACCTCTCCCATCAGCACGAACAGCGGAATAGGTGTCAGCGCGAAACTCTTCACCGAGTCCACGCTGTTGCGCGCCAGTTGCATCAGCCCGGGCTCGCCGCCGAGATACAGGGTGGCGCCGATCAGGTTGATGGCGAGAAACGAAAAGGCCACCGGCAGGCCGAGGAACAGCAATACGGTGGAGCCGCCGAGCAGCAGCCAGGCGGCGAATTGCCAGCTCATGCGCGCCCGCCTTTGCTTGCCCGCATCACGATGCCGACACCGCGTCGTTGCGCGGCTCGCGCGGGCCGGTAGCCAGGCGGTGCATGCGAAACAGCATCTCGATGCCCAGCAGGGCAAAGGCGAGCGGCAGCGGCGCGAGGGACCACCATTCCGGCGTCACCAGGGTCTTGATGGTCATCGAGCCGTCGGCAAAACTCTTCAGCGCGGCGCGCGCGCCGTACCAGACGATCAACAGGCAGCAGATGAGGCCGCAGATATCGGCGATCCATTCGCAGCACCAGGCGAGGTAACGCGGAATGGCGCGCAGCAGGATGTCGACGCGGATGTGCTGGCCCTGGCGCAGCAGCCACGGCGCGGAGAGCATGGTGATGAGATAGAGCATCATCTCCGACACCTCATTGCTCCAGGCCAGGCCGCGCGGCAATCCCGGGATAGGGAGGTTGCGCAGCAGCACGTCGGCGCAGATCATCAGCATCATGGCGAACAGCAGCGCGCAGGCAATGAGGCCGAGCGCGCTTAAGAGTTTGCCGTAGAGCTCGGAGAGTCGGTTCATCTGGATTGCAAATCACGCCCGCGGCGAGGCGGGCGTCGCTGCCTTATTTCGAGAACAGGGCCTTCATTTTCGGGCCATGTTCGGGGCTGGCCTTGATCGCGCTGGCCCAGCCGATGTCATAGGCCTTTTCGCGATAGGCCTTGGACTGGGCAGCGTCGAAGCTGACGGTCTGGATACCGGCCTTGGCCTGGCGCGCGGTTTCGTCCGTGGTGTAGGTTGCCCAGATGCTGTTTTCGCCTTCGAGGAACAGCACCTGCTTTTGCAGGTAATCGCGCTGCTTCGGGCTGAGCTTCTTGTAGGCGTCGAGGTTCATCACCAGCGACACTTCGGCGTCGTAGAAGCCGGGGTCGACGCGGAACTTGGTCTTCTCCTGCCAGTTCAAATCGAAGATGCCGCCGATGGGCCAGCCGTAGCCGTCGACCACGCCGCGTTCGAGGGCCGTATAAACCTCGCCCGGCGGGGTGGTGATGACGTTGGCGCCGAGGGCCTGGAAGAAGTCGCGATACACCGGGGTGATGCGGATCTTCAGGCCGGTGAGGTCGGGCTTGTCGATCTTTTTGTTCAGGTAGAGATGGAAGGGCTGGTTTTCCACCATGCGCCCGAGGTACTGCATGTTAGCCTTCTGGTTCCACACCTGGTTGATGTAGTTGAAGGCGCCGTTCTTGCGCTGCTCGGCGACGCTGATCTGCGTGAGCTTGAGGAAGTCGGCCTCGGGCATCACGTTGGTGTAGAAGGCGCCGGTGGAGAGCCCGATGTCGACCACGCCGGTTTTCACCGCGTTGCCGACTTCAAAGGTCGGGATCGCCTTCGGCCCGCCGATGAAATTGATCTGCAGGTTGCCACGGCCTTCGGCGTTGAACTTGGTGATCCACTTTTGCAGGTGCAGGACGTAGTAGCCGTTTTCGGCGAAGGCGCTGACCAGGCGCAGCGTGGTTTCCTGGGCCTGCGCCGGCAGGCTGATGCCGGTGGCAGCAGCGAAGAGGGCCACGCAGGCAAGCTTGCGCAAAATGGCGTCGGGGCGGAATGAATTCATCGAAGTCTCCTCGCGAAGGGATTTTCGAAATCCCGTTCGAAAATATATTTCGCGAATATCGGTTGTTGGGCCGCGTCTTCCCGCCTGGCGTGCAGCGGTCGGGAAAGGCGCAGCATAGGGGGCGGCGCGCCCTTTGTAAATAGGCGCTATCCCGCGGGTCGCGTAGCCGCGGGCTTCAGCCCGCCGGCATCTTGCACTGCGAGGCGTAAGGGTCGACCTTGTTCTCGAAAATCTTGTTCAGGGTACGGTTGGTGATGCGGCCCTGCTCGTCCTTGCGCACCACGCGCAGGTAGTAGTCCTGCACCGGATAGTGGTTGACGCCGAATTTGAAACTGCCGCGCACCGAGTTGAAGCGCGCCGCCTCCAGCGCCTTGCGCAAGGCAGCCTTGTTCTCGATTCGGCCCTTGACGTCGCGGATGGCGCCGTCGATCAGCATGCCGGTATCGTAGCCTTGCGAGGCGTAGAGGGTGGGCACGCGGCCGTACTCCTTTTTGAAGTCCTCGACAAAACGCTTGTTGGCGGCATTGTCCATATCCCAGCCCCACTGGCTGGAATTGATCGCGCCGAGCAAGGCCTCGCCAACGGGCTTGATGGTGTCCTCATCGGCCGAGAAGCCGGTGGTGAAAAGCTGGATGTCTTTCGACAGGCCGAAGTTCACATACTGCTTGATGAAGTTGATGCCCATGCCGCCAGGAAGAAAGAAGAACACCGAGTCCGGCTTGGCGGCCTTGATTTGCGCCAGCTCGGCGGAGTAGTCGAGCTGGCCCATCGGCGTGTACAACTCGTTGGCGATCTTGCCCTTGTAGTATTTCTTGAAGCCGCCGAGCGACTCGCGCCCGCCGGGGTAGTTGGCGCCGACCAGGTAAACGTTCTTGAAGCCGCGCTGGTTCATGAACGCGCCCATGGCGCCGGGGATTTCGTCGTTCTGCCAGGAGGAGACGAAGAAATACGGATTGCATTTGGCGCCGGCGTAATCCATCGGCCCTGTATTGGGGCTGATGTAAAAGGTCTTGCTCTCCAGGATGGCAGGCAGCACCGGCAGCAGCACGTTGGAAAAGACGATGCCGGTGATGATGTCCGCATGATTCTGCTGCAGCAGGCGCTCGACTTCCTGCTTGCCGGCGTCCGCCGTCTGGCGGTCGTCCAGCACGGTGAGCTCAACCGGCAAACCACCGAGCTTGCCGCCGGCGTGCTTGATGGCCAGGTTGAAGCCGTCGCGGATATCGATGCCCAGCGCGGCGCCGGGGCCGGAGAGCGTGCTGACAAAGCCCACCTTCACCTTGTCCGCCGCCAGCGCCGGCGTGGCCGCCAGGCCGAGCGCCGCAATTCCACAAGCAAGAGTGCGTCTGATCATGATTCCCCCAAATCGATTGAAGTGAAATCCAGCGCCTGCTGTGCTGCGTTTGTCTTTTTTCTACACCCAGATCTGCAGCACGTAATCATACGGTGCCTGCGAGTTGAACATGTCGACCCGCTGCAGCTTGATCTTGTAACCGGCGCCGCTCTTGACCAGCGTATGCCGGTAGGTGCCGCCGAAGTGGCGCACGGTATCACGCCGCAGTTCCATCAGGTGAAAACGCGAGCGGACCTGAACTTCGCCGGCAGTCTCCTTTTCGATCACCACGTTGCTTACCAGGTGGTTGGTGGCCCACATCGGCGACTGCGACCAGGCCTGCGGATGCAGCACGCGGCGCATGCGCACCTCCATCATCAGCTTGTCTTCGGCGAAGATCGAGGGGGAGCCTTCCCACTCCGTCTGCTCCTGGGTGATCGGCATCCAGTAGACACCGTCGGCGCTGAACAGATCGATAAAGGACTGCCACTGCCGGGTGTCGAGGATTTCGCTCTGGCGATAGAGGAATTGTTCGACGGCTCGCTGGGTGTCTATCACGGCCGTCGGTCTGACCACCCTTTTCGCAGTGGGCTTTTTCACCGCTGCATTTCTCACAGCGGCCTTCTTCGACGTTACTTTTTTCGCAACGAGCTTCTTCGCCGTTACCTTCTTCTTTACGTCTTTTTTCGCCGCCGGCTTTTTTACCGCGGCCTTTTTCACCGGCGCTTTTTTCGCCGACGTCTTTTTCTTCGTTGCCATTACTTGTCCCCCGCCAGGTATTCGGTCCAGGCCTTGAACTGGCTGCGCATCACCGCTTCCGAGGTGCCGCTGTTGGAGTAGATCGAGCCGTCGGCATTCTCCTGGTCGCGGCCGTGGTCGCGGTGAAAGCTGACCCAGTCCATGCCCGAGCTCTCGAGGCCCCACTGGCCCTTGGTCCAGTTTTCCAGGTCGTCGGCATTGATCATCGTCGCCGGCGAATTGACCAGGTTGTAGTACCAGAGCGAGCGGCGGTAGATCGCCTCGGGCGCCCCCTTGAGGCGAAAGTGCCAGATTTCCGAGAGCGTCTTGTTCGGCGCGATCGGACGCAGCACGCGGATCTGCTGCAGTGGCGACTGCACCGAGAGGTAGGGGTACACCAGCACGTGGTGGATGTCACGCGAGAGGAATTTCTCGGCCTTCTCCTTGCCGTAAGCCTCGTACATCTTCGCCACGTAGGCGTTGGTGTCCGGATCATCCGGGCGCAGGCCCATGTAGCCCTTGAGGATGCCGTGGCCGCGCGGGTAGTTGAGGGTCTGCACCGAGTCCCATTTGTCGAAGGACATCGTGAACGCCGACAGGTAGTGGTAGTAGAGCGGCGGCGCTTCGCCGGTCTTTTGCTTGATCTCGCGCTCGACCCAGGCGGCGGCGACGCCGGTGGACTGGTGGGTCACGGAAGGGTGCAGGGCGTCGAGCTGGTTTTCCATGAAAAACTTCCAGTTCGAATGCTGGATCACGCGGTGGCAATACGGGACCACCTCGACTTCGCCTTCCGGGGCGCGGTCGCACATATCGTCGAAGGCGATTTTCGCCTCGCCGAGAAACTCCGGCAGCGGAGGGCCGTCCGGCGACAAGCTTGCGAAGACAAAGCCGCGATAGCTGTCGACCCGCGCGGCGGCGCGCATGCTGCAATCCGGGTTATCGACGTTCATGCGGGTGCCGTCGTAGCCCTTCATCAACGGAATGCTTTCGATCTTGCCGTCGAGATGAAAGCGCCACGAGTGGTAGGAGCAGGTCAGCGCCTCGCCGGCATTGCCCTTGAGCGCGCCACAGAGCTCGACGCCACGGTGCGGGCAGCGGTTGTAGAGCACCCTGACTTTCATATCTTTGCCGCGGATCATCACCATCGGCTGGCGGCCGATGGTCAGCGTCTGGTAGTCGCCGGGCTTTTTCACCTGCGACTCATGGCCGCAGTAGACCCAGATCTTCTCGAAGATGTTCTTGATCTCGAGTTCGAAAATCTCGGGGTCGGTATAGGCCAGGCGGTGGACGCGGTCCGGCTCGACCAGCTTTTTCAGATTGGGAATCGGCTCATGCAGCATCGGTGAATCTCCTAAGCTTGCGTAGTGCGATTGAGTCATGCGACTGCCTCAGGCAACGATAGACGGCCTGCCCATGCCTATCAAGCACATTCCATGCTTTTTACATTACCATGGGTTATGGATCATTTCTGGTGCCCGCCATGGATTACCGCCGCCTGCAGCACTTTCTGGCCGCCGTCCGCCATGGCAGCCTGACCGAGGCAGCGGCGACGCTGGAGATTTCCCAGCCGGCGCTTTCCAAGAGCATCAACGCGCTGGAGAAATCCATCGGCGCGCGCCTGCTGGAGCGCGGCCGCTTCGGCGTGCGCCCCACGCCCTATGGCGAGGCCCTGCTGGCGCGCGGCAACGTGATCGAGGCCGAACTGCGCAACGCGCAAAGCGAAATCGACGCCATGAAAGGCGCGCACCGCGGCCATGTGCTGCTGGGCTGCGGCCCCACCGAGGCCAACCGCCTGCTGCCCCGGGCCATCGGGCGCATCAACCGCAGCCATCCGGAACTGCGCATCACCGTGCTTTACGGGCTGAACGAGGCGCTGATGCCCTGGGTGAAACAAGGCGAGATCGACTTCGCCCTCTCCTCCATCCCGCCGCACGCCGCCGACCCCGAACTGGCGCACGACCACCTGTTCACCGAGTCCGGCGCCGTCGTTGCCCGCCTCCATCATCCGCTGGCGAAAAAGCGCAACCTGTCGATGGCGGACCTGGCGCGCTACCCCTGGGTGCTGCCGCGCCGCCGCGAGATGGAGCGCCGCGCGCTCGACGACCTGTTCCTCGCCCACGGACTGGAACTGCGCGACGCCGCCATCGAAACCACCTCGACGGTGCTGATGAAGTCGATGCTGATGCAAAGCGACTACCTCACCTTCCTGCCGCGCGAGTTGATCTACTGGGAACTCGAAGCCGGCCAGCTAACGACCCTGGCCCTGAGCGGCCCGCGCTGGAACCGCGCGGTCGGCATCACCCGCCGCGCGCGCGGCTCGCTCAACATCGCCAGCCGGGTGCTGATCGAGGCATTGAAGGAGGAGGCGCGCAAGTTCGGCTGACCCGGCTGCAGGAGGTCCCAGGCGCCCAGTGAGACAGCCATTGCGACACGGTCGGACAGGACCCGATAAAACGTCGGTTTTTCGCGCTTTTACAGCGCTGCCTACTTCACTTGTTGTATGGGCGGGCGGAAATGATGGCGAATGACGGTGTTTTTTTAAAAAATTCACATCGTGTAGAGGAGGCGATTTTTCACCCACCACGCTTGTGTTGGTCGTGGTCGGAATTTTTTCGAGCGCAAAGTCTCGGTTTTGTCATTTCTTAAAGAGCGAACGCGACCACAAAAGGCCTGGCCTATGGTTACTAACATACGCCTAATCAAGAGCCAAGTGTGGTTGATTTTTAGCTTTGCCGGTAAGTGAGATATGCTCGAATTTTTCATCCAGGGCTACGTCGCATGTTCAAAGAAAAGCTGCTCGAAGATGCCTTGCGGCTTTACGCCGGCCAGCATGTGCTGGACCGCGTGCTGCGAGAAGGCCGCCAGGCATTGGAATTCGCCGCGCATCCTGCTACCGCGGCCATCATGTTCATCGACCTCAAGGGAGGCGTGCCCCTGGAACCGATAAAACTGCTGACCCCGGAATTGCTGCATAGCTGGCTTGCGCAATTTCACACGCTGATTGCCGACACCATCGCTGAACACAAGGGTGTTCTGGATGGCTTCACGGGCGACGCGGTACTCGCTTATTGGGACATTGCCCCGGACGCGGAACAGGCGGCACTGGCCTTACGCTGCGCCGAACGCATGGTTGCGTCAGTGGAGGCGCTCTCCCGCTCCCAGCCTGAATTTCCCAGTGTGTCGCTGATCATCGGGCTGAACACCGGCTTGGTCCGGCTGGGCAACCACGGCACGCGCAAGCGCATGCGGCATACCGTGATGGGCGATGTCGTCAATTTCGCCTCGCGTCTCTGCAACCGTTGTAATGAATATGGCTTGCCGGTTTTGATCGGCCAAGCGACGGTGCGTCTGGCACCCGATGTCGCGGCCGTGAGCGAAGTCGATACCATCCGCATCAAAGGCAAGGACCATCCAGTAACGCTCTATACGTTCGGCAGCAGCTACGTAAGGCCAAAGCGCGAAGCCATGTTTTCGCCCGGCATATAACACCGGAATCGCCGGTTTTTTAACCGCCGATATAGACAGCCGCGGTAAAATATCCCTTACTCATCTGTATGACCTGCATGAGTCATACGCCGCGCCGATTCCCCAAAGAAGCATAGGCCCCCTTGCCTAGGACGCGCGAACCTGTTTCAATATGCGCTTATTAGTATAAGCAAATAACCTTTGGTGCTTTAAAGGTTGCTCCCGGATTCGCCTCAAATGCTGAACCTGCTGCGCCCGACCCCGCCCGTCCACGATCCGCTTGAGGCACCGCTGCCCGGCGCGACGCACGAGGTGAAGAAGACTACCTGCTACATGTGCGCCTGCCGCTGCGGCATCCGCGTGCATCTGCGCAACGGCGAGGTGCGCTATATCGACGGCAATCCCGACCACCCGCTGAACAAGGGCGTGATCTGCGCCAAGGGTTCTTCGGGGATCATGAAGCAGGAGTCGCCGGCGCGCCTGACGGTGCCGCTCAAGCGCAAGCCGGGGACGGCGCGCGGCGACGGCGATTTTGTCGAGACGACCTGGGAAGACGTATTTGTGACGCTGACCGAGCGTCTGGCGAAAATCCGCGCGACCGACCCGAAGAAATTTGCGCTGTTCACCGGCCGCGACCAGATGCAGGCGCTGACCGGGCTGTGGGCGCGCCAGTTCGGCACGCCGAATTACGCGGCGCACGGCGGCTTTTGCTCGGTGAACATGGCCGCGGGGATGATCTATACCATCGGCGGCTCGTTCTGGGAATTCGGCGGGCCGGACCTGGACCGCGCGAAACTCTTCGTGATGATCGGTACGGCGGAGGACCATCACTCCAATCCGCTGAAAATCGCGCTATCGAAATTCAAGCGCGCGGGCGGGCGCTTCATCTCGATCAACCCGGTGCGTACGGGTTACTCCGCCATTGCTGACGAATGGATTCCGATCAAGCCCGGCACCGATGGCGCCCTTTTCATGGCGCTGATCCACGAACTGATCAAAAGCGGCGAGTACGACCGCGAGTTCGTCGCCGAGTACACCAACGGGCTGGACCTGGTGGACCTGGCGGACGGACTGATCGTCGGCAAGAGCGAGACGCTGGAGGGCGAGCAGGCGGTGGACGGCAAGGCGGCCAAGCCGGCGTTCGAACTGCTGACGGAACGCGTGGCGGAGTGCACGCCGGAGTGGGCCAGCGCGATCACCGGCATCTCCGCCGCGCGCATCGTCAAGCTGGCGCGCGAACTGGGCGAGACGGCGATGCGCCAAAGCTTCGAGTTGCCGATCGCCTGGACTGACACCTATGGCCGCAAGCACGAGAGCGTGACCGGACGGCCCGTCGCGTTTCACGCCATGCGCGGGCTGGCGGCGCATTCAAACGGCTTTCACACCATCCGCGCCCTGGCCATCCTGATGAGCCTGCTGGGCACCATCGACAGGCCGGGCGGCTTTCGCCACAAGGCACCGTTTCCGAAGGCGATTCCGCCCGGGGTGAAGCCGCCGAAGTCGTGGGACGACATCAAACCCAATACACCGCTGGGCACGGCGCCGCTGGGATTTCCGGCGAACCCGGACGAGCTTTCGGTGGGGCCGGACAACGAGCCGATCCGCATCGACAAGGGGTTTTCCTGGGAGCATCCCCTGTCGGCCCACGGCATGATGCACAACGTCATCACCAATGCTTGGCGCGGCGACCCTTACCGCATCGACACCCTGCTGATTTTCATGGCCAACATGGCGTGGAACTCGACCATGAACACCTCGCAGGTGAGGACAATGCTGAACGACCGCGACGAGAACGGGGAATACAAGATTCCCTTCATCGCGGTGTGCGATGCCTTTGCTTCCGAGATGACGGCGTATGCGGACCTGATATTGCCGGATACCACTTACCTGGAGCGGCATGATGCGATGTCGCTGCTGGATCGGCCCATCAGCGAGTTCGACGGGCCGATGGATTCCGTGCGCATCCCTGTGGTGGCGCCGAAGGGCCAGTGCAAGCCGTTCCAGGAAGTGCTGATCGAGCTGGGCGGGCGCCTGAAGCTGCCGGCCTTCACCACTGCCGAAGGCGGGCGCAAGTTCAAGGGTTACGAAGACTTCATCATCAACTGGGAGACGGCGCCGGGTTCGGGCATCGGCTTTCTCTCGGGGTGGCGCGGGGTGGATGGCGACAAAGCCCTGATCGGCGAGCCGAATCCGAAGCAGTGGGAAATGTACGCGGAGAACAACTGCGTATTCCATTACGAGTTACCCGAGAGCCAGCAGTGGATGCGCAACTGGAACCGCGACTACCTGGAGTTCGCCAAGGACGTGGCGTTTAACGGCTCTATCGAACCGATCCGCATCCACCTTTATTCGCCGGTGCTGCAAAGCTTTCGCCTGGCCGCGCAGGGCAAGCGCGCGGGCAAGCAGCCGCCGGAACATTTGCGCGAGCGGATCGAAAAACATTTCGACCCGCTGCCCTTCTGGTCGCCGCCGCTGGAGTACGCGGCGACCGACCTGGAAAAATATCCGCTGAACGCGGTGACGCAGCGGCCGATGGCGATGTACCACTCCTGGGATTCGCAAAACGCCTGGCTGCGGCAGATCCACAGCCACAACTACCTGATGGTCAACCCGCTCACCGCCAAAGCGGCGGGGGTGGAAGACGGTGGCTGGCTCTGGGTGGAATCGCAATGGGGCAAGCTGCGCTGCATGTGCCGCTATACCGAGGCGGTGGAGCCGGGCACGGTGTGGACCTGGAACGCCATCGGCAAGTCCAAGAGCGCGTGGAACCTGGCGCCGCAGGCAGATGAGTCGACCAAGGGCTTCCTGCTCAACCATGTGATTTCGGAAGAGTTGCCCCAGCCCGCCGCCGGCGTGGGAAAAACGATTTCGAATAGCGACCCCGTGACCGGCCAGGCCGGCTGGTACGACGTGCGCGTGCGCATTTACCCCGCCGCGACCGACGAGCCGAAGGAAACCTGGCCGCGCTTCGCGCCGATGAAGCGCATGCCGGGTACCGGCATCGCGAAAAAGGTCCAGGCCTATTTCGCCGGCACCAAATAGCAGAGACCCATAGACCCGCCATGACTCAACTCGCCCTGGTCATCGACCTCAACGTCTGCGTCGGCTGTCATGCCTGCGTGACTTCGTGCAAGCAGTGGAACACCTCCGGCAGCGCCGGGCCGCTGGAAGATCTGAATCCCTATGGCGAAAGCCCGAGCGGCACGTTTTTCAACCGCGTGCAGACCTACGAGGTGGGCGAGTTTCCACTGACCGAAACCGTGCACTTCCCGAAAAGCTGCCTGCATTGCGAAGACCCGCCTTGCGTACCGGTGTGCCCCACCGGCGCTTCCTACAAGCGCAAGGAAGACGGCATTGTGCTGGTCGATTACGACAAGTGCATCGGCTGCAAATACTGCGCCTGGGCCTGCCCCTATGGCGCGCGCGAGCTCGACGAGGGCCGCAAGGTGATGACCAAGTGCACCCTGTGCGTGGACCGCGTCACCAGCACCACCCTGCCGGAAGACGAGCGCAAGCCCGCCTGCGTGATGGCCTGTCCGACCAGCGCGCGCCTGTTCGGCGACGTGCATGACGAGAATTCGGAAGTGTCGGTGGCGATTCGCGAGCGCGGCGGCTATGCGCTGATGCCGGAATGGGAGACCAAGCCGGCGAACCAGTATCTGCCGCGCAAGATCACCGAGCTGATCGACGAAGCGAAGTTGTGAGACGCGGCATAATGCGCGGCTTGCCGTACGAGACTGTCCGCATTCCCATGAACTCCCTTGACGCGACCGCGCGCCCCTTCTCCGTTCGTCCTGAGCCGCTTTTGCGTAACTGGGAAGGACAGGTGACTTCCGGATTCCACGTACCGCGCAGCACATGTGGTTCGACAGGCTCACCACGAACGGTGAAGGGGCACGCACCCACGCATTGCGTGCGCGCCGTGCATCGCGCTTTCAACCGAAAACCTGGAGCCTGCGCATGAAGCCCGCCTGGTCGGTGATTTTTCTCACCACCCTGTGCGGCATGGCGCAAGGATTTATGCTGGCGCTGGTGGGCGCGGACCTGATCGGCGGCGGCCACGTGACGCCAGCTTCGGCGCGGATTTTTTTCAGCGGCGGCGCGGCGATCTGCGTGGTGCTCACCGCGCTGGGCCTGTTCGCTTCGTTCTTTCACCTCGGGCGGCCGGAGCGTTTCTGGCGCAGCGCGGCGATGTGGCGCACTTCCTGGCTATCACGCGAGGTGATCGCGGTGCCGGCGTTTCTCGGTTCCTCTTCCTTTTATGCGTGGGCGCATTACAGCGGCCAGGCTTATGCGCCGGCCCTGGGCGTGCTCGCCGCCGCCTGTGCACTGGCGCTGTGGGTATGCACGGCGATGATCTATGCCTGCCTGCGCTTCATCCGCGAGTGGGCCAGCGCCTATACGCTGGTGAACTTCGTGCTGCTGGGCTGCGCTTCCGGCTTCACCCTGGCGGCGTGCTGGGCGGCATGGGCGGCACCCGCGTGGGTGCCGGCCTACCTGGCGGCGGCCTACCTGTTTTTGATCGTCGGCCTGCTGGTGCGTTTGCTGATGCTCAGGCGCAACGCGAGCCTGAAGCCGGTCTCCACCCTACAAAGCGCCATCGGCATCAAGAATCCGAAGATTCAGCAAAAATCGATGGGCGCGATGGGCGGCAGCTTCAACACCCGCGAGTTTTTTCACGGCAAGAGCGCGCTGTTCATCAAGAACGTGCGCTGGATTTTCCTGGTGCTGATCTTCCCGGCTTCGACCATGCTGCTGGCGCTGGCCGAGCAGCGGGTAAGCGGCCTGCTGCTGGTCGTCGCGCTGCTGGTGCAATATGCCGGCCTGCTGGCGGAGCGCTGGTTCTTTTTCGCGCAGGCGAACCACCCGCAGAATCTGTACTATCAGGTCGTTTCCTGACGCCCGAAGGAAGTGCCCTTGGGGTGCGCCCCGAAGGAAGTGCCCTTGGGGTACCGCGGTTCCATGCCGCGGCATGGACGAGGGAGAGGCGGCATGCAGGTGTTGCGTGAACTCGATCCTTTTTTCCAGGCGTACATCGGCTGCTATCTGGCGCTGATCGCGGCGGGCGGGTTGTGCATGATCGCCCAGCGCAAGCGCTTGTCGCTATTCACGAGGGACTACCGGAAATTTCTCGCACAGCCCTGGCGACTGACGACCTTCGTCATCGCCTTTTTCGGCATGGTGCTGGTGGCGCCCTACACGGGCGACCCGACCTGGGACTATTTCGATGCGGCCTACATGTCGCTGTTCACCTATCTCACCGCGCCATGGGCGGTGGGCACGCTGTATTTCGCCTGCGCGGGGCGAGCGCGTGTGATCGAGGTGTTCATCGCCGCCGTGGTGTGGCTGACGGTGGCTTCGTGGAGCTATGACCTGTACATCCTGTTCAATCTGCGCATGTATCCGCCGACCTGGGCGGTGAACATCGCGGCTTCCTCGGTGCTCTACCTGTGCGCCGGGCTGATGTGGAACCTCGACTGGCGCGCCGGGCACGGCGTGGTGTTCGCCTTTCGCGAGCCGGGCTGGCCGCAGGCGGCGAGCGCCGGCAGCTTTATGCGCATCGCCGGCTTCGCCCTGCCTTTCATGCTGATCGTCGGCTTGGGCGTGGCGTACTTTCTCTGGACCCAGTGGTAGCAGGCGCCGTTACATCGCCGCCATTACCCGCTCCGGGGTGAGCGGCAGATCGCGCACGCGCACGCCGAGGGCATGCGCCACGGCATTGGCGATGGCCGCCGCCGTCGGGCCGGAAGCGGCTTCGCCGGCGCCGACCGCGCGCTCGTCCGGGCGATTGATGATTTCGACTTCGACCGCCGGCACTTCGCTGAAGTTGAGGATGGGGTATTGCTCCCAGTCGGTGGCGGTGATGCGCTGGGCGTCGTAGCCGAGCGCCTCTTTCACGGTCCAGCTGGCTGACTGGATGGCGCCGCCTTCGATCTGGTTGATCACCCCGTCCGGGTTGATGGTCAGGCCCACATCGACCGCGATCACCAGTCGCTTGACCTTGACCACCTCCATCATCACCACTTCGGCGACCACGGCGCAATAGGCGCCGGTGTTCTTGTACTTGACCCAGGCGATGCCGTGGCCGGCGCCCTCTTCGTGCTCTTCGCTGTCCCAGGCGCTCCAGCGGGCGCGGGCGGCGGCGTTTTGCAGCACGGCAATGGCGCGCGGGTCTTTCATGTGGCGCAGGCGGTATTCGACCGGGTCGACGCCGGCTTGCAGGGCGAGTTCGTCCATGGCGGACTCGATGGCGAAGATGTTGGCGTAGCCGCCCAGCGCCCGCATTGCGGAGACGCGCAGGGGCATGGTAAGCAGGCGGTGGTTGGTAACGACCTGCTCGGGAAAGTCGTAGAGCGCAATGGCGTTGCGCTCGGAGCCGCCGCCGCTGGCCAGCGGGGCATTGACGGCGATGAATTGCTCGTAGGGCTTTTCGAGATAGCGGGCGGCGAGCAGCGTGGGGATCTTCGCGCGGCCGGGGCGGATGCCGTGGCCGTTGCTCCAGACGTCATAGGTCCAGCTGAGGATGTTGCCTTCGGCGTTCAGCCCGGCCTTGATCTGGATGTCCATCGCCGGGCTGTGCGGCGACCAGGCCAGCTCTTCCTCGCGGCTCCAGACCACTTGCACCGGGCTACCGTCGGCGGCGCGTGCCAGCAGGCAGGCGTCGAGCGCAACATCGTCCGCGCCGTTGTGGCCATAGCAGCCGGCGCCTTCGACGTGCTCGATGGTGATGTCAGGCAGCGGCAGACCGAAGACGATGCCGAGGTCGGCGCGCAGGTTGTAGATGCCCTGGCTGTGGCTCCAGACCGCGAGCCGCTTTTGCTCCCCCGCGCCTTGCCACTGCGCGATGGCGCAGGAGGCGCCGATGGAGGCGTGGGCGAGATAGGGCTTGGTGTAACGCAGGCTGACGTCACGCACAACCCGCGCGGGAGCAGTTGCGCGCTTGTCCTCTATCACCTTGGTGTCGAGCGGCTGGGTGCGCATCCAGTCGTGCAGGCCCTCGGTGGGCGGCAGGCCGGCGCCCTCGCTCCACACGGCGCCCTTGCGCAACAGCGCTACCGCCTTGAGCGCGACTTCCTCGCGCTCGGCGACCACGCCGACGAAGCTGCCGTCGCGCACCACCACCACGCCGGGCAGGGCGCGGGCGGCGGCATCGTCCAGGCTTTGCAGGCGTGCGCCCGGCGCGGCGGGACGCAGCACGCGGCCATAGCGCATGCCAGGGAGGGCCATGTCGTGCACGAAGCGCGCGCGGCCGTAGACCTTGTCGGGGATGTCGAAGCGCTCGACGGTAGTGCCGACCAGGCGGTGCGCCGTGGCGGCCTTGGGCGCGACCTGGCCGCTGGTTTCGCGGTCGAACAGGACGGCACTGTCGAGTTGCCAATAGGCGAGCTTGCGGCCGGAGACGTCGCTGATGAGGCCGTCGCTCACCTGCAGGGTGCCGGCATCGACGCTCCACTGCCGCGCTGCTTCGGCCAGCAGCAGGGCGCGCGCTTCGGCGCCGGCGTGGCGCAGCGCGGTGCCGCACTCCTGCACAGACTGGCTGCCGGAGGTGACGGCTTCGTCCGGGCTCATGCCGGTTTTGGCGCGCACCATGCGGACGCGCGAGAGATCCACATCAAGTTCTTCGGCAGCGATTTGCGCCAGCGCGGTGACGATGCCCTGGCCGATTTCCACCTTGCCGGGCATGACTTCGATGATGCCTTCGGGCAGGATGCGCAGCCAGCGGTCTAGGCGGCGATTGGTGTTGAGGCTGCCGGGCAACTTGGCGGGTGCAGGCGCCGCGGCCGGCGCGACGGCGGGTGCGACCGTTGCCGCCGCGCCAGGAGCGGGCTCGAGGGTGCGCGGGTCGAGATTCATGCGGCCATCTCCTGCGCGGCGCGCATGACGGCGCGCACGATGCGGTTATGCGTGCCGCAGCGGCAGAGATTGCGGTCCAGCGCCTCGCGTACCTCGCCTTCGCTGGGCCGCGGACATCGCGCCAGCAATGCGGCGGCGCTGATGATGACGCCGCTGGAACAATAGCCGCACTGCGCCGCCTGCTCGGCGATGAAGGCGCGCTGCAGGGCATGCGGCGCGTCGGCCGTGCCCAGGCCCTCGATGGTGGTGACTTCCTTGCCCCGCGCGGCCCACAGCTGGGTTTCGCAGGAAGCCACCGCGTGGCCGTCGAGCAGCACGCGGCAGGCGCCGCAATGCCCGGCGCCGCAGCCGAAGCGCGTGCCCTTGAGGTTAAGGTCGTTGCGCAGCGCGTAGAGCAGCGGCGTGTCCTCGGATGCCGCGACTTCGCGCGGCTGGCCGTTGACGTTCAGAGTGATGGTTTGAGACATATAGCTACCTTACCGCAAAACCAGCAATGCAAAAAGCGCCGGCGAGTTGCCTCGCCCCCGCTTTGTCTCACCTCATATTTGCAGCGAGACTACCGAGGTGCGCCTCGCGCCCTTTCGTCCGCTTTTAAGCAGACAAATCGGCCGGCTTTGCCGGCGATTTTTCGCAAATCAAGACCACGCCAAAGTAGTTTTTACTTTGGTGTGCCTACTCCACTTTCGCCCCGGAGATTTTCACCACCTTGGCCCATTTGGCGATGTCGTCGTTGAGGTATTTGGTGAAGGTGTTTTGCGTCATCACCATCGGCGAGGCGCCCTGGGCGGCCCAGGTGTCGCGGATGGCCGGGGTCTGCACCATTTTCTGGATTTCGCCGTTGAGCTTGTCGATGATGACTTGCGGGGTCTTGGCCGGGGCCATCAAGCCGAGCCAGATTTCGGCGGTGTAGCCGGGCACGGTATCGGCCACGGTGGGCAGCTCGGGTAGGATGGGGTCGCGCTGCTTGCCGGTGGTGGCGATGCCGCGCACCTTGTTCTGCTTGATGAAGGGCGTCATGGTGGAGACGGAGTCGAACATCATCTGCACCTGGCCGCCGATGACGTCGGTGCGCGCGCCGGAGGAGCCCTTGTAGGGAACGTGGGTGATGTCGACCTTGGTCATTGCCTTGAACAGCTCGCCTGCCATGTGGTACGGCGTGCCGGAGCCGGAAGAGGCGTAGTTGAGCTTGCCCGGGGCGGCCTTGGCCTGGCTGATGGCGTCGGGCACGCTCTTGATGGTGGTGGACGGGTTGACCACCATCACCAGGTAGGCGATGTTGATCGGCGAGATCGGCGCGAAATCCTTCATCAGGGTGAAGGGACGCTTGGCGTAGAGGGTCTCGTTGACGGTGTGGGTGTTGGAGATCAAGAGCAGGTTGTAGCCGTCGGGCGGCGACTTGGCGACGATGTCGGTGCCGATCAGCGAGCCGCCGCCGGGCCTGTCGTCCACCGTGAAGGGCTGCTTCAGTTCGTCGCCGAGATACTGCGCGACGGCACGCGCGTAGATGTCGGCCGGGCCGCCCGCCGCGAACGGCACGACGATGCGCACCGGCTTGTTCGGGTAAGCCTGGGCATGGGCGGTGCCGGCACCGAAGGCCGCGACGCCGGCGGCGACCGCGAGGGCGGTGCGCATCAGGCGGGGCGCGGCGGCTGCGGCGCGGGTCAGGCGGTGGGCTGCGAGGGACATGCGGGTTCTCCTGCTCGGGTTTGAGATCGTTGGATTTTTATGCGCCTAGTCGGCGCGGGCGCCCGAGGCCTTGACCACCTTGGCCCACTTGGCGATTTCTTCCTGCTGGTATTTGGCCAGTTCTTCCGGGGTGGAGAGAACCGGGTCCAGGCCCAGGATTTTCAGTTTTTCGGCCACATCGGGCTGCTTGAACAGGCGCACGCTGTCGGCGTTGATCTTGGCGATGATGTCCTTGGGCGTGCCGGCGGGGGCGAACAGGGCGAACCAGGAGGTGGCCTCGAAGCCCGGCAGGCCCTGCTCGGCGACGGTGGGAATGTCCGGCGCCGAAGGGCTGCGCTTGGCGCCTGTCTGGCCCAGGGCGCGCAGCTTGCCTTCCTTGGCCAGCGGCAGGGCGCTGGGCATGTTGTCGAACATCAGCTGGATCTGCCCGCCCAGCAGGTCGGGAATGGCGAACTGGCGGCCCTTGTACGGGACGTGGGTCATTTCGATGCCGGTCATCGACTTCATCAGTTCACCAGAGACGTGGATCGAGGTGCCGACCCCAGGCGAGCCGAAGGAGAGCTTGCCGGGGTTGGCGCGGCCGTAGGCGATCAATTCCTGCACGTTTTTCACCGGCAGGCCGGGCCAGACCACCAGCAGGTTGGGGGTGGAGGCGAGCAGGGTGACGGGGGCGAAGTCCTTCACCATGTCGTAGGGCATCTTGCTGTAGAGGGCGCCGTTGATCGAGTGCGTGCCGACCGTGCCCATCACCAGGGTGTAGCCGTCGGCCGGCGACTTGGCAACGTTTTCGGCGCCGATGTTGCCGCCCGCGCCGGGCTTGTTGTCGACCACGATGGACTGGCCGAGCTGCGACTTCTCGCTGATGATGCGGGCGAGGATGTCCGGCGCGCCGCCGGGGGGAAAGGTGACCACCAGGCGCAGCGGCTTGCTGGGGTACTGGGCATACGCCGTGCCGCCGGCTCCAAGCGCCAGCAAGCCCAACGTGACCATTACCAGGTGCTTGATCAACTTGGTCTTTTTCATTTTGTCTCCATCCTGTGGGTTCAAGACTTGGAGGCACTGATTTTTTTGTACGCGCCCCAAGCGGCTCCGGTTTCCTCAACCTGCCCTTTATATCGGCGTTCAGCGATTGTGGAGAGCGAACGGAGCCTACCAAAAAAAAACGGGGCGCACATTGCGCCCCGTCGTTTTGCCTGGAAGGCCGGCCGTCGACTATTCCTCGACGAACGTTTCCTCGCGGCGTTTCGCTATCTGCGGCAGGGCGATGATCGCCAGCAGCGCCGCGGCCATGATCAGCATGGTCAGCGACAGCGGGCGGGTGAAGAACACCGTGGGGTCGCCGCGCGACAGCAGCATGGCGCGACGCAGGTTTTCTTCCATCATCGGTCCCAGGATGAAGCCCAGCAGCAGCGGAGCAGGCTCGGAGGCGAACTTGATGAACATGATGCCCAGCACGCCGAACAGCACGGTGATCAGCACGTCGAACGAGTTGTTGTTCACCGAGAACACGCCGATGCAGCAGAACATCAAAATCGCCGGGTAGAGCATGCGGTAAGGCACCTTCAGCAGCTGCACCCACATGCCGATCAGCGGCAGGTTCAGGATCACCAGCATCAGGTTGCCGATCCACATGGAAGCGATCAGGCCCCAGAACAGCTGCGGGTTGCTGGTCATCACCTGCGGGCCCGGCTGGATGTTGTGGATGGTCATCGCACCCACCATCAACGCCATCACGGCGTTCGGCGGAATGCCCAGCGTCAGGAGCGGGATGAAGGACGTCTGCGCCGCGGCATTGTTGGCCGATTCCGGACCGGCCACGCCTTCGATGGCGCCCTTGCCGAATTCGGCGCTGTTCTTGCTGACCTTCTTTTCCAGCGAATACGCGCCGAACGACGCCAGCGCCGCGCCGCCGCCGGGCAGGATGCCCAGCACCGAACCCAGGATCGTGCCGCGCACGATAGGCGCGAACATGCGCTTGAAGTCGTCCTTGCTCGGGAACATGCTGGTCACCTTGTTGGTGAAGACTTCGCGGTGTTCCTTCTGCTCCAGGTTGGTCATCACTTCGGCAAAGCCGAACACGCCCATGGCCACCGCGACGAAGCCGATGCCGTCGGCCAGTTCAGGAATGTCGAACGCGTAACGCGACACGCCGGTGTTGACGTCGGTGCCGATAATGCCGCCCAACAGGCCCAGCACGATCATCGCAATGGCCTTGATCAGCGAGCCGGAGGCCAGCACCACGGCGCCGATCAGGCCCAGCACCATCAGCGAAAAGTATTCGGCAGGGCCGAACTTGAACGCCACCTCGGCCAGCGGCACCGCAAACGCGGCCAGCAGCAGGGTGCCGGCGCAGCCGGCAACGAAGGAGCCGATCGCAGCAGTCGACAGCGCCACGCCGGCGCGCCCCCGGCGCGCCATCTGGTAGCCGTCGATACAGGTGACGACCGACGAGGTCTCGCCGGGCAGGTTGACAATGATGGCGGTGGTGGAGCCGCCATAATGCGCGCCGTAGTAAATACCGGACAGCATGATCAGGACGCCCAGTGGCGGCAGCGCGTAGGTTGCCGGCAGCAGCATGGCGATGGTGGCGACCGGGCCCAGGCCCGGCAGCACGCCGATCAGCGTGCCGATGACGGCGCCGATGAAGCAGTAGGCCAGGTTCATCGGCAGGTTGAAGCTCATGCCCAGGATAGTGAGCGGCTCCAGGGCCAGCACCGCGCCGAAGCCGGTGGATAGATTGGCAATCAGGGTTTCCATGAGGATGTTTCCTTATCCGGCGAAAAAGGTGGGCCAGAGCGGAAACTGCAGACTCAGGGCATAGACGAAGACGACCAGGCACAGCGCGACCAGCACGACAGTGTTGATCAGCGTGGCTTTCCAGCCGAACTCATGGCTGGCGTAGCTCGACACGCATACCACCGCAATGAGCGCCAGGATCAGTCCGCCACGGTTGAGCAGCAGGCCGAACAGCACGACCGAGCCCAGCACGAGGAAGATGGTCGGCCAGGAAAACTTCGCGACCTTGTGCTCTTCCGCCTTGGGCGACAGCGCGGCCAGCGCGATGACCACGCCCAGCACGATCAATATGACGCCCAGTACGGTGGGGAAATAACCCGGCCCCATGCGGGCCGCAGAGCCGAAGGTATAGCGTGTGCCAAACCCCGAGAAAAAAATGCCAAAGGCGGCGAACATCAACCCCGCCCAGAAGTCCTTCTGATT
>JAQGMJ010000022.1 GCA_028292405.1 Betaproteobacteria bacterium
CCGCGCCGCCTGCCTGGCCGCGGTGCGCAAGGCCCTGCGCTCGCGCCGCTATCGCGCATTGCTGCACCGCCTGGCGGAGACCATGCGCCTGCTGCAGCAGCGCGAGACCATCGGCGTCGGCGGCAAGGCCGACCTGCGCGACTTCGCCGCGCGAAAGTTGCGCCAGGCGGAAAAGAAATTGCGTGTCACCCCGAAGGCGCTGGCGGCGCTGCCGGACGAAGAGCGCCACCGTTTTCGCATCGCCGCCAAGCGCCTGCGCTACACGGTGGATTTTTTCTCGCCCATGTTCAGGCCGGAGCCGGCGCGGCGTTACGCGCAGCACCTGGCGGACCTGCAGGACGTGCTGGGCATGCTTAACGACCAGGCCGTCGCGCAAGGTCTGCTGGCCGAGTTGCCGGTGGCGCCGGATTTCCTGCTGGCCGCCCAGGCGCGCCTGGACGAACAGAACCAGAGCTGGCTGGAACAGGCCGCCGCCGCGCAGGCGCGCCTGTTGCGCGCCAAAACGTTCTGGATGTAGTCGCCAGCAGGCAAACGCGGAAAAAAGGATAATCCGTGGGTTCCCGCGCGGCGACAGGCGCTGCCGCGGATAAGACACCACCGACCCGGCGCGCGGTTGCACCGCACCGCGCGCGCCCTTCGAGAGGAACAAGCAATGAAGACAATCCTGGGCGCCCTCGCGGCAGCCCTTGCCCTCGCAGCAGCAGCACCGGCCCACAGCCAGACCTACCCGACCAAGCCGATCCGTATCGTCGCGCCTTTTGCCCCGGGCGGCGGCACCGACTTCATCGCGCGCCAGGTGGCCGACCGCCTGAGCCAGAAGCTGGGCCAGCCCGTGCTAGTCGAAAACCGCCCCGGCGCCGGCGGCAACCTCGGCGCGGAAATCGCCATCAAGTCGCCGGCCGACGGCTATACCCTGCTGTTGATCGCCGGCAGCTTCACGGTGAACGCCAGCATGTACAAGCTGCCGTACGACTCCGGCAACGACATCACGCCGATCATCCAGCTCTCGCAAGGCCCGTTCGTGGTGGTGGTGCCGACCAGCCTGAAGGCGAACAACCTGA
Organism: Betaproteobacteria bacterium; assembly: GCA_028292405.1. Lineage (GTDB taxonomy): Bacteria > Pseudomonadota > Gammaproteobacteria > Burkholderiales > JAEUOS01 > JAQGMJ01. The sequence goes on from JAQGMJ010000022.1 coordinate 1,062, forward strand.
AGGAACTGATCGCGCTGGCCAAGGCCGAGCCGGGCAAGCTCTCCTACGCCAGCTCGGGCGCGGGCAGCATCACGCAACTGGCGACCGAGCTCTTCCTCGATATGGCGAAGATCAAGATCGTCCACGTGCCCTACAAGGGCACCGGCCCGGCACAGACCGACACCATCGCCGGCACCACGCAACTGCTGTTCGGCAGCGTCGCCACCACCCTGCCCTTCGCCAAGCAGGGGCGCCTGCGCGCGCTCGCCGTTACCACCTCGAAGCGCATTGCCGCGGCGCCGGAAATTCCTACCGTGGCCGAAGCCGGCGTACCGGGCTACGACGTGATTCTGTGGCACGGCCTGATCGGCCCCAAGGGCATCCCGGCGCCCATCGTCGCCAAACTCAACGCCGCTGCCAACGAGGTGATGAAGGACAAGGCGATGGAAGAAAAGCTGGCCGGCGAAGGCGTGACCCCCGCGGGCGGCACCTCGGAGAACTTCGGCAAGCTGATCAAGAGCGACATCGCGCGCTGGGCCAAGGTGATCAAGCAGGCGGACATCAAGGTCGAATAAGCAAGCTTGCGCCAAATAAAAACGGGAGCCGCGGCTCCCGTTTTTATTTTCCTGCTTGCTGCAATTACTTCTCGTCGGCGATCGGGTTCGACAGCACGCCGATGCCCTCGACCTCGATCTCGATGGTGTCGCCCGGCGCCATCCAGACCGGCGGGGTGCGCGCGTAGCCGACGCCGGCCGGGGTGCCGGTGATCACCACGTCGCCGGGCACCAGGGTCATGCACTCGGTGATCAGCACCAGGGTCTCGACCACGTCCCACAGGAAGTCGGTAGTGTTGGCGTCCTGCATGATCTTGCCGTTCAGGCGCGACTGGATGCGCAGGCCGGCGCCGCCGGCGGGCAGCTCGTCCGGGGTCACCAGCCAGGGGCCGAAGGGGCCGGAAGCGTCGAAGTTCTTGCCGATGGTCCACTGGTTGCTCTTGCGCTGGTAATCGCGCAGGCTGCCGTCGTTGAAGCACGAATAGCCGGCGATGCAATCGAGCGCGTTGGCGCGCGTCAGGTGCCGCGCGGACTTGCCGATCACCACCGCAAGTTCCGCCTCGTAGTCGAGCTTGGTCGAGGCCTTCGGGCGGATCAGCGGCTCGAGATGGCCGGTCATCGACGACGGGCCGCGCATGAACAGGCCCGGGTATTCGGGGCGCGCGTGGCCGCCTTCCTTGGCGTGGTCGGCGTAGTTCAGGCCCATGCAGACGATCTTGCTCGGGTGCGGGATCAGCGGCAAAAAGCGCACGTCGGACAATGCGCGCACCGCCGAGGCCGGCGCATTGGCCGCCGCTTTTTTCGCCGCTTCCAGGCCGCCGGCGATGATCAGCGCGCCGAGGTCGGTCGGCAGGTCCTTGGACACCGCCGCCAGGTCGACGAATTCCTGCGCCCCTGCCTTGGGCAATACGCCGACACCGGCGCGCCCGCTCTTGTCGATAAAACTCAATAGCCGCATAAAAATCCTTCGGTTCAATAATTTTTTAGGGTCCGGCAATGCGTATCACGCGGAGTGCCCGATAAGCCGGGCAGCAGCGCGCGGTCTCCGCGCATCGCCGATAATTATGTCATGCCCGGGCGCGATATGATTCCCGCCTGAGGCATCGTTCGACCTCAAGCCTGCTTACAGACTCAATAAATCAATCTCAAACAGATCGCTCATGTCCAGTCCCGACACCCCCACCATCACCCGTTTGGGCGATGATTTCCGCTGGCCCGGCGGCAAGCGCGTCGCCGTCATCTTCAACGTCGCCTACGAAGGCTGGTCCGACGGCCAGGCGCCCGGCATCGGGCCGATGGGCAATGTGCTCAAGCCCGGTTTCTTCGACACCAACGCGCATTCCTGGGCCAGCTTCGGCCAAGTGCGCGGCATCCACCGCCTGCTGGGTTACGCCGACCGCCGCGGCGTCAAGGTCAGCGTGATGACCAACGGCGTGCTGGCCGAGCGCGACCCCGACATGGTGAAATCGATCGCCGCGCGCGGCCACGAAATCGTCAACCACTCCTGGGGCATGGACGTGATCCCGGTGTACTTCAAGGAAGATGAGGAGCGCGCCAACCTGAAGCGCAACCACGACATCCTCGCCAGCGTCTCCGGCCAGGCGCCGGTGGGCTGGATCAGCCCGCGCGGCACCGGCAGCCTGATCTCGCCGCGCCTGCTGGCCGAAGCCGGCTACCTGCATCACGGCGACTGCAACGACGACGACCGCCCCTATGTGCTGAACTACGGCGGCAAACGCATCGTCGGCATTCCACTGACCATGGACGTCAACGACCTGCCGACCACCGTCCGCTACGGCAACGAGCCGCGCGCCATGCTCGACATGTTCAACGACACCTTCGCCGCCATGCGCGAGCGCGAGCAGGTGCCGCTGTTTCTCGACGTCACCGCGCACACCCACGTGTTCGGCCGCCCCTCCGGCGCCTGGGTCTACGACGAGATCATGGGGCTGGCGCTGGCTGCCTCCGACGTATGGATCACCACCCGCGCGGAGATGGCGCGCTACGTGCTGGAAAAAACAGCGTAGGGCGGCCGCGGATACTCTGGCGGCCACCCACACGCAACAGTGGATCAACCACGATGTTGCGCAAGGCGACGGTATTCCGAAACAGCGCGCTACGTTAGGTAGCGCGCCAGGAAAGCCGCTTTAGACGAGCTGGTGCACCAGTTCCGAGAAGGTCGCCGCCGCCGCGCTGGTCTGGATCGTCGCGCCCAACTGGCGCGAGATCTGCGATACCGAGAAAATGCCGCGGATCAGCACGCTTTCATCTTCAGTGCGTTCGATCACCAACGTATGCTGGCGTCCCGCCGCTTTCAGCGTGGCGACGATGTGGCCGACCTCGGCATGCGCGACGTCTTCATAGGCCAGCGCTTCCAGGTGGCCGGTCGGCGTCATCAGGTCTTCGACGAGTATCTCGCTGTGCTTGACGCCGCGCTCCTGCACCAGGCGCATCGGCTTCTCGCCCAGGATGTCGGTGGCGGTGATCAGCCCCGCCAGGTGGCCGTCGCCGTCCTGCACGAACAGCAGGCGCAGCCCCAGGCGGATCATCGTCTGGTTGGCACTGTCCATGCTCACGTGCATGCGGATGGTGGCAGCCTCGATGCGCGCAAGGTCGGTCATCACCGCCAGCGCCGGCGACTCCAGCGTCGCCCGCGAGCCCGGCCGGTCGGCAGGCCGCACCAGGTCAGCACCGAGGGAGATTTTGCGGCTGGCGAGGGGCTTGTATTCACGCATTACTGCTCCTTTCAGGTCGGGCCTGAACGCCGACGGACAGCGGTGCCCGGCTACTGTATCGGGCGGCCCGGAGGGCCAGGGCGCCGGCTCGACAAGCCGGCAACCACCTAATGAATGCTACTCCTGCCCTTGGCGACAAGCATCAGGCATGCCCGTGCCAGGATGAAAAATCTTGTGAAAACTAGCGCCCGCCGGCACGGGCTGCACGCACCCGGATGCGCGGCTTTTGCTGACTCTGGAACAGGCGCGCAATGTCCAGGGTCTCGCGCCGGCCCAGGCTATCGGCATGGCGCTTGAGAAAGCCGCGCGCGGCGGCGCGGCCCTCGTCGCGCAATTGGGTCAGCCAGGCCCAGGAGCGCTGGTCGGCCGAGCCCTGCTCCAGCAGTTCGGCCGGCGGCGGTCCGATGCGGTGCATGCGCACCGAAACGAAGGGCGAGCCGTTCGGGTTGCCCTGCGCCGCCTCGCGGATCGCCGCGATCGCCTGCATCTCCGCCACCAGGCTCGAATTGAACATGATCTCGCCGGTGCGCCGGTTGATCGCCGCCGGGTCCTGCGGGGTCTCGGCGCAATAGTCCGGCGCCAGTTGCACCAGCACCACGTCGCTGGAACGCCCGCGCCCACGGTGTCGGATCAGCGGCCACAGCGTCGGGTTACCAGCATAGCCGCCGTCCCAATAGGGTTCACCATCCAGTTCCACCGCCTGGAACACCTGCGGCAGGCAGGCCGAAGCCGCCAGCGCCTCCACGCTCATCTCCGCATTGGCGATGATCCGCGGCAGGCCGGTGCGCACATTGGTGACGGTGACATAAAGCGCCGGTGCGTGGTCGGAGCGGATCGCCTCGATGTCCACGTGCTTTGCAATCACCTCGCGCAGCGGATTGGCCCCCGCCAGTTGGGTGGCATAAGGCGAGCCCAGGCCGCTGGCCCACAGCCATTGCCCCATGGAAGAGCGCAGCGCCTCGGCGAACGGCTCCCAGCCCAGCAGTGCCGCCGCCGCATCCGGCCGCGAAATCGCGCGCCAGAAGGCCTCCAGCGCCTCGCGCGCCATCTCATGGGCCTGGCTGCGGCGCCCGGCGATCGCCGCCGCGCCGAAGGCGCTGGCCAGCACCGCGCCGTTTAACGCGCCGGCGCTGGTGCCGCTGATCTGGTCGATCGAAATGCGCCGGCTCGCCAGCAGCGCGTCCAGCACGCCCCAGGTATAGGCGCCCCAGGCGCCGCCGCCCTGTAGCGCCAGGCTGACCGGCTTGCGCAAGGGGACGGGTTGCGCTGCTTCTCGGGCAATGCCATCCATGGACCGTACTCCGATTGCGATAGTTACATATGGTGCGTTGCACAATACACTATTTCAAGAGACAGCAATCATTATATTTTGTTGCATTGCACCAAAATAATGCCCGGGCTCAGGCCCGCAAATGCTCGACCAGTTTCCGGGCATAGGGCGGCAAATCGGCAAAGCTGCGCATGCACAGGGTCAACTGCCGCACCGCCCAGGCATCGCTCAGGTGGACGCTGGCCAACGCCATGCTCTGGCGGCAGCGCAAGGCAGCGCTTTCCGGCATCACCGCCACGCCCAACCCGCGCTCGACCATGCCGCCGACCGCCTCGAAGCCGCGCAGGCGCGCCCGCGCCTTGATGCGCAGGCCCAGGCGGGACGCATGCTCCGCGAGATACTCCTGCAGCGCCACGCCACGGGTATAGCCGATGAAGTCGTATTGCAGCGCCTCGGCAAAGCCCAGCTTGCGCCGCCGCGCCAGCGCATGCCCGCGCGGCACTACCAGCACCAGCCGGTCGGCGCGAAACGGAAAGGTCTGCAGGCTGCCGAAATCGACCGAATCGGTGACGATGCCGATTTCCCCATTGCCCGCCAGCAGCGAGCGTACGATCTCCAGGCTGGTGCCCTCCTCCACGTCGACATCCACCTGCGGATGCGCCGCCATGAAGGCCGTCAACGCCTCGGGCAGGAATTCCGCCAGTGCCGAGGTGTTGCCCAGCAGGCGCACCTGGCCGCGCACGCCGCGCGCATATTCGCCCAGTTCGGCATACATGCGCTCGACTTGGGCTGTAACGATGCGCGCGTGCGCCAGCAGCGCGCGCCCCGCCGGGGTCGGCTGCACGCCGCGCCGCCCGCGGGTGAACAGCGCCGCGCCGATCGAATCTTCCATCCCCTGCAGGCGCGCGCTGGCCGAAGCCAGCGCCAAACTGGCGCGCGCCGCGCCGCCGGTAATGCTGCCGGCCTCGGCGATGGCAAGAAACAGGCGCAGATCCGCCAAGTCTAGGTGCACGGCAGCCCCTTTCGCGATTGAGCGACAATGGAGCCTTCGGCGCATCCGAAGGCTGCCTCAGTGTATTCCAGCTTTTCAAACCGCGCCGCCCCACCCACACTCAAGCCCCATGGAATCGATACTCGCGCCATTGAGCGCCGCCCCCGCGACCCTGCTGTTCGCCATCCTGTTCGCCTTCGGCCTGGCCGGTCTGGTCAAGGGGGTGATCGGCCTGGGCTTGCCTACGGTGGCCATCGGCATCCTCGGCCTGGTGATGGCGCCCTCGCAGGCTGCCGCCATCCTGATCGTCCCTTCGCTGGTGACCAACGTCTGGCAACTGGCGGCGGGCCCGCGCTTCGGCGCCCTGCTCAAGCGCATGTGGCCGCTGCTGGTGGGCACCTGCGTGGGCACCTGGGCCGCCGCGCTGCTGTTCGAAGGGGTAAACATGCCCTGGGCACCACTCGCCTTGGGGCTAGCCTTGATCGCCTACGCCATTTTCGGCCTGTCGGCGGTAAAATTCACCGTGCCGCGACATCTCGAAGTCTGGCTCAACCCACCGATCGGCGCCGCCACCGGCATCATTACCATCGCCACCGGCGTATTCGTCATGCCCACCGTGCCCTACCTGCAGGCGCTGGAGATGAACCGTGACGACCTGATCCAGGCCCTTGGCATCAACTTCACCGTCTCGACCCTTGCCCTGGCCGGCGGCCTGATGCACGGCGGCCTGCTGCGCCCGGCCGTGCTGGGGTTCTCGGCGATCGCGCTGGTAACCGCCATGGTCGGCATGTTCATCGGCACCTACCTGCGTTCACGGATTCCGCCGCAGGTGTTTCGCCGCTGTTTTTTCGGCGGCCTGCTGCTGCTCGGCTGCCACCTCGCGATACGCGGCCTGCTCTAGCCGCCGGCGATTTGCGTCGCCTTGATCAGGAAGGCGCGACGCCGGTCCGGCTCGGAAATCGCATCGGCGAGCTGGACCAGGAAACGGTTCTGGTCCGGCAAATGGCTGCTGGCCTGCCTGACCAGCACGCGGGCGATTGGGCCCATCTCGCTGGCCAGGGCCTGCTCGATTTGCGCCATGCGCTCGGGGTCCAAGCCATCGGCGCTGGGGGGAGCAGCAGCGGAGACTGCCGGGGCCGTGGCGGAGGGCGCAGACGACGCAGCGGGTGCAGGGGACGCCATCTCCTTCGGCGGCACGGCATCGGCGCCGATTTCGAACACGTCCAGCGTCTTGCCGCTGGCGGTGGTGCGCTTGCCCAGCGGCGTGAGGACGCCTGCCCCGATTTTCAGCAAATGCACCAGCACGGTCTGGAATTGCGCCGTCGCCAGCGCCTGGTTCGGCTCGGCCAGGCTGGCCACGCGTACCGCGCCGTCGATGCTGCTGCCGGAGATGGTCGCTTCCGGCGCTTGCGGGTCGCCCCGGGTCAGGGCGGCGACGTGCGCGCCGATGCGCAGCGGCGGCAAGTCCCAGGCCGAACTGCGGGCCAGGGCAATCACCGCGCGCGCATAGGCCAGCGTACGGGTCGGATGGCCAAAGCCGAGCAGCAGGCCGGCGCCGCCGATGTCCATGCTGACCTCGACCGGCGGCAGGCCGGAATATGCGCCCAGGCGCTCTTCCAGCAAGGCGCCGGCGCGCGTGCCTACCGGCAGGGACGCCCCTTCAACGAAGGTGATGTAGGCCGCCGTCGGCAGCGTGCTCTGGTTCAGATCGGCCATGCTTTTTTCAGACTGCTCCCCTTGGGCAGGATCACGCCTGCGGGGCTACTATACCCAATACGCCGCGGCGCCGGTGCGGGATATTTAATTCGCTGCCATGGTCGAACCCACAGGCCTGCCCGGCCACACGGAGAACATGCATGCGCGCGCTTTTTCGTCGCCCCTTTCGCCGCTCCTGCAGCGCCTTGCTGGCCATCGCCGCCCTGCTGCTGTCCGGCTGCGCCGCCAGCGTACGCTCCGACATCAGCGCGATCAACAAGCTGCCGGCCGACCTGCAAGGCAAGACTTTTTTCGTCGCCCCGCGCAAGGAGCAGGAAAGCAGCCTGGAGTTCAGCCACTACGCCGAGCTGGTGGGCGCCGAACTACAGGCCAAGGGCCTGCGCCCCGCCCCGGCGGCCAGCGCGGACTGGCTGGTGTTCCTGCGCTACGCCTTCGACCAGCAGACCGAGCTCATCCCCACCCCCGCCTTCGGTCCCACCGGCTCGCTGATCGGCGGCGGCTCCAGCGTGATGGTCAACGGCCAGATGGTCTTCATTCCCACCTATTCGAACCCGCTCTACGGCTTCACCGGTACCACCGTGATGCCGGCCACCGTCAATCGCCGCAGCTTGAGCCTGGACGTGGTCGAGCGTAATTCGACGCCGGAAAAGCCGAACAAGCTTTACGAGGCCACGGTGTTCAGCGAGGGTTTTTCCGGCATCCTGCTGCAGGTGATGCCGACGATGATCAAGGCGCTGTTCACGCAATGGCCCGGGCCGCCGGTGCGCACCGAGACGCTCACCCTGCCCCTGCCGTCCAAGCCGCGCTAGGGCCGCGCTTATGCGCGGCATGCGGCTGCGCCGGCGATGCGCTGCGCGCATGGCCCGCTATCATCTGCGTGCCCGCCTACAAAAACAGGGAGACAAAATGTCGCACGCCCGCAACCTCGCCATCAGCCTGCTGTACGCCGGCTTGCTGTACGCCGGCCTGCTGCAAGTCGCCGCGCCCGCCGCCGCCCAACCGACTGCCTACCCAGGCCGCCAGGTGCGCCTGATCGCCACCTACCCGCCCGGCGGCGCTTCCGACATCATGGCGCGCATCGTCGGGCAAAAACTCTCGGAATTGTGGGCGCAGCCGGTGGTGATCGAAAACAAGTCCGGCGCCAACGGCTCCATCGGCCTGGAATACGCGGCGCACCAGCCGAACGACGGCAGCTCGTTTGTCATCGGCAACCTCGGCCCGGTCTCGGTCAATCCGCTGATCAGCAAGGTCCCCTACGAGATGAACCGCGACTTCGCGCCCGTCAGCCTGATCGCCAGCAGCCCGGTGATTTTGGTGATCAACGCGGGCATTCCGGCCAACAACCTGAAGGAGCTGATCGCGCTGGCGCGCGCCAAGCCCGGCACCCTCAATTTCGGCTCGGCCGGCTCGGGCAGCCTGGGCCACCTGGGCGGCGAGATGATGAAGCGCATGGCCAATATCGACATCATCCACGTGCCCTACAAGGGCGGCATTTTGGCGATCAACGACGTGCTGGCCGGCCAGGTGCAGATGATGATGGCCGACCCGCAGCCTATCCTGCCGCACATGCGCGCCGGCAAGGTGCGCGCGCTGGCCGTCTCCACAGCCAAACGCAGCCCGGTGGCGCCGGAGATTCCGACCCTGGGCGAGGCCGGCCTGCCGGGCTTCGTGGCGGATAACTGGTGGGGCGTCTACCTGCCGGCGGGTACGCCCAAGCCGATCGTGGACAAGCTGCAGGCCGACCTCACGCGCGCGATGCAAAGCGCCGAAGTGAAGGACAAGTTCATCGCCATGGGCATCGAGTCGCTCAGCACCACGCCCGAGGGCCTGCGCGATTACGCGCGCGCCGAAACCGAAAAGTACAGCAAGCTGGTGCGCGAGGCCGGCATCAAGGCCGAGTAGCAGGAGCAGGAGCAGGGAAAAGCGCAGGAACAACACGCGGGGCACGACACGCAAGCCCCGGACCCGCGCCGGGCTACTCGGCGCGTGCGCCCGAGGAAACGATCACCTTGCGCCATTTCTCGGTCTCCGCCCTGATCAGCACGGCGAACTCGGCGGAAGTGCCGAACAGCGGCTCCGCGCCCTCCATCGAAAACTTTTCCTTGAAGGCCGCGGTGGCAACCAGTTTCGCGGTCTGGTCGTGGATTTCGCGGATCACCGGCTCCGGCGTGCCCTTGGGGGCCAGCACGCCGTAAGACAGCGTGCTCTCGAAGCCCGGCAGCCCGGAAGAAGAAGCCGTGGGAATCCCCGGCAGCATCGGCAGCGGGTGCGCGCCGGTCACCGCCAGCGCCTTCAGGCGCTTCGCCTGCACGTAAGGCAGCGCGGTGGGAATCACGCTGAACATCATCTGCACCTGGCCGCCCAGCAGGTCGGTCACCGCCGGGCTGGTGCCCTTGTAAGGCACGTGGGTGATCTGCACGCCTGCCATGCTTTTGAACAATTCGCCCGCGAGGTGCGAGCCGGTGCCGCTGCCGCTGGAAGCAAAGTTGTATGCGCCGGGTTTCGCCTTGGCCGCGGCGATCAACTCCTTCACCGAATTGGCCGCCTCGTTCGGCCCCACCACCAGCACCAGCGGGGTGGAGGCGATCAGGCTGATCGGCGCGAGGTCCTTTTGCGGGTCGTAGGGGAGCTTGGTGTACAGGCTGGGGTTGATGGCAAAGGAGCCGGTATGGCCCAGCAGCAGGGTGTAGCCGTCGGCCGGCGACTTGGCCGCGAAGTCGCTGCCGATGTTACCGCCCGCGCCGGGACGGTTCTCGACGAACACCTGCTGCTTCCATGCCACCGACAGTCCCTGTGCCAGCAGGCGCGCAAAGGCGTCGTTGCCGCCGCCCGGCGCGAAAGGCACCACGATTTTTACCGGTCGGGCGGGAAAGTCATCGGCACGTGCGCCGCCGGCCAGCGCCAGACAGGCGCAGGCGAAGGCCGCGCCGGCCTTGCGAAAAAAGAAGGTCATGTGAACTCGAAATCAGCGACCAGGATGTGATGGTCGGAAGCCGGCGTCGGCAGCACCTCGTGGCGCAGCGGACGCAGCTCCTTGCTGTAAAAAATATGGTCCAGCACGTAGGGCCGGCGGCGCCAGGTGATTTCCTTCTTCTGCACGCTGTGGAAACCGCCGCGGCCGAACTGCTGCAGCAGCGAATCGTGCTTGCTGACGTTGAAGTCTCCCGCCAGCAGCGTCGGCCCCTTGCAGGCGCGCAAGGCGTCGAGCACGAGGGTGCGCTGTTCCATGTGCTGCTCGCTGCTCGACTTGAGCATGAAAAAGGCCAGCAGGTGGACGTCGAACACATGCACTTCGCGCCCGCCGATGGTGGTAGTGGCGCCGATCAGCAGGCGGTCGGTCGGCGTCATGGTCTTGCCGGCGAACTCGAACTCCACCGCTGGCGAAGGCAACACCACGCGCGTCTGCGCGCGCAAGGGCGTCTTGGAAAAAATCGCCAGACCGATGCCGAAAGGCAGTTCGCGCGGGTCTTTTTTCGGGTAGGAGAAGTAACTGTCGTAGCCCGGCAGCGCCGCCTTGAGAAGCGCGTGGTTGGGCGCCGGCTCGGTCTGCTCCCCGCCCGCGCGCGCCTGCTCGACTTCCTGGAGGATCACGATGTCGGCGTCATGGCGCCGGATCTCGCCGATCGCGAGGTCCAGGTTGAGCGGCGCGTGATCGGGGTCGGCATCGTCCCAGACCTGGCCGAACTGCATATTGAACTGCATGACCCGGAAGGAACTCATTTAGGCTTGTTGTTCCATCGGCTGGAGTTGGGCGGACATGTTATTTGTTGATATTCCGGATGCGGCCAGCCGGAGTTTGCCACAACTGCGCGCCGGCCATCGGCGAGCGCCGATAAGTGATTGTTAATATGGATTGCGGCGCAATATTGTCCCCACAAATCGCTCTTTGATTAGGTTTTCTTCATGATTGTTGCCCCACTCACCGCCAGCCAGGCTGTGCAAGCCGATTCCCGGGCTGATCCGTTGGTTGATTCGCGGGTTGATTCAGTACCGGGCTCGCAGATCAAACCACTCGATGCGCTCGGGTCACAGATCGAAGCGCTGGTCAAATTCGTGCGCGCCCATCCGCGCCTGCAGGTGCTGACCGGCGCCGGCGTTTCCACCGGCTCGGGCATTCCGGACTATCGCGACAGTGAAGGCGCGTGGAAGCGCAAGCCGCCGGTATCGCACCAGGATTTCGTCGCCGACCCCGCCACGCGCCGCCGCTATTGGGCGCGAAGCCTGCTGGGCTGGCCGCAGATGGCAAGCGCCGCACCCAACGCAGCCCACGCGGCGCTGGCCCGCCTGGAGCAGGCCGGCCGGGTGCGCCAACTGGTGACCCAGAACGTCGATGGCCTGCACGCCCGCGCCGGCAGCAGCCAGGTGCTTGAACTGCACGGCAGCATCCATCACGTCGGCTGCATGGACTGCAAGGCTGCCTACCCCCGCGCCACGGTACAAACCGGATTGGCGGCGGCCAACCCGCGCTTCGCCGCCCTGCAAGGCGCCGCCGCGCCCGATGGCGACGCGGACCTCGAAGACAGCTTCGAGGACTTCGTCATTCCCGCCTGCCCCGCCTGCGGCGGCCTGCTCAAGCCCGACGTGGTGTTCTTCGGCGACAGCGTGCCGCGCGACCGGCTGGCCGGCGCCTGGGAAGCGCTGGCGCAAAGCGATGCCCTGCTGGTGGTGGGCTCCTCGCTGATGGTCTATTCGGGCTACCGCTTTTGCCTGAAGGCCGCGGAAATGGGCAAGCCGGTGGCGGCAATCAACTTCGGGCGCACCCGCGCCGACAAGCTTTTCGCCCTGAAGGTCGAGAGCGCCTGCGGCCCGGCCCTGCAAGGCCTGCTGGAGCGGCTCGACCAGGGCTAGAAGCCACCGGTTTTCTCCTTCGGTCCGGCAGCTTCCCCGCCCTGTCGCGGCAGGGAAAAGAAAAACCGCGCGCCCTCGCCCACCGCGCCTTCGGCCCACACCTGGCCGCCATGGCGCTCGACGATCTTGCGCACGATCGCCAGGCCGATGCCGGCGCCTTCGAACTCCTGCAGGCTGTGCAGGCGCTGGAACACGCCGAACAGCTTGTGCGCATAGGCGGCATCGAAGCCAACGCCGTTGTCGGCGATGCGGATCACGTCCATGCCCGCCAGCAGGCGCGCCGATATCTCGATCTTGGGTTGCGCCTGGCCGCGGCTGTATTTGAGCGCATTGTCGATCAGATTGATCAGGATCTGCCGCAGCAGCACCGGGTCCGCCAGCAGGGCCGGCAGCGCACCGATCTCAAATTGCGCGCGCTCATGCCCCGGCAGTTCCAGGATCACCGCATCGACCAGCGCGCGCGTATCCGCGGGCTGCGGCGACAGGCTGCCGCGGGCGGAGCGCGAGAACTGCAGCAGGCCGTCGATCAACTTGTTCATCCGCTCGACGTTGCCGACGATGATTCCGAGAAAGCGCCGCTGCTCGCGGTCGAGTTGTTGCGCCAGGCTCTCTTGCAGCATGCCGGAAAAACCGGAGATGGCGCGCAGCGGCGCGCGCAGGTCGTGCGCCACCATGTAGGAGTAGGACTCCAGTTCGCGATTCGCCGCCGCCAGCTCGCGGGTGCGCGCCTGCACCCGCTCCTCCAGCGAATGATTGAGCGCGAGGATTTCGCGCTCATGCCGCTTGCGGTCGGCGATGTCGCGTATCTGCGTATGCACCACCTGCTCGCCTTCCTCCCAGGTCGCCGTGGCGGCCAGTTCGACATCAATCACCGCGCCGTCGAGACGAATCATTTTCGACTCCACGTAGGGCAAGGCGCCGCCCTGGTCGAACAGGCGGTCGAGTTGGCGGCTCGCCAGCACGCGCATGTCCGGCGTGATGAACTCCGGCAGCGACAGGCCGACCAGGATTTCCGGGCTGCAGGCGCCGAGCAACCGCGCCGCCGCCCGATTGGCATAGCGGATCTTGCCCCGGTGATGGATCAGGATGCCGTCCTGCGACAGATCGATCACGCTCTCGAAGCGCGCGCGGCTGGCGGCCAGCTCGAGCTCCGCCGTTTTGCGCTGGGTGACGTCGAACTGCACCCAGGACATGCGCACCGCGTTGCCGGCGGCGTCGTAATCGAACCGCCCGCGCGCCGACAGCCAGTGCACCGTCGCGTCCGGCCAGAGAACGCGGAATTCCGCCTCGTAGCGGCCGTCGCCCAGGCGCGCCGCCTCGTGCGCCGCCTCCACCCGCTCGCGGTCGTCCGGATGCAGGCAGCGCAGGAAGTCCCCGTGGGTCCAGTCCGCCACCACATCGGCGTAGCCCAGGGTGCGGAACATCGAAGATGAGCGATAGCCGGCGCCGCCAGGAATCTCGAAGGTCCAGCAGCCGATATCGGCCGCGTCCAGCAAGGCAGCGTGCATGCCGCTGTCGAACAATGCATCGAATGGATCGCGCCGTGCGTCGCCTGCAGGCATCCCGGCCGTTTCGCCGCCACGCGGCGCCCCGTCTGCGCGTTCCTGCCCTTTCGGCCCTTCAGACGCCATGACTTCTCCAGCTACGCGGCACGGTTCTCCTCCCCGACGCGCAAATCCTGACTCATTCTGCCACGCTTGTCCGCGGTTTGCGCAACTCCGCACCGCCGCGCGCATCCGGCGGCGGCCTCGCGCCGTAACGGACAGTGCTGGCATAATGACCGCGACTGATATCTCGCGCAGCCCCGCCGCCGCCCAAGGCGGTCCAATAAAATCACGATGATTTCCGCTCCGCCCCCCTCCGACGAAGCCGCCCGCCTGGCGACGCTGAAGCGCTACGGGGTCCTTGATACGGCCGCAGAAAAGTCGTTCGACGACCTCGTCGCGCTGGCTTCGCACATCTGCGGCACGCCGATCTCCCTGCTCTCATTGGTCGACGAAACGCGCCAATGGTTCAAAGCGCGCACCGGTCTGACCGCCGCCGAGACGCCGCGCGAGCTGGCTTTTTGCGCCCATGCCCTTGAGCAGCAGGGTGAGCCCCTGGTGGTGGCCAACGCGCTCGAAGACAAGCGCTTTTTCGACAACCCCCTGGTCACGGGCAGCCCGAATATCCGCTTTTACGCCGGCGCCCCGCTGGTCTCTCCGGAAGGCCATTCCCTTGGCACCTTGTGCGTGATCGACACCAAGCCGCGCCAGCTTGCCCCCGCCCAACTCGACGCCCTGCGCGCCCTGTCGCGCCAGGCCGTCGCCCAGCTCGAGTTGCGCTGCCAGACGCGCGAGCTGGAAGCGCGCATCGGCGAGCTCAACGCAGCGCACGAAGAACTGCAGCAGGCCAAACAGGTGGCCGAGGCCGCGACGGCGGCGAAGTCGCAATTCGTCGCCAACATGAGCCACGAAATCCGCACTCCGCTCAACGCGGTGATCGGCTACGCCCAGCTGCTGACCTCGGACGATCAGACTGCCGGGCTGCCGGGTCACATCGTGGAATACCTGCGCACCATCGAGCGCGGCGGCAAGACCGTCTCCGACATCATCAACAACCTGCTGCAGTTATCGAAAATCGAAGCCGGCAAGATAGAGCGCTTCGAGGAAGACGTGCCGCTGCGCGCGTTTTTCCAGGAGTTGTATGAGCTGCAACTGGCCGACGCCTCCAAGCGTGGCGTGCTGTGGCGCTTCGAGCCGGGTCCGGGGCTGAACTCGACGGTGCGCCTGGAGCGCACCAAGGCCGCGCAGATCGTGCTCAACCTCTCCGGCAATGCGCTCAAGTTCACCACCGCCGGCAAGCTGGCGGTGCTGGCGGCCGACCGTGTCGGCGACACCCTGAAGATCGAATTGCGCGACGAAGGCATCGGCATCGCGCCGGAGCGCCAGGCCGCGGTGTTCCTGCCCTTCGAGCAGGCCGAGCTTTCCACCACCCGCACCTACGGCGGCACCGGCCTGGGCCTGACCATCGTCCGCTCCCTGGCCGAGCTGCTCGGCGGCTCGATCAGCCTGGAGAGCGAAGTCGGCCGCGGCAGCGTCTTTCGCGTACAGTTGCCGGCACCCCTGGCCGCCACTGGTAAAGTAAGCCCAATGACCGAACCCGTTCCCGAACAACTGAAATTCCTCCCGGGCACCCGCATCGTGCTGGCCGAAGACGATCCCGTCAGCCAGAAGCTGATGAACCTGCTGCTCGGCAAGCTCGGCCTGGAAGTGCATATCGCACCGGACGGCCTGCGCGCCGTTGAACTGGTAAAGGAAGTCAAACCGGACCTGGTACTGATGGACATGCACATGCCGGAGATGGACGGCCTGGAAGCGATCCGCGTGCTGCGCGACGACCCGTCGGCACCGCACCCGCCGATGGTTATCCTCTCGGCCAATGTATTCAGCGACCAGCAAAGCAGCGAACTGGCGCGCCAGGGCGTGGCCGAATTCCTCACCAAGCCGGTGAACAAGGTGCAGTTGCAGGCGGTGCTGGCGCGCCTGCTGCCGCGCGCCTGAATTCCCGCGCGAAGCATGTCGCGCGCCTTCGCCGCCGCGCAGTAAAATGAGCACAAACTCCGGCAGCGGCAGCCAACGCCGGGGCGCGACCGGACACCACGCTGCGTCGGCGGCCGCCAAATTCCGAGGAGACACCCTTGTATTCCATCCCACGCCGCCTCGCTCTCCGGGCCGGCGTCCTGCTTTGCGCCTGCGCCGCGCTTGCGCCTCTTTCCGCTCTGGCCGCCTGGCCCGAGCATGCCGTGCGCCTGGTCGTCCCCTTCCCGCCGGGCCAGGCCACCGACGTCTTCGCCCGTGCCCTGGCCGACCGCCTGTCGAAAAGCCTGGGCCAGCCCCTGGTGATCGACAACCGCTCCGGCGCCGGCAGCAATATCGGCCTCGATGCAGTGGCCAAGAGCGCGCCCGACGGCTACACCCTGGTGATGGCCGGCAGCGCGATGGCGATCAACCGTACCCTGTACAAAACGCTGCCCTTTGACCCGGTGAAAGATTTTGCGCCGATCAGCGGCGTGTTTTCCGTGCCCCTGATTTTCTTGGCCCACCCCGGCGCCGGCATCAGCTCGATGCAGGACCTGGTGAAGCAGGCCAAGGCCGCGCCCGGCAAGCTGAACTACGCCTCCGCCGGCATCGGCGGCACCCAGCACCTCTCCGCCGAACTGTTCAAGGCGCAGGCCGGCGTGTTTATCACCCACATCCCCTATCGCGGCAGCGGCCCGGCGCAGGCCGACTTCCTCGCCGGCCAGGTGCCGCTGATGGTCGACTCGGTCACCGCCGCGATGCCGCACATCCAGAGCGGCCGCGCGATTCCCCTCGCCGTCACTTCCGCCCGCCGCGCGCCGCAACTGCCGAACGTGCCGACGGTGGCCGAAACCGGGCAAAAAGGTTTCGAGGCCCTGGGCTGGGCCGGCCTGCTGGCGCCGCGCGGCACGCCGCCGGAAATCGTCGCCGCGCTCAACCGCGAAGTCGTCGCGCAACTGAAGAACGAAGAGTTCGCCAAATACCTGCGCGACCGCGGCGGCGAGCCGATGCCGACCACTGCGGAGGCCTTCGGCCATTTCATCCAGACCGAAATCGACAAATGGTCGGTCGCGGTAAAACGCGCCGGCGCCACCGCGGAATAAAGGAAACATCATGGGTATGCTCGTGGAAGGAAAATGGCTGGAAGACGACGTCGCCCGGCGCAGCAATGCCGACGGCAGTTTCTTGCGCCCGGCCTCGGCGTTTCGCGGCCGCGTCGGCACCGAGTCGGCCGCCGAGTTTCCCGCCGCCGCCGGCCGCTATCACCTGTTCATCGCCCCCTCCTGCCCCTGGGCGCACCGCACCGCCATCGCGCGGCGCCTGAAAGGCCTGGACGCGGTAGTCGGCCTGACCCTGGCCGGGCTGCCGCGCTTCGAAGGCTGGACCGCCTCCGACGGCGTGGACGACCTGCAGCCGGCCGACGGCCGCTTTTACATCCACCGCCTTTACACCGCCGCGCAGCCCGATTACACCGGCCGCGTCACCGTACCGGTGCTGTGGGACCGGCAGGCGCGGCGCATCGTCAACAACGAGTCGGCGGAAATCATCCGCATATTCAACAGCGGCTTCGGCAAACTCGCCGGCGTGCCCTTCGACCTTTGTCCGGACACCCTGCGCGCCGAGATCGACAGCATCAACGACTTTGTCTACGAGCACATCAACAATGGCGTCTACCGCGCCGGCTTCGCCAGAACCCAGGAAGCCTACGACGCCGCCTGCCGCAAGGTATTCCACGGCCTGGATGAACTGGAGCAGCGCCTGGGCAAGCAGCGCTACCTGGTCGGCACACGCCTGACCGAAGCCGACGTGCGCCTGTTTCCCACCCTGGTGCGCTTCGATTCGGTGTACTACAGCCACTTCAAGTGCAACCTCAAGCGCCTGGCGGACTATCCCAATCTCGACGGTTATTTACGCGACCTCTACGCCCGCCCGGGCTTCGGCGATACAGTGGACATCGAAGCCATCAAGCGCGGCTATTACGGCGGCCAGAAAAACGTCAACCCCACCGGCATCGTGCCGCTCGGGCCCCACATCGACTTCAGCCGGCCGCATGGGCGCGACGCTCTCGGGCCGGCGTAACCGCAACGCTACCCGGCGCCCTGCCGGGCATCTCACCTCCAAGTGCGCAGCTGACGCCGCCCGGGCGCGGCTTTTGCATTGCTCTGCGCATGAACCTCGCTAATCGCGCCGCAGCATCCGCCCTGCACACCGCAACCGACACTCGAAGCACGGTGAAAGGGGCGATCCGTGGGGCAGCATTCGTTGCACCGCAATGCAGCAGCAATGTTTCCACATGGTGCGGCAACATCATTAGATCAGGATGTAACCATGTTGCCGTGCAAGATTTCTTTCCTGACTCAACAGGCTTATGATGTAACCAAGAATTCATGCAACTCGTTTCGGCAGGTGCTGTCCATTGGAGACCAGACGCAAACGAGCAAGACCATGCAGTCCGATCTCAACCTCTCCGACACCCCCGCGCCCCTGCGTTCCACCGACGCGGCGGATGAGGACGCCGGTTTCGCGCCCGCCAAGGGGATGATCGACAGCGTGATCAAGCCGCTGATCGCAGTCGACTTCCAAGGCAACATCCTCGACATCACGCCGGTGGCGGCGATGCTGCTGCGCGGCCAGGTGAACAAGTTCAAGGGCGCCCACATCAGCGCCATCTTTCCCGAATTGCAAGGCGAAGCCGACTGGGCCGCCCTGCCCGGCCTGTCGACCCAGGCGCAGCGCGGCGACGGCTCGCCGATGCCGGTGCGCCTGACCGTCATGCGGGTGATCAGCGACTATCTCGACGGCTGGATGGTATTCGTGCAGCCGCGCAAGGCGCCGGTGCAGGCCGAGCCGGCCGGGCGCGCTGCCGTGCCGCGCACGCCTTTCGAGCGCCGCTAGAACAGCACCATCCAAAGAAAACGGCCTGTCGAAGAACAGGCCGTTTTGCTTTTGGCGCAGACTGTTGGTGTCAGTCCATCTGGAAGCGCGCCATCGACCCCTGCAAGCGGTCCGCCAGTCCGGACAACTCTTTCGACGTATCGCGGCTTTGCGACACCGAAGCCTGGTTCTGCTCGGCGGAGGCGGCGATCTTCTCGGTATTGCGGGCGATCTGTTCGCTGGCCTGTTGC
>JAQGMJ010000029.1 GCA_028292405.1 Betaproteobacteria bacterium
GTGAAGCTGTTCGAGCCGCCGCCGTTGCCGCCGGCGGCGCTGTTGCTGAGCAGGCTGACGTTGTTGATCGTCAGCGCGGCGCCCGTTTGCACGAACACCGCGCCGCCCGCGCCCATGCCGCCGCCGCCGCCGGCAAGCTCAACCCCGCCGGCCCCGCCCTGCGCCTTCAGGCCGCTCATCGTCAGGTCGTTGATGGTGGTGCTGCCGGCGCCGATAAAAAAGCCGCGATAGGTGCCGGCGCCGTCGAGGGTGTGGCCGTTGCCGTTGATCACCACGGTGCTGCCGAGCACCGAATTGAAGTTGGCCGCCAGCGTGATGTTGGCGGTGATGTTGATGGTGCCGTCGCCGGCGCTGTTGGCGACGCAGGCGATCAGCGTGGCGCTGTCGCCGGCATTGCAGGCCCAGGCCCCCGGCGCCCAGGCCAGGGCGCAGGCCAGGGCGAGCGGCCGCACCATCAGATTTGAAACCCGGAGATGCGAAACCCGCCGATGCGAAACCCGTGGATGTGAAACCGTCAGGCGCGAGGCCTTGGGCGGCGCGAGGTACTTGCCCTGCGCGCGCACGCGGCGCGCCCCGTGCGCAAATCCACCCACCGGAGAAACTTGTTGTTCTTGCACGGCAACTCCCCTGGCGTGCCTTCGAGGTGGCACGGCGGCGCCGCCGGGAGAGATTCCCGTTACGGACCATGTCGCATGCTAGCGACATAACCCGACAATTGGTCCTATACGAAAGTATGTATCGGGGAAGGCACCCAAAGCCAGGCGGGCTGCGCCGCGGCCGGCGGCGCGGGTAAGGACCAGGTACCCGGGCGCGCCGGGCGGCGGCCCGCTTACTCCGGCGCCGCGCCTTCCTGATGCATCGACTTTTCGATCCGCCGGTCGGGGATGAACCACATCAGCGCCACCGCGATGATCACCCCCAGCGACACCCACTTGGCGAAAAACGCGCAGCCGATCGCCAGCACGTAGCCGGCCACCGAGAGCAGGCCCTTGATGTCGCGCCGCCCGCTGACCATGCCGAGCGTGGCGTTGTGATCGTCGATTTTCGACAGGCAGGTGGCGAGCATGGTGTAGGCCACGCCGCACATCAGCAGCACGAAGGCGTACATCGCCACCGGCCCCTCGGCGAAATGGTTTTCCGCCATCCACGCCGTGGTGAAGGGAATCAGCGAAAGCCAGAACAGCAGGTGCAGGTTGGCCCACAGCACGCTGCCGTTGATGCGCCGCACCGCGTGCATCAGGTGATGGTGGTTGTTCCAGTAGATGCCGGTGTAGACGAAGGAGAGCAGGTAGCTCAGGAACACCGGCCACAGTTCGGCGAGCGCGCTTAAGGAGGCGTCGTGCGGCGCTTTCAGCTCCAGCACCATGATGGTGATGATGACGGCGATGACGCCGTCGCTGAACGCTTCGAGGCGGTTTTTTCCCACGGTGCGGTCCGATTGTTGGCGTGGCTGGGCGGCGGTTTCAGCTTAACCCCCGAGCTTACCCCAAGGAGCCCTCCAGGCCGGGGGGCTCCCGCCTCCTCCAGAAGTGTAGGCGTTTTCCTACATATCACGGCAACGATTCCAGCAATACTGCGTAAGCTCGCGGAAATTGCGTCCGCCGCGTCCGGCAAGATTGCTTCACCCCTTCATTCACTCAAGATCCCTGATGACAGTCCAGAAGCGCAACAATGTTCAAGTCGCGGGGAGCGGCGCGCGCACCCTGATGTTCGCCCACGGGTTCGGCTGCGACCAGAACATGTGGCGCCTGATGGCGCCGGCCTACGAGGCGCGCTTCAAGACGATCAGGTTCGACCTGGTCGGCAGCGGCGGCTCCGACCTGAAGGCCTACGATCCGAAAAAGTACGACTCCCTGCATGGCTACGCCGACGACATCATCGAAATCATCGATGAGTTCGCCGACGGGCCGGTGATTTTCATCGGCCACTCGGTCAGCGCGACCATCGGCATGCTCGCGGCCATCAAGGCCCCCGAGCGGTTCGGGCCGCAAGTCATGGTGGGACCGTCTCCCTGTTACATCAACGATGGCGATTACATGGGCGGCTTTTCGCGGCCGGACATCGACGGCCTGCTGGAAACCATGGACCGCAACTATCTGGGCTGGTCCAGCAACATGGCCCCGGCGATCATGGGCGCGCCGGACCAGCCGGAACTCGGCGTCGAATTGACCAACAGCTTTTGCCGCACCGACCCCGACATCGCGCGGCACTTCGCGCGGGTGACGTTTCTTTCGGATCATCGGGCCGATGTGCCGAAGATGCCGCACCCCGCGCTGATATTGCAGTGTTCCGATGATCTGATCGCGCCGCAAACCGTGGGCCGGTTTCTGCATCAGCACATGCCCGAAAGCGTCCTGACGGTGATCGACAACGTCGGCCACTGCCCTCATCTCAGCGCTCCTTCCGCCAGCGCCCGCGCGATGGACGATTTTTTCGTCCAAATGGGCCTGTAGATGCCGGATGATGCCGCGCCGATCGATCTCTTCGAACACGCCGCCTGCGGGCTCCTGCTGACGGACGTAAGCGGCAACATCCTTCGATGCAATGCCACCCTGAGGGCGTGGCTCGGCTATACAGGGGAGGACCTGGCGGCCAGGCGCTTCCCGGATCTCCTGACCATCGGTGCCCGTGTTTTCCACCAGACGCACCTGATTCCCCTGCTGAACATGCAGGAATCGGTCGCCGAAGTCGCTCTCGACGTCAGGCATCGCGATGGCCACACGCTGCCCATGCTGGTCAACATCGCGCGCCGCCGGCATGGGGGCGAAGTGTTGCAGGAGGTGGCGATGATGATCGTCGCCGACCGCCACAAATACGAACAGGAACTCCTCAAAACCCGCGCCGAGTTGCGCGACGCCAACGAGCGCCTGTCGGGCGCGGACCGGGCCAAGGACGAATTTCTGGCGACCCTGGCCCATGAGTTGCGCAACCCGCTGGCGCCGATGCACAACGTCCTGCAGATTTTGGCCGCGCTGAAGCTGCCCGAGCCCAGGGTCGAATGGTGCCTGAATATCCTGGAGCGGCAGGTCGGGCAGATGACGCATCTGGTCGACGACCTGCTGGAGATCTCCCGCATCGCCGAAGGCAAGGTGGTGCTGCGGCGCGAGTCATGTGAACTTCGCGCGATAGTGCAGGCGGCGGTGGAAGCGGCCCGGCCGTTGATCGAAGCCGCCGGCCATTCTTTCAGCATGACCGTCACCGAGACGCCCGTCTGGCTCGACGCCGACCCGACGCGCCTGATCCAGGTGCTGCAAAATCTGCTTAACAATGCCGCCAAGTACACCCCCCAGGGCGGCAAGATCGAACTGATCGCCGGATGGGAAGACAGCCTCGCGGTGATACGCATTCGCGACAACGGCATGGGCATCGCGCCCCACTACCTGACCCGCATCTTCGAGAAGTTCTCCCAGGTGGAGTCCGCGCGCGATCGCGCCCAGGGCGGCCTGGGCATCGGCCTGGCTCTGGTGCGCGGCCTGGTGGAACTCCATGGAGGCACCGTGCAGGCCTTGAGCGAGGGGCTCGGGCACGGCAGCGAATTCGTGGTGCGGCTCCCGGCCTTCCAGAAAATCCAGAAAGCCGCTCCACTAGCCGCCGCGGCCGGCCTGGAACGGCCGCGAAAAATACTCGTCGTCGACGACAATGTCGATATCGTCGAAAGCATTGCGATGCTGCTAGAAATGCGCGGCCACGATGTCCAGACGGCATGCGACGGCGAGACCGCGATTGCGCAAGCGCGTGGGTTCGGGCCGGAGGTGGTGTTGCTGGATATCGGTTTGCCGGATATGGACGGCTATGCAGTGGCAAGGGCCATGCGCGGTGAACCGTGGGGCAAGACCTTGCTGCTGGTCGCGGTCACCGGATGGGGGCAGCGGCAAGACAAAGCGGCCGCCGCCGAGGCCGGCTTTGACCACCACCTGACCAAGCCCTTGAGCCTGGCCGACCTGACACGCATCCTCGGCTAAAAGCCGCGGTCTGATCGCCGGCGCGCTTTCGCCGCCTCTGCGGAACGACAAGCAATCGACCTTGCTTGCGGTCGGCGCAACGCACTCCAAAGGGCGGCTCAGTCGGCGTGGAACTCCCACACGCCCTTCTTGAAATCGTAGAACCAGGCGTCGAAGAACAGCCCGGGCGCGCGGTAGCTGAGGATCGGGTCGCTGCCCGGCGAAGCGCCGTAGCGCAGACCCCACTCGTGGCTCAGCGCCGTCGCATCCAGGCCCACCTCCTGCAACTCGCGCGGCCAGGCGCCGGTGCGCACGCGGTGCGCCTGCACCTGCTTGACCACCGCGTCGCCCTGCTGGCGCGCCGCGTAATCGTTGTAATGCTGGGCGGCGACGATCACCAGCGCGCCCGCGGCCCACAGCGCCAGCCGCAGGCCGCGCCACTTGCGCTCGCGCGGGCGTATCGCCATGCGCACCAGCGTGAACATCGCCCACAGCAATATGGGCACCGCGAGGAACCAGGCGAAAATGCCGTAGCGCGGGCTGGCGCCGATGCAGACGAAAAGCACGCACGCGACGAGAGGCCAGGCATTGTGTTTCAGCAGGTCGCCCCAGGTCAGGGAGGCGACGGCGACGGGCGACCAGCCCGGGGCCAGCGTGCCGGCACGCGGGACTTGGCTCATCGCATCACTGGGTTTTTCCACGGCGCTCTCCGGTGCTGGTGATCGGGACAGTGACTGCCTGGCTTACGCCAGGTTCGCCCCCGCGCGACTGCTTCAATTGCCTTCGCGCAGCTTGACGCCGCACCTGCCGCAGGCCGGCCGCTTTTCCGCCTTGCCCAGCAGCGAGGCGCCGCAGCGCGGGCACACCACCTTGCGGTTGGCGACGGCCCAAAAGACGAAGCCGATGGCGAACAGGGTGGAGGGAATGCCGATGGTGCCGGAGTAGAAGGAGGCCACGGCGACGACCAGGATGGTCAGCGACGGCAATATCAGATAGCGCCAGGCCCATTCGCGGGTGCGCGCGAAGGCCGCCATTTCTTCCGGCGTGAGCGGCGCGGGCGGCGCCGCCGGGCCGGCTTCGGCGGCCTTGATCTGCTTGTCCTGCGCCTTTTCCATGGCGTCGAACAGCATGTTGTTGAGCTTCTCGCTCAGGTACTCATAGGGGTTCACGCGAGAGTCCGGGGGAAGGCGGGTAAGGCGCTATTTTCGCATTGTCGGGCAGTGCGTGCAGCAGCGTGCCGGGAAGAAAAAGCCGCTCCTCCGGCCTCATTCAGGGCGAAGGCGGCCATCGGTGCACGCCTGCGCCTTCACGCCGGCGTTTCCGCCTCTTCCTTCGGCAACAAGCTGGCCACGTACTTGGTCAGCGGCGGCCCGGCGATGATCACCACCACCAGGCGCGCCAGCTGCATCGACATGACGAAGGAGACGTTGACCTTGGCCGAGGCGGCGATGATGGCGACCGCATCGACCCCGCCCGGGCTGGTGGCGAGGTAGGCGCTTAGCGGGTCGATGCCGGCGAACACGTGCAGCAGCCAGGCCAGGCCGCCGCAGATGAGGATCAGCACGAAGGTGGCCAGCGCGATCGGCGCCAGCGCGCGGGCGGCGTGCAGCAGAATCGCGCGGTTGAAGCGCAGGCCGATGCTCCAGCCGACCAGGGCGTAGCTGATGGCGAGGAACCAGGGCGGCAACTGCAGCGGCATGTCGAACACGCCGTGGGCGATGGCGCCGAAGGCCATCGGCACCAGCACGGAGCCGGCGGGAATGCGCAGCACCTTGGCTGTTACCGCGCCGGCCACGCCGAGCGCGATGGTTGCCAAAAACCACAGCGGGTCGGTGGGCGGGAACCAGATCACGGCGGGAATCAGCGAGCCGCTGTGCGCCACCCAGAAGGTGGAGACCAGCGAGGCCACCACCACCACCATCACCACGCGCAAATACTGCATGAAGGCGACCAGGCGGATGTCGGCGCCGTAGGCCTCGCTCATGATCACCATGGTGGTGGCCGCCCCCGGCGAGAGGCCCCAGATGGCGGTGCTGCCGGGGAGGATGCGCAGGCGCGCCAGCACCCACCCCACCGCGGTGGAGGCGCCGACCACGGCAAGGGCAGTGGCGCCGAGCACGGCCCATTCGGTTTTCACCGCGCCCAGCATGGCGGGCGAAAAACTGCGCGCGATCAACAGGCCGATCAGGCACTGGCCGAACATGAAGGCCTTGCCCGGGATCCAGAGGTTGGCGCCCATCGCGGCCACCACCACGGCGGCGGCCATCGGCCCCAGCAGCAGGGCGGCGGGCATGTGCGCCATTTCCAGCAGGCCGCCGAAGAACAAGGAAAGCAAAAGGAGCAGGCCGCAGCGCAATGCCAAGCCGCGCCCGGCGAGCAGGGGGCGGTGGGACGGCGGGGGGGATTGCATGTTCGAAGGTCTCGGCGGACCGGCGGCCCAGAGGCACCCGCCGCGGCTGGTCGCCGGCGGGCGCAAGCGCGCATTATAGCGAGTGGGCCCTCGCACCCTGCTTATGGGCACAACTGCCCGACCAAAACCTGTCGAGCGTGTCAGCCGACGTCTCCGGACGCAAAGCCTGCAAAAACCCATAGCGGGCCGCGCAGCACGCGCGAGCGGCCGGGCACAGGCTTTGCGGTATGCTGGATAAACAGCAAAACCCGGGCGCTGGCTTTTTGCCGCGCCGGCCCCACGTCATTCCAATGAGCCACGACGAACCCGCCGATCCCCCCTTGAAGCGCACCCGCGAGCGCGCCACCCTGCGCGCCATCGCCATTTTCGAAGGCGTCAAGGGCGTGGCCGCGCTGGCCGCCGCCTTCGGCCTGCTCAGCCTGGTGCACCACGACACCAAACGCATCGCCCTGGCGCTGATCGGCCATTACAACCTGAACCCGGACGGCCGCTACCCCGGCATGCTGCTGCATTACGCGGAGGTGCTGCAAAACGCCAACTTCCGCATGATCTTTTTCTTGGCTGTCGTCTACGCCACGGTGCGCATCGCCGAAGGCTACGGCCTGTGGCGCGACCGCGCCTGGGCCGAGTGGCTGGCCGCGCTCTCCGGCGCGCTGTACATTCCTTTCGAGATCGAGCACCTGATGCACCGGACCAACGCCATCAACGCCGTGGTGCTGCTGGCCAACATCGCCACCGTGGCCTTCATGGTGTGGCGCCTGTGGAACCGCATGAAGGCCAAGCGCGCCGGCGCGCTGGCTTCCGCGCCGGGCTAGGCTTGGGGGTAGGGCCGGGGCTGCGTCCCTGCCGCGCCGCTGTCGTCTGCCGCCGCGCCGGTTCCCTCGGGGAAACCGGGCAATGTTCTTCGTGCGCAGACTCCTTCGTCGCGCTGCGCAACATGTTTGCTGACCTGGCGAGCCGGATGGCGATCAGCGGCGGCGCGCCGCTGTAGATACCACCGCGCCCGGCCCCGGCTGCCGGTACGGCGCCGGGCATGTGCAGTGCAGCAGCGCGGCAGCCCGCGATACAGGCGAACCCTACCTGGCCGGCACCGTCCGCGTGCTTTCGCGCAGGATGCCGCCGCCGCCCACGCTGCCCTCGGTGGAGCCGCCGCCGCTCATGCGCGACTCGCAGGCCTGGCGGTCGCCGCCCTTGAGCGCCTCGCAGCGCGCGCGGGCGTTCTGCCGGTAGTCCACCGGGTTGTTGAAGTCGCCTGCTTTCGCTTGCGCGTAGGCGCGGCCGGCTTCGGTGCGGCAGGTGCCGCGGTCTTCGGTGGCGCGGTTGCTGTCGCAGGCGGCGAGGTCGCGCTTGTATTGCGCCTGCGCTTGGGCCGCGGCGGATCTGTCGGCGGCATGCGCGGCGGCAGTGAAGGATAAGACACAGGCCAGCGCAAGCGCCAGGCGCGGAGCGGTGCGACGGACGGGGGCGCCGCGATGAAGAAGGGCAAAAGCAGACATGTGGACTCCTTGGTGTGCTTCGCGCAATGTCACGAAAGGCGCTACCCAAGCGCGAACCGCTGGACGGACAATCGAGAAGGCGATGGCGAAGCTGTTGAGCGGCGGCTGCCGCTTGTTTTAATGATGGCCGGGCGACAGCATTGCCGTACGCCGCAGCCATGGCCGCCGCCGTTGTCCTGCCCGCAGTTGCAGGGTGACGAGAGTAGCCGCATGAATAGACAGCGGCGCGGCGCGCAGGTTGCATCAATGTCGCGCGGCGCCGAAAAAAAAAAGCCCCCGGGCGAGGGGGCCCAGGGGCTAATCGGACTGTACACAAAGGAGGGGACTACAACAGTCCGAGGAGACAAACCGGTCGTTAGGATTTTTCAATTCGGACCGCTGTGTCATCGCTGTTTTGTTTGGATGACTGATGACGCAGCGGGTATGCAGGCATCATAGGCGGCAGGTTGCACTGCCGCAATACCACCAAAGTACTAATGAAGAGCTAGATCGCCGTTGTAGTGCTTACGCGTGGGCGAAGCGTGGGTGCGAGGGTGCGGCGCGGCGGATTCGGCGCGCTGGTATCGCTATCACGCGTGAGGGCGCCGGTTCAGGTCGCGCACGGCGCGGTTTGCGTCGCGCTGCGGCACCGCCTTTTGCGTCGCGCTACGGCACCGCCTTTTGCGTCGCGCTGCGGCACCGCCTTTTGCGTCGCGCTGCGGCGACGTGCCCCTAATCGTCGAGCTTGGGCGGCAGCAATATCCAGACAATCAGCCCGAGCACTAGCAGGCCCGCGCCGATCTTGCCGGCGATGCGCCAGCCGCGCCCGTGCGAGCGCACGATGGTCAGCTCCTGCACCCAGATCACCTCGCAGGCGCCCTCGCCCTCGTCGGTGCGCACGATGCTGGTCTTGCGCATGCCCCGGGCGGCGCCGTCCTTGAAGGTAGTGTAGTCGGCGAGGTAGCCGCGCACCCGCACTTCGTCGCCGATGCGCACGTCGCGCAGGCGCCGCGCCACGTCGGGGTCGTCGGTGAGCACGTGGTTGTTCGACATCGAGGCGCCGTCGAACGCATGCTCCGGCGGCAGCGCCGGCGTGCTCCACCAGCATTCCCATTGCGTGTGGGTGAAGCTGGCGCGGCGGTAGGCGTCGCGGCGCACGTTCTCGCCCCACACCACGCAGAGGTCGGCGACGTTGATGTGGTCGCCCCACTCGCGGTGCGCGTAGTCCCACCAGGCCTTGGAATCGTGCAGGCTCACCACCAGGCCGGCGATCTCATAGGTGTAGCGCGGGTCGATGCGGTAGTCCATCCCCTCGACCTTGGTGTCGAAGGGCTTGTCGCGCGTCGGCCGCTGGTCCGGCTCTTCCAGCGTACCGGGGTTGAGCTTCTCCGGCGCCGGCAGGTGCTCGGCCATCAACCAGGCGACGACGATCACCAGCAGGCTGCCGATGATGACAAGCTTGACCAGGCGGTCGGAGGACATGCGCCTAAGCCGGCCCGCGCGCGTGCCAGTGCCAGGCGACGGCGAAAAACAGCAACGCCGCGATGGCGTAGGACACCACCGCGCTCCAGTACTTGCCCGGCTCTTCCTCGCGGTAGATCCAGCCGCGCGACTGCTTGGAAACGGTGCGCCCGCCGGCGAGCGAATAGGCGACGATGCATAGAAACACTACGCCTATGCCGACGGTCAATGCGCTGGTACCCATGGCTTCCCCCTGCGCATGCCGATGATGGATGTTTTCTCCTGGGCGTGGCGCTTGCGGAAGATTGTGCGGCAAGCGCAGGAGGAATGCAAACCGGGCGGCGCGGTCCGCCCGCGCGGCACATGGGGGACACCTTCCGCACGGCTTTGTCCGCGGTTGCAAACCGGCCTCGGGAATAGGCACGGATTTCCCGCCTGTTCCAGCGACGGGATTGCCGGGCGCGCCCATAGTATGGGCTGGTTCCAACGACTTCGTCCGCATCACCCAGATCAACATCTTCGCGCACTTGCGCACTTCCGGCAGCGAAGCCGTCCGCCTACTCTTATTGGAGGCCCCGTGAAGACAAGATACCTGCCTTTGCTTTGCGCCGGCGCGTTCCGCGCCCTTGCGGCGAGCGCCGATCATGCATGAGGCCGCGCCGCCTGTTGCGCCATTGCCCGGCGCCGCCGCATGCGCCGACGACACGCCGGCCAGCCCGCCGCTGACGATTCCGGACGACGCCGACCCGACGCAAGACGAGTTGCGCCGCGCCATCGCGGAGGAGCAGTTCGTGCTGCACTATCAGCCCAAGGTATCGTGCAGCACCGGCAAGATCACGGGCATGGAAGCCCTGGTGCGCTGGGAGCATCCGCTGCGGGGCCTGGTGCCGCCCGACCGGTTCATTGCGCAAATGGAGGAATCGGGCCTGATCATCGCCCTGGGCGCCTGGGTCCTGCGCAGCGCCTGCCGGCAAACCCGCGGCTGGCAGGCGGCGGGCCTCGGCGGGCTTCCGGTCGCCGTCAATCTTTCGGGCCGCCAGCTGCAGTCGGACAACATCTTCGAGACCGTCGCCGCAGCCCTGGGTGAAAGCGGACTGGAGCCGAAATTCCTCGAGCTGGAATTGACCGAGAGCTTCCTGGTCCACGACCCCGAGCAGGCGGTCGCGACGTTGACGCGGCTCAAGCAATTGGGCGTGAAGATTTCGGTCGACGACTTCGGCACCGGCTACTCCAGCCTCTCCTATATCAAGCGCTTTCCGCTCGACGCCCTCAAGGTCGACCGCGCATTCGTGCGCGACATTACCGCCGATCCGAGCGATGCCTCAATCACGCGGGCGATCATCAACCTGGCCCACAACCTGAAATTGACGGTGGTCGCCGAAGGGGTGGAGACCGAGGCGCAGCTCGGGCTGCTGATTGCCAACGACTGCGACATGATCCAGGGCTATTACTTCAGCAGGCCGGTGGCCGCCCCCGCTTTCGAGGCGATGCTGCGCGAAGGAAAGAGCCTGGCCAGCGACTTCATTTCCAGCCAGCGCGCGGAGCGCACCCTGCTGCTGGTCGACGACGAGGAATACATCCTGAGCGCGCTCAAGCGCATCCTGCGGCGCAGCAACTACCGCGTGCTCACCGCCGACAGCGCGCTCCAGGGCTTGCGCCTGCTGGCGGAGAACCGGGTCGACGTGGTGGTCTCGGACCAGCGCATGCCGGGCATGACCGGCGTGGAGTTCCTGCGCCGGGTCAAGGAAATCCACCCCGACAGCGTGCGCATGATGCTCTCCGGCTATACCGACCTGAAATCGGTGACGGACGCGATCAACGAAGGGGCGATATACAAGTTCCTGACCAAGCCGTGGGATGACGAACATCTGCTGGCCAATATCGAAGAGGCCTTCCGGCGCAAGGAAATCGTCAGCGAAAACCGGCGCCTGATGCGGGATCTGGCGCAAACCAACGCGCGGCTGGGCCAGGTGAATGACGAACTGCGCGGCCTGCTGGACGACGGCGCGCTGCAGGTCAAGCGCGACGAGGCCACCCTGCGGGTGGTGCAGGAAATGCTGCAGCACGTTCCGGTGCCGCTGATCGGCATCGACAGCGAAGGGATGATCGCGGCTTCCAATCTGGCGGCGGAATCCGCGTGCGGCGCGGCAGCGCCGATGATTGGCCGGTTCATCGGCGAATGCCTGCCGGCCGACCTGGTCGGATGGTTCCACGGCGATCGCGCGCAAGCCTGCGACTGCGTGATAGCGGGCACGGCCTACCAGGTCAGCAGCCGGGCCATGGGCCGGCGCTCGGCTTCCGGCGGCGTGCTCCTGATGCTGGATCAGACGGGAGTGCCGGCATGAATCCGCTCCCGGCCGAAGCGGCAGCCGCCGGCTTTTCAATCCCGCCCGGCGCGCCCGCCGGCGCACCGGACGAAGACGCGTGCCGCCTGGTGCTGCAACGATTGTCCTTCCTGTTCCGCCGCAATGCCGCCGACGTCACCAGCCAGGCGCTGTTCCGCGCGCTGTATGAATACCGCACGGGAACGCGCTCATGACCGTTCTCGGCGTCGACCAGGTGATGCAATCGGTGCGCCAGCTGCCCTCGCTGTCGAGCGTGGTGATGCAGTTGCTCGAGCTGTTCAGCCATGACGACCCCGACATTGCCGCCGTCGGCCGGGCTTTCGACCGCGACCAGGCGCTTGCCGCGCGCGTGCTGCGCATCGCCAACTCGCCTTTTTACGGCATGCCCGGCCAGGTGGTGTCGGTGCACAACGCCATGGTCGTGCTGGGCCAGCGCAACCTGCACAACCTGACCCTGGCGGCGGCGGTCACCGGCAGCTTTCCGGTGTTCGAGTCGGGCTGGTTCGACCAGAAGATATTCTGGCAACACAGCCTGGTGGTCGGACAAAGCGCCGATGTGCTGGCCTCCTGCATCGGCCGGCACCAGGAGTCGGCCTTTACCGCGGGCCTGTTGCACGACATCGGCCGGCTGGTGCTGGTGACCTGCTTTCCCGAGCATTCGCGCAAGGTGGCGCTGCACCAGAAGACGCACGATTGCTCCTGCAGCCAAGCCGAACACGAAGTCCTCCGCCTCGACCATGCCCTGGTGGGGGCGGCCCTGGCGCAGCGCTGGAACTTCGCCGAGGTCATTCAGGAATCCATCGCCCTGCATCACGAACCGTCCGGCAATCCGCCCGGAGCCGCCGGACTGGCCGACCTGGTGCATCTGGCCGACGTGACCGCGCACGCCCTGGACCTCTGCGGCGACCCCGGCGAAATGGTGCCCCGGCTCGATGCCGAAGCCTGGGGACGCCTTGGCATGCCATGGCCAAACTACCGCCATGCACTGGCCGAGATCGAGCGCCGCAGTGCCGACGCGGGCTCGTTGCTCGCCGCCTGACCCTACTAGCCGAACCAGGATATTCATGGCACATGATCTCTCATACCAGCCGCAAGCCGAAGCGCTTGATGAAAGCGACACCGGCTTTCGCACCCTCGCCGAAAGCACCCACCTGGGTATCGCCCTGCATCGCGGCGGCAGGATCATCTACGCAAATCAAGCCGCCGGGGACATGACAGGTTTTTCGGTTGCCGAACTGTGCGCCATGGAGTTCTGGGAAATGGCGGTCCCGGCCGAACGCGAGGCAATTCGCGAGCGCGGCCGCCGCAGGAGCGAGCGCAAGAACAAAGCGGCGTCGACCCGCTTTCAGAGGCAGCTTAATACCAAGGATGGCCGGGAGTGCTGGGTCGATGTGACTGCCTGCGTCATCGATTTTCAAAAACAAGAGACTGTGCTTGTCACCTATGTGGACATCACGGAACTGAAACGCGCCGAAAAGGCGCAGTACCAGTTTCGCGAAATCCAGACCCAGGTGATCGAGGGCAGCCCGGTGCCGACTTTCGTGATCAACGCCCAGCATGAAGTGACGCACTGGAATCACGCTTGCGAGGCGGTCACCGGAATACTAGCCGGCGAAATGGTGGGCCGCAGCGAGGCCTGGCGCGCCTTCCATTCCGAGGAGCGGCCTATCATGGCCGACCTGGTGCTTTCCGGTGCTCCGGAGCAGGCCGTCGAGGCACACTACCGCGGCAAGTCACGCCGCTCGCCCGTGATCGAAGGCGCCTATGAGGCGGAGGATTTTTTTCCGCATTTCGGCGAGGCGGGGCGCTGGCTGGTATTCACCGCGGCGCTGCTGCGCGACCCGCACGGCAACATCACCGGCGCCATCGAAACCCTACAGGACGTCACGGAACGCAAGATGGCGGAGTCGGCCCTGCTCACCGCGCAGGTCGATCTGGAGCAATTGGTGGAAAAGCGCACCGCGCAGCTTGCCCGCGCCAACGAGCAACTCGAGGCCGACGTGGAGCGGCGCCAGCGGACCGAAAGCGAATTGCTCCGGCGCAACTCCGAACTCACCGAACTGAACCGGCGTCTTGGCGAAGCGCAGGCGCAGTTGCTGCAGTCCGAGAAGATGGCTTCGGTGGGCCAGCTCGCCGCCGGGGTGGCCCACGAGATCAACAACCCGATCGGCTATGTGCATTCCAACCTGGGCTCGCTGGAGAAATACCTGGCCGACCTGTTCAAGGTGCTGGCCGGCTATGAAGCCGCCGAGCCCGCCATCTCCGGCAGCCCGGTGCACGCCGCGGCCCTGAAGGAGCTCAAGGACGGGCTGGACCTGGAATTCCTCAAGGAAGACATTCCGGTCCTGATGCGGGAGTCCAAGGAGGGCATCTCGCGGGTGCGCAAGATCGTCCAGGACCTGAAGGATTTCTCGCGCGTCGACAGCCAGCAGCAGTGGGAATGGAGCAACCTGCACCGCGGCATCGACAGCACCCTGAACATCGTTGCCAACGAGATCAAGTATTGCGCCGAAGTCGTCAAGGACTACGGGGACATACCGGATGTCGAATGCCTGCAGTCGCAGGTCAACCAGGTATTCATGAACCTGCTGGTCAATGCCGCCCATGCCATCGAGGGCGCGCGCGGCACCATCACCATCAGCACCCGCATGGACGGCGATGACCTGGTGCGCATCGAGGTCACCGATACCGGAAAGGGCATTCCGCCGGAAAACCTGCAGCGGATATTCGACCCGTTTTTCACCACCAAGCCGATCGGCAAGGGCACCGGGCTGGGCCTGTCGCTTTCCTACGGCATCGTGCAAAAGCACGGCGGCCGGCTGCAAGTGCGCAGCGTCGTCGGCAAGGGCACCACGTTCAGCGTGAGCCTGCCGGTGCACAAGTCGGTATCGGCCGGCCCGGCCGAGAAGGAGATGCAAACATGAACCTGGTAGCCGCCCCGATTGCCGCCGCGCCCGTTCCCACCCTCCTGTGCGTGGACGATGAAGCCAACGTGATCAGTTCGCTCAAGCGGCTGTTCCGCCCCTGCGGCTATCGCGTGATCACCGCGCTCAGCGGCGCCGAAGGCCTGCAGGTGTGCGCGGGCGAAAGCGTCGACCTGGTGATTTCCGACATGCGCATGCCGGAAATGGATGGCGCGCGCTTTCTCGAAGAGGTGAGAAACACCTCGCCGGAGACGGTGCGCATCCTGCTGACGGGCTACTCGGATGTCGAATCGACCATCGCCGCGGTCAACAAGGGCGAAATCCACCGCTATATCGCCAAGCCCTGGGACGACAGCGAACTGCTGCTGACCGTGCGCCAGGCGCTGGAACGCCGCCGCCTGGAACATGAGAACCGCCGGCTCGAGGAGCTGACCCGGCGCCAGAACGAAGAGCTGCGCCAGCTCAACGAAGGCCTGGAAGCACTGGTGGAACAGCGCACCGGCGAGTTGCGCACGTCGAACGGCGCGCTGGCCGACGCCAACGAGCGCCTGAAGGCCGGCTTCCTCACCTCGATCAAGGTGTTCTCCAACCTGATCGAATTGCGCGAAGGCCGCGAAGCGGGGCACTCGCGCCGCGTTGCCGACCTGGCGCGCCGCCTCGCCAGGCGCCTGGGCATGAGCATGATCGATGCGCAAGACGTGATGGTCGCCGGCCTGTTGCACGACATAGGCAAGATCGGGCTGCCCGACACGCTGCTGCTGAAATCGGCCGCCGCCATGAACGCCGAGGAACTGGTGCAACTGCAAAAGCACGCAGCCAAGGGAGAGACGGCGCTCATGCCTTTGGCCCAGTTGCGCGGCGTGGCCAGGCTGGTGCGCTCCCATCACGAACGTTTCGACGGCCTGGGCTACCCGGACGGCCTGCTCGGCCAGGCCATTCCGCTGGGCGCGCGCGTCCTTGCGGTTGCCAATGATTTCGACGCACTGCAGATCGGCACCCTGAGCCCTAAGCGCATGACGGCCGGCGACGCGGCCGACTACATCAAACGCACCAGCGGCAAGCGCTATGACCCCGCGGTGGTCGCCGCCCTGCTGGAAGAGCAGGGCGCCACGACGCCGCCGCAGGCGCGCGAGTTGCGCCTGACGCCGAGGGGCCTGCAACCCGGCATGATCCTGACGCGCGACCTGGTCAGCGAGGAGGGCGTGCTGCTGCTGGCGGCCGACTATGTCCTCGACGACACCCTGATCAAGCAAATGGTCGATTTTGAAGGCGTTGACGGCAAGCCCCTGTGGCTGCATGTGCGCGAGGCCGCATAGCCGGACCCATCCTCGCGCCGTCCGCCCGGGTTCGCGCCCGGCGGCACTCGGTTCACCCTCAGTTCACTTTCACCTGCGCCTCCTTGATCACCTGCGACCAGCGCTGCAGGTCGGTCTTGACGAAGCTGGCGAACTCGGCGCGGGCGCTGCCCACCGGCTCGAAGCCGCTGGCCACCAGCGTCTTCTGGAAATCCGGGGCGGCGATGATTTTCGCGAAGGCCGCCTGCAGGCGGTCGAGCACCGCCTCTGGGGTGCCGCGCCGCGCGTGGATGCCGTTCCACGAAAGGAAGTCGGCGCGGCCGTAGCCGGCCTCTTCCATCGTTGGCACCGCCGGCAGCAGGCTGCTGCGCTTGGCGCCTGTCACGGCGAGCGCGCGCAGGCGGCCGTCCTGCGCGTAGGGCGCGCCGGCCTGCATCACGGAGTAGAAGAAGTCCACCTGGCCGCCGATCAAATCGGTCAGCGCCGGGCCGATGCCTTTGTAGGGCACGTGGACGATGTCGATTTTCGCCGTCGCGCGCAGCAGCTCGCAGCCGAGGTGCGCGGTGGTGCCGGTGCCGGTGGAGGCGCAGTTGAGCTTGCCCGGCTGGGCGCGCGCCAGCTTCACCAGCTCGTCGAGCGATTGCGCGGGCAGGGTGGGGCGGGAGAGCAGCACGAAAGGGATCTCGACCAGCTGGGTCACCGGCTCGAGGTCGCGCTGCAGGCTGTAGGGCAGCTTGGGCTGCAGGCCGTCGAGGATGGTGTAGGAGCCGGTGGAAAACAGCAGGGTGTAGCCGTCCGGCTGCGCTTGCGCGGTGGTGGAGGCGGCGATGATGCCGCCGGCGCCGGGCAACGGATCGACGAACATCTGCTGCCCGAGCAGCGCCGTCATGCGCTGCGCCAGCTGGCGCGCCAGCACGTCCGGCCCGGGGCCGACGATCAGGCGGATCGGCTTGACCGGCCAGGCGTCGGGCTGCGCGCTGAGCGGCGCCGACAGCACCAGCAAGCCGGCGGCGCAGGCGCCGGCCAGGCCAGATGCACGAGTGATGCGGCGGCGCAGCCGCGCGGCCCTGGGGATCCGTACCATGTGCTGTCTCCTAATTTGTGTGCTGCCGGCCCTTGTCGCGGGCCTGGGTACTGCCGACCGCCTTGCCGCGGCCGCGCGCGCGCGGCCGCGGTTCTCAGCGGGCGTCGTGCGTGGAAAACACCACCGTGCAGGGCGCGCCGCTGCGGTTGCTCCAGGCGTGGTTGGTGCCGCGCTGCACTACCGTGTCGCCGGCGCTCAACTTCACCTCTTCGGCCTCCAGCACCAGCGTGATCTCGCCCTCGATCACCAGGGCGAACTCCAGGGTGCGGGTCTTTTGCATGTAGGGGTGCGGCGCGTCGCCGGCGCCGGTCCAGGCGGCGCGCGCGCCGAGGGAATCGAACCAGGCCTCGATGGCTTCGGCCTTCACCTTGCGCGCGCCGCCGCCTTCGGGCGGAAAGGTGATGGCATGGCATGTCGAGCCGCCAGGCGGCGGCACCAGGGTATGCGGCAGCGTCGTCACGCTTTCGCGCACGCCGGCCGTGCGCACCGGCGTGCTGTCGGTGACCCACAGGCGCGAGAGGATGAGGCCGGGACGCGCGGGGTCGGTGCGCACATCCGGGCTTGGGCCGTCGGCAATCGCCTTCGACTTCTGGTTTTCGTCGATGACGACGACGCGGCGTACGGGCTGGTCGGAGAATTTCATTTTTGATCCTCCAGTTCGGCGGCCATCATCACGAAAGCCATCTGGCTGCCGAAGTTGCGGTCGGACCAGGCGTGCCAGCTGCCGACCTGGATCACCACGTCGCCGGGTGTCAGCACATGTTCGCTTTCGTCGGTGACCAGCACGCGCTCGCCGGAGAGCATCACGCCGTAGTCCAGCGTTTCCGACTTGTGGATACGGGTCTGGAACAGGCTCTGGCGGCCGCGCTCCCAGGTGCCGCCCTCGGTGCGGCGCGGCGCGTGCTCGGCGGTGATGTAGGTGTCCTTCGAGGCGTCGTAGTCCTTCGGCTTGCACTCGGATTGCACCACGCGCAGGCGCCCGCCGGTCTCCGGCGGCTCGAAGTGAAAGGGCACGTCGCCGTCGTCGCGGTTGCCGTCGATCGGCGCGGGAGATTCGTTCCACAGCCAGATGTCGGTCATGCCGGTGCCCTTCTTGAAGGCGCTGGCCTTCACGCCGGGGGCGGCGCTGTCGTAGAGCACGCAGGACTTGCCCTGCGCGTTCAAGCCGGTGACGACGCGGCGGATGGGCTTGATGCCGTCTGTGCTCATGGCTTCTCTCCTCTCATTTTCCGCACTAGGCGCCGGTCTTTTGATACGAGTGGAAGTCGCGCCCGGTGGCCGTCCACGGGTGCGGGGCGATGGCGTACATGTCGGTGACGCAATCGACCACCACCGGCTTGTTCATCGCAATCGCCTTTTCGATCGTCGGCTTCAAATCCTCCGGCTTCTCGACGCGCATGCCGACGCAGCCGAAGGACTCCGCCACCTTGGCAAAGTTGACCTCCGGGAAGCGCCACATTTCTTCGGAACGCCCGCGCTGCTTGCCGCCGTAGGCAACGTCGTTCAGGCGGATTTCCTGGTTCAGCGCGCTGTTGTTGTTGACCACGATCACCGCGTTGATGTTGTGGCGCCGCGCCGTCTCAAGCTCGGCGATGTGATAGTAGAAGCCGCCGTCGCCGGTGAAGCAGACCACCGGCCGGTCCGGCAGCGCGCACTTGACGCCGAGCGCGGCGGGGAAGCCCCAGCCGAGCGAGCCGGCGGTGCGGTAATAGCGCTGGTCAGGGTGGGTGAGCTCGATCATGCGCGAGGTCCAGATACCGGCATGGCCGGTGTCGGAGACCACCACGCCGTTGGAGGGCAGCGCCTCCGAGATGGCGCGGCAGACGCGCTCCGGGCGCAGGGGCACGGCATTCGAATCGCGGTGCTCGGCGCGCTCGGCGCGCCACTCCGCCACCAGTTCCTGCGTGCGCTTGACCCAGGCGGCGGTGGCGCCCTTGCGCGGCTGCGCCACTTCGAGCATGCGCGCCAGCACCGCGCGGGCGTCGCCCAGCACGGAGACGGCATTCGGGTAATTGCGGCCGAGTTCCTCGGGCGCGATGTCGACCTGGATCACGCGGCTGCCGGGCGCCGGGAACATCCAGTTGTTAGTGACCTGGCCGCCGGTGTGACTGCCGATGAACATGACGAGGTCGGACTCGTGCAACGTACGGTTGGCGCAGTCGCGCGAGTAGGCGCCGGGCACGCCGACGTTGAGCGGATGGTCGTCCACCAGCGCGGCCTTGGAGTTGAGCGCGGTGGCAATCGGTATCTGCATGCGGGTGGCGAACTCGGCCAGCACTTCCTGCGCGCCGGAGCGCATCACGCCGCCGCCGGCGACGATGACGGGACGCTCGGCAGCGGCGAGCATTTCCACCGCCTTGCGCACCAGCGCCATCTCCGGCTCGGGACGAAACGCCGGCGCCTGCTTGTACATGTCCTCGATCAGCGGGTCGAGCTCGGCGGTGGCTTCCGTGATCTGCCCGAGGTGGCTCTGGATGCGCAGGTGTACCGGGCCGGGCGCGCCGGTGGTGGCGGCGCGAAAGGCCTGGCGGATCATGTCGGGCATGCGCGTGACCACGTCCACCTGCGCGTTCATCTTGGTGACGGGGTCGAACTGGGTGACGTCGTCCACCTCCTGGTAGGCGTGGCGGTTGCGCGACACCGGGGTCGGCCCGCCGGTGATGGCGATCATCGGCGAGCCGGCCAGGTACGCGTCGCGCAAACCGGCGGCGAGGTTGGAGGCGCCGATCATCTGCGCCATGCACACGCCGGGCTTGCCGCTGGCGCGGGCGTAGCCGTCGGCCATGTAGGCGGCGGCCTTTTCGCCGTGCACCATCACGCGGGCGATCGGCATGTCTTCCATTTCGGCAAAGGCCTTGAGCATGAAGGCCGGCACGAAAAAGATGTGGCTGACGTCGTAGCCACGCATCATCTCGGCGAACAGCCGAGCCCCGGTCATTTGCGCCATCTGTATGTCTCCTCTTATCTGGTTCGCGCTGCGCGCCCTCTGGCGGCAGGCATTGCGGACTAGTGTGCGAGCCCGCGCCGGCCTATGCATCTTCTTTTTAATTGGATATGATTCGATAAAGATTCTTTATGGCCTTGCTTCGCATCGCCTGGGGCTTCGCGGGAGGCGAATGAACGTCGAGCAACTACGCTATTTGTGCTGCATCGCCGCCGAGGGCTTCAGCGTCTCGGCGGCGGCGCGGCGCCTCGGCACTTCGCAGCCGGCGGTGAGCCAGAAGGTGCGCGCGCTGGAAAAGACGCTGGGGGTGGAACTGCTGGTGCGCCACGGCAACCGCCTGCTCGGCTTCACCGCCGCCGGCCAGTCGGTGCACGCGACGGCGCTGAACATGGTGCGCGACGCCGACAACCTGCTGCGCATCGCCGCCGAGTTCAAGCAGCGCGGCAGCGGCCGCCTGGTGGTGGCCGCCACCCACATCAACGCGCGCTACGTGCTCGGCCCGGTGATCAAGGAATTCCGCCGCAGCACGCCGGCGGTGGACTTCGAAGTGTGGCAGGGCACGCCGGCGCAGATTGCCGAGTGGGTGACTTCGGGCGCGGCCGACATGGGCATCGGCACCCAGCCCAAGCAGGTGCGCGAAAACCTGGTCTACCTGCGCTGCGCCGAGCTGCCGCGCATTCTCATAGCCCCGCCCGGCCACGCCATCCTGCGCGAAAAAAAGCTCACGCTGGCCGCCATCGCGCGCCACCCCTTCATCGCCATGGACCCGATCTTCGCCGGCGGCTCCACCGTGCGCAAGACCTTCGAAGACGCCGGCCTGGCGCCGAAAACCCTCCTCACCGCCATCGACCCCGACGTGATCAAGTGGTACGTCGAACTTGGCCTGGGCTTAGCCGTGATGCCCGCCGTCTCCTACGACCGCGCCCGCGACCAGGGCCTGCGCGCGCTCGACGCCAGCCACCTGTTCGAAGCCACCGTGACGCACATCGAACTGCTGCGCGGGCGCTACCTCACCAGCCACATGCTGCACATGATCACGCTGCTGGCCCCCAAGCTGAGCCGGGAGGATGTGCTGCGGGCGATGGTGGCGTAGCGCCGGGTCGACAGGCGCCTTTCAAGCCGCCCATCCGGTCGCTACGCCGACCTTGCTTACCGCAACAAAACAGGTGAACGCGGAATTGGACACCTGAATATCATCATCAATATGTTGCCCAATAAAGGCCGCCGCCTGGTCTCTCGGCAACATGGCGCCGATTCCCGGATCAGAGTGGATCAAAACAATCACCTCTTGATCCGGGATATATCCCGACAGCAAACCGGAAATCGCTTTTATGTCCGCCGCCTTGCCGTCGTGCACATAAATCCAATCGTGGTCTTCCGGATTTTCCGGAAAAAATTCGATTGCATATTCATCGTATATTTTGGTCGGACTCATGATGGTTGTGGCAATTGGCGAGAGGAGCCCGCCTACTCCGCCTTGATATTGTTCTCGCGGATGATCTGCTTCCACTTCGCGCCGTCGCGCTCCGCCAGCGCGGCCATCTCGGCCGGGCTGGTGCTCTGCGGGTCCACGCCGGTCTCGGTCAGTCGCTTGCGCACCGCCGGATCGGCCAGCGTCTCGCGCACGGCCTTGTTGAGCTTTTCCATGATGGCCGCGGGCGTCTTGCCGGAGACATACATCGCGCTCCAGTTGTTCATCTCCACGCCCGCGATACCCTGCTCGGCAAACGTGCGCACGTTGGGAAACACCTCGACGCGCTTCGGCATCGCGACAGCCAGCGCCTTCAGGTGGCCCGACTGTACCTGGCCGACCAGGCCCGGCACGTCGCCGATGAACGCATCGACGTGGCCGCCCAGCAAATCGCTGATGGCCGGCGCCGCGCCCTTCTCGGGGATGTGAACAAACTTCACGCCGGTGGCCTTGGACAACAGCTCGATGCCCATGTGCGGCATGCTGCCGATACCCGACGAGGCGAAATTGACCTTCTGCACCTTGGCATTGGCGACGAAACTCTTCGCATCGGTCGCGGGGTTTTTCGGATTCACCACCAGCATCTCCGGCGTGTTGATCACGAGTGAGACCGGCGCCAGGTCGTCCACCGAATAGGTGAGCTTGGGGTACAGGTAGGGATTGATCACGATCGCGCCCGACGTGGTCAGCCACAGCGTCTTTCCGTCGGCCGGCTCATGCACCACGAAACCCGCCGCGATCGCGCCGTTGGCGCCGGGCCGGTTGTCCACCACCACGTTCTGCTCCAGCGCCTTGCCCAGGCGCTCGGCAATCACCCGCGCCACCAGGTCGGTAGGGCCGCCCGGCGGAAAGGCGGCGACCAGGCGCGTCACCGATTGCGCGTGGGCGGCGGCGGCGGACAGCAGCATTGCCGCTGCCAATGCGAGGGCGCTTATTGCGCGTGTGCTGCGAGGGAACTCAGTCAGCCATTTCATCTTGCCTCCGTAAAATTTTTTGATGTTTGCGCCGGATAATGGCGCCGGCTCACGCACTTCAGGAGCCCATATCGAAAATTACATCGAGCCAGGCCCCTCCTGTTTCTTCAGCTAAAGCGGACCCCTAACAAGCCCAGACACACCAGTGCCGTTACAGGAATCGTCGGCACGTACAACAGCGCGCCCACAGTCAGGAACGCCCGGCCCTCGCCGCCTCGATGGTTGCCCATCAGCAGAGGCCAGACCACCCAGCTGCATGCGGCGGCGACACCCCAAATATTCGCGTCATTGCCGCCGTCCCACGCCTTGAACAGGGTCCAGATCGCCAGGACCGCCAGGGAGTGCACCATCGACATCATGCCCGCAAATGCGTATGGTTTCGTTGTTCCCGGGAACTGGCGGCGCCATCACTGCTGCTTGATCTGGACTGTAAGTCGACGCCCGCGGCCTCGAAGAATCTTCCGCGCGCGTTGCCGCGCCGCCCGACACTGGCGCCTCCTTAGCGCTCACCCCATTGCGCGAAACCAGATTCGCGTAGGTCGTGCGAAAGGCGGCTATTTGCCGCACACGAGCGCCGGCGGGACAGCCACAGAGACCACAAGACTTCGCTCCCGGCTCATTGACATGATCACAGGCCAGGCAACGCCACCTATAAGCGGGCTTCATTGCCGTCCGTCCTTCTCCATATTTATTATGGCGCGGAAAAGAATAAAAGGGAGAGTATCGAATATCGGCCGGGCGGACAGCGAAAAAATACGTGCTTCACGGAGCCAGGCCGCGCGCTTCCAAGAGAACCTCAGGGAGATCATTGGTCTCGACTTCGCCGGCCCGGTGCGCGGCGATGCCGCGCTCGATCTCGTGGTCCGATGCATTGCAACTTCGCGAAGTTCTTGCTCCGAATCAGCCACGAAGGCCCCTTGAGTTGAATGCTTTATGTCGCGGCGTTGCAGTGCACCCGCTACACCGGCTTGATATCCAGTTCCTTCACCACCCCGCGCCAGTATTGATAATCGCGCGCCACCTGTGAATTCAGATCCGCCGCGCTTACCGTGGTGTTGGGCGTGACGCCGAAGTCGCGCAGCTTGGCCTGGTTGTCGGGCACGGTGATGATCTTCGTAAGTTCGCGGTTGAGAAACGCGATGATGTCTTCCGGCGTGCCCTTGGGGGCGAAGAGCGCGTGGTAGGAGCCGCTGACCATGCCTTCTGGGTCGAGGTCGGCCATGTATTCGTTGGCGGCGGCGACGTTGGGAATTTCCGGGTTGCGGGTGGAGCCGGTGATGCAGATGCCCTTGACGCGCCCGGCCTTCACCTTGGGCACGGCCGCCGCGCCGCCTTCGAGGTAAAGGCTGACGGTGCCGCCCATCAGGTCCATCTCCGGGTTCTGCTTGTAGGGGATGTGGTGCAGCTTGATGCCAAGCTTGTGCTGCCACGCTTCCATGGTCATGTGCGGCTGCGAGCCGATGCCGTTGGAGGCGAAGTTGATCTTGTCCGGGTTGGCGCGCGCGTACTCCACCAGTTCCTTCAGGTTGTTGAAGGGCGTGTTGGGCGCGGCGGTGAGCACGTGCGGCACGGTGGCGATTTGCGCGATGGCGCGAAAGTCGGCCATCGGGTTGTACTTCGGGTTGGGGTAGACGTTGGGCACCATCGCCATTACGCCCTTGACCGTGAAGAAGAGGTTGTAGCCGTCCGGCGGCATGGTGGCCGCATACTCGGCGCCGATCAGCCCGCCGGCGCCGGCCTTGTTCTCGATGAACACGGTTTGCCCCAGCGCCTTCGACATGCGGTCGGCGATGAAGCGCGCGATCACGTCGGGCGAGACGCCGGGGGAGTGCGGCACGACCACGCGGATCGGCTTGTTCGGGTAGGCACTTTGCGCGCGCAGCGGGAGGGCGGCCATCGCGCCGATGGCGCCGGCGGCGCGCAGCAGGCGGCGGCGGGTTTGCATGTTCTGTTGCACGTTTTGTCTCCGGAGGTTCATCTGGAACTCCTTCTGGTTTTATGGGGCAAGGCGCTGCGAAACCCCGTTACGAAAACCCGTCAAGGTTCACAATGCGCGCCGCCTCTCCACCCACAATAACGCATCCGCTTTGTCCGGACAAGCAACGCATGCGGCGCATAAGGCGGGAATGCCGCCGCCGCCCGCTATGATTTATGCTTCAGCCAAGCGCAACCAACCTTAGTCAGCAGCCCCATGACCGCCACCCCGCCGACCGCCCCGCCCGCCTTCATCCTCGGCACCTGGTACCTCGACGAGGCCTATGCGATCGACGAGGCCGGCACCCGCCTGTTCGACCTCTACGGCGCCAAGCCGGACGGGCTGATCGTCTACGGCGGCGACGGCCGCATGGTCGCGCTGATCACCCACGAAGGCCGCGCGCGCATCGACGGCGACCGCCAGGCCGCGCCGGCGGACCAGCGCGCCACCGCCTACGAGTCCTCCATCGGCTATGCCGGCCCCTACACGGTGGACGGCGAGCGCGTGGTGCATCACGTCGACGTCTCCACCTACCCCAACTGGGTCGGCACGGACCTCAAGCGCTTCTACACCCGCGAGGGCCAGGGCGAGGACGAAAGCCTGACCCTGCGCACCCCGCCGCAAATGCAAAACGGCAAGGTCACGGTGATGAAACTGATCTGGCGCCGCAAGCGCACCCGCGCCGCCGGCGTGCCGAGCTAGCAGGCGGTACGGGCGGTCGCGGCCGCCCTTGTAGCGCCGGCGTAAGACAGCGGAGCTACAATCAGCGGTTCATCGTTGGTGCAAGGCTGCCCGGCGCCCGGGGTTTTGTGCGGGAATTCGCGTGAGGCCGGACGCAAGCCCGCGTGCGGGGTTTCGTGCGGGGGTTTCGTGCGGGGGTTGCGCGCCGAACCGCGTGCCGGATTTCGCATGAAGCCGGGTGCAAACTCGCGCGCGGAATTTTGCATGGCATTGCGCACGGAATTTTTGCCCGCCGCCGCGCTCCAACCGTGAAGCAAACGGATAAAAAGACCATGACCGCCACCACCCAAATCCCAGCCACGCCCAGCGCCTTGCGCGTCCACCAGTTCG
Organism: Betaproteobacteria bacterium; assembly: GCA_028292405.1. Taxonomy (GTDB): domain Bacteria; phylum Pseudomonadota; class Gammaproteobacteria; order Burkholderiales; family JAEUOS01; genus JAQGMJ01. Next base: position 25,371 of record JAQGMJ010000029.1, read on the forward strand.
CCGGCCTGGCCCCCGGCCCGAAGCTCATCGTGCTCGGCGCCGTGCACGGCAACGAGGTCTGCGGCACCCGCGCCATCGAGCGCGTGCTCGCCGAGCTCGATGCCGGCACACTTGCCATCACCCGCGGCCAAGTCACCTTCGTCCCCGTCACCAACCCGCTCGCCTATCAAAAAGGCCAGCGCCAGGGCGACCGCAACCTCAACCGCAACCTCGGACCCACACCCGAGCCCAAGGACTTCGAAGACCGCATCGCCAATGCGCTGTGCCCCCTGCTCGCCGCGCACGACGTGCTGCTCGACCTGCATTCCTTCCACACCCCCGGCCAGCCCTTCGTCATGCTCGGGCCGCCGGACAACAACGGTGCCCTCGAACCTTTTACCCACGCCCGCGAAGAAGCGCGCCTCGCCGCGCACCTCGGGCCCCGGCGCATCGTCGAAGGCTGGATGGACGCCTACGCCAGCGGCGTCGCCCGCCGCCGCGCCGACGCGCAAAAACCCGGCGGCCACGCCTACGCCCCCGCCCTGCTCGACGCCCGCTACGGCGTCGGCACCTCCGAATACATGCGCGCCCACGGCGGCTACGGCGTCACCCTCGAATGCGGCCAGCACGCCGACCCGCAAGCCCCCGAAGTCGCCTACCGCGCGATCCGCCAGATCCTGGCGCTGCTCGAACTCGCCCCCATCACACTGGAGCCCGCCGGCACCACATTCGAAACCCTGCGCCTCTCCCAGGTCATCGACCGCGAATCCCCCGACGACCTCTTCGCCCGCCCCTGGGCCAGCTTCGACCCGGTAAAGCAGGGCGAACGCATCGGCACACGCCGCGACGGCACGCCCATCACCGCGCCGGCCGACGGGCATATCGTCTTCCCCAACCCGAATGCACTGCCGGGGGCGGAGTGGTTTTATTTCGCGCAGAAGAGTGCGAGGCAGCCGGGGTGAAGTCGCTAAGTCGAGCAGAGGCGCGATCAATGGTGGAGGCTTCATTTGCGCGGTCGATAACGACGCCAAATACATCAAAGCTGCCTTGGGATGAATTCATCGAGCAAGAAAAGGCAGCTTTGCGTCAGTGCCTAGTAGAGCCCTTTGCGGTAATCGCAAAGCCCGGAGCCATGGCGATTGCAGAATTTGGGTTTGAGAACAAAACGTATGAAATGATTGCTATCGCAAACGCAGATGCCATCTGGCTGTTCTATGAACCAGCATCTGGGTTCTACTACAAGGGCTGGAACGAAGAAGGCGATAGAGCAAGTCTGTATTTTTTGGGTTTTTGTTCAGACGATGCCTTGACCGAGTGGCGAGGATAGCGATTCATCCCCAAGCATTAAAAGGGCTCCGGCTCGACGGGACTTGTTGAGGCGTCCTGCCACCCCGTGCCATTCGAGCCAGCCCCTTCTCACCCCGTCACCTTCTGCACATTAGCGCCCCATCGATATTGTCCACGCCACGGCACGCAAACGCATGCGGCAGGGCCGACTCCACCATGTGGCCGCGGCGGGTGCGGCAGCTGGCGATCAGCGTGCTGCCGTCCATGCGGATGTTGCCGCAGCTGTTCATGTAGCTGCCGCCGGGCAGGCGCGGGCGCGGCGGCTCGCGGTAGGCCACGCAGCGCAGCGAGCCGTCGATGTTTTCGACGCCGCTGGGGCAGCGGAAGGGGCGCGGCAGGTAGGCGCGGCGCCAGTGCCCGTTCATGTTCTGGCAGCGGGCTTCGAGCACGTCGCCGTTCATGTGCGCACCCTCGCAGGTGCGCAGGTAGCTGCCGCCCGGCACTTGCGCGTGGGCGCTGCCGGGAGCCAACAGGGCGAAGATGGATGCGAGGATAGCTAGAAAGCTTAAGGCTTGCGGGTAGCGCTCGAACATGTTTCCTCCCAATTGGTTTCTTTTATTTGGCGCGCGGCGCAGGCACGCCGGGCGGCGGCGCTGACGAGTCCGGACAAATCCGCGCCGCAGGTACGAGACTAATCCACCTAGGGGACTGCTTGCAAGAGCGATTAACCCATCGCGGACAAAGAAGACCATGCCTCGATATAATTTCCCCAGCCTGAATTTCCCGAGCCTGGGTAGAACACAATCCAATACAAGAATGATGAAAATCAGCCGCGTGGTAATCGCCATTTCCGCTGGTGTTCTGGCGACAACGTTTGCCGTCGGATTTGTTCTCGGCAGCCGGGCTGGCGTACATGCGTTCTCGCTTGCCGACGCGCAATACCAGGCATCCATCTCTCCGGCCAGCTAAGATCGCTCAAGTCTGGCAATGCGGCACCCGTGATCGAAAGCATGGAGCTCGAGCTTGACGCGAAACTGGCGGATCACGGCAGAAGCATGGAAAGCCGCTTCACATGGCTTTTCCCTGAACTCGGCCCGGGTGACGATGCAGCGATCCGCCGGGCGGTGGCCTACCGGCAGAAAAATCCATATCGGGCACCTGACCTGTCGAGGCCGGAGTCCTGGAAGCCAGGCATGGATATGCATGACAAGTTTGTTCTCGACACCATCGAAGGCCAGAAGACGCAGCGCCTGTACCGGCAGAAAGTCTTGGATGCCTATGGCACCGGCTCGCGTGACAAGTAAAATGGGTTGACCTGATATTCGCGCCACCTTTGGAACAACACCCATGTCGATCCGCGTAGTACGAGACCTGTCGGCGCCGATGCGCCACGAAATCCATATCGGCCGCAACAGCATCGCGGCCGACGCCACCCTGGAAGAAGGCGGCGAAGCCTCCGGCCCGAGCCCGCATGATCTTTACGATTCCGCCCTGGGCGCATGCACGGCGCTGACCGTGCTCTGGTACGCCAGGCACAAGGGCATACCGGTGGAGGGCATCGAGGTGTTCGTCGAGCGCGACAACAGCGGCGAGCGCGCGGGCACTTACCGCTTGAGCGCGGCGCTGTCGCTGACGGGGGCCTTGTCCGGCGAGCAGCGCGAGGAACTGCTGCGGGTGGCGCAGAAATGCCCGATCCACAAGCTGATGACGCAGGTCACCACCGAGATTTCGACCACGCTTGCGCGCTGAGGCTGCACAAGAAATGGCCAGGCCTGGTGCGGCCCGGCCGATATAATTTTCCGACAATGCTGGTGGGGCTCCCAGCGGTAGGCGTCTACCTGCGCAGCCACTCGGTGTTGCTGGGCATCCTCACCTTTGCCGGCGCCTGCGCGGTGGTGGTGTTCGCGCGGGTCAAGCTGCTGCGCTGACCAGAGGCGCGTGCCAGGGGCCGGGCGCGGCCCCGGCGGCTTACTTCTTCAATACGTGCAGCGTGGGATTCCGCCGAAACCCTGGACTTTCGCGGCAAACGTGCGCTATCATCCAAAAAAGATATCATATCCCCCTTCAAATTTGTGCAATGACCGGGAATTGATCTGCGGCATGCGGAATTGAATCCGGATTTGAGTGGCGGGTTTGCGTAACGCGTTTGTATAACCCGGCCCGAATTTTTTTGAGCGTGCGCGTAAGCGCACTCCTACAACCGCTTCACCGCGCCGCCGACTGACGAATCCGCCGCTGCAAGCGACCATGCCTGCGGTTCCCGCGCCTGCGGGATCGCCGGCATGGCCAACGCAGAAATTCGGTGCCAGAAACAATACTGGCAGCCGCCGCGCAATCTCCAAAGCCAGCTGTCCAGACTGTGAAGGAGTTGCCATGAACGTTTCCGAATTGAGCGAGACCACCGCCCCGGCCGAACAACTGCTGTTCGTCCGCCTCTACGACCTGGTGGTCGGCACGCCGGTCAATGCGACCACGTTCGAGCACGACGAGCTGTACGCGCTCAAGGTGATCGAGCATGCGATGCGCTCGCGCAACGAGGAATTGCGCAACCTGGCCGCGCACATGCAGGCCTTGCGCGGCGCCGATGTCGAAGTGATCACCCTGCAGTCGCCCGAGCGCCTGGACCGCACCTGGCAGATGCCGGTGCTCTCCGACTCCGGCAGGCACACCGTTCATGACGGGCAGCCGGCCGCGTCGCCGGCGCAGTCGCATGAATTGCAGGCGGCCCTGGCGCGCCTGAGCGAGGCCGGCGTGGCCAGCCTGGCGACCCTGCAGCGCCTGTACCGCGCCGAATTCAATCGCCGGCTCGACCTGGAACAGATGGTCGGCAACTTCGTCTACGGCCGCGAGGTGCTGGGCGAGGCGCTTTCCTGCGGCACACCCGAGTTGCTGGCGGCGGTGACGCGCTTTCTCGAAGAGCTCGAGGGCGGCCCGCCCGGGGACATGTTCACGCTCTGAGGTTCACGCGCTGACGTTGACGCGCCGATGTGGACGGGTCGACGTTGACATGCCGGCGTTGGCGCGCAGATGTTTGACGCATAGACGCGCGGACGCCGACGCACTGACCGGCCCGGCCAATGCGCGCGGGCCGCGGCCAGGCGGCCCTTTCCCCAAAGCCGCCTTCGCTTCAGGACTCCGGCGTTATGCCCGCCTTCTTGATCACCTGCGCCCAGCGCACGGTTTCGCGGCCGACGAAGTCCTGCGCCTCGGCCGCGGTGGTGGCCCAGGCTTCGGTGGCCGTGTTGAGCAGTTGCGTCTTCACTTCGGGCATCTGCAGGATCTTCACCAGTTCGGTGTTGAGCCGGTCGACGATGGGCTTGGGCGTGCCGGCGGGCGCGAGGATGACGTACCAGCCGGTGACGTCGTAGCCGGGCACGCCGGCCTCGGCGATGGTCGGCATCTCGGGCGCGGCGGCCGAGCGCTTGGCGGAAGAGACGGCGAGGCCGCGGATCTTGCCGCCCTTGACCTGCGGCAGCGTTTCCACTGCCGTGCCGAAGAGCACCGGCACCTGGCCGCCGATGGCGGCGGTGAGCGACGGGCCGCCGCCCTTGAAGGGCACGTGGATCATGTCGGTGCCGGTCATGGTCTTGAACACTTCGCCGGCCAGGTGCGGAGTCGAACCCAGTCCGGCGGTGCCGTAGCCGAGCGTGCCCGGCTCCTTCTTCGCCAGCGCGATCAGTTCCTTGACGTTTTTCACCGGCAGCGAATTGGTCACCGCCAGGATGAACGGGAAGGAGACCGCCATGGAGATCGCCTGGAAGTCCTTGGTCGGGCTGTAGTTGACCTTGGTATGCAGCGCCGGGTTGAGGGCGTGCGAGGCGCTGCCGATGAGCAGCGTATAGCCGTCGGGCGGCGCGTGCGCGGTGAATTCGGTGCCGATCAGGGTGCCGGCGCCGGGTTTGTAGTCCGCTACGATGGGCTGGCCGAGCGCCGCCCCCAGGCGCGGGCCGATGATGCGCACCACCGTGTCGGTGCCCCCGCCCGGGGCGAAGGGCACGACCATGTGGATGGGCTTGTCCGGGTATTGCTGCGCGCCGGCGGCGCCGCACAGGGCCAGCGCGGCGATGGCGGCGGCGGGGCGGGCCGATGCGCGCAAGAGGGCGAAAGTGGAGGGGCGCTTCATGGGAATCGAGGTCTCCTGTTGACTGCGGCCCATGATCGCCCCGCGGGCGCCGGCCGGCATTTTTTGCATGTTTTTGGTGAGCTTGTCGGCGCATGCCGACAGGCTAATAGGCCTTTACTGGTGCCATTGCCCGGCACATCGGAACATCATACCAACGACAGCAATGTGCATAGCTTTACCTATTGCTTATGGACCACCCATGGTCCGCGCCATTCCACTACCTAATCCAAGCCATTTCACTAAAAGCGAGATTACGTGCCGGAAGCCAAATCCATTTTTGAAGCAAACATACTGGTCGTCGATGACGAGCCGGGCAACTGTGCCTTGCTGGAAACCGTGCTGGGCGGCGCCGGGTATTCGCGCGTCACCAGTTGCAGCGAATCGGCACAGGTGCAGGAGTTGCACCGCGAGCATCATTACGACCTGATCCTGCTCGACCTGGAAATGCCCGGCATGGGCGGTTTCGAGGTGATGGAGGGCATCCGCGAACTGGGAGAGGAAAGTTACCTGCCGGTGATCGTGATCACCGGCAGCAGCGACAGCAAGCTGGCCTCGCTGAAGGCCGGTGCGCGCGACTTCGTCAACAAGCCCTTCGACATCGAAGAGGTGCTGCTGCGCATCCATAACACCCTGGAGATGCGCATGGCTCACCAGCAGGCCCTGACCACCAGCCAGCGGATGGAAAACCTGGCCCTGCACGACTCGCTCACCGGTCTGGCGAACCGCCGCCTGCTGGAAGACCGCGTGCGCATGGCGGTGCGCCAGGCCCACCGCGCCCGCCGCGAGGACGAAGGCAGCCAGGCGGCGGTGCTGTTTCTCGACCTCGACGGCTTCAAGAACGTGAACGACACCCTCGGCCACCATGCCGGCGACGCCCTGCTCAAGCAGGTGGCCGGGCGCCTGCAGGCGGCGGTGCGCGGCGACGACACGGTGGCGCGCCTGGGCGGCGACGAATTCGTCGTCACGCTGACCAAGGTGGCCGGAGTGGAAGACGCCAGCCGGGTGGCGCAAAAAATCATCGAGGCCATCGCCCGGCCCTACGACCTTGACGGCCCTTCCGCGCAGGTGACCACCAGCGTGGGCATTGCCATCTACCCGGCGCACGGCAAGGATGCCGAGACCCTGATGAAAAGCGCCGACACCGCGCTCTACCGCGCCAAGGACGCCGGCAAGAACGTCTACCGTGTCGCCGAAACCGGCGGCGGCGAACCGGAACCGCGCCAGCCCACCGAACGGCATACCGATGCCGCCAACGAAAACGGCGAAGCCACGGGCGGCGCGACGAAACCCGCCGAGCCCGGCCACCACAAGCCCCGTGCGCGGGCCGCCAACGACGGGGTGTAGAACAGCCGCCTGCCGGTACGGGCAGTTACGTCTTTACATCCTCGGCTAGATCATCCCGCCGTTGACCGAAATCACCTGGCCGGAAATGTAGGCCGCGTCCTCCGAAGCAAGAAATCCCGCCAGCGCCGCCACCTCTTCCGGCGTGCCGGCGCGTTTCATCGGCACCATGTTGGCGACCATCTCCTTGCTGAAGGCCCCTTCGCTCATCGGCGTGGCGATGACGCCGGGCGCGATCACGTTGACCGTGATGTTGCGGCTGGCCACTTCCATCGCCAGCGATTTGGTGGCGCCGTGCAGGCCCGCCTTGGCCGCCGCGTAATTGGCTTGGCCGCGGTTGCCGGTGATCGCCGCCACCGAGGAAAGATTGATGATGCGGCCCCAGCGGGTGCCTATCATCGGCATCAGCAGCGGCTGGGTGACGTTGAAAAACCCGTTCAGCGAAACGTCGATCACGCGCGACCATTGTTCGGGGCGCATACCCGGCATCACCGCGTCGTCGTGGATGCCGGCGTTGTTCACCAGCACCTGGATCGGCCCGCCGCCGAGCATCTGCTCGATGGCCGCGCCGGCCGCTGCCGCATCGGCGACGTCGAATGCGATGGCTTCGGCGACGCCGCCCTCTTCAAGTATTTCCTGTGCCACCGCCTGCGCCTGCGCCAGGCGGGTGTTCGCATGCACGTACACATAGCAGCCGGCGGCGGCCAAGCGCTTGCAGATGGCCGCGCCGATGGCGCCGCTGCCGCCGGTGACCAGCGCGCGTCTGATTTTCTTTTGTTCGCTCATGCGCCCCCCACGTCCAGCACCACGGTCGCGCGGCCGGTGAGTATGTCCTGGCCCTGCGCCGTCAGCTTGAATTGATAGATCACCGTCGTGCCCTCGCCCATCAGGCGCGCGGCTTCGATCTGCAGTTGGCCTTCGATGTCGTCCAGCCGCGCGCGGCTGACACGCACGTCGCGCAACGCCGCCAGGTAGCCGGCGCGCGGCCGCCTGCCTTCCAGTGCCGTCAGCCCGCCATGTACCGCCATCGCCTGCGCCGCGTACTCGATGCCGCACAAAGTCGGCAGCGTAGCACCGACGCGAAGAGGGTGGTCCGCCGCGCCGTGCGAGGCGCTGATGCATATGATGCGCTCGCCGTCCCACTCGCGCACGCCATCGAGCAGGCACATGGCCCCGCTGTGGGGAATCAGCGCGGCGATGTCCGCACGCAAGAGCTTAAGCTCTTGCGTCTTGGCGGTGAGCTTAAGCTCTTGCGCCTGGGCGGTGAGATTAAGCTCGTGCGCCTGGGCGGTGAGATTGGGCTCTTGCGCCTGGGCGGTGAGATTGGGCGCAGGCACCTGGGCGGCCAGCTTCAGCACGGGCTACCGTTCAGCACGGGCTGACCTCAACACGGGCTGACCTCAACACGGGCTGACGCTGGCGACCAGCTTCAGCGCGCCGGTGTATTCGAAGTCGAGCGTGGCCTTGCCGCTTTTTCCCGCGATGCCGCCGATCACCGCCGCCTTGGCAATCGCCGCCAGCAGTGGCAGGGCGCGCGCCGAAGGCACGCCCAGGCGCAGGGTCTCGAGCCGCGCATCGTCCATTGTGCTTTCGGCGCCGTCCTTGGGCGCCAGCGTGATGTCGATGGCGGCGAGGCTGCGCGACGAAGGCTTGGGCGTCAGCACCAGGCCGATGGCGACGCTGGCGGCGATATGCCGCGCGCCGTCGAGCGGCTGCGGGTAGGGCTGGTCGCAGGAGATCAGCGCCACCGCCGTGTCTTCAGTGGCGACTTGCGCCACCGCATCGATCAGGCCCACCGCGAAACTGGCGTCGTGGCCGCACAGGCTGGCGGAAGCCGCGCGCGCGCCCACGGCAATGCTCCAGTAGCCGGCCGGCGCGTTGTGCACCGAGTTGTGAAAGCGCGTCGGCGAGATCTCGCGCTCGGCGCTGGCGAGCGTCTCGCAGATCTTGTGCAGGTTTTCGCCGTCGCCGGAAGAGGAGGTGAACACGGTGGCGGTGTCGCCGGCGTTGCGCGCGGCATTGGCGAACGCTTCCTGCCCCACCGCCAGCGCCAGCTTCACCGGCAGGCCGGCGCGGCGCCGTTCGGCGGCGGGCAGCAACTCGCTCGCCGGCACCACGGTGGGCGCGGGCGCATACGCCTCGCGACCCGCCAGTACCGGCGAGCCGGCGGCCCAGCCCTGCAGCCCCGGCGCCAGCAGGCCCACGCCTTCGACGTAGACGCGCGTCATGCCGCGCCTCCGGATGCCAGACGGGAGCCGCGCCGTCGCGCCCGTGATGTCGCCCGTGGTGCCGCCCGTGGTGCCGCCTGTGATGCCGCCCGTGGTGCCGCCTGTGATGCCGCCTGTGATGCCGCCCGTGGTGCCGCCCGTGATGCCCTCTGTGCGCGCATCATGCCGCGCCTCCCAAGACCACGGCGCAATTGCTGCCGCCGAAACCAAACGAATTGGAGAGCACCGCGCCGACCCGGCCTTCGCGGTTTTGCAGCAGGTAATCGGTTTTCAGTTCGCCATCCACCTCGGTGGTGTTCAGGCCCGCCGGCATGAAGTTGTTGGCGATGGCCAGGAGGCCGATGATCGCCTCGGTGATGCCGGCGGCGCCGAGCAGGTGGCCGTGCGCGCCCTTGGTGGAGCTGGCCGGCGTCTTCTCGCCGAACAGGCGCACCACCGCCTTGTCTTCGCTGGCGTCGTTCGCCGGCGTGGCAGTGCCGTGCAGGTTGATGTAGCCGATGTCGGAAGGGGTGAGGCGCGCGGCGTCCAGCGCGCGGCGCATGGCGGTATGCGCGCCTTCGCCTTCCGGGTGCGGGCTGCTCATGTGGTACGCGTCGCTGCTCTCGCCGACGCCGAGCAGGCGCGGCGCATGCGGCGCGGCGTCCATCCGCTCCAGCAGCGCGAAGCCGGCGCCCTCGCCGATGGAAATGCCGTCGCGGCCCGCGCCGAAGGGGCGGCAGGGCTGCGGGGAGACCAGACCCAGCGAATTGAAACCATAGAGCGTGGTCAGGCACAGGCTGTCCACCCCGCCTACCACCGCCGCGTCGATGAAGCCGGCGGCGAGCATGCGCTGCGCGTGACCGAACACTTTCGCGGTGGAGGAGCAGGCGGAGGAGACCACCATCGCCGGGCCGGCGAGGCCCAGCACGCGCTGGGTGAAGTCCGCCAGCGAATAGGTATTTTGCGTCTGCGAATAATTGAAGTCGGCCGGCAGCGCGCCGTCGGCCAGGCGGCGCCGGTAGGCTTCTTCGGTGGCGAGTATGCCGGAGGTGCTGGTGCCCATGAAGACGCCGATGCGCGTGGCGCCATATTTGTCGCGGGCGGCGGCCACGGCGGCGGCGAAGTCGTCCTGCGCCAGGGCCAGCTCGGCCAGGCGGTTGTTGCGGCAATCGTAGGCGCGCAGTTCTTCGCGCACCGGCGCATCGAGCGCGCCGACAGTGCCGACCCAGGTGTCGAGCTCGACATCGGCAAAGGCGCAGCGCGAAAGGCCGGAGCGTTGATCACGCATCGCGGCCAAAGTGGCGGCGACGCCTGCGCCCAGGCAATTGGCCAGGGTATATCGGGAGATGGCTAGGGGCTGCACGCGTCGGATTTACAAGTCGTTGGTGTTATTCATGCAAAATTGACCGCACCGGCGCGGTAAAACACCGCCGAGGCTCGGCACCCTTCGTTATAAAGCAACGAGGATGCCTGTTTTTCTTTTTACTTCGCCGGTTCCACAAAGGCCGTTGCCAGGGGCACGCACCTAAGGCCGTGCTCGCGCAGGCGCCCCAGCAGCGCCGGCAGCACCGCCAGCACCAGCGGCACGCCCTCGGCGGTGTGCGCCGGGCCGCCGTCGTGCAGCAGCAGCACGTCGCCCGCCGCCAGTTTGCGCGTAAGGCGCGCCAGCACGCGGCCGGCGTCGCGGTCGACCGCGTCGTAGCCGCGCCGGGTCCACGATATATAGCGCATGCCGCGATGTTGCAGGATCGGATCGAGGAAAGGATTGCGGATGCCGGCCGGGGCGCGGAAAAAGCGCGGTGACTGCTCGGTAACGGCGATGAGCGCCGCCTGCGCCGCGTCGACCTCGCGCGCCAGCTTGCCATAGCCGTAGAAGGAAAAGGCGACGCTGTGGCGATCGCTATGGTTTTCCACCTGGTGGCCGCGGCGCACGATCTCGCGCACCAGCTCCGGATGCTTCTGCACGTTGGCGCCGATGCAAAAAAAGGTGGCGCGCATGCCGGCGCCTTCCAGCAGGTCCATCACCTGCGGCGTCACCGCCGGATTGGGGCCGTCGTCGAAGGTGATGGCGACTTCGCCGCGCGCCGCAGCCGCCTGCGGCAGGCGCGTGAGATTGGCGCCGATCAGCCCGCCGCGGGTAAACGGCACCGCCAGGCACATCAGCCCGTGGTCCGCCACCAGCACGCCGATGACCCACGGCCACCAGGCCGGCTCGAACGCCAAAGCCAGCAGCGCCAGCCCATGCAGCACGAAACTGAAGCGGATAAAGGGCGCGGGACGCCAGCGGCCCGGCGCCTGCGCGTCCGCTTGCTCGATTTCCGCCTGCAACGCCCTTGAAGCTTCGCTCAATCCAACCTCACTTTGCATCCTGCCGCGGTGCTGACTGTAAATCCAGGCCTTCAAGCAGGCGCGGCCACAGCGCCTGCCAGGTCGGCCAGTCGTGCCCGCCGGCGCAGGTCATCACATACTCCTGCGGCAGCCGCGCCGCCAGCAGCGCGCTGGCCGGGGCGTAGCGGTCGTTTGTACCATAACCCAGGCGAATCGCCGGACCGCCGGCGGGCGTCCATTGTTTGAGCCACAGAAGCAGCGCGCGTTCCTCATCGTCCGGCTGTATTTTTTCCGGCGCCCAGGCGGCCAGGCCGCCGGCGCGAGTGACTTCGGCAATGGTGCCGCGCACCGCGAAAAAAGGGGCCAGCAGCAGCAGCCCCGCCACCGTGCCGGGGTACGCCTGCGCATACAGGCTGGCACCCATGCCGCCCAGCGAGATGCCGGTGAGCCAGAGCGGCAAGGAGCGGGCCGCAAGTTCCGGCGCGATCACCTCGGCGTGCAGGCGGGCGATCATGCGCTTTTCCAGGTACAGATCGGAATTGGCCTGCACCGCCAGCACGTCCACCGGGATGCGCCGCTCGCGCAGGGTGGCGATGAAGCCGTGGCGCAGGAAATCGTCCGCATGGTCGCCGGCGCCGTGCAGCATCACCATCAGGGCGCGCGGGTCAGAGATACGATCGGTGATGACTTCCACGCCTACCTCCGCGCCAGGATGGCCGAGAACACCAGGCTGAGCACCGCGCCGATGGCCACCGTGTTGCCGATGGCGGCGAGCACCGGCACGCTGGAGGAGCCCAGCAGCCCGAAGGCAATCGCCATCGCCACGTTGGCGAACAAGAGCGAAATGATGGTGCGCTCGCGGCTGGTGGCGGCCGCCGAGACCTTCTCGAAGAACAGCGAGTAGTTCGAGCCCACCGCCACCACCAGCGAGAGGCCGACCAGGTGGAAGATGGTGAGCTGCGCGCCGGAGAGCGCGAGGATGCAGGTGGTCACCAGCACGGCGGCGGCCAGGGGCGCCAGCACGTCGAGCACGCGCCGCGCCGAGCGCATGCTGATGAACAGGAGGATCGTTATTGCCAGCGCGCCCAGCAGGGTATGGCTCTCGGCCTCGCGGCGATAGGAGGAGAACATCCGGTCGGCGTCGCGCTTGATGTCCAGCAGCACGGCCTGCTTGCCGTCCGCCTTGGCCTGGGCGGCCAGGGCCGCTTCAATCGCCTCCGGCTTTTGCACGCCGCGCAGCGGCAGCAGGGTGGCCCAGCCGTTGTTCTGATTGGCGGGGCCGGCGGCACGCTTGATCAGCAGGCCATCCACCTTCAGCGCCAGCGCGCCGCCCTGCATGCTCTCGCGCGTCAGCAGGGGCTGGGTGCGCGCCGCCTCCACGTCCTTGAGGAACGGATCGAAGGTGCCGGCCTTGAAGGGCGTGCCTTCCTGCCCCTGCTTAAGCGCGGCGGCGAGCGTGGCGGCGTCGGGCAATGCCGCCTGGCGGCGCTTTTGTACCGCCAGGCTGGGCAGCACTTGCGCGGGGGAGTCGTAGCCTTCGAGCGCGCCCGCCTCGACCAGGCGCGCCAGCGGCGCGGCGAGCGACTCGGCGGCTTCGAGCGCGCCCTGTGCATCAGGGCTGCTTGCGACAATCAGGTAGCGCACGTCCGGCGCGCCGATGTCGCGGCGCAATTGCTCGTCGAGCTGCTGCTCGCGCTTCGGGACAGGCGAGAGGCTGGAAAGCTCATCGCTCCAAGGCGGCCCGCCGAGATGGATCAGCCAGCCGAGCGCGGCGGCGGTGAGCACGTAGAACGGGATGCGCAGCAGCGTGAAGCGGTCCACCACGCGCAAGATCGACGGCGCCAGGTGCTCGACGCTGCGCGCGGCGAACTTTTCCGGCAACAGCGCCGGCAGCACGTAGCGGGTGACGGCGGCGGCTGCGATCAGGCCGATGATGGAAAAGAGACCCAGTTGCGCCAGCCCCGGGAAGCCGGAGAACAGCAGCGCGGAGAATCCACACACCGAGGTGAGCACGCCCAGGCGCAGGGTCGGCCACAGGCGCTTGAGCGTATCGCGCGCATTGCCGCCCGGCGGGATCTGGGTGAACAGGTAGATCGCGTAGTCCACCCCCTCGCCGATCAGGGTGACGCCGAAGCCCAGCGTGATGCCGTGCACCGCGCCGTGCAGCAGGCTCACCGCCGCGATGCCGGCGAGCGCGCCGCTGCCCACCGGCAAAAACGCCAGCACCAGCACGCGCGGCGAGCGGTATAGCGCCAGCATCAGCAGGGCGACGAGGATGGTGGCGATCATCGACAGGCGCCAGGCGTCGCCCTTGATGCTGGCGCGGGTGGTGGCGGCGAATACGCCGGGGCCGGTGAGCACCAGGCTTTGCGCCGCCGGCTGCGCGACCGGTTGCGCACCCGAAGGTGCGCCCGATTGGGTGCTCGATTGCGCACTCGATTGCGCGCCCGAAAAGGCCGCGCGAATGTGCGCCTGCGCCACTTCCTGCGCGTCGATGTCGTAGCCCGCCGCCCTGGTCTGCGCCATCAGCAGGGCACGCCTGCCGTCGCGCGAAAACCACACGCCCTCGGCGCTGTTGGGCCGCGCGCCGCCTTCGAGCGCATCGATCATCCGCACCAGCTCGCCGGTGGGGTCGCTGGGCAATATCTGGCGGATCAGCGCGCCGGCGGGGGAACCCAGCAACTCGATGTCGTCGTCCAGCGCCTCGCGGATGCCGATGGAGGTGAAGTGGTTCGGCATTTCCGCGCCCGGGCTGAGCAGGTAGCGGTTTTTCCAGAAGAACTCGCGGTCCGGCGTCAAGCCGGCTTCCTCGCCGTTGTTGACGGCGGCGAACAACGGGTCGCTACGCAATGTGGCGGCCATCTTTTTGCTGGTGGCGGCAACCGCTGCCTGGTCGCTGCCCTCCACGCCGACCAGCAGCATGCGCGACACCACGCCGTCGCGCAATTGCTCCACCAGAATCTGCTGCGCCGGCGTCGGCGCGCTGGGCAGGAAGGCCGAGAGATCGGCGGAAAACGGCGTGCGCGAAATCACGAAGACGCAGGCCAGCAAACCCGCCAGCCACACCGCCAGCGCCACGCGGGAGGAACGCGCGTCGCTGCGCGCCAGACCCGGCCCCTGCGCCGGCGCCTGGCTCAAGCCCCGGCCTCGGTGATGGTCATCACCGAGCGGTCACCCTGCTTTTCCGTGATCTCGATGGTCTTGATGCTGTGGGCGGCGCCGGTAAAGCGGATTTCCTTCACCACACCCTGCATGGTGGGCTCGCTCGGCACCAGCAACAGCTTCCACTCGGCGGCGCTGCCTTCGGCGCTGACCTTGTAATAGCGGTTCAGGGTGGTAAGGTCGCCGGCCAGCACCGAGCGGATGCTTTCGGTAAAGGCGCGCACCAGCGGGTATTGCGAGAGCATCACCACGCGCGCCTGCTTTTTCGCGTTCACCAGCGTGAGCTTGTCGCCTTCGAGCAGCATGCTTTCGGCCTTGGGCGTCTGGGTATTTTTTTCCAGCCGGTCCGGCGCGGTATAAGCCAGGCCGCCGGTGTATTCCAGCGGCGTGTTGACGATCGACAAATACTTGCGCTCGACAAAGCGCGCGCGCGAGCTTTTCACCTGCGCCATGCCCTGCATCACCTGTTGCAGCAGCGGGCCGGCGGCTTCGGCTTTGGCCGGCGCGTCCGCCGCATACGCGGGCGCAAATACGCAAGCCGCGCCCAGCAGGGCACTCAGCAAGGTGACCCGCAAGGTCGCCCGCGACGTAACCCGCAAGGCATCCAGCGGCAAGGCCTTATTGTTCCGGCGCATCGTGCTGCTCATTGCCCTGCCCCCAGAAGTCGTAATAGTTGAACCAGTTGTACGGCGCCAGGCGGCAGTAATGCTCCAGCCGGTTCACGTAGGCCTGCAGCGAACGCTCGATGGCCCCGGCGCGCTCGGCGCGCGGCGCGTCGGCGGGGCTGGGCAGAAGCTCGAAATGCAGGTCGTACTTGTTGCCGCCGCGGTAGAGACCCGCCATCAGCACCATCGGGCGCTTGAGCATCACCGCCATGCGGAAGGGGCCGACCGGGCAATGGGTGGTGCGGCCGAAAAAGGTGCAGGGCACCACGCCTTCGTTGGCGAAGTTGCGGTCGCCCAGCATGCCGACGAAGCGCCCCTGCGAAAGGGCCTCCTGCACGCGCAGCATGGAGTCGGTGTTGCCCAGACCAATGACGTCCATCGCCAGGTTGGGGTTGATGGCGTTCAGCACCGCGTTGACCTTGAGCGCGTTGCGCTCGTACATCACCAGGCTGACGTTGAGATTCTTCGAGGTGCGCGCCAGGGTGCGCAGCACCTCGAAGCTGCCGAGGTGCGAGCCGAGCAGGAAGCAGCCGCTGCCGCTCTCCAGTATTTCGTCCATCAGCTCGCGGCCGTACACCGTGACCTCGAAGCGGTGGAACTGGTCGTTGAGCAAAAACACGCGGTCGAGGATGGTGCAGGCGAAGGTGTGGATGTGCCTGTAGTAGTCGCGCGTGGTCGGCGCGCGGCCCAGGGCGACGGTGAGGAATTCGCGCGAGGCGGCGCGCACCTTGGGGGCGAACAGCATGAAGTAAAGGCTGATCGGCGGCAGCAGCCAGCGCGCCGGCGCGCGGCCGATGTTCAGCGCCACCCAGGCCATGAAGCCCAGGGCGACGGTGTTGCTGCGCTCCGGGCGCGAGGCCCACTCCGGCGTGGCGCTGCCGCGCGCGCCCGGCTTTGCGGCGCCCGCCGCCGGCTCGGCGCTCAGGCCGCTGTCGGGGACTGAGGACATGTGACCTGCGCGGAAAGCACGGTGCTGCCGTTGACCGTGCATTCGAGTTTCAGGGAATCGGGGCTGCCCAGGGTGTATTCGATCTGCACGCGCTCGCCGGGGCGCGCGGGGCTCAGGAACTTGGCGTTTTTCACGGTGCAGGCGCCCAGCGCCCAGCCGAACTCTCCGGCGACGGTGGCGAGCGCGTCGGCCAGCAGCCAGGCGCCGGGGATGATCGGGTTGCCGGGAAAATGGCCCCGGGTCGGCGGCAGGTCCGCCGGGTAGGTTTTTTCGAAGCCGGGCATGCGTTTGTTCTTATGTCCTCGTGGGTGGTTTGGTCGCGCATTGGGCCAGGAGTTCCCGCAGGGCCGCCGCCGTCAGCTTGCCGGTGGAGTTGCGCGGCAGGGCCTCGACCATGTAGAGCGGGCGCGGCAGGAACACGGCATCGACGCGGCGTCGCAGGGCGGCGGTGATCTGCGCGGGCTTAAGGCCCGGCGCCACCACCAGGGCGGCCAGGCGCACCACCTCGGGGTTCTTTTCGGCCTCGCCCTTATTGGCGTGCTCGGGCAGCACGAAGACGCCGTCGCGCACGCCTTCGATGTTGCCGAGCTGGAAGTTGAGATGGGCAAGGGACGTGCGCTTGCCGGCGATGTTGATCATGTCGGCATTGCGCCCGCGCAGCTCGAAGTGGGTGTCGTCGGCCAGCTCGATGACGTCGCCCAGCAGCACCTCGCCCTCGACGTGGCCGCCGCGCACCCAGGTGCCAAGCTGGTCCTGGTGCAGTTCCAGCCCCGGCAGCGCCTGCCAGCGCGGGCCGGCGCTGCTGCGCCGCGTCGCCACCTGGCCGGCCTCGGTGCAGCCGTAGATTTCGTATAGCGGCGCTTTCAGGCGCGCTTCCGCGCTGCGCGCCAGGTCGTCCGAAAGAGGCGCGGTGGCGCAGAGCAAAAAGTCCGGCAGGGCCTGGAAGGCGGCGGCGGAAGAAGCGGAGGCGGCCGCCTCCTCCACCAGTGCGCGCAGGTGCACGGGCGTGGTGATGAGGGCGCGCGGATGCGGCAGGCTCCCGAGCGCGGCGGCGACATCGGCCGCGTAAAACGGCCGCCCGGCGTGCATCGCCAGGCCGCCCTGCATCGGCAGCAGCACGGTGGATTCGAAGCCGTACATGTGCTGCGGCGGCACCGTGCCGACCAGCGACCAGGCCGGCTCGCCCGGTGAAGCGCGCAAGCCCAGGCGCGCGGCTTCGGATTGCGCGCTCAAGGTGAGGCGGCCCCAGGTCTTGCGGTTCGGCAGGGGCGTGCCGGTGGAACCGGAGGTGAAGACGATGGCGGCGACCTGCTCTTCGGGGATCAGCGGCGCCTGCGGGTCGCCCGGCTCGCCGCCATCGGCGGCGCCGGCCTCTTGCGGAAACAGCAGGGTTTCGATTTCCAGCGCCGGGCCGCCCTCTTCGCGCAGGCAGTAGAGGCCGGGGTAGTCGAGCAATAGTTGCGCCACCATTTCCGGGGTGTGGTTCGGCGGCAGCAGGCTGACCTGGCCGCGCAGCAGGGCGGCGCCGAAACCCACCGCGAAACGGTAGCGGTCGGCGCAGAGGTTGAGCACCTGGCCGCGCGCCGGCAGCAGCGCGCCCAGGCGCGCCACGTCACGCAAGAAGCGTCGCGTGGGAATGGGTTCGCCCTCGCGCCAGGCGAACACCGCGTCCGGCGCGAATCCGGCGATCAGGGGCAGCTTCATTGCGCGGAGCGGTTCATGCCGGCGCCGGCGGCATCCGGGTTTTCGTGTCCGGCGGCCGGCGAAGCGTGCTCGGTGAAGGCGCGGATCGCCTGGGCAATGCTGGCCTGCGGGTGGTCCGGAAAGCGCAGCACCCGCACCGCGTATTCGAGCACGAACATCAGGCCCAGCAGCGGGACGTTGAGCACGGTGATGAACAGCGACCAGGCGTCGATGCCGACAAAGGCGTAAAGCAGCGCGGAGAGGCCCACCTGCCCCACGCAGAACAGGGCCCAGGCCCAGGTGACGTAGCGGGTGTGCTCGACGATTTCAGGCGGCAACTCGCCGTGCACGCGTTTCGCCAGGCCGGTGATCAGCGGCTCGTGGCCGGGCAGCAGGGTGTGGCCGAAAATCCAGGCCAGCGAGAGGTAGACCACGGCGTGCGGAATGCCGTAGGCGATGTCGCCGAAGCCGCGCACGTCGACCCAGAAGAGGGTGGCGGTGGCCACGGCCAGCGCGATGACGGCCACCGTGCGGTGGCGCGGCCGGGTCGCGGCCCACCAGGCGAACAGCAGCAGGGGCAGGCTTTTCAGCACCACCTGCGCCCATGGCGGAAAGCCGCCGTGGGCGGCGCGGTAGATCATGAACTGGTAGGCAGCGCCCCCCGCGATCACGCCTGCGGTCGCGGCCCAGCCCGCTGCCTTGCGGTTCACTTGGTGCGGTGCTCCTGCAGGTGCTCGTTGAGGCGCCGCAGGGAAGCGAAGATCTTGCGGTTGTTCTCGTCTTCCGAGCGCAGCTGCACGCCGTAGGTCTTGGAGATGGCCAGGGCCATTTCGAGAATGTCGATTGAGTCCAGCCCCAGGCCTTCGCCGTAGAGCGGCGCTTCGGGGTCGATCTCCTCCGGTTTGACTTCGAGGTTGAGGGTCTCGACCACCAGGTGGGCGAGGGCCAGTTCCTGTTCGGTTAACGCGCTCATCGGGCGGCCCCGGCGCGGGCGCAGATCGTGGTCCGCGGGCAAAAGTGGATCAAAAGGTCGGGAGTGGGAGAGTTATCCATGGATGGGAATATAGCCTAAAACTTGCCCGATCCCGCGCGGGCGCGGGCCGGCGCGCGGGCGGACTATACAGGGGTGAGGTCGGTCTGACGGATGAATAGCCCGATTTGACCACATCGGCCGGTTTAGCTCCTTGCGCAGCGCAGCATGTGCATCCGCGCATCCATTCTTGCCGCTCCGGAGTAAACGGTGAATAATCAGCCGGCCCGCGTCGAAAAGCCGCATCGAAGAACTCCTTGGCCCCACGCCCTTTCTCCCGACTTCATCGCACCGCGTGCGCGCGGCCCGCGTTCGCCCGCCTGCTCGCCACCCTCGCGCTTGCCGCGCTGCCGGCCCATGCCGACCTGCTGCCCGCGCAAATCAGCGCCGACAGCGTGCCGCGGCCGCTCACCGCCACCCCCGGCGACGCCGCCCATGGCCGCGCGCTGCTGCTGGCGCGGGAGAACGCCAATTGCATTCTCTGCCATGCGATTCCCGAGGCGCGTTTTTCCGGCAACCTGGCGCCGCCGCTGGACGGCGTCGGCGCGCGCCTGTCGGCGGCCCAGCTGCGCCTGCGGGTGGCGGATAATAGGCAGGTGCATCCTTCGACCATCATGCCCTCGTACTTTCGCAGTGAAGGCCTCACCGGCGTCGCCGCGCAGTATCGCGGCAAGACGGTGCTGACGGCACAGGAGGTGGAGGACGTGGTGGCTTACTTGCAGACGCTCAAATGAAAATTTCCCGCTTGGTTCCCGACAATGCGCAACCCATGCAGCGCGAGGCGCGGCACGGGTTGCAGCACACGGCGCCGGCCTCGCCCGCGCGCCGCGTGCTGCTGGCCGGCGCCGGCGCGTTTGCCGCAACGCAGTCGCTGCCGGCACTCGCGCAGTTGCAGACCAACCTGAACGAGCTGCCGCCGCTGCCGGCGATGGAGGAGTTCATCGCCGGGCGGCGGGTGCAGTTCGCGCGCATGCTGATGGAGATTCCGCGCGTGGCCGACAACGGCAACTCGGTGCCGATCAAGCTCGGCGTGCTGGGCGCGAGCAAACCGGGGGCGGTGCAGAGCATCCACCTGTTCTCGGAAAAGAACCCGGTGCCGCGCATGGCGGTGTTCCACTTTTCTCCGGCCGCCGCGCGCTTCGACATCGAGTCGCGCGTGCGCCTGGCCGGCACGCAGCGCATCGTGGCGATCGCCACGCTGGCCGACGGCACCCTGTGCGTGAAGGTGGCCGAGGTGCTGGTGGCGATTGCCGCCTGCCTGGACGGAAGCTGAGGGTAAAGACATGGCCGACGCACGCATACAGATAGCGCCGCAGGTCAAGCGCGGCGACAGCTTCGAAGTGAAAATCGCCATCCGCCACGCGATGGAGACGGGCTACCGCGTCGATGATGTCGGCAAGCCGATCAAGCGCAACGTGATCCGCGCGCTGGTGTGCAAGTACAACGGCACTGAAGCGCTGCGGGTGGACATGAGCTCGGGCTTCGCCGCCAATCCGCTGCTGCAGTTCTGGCTGGTGGCGGGCAATTCCGGCGAGATCAGCTTCGAGTGGGACGACGACGCCGGCACCAGGTACGCGGAGCGCGCGGCGGTGACCGTCGCCGGCTAGGCATGGCGCGCGGGGCGGCGGTTTCGCTTGCGGTGGCCCGGATCGGCGCGGCTTTGCTGGCTGTTGCTTGTGCCGTACCTGCGACGCTGGCATATGCGCAGTCTTCCACCACGCGGGTGATTCCCCTCGATCAACTGAAGTCCGGCCTGGCCTACACCGGCGAAGACGTGCGCGCCCTGCAGGCGGACGACTTCGCCAATCCCGGCATGCTGTGGGTGGAGCGCGGCGAAAAGATATGGAATACGCCGGCGGGGGCCGACGGTAAATCCTGCGCCTCCTGCCACGGCGATGCGAAGAGCAGCATGAAGGGCGTCGCCGCGCGCTACCCGGCGATCGATGCGAAGAGCAAACAATTGCTGAACATCGAGGCGCGCATCAACGCCAGCCGCAGCGGCGACCAGAAGGCGCCAGCCTTCGCGCCGGAGTCGGAAGACATGCTGGCGATTACCGCCTACGTCAACATGCAGTCGCGCGGCGTGCCGGTGGGTGTTTCCATCGACGGCGCGGCGCGCGAGCACTTCGAGCGCGGCCGCGCCTTTTACTACACCCGGCGCGGGCAGATGAACATGAGCTGCGCCACCTGCCATGAGCAGAACTTCGGCAAGCGATTGTTCGCCGAGACCATCAGCCAGGGCCAGCCGAACGACTTCCCGATCTACCGCCTGGAGTGGCAGACCATGGGCTCGCTGCACCGCCGCCTGCGCGCCTGCCTGTACGGCGTGCGCGCCGAGTTGTTGCCTGTCGGCAGCCCGGAGCTGCTGGATGTGGAGCTGTTCCTTGCCTGGCGCGCGCAAGGGTTGAAGGGGGAGGCGCCGGCGGTACGAAGGTAGTACGCCGCGCTGAAGTCGGCCGCACCCTTCATTTGCATATCGACCCCCTTGAAGGAAAGGGTGAGTCATCAGCGCGCGCCGCGCTACGCGCCTGGTTCTCCCTGAAAGGCAGGAGGGCCGCGCACGCCACCTTGAATAAAAAAAGACCGGCAGCGCCGGTCTTTTTCAATGACCTTAAGCCTGCTTACTTCGCGGGGGCCTTGTCGTCTTTCTTGGCGTCGCCCTTGGCGGACTTGTCGTCCTTCTTCATTTCCGACTTCTTTTCGTCCTTCTTCGCGGCGGGGGCCTTGTCGTCCTTCTTCATCGCGCCCTTGTCGTCCTT
This sequence comes from Betaproteobacteria bacterium, assembly GCA_028292405.1. Taxonomy (GTDB): domain Bacteria; phylum Pseudomonadota; class Gammaproteobacteria; order Burkholderiales; family JAEUOS01; genus JAQGMJ01. The sequence continues at coordinate 46,884 of JAQGMJ010000029.1, forward strand.
CTTCATTTCGTCGGCGGCGAAGACGGTGGTGGTGGTGGCGGCGAACAGGGCCAGGGTGATGGCTGCGAACAGTTTGCTCATTTGCTTCTCCAGTTTTGGGTTTGGGTACACAGCCGGGATTTGCCGGCCATGGTGTAAAAACGCTGTGAAAGATGAATCGGTTGACCCGATTTCTGTAAATTGCGTACTTTTGTGGTTTTCCGTCTACGTAAAAACCCTTAGCAGGTCTGCGCAGCGGCCGGCTTGCGTAAAAAAGCGGCGGGACAAACGGCAAGTCAGAAGCTTGATTTTACACAGATTTCACCGGGTTTTCGAGATCTTTTACATGATTTATAGGTTTGACCGTCGATATGCCATTGTTTTAGCAATGTCGCCGTCGCTTTTATTTTTGCGGCGCAGCAAACCGCTGCCGGCGCGTTGCACGTAGCGATTTTTCCCAGGCGGCAAAAGGCAAAGCCAAAGCCTTGCGCAGTGCACAAGGCCTGTGCCATGAACGGGGCGATGCGGGGGCTTGCCGCCGGCCATTCGCGGCAGCGGCGCGACATCCAGGCGAAGGCCCGGGAGACCGGGAGGGTTCAAGCCGCCGTCGGCGCCACCTCGCGGCGGCCCAGCACGTAGGTGCTGCCGGCGGCGCCGTATTTCTCGAAATGCTCGCAGTGGGCGTCCATCGAGAAGGTGTCGCCGGGGTTGCAGACGTGGGGCACGCCCTGCTTCACTACCGTCATCTGCCCTTCGAGCACCAGGATGCGCACGTCCCAGGGGTGGGTATGCGGCTTGGCCTCGAAGTCGGGCGGGGCGGTTTTTCCAATGATCTCGGCAAACCCTTCGCCGCGAATGGCGGATTCGAACTCGGCTCTTTGCATGGCGCTCTCCTGGCTGGTTGCGTTGCTTGTTACTTGGCTCGTTGACTTGCCTTGTCTCCTGCGCAACGAGTCTAGCGCTGAAACGTCCGCTGTGCTTCCAGTGCGGCGAGCGCGGCGGCGGGCAGCAGCACGATCACACGCCCGGCCTCGTCGCGCAATTCGAGGCGTGTGCGCTCGCCGTAAGTGCCACGCTCGATCCGCGCCAGGCGTACGCGCTCCCACGGCAGCAGGAAGGGCGCATGCGCCACGCCCAGCGGCAGCGCCGCGATGAAATACACGCCCTCGGGCAGGAAGCCGGCGCGCGCGGTGCCCTTGTAGGTGGCGAATACGTGACCGAAGGTGGCGCTGGCGGCGACAAAGGTTTGCGCCGGCACGAGATCGGTACCGTAGCGCGCGGCGAACACGCGCCAGCCCATACGCCAGAGCATGTAGGTGTAGGCGAACCACAGGGCGGCGAGCAGCAGTGACAGCGCCAGCAGGCCGGACAGCAGCGCGCCCAGCATCGGGGTCAGCATCTACGCGCCGCCGCGCATTGCATCGCGCATTGCATCGCGCATTGCATCGCTCCCCTGCATCGCTCTCCACGCCATGCCGCCGCTCTGCAACCCGCGCCCTACTTCGCGCCCGGCTGCGACAGCTTGTAGTAGAACACCGCCGCCATCGCCCCTGCCGGGTGGGTGATCCACAGGCTCATGGCGTGCCAGCGGCTGTAGTTGAACACTTCTTCGGTCACCTCGGTGTAGTCGCCGTGGCTCATCAGGAAAAAATGACCGTCGAGGATGCGGCCGTTGAGGGCGTCGCCGCCGAGATGCAGGGCGATCAGCCAGAAGGCGGCGAAATTGAGCATCGACAATATGAAAATCACCACGTACATCTTGCGCCGGAAATCGAGGGTCAAGCCGCTGCTCCAGTTGATTGTGTGCCGTGGGGCACCGGTTCTTCACGCGGGTCATGGCGCGGGTCAATAGCATCAGCGTCATCGCGCGGGGTCATAGCGTCACCCTGCCCCATGTTACGCGATCAGAAAATTCCTACATGCGCTTCCGCCGCGGCCCGACAGCGCCTGTGCGCGCCGGCCGCGAGAATCCTTTCCAACCGGGGCCATCCACCGCGCCCCGTTTTCTTTTGCGCCGGAGCCGCCATGGAAGCCACTCTCGAATTCGACCCCGCCATCCAGGCGCGCTGGCAGACGCTGCATGCCGATTACGTGGCGGCGCATCGCGATTACCTCGAACTCAAGCTGATGCGCGACGCCGCCGACGGCCAGATCACCGACCCCAACAGCCTGCTCAACGCGAAGACGCACCTGGAGCGGGCGCACATGGCCTTGCACGAGTTTTGCCAGACCTATGCCGAGTACTGTTGAGACCCGGCTGGGACCCGGTTGGGACCCGGTTGAGACCCGGTTGAGACCCGGTTGAGACCCGGCTGAGACCCGGCTGAGACCCGGCTGAGACCTGGCTGAGACCTGGCTGACACCCGGCTGAGACCTGGCTGAGACCTGGCTGGGATCCGGTTGAGACCCGGTTGAGATCCCGCGAGGGACGCCGCCGCGCCCCTCAAGGCGGCACCAGCTCGTTCAGGTGCTCGCCGAGAAAGTCGATGAACACGCGCACCTTCGGGCTCAAGCCGCGCCGCGAGGGATAGACCGCGCTCAAGGGCGACTCCGGCCCCTGCCACTGCGGCAGCACCCGCACCAGCTGGCCCGAGCGCAAGGACTGCGCGACGAACAGGTCGGGCACGAAGACGATGCCTTCGCCGCCGATGGCCGCCTGGATCGCCGGCTCCGGGTCGTTGCAGACCATCAGCGGCTCGATCGCCGTGTCTTGCACCGGCGCCTTTTTCTGGCCGTGCCCGGTTTTTCCCGCTTGCGACTCCACCGCATCCTGACGTAACTCCAGGCGCCAGCCGAAGCGCGTGCCGCGTTCGTCCCTGGGCACCAGCGCCAGGGTGCGGTGCTTCGCCAGATCCTCCGGCGTGCGCGGCAGGCCCATCTCCTCGATATAGCCCGGGCTGGCGAGCATGCGCGAGCGCATCATCACCAGGGTGCGGCTGGCATAGCTGGAGTCGGTCAACGGGCCGGCGCGCAGCGCCAGGTCGAAATTGTTTTCCACCAGGTCGACCACGCTGTTCGACAGTAGCAGGGTCACCCGCACTTCCGGATAGCGCCGAGCGAATTCCGGCAGCAGGCGCCCGAGGAACTGCGCGCCGACCGAGAACGCGGCGGTGATGCGCAGGTTACCGCGCGGCGTGGCCGAGAGTTGGCCGACGGCGCGCTCGGCTTCCTCGATCTCCGCCAGGATGCGCTCGCAATGCTCGTAGTAAGCCTGGCCGGCCTCGGTCAGATGCATCTTGCGCGTCGTGCGCTGCAGCAAACGCACCCCTAAACGTGTCTCCAGTTCGTCGATTTTGCGGCTGACTGTCGCCTTCGGGATGTCCAGGAGATTGGAGGCGGCAACGAAGCTGCCCCGCTCGACGATCGCCTTGAAGATATTGATTTCATTGAAATTATTCATACCGCACATCATCCCATTTTTGAGACAGTCAAAACGCAAAAACCTACTTTATCCGAGATGTTGCAGCGCCTATAGTTCATCCCATCGACGCAACGCACCAAAACTGAATACGCCGATAAAACCAAAAACCGCTAGTAATCGAAAGGACTGAAATCATGAAAAATATCAAGGCCATTACCGCAGCTGTCCTCCTGCTCACCGCCGCTGGCGCTTACGCCGGCACCGACGATGGCAACGTGCAGCAAACCAACCAGCAAACCACCAGCCAGGCCCCCGCCCCTGCGGCCGCCGGCGCTTCCTTCGGCACCCGCGTGATCGACTCCGGCATCGTTTCGCCGAATCCCTGATCCGCCGCGCTTCTCGAAGTCCCGCATTGCTCAAATCCAACAGTTAATCAAAAGGAAATCATCATGACCAACTTCAAACTCCTCACCGCCGCTGCTCTCGTGTTCGCCGCCGCAGGCGCCTATGCCGGTACCGATGACGGCAACGTCCAGGGTAACGTGGCCCCGCAAGTGGTTGTCAGCCAGCAAGCCCCGGCGCCGTCGGCCTCCGCCGCCGAAACCGAAGTGCGCACGCAAGACTCCAGCGTCGTCTCGCCGAACCCCTGAGCCGCCCGCCACACAGCGCCCAGTTCAACCAATAACACTGATCAATAAAGGAACCATCATGAAAAACGTCAAACTCCTCACCGCAGCAGCCCTGATGTTCGCAGCCGCCGGCGCCTATGCCGGCACCGATGACGGCAACGTACCGCAAAACACGCGCAGCAACCAGGTCGCCGCCAACCAGCAACCGAATCAACAGACCCGGCAGGCGCCGGCCCCCGTCGCCTCCGGCACCCAAGCCCAAGTCCGCAGCACCGACTCGAGCATCGTCTCGCCGAACCCGTAAACCCCGCAACAGCATGACGGATCACCCAGCCGCAGTGCCCGGCGCAAGAGCGACAACCGCTCGAAGCACCGGACACCTCGCGGCCCGCGGCGCCCTCAGCATGTAGGCACCACGGACCGCCCGGAGCACGACCGGGTCGACCCGCAAGGCAAGGACGGAAGGCCACAAGCCGCCCCACCCCATGCAATGCGCGTCTTCAGAAGGAAACAGCATCATGAAACACATCATTGCAACACTGCTACTGGCCGGCGCCAGCTTTGGTGCCCTCGGTTTCAACCCGGATCCCACCTACGCCGCCACCACCCCCACCAGCGACCAATACACGCCGATCATCTGCGTGATGGGTAGCTCCCCGGATGGCTGCACCGACGGCGGTCCCGGCAAGCCGCGCCGCTAGCGAGCCCGGCGCGCTACAACAGTTGTAGTGCGCCCGGCAGATTTCCCCTGCGGCCCGGCTTACGGGCTTTCACGGTGCCCACGGGCACCGTGCTTTTTGTTTGGACCGTGAGAAAACGCCCTGAAGTCCCCTTGGGGGACCTTAGAAATTTTCGGGATTTGCGCGGACTGCATTTGCGCAACCTGAGAAAACCTGAGGTTTTTTCGTTTTTTCAGTTAGGCGCGAGAGTCCATCTACTACGACTGTAGTGAGCGAGCTGTGCGCCATCTTCCGAAAATGACAATGAATGATGGTTTTTTCGGAAAAATTTTTGCACCGCCTCAGGCGGGAATTTCTTCGCGTTGGAAGCTGCGTTGCAACGACACCTCGCCCGCAAACCAGCCTTGCGCCCGGCCGCCTCTTGCACATGTTAAAGAGCCACGCACATCCGCGATAACGCGGGCACTGGTACCTAACATACGCGAAACGCGCAACTAAGTGTGGTTGATTTTCGCCGCCGTTGTTGACGCTCGCCGGCAAGCGGGGGTATTCTTTGCCGCGTGGGGGCATCGCAGATTCCCCGCTGTCGGCAAGGCGCTTGGGCGTCCAAATTCTGCTTCTACCCGTCTTCAACGGAGTCAGAAGCCATGGACGCACCCAACACCCCTCCTTCCTTGCAATCCCGCGGCGCGCGGGTGGCGATACTTTATCCCGGCGACCGCGAGGCGCGCGGCAATCACACGCCGGAGAACAGCCGCTTTGCCGACGTGTTCCAGGCGCTGGCCGCGCGCGGCGTGTGCGCCGAGCCGGCCGTGTATCACGACGACTTTTCCGCCGAGGTCCGCGAGCAGTTGATGCAGGTGGACGGGGTGCTGGTGTGGGTGAACCCGATCGAAGGCGAGCGCGACCGCACGGTGCTCGACGCCATGCTGCGCGAGGTGGCGGCGGCGGGCGTGTTTGTCAGCGCGCATCCCGACACCATCCTCAAGCTGGGCACCAAGGAAGTGCTGTTCCAGACCCGCGAGATCGGCTGGGGCTGCGACACGCATCTGTACCGCAGCATGGACGAGTTGCGCGGCGCGCTGCCGGCGCGGCTGGCTGCTGGCGAGGCGCGCGTGCTCAAGCAGTATCGCGGCAACGGCGGCAACGGCGTATGGAAGGTCGAGCCGGTGGAAAACCCGGGCGCGACCGGCGCAACCCTCGTGCGCGTGCGACACGCCAAGCGCGGCAGCTTGGATGAAACCATTGCGCTCGACGAATTCCTGCGGCGCTGCGAAGTGTATTTTTCCGGCGCCGGGCGCATCATCGACCAGGCCTACCAGGCGCGCCTGCCCGAGGGTATGGTGCGCTGTTACCTGGTGCACGGCCAGGTCGCCGGCTTCGGGCACCAGGCCGTCAACGCGCTCTGCCCGGCCCCGCCCGGCGCGCCGCCGGAGGCCGTGCCGAAAAACAGCCCGCGCCTGTACCACCCCCCTTCGCTGCCGGCCTTTCAATCACTCAAGCACCGGCTGGAGCAGGAATGGGTGCCGGCGCTGCAGCGGCTGCTGGATATCGACACCAGGCAGCTGCCGGTGATCTGGGATTGCGATTTCCTGCTCGGGCCACGGGACCAGGCGGGGGAGGACAGCTATGTGCTTTGCGAGATCAACACCAGCAGCGTGTCGCCGTTTCCGGACTCGGCGCTGCCGCTGATCGCGGAGGCTGCTTTCGCGAACACCCGAGACGGGAAAGGCCGAACCTTGTCTGCCGAATATTCTCCGCCCTACATGATGCCTTGATCCCATCCGATATGTAGGCAGCGGCTTCCCAAAGGCGGCCGCTGCCTAGCCGGGTCCATCGCAGACACCCGGTACACAAAGACAATTCCGTCGCAAGGCCTGCTCCCATTCCTTTACCGGAAGGAGTACGTATGTGCGCTGTAAACATCAACAAAACCCGCCCGGTGATTTTCGCCGCCCTGCTCTTCGCTGCCGTCGCGGCGGCAAGCGATAGCCCGCTCCTCTTCGCCACGGCCCACGCCGCCGACAAGGAGTCCGCGTTCGGCATGGCTTCCGGCGGACAGCCGGGGCATTTGCCGCCGGGCTGGACTGTCGGCAAGCTGCCGGTGCTGCACTATCGCGAAGACGCAGCGCGCAAGCGCGTCTGGATACTCGCGGCCGATGGCGTGCACGCCTATGCGCTTGGCACGCGCAAGGAGATCGGCCACGCGGTGCTGAAGGACTGGATCTGGGCCGGTGACCCCTACGGCTGCGCGCCGGACCTGGTGCTGGGGCCGGACGGCGAAGCGCTGGTGTCGAGCGACGTTTCGCCGACGCTGTGGCGCGTCGACCCCGTCACCTTCGCGGTGACGCGCAACAACCTCGCGCTGGATCACGACAACGACAAGGACGTGGGATTTTCCGGCCTGGCCTATTCACCGGCGCAGGGCGCGTTTTTCGCCATCAGCCACTTTCACGGCTCGCTGTGGCGCATCAGCCCCCTGCTGAAGTCGGCGCAAAAAATCGCGCTGACCCGGCCGGTGCCCGGCGCCTGCGGACGCAGCGCGGTGTCGCCGGCGATGAGCTGGAGCAGGCAGCAGCCCGCCAGCCTGTGCGTCAACACCGAGCGCGGCGCCAGGCAGATCAGGCTGGCGCCTGACTTGCGGTCTGGTGAAGTGGTGGCGGGATCGTGCATGATTGAGGATTGATGCAAACACCGCTGGCAACTCCCCACCTGAAGGGACCGGGGTCGAATTGTCTTCCCGGCCCTTTATTTCGGAAGGGGCCGCGGCTCCCTGCGCGCCGCGTCCGCGCGGCGCAACAGGATGTCCGTCAGCTTGCCCTTTTCCCCATCCGGCAAAGGGCAGCGCGCTAAAGGGCATGAAGGAGATGGACTCGCCGAACTGGCAGGCCTGCGCCGGGTACACTGCTTGGTCACTAACGCATGCGCTCGATGAAGCCATCTACGCGAACGCGGTTTTCTACCTCTCGCCTACGCAATATCGCCAAAGCAAGCACCTCATCCGGCGATGGCATCGCCCCGGCACCGCGCATTGCGTCCGACATCTGGCCGTTCAACAATGTACTGGCCACGCCAACCTTGGCAAATGAAATCTCCCAACTATCCAAAATAACTTTCCATACGACGACGTCGCCATCGGTGATTGGCTGCACGGTAGGTCCCTGATGAGGTGGTCGGCTTGGAACTTGGCCTTAATTTCCGTTTAGTGAAAGTTTGCACAGACGGCCATTGAGTTTATCTCTAAACTTGGGCATGCTCCTAGCAAATGCGTGTTTCGACTGTATGGATATGACTGGGGCTTCTTTTCAGAAGAAGCCCCATTCGTTATTGCGGCCGGCCGATGTAAAAGGCGGTGAGCGGCCTTTATTCAAATGCATGATATGCCCGTATCAGTGCTCAAGAGGCGACCATGGGCGGTCAGCCTGCGCCGCCGCTCGTTGATCTCATGCCAAATCGCCCTCGATATCCGGCATGTTTTCGTTTCAAGAGCGAAGTCCTCCGAACCGGAGTAAGCCGTGTTGTTAAAGGCCAATGGGTATGCCATCAAATCAGCAAGCAAATCATGCGGGTGGTTGAAAACCCGGGAGCGGGAGCCGGGGCCTTTGTTTGGTGCGAATGGCTGGACGATAGCTACCACGTGACCGCAGCAAATGAGGCTCAACTCGACGTTGTGCCGCAAAACGACTGGCCGGGCCCGGGCTTAATCGCTGCGCTTGACAAGAACACGCCGCCACCCGGAGGAAGCATTGCATGAAACGGGTGTTCCAAAATGGCGCAACATTCAACAACTCGCCCGATCCAATGCCAATGCCAATGGTTGAACGCTAAATGGATACTTTCAATCCTGGTGACTGGGTTCTATACATTCCCACCGGCGAACTTGTGCGTGTGGAAAAAGTGGATGCGGAGGCGGAGGATTTTGTCTGGTGCGTCTGGATAGACGATGAGGGCTACCACCGCAGACGAATCTCGAAAAAGGAACTTCGCGCATGCTCGGTGAAGTACAGCCCACCGAGTACAACGAGCCAGTTGCTTGACACGTTCGTAGCCTCCGACCACCGGAACAAATAGCCGGATCAGAAGATAAAACAGGTGGCACGCGCAGGCGCCGGCGCCTGCGCGAACCTTCGCTCCAGTGCGACATGTCATTACGCGGATGGCGTGCATGGACGGCGGATATCCGGAAGCGTAATGGCGGCCTGTGTCGGCGGCCATTCCCTTATTTTCTCCCAATCCGCGATTGCGCGTACCATGGCTTATCTCTCGGTCATCCGGCCGGTTTCCAAAGGAAACACCATGACCCCCGACGCTGGCCTGAACGATGTAGAAGAAGTGACCCTGAAGGCATTGGCCGTCTTCAAGGGCAATGACACGCCGCTGGACCGCAAGAACGTGGGCTACGGCTTTCTGGTCGATACGCTGGTGAACAAGGGCTTCGTCAAGCTCAACGGCACGCTGTGCACGCTGACGCTCGACGGCCGCACGGAGTGGCTGCGGCTGAAGGCGATCTAGCGCCACCTCGGTCGCGCCGCTCAGTCGCGCCTTTTTCTTACCTCGGAGCCGATGCCGTCAAGGGCTTCGGATAGCGACGGGGCCGGGCATTTCGGATGTCATAAGGGAAACACTGTCAGCGCATCGCCGATGATTATCAGCAATGCGCCTACATGTCATATGGCTTGCAGGCTCCACAGTGAGCAATGAAAAAGCTCACTGCACCCACCAAGGCGCAAGAAGAGGCATTGCTGACGCTCTTTATCGATGCCGAGGCAAACGTAAATGCTTGCCTGCAGGATTTCTTGAACGACCGGGAAGCGGCCGGCGTCCGGATGGCCGAGGCCCGGCGCCTGAGCGCCGCCGCTTGTGACAAGTGGACCGCGTGCCGCGCTGCGCGAAGCCGGACTTCGTCGAGGTACCTTTTTTAGGCGCTGCGCGAGCTGGCGCCCGCCATTGCATTGCGCCGATGGCACGTTTGCACAATCGGCCCGTGCGCGGCTTTTCGGCAGTAATCCCTGTCATCTGCACGCTTTAGCGAGTACAGTGGGCCGCAGTTCGTTCCGAACCTGCCGGCCGGGATGCGTGAGTACGCGTCCGACCTCCTCCTTCGCTCCCCGCGACCTCCATTAGCATTTTCCCGCCTGCGCGGGCACCGGCCTTTTGACGGGCGTTGCCATGGCATGGGCGGCGCCGTTCTATTGCCCGATGCGGGGATGACGCGAGCTGTTGTCGCAAGTGCTGGTATTTGATGGGCCAGGCGTGGATACATTGAGAGAATTTCCCTCCGGTAACGGCGGCGAGGGCGGTGGCGGTTTCGGCCCGCTGCCATCGGCGGCGCGCGAGGACGACGCGCTGGCTTCGGTGCGGGAGGCCACGGCGCATTTGCATGCGGACATCGATGCGCGCCTGCCGATCGGCGGCGGCCAGGCGAAGCTGGCGGATTACCGCGCGCATTTGCGCATGCTGCATTGCTGGCTGGGGATGCTGGCGCCCTTGCGCGCGCAGGCGCAGTCGCCCTGCCTGCGCCGCTGGTTAGAGGACATCACGGCCAAGCGCGAGCTGATCAATAGCGATCTGGCGGAGATGTTCGGCGCGGATGAACCTGCCGATGACGGCGCCGCCGCGCTGCCGGACGAAGCGCGGGCGCAGGCCTTTTTGTGGGGCGCGGCCTACGTGGTGGAGGGCTCGCAGCTGGGCGGGCGGATGCTTTACCAGCGCCTGAAGCTGCGGCTTTCGCCGCATCCGCTGCGCTACCTGCGCGGGCGCGGTGAGGAGACTTCGGCGACGTGGCGGCGCTTTATCGCCGACTTCGGCCGCCAGGTGCGCGGCGAAAACGCGCGCGCCGAGGCGATCGCCGGGGCCACCCATGCGTTTGCCCTGCTGCATCCGCTGATCGCCCGGCTGTGACGGCGCCGGAGGCGTCACGGGAGATGCCGGCGAGCGGGTTCGAAGTCACGCTGGCCAATTGCGACAGCGAGCCGATCCATATCCCCGGGACCATCCAGGGCCACGGCGCGCTGCTGGCCTTCGACATGGAGGGGCGGCTTTCCTACCGCAGCGACAATGTCTCGGCGCTGCTGTTCGGCGCGAAAAGCCTGGAGATCGTGACGGCGGCCGACCTCGACGGCAACGCCGCCTTTCACAAGGCCTTTTTCGTGGTGTCGGCCGACGCGCGGGCGGCGCTGGCGGCGGGCGACACCAGGGCCGAGGTGGCGCCGCTGGGTGCGGAGGTGCAGATGCGCGGCAACACCTTCGACATGGTGGTGCATGCGTACGGCGGCCAGGTGATCGCGGAATTCGAGCCGCGCACCACCACCAGCGACAATCTTTCGGCCTTCGCGCTGATGGCCCATCGCGCGGTGGCGAGCCTGAAGCGGCGCCGCGAGGTAGGCCCCTTGCTGGCCGATGCGGTGGAGGTGATCCGCACGCTGACCGGGTTCAACCGCGTGATGGCCTACCGCTTTCATGCCGACGACAGCGGCGAGGTGGTGGCGGAGGCGCGCAGCGCGGAACTCGATCCCTACCTGGGCATGCGCTACCCGGCGTCGGACATTCCGGCGCAGGCGAGGCGCCTTTACGTGATCAACACGCTGCGGGTGATCAGCAGCGTGGCGGGAGCGCAGGTGCCGGTGCGCCGCGTGGCCGGCGCCGGAGCCGCCGCGCCGCCGCTGGACATGAGCCATTGCGGGCTGCGCAGCGTCTCGCCGATCCACCTGGAGTACCTGGGCAACATGGGGGTGGCGGCTTCGATGAGCATTTCCATCGTGGTGGGCGGGCGCCTGTGGGGACTGATCGCCTGCCATCACATGCGGCCGCTGCGGGTGCCTTATTCGGTGCGGATGGCGTGCGACGTGCTGGCGCAGGTGATCGGCATCGGCGTGCAAAGCCACGTAACGCGCGAGGCGGCGGTACGCCATGCGGCCGCCTCGCCGCTGCACATCGACCTGATCGACGTGGTGCTGCGCGAGGAGAATATTCTCGGCGGCCTGGCGCGGCGCGCGCCGGACTTGGCGAAGGCGGTGGCGGCCGATGCGGTGCTGATCGCGCTGGGCGACCAGTTGAGCCTGCACCGCGCCGCGCCGGCGGCGGCGGGCGCGGGGCCGGCGACGCCGGAGGAGGCGAGCGCCGGGGCAGGGATGGCTGCCCTCGTGTATTGGCTCAACGGCCAGCCCGGCGACCTGCTGGCGCTGGACCGGCCCGGGGAGATGCCGGCGCAGGCGCGCGAGGCGATGGCGCCGTATCACGGGCTGATGGCCTGCCGGATCGACAGCGCGCGTCGCGGCTGGATCGTCTGGCTGCGCTTGGAGCAGGTGGAGACGCTGCGCTGGGGCGGGCGCCCGGAGAAGGAAGTGGTGAGCGGCCCGCGCGGCCCGCGCCTGACGCCGCGCGGCTCGTTCGACGAGTGGCGCGAGACGGTGAGGGGCATTACCGCGCCGTGGAGCGCAATCGACCGCGAGATCGGCAAGCGCTTTCTCGATGAGCTCGGCCGCGCCACCTTTGCCCGCGCCATCGAGATGGACCGGGCGCGCATGCAATTGCTGGCGGTGCTGAGCCACGATTTGCGCGACCCGCTGAACGCCATCAGCCTGCAGGCGCAGGTACTGAAGGACGGCCTGGCCGAGCCCGGCTACAGCGTGAAGGCGGGGCAGCGCATCGCGGTGTCGACCGGGCGGATGGAGCGCCTGATCACCCAGGTGCTCGACATGAGCCGGATCCAGGGCGGCCTCGGCCTGAACATGCAGGCCAGCGAAGTCGACCTGTCGGCGCTGTTGCGCGAGCTGATCGACGCCTCCGGCGCGGCGTATGCCGAAACGCCGATCGAGACGGAGATTGCCGAACACCTGCAGGCGACGGTGGACCCGGACCGCTTCGCGCAACTGGCGGCCAACCTGATCGGCAACGCGCGCGACCACGGCAAGCTGGGCACGCCGGTGAAGGTGCGGCTGGCGCGGCCGCGCGCGCACCAGGCCCCGGGCGCGGCGCGCCTGGAGGTGCGCAACGTGGCGCCGCCGATTCCGCCGGACATCGTGGCGACACTGTACAACCCGCTGAAGCGCCGCGCGGTGGCCAACCCGCGCAACCGCACCGGGCTGGGGCTGGGGCTGTACATCGTGCGCGAGATTGTCGACGGCCATGGCGGCAGCATCGACTACAGCCACGAAGACGGCGAGGTGGTGTTCGCGGTGACCTTGCCCGAGCCGGGAGAAGCCTGAGATGCGGGCATCGCACTGCGCGAAAGGCGCGCCGCTTGCTGCCCGCTGAGCACCGCGTCGATGCGCGGTCTTCGGCTTCGCGCAATGCCGATCCGTTCAGGAAGGGCGATTGGGTGTTGCACATCGCGCGCCAACTGAAACTGCGGGTGCAGCGCGACCAGTTGCCCGAAGGCGGGGAACGCCACTGGGTCTGGTGCGAATGGGAAGACCCCGGCTATCACCTGGCGATGCACGACGCCTCCGAACTGGAGTCGCTGCCGCGCGAACAATGGCTGGAGACTCTGGCGGACGCGGGCTGAGTCTTTGCGGGGGAGACGCGAAGGAGCCCGGCGGGGACCGAACCGTAACCAGGGTGCGCCGGGCCTGCGGGCCGCCGTGGGAGGCGAATCGTTCACTTTTGTATTGAACGCCTGGCCCCGCCTGTTCGATCACGCCTTTGCGGCGCCGGCGCTCCCGGCCCGATAGGGTTCCTCCAGGGCGATGGCGCCGTTCTCCAGCAGGGACTTGAGGTTGGAGATGATTTTCGGCCAGCCGCCGGAGACAGCTTCAATCAGCTTCGAGGCGTCGCGCTCGATGGTGTGGGTAATCGACAGCTTGACGGCCGCGCCGTCGGGCTCCAGTTCCATGGTGCACAGCGATGGGCCTTCGGCCTTGAGCTCGGGCTTGCTCTGATGCTGCCAGCGGATCACCAGGCGCTTCGGCGGATCGGCTTCCACAATCTCGCCGGCGTCGTATACCTGGCCGTCGCCGGCCACCAGGCGCCACGAGGCGCCGGTGGTCCACTTGCTGTCGCAGTGCATGCCGAACCAGTACTGCTTGTTGAACTCGGGGTCGGTCAGCGCCGCCCATAGCGCCTCCGGCGTGGTGCGGATGTAGCTCACGTAAACAAAGGTCGATTTAGCCATTGGCTTTCTCCAGTCGTCGTTTCAGGGCATCCAGCGCCTTCAGGCGCGGCTTCTCAAACTTGGCGATCCAGCGTTCGTAGATCTCCTGCAGCGGCACCGGGTTGAGGAAGTGCAGTTTCTCGCGGCCCTGGCGCACGGCGGCCACCAGGTTCGCGGCCTCCAGCAGGGCCAGGTGCTGCGTCACGCCCTGGCGCGTCATCTCCAGGTGCTCGCACAGATCACCCAGGGTGCGGCCGTCGTGCGCGTGCAGCAGGTCGAGCAGCTTGCGCCGGCTCGGATCGGCCAGGGCCTTGAACAGCAGGTCGGTGTCGCGGCGCTCGGCCATGGTTTCTGCAATACGCAAGTGTTTTCTTGCATGAATAATACGCAACAAATTACTTGCCTGTCAAGCCTTGAGGCTTGACGCTCGGTTTCATTTCCACTATTGTGGAAATATGGAATCAAAAACCGCCGTCGCCTCGCTGGGCGCCCTGGCCCAGGAAACCCGCCTGGCGATTTTTCGCCTGCTGGTCGAAGCCGGTCCTGCCGGCATCGCGGCGGGAGAAATCGGCGCCGAACTGGGCATCGCGCCCGCCACGCTTTCCTTTCATTTGAAGGAGCTGCATCACGTTGGCCTGGGCAGTGCGCGGCAGGAAGGCCGCTACATTTTTTATTCCGCCAACTTCGGGCAGATGAACGCGCTGGTGGGGTTTCTGACGGAAAACTGCTGCGCGCGCGACGGCGCCGATTGCGGGCCGGGCACTTCATGCGCGCCGGAAAGGCCGGCCGTGAAGGCAAAGCCCGGACGCCAAGCCGTAAAACGCCGCGCCGCGCGGCCCTGATGGTCCACGCCGCCCCTTTATGGCGCCGCGTGCTTGGCGAAGCGGCGGGCACCGCATTGCTGCTTGCGGTGGTGATCGGTTCGGGCATCATGGCCGAGCGCCTGGCGGGCGGCAACGTGGCGCTGGCGCTGCTGGCCAATACGCTGGCCACCGTGGGCGGGCTGTATGCGCTGATCGAGGTATTCGGCCCGGTGAGCGGCGCGCATTTCAACCCGGCTGTCAGCCTGGTGATGTGCGCCGGCGGCCGCTTGCGCTGGGGCAGCCTCGCGCCCTACGCGCTGGCGCAGTTTGCCGGCGCGGCGGCCGGCGCCTGGCTGGCCCACGGCATGTTCGACCTGCCGCTCTGGCAACTTTCGGCCACGCTGCGCGCCGGCCACGGCCAGTGGCTGGCCGAAGCGGTCGCGACGGGCGGCCTGGTGCTGGTGATCCTGCGCGCGCCGGCCGGCCGCGCCGCGGCGATGGTGGCCGCCTATATCGGCGCGGCTTACTGGTTTACCGCGTCGACTTCTTTCGCGAACCCGGCCGCGGCCTTCGGGCGGATGTTCAGCGACAGTTTCGCCGGCATCGCGCCGGCCAGCGTGCCGGGCTTTATCGCCGCCGAGCTGGCGGGCGCGGGCGCGGGTCTTTTGCTGCATCGCGCGCTGGGCGGCGGCGCGGCGGCACCGGCGGATGCATGACGTCCCTCACACTCTGAAAAACCCAAGGAACGCCGATGGCGAAAATCACGATTTATCATAACCCGGGCTGCGGCACTTCGCGCAACGTGCTGGGCCTGATCCGCGAGAGCGGCGAGGAACCGGAGGTGATCGAGTATCTGAAGACGCCGCCGAGCCGCGAGCGCCTGAAGGAGCTGATCGGCCAGATGGGGATCACGGTGCGCGAGCTATTGCGCCGCAAGGGCACGCCTTACGATGAGCTGCGGCTGGATGATCTTGCGCTGTCGGACGAGGCGCTGCTGGACGCGATGACGGCGCACCCCATCCTGATCAACCGCCCGATCGTGGTGACGCCCGCGGCGACGCGCTTGTGCCGGCCTTCGGAGACGGTGCTGGAGATTTTGCCGCCGTCGTAACGGGCAGGGACAGCGGCCGGCGGGCGCGACCCGGAAGGGACGCGTGCGGATTTTTCCGGAAGCCCGGCCTGCCCGCGATTGTTTCAGGCCGCGCGCCTTTACCGGCGCCCGCCTCAGGCCGCGCGCCTTTACCGGCGCCCGCCTCAGGCCGCGCGCCTTTACCGGCGCCCGCCTCAGGCCGCGCGCCTTACCGGCGCCCGCCTCAGGCCGCGCGCCTTACCGGCGCCCGCCTCAGGCCGCGCGCCTTACCGGCGCGCGGTGTTGCGCATCAGTGCGAAGCCGGCAGCGCAACCATCGGGGCGGCGGCGGGGTACGGCGGCTTGGGGTGCGGGTGGGTGCCGGGATTGTGATCGTGGTCATGACCGTGACCTTGCCCCTGACCCTGTCCTTGCCCCTGACCCTGTCCCTGTCCTTGCCCCTGGCCACGGCGCGGGCCCGCGACCACGGCGACGCCGTAGCCGTCGCCCAGGTACTCATTGCCGTAGACGCAGTCGAGGCGGCGCGCCAGCGTGCACTGGTTGTAGGCTGCCTGCAGGCGCGTTTCTTCGTTCTTGGCGGCCTGCTCGTCGTCGGCCGCGGCCTGGCGCGCGAGCTGCTGGCGCATGGCGTTGTTGTCGCGGCGCTCGCGGTCGCGGCTGATGTCGTTGGCCAGTTCGCGCTGCCGGCGCTCGCGCCAGTAGAGGGCCTCGTCGACCGGCAGGTTGGTGGCGACAACGTTGGTGGCCGGCGAAGCATTGACCTCGGCGACCTTGCCGGCGGCGGCGGCCGGCGGCGGGGCGGTGGTGTAGTTGATGACGCCATTGGCGTCGGTCCACTTGAAGACAGTCTCCGCGCCGGCCAGCGAGGGCAGCGCGAGAACGGCAACGAGCAAGGCGAGCATGGGTTTCACGGTTTTCTCCTGCGAGAGGTCGGCCGCTTGAGCGGCAGTTGTAGCTATTTTAGGTATCTTGCACGAATTTCACATTTTCCGTACCAACAGATCGCCAACATTTGGTCCCCTTTACATAACTTTACCATCGCCCGCCGCCGTCGAAAGCTGGGCCGGATGACGGATGCGGGACGCCTGGCCCGGCTTTTGAAATGCGGCCTGCCGGCGATTGCCCCCATTCGGGAACCGCCGTTGACATCCCCCATTGCGGACCATACCCTGCCTTGAGCATCCGCGGCGGTGCGCAGCGGCGAGCCGCCGCGCATGACGGACCGCATGAATAAGACCAGGAGAGAGACAAGTCATGACGGACAATTCCGCGCGCATCGACCCCGCCCGGCGCCACCTGCTGAAAAGCGCCTCGCTGCTGGCCGGTGCGGGCATCGCCTCGGCCCTGTTGCCGCGCGCGGCCTGGGCGGCCGAGCCGGTGGTGGAAACCGGCAACGGCAGGATCCGCGGCGCCACCGACGACGGCGTGCATGTGTTCAAGGGCGTGCGCTACGGCGGCGACACCGGCGGAGCGAACCGTTTCATGCCGACGCCGCGCGTGCAAAAGTGGGCGGGGGTGGCGGACGCGACGCAGTGGGGCCACTCGGCGCCGCAGGACGCGCAAAGCCAGGAGCCGTTTTACGCCTGGTATACGAAGGTAGAGTCGCCCAGCGAAGACTGCCTGTTCGTCAACGTGTTCACGCGCGGTATGCGCGACAACAAAAAGCGCCCGGTGATGGTGTGGTACCACGGCGGCGCCTGGGGCAGCTGCGCCGGCACGGCGCCGGGCTTCGACGGCACCAGCCTGGCGCGCAACCAGGACGTGGTGGTGGTGACGGTGAACCACCGGCTCAATGCCTTCGGCTATGTGCAGCTCGAGGGCGGCGACGCGCGCTTCGCCGACTCCGGCAACACCGGGGTGATGGACATGGTGGCGAGCCTGCATTGGGTGCGCGAGAATATCGCGCAGTTCGGCGGCGATGCGCATAACGTGACGATCTTCGGCCAGTCCGGCGGCGCGGCCAAGGTGATCGCGCTGATGGGCATGCCGGCGGCCAAGGGCCTCTTCCACAAGGCGATTGTCGAGAGTTGCTCGGGCGGCATGCGCATCACCAGCCGCGAGGAAGCGGGGGGCCAGGCGCATGAGCTGGCGCGGCTGCTGGGCATCGGCCGGCTCACCGGCGAGGCGCTGCAAAAGGTGCCGATGGAAGCGCTGGTGGCGGCGCAGAAAAAGATCGAGAACCCATTTCGCCCGGTGATGGACGGGCGCAGCTTCAAGGCCGACCCGTTCTACCCGCAGGCGCCGGCGTGGTCGGCGCAGATTCCACTGATGATCGGCAATGCGAATACGGAAACCTCGTATTACATCCGCGCCGACAAGAAGAATTTCGCCATCGACATGCCGACGGTGAAGCGGCGGCTGAAAAAATTCCTGCGGGTGGACGACGCGCGGGTGGACGGGCTGATCGACGCCTACCAGACGGCGTATCCCGGCTACGACGCCTACGGCATTTTGCTGATGCTGACCACCGACGACCTGTTCAAGCGCAACACGCTGAAGGCGGCTTCGCTGCAGGCGGCGGCGGGCAAGGCGCCGGTATACGCCTTTACCTTCGCGCGCGAAACGCAAATCGAGGACGGCAAGATCCACACGCCGCACACCCATGAGGTGCCCTTCGTCTTCGGCACCACCGCCGCGGCGGCCGGCCAGCTGGGCGGCGGCGACGATCTGGAGCCGATGACCAGGCGCATGCAGGCCACCTGGGCCAGCTTCGCGCGCAGCGGCAACCCCAACAACCCGACCATCCCGCACTGGGCGCCGTTCAGGGACAACGGGCAGGACAACGCGCGCCAGACCATGGTGCTGAAGATGGAAAGCGAGCTGGTGAAGGACCCCGGCGGCGCGGCGCGCGCCGCGCTCGAGGGCTTGCCGTATTACGAGTACAGCATTTCGCGCAGCGAATTTGTGAAGGGGTAGAATGGTTTTGCGGGCTACGCGATCCGCAAAACCATTCATCACAACGGGCCGCGCGCGGCCCGAAAAATAACTACTGGAGAAGACAATGAAGCGATCATTTGCGCGCATGGCCGGCGTGTTGGCGGCAGTCGTTCTGTTCGGCTGCGCGGGCAACCCCGGCGGGCCGGGCTGGACCACGCTGATCGACGGCACTGCCGGCATGGACAACTTCATGGTCACCGGCGGCGCCAACTGGCGCGCCGCGGACGGCAGCATCCAGGCCGACACCTCCACCACCAAGGGCGCGAGCAACCTGGTGACCAGGCAGTCGTACCGCGACTTCGACCTCTATGCCGAGTTCTGGGCGGCCGACGACACCAACAGCGGCATCTACCTGCGCGCGATGAAGCCGGAAGCCATCAGCACGGCCTCCGGCGCCTATGAAGTGCAGATCTGGGACCGCAACCCCGACCCGAAGTACGCCACCGGCAGCCTGGTCAACGTCGCCGCCGTGCAGCCGATCCACAAGGCGGGCGGCCGCTGGAACACCTATGAGGTGCATGCCCAAGGGCCGGTGATCACGGTCAAGTTCAACGGCGTGCAGACAGCGGCGGCCAACGACGGGCGCTTTCCGGAAGGGCGCATCGCCTTGCAGTTCAACGGCGGGGTGATCAAGTTCCGCAAGCTGATGGTCAAGCCGCTGTAGCCCGCGGGGTGTTGGTTCGCAAAGCCGCCCCGGGGCGGCTTTGTGCTTTCGAACCTCGTCTTTCGCCTGTCAGGAGCGCAACCTTCCGCCCGCTAGCACGCCGTCTTGTCTACCTTCACCTGCAGCGCCACCTTGTCGATCAGCCAGGCGCGCGCGGCGCGGCGGGCCTGGCGGAAGGCGACGACTTCGGGAAGCTTGTCGGCGGCGGCGGATTTGCCCTTGTTGCGGGCTTCTATGTCGGCGGCGTGGGCGAGGTAGAGATCACGCGCTTCGCGCAGGGTGCGCATGGCGGCCTGGCCGCTGGCGCCCAGCCAGTCGAGGTAGGGCGGCGATTTGAACAGGATCTCGGCCTGGCTCGCGGGGAGGGGAAAGTCGGCGATGTATTCGAGGATGTAGGGGTAGTCCAGCCCCTTGCGGTACTGGTAGACAAAGCCGAAGGTCTGCCGCGCCCAGTCGATTTCCTGCGTCTTGTAGCGTTCGCTGGGGATGAAGTAGTCGTGGCCCTCGCCGCAGAGCGGGCCGCCGCGGGCGAGCAGCTGGTAGCCGGCGGGGGCGTCGGGTTTGGCGATAGCCGAGTGCGCGCGGGTGAAAAGCGGTGCAAGGGCCAGGGCGGCGATCAGGCGACGGCGGGAGTACGGGGGCATCGCGGCTTTTTTGATTGTTCCGCTGCGCAATTTACATGAACTGCGCCCGCGCGTGCGAATCGGCCGCCGGCCGGCAGGCGGCGGTTTTCGGCGCGAGCGCAAATGCGGAATCGGCTACACTCGCGCGGGTTTCGAAACCACTGTAAATATATCGCGCGCCCATCGGCTAATCGGCGCCGCACGGGAGACAAACATGAAACGCAGCACCGAACGCTTTCTCACCACGCACACCGGCAGCCTGCCGCGGCCGGCCGACCTGATCGACATGATGTTCGCCAAGGAGAGCGGCATTCCGGTGGAACCGAAGGCGCTGGCGGCGCGCGTCAAATCGGCGGTGGCCGAGGTGGTGGGCCTGCAGGCGAAGGCAGGCGTGGACCTGGTGAACGACGGCGAGATGAGCAAGCCGAGCTACGCCACTTATATCAAGGACCGCCTCGCCGGCTTCGGCGGCACCGGCAATACCTTCGTGTACCAGGACCTGGCGGCCTTTCCGGTGCTGGAGCGCAAGGTGTTCGGCGACCCCGGCCGCTCGCGCCGCAAGACGCCGGCCTGCAACGCGCCGATCACCGTGGAAGACGCGCAGGCGGCGATCACCGATACCGAGAACATGCTGGCGGCCTTCAAGGGCGCCCGCGCAGGAAAAAGCGGTGGCCAAGACGATGCGGCGCAGGAGATGTTCATGAGCGCGGCTTCGCCCGGCGTGATCTCGCTGTTCTTCCGCAATGATTTCTACAAGAGCGAAGAAGATTATCTCCACGCGATTGCCGAGGCGATGCGCCATGAGTACGAGGCCGTGGCCAAGGCCGGCATCACCCTGCAGATCGATTGCCCCGACCTGGCGATGGGCCGGCACATCCAGTATGCCGACCTGCCGACCGCCGAATTCCGCAAGCGCGCGCAGATGCATGTGGAGGCGCTGAACCACGCGCTGGCCAACATCCCGCCGGAGCAGCTGCGCATGCACGTGTGCTGGGGCAACTACGAGGGGCCGCACCATTGCGACGTGGCGTTTTCCGAGATCATCGACATCGTGTTCTCGGCGCGGCCGCATGCGATTTCATTCGAGGCCGCCAACCCGCGCCATGCGCACGAGTGGACGCTGTTTGAAACGGTGAAGCTGCCGGAAGGCAAGGTGCTGATCCCCGGCGTGCTGGAGTCGAAGACCAACTTCATCGAGCACCCGGAACTGATCGCCCAGCGCATCGGCCACTACGCCAACCTCGTGGGGCGGGAGAACGTGATCGCCGGCAGCGACTGCGGCTACGGCACCTGGGTGGGACAGGCGGCGGTGGACCCGGACGTGGTGTGGGCCAAGCTCGGCTCGATGGCCGAGGGCGCGCGCATCGCCAGCAAGAAGTTCTGGAAGTAGGCCTGCAAGGGCCACGCCGAAGAACAAGAAAGGGCCTGGCTTGCGCCAGGCCCTTTTTATTTGGCCGCCCTGGCCCCGCTGCCTGTCCCAGGCGGGCAGGCGCCGCGGCGTCGGTTCCCCTCGGACATCCTGCGCCGGGCCTCGCCCATGCGTCCGGCACCGGCCGCGCGGGAGTCAAGGGAAGCAATGTTGACTCTTTTTCGCCGGCTGGAACGTCTTAGCTACTCCTATACACTGGAGTAGAAATGATGAGCCTCAAAGACAAGAACGTGGTCGTCACTGGCGGCAGCCGCGGGCTCGGCCTGGGCCTGGTGGAGGCGCTGGCCGCGCAGGGCGCAAAGGTGACCGTGGTGGCGCGCGGCCCCGCCGCGCTGGCTGCGGTGCGCGCCCGGCTGGGCGTGGCGACGATCGAAGCCGATGTGACCGACGAGAACGCCGCCCGGCGCATTCTCGCCGAAGTGCGCCCGGACATACTGGCGCTGAACGCCGGCGCCAAGCCGCCGATGGCGCGGCTTGACCAGATCAGCTGGGCCGATTTCACCGCGACCTGGGAGCATGACGTCAAGGCCGGGCTGCATTGGCTGCAGGCGGCACTGAACCTGCCGCTGGCGCCCGGCAGCCGCGTGGTGGTGGTATCGAGCGGCGCGGCAGTGAGCGGCTCGCCGATGTCGGGCGGCTATGGCGGCGCCAAGCGCATGCTCTGGTTCATGGCGAAATACGCCAACCGCGTTGCCGAGCAGAAGGAGCTCGGCATCCGCTTCCAGACCGTGCTGCCGCGCCAGATGATTCTCGGCACCGGGGTCGGCGACAGCGCCGCCGGCGCCTATGCGCGGGCCTTGGGCATCGAGCCGGAAGCATTCGTTGCCCGCTTCGGCGCGCCGATGCCGCCGCGCACCTTCGGCGACAACGTGGTGGCGGTGCTGGACGACCCGGCGCATGCCGAGGGCTTTGCCTTCGGCCTCTCCGGCGACCATGGCGTGGCGATGCTCGAGGGGTTCGCCGATTGAGCACGATGCCGCCGCCGGACCCGCAACGCCGGGCCAGCCTGACTGTTCTGGCCGGCGAACTGCGGCCCGAGCTGCACCGTTATTGCGCGCGCCTGATGGGCTCGGTGATCGATGGCGAAGACGTGGTGCAGGACACGCTGATGC
The DNA here is from genome assembly GCA_028292405.1 of Betaproteobacteria bacterium. Taxonomy (GTDB): domain Bacteria; phylum Pseudomonadota; class Gammaproteobacteria; order Burkholderiales; family JAEUOS01; genus JAQGMJ01. Next base: position 69,281 of record JAQGMJ010000029.1, read on the forward strand.
GGGCCCTGGCGGCGCTGGACGAACTGGAAGAGGCGGCGCCGCTCAAGCCCTGGCTGTTTCGCATCGCCCACAACCGCGCCATCGACCTGCTGCGCGGCCGGGCGCTGCGCGCCGCCGAACCGATGGACGCCGCCTTCGATCTCGCCGACCCGGCCAACCCCGACCCCGTGGAGATGCTGATGCGCCAGGAAGCGGTGAAGACCGCGGTGTCGCGCTTCGCCGAGCTGCCCGTCGCGCAGCGCAGCGTGGTGGTGCTGAAGGACGTGCTGGGCGAGTCGCTGACCGAGATCGCCGCCCTGCTCGACCTGACGGTGGACGCGGTGAAGGGCCACCTGGCGCGGGGCCGCGCGCGCCTGCGCGAGATCAACGCGCAGGCCACGGCGCTGCCGGCGGTGCGGCCGGCCTCCGCCGCCGTGGCCTACTATGCCGCACTGTTCAACCAGCGCGACTGGGACGGCCTGCGCGCGCTGCTGGCCGACGACGTGAAACTCAACCAGTCCTCGCGCCCGCTGCGCACCGGCGCCGCCGACGTCGGCATGTTCTTCAGCATCTACGCCGGGATCGACGGCGTGCGGCTGGCCCCGGCCTGGCTCGAGGGCCGCGAGGTGATCGCCGTGTTCGAAAACGGCGTCGACGCCAGTCCCGCCTACATCATGTGGCTGGAGTGGCGCAACGGACGCATCAGCCTGATCCGCGACTACCGCTATGTGCGCTACGTCGCCGCCGACGCGGAGCTGGTGCTGGCGCCACAGGCCGCGCCCGCGGGCGGCGGCGCGATCTGACGGGGTTGCGCCGCCGCTGCCCGAACAGGGTTTCGCGCCGCGTCGCCTCGGCCTGATCTCCTAATTTGCTAAGATGGCTCGCACCAGACCGACCATAAACGGCAGGAGACAATCGATGAAGCTTCACCGCCACCGGGCGCCGCGCGCGCCCATGCTGCTGCTTGCCGTGTTCTTGATGGCCGCACTCGCCCCGCGCGCCGCACTTGCGCAAGCGGACGTCTACCCCAGCAAGCCGATCCGCCTGATCGTCACCTTCGCGCCCGGCGGCAGCGTCGACGTGGTGGCGCGCCTGGTCGCGCCCAAGCTTTCGGAAAAACTCGGCCAGCAACTGGTGATCGAAAACCGCGCCGGCGCCTCCGGCATCATCGGCACCGAGGCAGTGGCGACTTCGCGGCCCGACGGCTACACGCTGATGATGCACACCATCCCCTTCGTCGCCAACCAGTTTCTCTACGCCAAGGTGCCCTACACCCTGGCCGACTTCGCGCCGATCTCGCTGGTGACCTCCTCGCCGGGGATCGTGGCGGTGCACCCCTCCGTGCCGGCGCGCAACGTGCGCGAGCTGCTGGCGCTGGCGAAAGCCAAACCGGGCACGCTGAACTACTCCTCCGCCGGCGCCGGCACCAATCCGCACATTGCCGGCGAGTTGTTCAACATGCTGGGCAACGTCGACATCGTGCCGATCCACTACAAGGGCGGCGGCCCCGCGCTGGCCGCGCTGCTCGCCGGCGAAGTGAGCGTGTCCTTCAACAACATGGCCGAGGCCGCGCCGCACGTGAAGACCGGCAAGATCCGCGCCTTGGGCGTCACCGGCGCCAAGCGCACGCCGGTATTCCCCGATTTACCCACCGTCGCGGAATCCGGCATCCCCGGCTACGAATTCACCACCTGGAACGGCCTGCTCGCGCCGAAGGGCACGCCGGATGCCATCGTGCGCCTGATCAACGACAAGCTGAAGGAAGCCCTGCGCTCGCCCGACATGGTGCAGCGTTTCGAGCAGATGGGCCTGGACAATGTCGCCGGCACACCGGAGCAATTTGCCGCCAGTCTCAAGACGGAATCGGAGAAGTGGGGCAAGGTGATCAAGGAGCGGAATATCCGCGTCGAGTAAAAATAAACACCGGCTTGTCGCGGAAACTTGGCCTGCAAACGTGGTCTGACCTTGACGTTGGTATGCTCGCATCAAACGGTGCGGCTTGTCAGAGCGCAAAGACCGGCAACTACCCACAGGAGAAGCCATGGCCACTTTTGATCGTACCTACAAGGGTGTCGATTTCACCATCAAGACCACCGAAGCCCAGGGCCGGTGGCACTGGAGCTACAAGCTCGGCGCGGCATCGAATGAATTGCGCGATCGGCTGCTGCCGTCGGAAGAAGTCGCCCTCGCCGAAGCCGAGCGCGAGGCCCATAAGCAGATCGACGCGGGCGCCGGCAAGTAAAAAACCAGGCTTGCGTGAGCCCGCCCGCTTCAATCTACATTCGATGCCCGCAATGCCCGGACAGATGAACTACCGCGGCACCATCCCCTTTTCCTTGATCACGCGCGCCGACTCGGGCGTGCTCATGAACTTGATCAGCGCGCCGGCGGTGGCCGCCTCCTTCGCATTGGCGCCGACACCGGAGGCAAAGTCGGTATAGACCTGGATTTCTTCCGGCAGCGGCCCGAGCAACTCCGCGCCTGATGCCAGGATTTCGCTGATCTGCGTGAGGCCGATTTCCACTTCGCCTGAAGCCGCCGCCCCGCCCGCCCCGACTTTGGAGTCGACGAACTTGAGCTTCGCTTTCATTTCATCGGCAATGCCCAGGCGCGGAAAAAGGGTCTTGAAATAGTTGCCGGTCGGCGTTGCATCGACGATGCCGACAGACTTTGCATTGAGCAGGGTGCGCTTGAAAGCATCCGTGGTGCCGATGTCCGGCTTAGCCGCGCCCTTTTTGATCGCCACCCCCGCGCCGGAGCGCGCCAGGTTGCTCGGCGTACCCGCCGCGACCTTGCCCTGCTTGGCGAGATCGGCGATGCCGGCGGTGGTGAGCACGGCGAGGTCGAAGGCCGCGCCCTTTTCGATATCTTCCTTCAAGCCCGCACTGGTGCCGTAGACCAGCGTCACCTTGTTGCCGGTGGCTTTTTCGAATTGTGGGACGAGCGCTTCGAGGATGGGCCTGGCCGCGTTGGAGCCGAGCACCTTTACGTCGGCGGCGTGTGCGTAGACACCGAACGCCGACATGATTACCACGCCGAAGGCGGCGATTGCGCGAATGTTCATCTTGTCTCCCGCTTTGATTGTTGAGGACCCCGCCGAGCCATTGCTTGTCCTCAAGGGTTTGTCATTTTATTGATGCTCACCAATACATACAGCGCGACCATGCCTGCGATGGTGAAACCGAAAACCAGACACATGCGGTTGCCGAGAGCACGCATTTCGCCATCAGGAAGTTCGCGATACCGGCCGAAAAGAATGTAGAACATGGCCGGCCAGTCGCCTGGCTGATCACCCTCGGTATTGTGCGGCTTCGGGTGGTCCAATCTCTCCCAGGTGGACGATGCCGTTCGCGCAGCCGTTTAAGGAAACGGCTGTAATCCACGCAAGCAATGAGATTAGCGACGACCAGGCCGCCGACGAGGCCGAAAGTGGCAGATTCCGACAGGAGGCTCATCAGCGGTATTTAATATTGCGGCAATGGAGCTTTGTCAGAACTATTCTCGTCCTCATTGATTCAGCAACGGAATGTTCTTGTAATCCTTCCCCTGCGGTATCGATTGCAAATACGCATAGATGTCCGCCAGGTCTGCATCCGAGAGTATGGCTTTCTGATACGGCGGCATGACGCCGTGGCTGTTGCGGATGAAGACGGAGATGAAGGAGAGCGCCTTGGGGCTGGGCGCGAGGGTGGGGCCGGTGACGCCGCCCTGGCCGGCGAAGCCGTGACATTGCCAGCAGCCGTTTTTGATGAAGGCGGCTTTGCCGTTTTCGGCAGAGGCGGCGTGCGCGTCTGGCACGCTCGCAATAAAGCCGATGGAGAGAGCGGCGATAGCAGCCATCCGCAACAGAGACAAACGCATGGCCGGACGCGCGAAGAGGGAGGCGTGGTTTTTCATGATTGTTCCTCTTAGCGGGGCTGGGTCCAGACGTTGAGCAGGGCGGGCTGGCCGGACTTCACTACCGCAATCGCTTCCTTGATGGCGGGGCCGAGTTTCGCCGGGTCCTTGATCGGTCCCCTCGCCCACCAGCCCATCGACTCGGCGAGCTTGTGGTATTCGATGTCGGGGTTCTGGATGCTGGTGCCGATGGGGCCGTAGTCGTTGCCGGTGTTGGTGACGCGGTTGCGGAAGTTGGCGACGCGCTGCACGTGCATGGCTTCCTGGTGCCAGCTGCGGTTGTTGTGCATCACCGAGAGCAGGGGGATCTTGTGGCGCGCGGCGGTCCAGAGCACGCCGGGGGCGTACATCAGGTCGCCGTCGGACTGGATGCTCACCGAGAAACGTCCCAGGTCGCGGTTGGCGAGCGCGGCGCCGACGGAGGCAGGCGCGCCGTAGCCAACGCCATAGCCGCCGGAGCGGCCGAGCCATTGGTGATACTTCTCCATCGGCCAGAGGCGATTCGGCCAGTTGCTGACGTTGCCTTCCGATGCCACGAGGGACCAGTCGAGGTCCTTGATCTGGCCGTAGAGTTCCATGCACAGGCGCGCGGTGCTGATGGGGCTGGCGTCCCAGGCGATTGCCGCGGCCTGACGCGTGCGCACGAGGTCTTCGGCGTAGGCTTTTTTCTGCGCTTCGCCGCGCTTGGCGATCGCGTCCTTGCGGTCGTTCTGGATGGCGGACTTCACCGCTTCGATCAGCGCGGGCAAGGTGGCTTCGGCGTCGGCGGCCATCGGCACGTCGATCACCTGGAAGCGCTGGAAGTCCTGGTAGTTGGCCTTGGTGTTGAGTTCCACCGAGCTGATGCTGATGAGTTTGGTTTCCTTTTTGATGCGCGTGGAATTCTCACCAATGCCGCCGTGTTCGCCGTTGTCGGTAAAGCTGTTCACCGTGGCCCAGAAGTCGGAGAGTTCCATGCCGATGATCACATCGGCATTGCTCACGGCGCCCGGCTGCGCGCTCAGGTAATGGGTGCGCGGGAAGTTCATCCGGCTGCCCTGGTCGATTACCTTGGCTTGCAGCAGTTCGGCCAGTTGCACCAATAGGGTCATGCCGTTCGCCGTGCGCGCGGCGCGGTCGACCACGATCACCGGGTTTTGCGCGGCGGCGAGCAGGCGCGCGGCTTCCTTCACGGCGCCGGTGTCGCCTTGCGGCGGGCTGGTGGGTACGTAGCGCGGCACCACGCCCTGCTCGTGCTTTTTCATCGGCTCCTGCTGCAGGCCGGCGTCCAGCGAGATCGCTACCGGGCCGTAGGGCGGGGTCATGGAAATCTTGTAGGCGCGCACGAAGGATTGCGCGAAATGGTCAAGCGAGACTGGCGTGTCGTCCCACTTGGTGAAGTCGCGCACCAGGGCGTTGATGTCCTGCGCCGAGTGGAAGGTGGGCACGCCGGGCGGGCGGTGCGCGGCATCGAGGTCGTTGCCGCCGATGATGATCAGCGGTACGCGGTCGCACCAGGCGTTGTACAGGCCCATCGAGGCGTGCTGCAGGCCGACGGTGCCGTGGCACAGCGTGAGCAGCGGCTTGCCGCTGGCCTTGAAGTAGCCGTGCGCCATGCCCACGGCCGACTCCTCGTGCATGCAGGAGAGGAACTCCGGCATCTTGTTGCCGCCGTAGTTGATCAGCGACTCGTGCAGGGCGCGGTAGCTGGAGGCGCAATTGGCCGGCAGGTATTTGATGCCCAGCGACTTGATGACGTCGACCATGAAGTCGGAGCCGGGCACGCCCTGCACGCGCGGCAGCTCTTTCGGCGTGCCGGTTTCGGCTTCGGCGGTTTTGCCGGAGGGCGGCAGTGCGGAAGGTGGCGCGGGCGGCGGCGGATCGGCGGCACGGGCGCCAGGGGCTACTGTCGCAACCCCGGCGGCGGCACCGGCGGCGACAAAGCCGGTGAGGAATTTGCGGCGGTCCGTAGCTGGACTCTTCGGCTTGCGTGGCATCTTTGGCTCCTCGTCAGCGCACTTTGTGGCGTTTGATGCTGCGCATATTAATCCCGATTGGCGGGAAAAACAGCGGCGTTGCGCAATAGGCGGTATTACGCCGGAGGCTGCGCCCGCTGTGATCCCCTACTTCTTCTTCATCCGCTCCAGCAAGTCCGTGACCACGCGCGCCGCTTCGGGGTCGTCCACATCCATCGGCCCGGTGTTCCCGGCCAGTTGCGCCGCCGGCGCCTGTACCGCGCGCAAGTTGCCCTTGCGGGGCTTCGACGATTTCGGCCGCCGCGCCTGCCACTGCCCGCCCAGCCAACGCCAGCCGTAGGGAAGGATGCGCCAGGCCTTGGCGCCGTCCAGCGGCGCCACCGGCAGGAACGAGCTTGGCGCCGGACATCTTGCTTCCATCAAATGGCAGGGTTGTCCTTACCGAGCAGCGGCGAGCAGCGGCGAGCCGCCCCGGCCGGGGCCGGCGGCCGGTAAGAATTTCTGTTTGGCTAAGACGGCCGGTAATAAGCCGGCGCGGCCCTCACGCCAGGCTCTGAACCGTCTTCATGCCCAGAAAAGTCGCCAGCAGCGCGCCCGCCAGGTTGGCGCCGATGGTGGCCAGCGCAAAGGCCAGCCGCCCTTCCACCATGAAGCCGACCACCTCGGCGGAAAATGCCGAGAAGGTGGTGAAGCCGCCGCAAAAGCCGCTGGTGACGAGCAGGCGCAGGGCCACCGGCGTAGCCGGCTGGGCGATGAAATACGCCAGCGCCATGCCGATGATGAAGCCGCCGACGATGTTTACCGTCAGCGTGCCCAGCGGCACGGCGGCGACGAGCGGGTTGAGCGCGACGCTGACCCACCAGCGCAGCACCGAGCCCACCAGGCCGCCCAAGGCGACCACCAGGAAATTGTTGAAAGTCAGCATGCGGCTCCCTTTTGCGTTGCACGTGATGCGCATGGTCCAAGCGTAGACAACAGCCTGACCGGAGAGCTTGGGACGCGCACCTACAGCTTCCCGGTCAGGAATCCGCAGGCATCATCAGCCGCGCCACGAGGCAACGGCGGTTCAAGTTGGAGGAATGCTTTTCTCCAGTGCGCGGCAGCTTAGCAGATGGCGCCGGCAGCGCCAAGCCCGGCCACGGCCGGGTTGGTGGGCGGATGGCAACCAGCACCCCGGCGGCGCCGCAACATTTGCCGCGCCGCGCCACCAGGACCGCCAGGCCGCCGGGCGGGAAGGCAGCACCAGGGTGATCGGGCGCGCGGGATAATCTTGCGCCAGCGCGAGCACCGGCGACAGGAGGGCGGCCAGCAGGGCGCGGCGCAGGAAGAGTGCCGCGGTGTTCATGATTTGTCTCGCGTCGGATGCTGGTTGACTGCTTGCCGGTTGATCCGCGGCGGCACCTCGCGGCTGCCGGTGATCTGCTTATCCGCTATCTATCGGCAAGGCCCACCGCCATTCCCGATATGATTCGCAGCATAACCAAGATTGACCGGGCGTGGCGTTCGCCCGGTCGAATTGCAAAAACAATGGAGACAACAACATGCCCTGCCCCACCCGCGCCCGCGCACGCTGCCTCGCCTTTACCCTCTTGCTGCTGGCCGGCGCCGCTCTCGCCGAACCGAAGGACGTGGCGCCCACCGGCGTGTTGCGCGTGGCCTTTCTCGGCGCCAACCCGGTGCAGGGCAACGTCAACCCGCAAACGAAAGAGATCACCGGCGTGGTGGCCGACCTGACCAAGGAGCTGGCGCGGCGCCTGGGCGTGCCCTACGAAATCTACCCGGCGGCCAACGCGGCGGAAATCATCGCGCGCCTCAACGCCGGCAAGTCGGATGTCGGCTACCTCGCCTTCGACGCGGAGCGCGGGGCCTTGGTGGACTACTCCGCCTCCTACGCGCTGATGGGCAATGCGCTGGTGGTGCGTGCCGATGCGACGATCAAGAAGACCGCCGACGCCGACACGCCCGACACCAAGCTGGCGGCGGTGAAAGGGCAGACGCAGCAGATCGTGCTTTCCGACATTCTCAAGCGCGCGCCGATGACCATGCTGGAAAAGAAGCCCAGCCCGGCGCAACTCGAGCAAATGCTGAGTTCCAAACAGATCGACGCCTACGGCGCCAACCGGCCCGACGCCGAGATGGTGGCGGCCGCGTCCGGCGGCAAGCTGCGCGCCCTGCCGGACGATTTTTTCGTCGCCGAGCAGGCCTTTGTTAGCCCCAAGGGCGAGAAGAAAAAGATCGCCGAGCTGGACAAGTTTGTCGAAGCCATCCGCGCCGACGGCTATATGCAGCAGACCCTGGACCGCACCCATCTCGCGGGGCTGGCGGTGGCGAAGGAAAGCCACCGCTAGCCTACGCGGCGGCCAACGACGCGCGGCCCGCGCGGCCCGCGCGGCGCGTTATGACATGCGCCGGGCTGGCGCGGCTTTTTTGACTGCCTTGGCCGCTGCCTTGGCCACCGGCTTTTTCGCAGCGGCCTTTTTCACCGTTTTTTTAGTTGCCTTCGCTTCGGCCAGCTCCACCCAGGTGGGCGCGTGGTCGCTGCTCTTTTCCCAGCCGCGCACGTCGCGGTCGACCCCGGCGGCGGCCAGGCGCGGCGCCAGCGCGGGGCTGAGCAGCAGGTGGTCGATGCGCAGGCCGGCGTCGCGTACGTAGGCGTTGCGAAAGTAGTCCCAGAAGGTGTAGATGCGCTCGTCCGGATGCAGGCGGCGCAGGGCATCGGTCCAGCCTTGCCCGACGATCTGCGCATAGGCGGCGCGCACTTCGGGGCGAAACAGGGCGTCGTCGAGCCAGCGCTCCGGCTTGTAGACGTCGAGATCGGTGGGCATGACGTTGTAGTCGCCGGCGAGAACCACCGGCGTGCCGGCGGCCAGGAGGCCCTTGGCATGTTTGGCGAAGCGCTTGAACCAGGCCAGCTTGTAATCGAACTTGGGGCCGGGCGCGGGGTTGCCGTTGGGCAGGTAGAGGCAGCCCAGCGTCAGGCCCGCGTCGCCCGCCACGGCGCGGGCCGCGGGCATGTCGATGACGGCTTCGATGTAGCGGCTGTGCAGGTCCTGCGGGTCGCCGGGCAGGCCGCGCCGGCTTTCGCGCGGCAGCGCGCCGCGCGCCAGGATGGCGACGCCGTTCCAGCTTTTCTGGCCGTGCCAGATGGCGCCGTACCCGGCTTCAGCGATAGCGGCGGCGGGAAACTTTTCTTCCGGCGCCTTCAGTTCCTGCAGGCAGACGGCGTCGGGCTGCGTTTGCGCAAGCCAGCGCAGCAGCACCGGCAGGCGGCCGTTGACGCCATTGACGTTATAGGTGGCGATGCGCACGTGGGGCTAGAGCAGCAAGCGCGCGGCGCCCGCGCGGGGCGTACTCGTGCAGGACGTACCCGCGCAGGACGTACTCAAGGCCGGCCGAGGTAGGGACGGAAGCTGCCCCAGCCTTCGCGCACCACGCGGCGGTTGAGGCGCTCGGCCCGGCGCAGCGACTGCGCGCGGCGCACGGTGATCTGGTAGCCGTTGACCATGGTGGAAAAGCCTTCGGCGGCCATCACGCGCATGCTGTGGACCAACTCGCATGACAGGCGGGCGGCGCGCTGCTGTTCGCGGGTGACGAAGTCGTTGCCCTCGGCAACTTCTTCGAGGCGCTCCTTCTCGAGTTCGGAGCGGATGTCGTGTTCCATGGGCCAGCCTCCATTGGTGATGGCATGGAGAGGGTGACGCAGGCGCGGCGCCGGCGGCATCGGCGGCGGGTCGAAACTGCCGTAGGAATGGACTGACGCCGGCTTGCCCCGGCCGGCGGTCAGAGCGCGACCGGCACCGGCAGGGCCAGCACTTCATGCAGCGCCTCTTCCTCCACCGGCTTGACCAGGTGCAGGTCGAAGCCGGCCTCCTGGCCGCGGCTGCGGTCTTCCGGCTTGCCCCAGCCGGTGACGGCGACGATCAGCGGGCGCGGGCTGCGGTTGCGCTGGCGCAGGCGGCGCGCCACTTCCAGACCGTTCATTCCCGGCATGCCGATGTCCAGCAGGACGATTTCCGGGCGAAAGCTCTCGGCGTCATCCAGCGCCTGCATGCCGTCGTGGGCGGTGAGCACCTCGTGGCCGCGCTTTTGCAGCAGCGCGGCCAGGGCGTTGGCGGCGTCGACGTTGTCGTCGACCACCAATACGCGGCGCGCGGCCTGCGCGGCTT
>JAQGMJ010000034.1 GCA_028292405.1 Betaproteobacteria bacterium
GGCACCGACAGCGGGGTGCTCGGCTGCGGCACCGAGCCGGGCGCGGGCACGGTGCCGGGGACGGCGACCGCCGGCGGCGCATGCAGGGCCAGCTGCTGCTTTTGCCAGGCCTCCCACAGCATCACCAGCGAGAAGGAGAAAATCACAAACAGGATCAGTCGGCGGGTGTCCATCGGGGGCCAGGTAAATTCGGTAAGGTAACTAAAACCGGAACAGGTTCAGGAAGATAAAAGCGGGGTGAAAACGTGCGTGCGGCGCGCTCTCAAGCGCGCGGCGGCACCGGATCATACCCGCCCGGATGAAACGGGTGGCAGCGGCACAGCCGGCGTGCCGCCAGCCAGCTGCCGCGCGCCGCGCCGTGGGTGTGCAAGGCCTCCAGCGCATACATCGAGCAACTCGGCTCGAAGCGGCACTGCCGGCCGAGATAAGGCGACAGCGTATAGCGGTAAACCTGCACCAGCCCGGCCAGGAGTTTGGCGATCATCGCGGCCCTCCGCGCGGCGCGTCCAGCGCAGCAAACAGCCCGCGCAGTTCCGCGTATTGCGCCGCGCGCGCCAGCGCGTTCGGGTTGCGCGTCAGGCGCAGCACCACGTCACGCAACGGCGGCGTAGTGGCGGCCGTACCCGCTGCGAGCGCAAACAAGGCCCGCGCCTGCCGCTTGATCAGGTTGCGCCGGATTGCCGTGCGGGTCAGGCGCTTGGCCACCACCATGCCGAAACGCGACACCGGTACCGGGCTTGGACGCCAGTGCAGTGAAAAATGCTCGCTTTTCGCACGCTCGCGGCTTTTGAACACGGCCGCGAAGTCGTCCGCGGCCAAAGCGGGGACGTCGCTGCCCGAAGTCAGCGGTGTAGGCTCGACCAGCAAATTTGCCACCGCCCGGGTATCCGTTGAGATCCGTTGGGGTCCGCTACGCAAACCGTTGCACAAAGCAAGGCCGGCCATTCAAAAGTAAGGGCCGGCCACTCATGTCGCCACTTAAGGTCCTGCGAACGCTTGCCGCTGAAGTCCTGCGTGCCGCCGCCGGCGAGGCTAACAGACCCCGCGCCGCTGTCACGACGCGGGCTTAGACGGCCAGGCGCTTGCGGCCCTTGGCGCGGCGTGCGCGGATTACGGCGCGGCCACCCTTGCTCTTCATGCGGACCAGGAAGCCGTGGGTGCGCTTGCGGCGCACGACTGAAGGTTGGTAGGTACGTTTCATCTTATGTATCCTTTTTGCAGAACCCGATATTAAACAACAATTTCAATGTTTTAGTCAAGGTTGGCGGACCCGGCGCCAAAGCGCAAAGCCTGTGGATAACTCACACGGCCGGCGTAAAAAGAGGGTAAAATTGGTTGTTGTTTTAGCGGCTGCGCGCGAAGGGGTATCGAGGGTGCAAATCAACAAAAACCGGAGCAAAAACAAAGCACGGGCAAACCGCGGGGCAGCCAGGCAAGCCGGCGCCCCGGTGCCGGCTTGAAATCCGGCTTTCAGCCTTTGGCCCAACCTTCGCCCTGATTTGCCTTGGTCCCGCGCTGGCACGCTCCAACCCCGCCGATGCAGCAGGCCACGCACCACCTTCCGATTACCGTTTTTCCCATCCCGGCTGCAACGCCTTTCGATTTTTTCCCGATTTTTTCCTTTCCCCCGCCGTCCATCCGTCACCTGATGCCCGTTCCGCAGCCCGCAAGCGAAAACACCCCGCCGAGTGAACCCGGCCGTGGCGGGCAGGCGCACGCCGGGCTTTCCGCCGACGGTTTCTGGACGCTGTGCGCCGACATGTTCAATCGCGAGCTGCCGAAGCAGCAGTTCGACACCTGGATCAAGCCGCTGCGGGTAAAACCCGCCGAAAACGGCACGGAAAACGGCGAGACCCCGGCCATCGAGCTGGTGGCGCCCAACCGCTTTGTCCAGAAATGGGTAAAAGACCGTTATCTCGCCCGGGTCGAAGCCAAGGCGGCGGAATACTGGAGCGTGCCCGTCAAGGTCGTGCTGAGCTGCGCGCCGGCGCCGAAAAATGCCGAAGCCGGCGTGCAAGGCGGCAGTCTGGCGCGCCCATCGCTGCAAAGCGGCAACAGCACCCTCAAGGCCGGCGAGCCGGCTGCCGGCCTCACCGAAGACGAGGCCATCCCACCCGCCCTGTCCGCGCGGGCGCTGGCCCTGGCCACCGATTTCGAGCGCACCCGGCTGAACCGCGAATACACCTTCGACACCTTCGTCACCGGCAAGGCCAACCAGCTGGCGCGCGCCGCCGCCATCCAGGTCGGCGAAAACCCCGGCACCTCCTACAACCCGCTGTTTCTCTACGGCGGCGTGGGCCTGGGCAAGACCCACCTGGTGCAAGCCATCGGCAACATCATGCATTCGCGCAAGGCCAACGCGAAAATCCGCTACATCCACGCCGAGCAGTATGTGACGGACGTGGTGCGCGCCTATCAGAAGAAGGCCTTCGACGAGTTCAAGCGCTATTACCACTCGCTTGATTTGCTGATCATCGACGACATCCAGTTCTTCAACGGCAAGAACCGCACGCAGGAAGAGTTCTTTTACGCCTTCAACGCCTTGATCGAGGCGCACAAGCAGGTGATCATCACCTGCGACACCTACCCGCGCGAGATCGCCGGCATCGAAGACCGCCTGATTTCCCGCTTCGGCTGGGGGCTGACCGTCGCCATCGAGCCGCCCGAGCTCGAAATGCGCGTCGCGATTTTGCTGAAAAAAGCCGAAAGCCAGGGCATCGAACTGGACGAGACGGTGGCCTTTTTCATCGCCAAGCACCTGCGCAGCAACGTGCGCGAGCTCGAAGGCGCGCTGAGGAAGCTGATCGCCTATTCGCAGTTCCACGCCTGTGAAATAACGCTTGAGACCGCGCGCGACTCCCTGCGCGACCTCCTGCGGGTGCAAAACCGCGCCATTTCGCTGGAAAACATCCAGAAAACGGTGGCCGATTTCTACCGGGTCAAAGTCGCCGAGCTGTTTTCGAAAAAACGCACCGCCGACCTCGTCAAGCCGCGCCAGATCGCCATGTATTTCGCCAAGGACCTGACTTCATTGTCCCTGCCGGAAATCGGCGAGGCCTTCGGCGGCCGTGACCACACCACCGTGCTGCACGCCGTGCGCAAGATCACCGAGCAGCGCAAGAGCGACCAGCAGCTGAACCATGAATTGCACGTGCTGGACCAGATCATCAAAGGCTAGGTAAAGAATTTAGTTGTAGAAACAGACAGTTGCAACAAAAGAGACAGATTCAGCGAGACTGTGGACAGAGCTGTGGAAAACCCCGGGGTGAATCTTTGATAACCCCGGAAAAAGCGCTGGTGGCAAAAGTTGTCCACAAAGAACGGCGCCGCTATCCACAGGGTTGACGAGGGGTAAAACGGCTGCAAGGCCTTGTTTTACAAAGGAGCCGGAGAGTTATCCGGATATCCACAGGCTCCTATTAGTTGTTATTAGTTTTATATATTAAAAACCTTAAGTAAGAGAAACGAAAGGATCAGGACTATGCAACTCGTCACAGCAGAACGCGACGCGCTCTTGAAACCCATCCAGACGGTGAGTGGCATCGTCGAGCGCCGTCACACCCTGCCCATCCTTTCCAACCTGCTGTTGAAAAAGACCGGCAACGAACTGTCTTTCCTGGCCACCGACATCGAGGTCCAGATCTCCACCAAGGCCCAATGCGAGGCCGGGCAGGACGTGGCCACCACCGTGGCCGCCCGCAAGCTCCTGGACATCCTCAGGGCCCTCCCAGCGTCCTCCACCATCTCGCTGGAGCTGAACAACAAAAAGCTCAACATCAAGGCCGGCAAATCGCGCTTCGCCTTGCAGACCCTGGCGGCTGAGGACTTTCCGACGGTCGCCCAGGCCACCGACTTCAAGGCCGGCTTCTCCCTGCCGCAAAAGCAGCTCAAGAGCCTGATCGCCCTGGTGCAGTACGCCATGGCCCAGCAGGACATCCGCTACTACCTCAACGGCCTGTTGCTGATCGCCGACAAGAGCCAGGTGCGGGTGGTGGCAACCGACGGCCACCGCCTGGCCTACGCCGCCCTGCCGGTCGAGGGCGCCTCGGCCGAGAAGGTCGAAGTCATCATCCCGCGCAAGACCGTGATCGAGCTTGAGCGCCTGCTGGAAGACAGCGACGAGCTGATCCGCGTCGACATCGCTTCGACGCAAGTGCGCTTCCAGTTCGGCAATGTCGAGCTGGTGTCGAAACTGGTCGAAGGCAAGTTCCCGGACTACAACCGGGTGATCCCGCAGGGCTACAAAAACCACTTCAGCATTTCGCGTGAAGAGCTGATCGGCTGCCTGGCGCGCGCCGCGATTCTGACCAACGAAAAGTTCAAGGGCGTGCGCTGCGTGGTGGCCGACAACAGCCTGAAAATCTCCTGCACGAATACCGACCAGGAAGAGGCCCAGGAAGAAGCCGAAGTCGAGTACAAGGGCGACCCGGTCGATATCGGCTTCAACGTCACCTACCTGCTCGACGTGCTGAATCACCTGAAGAGCGAAAACATCACCATTTCGCTGGGTGACGCCAATTCATCGGCGCTGATTACCTCGCCCGAAAACGCCGAGTTCAAGTACGTCGTGATGCCGATGCGGATCTAGGTCCGCAGGGGGCGGGTTCCAGAGGAGAAATCCCCTGTTTTTAAGGTCTTTCGCCCCCATATAAAAGCACGTGGTTGATAAATGATTGGCAACTGAATCAATAGCACGCAACAGCAATTCAAAGTCAGGAAAAATCGATGTCCGCGCAGCCGAATCCGCAAGACCCGTCCAGCCAGCAACCGCAAATCCCGCCCCCCAGCGAGCCGGCAGCGCCCCCGGTGGAAAACGCCTACGGCGCCTCTTCGATCCAGATCCTCGAGGGCCTGGAAGCGGTGCGCAAGCGGCCCGGCATGTACATCGGCGACACCTCCGACGGCACCGGTCTGCACCACCTCGTTTTCGAGGTGCTGGACAATTCGATCGACGAGGCCCTGGCCGGCCATTGCACCGAAATCACCGTCACCATCCATAGCGACAGTTCCATCTCCGTGCAGGACAACGGCCGCGGCGTGCCCACCGGCATCAAGTGGGACGACAAGCACGAGCCCAAGCGCAGCGCCGCCGAAATCGTCATGACCGAGCTGCACGCCGGCGGCAAGTTCGACCAGAACAGCTACAAGGTCTCCGGCGGCCTGCACGGCGTCGGCGTCTCCTGCGTCAACGCATTGTCGAAGTGGCTGCGCCTGACCATCCGCCGCGACGGCAAAGCGCACTTCATGGAATTCGCCCGCGGCGTGGTGCAAAACCGCGAAATCGAAGAGCAGTCCGCGCCCGACGGCAGCAAGCTCACCGTCTCGCCGATCAAGCACACCGGCGCCACTGAAAAGCGCGGCACCGAAGTGCACTTCCTCGCCGACGACACGATTTTCGACAACATCGAATATCACTACGAAATCCTCTCCAAGCGCATCCGCGAGCTGAGCTTCCTCAACAACGGCGTGCACATCAAGCTGATCGACCAGCGCAACGGCAAGGAAGAAGACTTCGCCTTCACCGGCGGCGTCAAGGGCTTCGTCGAGTACATCAACCGCACCAAGACCACCCTGCACCCGAACATCTTCTACGCCAGTGCTGAAAAGCAGGCCGAAGGCCAGCTCGGCAATGTGGGGCTGTCGGTCGGTGTCGAAGTTGCCATGCAATGGAACGACGGCTACAACGAACAGGTGCTCTGCTTCACCAACAACATCCCGCAGCGCGACGGCGGCACCCACCTGACCGGCCTGCGCGCCGCGATGACGCGGGTGATGAACAAGTACATCGAAGAAACGGAAATCGCAAAGAAACAGAAAGTCGAGACCACCGGTGACGACATGCGCGAAGGCTTGACTTGCGTACTCTCGGTGAAAGTCCCCGAACCCAAGTTCAGCTCGCAAACCAAAGACAAGCTGGTGTCGAGCGAAGTGCGCATGCCGGTCGAAGAAGTCGTCGCCAAGGCCCTGAGCGATTATCTGCAGGAACGCCCGCTGGACGCCAAGATAATCGTCGGCAAAATCGTCGAAGCCGCGCGTGCGCGTGAAGCCGCCCGCAAGGCGCGCGACATGACCCGCCGCAAGGGCATTCTCGACGGCATGGGCATGCCCGGCAAGCTCGCCGACTGCCAGGAGAAAGACCCCGCCAAGTGCGAGCTCTACCTGGTCGAGGGTGACTCCGCCGGCGGCTCCGCCAAGCAGGGCCGCGACCGCAAGTTCCAGGCGATCCTCCCGCTCAAGGGCAAGATCCTGAATGTGGAGAAGGCCCGCTTCGACAAGCTGATTGCCAGCCAGGAAATCGCCACCCTCATTACCGCCCTGGGCACCAGCATCGGCAAGGACGACTACAACGTCGAAAAGCTGCGCTACCACCGCATCATCATCATGACCGATGCGGACGTCGACGGCGCGCACATCCGCACCCTGCTGCTTACCTTCTTCTACCGCCAGATGCCCGAGCTGGTCGAGCGCGGCTACATCTACATCGCCCAGCCGCCGCTCTACAAGGTCAAGGCCGGCAAGGACGAGCGCTACCTCAAGGACGACCACGAGCTCAACCAGTACATGCTGCGCACCGCCCTGCAAGGCGCCGAGCTGCTGCCGCGCACCGGCGCCACGCCCATCAACGGCGACGCTCTGGAAGAACTTGCCCGCGGCTACCTGCTGTCGGAGGCCGTCGTCCAGCGCTTGACGCACATGATCGACGAAGCCGCCCTCAACGCCATGCTAGACGGCGCCACCGTAGACCTGAGCGACGAAGCCGCCGCCCGCCAATCTGCCGCCAACCTGCTCGCCGTCATCACCGACAAATCAGTCACCGTCATCCCCGAGTACGACGACAAGCACGAAGCCTGGGTCCTGCGCTGCAAACGCAGCAAGCACGGCAACTGGAAGTCCACCACCATCAACCCCGACTTCGTCCACGGCGCCGACTACAAGCAAATCCACGACACCGCCGAAACCACCAAAGACCTCATCGGCCCCGGCGCCCTCATCAAGCGCGGCGAAACCGAAAAGGCCCGCAGCAACGCCGTCACCGACTTCCGCGGCGCCGTCCACTGGATGCTCGCCGACGCCGAACGCAACATGAGCCGCCAGCGCTACAAAGGCCTCGGCGAAATGAACCCCTCGCAACTCTGGGAAACCACCATGGACCCCACCGTGCGCCGGCTATTGCGCGTGCAGATCGACGACGCGATTGCGGCCGACGGCATCTTCACCACGCTGATGGGTGAAGAGGTGGAACCGAGGCGCGCGTTCATTGACGCGAATGCGTTGAGGGCGTCGAATATCGATGTTTGAAGCCCAAGCAAAGCTATGGTCGATTACTCTAAAAGCATAAACGCCGAAAAGGCGTTAATTTGGCGTATCGTCCACAGGGATAATATTGAATGGATCTTGGACAACGGATTGCATTGTAGAAATTCAACCCTCAAGGATTCGAAGTACGTTGAAATTGGTAATCCTGAATTAATTGATAAAAGGGCCAGTCGGATAGTGCAAATTGCTCCCGGCGGAACGCTTAGCGACTATGTGCCCTTTTACTTCACGCCTTTCTCTCCCATGATGCTGAACATCAAAACTGGGTACGGAGGAATTCGCCGGCGTAACAATGATGAAATTTTGATTCTAGTTTCGAATCTTCACAAGGTTCATAACCTTGGATTGCAATTCATTTTCACTGACAGACATGCTTATCCTCGGCTTGCGCAATACTTCAATGATCTTTCTCGATTGTCGGAGATCGATTGGACGCTATTGCAGAACCGTGATTTCAAGCGAAACCCGGATGATCCGGAAAAGGTAGAGCGCTACCAAGCAGAGGCGCTGGTATATCAGCGCCTGCCTGTAGATGCTTTGATGGGCATAATTTGTTACAGTGAAGAATTGAAGGTAAAGATCAACGGTTTGTTAGAGCCTAGAAAATTGACATTAGATGTCCGCTCCATACCGAAATGGTATTTCTAGATGATCTCGTTCACTGAAGGCAATTTGCTCGAAGCTAGCGCGGAAGCGTTGGTTAATACCGTCAACACCGTTGGTGTGATGGGAAAGGGAATCGCTCTAATGTTTAAAGAGCGTTTTCCAAAGAACTATCAGTATTATGTCGATGCATGTAAGGCGAAAAAGATTCAGGTCGGAAAAGTATTCGCTAGCGAGTCCGAGGAATTAGGAAGTGTGCGGTGGGTAATTAACTTTCCCACAAAACAGCATTGGCGGAATCCTTCAAAGCTCGAATGGATTGAGGAGGGGCTACAAGATCTCAAGTTGTTTCTTGTAGAACACAATATAAAGTCTGTTGCCATTCCTCCCTTGGGAGCAGGAAACGGTGGGTTAGATTGGCAAGACGTGCGCGCGCTAATTGTAAAAACCTTTTCTAATCTCGATGAGATTCATGTTCAAGTTTTTGAGCCGACCAAGCAATATCAGAATGTTGCCAAGCGTACTGGTATTGATAAGCTAACGCCCGCGCGAGCTTTGATAGCTGAGCTTGTTAGGAGGTATTGGATTTTAGGCATTGAGTGTAGCCTGCTCGAAATTCAAAAACTATCTTGGTTTCTAGAACGCGAAGTAGAGAAACTTGCGTCGGACAATCCCCTTGATCTTCGCTTCGAAGCTAACAAGTTTGGCCCCTATGCGGAGAGGCTGCGACATTTACTAAATGGGTTGGATGGTAGTTACTTGCATTGTGAGAAACGTATCAGTGATGCAGATCCGCTAGATATCATCTGGTTTGACGATGATAGAAAAGATCACTTGCAAATCTATCTAAAGAGTCCTGAGGTTAAGCCTTACTTGACGGCACTTGAAGCAACGGCCAGATTAATCGATGGCTTCGAATCCCCCTTTGGAATGGAGCTTTTAGCTACAGTCGATTGGTTAGTTAAGAAAGAAGGTTGTGAGCCGACCGTTTCGTCAATTCAAGAAGGACTTCGCAGTTGGCCGGCTGGTAAACAGTCAGCGGAGCGAAAAAGTCGGTTATTTGATGATCGCGTGATTTCGATTGCCTTGGAAAGACTGTCTAGCAGTGCGTTGATAGCGGACTCGTAGTTCATAGAGTTAAAGTAGATATTCGCTACGAATATTTCGAATTGGAATAGATGGCCGAACTTCTAAAGTTCGGCCATATTATTTTGAATGACCCTGGTTAAATATTAGAAAAACAATTGGAAGCCGGGGCGCTATCACACCTGGCTATCAGGCCAGCGAGTGCTGGTTGCACTTTTCTTTACTCCCTTTGTTTCTTGATTTGAGTGTTTGGACGCGTCGAATAGCGATTTTTAAGACCGATTGATATGAAGCTCCGACTCGTCTATCTCGAACTCTATTTCCAATTTTTTCATTATTGCGGGCAAGGCTTGATGGATTATCCTCATCCCGACTAAGAGTTCGTTCATATATATATCGGGATGCACTCGCGATGAGCTAAACCCGAGACTCTCGGCTTCGGCTTCATGTCCGAGCGCGTCGTTAGAGTTATAAACCAAAGCAAGCAACTCAGCTCTCAACGGAATACCAGCGCGGAAGGCCTTGTCCTTAACGATTGCGAGCCATTCCTCATAGTCTTTGGTGTTCTGGCGTTTAAATTCGCGAATCTTTGGCGCGAATTCTTGGCTCACTTCCACTTTACACGCCGCAAGCGAAAGTAAGCATGGTTCAATATTGCAAGCATCCGTGCTGATCAAATCGAGTTCATCATCGGAGATCAACTCATCAATATATGCAGCATAAAATCCGTAAACGTCATTTAGGGATTTGTAAATTTCATAAATGAGTGATGAATATGGATTTTCCATAATCCTATTCCACGCTTGCTCACTTACAGCGCGTCCATCTTTGATGTCTAATTCCTTGGGAAACTCTTTCGGAAGCGTCACGCCCATTTCCCTGAGTACACGAAAGGTATCCCAGCATAAAAGGTCCAGTTCATCTTTTAGCGGATAGGTGTTGTAACCAGTTTCCGCATTTTCCTGCGCGAAGTCAGCAAGAAAACGGATAAGCCGCTCCCATTTAATGGCCTCTTTAAGAGACCCTGCCCAAAGGACAAAATTGGGGTCCTTATCTCCAATATTGACGAGGGATCGGAGTTTCCTTTCCATTTCCAAGGACATATGTTCGCCCCTCTTCCATTTGCTAATTTGGGTAGGTGAAACCCCGAGCCTAATTGCTAGCTCCTTTTGGCTGCAGGACAAGACGGTCAACGCAAGCTCTATAAATGCTTCGCTAGACATTCGTATTCCCTAAGAGTTAATTTAGTAAATTTTCATTTTAAATAGGTTATTGAATGATACCCAAGAATTGGGTTATTGCAATATTTATTTACTAAATTACCTCCAGCGTGATTTTGAACTCAGACTGACCCGTCAGCGGCCGTAAATCCGCGCTCTTGACGAAATGAGTCTTTAAAGAGTATATAATTAATCTTTAACGTCATTAAGATATTGACTAAATTATCTTAACCCCCTATATTCTCGCAGATTGAGTTGGGGATTCACATGTTTAAAGTCCTGCCGGATGGGTCAATCGAGACGACGACGCTTGAAGAGGCGCTAGCCGTACAGGCTGCGATCAAGAAGAGGGACAAGGATGTTTGGGAGGCCTTCATGCACGCTAACCCGGACGCCACCGTTGCAAAGGTTGATCACGTTGTTGGTGAGTTCGTGCAAGGTGTTATTGCGATGGGAAGACCTCAGGCAGAAGCACTCGCCGCTGCCAAAGAGTTCATCTCCAAGTTGGAGCCGCTGAAGGGCAAAGAGCTCAGCGTTGATGAACTCATTCCACTGGTCGGCGCAGCCAGCCAAGAGGGCGTCGGCCCGAAACTGCGTGCCTTAAAAAACACCTTCCACGCCGCAGGATCATCCCTCAATCACTACCTAGTCGGCCCCACGAAGGATGCCAATGGCAAGTCGGTCTGGCTGGTACTGCCAGATAAGCTGTGAATCAAGGGGGCAGCAGCCATGTTGGATTTGACGATAAAGATCAAGTTGACCTACCAGCAGGCTGCGCGGCTCCTCGTGTTTCTGCTCATGCTTTTCGGAGCCGGTAGCGCCGGCCCGCACTGATGTTTTCCCCCAATGACTCAAACACGCAAACGTCCGAGCGAAGCCACAACAAAACGGCTATTCGCAAAGTCGGGAAATCAATGTGCATTTCCAAAATGTAATCATCAACTGGTGGTGGACAACAGTGTTGTTGGAGTGATCTGCCATATAAAAGCGGCCAGCGCGAACGGGCCGCGCTACGACAAGGATCAAGCACCTGCCGAACGTCATGAATTTGCTAACTTAATTATTCTTTGTCCTATTCATCACAAAGTAATTGATGATGATCCTGAGTCCTTTACGGTGGAGCGCCTAACAAGGATGAAGGTTTCGCACGAGCAAGATGCTAGCCCCTTGTCGGCGGAACAGATTGATCGAGGCGCAGAGCTCCTGGTCGACCAATCAGTGCGGAGTTTGAATCAGATTGGTGGAATTACCGCACATTCAGTCGTACAAAATATCTACCTTCAACCGCCTATCTCTTCCGAATCAACCGAGACTAACAATTCCATATCATCACGCTTTTTTAAGCTTCTAGAAGAACATGGTGTGCATCGCAATCAGATCCCGCGCTTCGTTGGGCATGACGTCAGTCTGTCAGACGTGCAACACAGTTCGACCCTTCTTCCAAAGCTTACCGAGAAACTTCTTGACGACATCTGCGCACGATTGGCAATTCGGCGGGAGTGGCTAGATGGAGCTGACTCGCGAGTTCATCTCGAACACGATTTCTACAAGTCGCCGCAAGAATTCGACGCATTTCTTACGGATCTCAAGGCCAAGAATATTGACGGTGACTTCTCCGGGGTATTGCTATTCCCGCTCCCCGGACGCGCTGAACGAGACTCAAACGTCCTGCTAATCATCCAAGAATGCATAGGGAGCATCGGCCCAAAGCCTATATATCGTTATCACCTCTGCAACAACTGGATATACGGGTATTGGAAATCCCGCGCATATTTAACCGCTTGCGTGGCTATTGCTTGGCGACTAAATGTATATGTTCATGGACTGTTTTGCGAACAGAAAACAATCGATGCCCTAGCATATGGAGAGACGCTTATGGGTTGGTCAGGCGAGGGCATTTGGGCTCTTCGTGGCCGACGCTGGTACGCGGAAGATATGGCTCTTATACCAAGAGAGTTTTTAAAGGGATTGGATCCTGAAAGAAAAAAGGAAGCGTTGGGATTAGCTCTGGAGCTTTGGCTTAAATTGGACGACGCCGGCCATATGAATGCTGGCTTCGAGGAAAATGTCAGTCTTCTATTCCACGCAGAACTAGCGAAGTACTTGAAAAACTAGAATTAGTGAGAGGGACCTCAATGAGCAAGCGCCGCATCCTCGCAAATGCCGTTCTTATTTGGCTTTCGCCCTCACCGCCTGCACCACCCCACCCCCCCGCCAGTCCCTCACCCTCGCCACCGCCGCCGCCGGCGGCGCCTTCCAGGACTACGGCCCCGCCGTCGGCCGGGTAATCGCCGCCCACGCGCCCATCGACCTAACCTTCAAGGTCACCGACGGCAGCAACGAGAATGTGAAGTTGTTGAACGATGCGGCGGTGCCGCTGGCGCTGGTGAATATGGGGCCGGCTTACCAGGGGTGGACGGGCACGGGGCAGTTCAGGGGCACGCCGATGACCAACATGCGGGCGGTGGTGCCTATGTATGAGACGCCGTTTCACGGTATTGCGTTGCGGGCTTCGGGGCTGGATGCAGTGGCGAAGCTGGATGGGCGGCGCGTGGGGGTGGGGCCGGCGGGTGGGCCGGGGGAGGTGTTTTTCCGCGGGCTGGCGGAGATTGCGGGCATCAAGCCTGTGGTGGTGACGGGGTCGCCGGCCGAGAATGTGCGGCAGATGCAGGCGCGGGAGATTGATGCGGTGTGGTTCGGCGCCGGCATTCCCATCGCGGCGTTCAAGGCGGCGGCGGATACGGTGGATGCGGTGGTGTTCGGGCCGACGCCGGCGCAGTCGCAGGCGTTTCGCGAGCGCTATCGTTACGTCGCGCCGTACATCGTGCCGGCCAATACCTATCGCGGCCAGGGCGCGGACATTGCCACTTTCGCGGTGTGGAATTTCGTGCTGGTGCACAAGGACGTGAGTGCGGATACGGTCTACGCCATCACCTGCGCGTTGCTGGACCATCCGGACGAAGTCGCGCGCGCCTACGGGCCGGCGGCGGCCACGGTGTCGAAGAACGCGGCGGCCAATACCTTCATGCCGTTTCACCCTGGCGCGGCGCGTTATTACCGCGAGCATAAGGTGGAGTTGAAGCCGGAGTTGCTGGCGCCGTGATCGCGCGCTGCTTTGTCGGCGCGCAAGGTGTTCCCGGCTTTCTCGGCCGATAAGTTCCGCTCTAAGGGCACCCTTAGACACGCCGCCGAAATGCGCGTATCGTTGCCCCAGGAAAGCAGTTAAGCAAACGCTCAAATTCCTGAACCCGAGGTCCCCGTGGCGGTTCACAGTCAACGGGCGCCCGATAACTGGACGGGACAATAAAATGACTCTTGATCACCTTTTCCGTGGCGCGGTGCGGCGGGCCTTGCTTTGCCTGTTGCTGGCGCCGGCACTCGCGTTCGCGGCCGACGAGCCCGTGGCCTTGCAGGGGGACGTGAGTTCCGCCGAGGAAGGCAAGATGGAGGGCGTGGTGGTGAGCGCCAAGCGGGCGGATTCGACGATCAGCGTGTCAGTGGTGAGCGACGCGAAGGGGCATTACCGGTTTCCGCGCGGGCGGCTGGCGGCGGGGGATTACGGGATTGTGATTCGCGCGGTGGGCTATGACCTGGAGCAGCCGGTGACGGCGGCGGTGGGCGGCAAGCCGGCACGGGCGGACCTGCGGCTGAAGAAGGCGGCGGACAGGGTCTCGCAGATGACCAACGCGGAGCTGATGGTGAGCATGCCGGGTAGCGAGCGCGACAAGCGCAACCTGCTGGTGTGCGTTACCTGCCACACCCTGCAGCGGGTGATTCACTCCAAATACAGCGCGGAGCAGTTCACCACCATCATCCTGCCGCGCATGCAGCGCTATGTGAACCAGAGCATGCCGGGCGCGCCGCAGGTGCGCAAGGGTGAGCGGGTGATGGAAGAGCGCGGCGAAGACCGCATCGAGATCTACAAGGAGATGGGCGCCTTTCTCGCCAGCATCAACCTGCACGACCGCGACAACTGGACTTACGAGGTGAAGCCCTTTGCCCGCCCCACCGGCGCGGCAACCAAGGTGATCTACACGGAGTACGACCTGCCGCGGCCGCTGATCCAGCCGCACGACGTGGTGCTCGATAGCAAGGGCATGGTCTGGTATTCGAATTTCGGCGAGCAGAACATCGGCCGCGTCGACCCGAAGACGGGCGCGGTGAAGGAGTTCAACGTCGGCATTTCCAAGCCGGAGTTTCCCACCGGCATTCTCGCGCTGCGCAACGACCGCGAAGGCAAGCTGTGGCTGGGCAATATGTACCAGGCCTCGATTGCGCGCTTCGACCCTGCCACGGAGAAATTCAACTTCTATCGGCCCGCCAAGGAAGACGACCTGCCCTCCACGCAGCTCAACCAGGTGGCGGCGATGAACTCCGGCGTCGACGGCAAGGTGTGGGCGCAGAACAGCGGCTTTGCCGGCGTGCACCGCTTCGACCTCGCCACCGGCAAGGTCGAGACCTGGGCGCCGTTCAAGGACACGGGGACCGTGCACAACATCTACGATGTGATTTCGGATTCGCACAACAACGCCTTTTTCACCGACTTCCGCCAGCAGGAAATCGGCCGCATCGACGCCAAGACCGGCAAGGTCACGCTCTACACCATCCCCACCAAGGGTGCCTCGCCGCGCCGCGGCTCGATGGATGACCGCGACCGCCTGTGGTTCGGCGAATATCGCGGCCACAAGATCGGCATGCTGGATACGAAGACGGAAGACATCAAGGAGTGGACCGTGCCCACGCCGTTCTCCGCTCCGTATGATGTCGTGCTCGACCGCACCGACCACGCCTGGACCGGCTCGATGACCACCGACCGCGTCGCCCGCCTCGACATCAAGACCGGTAAGTTCACCGAGTACCTGCTGCCGCGCGAAACCAACATCCGCCGCGTCTTCGTCGACGACACCACCCCGCGACCGACCTTCTGGGTCGGCAGCAACCATGGCGCATCCATCGTCAAGCTGGAGACGCTGCAGTAGGCGGCGGCTTGCGCCCTTGCCGCCGGCGCGGCTCCTCGCCGGCATCCCCCAACGGAACTTCCTTGGGGCGTGGCGCAGGCCCACCCTGTCACTTGCCACGACCCAAGGCTAAACTCCTCATTTGTCATTCCCGCGCAGGCGGGAATCCAGTCACTATTTCACTATAGGCCGGCGCAACGGCGCGCAGATCAGCGCCCCATCGCCCCGCACTTCAACAACCACGAGAGGTAAATCCCATGATCCACGTCATCGCCATCATCACCGCCAAGCCGGGTCAGCGCGCCGCCATCCTCGAGCACTATCGCGGAAATGTTGCCGCCGTGCGCGCCGAGCAGGGCTGCATCGAATACGGCGCGGTGGTCGACGCCGACGATGCCCTGCCGTTCCAGACTGCATGGGGCACCGATACCTTCGTGGTGGTGGAGAAATGGGAGAGCATGGCCGCCCTCAAGGCCCACGCCGTCGCCCCGCACATGGCCGCCTATGGGGCGAAGACAAAGGAGCTGATCGCCACCCGCGTGATCCACATCATGCAGCCGGACTGAGGCCGATTCCTCGTGGCGCACTCCCGCAGGTTGTTCGCGCGCGCCTGGTGTTTGGCCGCCTGCCTGCTCGCCGCCGTCCCGGCCTACGCCGGGCCCGTCGCGCCGGCCGACGAGCCGCCCTTCATCCACACCGCGCGCCAGCTCGCCGTGAAGATCGTGCGCGGCGGCGGCGGGCCGACGGCCGAGTTCGTCGGCACCGGCTTTGCCTTCGTCCACCAGGGCAAGGCGCTGGCGATCACCAACTACCACGTCGCGGCGCTGGGGCTGCTGCCTTTGCCGCCGGCGGGCGGGCTGCACGTTGGCTATGTGGACCCGGTGAGCTACCACGCGGCCAGCAGCGTGCTGGCGGTGCCCGCCGCCGACCTGGCGATCATCGAGACGGAGGTGGTGTCGCCGCAGGCACAGCCTTATCCGCTGGGCATCGCCGCGCTCGGCGGCATCGTGTATTCCGTGAGCTTCGACCAGGAAGCCTTCCAGCAGGCCAGCCCGCTGGTGTTCAAAGGCCGGGTGGTGGGCATCGTGCGCGCGCTGTTTCCCTCTTCCACGCTGCTCATCAAGCCGCCGGCGCCGCCGGACGCGGTCAAGACCTACGTGATCGACGGTTCCGACTGTGTCTACGGCGCCAGCGGCAGCATGATCCTCAACGACGCCGGTGAGCTGATCGGCTATAACGTCGGCACCATCGGCAATGGCCTGTGCATCGCCGTGTCCATCGAGGAAATGGCGCGCGCGCTGGCGCGCTGAGCGGGCCCGCGTTCCCGGGGCGCCCGGGAGTGCGCACGAACGGAAGCGGCATAGTAGTTGCGTGGAAAGCCAGGTGGATTTCCCTCTCCGGCGCCGGCGCGCCGCCCGCCATGACAAGAACATGATCCAGCGCGCACAAAAATTGACGGAAACCCCAGTGTGAGCGGGAGCGATCCGTCGGGCACGGAGCCGGCTGGCGCCGCGGCACCCGGTAGCCCTCCAGCGGCACGGCCATCCGAACGCAAGTCGCGCCCGATCCGCCGCGTGCACGCCCCGCGCATGACCGGCCTGCTCGACTCGCCGGTGCGCAACCTGATCGCCGGCGTCGCCTTCACCGTCATCGTCATGGCGCTGGCCATCGTCGCCTACATGGGCCAGGGCTGGACCTTTCGCGACGCGCTCTACATGGTGGTCATCACCGTCTACACCGTGGGCTATGGCGAGATCCAGCCGGTCAACACGCCGGCGCTCTACGCCATTACCGTCGCGCTGATCGTGCTCGGTTGCACCGGCATCATTTTTCTCACCGGCGCGCTGGTGCAGTTCTTTACTCTCAACCAGGCCAACAAGGGGCTGAAACGCATGAATCGGCAAATCGACCAGTTGAGCGAACACGTCATCGTCTGCGGTTTCGGGCGCCTCGGGCAGGTGCTGGCGCGTTCGCTCGCCGCCAGCAGCGCCGGCTTTGTCGTCCTCGAGGAAAGCGAGGCCGCGGCCGCCGAAGCGCGCCTGCAGGGCTACCTGTGCATCCACGGCGACGCTACCAGCGAGTCGGCGCTGCGCGCCGCCGGCGTGACCAGAGCCCACGCCCTGGCCACGGTACTGTCCAACGACGCCCTCAACGTCTTCATCACCTTAACCGCCCGCGCGCTCAATCCGGAGCTCTCCATCGTCGCCCGCGGCGAGCGCGCCAGCACCGAGAGCAAGCTGCTGCAGGCCGGCGCCGACAAGGTGGTGCTGCCGACGCAGATCGGCGCCGAGCGCATCGCCGAGCTGATCCTCTACCAGGAGTCGGCGCGCATCATCGAAGGCCTGGAGCGCTCGCACGGCTTCCAGCGCGCCCTGCGCAACTTCGGCATGGAACTCGAAGTCGTCACCGCCGCGCCGCAAAGCGCCGCCGTGCGCATGAGCGTGGCCGCCATCGAGCGCCAGGCAAAGGGCGCCTTTTTCGTCGTGCAGATCAACCGCCGCGACGGCGACGTCTTCACCAATCCGCCGGAAACCACCCTGGTCGGCGAAGGCGATGGCGTGGTGCTGCTCGGCCGCCCGAACCGCGCCGCCGTCCTGGCGGCGCTGTTCGAGTCGAGGCAGCGTCTGGGGTCGCGCGATTGAGAAGCGGGCAAAAAAGCCGGCCTCGACCCCGGCCTGCTTGTTGCTTTCCTCCCGGTGTTACAGTCCGATCAACCTGACCATCCGGAACACCAGAACATGAGCAACCTGCATTTCATCGGCGGCGAAAAAGGCGGGGTCGGCAAATCGCTGGTGTCGCGCATCCTGGCGCAATACTGCATCGACCATGGCCTGCCTTTCATCGGTTTCGATAGCGACAAGTCGCATGGCGCGCTGACGCGCTTCTATACCGACTACGCCGCCCCGGTGGTGGTGGACGACTACAAGAGCCTGGACCGCATCGTTGAAACCGCCGTCGCCAGCCCGGGCGAACGGGTGATTGTCGACCTGGCCGCGCAGACCCACCAGCCCTTGGTGCGCTGGCTGGAAGACTCCGGCGTGCTCGATATCTGTGGCGGCCTCGGCCTCACCCTCACCTACTGGCACGTGATGGACGCCGGGCGCGACTCGGTGGACCTGCTGCAGCGCCTGCTCGATCATTTCGGCGCGCGCCTGAACCTGGTGGTGGTGCTCAACGCCATTCGCGGCGACCAGTTCACGATTCTCAACGATTCCGGCCAGCGCGAGCGCGCCGAGCAGCTCGGTGCGCGGGTCATCACCCTGGGCCACCTGTCGGACGCCACCATGCAGAAGATCGACGCCCGCAGCACCAGCTTCTGGGCGGCGGTGAACCACACCGAAGGCAACCTCGGCCTGCTGGAGCGCCAGCGCGTCAAGGTGTGGCTCAACCGTGCCTACGAGCAGATCGCCAGCGTCGCGCCTTAGCCGGGTCGCGGCAGCGCAGCAGCCGCGGGCCGGTAAGCGCGGCCAGCGGAGCCCAGGCTGCCTTGGACGCCGTGATTTGCAGTAGCGGGTTTGCGCGTGGTTGAACCTTCATCACCGGGCCATGGTCTGTAAAGAGCAGCAACGGTGGGAACAAAAACCCAAATGGTTGGCAAATGCCGCCGCGAGGAGACGGAATGGCAGACGAGCAGGCACAAGACCAGGCCGGAGAGCGGCAGGCTGAAGCGCCCGACAAGGACCCCGGCTGGCTGGCCAAGCTCGGTCCGGGCCTGATCACGGGCGCCGCCGACGACGACCCCAGCGGCATCGCCACCTACTCGCAAGGCGGCGCGCAGTTCGGTTATAACGTCGCCTGGACGCTGCTCTTCACCTATCCGCTGATGGTCGGCATCCAGCTCGCCAGCGCGCGCATCGGCCGCGTTACGGGGAAAGGCCTGACGGAGAATTTCAGCCGCATCTGCCCGCGCTGGCTGGTGTTCGGCCTGGTGGCCCTGCTCACTGTCGCCAACGTCATCAACATCGGCGCCGACCTGAATGCCATGGGCGATGCCGCCAAGCTGGTGCTTGGCGGCTCGGGCACGCTTTACGCGGTGGGCTTCGGTGTTGCTTCGATGCTGCTGCAGGTGTTCATCCCCTATCGCCATTACGTCAGCGTGCTGAAATGGCTCACCCTGAGCCTGCTGGCCTACGTGGGCGTGGCCGTGGTGGCGAATATCGAATGGGGCAAGGCCCTCTACGCCACCGTCTGGCCGCACATCACCTGGAACCGCGACTACGCCACCACCGTCGTCGCCATCCTCGGCACCACCATCAGCCCCTACCTGTTCTTCTGGCAGGCGGAGGAAGAGGTGGAAGAAATCAAGCGGGTGGAGAAGGACAAACCCTTGCGGATGGCGCCGCAGCAGGTGCGGGAAAATTTCCGGCGCATCCGCTTCGACACCCTGCTTGGCATGGGCTTTTCCAACCTGATCGCGTTCTTCATGATCGTCGCCACCGCCGCCACCTTGCATGCCGGCGGCGTCACCAACATCGCCACCACCGCGCAGGCGGCCAAGGCGCTGGAGCCGATCGCCGGGCACTTCGCCACCCTGCTGTTCGCCATGGGCATCATCGGCACCGGCCTGCTCGCCATCCCCGTGCTGGCCGGCTCCGCCGCCTACGCGGTGGCGGCGCTGCTCAAGGTCAGGCGCGGGCTGGAGCTGCAGTTCAGCGCCGCGCGCTCGTTCTACATCCTGCTCTGCGTCGCGGTGCTGGTCGGCGTGGTCATCAGCGTCATCGACCTCGACCCGATCAAGGCGCTCTACTGGTCCGCCGTGATCAACGCGGTGATCTCGGTGCCCATCATGGTCGCGGTGATGCTAACCGCCTGCAGCGCCAAGGTGATGAAGAACCTCACGCTGTCGCTGAAATGGCGCGTGCTCGGCTGGGCCGCCACCGCCGCCATGGCGCTGGCCACCGGCGTGATGTTCTGGGCGATGGCGACGGGCTGAACCACGGCGGGCCGCGCGGCTGAGCGACGGGTGAGGAAACAGGCGAATCCGAGTTGTATGTGTGCCTGATTCGGAGTGAAATCGCGCCCTGCCAATAACAAGAGGAACACCCCATGCCCGAACGCGAACGCGTCGCCGCCTTCATCCGCGAGGTCGAAACCGGCGACCACGTGAAAGCAATCGAGGATTACTACCATCCCGATGCCAGCATGCGCGAAAACTGCAAGCCGCCGCGCACCGGCCGCGACGCGCTGGTGGCCTACGAAGCGAGCGTGCTGGAGCGGCGCAAGCTCAAGGCGGTCGATACCCTTCCCGCGCACGCGGTGCTGATCGACGGCGACAATGTCGCCATCCACTGGACCTTCGATTTCGTCGCCCACGACGGCAGCCGCCTGCGCCTGACCGAAGTGGCGCTGCAGCGCTGGCGCGGCGAGCGTATCGCCGAAGAACGTTTTTTCTACGACCCGACGGCGATCCTGCCGCCGGCGTAAGCGGCCTAAGGCGCCAGGTTCTCGAACAGGCCCACCCGCCCGTGCCGCGCCCAGCCGCCCACTAGTGCAGTGGCCTGCGCGATCTCCGCGTCCCACTTCCCCGGCGCCGCCTGGCGCAGCACGCGCATCGTCGGATACCACGGCGTACGCGTGCGCGGCCCCCAGAACAGGCCGATGCCGCGCGCCGCCAGCAGCAGCACCGGCTTGCCCAGCGCGGCGGCGAGGTGCGCCACCGACGTGTCCACGCTCACCACCAGGTCGAGGTTGTCGATCAGCGCCGCCGTCTGCGCCATGTCGTCGAGTTCGGCGGTGAAGTCGTGCAGGCCGGTGGCAGCCGCGCCGCCTTTTTGCAGGCTAATCACACTGATACCAGGCTGCCCGATGAAGCGGGCCAGCGACTCCAGCGGCACCGAGCGCCCCAGCCGGTCGCGCTCGAACTCGGGGTCGTCCTTCCAGTGGCCCGAGGCCCAGCACAGGCCCACCTTGAGGCCAGGCAAGGGCTGCAGGCGCGCCGCCCAGCGCGCGCGGTCGGCGGCGTCGCCTTGCAAATAGGACGATGGGGCGGGAATGCTATCGAGTTCGGTGCCGAACATGCAGGGCAGCTCGAGCAGCGGAATGTGCCGGTCCACGGCGAGGGTTGCGGTCTCGCTGAATACCTGCGTCACGCCCGGCACCATGGCCAGCAGGCGCCGGTTTTGCGGCAGCACGTTCCAGTGCAATTCGGCGGGCCGATACAAGCGCAACAGCTCAGGCACATAGCGCGCGAACATCAGCTCGTCGCCGATGCCGCCCCAGTCCAGCCAGACGAACAGGCGCAGGCCCTCCAGCGCCTCGCCCTGCCAGCGCGGCAGCGCAGCGGTCCATTCCGGCAGGGCGCCGTTGATGCCGGCGCGCGCGCGAAAATGCAAAAACCCCTCGCGGTATTGCTCAGTGAGAAATAGCTGCTGCGCCAGCAGCACCCGTGTATGCGAAGCGCCCGGCTCGGCCGCCACCGCCAGGCGGCCGACGGTCAGTGCCTCGTCCAGGCGCCCCAGCATCTTCAATCCGAAGCCCAGCAGGTGCAACACCTCTTGCGCCGCCGGGCGCAGCGTCGAAGCGCGGCGCAACAGCGGCTCGGCTTCGGCATGCTGCCCGGTCCAGGCCAGTTGCCGGCCGAGGTCGAACAGCGCGTCGAAATCATCCGGCTGCCGCGCCAGGCGGGCGCGCGCCTGTGCGACGGCGGCGGACGAACCCGGCGCGGGCGCCGGCTCGATGGCCGCAGGCGGGGTGACAGGCGCAATCGGCTCCGTTGGCGGCTCGGCGGCTTGAACCGCCGGCTGCGCCGCTTCAGGCGCGGTCTTGGTGCTCTTGAACAGGGAACGCAGCATGAGTTGCCGGCACCGGCGCCCGCGTGAAAGTGTGCAGCGATTATACCGGCGCGCTATAGTGGCGGCCCGTCTTTGCAGCAGAGAGCCCGTCATGCGTTCCACCCGCGCCGCCGCCGCCGTCCACCGCCTGAACCGGCGCCTGGAAGCAGCGGGCGGCAAACACTACGTGATGATCGCCACCGGCGCCGGCCTGTTCATCCTGGGCGAGCAGGGCGAGGACGGCAGCGAGACGCCGGTGAGCGAAAAAATGGCCCTCGACGACTTCGTCACCTACGTCAACGCCATGGGGCCGCAGGAAGTGCGGCGCATGACCAAGAACGACGTCGCCTTCGAAAAGCAACTGGTGAAAAAGCCCAAGCCCGAGGAAGAAGAAGGCTAGAAACGGTCAGGCAACGACCAAGCACCAGCCGGGTACCGGTTAGACAGATCCAGCCGGCGTCTCGTGCACCGCGTCCGCATCGATGATCGCCAGCCCCGGCCGCGCCGCGCGCATCGCCCGGGTGGTGGCGGCCACCACCATCTTCGACGTCGGCGGGTGATAGGCCTCCGGCATCAGGCCATGCAACTGGCGCAGCACGAAATCGCCGATGCGCTTGCCCCAATTGCGCTGCCGCTCGAATTTCTCCGGCCCCGCCGGGCGCACCAGCACCAGGGTATCGAAGTCCAGGTCCAGCAATTCGTACTCCGCCAGGTTCATCAGGCTGTGGCGAAACGCGCTGGAGTGGCTGTAGATCGCCACCGGCGCCACCACCGCCAGGCGCCGGATACCGGCGGCCCGCGCCGCCTGCGCCACCGGCAGCAACTCGTCGAAGCCGAGGGCGCGAAAGGCCTCGTCGCGGCGGTAAAACGAGTTGTGCTCGCCGATCACCAGGTAAGCCTCGTCGGCATACGGCAATGAAAGCGGCGTACCCTCTGGGCGAAAATGCACGCCCAACTTCCTGGTGGTCGAAGGCAGCGGCACGCGCGTGACGGCGGTAACGCCGGCGTAATGCTCGCCGCCCAGCAACTCGGTCAGCAGCAGTTCGCCGGTGTTGCCGCAGGCGCCATAGAGCAGCGCGGTCGGCCGCGCCGCATCGTCCTGCCCACGGCGCGCCTCCAGCGTTTGCCCGCCGTGGCTGGAGTGCAGAAATTCGCTCAAGCCCGCAGTGTAGTGCGCCTAGCCGCCGAAGGGATTGGCGAAGCAGAACATCATCGCGATGCCCACGCCGATCAGGAAGTTGGCGTCGATCAGCCCGGCCAGCAAGAACATTTTCACCTGCAGGCGATCCATCAGTTCCGGCTGGCGGGCGGCCGCCTCGATGAACTTGCCGCCCATCACGCCGATGCCGATGCACGCGCCGATGGCGCCCAGGCCGATGATCAGTCCGCAAGCCAATGCAACCAGTGCGATATTGCCCATGATGATTTCCGTTTCATTCCGGCCGGGTTGATGTTCGCCCGGTAACTCGGGTGGCGCATCCGCCGGCCGTTTGAGCAGCGCGCAGACCCATGTTCGCGCGGGCCGCGCGCGCGCTCAATTACGTCGCGGGTAATCAGGCGCGGCAACTGTGCTCCCCGACGAATCGCGCAACTGCACCTGTCGCGCGGCGCTGCCCGGCCTTATTCTTGACTCATGGAAAAGGAGATCGCCATGAACAACACCACCGTCACCACCACCCGGCCGCCCTTCCTCAAACTCGCCAGCGCCGTGCTGTGGAGCTTTTTCGGCATCCGCAAGCGCAGCAACGCCGAAGCGGACGTGGCCAACCTGAGCCTGCTGCATGTGGTCATCGCCGGGATAACCGGCGCGGCCATGTTCGTGTTCTTCCTGCTCTCGCTGGTGCATGTCATCCTTGGTTGAGGGGTTTCAGCACAACCGTCAGTACAACCGTCAGCACGACTGTCAGCATAGGTCTTCGGCAATCTTGCCCAGCGTTGCCAGCGCCGCCTCCACCTGCGGCGTCCAGGGCTGGCCGTAGTTCAGGCGCAGGCAGTTCTCGTAGCGCCGCTGCGGCGAAAAAATCGGCCCCGGCGCCACGCTGATGTTCTTTGCCGCCGCGCGCCGGTGCACCTCCAGTGCATCGACTTGCGCCGGCAGCTCCACCCATAAAAAATAGCCGCCCTGCGGTTGGGTCACTCGCGTGCCGACCGGAAAGTCGCGGCCGATCGCTTCCACCATCGAGCCTTGTTGCCGCTGCAAGGCCGTACGCAACCCGCGCAAGTGATGGTCGTAACCGCCTTGCTTGAGATAGTCCGCCAGCGCCGCTTGCGGCGGGATCGCGGTAGCCAGCGTGGTCGTCATTTTGAGGCGCCGCACCTGTTGCGCATAGCGCCCCGCCAGCGCCCAGCCGATGCGGTAGCCCGGCGCCAGGCATTTGGAAAACGAAGAGCAATGCAGCACCAGCCCCTGGCTGTCCCAGGCCTTGGCCGGCTTCGGCCGCGCACGGCCGAAATACAACTCTTCGTAAACGTCGTCAACGATCAGCGGAACCTCGCGCGCCGCCAGCAGCGCCACCAATGCACGCCGCTTCTCCTCGCTCATCAGGCTGCCCAGCGGATTCTGGAAGCTGGTCATCAGCCAGCAGGCCGCGATTTTCTGCTGGCCTTTCTGTTGGCCCAGTGCCTTCTCCAGCGCCTGCAGGTCTACCCCCTCGCGCGGATGGGTCGGCAGGGCCAGCGCCTTCATGCCGAGGCGCTCGATCGCCTGCAGCGCCGCGTAGAACGCCGGGCCCTCGATGGCGATGGTGTCGCCCGGTTTGGCCACCGCCTGCAGGCAGAGATTGAGCGCCTCCATCGCGCCGTTGGTGATCAGCACTTCCTCCGGGTCGACGGTAAGCCCGGCGCCGAGGTAGCGCCGCGCGATGCCGCGACGCAGCTCACGGTTGCCCGGCGGCAGGTCGGCCACCATGCGCCGCGGGTCCAAGCCGCGCGCCGCGCCGCCGAGAAAGCGCGCCAGCTTTGCCAGCGGAAATGCCGAGGGGTGGATGAAGGCGGAGCCCAGCGGCACCACGGTCTCACTCTTCACCGATTCCAGGATCTCGAACACCAGCTCGCTCACGTCCACGACGGTAGAAGCGCGCGGCGGCCGTGAGGTTGCGGGCTCCGCCGGCGCCGCCTTGAAGGTGGCGTTGACGTAATAGCCCGAGCGTGGCCGCGTCTGGATCAGGCCGCGATCCTCCAGCAGCTGGTAGGCCTGCTGCACCGTGCCCGGGCTCACCCCCTGCGCCGCGCAGGCTTGGCGCACCGAGGGAATCCGCTCGCCGGCGCGTAGCACGCCGGCGCCGATCTGCCGCGTGATCTCTTGGGCCAGTTGTTCGTAGCGCGTCATCGCGCGATCATCTCACGCGCCGCCGCCGGGGTGCGTCAAGCCGCGCCCGCACCCGCCAGCGGCAGCACGATCTCCACCCGCAAGCCGCCCTGCTCGCCGTTGCCCGCGCGTATGCTGCCGCCGTGCGCCTCGACCACCCGGCGCGCGATCGCCAGGCCGAGGCCGTGGCCCTCGCTGCCGGCGCCGTTGCTGCCGCGAAAAAACGGCGTAAAGATGGATTGCAGCTCGTCCGCCGGCACGCCGGGGCCGGCGTCCTGCACCAGCACCAGCAACTCGCCCGCGCCGCCGAAACGCGTGCTCACCTGCACGCTGCTGCCCGGCGCGGTGTACTTCACCGCGTTGCGGATCACGTTCTCGAACGCGCGGTGCAGCAGTTCGGCGGTGCCGCGCACCATGCCCTCGGCGCCGGCGTCGAACAGCACGTCGCGTTCGTTCGCCTGCGCCTCGAAGCGCGCGTCTGCCACAATGTCGGCCAGCAACTCGACCGCGTTTACCTCTTCCAGCGCGCCGCCGGCCACGCCGGCCACGCCGGCATCCAGGCGCGACAGCGTCAGCAGTTCTTCCACCAGCGCGTCGATGCGCGCGGTCTCGCGCTCCACCCGCTCGATCGCCGCCGCCAGTTTTTCCGCCTTCGGCGCGGCGCCGCCGGCCTCGTTCTGCCGCGCCAGGCCGATGGCTGCCTGCATGCGCGCCAACGGCGAGCGCATTTCGTGCGAGACGTCGTGCAGCAGGCGGCGCTGCGCGCCGATCACGTCCTGCAGGCGTCCCGCCATGTGGTCGAAATCGCGCCCGAGGTCGGCCAGCTCGTCGCGCCGGTTACCGATGGCGGGGCCGACGCGGGTTTCCAGCTTGCCGGCGGCCGCTGCCGCAAAGGCGCCGCGCAGGCTCTTGATCGGCCGCGCGATGTACAGCGCCAGCAATGAAGCGAACACGAAGCTTGCCAGCACGCCACCGATCAGCGGCTCGAGCGGAAACAGGCGCCATTCGCGCATCAGCATGGAGCGGCGTCCGCCCGGCGGCCCGCCTCCACCCATGTCAGGCCCGCCGCCGCGCGCGCCCTCGCGTGAACCCGGGCCGGGCTGGAACAGCAGATAGGTGTGGCCATCGGCGGCGCGTACTTCGCGCACCCCGCGCGGCGGCTCGTCGTCACCGGCACGCTGCGCGGCCATCGTGCGCGCCTGCTCCAGGGCGGTGGCCGGCACGTCGCGCTCGAGCAACTCGCGGTTGCCCTCGTCGACCACCAGCACGCCGTAGGGCCGGCGTTCACGGCTCTGCAAAAAACCTTTCAATGCCTCGGGCCCGCCGAACTGCAGGGTGGCCGCCGCCGCGCCGACGGCAAAAGCGGCCGGCGGGCTTTGCGAGACTTCCAGCGAGCGCTCTTCCTGGGCGCGGATTTTCACCCACACCAGAGCGGAGACCCCGAGCACCGTGGTCAACTGCGCCAGCCAGATGAAAAAGAAAAACTTCCAGAACAGGCGGCCCATGGCGGCCTATTCCACGATCAGCTGGTAGCCCAGGCGGCGCACGGTCTGAATGTACGAGCGGCCGTCCGGTAGGGTGCCCAGCTTGTGGCGGATGGCGGAGAGATGCACGTCGATGCTGCGGTCGAAGCGCGCCAGCGGCCGCCCCAGCGCCTGCTCGGAAAGCTCGGGCTTGGTCACCGGGCGTCCGGTGTTTTTCGCCAGTATTTCGAGCAGGTTGAATTCGGTGCTGGTCAGTTCCAGCGGCTTGCCCTGCCATTGCGCGCGGCGCTGTGCCGGCCACATGGTCAGTTCACCCGCATCGAGTTGCGTGCTCGAAGCCGCTGCCTCGCGGCTGCCCTCGCCCTGGGTGCGGCGCAGGATGGCGCGAATGCGCGCCGACAGCTCGCGCGGCGTGCAGGGCTTGGGCACGTAATCGTCGGCGCCCAGCTCGAGGCCGACGATGCGGTCGGTGTCGTCGCCGCGCGCGGTAAGCATCAGCACCGGCATATTGCTCTTCATGCGGATGCGCCGCAGGGTCTCGACGCCGTTTAAGCGCGGCATCATCACGTCGAGCACGGCGATGGCGTAGTCGCCGCTCAATGCGGCGGCCGCGCCGTCCTCGCCATTGTGCACGGCGGTGACTTCGTACTCCTCGCCCTCCAGGTACTCCTTCAGGAGGGCGACCAGTTCCACATCGTCGTCGATCAGCAAGACCTTGGTCATGGGGGTGATCATAGCCGAGCGCGAGAGAAGGCAACAAGGCGAGCCTGCGCGTCTTTACGCAACTTAACACTGCTGGAAACAGCTTGTTACAACCCCCAAACCGCACTTAACTCCGGGCAGTCGCAATATCACCCTACCGCAAAGCCCATCGCGATTCCGCCAGGGGCTCAAGCGAAATCCCCCAAAGGAGACTCAAATGAAATCGACCTCAAGCACCCTCAAGCAAAACACCAAGCGCCTGCTGGCCGGCGCTGCCCTCGCCATGGCGCTGCCCCTGGCGGCCTTCGCCCAATCCGCTCCGCCCGCCGGCCCCGGTGCCGACGGCCCGCGCCCCGAGCACCGCTGGCACGGCAACCAGGGCGGCGAGCATCGCGGCATGGAAGGCCGTGGCGGTGAACGCGAAGGCGGCGGCATGCACCACCACGGCATGCACGGCCGCCATCATCACGGCGGCATGATGCGCCTGCTGCACGGCGTCAAGCTGACCGACGCGCAGCGCGACAAGATGTTCGCCATCCATCACGCGATGGAACCGCAGGCCTACGAGAAATTCAAGATCCTACGCAAATCGCATGAAGACCTGCGCGGCGCCGGCACCTCGGCCAGCTACGACGAAGGCAAGGTAAAGGCCGCGATCGACGCCGGCGCCCGCGCCAAGGCCGACCTGCAACTGATGCGCGTGCGCGCCGAACATGAAGTATTTGCCATGCTGACCCCGGAACAAAAAGCCCAGGTCGAGCAGAACAAGCAGAACTTTTTGCAGCACCGGATGTCGATGGAAGAGCGTGGTGACCGCAGGGATGGTGGCGCCCCGCAGAAATAGTCCTTTCGGAATAGGGATCAAGGGGCTTCGACCCCTTGATAAGCCCCCCGATTTCAGAGAGAAGGCAGCCTCGCCTCTTCCGGTTTTTCGGGACTTTTTCCGTATTTCCCTTTGTAATCAATACCGTTTGGCAGGAGAACGATGATGGCAACTACCCCGAGTACGCTTAAGCAGCCCTTGGGCCGCGCGATCCGCCCGCTATTCGTGGGCGCTTCCAGCCTGGCGATTGCCGGCTTGCTCGGCGCCTGCGCCAGTCCGCCGTCGGGGCCTTCCCCGGCGGTCGGCACGCAGTCCAAGGGCGGTCTCAACAGCATGTCCGTCATCGGACCCCTGAAAAACGCCGAATCCGCCTTTGCCGAGTACGCCCGCGCCCGTCATCGCGAATCCGGCCTGCGTGAAACCGTGCAGGCCGCCAGCGACGAGGCGCTGGTGGCGCGGCACCGCCAGACCATCGGTTCGACCGACTTCCTGGTGGCCGCCGCCGCCGAAAGCCGCCTGGCTACGGCGCGGCGTGAACTACGCATGGGCGAAGCCGCGACCCGCGCGGCGCGCTCGCGCCTGTATCGTGCGCTGGGCGTGAACGACAACGGCATGGCGCAGGTCTCGCTGCCGGCCGACAACGCCAAGCCGGGCGCGGTGCTGCTGCCGCTCACCCTGCCTGGCGAGGCGCCGCAGGCCCTGCCAGGGGCGCCGCTTTAGCGCGCCATGTAACGACCCCCTGGGTATGCCGGGCTCCCTCGCCCGTGCAAATCCGTTCAGCCGGCCCCAATGGGAGGCCGGCTTTTTTTCCGGCGCGTTGTCGCTGAAACGGGCTTTTCCGGCGCGTCAGTGTTCGGTCAGGCGCCAGTACAAAAAGCGGTGCTCGGCGGAAAACAGGCGCTTGTAGACCAGCAGCACCACGCTCACCGTGCCCAGGCCCGAGGCCGCCGAAATCAGGAACATGATGACGATCTGGTAGCGGATCGCCGCCTCCGGCGCCTGCCCCGCCAGCACCTGGCCGGTCATCATGCCCGGCAGGCTGACGATGCCGACCACCGACATGGCGTTGATCACCGGCGTCATGCCGGCACGCACCGCGGCTTGCGCCGCAGGGCGAAACGCTTCCCAGCGCGTCGCGCCCATTGCCAGCAGGGTCTCGATCTGGTCGCGGCGCGACTGCAGCTCGCCGGTGATGCGCTCCATCCCCAGCGCCACGCCGGTGAGCGTATTGCCGAGGATCATGCCGAGGATCGGGATCACATATTGCGGCTCGTACCAGGGGTGCACCCGCAGGACCACGAACAGGCCGATGGCCGCCACCAGCCAGGAGCTGCCCCAGACCGAGACGATGCTGTCGGCGCGCATCTGCCTGTAGGTCCAGCGGCTGCGCTCGCCGGCCGCGCGCCCGGCGACCAGCGTCATCAGCACCATCATCGCTACCACCACGTACCAGCGGTTCACCGCGAACACCCAGCCCAGCACGTAGCCGACGGCCAGCAACTGCACCACGGTGCGCAGCGCGGCTAAGGCGAGCTTTTTCTCCAGGTTCAGGCGCAGCGCCAGCGAGATGGCACCGTTGATCAAAATCAGCGCGGCGGAAATCGCCAGCGCCGGCCATGAAAGATCGGTGAGGTAGGTGCCGCCGCTCATGCGGCCTCCCGCGGCGCGCCGGCGTTGTCGGCATCGGTCGCGTCGGTAAAACTTAAACGACCCGCAACCATTCGGCAATGCCGGGTGCCGACGCGCACGCCCTGCGCGGGGTCGTGGCTGATCCACACCGTCGCCACCTCCGCGCGGCGCTCGCGCGCCCAGCCCAGCACCAGGGACTCGACCTGCGCGGTCGAGTCCGGGTCGAGGGCGGCGGTAGGCTCATCCAGCAGCAGCACGTCAGGGTCGAACTGCAGGGCGCGCACCAGGCCCATCACCTGCGCCTCGCCGCCGGAGAGGTCGCGGCCTTCCTTGGCGAGAAAGCCGGCCGGCTTGCCCGCCGCTTCCAGCAACTGCAGTGCGCGCTCGCGCAGGTACATGCGCCCGGCGTTGATCTTCAATTCGAAGGGCAGGCGCAGATTGTCTTCCACCGTGCCGCCGAGCAGCGCCGGGCGCTGGCGCAGGTAAGCCACGCGCGAGCGGAACAGCGGCACGTCGCAGGCCGGCACCGGCCGGCCTTGAAAGCTCATCACGCCGCCGGACAAGGGATCGAGCAGCGCCAGGCTGCGCATCAGCACGCTCTTGCCGGCGCCGGAGGGACCGGACATCACCAGATGCTCGCCGGCGTGCAGGTCGAGAGTGACCGGATGCAGCAGCACGGCGCCGGCGACGGGGTCGCGGCGTTCGATGCGCTCCGCGCGCAGCAGGGGGTGGGAGGGGGCAGGGGGCATGGGGTCGGCGCGAATCGCGCAGGCGCATCATGCCCCCGCCCGGCGCGGCACGCAATTGACCCACTTCAAGCAAGCGCGAAGTTTTACCCCGCCATCACCTCGAATGAAGGCGATTCGCATTTGCGCCCGCGCCGCTGCGCCCTTGCGCTGGTCCGCGGCGCAGCGATGGCGGGCGACCACCGCGCGCCGGCCTGGGCATCCAGCCCGGCGGCAGGCCTTACGGGCCCCTTGGGATGACCGCCATCAGCGTTGCGCGGCGGTCGGCTGGTCGAGAAAGCCGGTCACTGCCGCCAGCAGGTTGGCGCCGTCCAGCACGCCGAAGTCGATACCCTGCGCCAGCGGCGGTCCGCCGTCGGGCCCCAGGGTCCAGCCGAAGCGCACGCGGTCGTGGTGCACGTCGACTTCGCTGGTGCGCCGGAAGCGGTTGCCGGGGTAGCGTTCCTGCACCGCCTGCACCATGGCGTTGATGCCCTCGTGGCCCTCGCCTTGCAGCAGCGGATCGAGGTAGGTGGCGTCCGCCGTCCAGGTGCGGGCGATCAGGGCGCGGCGGCGCGTGGGGTCGGTTTCGTTCCAGACTTCGATGTAGCGGTCGATCAGTTCGGTAAGGTTGCTCATGGCGTTCTCCGGGTTGTGGCTGCGCGGGAGTGGCTTCGGGAGGAAGCCGGTGCGCGGCCTGGCAGCATGATTGCGCGCGCGGCATGGGCGGACAATTACGCCCCGGGTAATCACGGGCGGCGGGGTGCACCGGATCGAGGCGCGTTTTCCAGGCCTTTCCCTAGGTGTTTGTCAGAGGATTTCCTACAGACGCCGGCGCGTCCCGTCCTTAGCATTGCGCCATGGAAAATCCATCCGCCAATCACTCCCACGCCGCCGCGCGCGCCGGTGCGATCCACGCCATGTCCGCGTACGCCGCCCATGCCGCGACGGGGGCGGCTTTCACCGGCATCGTCTATAGCGCCGAGGCCGACGCCACCTTCGACGAGGCGCGCCTGCGCGAATTCGGCGCCGCCGCGGTAAAGCGCAATGCGCGCCTGGGACTTACCGGCCACGCCTACGTGCATGGCGGCCGGGTGGTCGAATACATCGAAGGCACGGCCGAAGCGGTCGAGGAAGCCTACGCGGCGGTCGAGGCGGACCCGTCGATGACGATCCACCAGGCGGCACGCGCGCAAGCCCTGGCGCAGCGCCGCTTCGGCGCCTGGCGCCTGGAGACCTGCGGGGCGGATCTGATGGAGCTGCGCCTGGAACACGTGCTGGAAACGGTGCTGCAAAATCTCGCGGCTGCCCTCTTCGGCACCGGGGACAGTCTTTCCGCCATCTGGCGCCTGGTCGACGCCATCGCGCGGCGCCAGGTCCGGCAAGCCGGTCCGCGCCGCATCGACCCGGCTGGCACTCGCCCACTAGGGCGGGCTGCCCGCCCTAGTGGGCACGCGGCTCAGTCCGACCAGGACTTGAGTTCGCGCTTCAATTCCATCGAGTAGGTAAAGCGCCGCTCCGGGTGGATGGTGATG
The DNA here is from genome assembly GCA_028292405.1 of Betaproteobacteria bacterium. Classification (GTDB taxonomy): domain Bacteria; phylum Pseudomonadota; class Gammaproteobacteria; order Burkholderiales; family JAEUOS01; genus JAQGMJ01. The sequence goes on from JAQGMJ010000034.1 coordinate 32,160, forward strand.
GTGGTCTCGAAAATCTCGCCGCTGCGTCCGGTGTAGCGGCGCACCACGGTCATCGCCGGCGTGTCCGGCGTCACCCGCAGGAGCTTGGCGATTTTCGCCGGGATGCGGCTGGCGAAAAACTCGAAATGCGCGCGTTCCACGGTCTCGCCGTAGCGCTTTTCGATCTGCTCGTAGAGCGGCGCGCGTTCCAGGGTCTTGGCCTTGACCACGCTGGCGTACTTCGGCAGCACGTAGACGTCGGTCCAGGCCAGCGGCTCATCCACGTAGTCCGAGCGGCGCAAGGCGGAGAGGCAGAACCAGGCCTTGCCGGGTTCGCAGCCCAATAGCGAAGCCAGGTGCTCGTCGGCCACCACGTCGCGCGTTTCCATGTTCTCGCGATAGGTGTCGCTGGGGAAATTCAGCAGCTCCGAAAGGTCGCCCAGGGTCTGGGTGAATACCGCCCGCTGTTCGGTGGCAACCACCACCGAGCCGGCGCCAGGCCTGCGTGTCACCAGGCCCTTGTCGGTGAGGGCGGCGAGCGCCGCGCGCACGGTGAAGCGGCTGACCTTGAAGCGCTCGCATAGCTGCATTTCGGAGGGCAGCAGGCCGCCGACGGGGTAGCGCCCGGCGGCGATCTCCCCGAGCAGGAGGTTGACGATCTCCTGGTAGCGCGGCAGCACCGCCGGCTTGGCCGGGGCGCTGGCAGTCTTGGAAGGGGGCTTGCGGGCGGGGCTTGGCGTGACTGGTTTGGGCATCTTGTTCTCCGCGATGGGCCTATTATCGCCCAGGACCAGCCGCGTCTCCGGCCGATGCCGACCGGTTTGGTTTTTGCCGTCCGCGAATGTGACAAATTTTGGTTATGCGGGCCGGATTTGTGTTCAAATTCCCGCGCGCAAAAAGCTTGCGCCATGCCGGGACTCATCCACGCTGCCAACCACGGCGGGCATGCCGAAAAAACCAAGGAGAGCGTAGTGGCAATCGCGGAAGTGCGTGGCGTCAAGATCAAATACGAAGTGGTCGGCGAGTCGGGGCCCTGGCTCACGCTTACCACCGGCGGCCGCCGTGGGCATGAGGAGTTCCTGCCCCTGGCGCGCAAGGTCGCGGACCAGGGTTTTCGCGTGCTGCTGCACGACCGCCGCAACACCGGCGCCTCGCAGATCGTCATCGCCGGGGAAGACGGCGAAGAGGAAATCTGGGCCGACGACCTGGCCGAACTGCTGGGCCAGCTGAAAGCCACGCCCGCCTTCATCGGCGGCTCCTCCTCCGGCGCGCGCATGTCGATGCTGGTCTACAAGCGGCATCCCAAGATCGTGCGCGGGCTGATCCTGATGCGCATCACCGGCGGCGCCTTTGCCGCCGGCCGCCTGCCGGAGATGTACTACGCCCAGTTCATCCGCGCCGCGCGCGAGGGCGGCATGGCCGCGGTGTGCGACACCGAGCAATACCGCGACCGCCTGGCCGCCAATCCTTCGAACCGCGACTACCTGATGGCGATGGACCCGAAGGAATACATCCGCGTGATGGCGCACTGGCTCGACATCTTCCTCTCCGGCCCGACCGAGCCGGTGATGGGCGTGACCGAGGCCGACCTGCGCGCCATCGAGGTGCCCTCGATCATCGTGCCGGGCAACGACAAGACCCACGCCGCGGTCAACGGCCGCGCCGCCGCCCGCCTGGTGCTGGGCAGCGAGCTGTTCGAGCTGCCGCTGGAAGACGAGGACATCCCGCTGATTCCTTTCAGCGGCTGGTCGGCGCACGAGCCGGCGCTGGCGCGCGCCTTTGTGGAGTTCATGCGCCGCAACGGCGCCTGAAGCGCCAAGCAGAGGACCAACATGTACGCACAAGCCAACGGCATCAAGATGCATTACCTGGTGGACGGTCCCGAGGACGCACCCTGGGTCACCTTCGTCACCGGCATCGCCAACGACACCACGCTGTGGGCGGGTCAGGCAAAGGCCCTGTCCGACAAGTTCCGCGTGCTGCGCTACGACCTGCGCGGCCAGGGGCTGACCGAATCGACGCCGCCGCCGTATTCGATCGAGTCGCTCTCCTCCGACCTGGTGGCGCTGTGGGACGCCATCGGCGTGGCGAAGAGCCACCTGGTCGGCCTGGGCCTGGGCAGCACCATCGCCATGCGCACCGCCATCGACAAGCCGCAGCGCATCGACAAGCTCGCGCCCACCTGCACCCGCGCGCGCATGGTGCCGGACTTCAAGGTGATGTGGGGCAAGCTTACCGAGACGGTGACCGCCGGCGGCGTCGAAGCCATTGTGGAACAGACCGCCCAGCGCTGGTTCACCGAAGACTTCAAGGCCGCGCACCCTGACGTGATCGACAACGTGCGCAAGATGGTCGCCGGCACCAGCCGCGACGGCTACCTCGGCTGCGTCTCCGCCTTTGTCGGCCTGGATCTGGAAGACGAGCTGCCGCGCATCAGCGCGCGCACCCTGTTCATGGGTGGCGCCGACGACAAGAGCGGCGGCCCGGAAGCCATCATGCGCACCCTGGCCGAGAAGGTGCCGGATGGCGTTTACAAACCGGTGGCCAATGCCGCGCACATCGCCAACGTGCAAAACGAGGCGGAGTACAACCGCATCCTGCGCGAGTTCCTGCTCGCCTGAATGCGGCAAACGATAACGATAGGGAGACAGACATGATCAAGCTCATCCGCGCGGCCACCGTCGCGCTGTTTGCCGTCGCCGGCGTCGGCGCGCAGGCGCAAACCTGGCCCGCCAAGCCGATCCGCCTGGTCGAGCCGGCTGGCCCCGGCAGCGCGGTCGACGCCTTCGCGCGCCAGTTCGCGCCTCTATTGGCCGAGTCCCTCGGCCAGCCGGTGGTGATCGACAACCGCGCCGGGGCCAACAGCGCCATCGGCGCCTGCGAAGTCGCGCATGCCGCCCCCGATGGCTACACCCTGCTGCACGGGAACATCAACAACTCGCTCAACGACCTGATCAACAAGGACACCCGCTGCCGCCTCAACGAGGCACTGGTGCCGGTGGCGCGCCTCACCGTCACCCCGCTGGTGATGGTGGTCCACCCCTCGGTGCCGGCCAACGACCTCAAGCAATACATCGCGCTGGGCAAGGCCAAGCCCGAGTTGCTGACCAACGCCTCCGGCGGCCAGGGCTCGATCACCCAGTTGCTGGGCGAGAAATTCAAGATGGCGGCAGGCATCAACTCGCGCGAGATTCCCTACAAGGCGATCGGCGCCGAGCTGCCCGACTTGCTGGCCGGCCACGTGATGACCGCCTACCTCTCGCCGGTGGTGGTGCGCCAGCACATCAGCGCGGGCAAATTGCGCGCTCTCGGCGTGGCTTCGGCCAAGCGCCTGGCGATCATCCCCGACGTGCCGACCCTGGGCGAAGCCGGCCTGCCGGGCGTCGAGGCTTCGGGCTGGAACGGCCTGTTCGTTCCCGCCGGCACGCCCAAGCCGATCATCGCGCGCCTGGCCGCCGAAACCGCGAAAATCCTCGCCTCGCCGGTGATCAAGAACGACTCGATCAGCCAGGGCTACGAGGTGGACGCCGCCGGGCCGGACGAATATGCCGCCTACGTGCGCGCCGAAATCGCCAAGTGGGGCAAGGTGATCAAGGACTCCAACCTCAAACTGGAGCAATAAAACAGGGCGGCACGGTGAATTAACCTGTGCCCTTTTTCTTGGTGCGTCGCCGCCGTGGTGACGCGGCGCGGCCTACGACACCAGCGCGTCGATCTCCGCTACAAGCTGTTCCAGCGCGACCAGTTTTTGCCTGCCGATGTTGCGCCGGATCAGCGCCTGCGCCGCCTGCCACGCCGCCAGGGCCTCCTTCGACACTTTGGCGCCGCTGCGCGTCAGCGTCACCAGGCGCTCGCGCTGGTCGTGCTGGTTGGCAACGAATACCACCAGGCCTTGCGCCTCCAGCAGCTTGAGGTTGCGCCCCAGGGTGGTGCGGTCCAGGTTCAACTGCAGGGCCAGTTCCGTGATGCCCATCGGCGCCGAATTCGAGGCGGCGCGCAGCAGCGAAAACTGCGGCTGGGTGATGCCGTAAGGCGCCAGTTCGCGCTCGTAGATCTCGGTCAGCGAGCGAGAGGCGCGGCGCGTCAGCCCGCAATAACAGGGTTCATCATTCGGCTTGCTGAGGGAGCGTTCGGCCATGATGCGGGTATCTACACGTAAATGCCGATTATAGGCCACCCGGCCGCGTCGCGCGGCAGAAGCCTGGTCCGGCCGCGCGACGCGGCCGGACCAGTGAAGCTACTCCGGCTGGATTCCGGAAATCTTCACGTACTCGCGCCAGCGCCCCACTTCGCCGGCGGCAAAGGTCTTGAACTCGTTGCGCGACATCGGCTTGATCGCGAGACCCAGCTTTTCGAATTGCGCGCGGCCCGCCGGGTCCTGCATCACCTTGACCATCAGGCCGTTGAGGTAGTCCAGCGCTTCCGGCGGCGTGTGCGCGGGCGCGGCCAGGCCGAGGTAGGAAGTCAGCTCGAAGCCGGGGTAGGTTTCGGCAATCGCCGGGATGTTCGGCCAGGCGCGGTAGCGGGTCGGGCCGGTGACGCCCAGGCCGATGATCTTGCCGCCTTCGAGTTGCGGCAGCGCCGGCAGGTATTCGAGGAACAGCACCTGGATCTGCCCGCCCATCAAATCGGTGATGGCATTGCCGATCGCCTTGTACGACACGCCGGTCAAGTCGGCGCCGGTCTTGGCGCGGAACAGTTCGGCCGACATCTGCGAGGCCGAGTTGTAGTAGCCGAAGAAGGTCTTGCCGGGGTTGGCCTTGGAGTGCTTCACCAGGTCCGCCACCGAGTTGATGCGCTTGCCCGCGACCACAGTCGCGACCGAGCCGAAGGTGCCGAACAGGCCGATGTACTCGAAGTCCTTCACCGGGTCATACGGAACCTTCTTGTACAAGCTGAGGTTGGCCGCGTGGGTGGTGTTGGTGATCAGCTCGATGGTGTAGCCGTCCGCCGGCGAAGTCTTCACCTGCTCGGTGCCGATGATGCCGTTGGCGCCCGGCTTGTTGTCGATCACCACCGACTGCTTGCTCTGGGTCTCGAGATACTGGCCGAAAGCCCGCGCGGCGATGTCGCCGGAGCCGCCCGGGCCGAAGGGCACGACCAGGCGGATCGCCTTGGACGGATAAGCCTGCGCATGCGCCGCGCTGCCGAAGGCGCAGGCGGCGAGCAAAAAAAGGGTTTGACTGAAGGAAATGAATTTCATGAAATGTCCCGACAAAAAAACCGTCGAAGGGGGCGGCAACCCATTGAGGAAGTTTGTGTAAACAGCTTATGCCGGCTGCGGCTGCTGGCCGACGAACCAGTCGCAAATCTGCTGGCCGTTCCAGAACACCACGCCGGGGTGCTTGGCGAAATACTCGAACACCGGCGCGAGGTACTTGATGCGGTGCGCCGCGCCCGTAATGTAAGGGTGAAAGCCGATGGCCATCACCCGCGCCGATTTTTCCGACTCCGCGTAGAGCGTATCGAAGGCATCGAAGGCGCGCTTTTGCAGCGCGTCCGACTCATGCTGGCCGCTGACCATCACGGTGATGTCGTTCAACTCCACCGAGTAAGGCAGCGACACCAGCGGGCCGTGCGCGGTCTTCACCCACAGCGGCTGGTCGTCGAGAATCCAGTCGCCGAACCAGGTGCAGCCGGCCGCTTTCACGTAGTCGAGCGTATCGAAGGTCTGCGTGCGCCCCGGCCCCAGCCAGCCGGTGGGCCGGGTACCGGTGAAGGATTCGAGCAGGTCGAGCGACTGCTTGATCATCGCCGGCTGATCCTTCACCGCGTGGATCGACATCTGCTCATAGCAATGCGCCATGAATTCCCAGCCGGCATCCCCGAGCGCCTTGGCCACCACCGGCGCGGTCTCGCACACCTTGGCGTTGATCGAGACGGTGGGCTTGATCTTGAGTTTCGCGAACGCATCGAGCAGGCGCCAGATGCCCACGCGCATGCCGTACTCGTGCCAGGCCCAGTTCGGCACGTCGGGAATCGCCCCGGTGTTGCCGCCGGGCGGCGGCGAAACGTGACGCGGCATCGAGCGCTGGATGCTCCACTCCTCGATGTTCACCACCGGCCACACCACCATGCGCGCACCATCGGGCAGTTTCAGCGGCGGGCGCAGGAAGGGGGAGGAATAGGCTATTCGTTCACGAGGTTCGGGCATTGCGGTCTTGTCTTGAAATGAAACAGGGTTATTGGAATTGCGGCGGATGGCGCCCGCCCAGTTGCAGCGCGCCCTCGAGGGCCAGCGCGGCGCGGTACACCATCGCCTCGCCCCAGGGGTGGCCGACGATCTGAAAACCGATCGGCAGGCCGGTTTTGGAAAAACCGATGGGCAGCGACAGCGCCGGCGCGCCGCTGAGGTTGAAAGGCATGCGCGCGGCGCGGTCGTAGGTGCGCTCCACCGCCCCGGCATCGGCGATGCGCGCCGGAAACACCAGGCTGGAAGCGGTGACGGCAAGGTCGCAGCCGCGCATCGCCTCGCGCATTTCGTTCGCCAGGAAGGCGCGCAACTGCTGCGCCTTGATGTAGTCCCCTGCGGAAAGCAGGGCGCCCGCCATCAGGCGGCGCCGGCCGCGCTCGCCGTATTCGGCATGGCGTGCGCGCAGCCAGTCGGCATGCACCGCCCAGGACTCGGCCTGCAGCAGCACGCGCCCGCAACTGTTGTAGGTGGCGAGCGGCGAGACCTGCAGCGGCTTGACCACCGCGCCCAGGTCCGCGATGCAGCGCACGGCCGCGTCGGTGGCGGCGGCGATTTCGGCATCGACATCAGCGCCGCGATAAAAATCGTCGAACACGCCCACCGTCAGCCCGGCCAGGCCGTCGCCGATGTTCGGGAAGGGCGCGTCGGGCGCGCTGCAGCCGATCTTGCTGGCGGTTTCGGGATCGAGCATCGCCGCCAGCGCGATGGCGTTGTCGGCCACGTCGCGGGTCATCGGCCCGGCATGGTCCAGCGAAAACGACAGGGGGAATACGCCTTCCAGGCTCACCGCGCCATACGTCGGCTTCATGCCGACCACGCCGCAGGCCGTTGCCGGGTGGCGGATCGAGCCGCCGGTATCGGTGCCCAGTGCGAAGGGCGTGAGGCCCGCGGCCAGCGCCGCGCCGGAGCCGCTGGAAGAGCCGCCCGGGTGCACCTCAAGGTTCCACGGATTGCGCGCCGGTGGCCAGGGCAGGTCGAGCGAAGGCCCGCCGGTGGCGAACTCGTGCAGGGCGGTCTTGCCCAGCAATACCGCGCCGGCCTCCTTCAACAGCGTGATGATCTCGGCATCGCCTTGCGCCACGTGGTCGCGGCGGATCGCCGAATGGCAGGTGGTGGGCCAGCCTTCGACGTCGATGATGTCTTTCGCCGCATAGGGCACGCCATGCAGCGCGCCGCGATAATTGCCGCGCGCCATCTCCGCGTCCGCCTGGCGCGCCGCCGCCAGCGCCTGTTCCGGCAGCGGCAGAAGGAACGAGTTCAGCCCGCCGTCGAGCCGCTCGATGCGCGCCAGCAGCGCGCGCGTCAACTCTTCGGACGACACCTCGCGCGCGCGCAAACGCCGCGCGCATTCGGCGATGCCCCAGTAAGCGGCCTCAGTCATCGTCGCGCGCCAATGGCGTGAACAGCGCCGCCGGCATGGTGGCCGGCGGGCAGCCCGGCGGCAGGGCGAAGGCGCGTGCCTTGGCGGCGGCCTCGCGCAGCCAGGCGAGGTCCGCGCTGTTAAGGCCGGTGAGGCCGGCGGCGGCAAGCCGGGCGACAAGCTCGTCTTCGGGCGCGGTATGCATGATTGTTTATGGGTTGAGGCCGAAGCCGGACGATAACGCAAAGCCCGCAACAGAGGGACTTATAGGCTCTTTTCCGGGCCGGCGCGCACTGCGGGCGCGCATGCCTTTTTGTGCGGTAGATCAACAAACCCCGCCGGCCTTGCTTGCCAATCAGCGAATTCTAATGGAAGATAAGCCCTTCTCCGGAGGTCATCGTGGAACCGGTGTTCAAGCAGCTGTTTGACGAGGCGTCCTCGACCCTCACCTATATACTCGGCGACCCGGTGAGCTGCACTGCGGTGATCATCGACCCGGTCGACCATCACCTCGAGCGCGACCTGGCGATGCTTGCCCGCATGGGCCTGTCGCTGGCCTACGCGCTGGAAACCCACGCCCACGCCGACCACATCACCTCCGCCGGCCTGCTGGCGCAGCGCACCGGCGCCAAGACGGCAACGCCGTTTCATTGCGGCGTCGGGCCTTCCGACCAGCGCCTGTTCGACGGCGACGAAGTACGCTTCGGCAGCGAGCGCCTGGAAGTGCTGCACACCCCGGGGCACACCAGCGGCAGCGTCTGCTACCTCTGGTGCGGCACCATCCGCTCCGATGGCGAGGATCCGGTGCGCAACGCCGTGTTCACCGGCGATACCTTATTCATCGGTGGCTGCGGCCGCGCCGACTTCCAGGGCGGCGACCCCGGCGAGCTCTACGACAGCATCACCGGCACCCTGTTCGCGCTGCCGGAGCAAACCCGGGTCTACCCCGGGCACGACTACAAGGGCAACCGCGTCTCGACCATCGGGCAGGAGAAGGCCGGCAACCCGCGCCTGGCCGGCAAGAGCCGTGACGAATTCATCGCGCTGATGAACAACCTCAACCTGTCCAAGCCGAAACTGATCGACGTCGCCCTGCCGGCCAATCGCAACCTCGGCTTGCCGCAGGGCGCTTAGCTAAAGCGGAATCGCCAGCAGGGTATCGATGCGGCTGCTGTCGAGGATCACCAGACGCTCCTCGAACTTCGCCTCGGCCGCATCGTTGCTCAGACGGATACGGTCCAGGTAGCGCCCGGTGGCAAACAGCGTGGTGGCGCCGTCGTGCATGATGCGCGCGACCATGAAGTTGGACACCGCCGTCACCGTCTGCGCATCGACCTTTTCCACCACGGTGCAGGACACCACGTGGCGGTAATGCTGCGCCTCGTAGATGTTCGCATGGCGCAGCGCCGCCACTCTGTCGCGCAGCATGGCGCGCGAGTCGGCCTGCACCAGCGGCAGCGGCAGGCCCTGCGAATAATTCTCGGCGGTGAGAATGCGGTAGCGGCCCTGCTCGACGAAAAAGTCGGGCCAGCTCTCCAGCGCGTCGCCGTCCAGCGCCTGGGCGTAGCGGGCGAGCAGTTGTTCGACGGCGAACTGCCGCTCGATAGCATTGGCGGCCATCACATCTCCATCCTGCGGCGCCAGGCCTGCCAGAAGCCGCGCACCGAAGTCTCGGTGACGCGCGATTCGTCGGAGGCCACACCTGCCCCGCCCATCTCGACGAACGAGTTGTAGTCGTGCGCGCCGGCCACGCCGCGCTGCACGAAGCCGGTGGCGGCGCCGTCTTCCATCGAAATGAAACCGGCCGGGCCGATCAGGTTGGCCTGCAGCAGGCGGCGCTGGAGCATTGCTTCATCGTCGTCTGCGTAACCGAAGACGGTCCACAAGAGCTCGGTCTGGTTCACCCCGCGCGGCACCACCCGGCGCACCGCCAGGCAATTCTTGATCTGCTGCAAGACGAAGCCGGGGAACATGCCGAGAATCTGGATGGTGCCGCCATCGCCCCACTCGTCCACCGAGGCCACCAGTTGCGGCGCCTCCAGCGTGAAACCGCCGGCAGCCGAGCGCAACCCCGCCTTTTCATATTCGTTACCGGAGGAGGTGCCCTCGTGGCTGAAGCTCACATGGCTGCCGCCGTCGCCGCCCACCAGCACGCCGCCCTTGTGGGTCAGGCGGTTGATGCGGAACTTGGCGAAGAACAGGTGCAGCAGGCTGGCGTGGTAGCTGTCCTTGACGTTTTCCAGGTACAGCTTCCAGTTGCTGTTGAGGATCTGCGTATAGCCGCCCAGCGGCTTCACCGGGCGGTTCATCACGCGCTTGAATTTCGCCGCCACTTCCGGCCCGAGGTATTCCTCCATCGGCGGCGTCTGGTCCGATAGGGTGCCGAACACCACGCCGTGGTACAGCTCCAGGCGCAGCTTGCGCGGCGCATTGCATTCCGGTTTTGCGTCCGCCGGCATGCCCCCCTTGCCGGCGACGCCGCGGCGGAAGGCCACGCCCTGCAGGTTGCCTTTGAGGTCGTAGGTCCAGTTATGATAAATGCAGGCGATCTCCTTCGCCTCGCCGCTGCGCTTGAGCGCCAGCAGCGCGCCGCGATGGGCGCAGCGGTTTTCGAAGGCGTGCAGCACGCCTTCGGCGTCGCGCGTCACCACCACCGGCATGTCGCCGATGTCGGAAGTGCGATAGGTGTTGGGGCCGGGCAGTTCGGCGTCCAGGCAGAGAAAGCTCCATGAGGCGCCGCGGAAAATCTTTTCCTGCTCGCGCGCGTAGATGGCTTCGTCCTGGTACACCCAATAGGGCACCCGGGTCAGGCCTTCGGCGGGCCAGGCGCGCGGCGGCGCGGCGGCGCTGGGACTGGCTGTTGTATTCATGCTTGTCTCCGGGGGCGGCACGTCAGGTATTACGAACTACGGACTGGCCGCCTGTGCGCAAAGGGAAATTATAATGGTCCTGCGCCATCGCCCCGGTGATGCCGCGCATCAGGCGACACCGGTGCGCCGAAAGATTATGCTGCACCCGCAACTTCCCGCCCATAGGGAAGACGGCCTCAAGCAAGGGAGACAAACGCATGCCATTCCACTCCATCATCCGCGCGGCCGCATTCAGTGCCTTGTGCGTCTTCACTGCCGCCGCGCAGGCGCAGGACGCCGCCAGCTACCCCAACAAGCCGATCCGCATCATCGTGCCCTTCCCCGCCGGCGGCACCGCCGACATCCTGCCGCGCGCCCTCGGCGAGCGCCTGACGGTGAAATTCGGCCAGCCGGTGCTGGTGGACAATCGTGCGGGGGCCGCTGGCGCCATCGGCGCCGAAGCCGTGTACAAGTCGGAGCCCGACGGCTACACCCTGCTGGCCTCGCCGCCTTCGGTACTGGCGATCAACCCCAGCCTGTACAGCAAGCTGCCCTACGACGCTGCCGCCTTCGTGCCGGTGACGGTGATGGCCGCCGTGCCCAATGTGCTGCTGGTGCATCCCAAGGTGCCGGTTGCCACCATGGCCGAATTCATCGCCTATGCGAAAGCACATCCGGATGCGCTCAACTACGCTTCCCAAGGCAGCGGCACCACCTCGCATCTCACCGCCGAAATGTTCAAGTCGATGGCCGGCATCAAGATGACCCACGTGCCCTACAAGGGCACCTCGCCGGCGCTGACCGACCTCCTGGCCGGCCAGGTCGAAGTGATGTTCGACAACCTCGGCGTCTCCGCCCAGCACGTGCGCTCGGGCAAGCTCAAGGCGCTGGCGGTGGGCAGCGAAAAGCGTGTCCCCTCCCTACCGAGTGTGCCGACCGTGATCGAGGCCGGCCTGCCGGGCTTTGTCGCCGTCACCTGGTTCGGCGTAGTGGCGCCGCCGAAAACGCCGCCGGAGATAGCCGCCAGGATTTCCGCCGCGTTTGCCGAGGCGCTGAAGACGCCGGAGGTGCAGCGGCGCCTGGCCGACCTGAGCGCCGAAGGGGTGGGCGACACGCCCGCCGAGATGGCCGCCTTCGTCAAGGAAGACACGGCGCGCTGGCGCCGGGTGATCAAGGCGGGGAATGTAAAGGTGGAGTGAGGCTTCACCCCTCTTCACGGTTACAGCGTAGGGTCTCTCCCCTTTCAAGGGGGAGGACAGGAGGGGGATGGGGTGATCCTACCCAAGTTTGACGGACACCCTAAAGAGGGGATACTTACCCTGATAGGAGTGTCCGATGAAGAAGAGCAAAGCGTACAAGCAGTACAGCCGGGAATTCAAGGTCGAAGCGCTACGGCTGG
>JAQGMJ010000047.1 GCA_028292405.1 Betaproteobacteria bacterium
AGCACCCGCGCCTTGTCCATCCCGCCCAGGAAAAACGTCTCGTTGGCCGACACGCCCCAGCTCTTGAGGGTCGTCACGACCCGCTCGTGGGAGGGCGCGTTGCGGGCGGTGATGATGGCGATCCGCAGGATCTTGCGGTAGGCGGGATCGCGCCGCTGCGCCCGTTCTTCCATCCGCTGCATCAGCGCCAGCTTCTGGAACATGTCCGCCAGCGGGCCCGGCTGGTGCGGGGTGGCCACGTGGCGCGTCTCGTGCGCGTGGAATTCCTCGAGGTCGTTGTTCTTCTTGAATACGGTCTCGGCCTCGTCGTCGGCGATCACGCCGTCGAAGTCGAAGGCGACCCGCAGCTCGATGTCGTCATCGTCGTCGACGATTTTCGACGGCAGCACCAGCCCGGCCGGATAGTTCGCCGCGATGGCGTTCTTGACGTCTTCCTCGTTGGCGCTCAGGAACAGCGAAGTGTTGAACGCTGGCAAGTACGGATAGGGCGACTTGCCGGTCATGAAGGCGGCGCGCGATATGTCGAGGCCGTAGTGGGCGATCGAGCGCATCACGCGCAGGCCGGTTTCGGGCGAATTGCGCGAAAACAGCACCACTTCCACCGGCATCTGGCGCGGAAAGCATTTGTTGATGTTCAGGAAGCGGCGGATGAAGGGGAAGGCGACACCCTTGCCGAGGATCAGGTCGAGATTGTCCTCCTGGTAGCTGCGGTAGGCTTCCGGGCCGCTGTCCAGGTAGACCTGGTGGGAGCCGGTCAGGTCGAACAATGCGCTCGACGCCACCCCGATCACCAGCTTGTTCTCAATCTGAAACGCCATCAGTCTTCCTCGTACCTGAGTTTGTCGAAACAAGCGATTGCGGCCGGCTCCAGGCCGTGCAGCACGAACGGATCGTCGGGCGCCAGGCGTCCCGTATCGACCAGCAGGCGCAGGGAGGCGATGCGGTCGGCCAGGGCCAGCACACGCGCCAGCGGCGGGCCGTCGACCGCGCCGGCGGACCCGATCGCGCCCGATACTGTAACAGGGAATTCCCACTGCGCGGCGATCCGGGCCGACAGCCGCCGCGCGAGGTGCAGCAAGTCGGCGGAGAACTCTTCCGCCTGCGGCAGGCCCGGCCCGGAGTATATCTTGTCGACCAGGCGGAACGCGACGATCAGGCCGACGTTGTGCAGCAGCCCGGCCAGGTAGGCTTCGAACGGATTGGCGCCCATCGCCGGCGCCAGCATGCTGGCGGCCAGCGCGCAGCTTTCGGACTGGCGCCACACTTGCGGCGCGACCTGCTGGGCGAACGGGCCGGACTGCGTGTTGATGATCGGCCGGAACGCGACGCGCGCGAGCAGCATGCGCATGCCATTCTGGCCGAGCAGCATGACGGCGCCCTCGATGGTCCGCACCGGCTTGGCCGGCCGGTAGTAAGGGCTGTTCGCCTCGCGGATCACTTCGGCTACCAGCACCACGTCCTGCGCCAGCTGGCGCGACAGCTCGGCGCCCGAGACGCTGTCGTCGCGCAGGCTGCGCAGCAGCTGGGGAATCACGGCCGGCACGCGCGGCACCAGGTCGGCGCCGGCGGCGGGCGATTCGATCAGCCGGGCCAGTTCGTCGAGGATCAGTTTTTCGGTGGCGGGCGGCGCTTCCTGCTGGCCGGGGCCGGCCAGCGCGCGGTAGAACAGCGCGCGCACTTCGTCGTCATGGGCGGGGGCGGGGGCGACAAGCGGCGCCGCCGCGGCGGTGGCGGCTGGGGAGACGGTGGCCGGGGCGTCGCTGGAGGACGCCCGGCCGAACAATTGTGCGATCCATCGGATCATCGGGGGGAGCTGGTAAAAGTGGATGAGTCCATTTTACCCGAGCAGCCCCCCGCGCACCGCTCAGGCTTCGACGCGCCTTGCGTTATTCGAGGCCCAGCGGTACAGGCCCGAGACGATGATCGCGCCGAGCACCGCGGCGATCAGCATTGTCTGCGTCTCGCTCATCCCGTTGTGGATCGCCAGCGGCTCGCCGGCGCCGGTGGTGACGATCAGGCCAGCCAACGCCACGTTGAACAGGCTCTCGCCGACGATGAAGCCGGACATGATGAGCACGCCCATGCGCTTGGCCGGCTCGCCCCAGGTGCGTTTGCTCACCGAACGTTCGAACAGCCAGCCGGCGACCGCGCCGACCACCACCGGCGCGGTGACGGCGCTCGGCAGGTAGATCGCCAGTCCCACGCCCAGCGGCGGCAGGCTGTATTTTTTGTTGCTGAACTTCCTGAGGGCGAAATCAATCACCACCAACATCAGTCCGATCAACGCGCCATACCCCAGCAGGTTCCACGGCAGGTCGTTGCCGATCACGCCCTTCGCCAGGGTCGAGATCAGGGTCGCCTGCGGCGCCGCCAGCGGGGTCGATGAAATGGCCTGCAGGTTCGGTGCGCCGGCAAAGCCATTCGCGCGGTTGAGCAGTTCGAGCACCGGCGGCACCACCGCCGATCCCGCGGCCACGCCGATCAGCAGGCCTACCTGCGGCTTCCACGGCGTGGCGTCGTCCAGCTGGCCGGTCTTCAGGTCCTGCAGGTTGTCGTTGCCGATCACCGCCACCGCCAGCACCACGGTGGTGACGAACAGCGCGAACGCGATCAGCGCGTGGCTCACTTCAGGCCCCATCATGTGGCGCCCGACCATGCCCACGCTGAGCGAGGCGCCCAGGATGGTGAGGATGGCGATGCCCGATACCGGCGAGTTGGACGAGCCGATCAGGCCCGCCATGTAGCCGCACACCGCGGCGGCGAACATGCCGGCGATCAGGATGTAGCCGACGCCGACCGCGACCAGCGGCACGGCCAGGCTGGCCAGCGGGCCGCCTTGCAGGAAGCTGGCCAGCAGCCAGCCGGCCGGCACCATCGCGAGCAGGGTCACCAGGCCGACGATGAACAGCGGAAGATCTTGTTCGGAACGGGGAATCTGCGCGCCCTGGACCTTGGCGCGGCGGGCCGCTTCGAGCGCCGACTTGAGGCCGCCGACGACCGGCCTGGCAAGGGTGGCCAGGGTGACGATGGCGGCCGCGCCGATCGCGCCGGCGCCAAGCATGCGCACCTGCTTGCTCCAGACGCCCAGCGCATGGTCGGCCGCCGACAGGTCCGGCATCGGGTGCATCGCCGTCATCATCGGCACCAGCACGCCCCAGGCAATTGCCAGGCCGGCCAGCATCGCGATGCCGACCGTGATTCCCATCAGGTGGCCGGCACCGATCAGCGCGAGCGAGCTCGAAGCGCCGATCCCGGTGGCGCCCTGGCTGGTCTTGAAGTAGACCGCCACTTCGGCGGCCATCAGCTTGGTCGCGGCGCCGGCGGCGAACAGGGCCGACGCCACGCTGCCCCAGATCACCGCCCACAGGCCGGCCTTGCCTTCGGCCGCGCCGCTGCGCGAGGACATGCCGACCTTGAGCACTTCAGCGGCGGCCACGCCCTCCGGATACGGCAGGTCGGACTGCGACACCAGGGCGCGCCGCAGCGGCATGGTGTACATCACGCCAAGCACGCCGCCGATGGCGCAGGCGCCGAAGGTCGGCCAGAACGGCACGTTCGCCCACCAGCCGATCATCAGGAGGCCAGGCAGCACGAAGATCACCGACGCCAGCGTGCCGGCGGCCGACGCGATGGTCTGGACGATGTTGTTTTCCTGGATGGTGGCGTCCTTGAAGGCGCTGAGCAGCGCCATCGAAATCACCGCGGCCGGGATCGAGGTGGCGAAGGTGAGGCCCACCTTCAGCCCGAGGTATACCTGGGCCGCGGTAAAGATCAGGGTGATGACCACGCCGAGGATGATGCCGCGGATCGTGATCTCTTTTGGTTCAGCCAGTGACACCGTCGCCATCCGCAGCACTCCAGTATGAGAAATTGATCTTGAAATCGCGCCCCATCATAACCGTGTGGCTCAAAAATCCCAAGCACTGAGAATGTCATTTCGGCCACACCAAACGACGAAGGCCGTTCCCGACCCAATTTCGCGGCCCCGCGGCGATCAATAACCGGGCGGCTGGGCGGTCGGATTGGGAAGGGGAGGCGGCGCCGCCGGCTGCGGCG
>JAQGMJ010000001.1 GCA_028292405.1 Betaproteobacteria bacterium
GGACGCGGCGCGGCGCATCAGGCGCCCGCCGGCGCGAACGATACCGCGCCGGCGGCAAGCGGCAGCGCTGCCGATGCGTCCGGCTGGACCACCGGCATCGCCGACGAAAACCTGCGCCGCTGGGCGCAGGCCAAGGGCTGGAAGGACCCACTGGCGGCGGTCGAGTCGAACTACAACCTGGAACGCATGATCGGCCTGGACCGCGCCGGGCGCACCGTGGTGCTGCCGCGCGAAGACGCTTCGCCCGAGGAGATGCGCGCGTATTACCAGCGCATCGGCGTGCCCGAGAATGCGGACGGCTACAGCCTGCCGCTGCCGGAGAACGCGCCGCCCGGGTTCGCCCGCGAGGCCGCGCAGTGGATGCACGAGGCCGGCGTGCCGGCGAAGTCCGCCGCGCTGTTGGCGCAACGCTGGAACGCGCATCTGGCGCAAAGCCAGGAGGCGGCCGAGCGTTCGTATAAGGTCGAAAGCGCCGCGCAGCTGGACGCACTGAAAGGCGAGTGGGGCAGCAACTTCGACGCCAACGCCGAACAGGCGCGCCGCGCCGCGCTGCACTTTCTCCCCGGCGCCGACGTGGCCGCGCGCAACCAGCAGATGGGCAAGATCGAGCGCGTGCTCGGCAGCGGACTGTTCATGCGCTTCATGGCCAACGTCGGCCGCGGGCTCTCCGAGCATGCGCTGGTGAGCAATGGCGACGCCGGCGAGATCGGCGCGCATAGCTCCAGCAGCGCCCGCGCGCGCATCGCGCAGTTGCGCGGCGACAAGGCGTGGAGCGCGAGCTACATCGCCGGCGATGCGGCCAAGGCGGCGGAGATGGCGCGGCTGCATAGGGTGGCGTTCGGAAGGGAGGAGGAATAAGCATCCCGCCACAGTGCAATCGCAACCAAGAAGGTCTCCTCCCCTTCAAGGGGAGGGACAGGGTAGGAGGCATAGCGTAGTGCGCGTAGCGCACTCACCTCTCACCCTCCCTTTCAAGGGGAGGGCCGGGGTGGGGATGGGGTTAAGCAGCATTGAGACGACACCATTCCATCCCAGGCACAACCCCATCTCGCTCAGGGTTTCGTAACCCTCTCCCCCTTGAAAGGGGAGAGACGTCCTGAGTAATTTCAGATCATTTCGTAGCAATCAACCGCGGGCGCTTTTAACCCGCAGGCCGACAAGGGAAACCCCGGCCTCAAGCATCGACGATGCCGCTGCCCGGCGTAACCGGGCATGTCGTGGCCCCTCGCGCAAGGAAAGGTCCACGCCGCGCCCCGCGCGGCTGAAGACCGGTCCAGGGGGAAAGCCCGTCGAAAACAATTCGTCAAACCAATTCAAGGAAACCGGCCATGAGCCAATTCGTTACCACCCATTTCGTACAGCAGTACACCACCAACGTGCAGATCCTGGCGCAGCAAAAGGGCTCGCGCTTTCGCAACGCCGTCACCACCGGCAGCTATGTCGGCAAGCAGGGCGTGCCGGTGGACCAGTTCGCCCCCACCGTGGCGCAAAAGCGCACCACCCGCTACCCCACGCTCACCCCGGCCGACACGCAGACCGACCGCCGCTGGGTCTACCCGTCGGACTACGACTGGAACGACCTGATCGACAACATCGACAAGCTGCGCATGCTGATCGACCCGCAATCGGCCTACGTGATGAACGGCATGAACGCGATGGCGCGCGCGATGGACGATGAAATCATCAACGCCTTTTTCGGCACCGCGCAAACCGGCGCCAACGGCGGCACCGCCACCACCTTCCCCGGCACGCAGATCGTCTCCGCCTCCGAAGGCGCCTCGGCGGCCACCGGCATGAACGTGGAAAAGATCAAGGCCGGCATCCAGCTGCTGCTGGCCAACGAAGCCTGGGACCCCTCCTCCGGCCAGCGCCTGCACTGCGCCATCACGGCCAAGCAGAACCGCAACCTGATGGACGAAGTGCAGGTGATCAACGCCGACTACAACCCCGAAAAACCGGTGATCAACGACGGCTTCGTCATGAGCTGGGGCAAGGTCGACTTCATCCACAGCGAACGCCTGCCCAGCAACGGCAGCGCGCAAACCCAATGCCCGCTGTGGGTCAAGGAAGGCATGCACCTGGGCATGTGGCAGGACCTCTCCGCCGATGTCTCCCAGCGCAAGGACCTCGCCGGTTTGCCGTGGCAAGTCTATCTCTACGGCACCTTCGGCGGCACGCGCATCCAGGAAAAGATGGTCGCCCAACTCCCTTGCGCCTAAGCACCGGCCTCACCTAAAGGAATCACGACATGGCTGTATTCAACCTGAAGTCCACCACCATCACCAACCGCGACACCGTCCCGGCGGTGATCAACGACGGCCGCCTGGAACGCGGTTCGCTCAAGTCCTCGGTCGGCTCCGTCAGCGCCGGCACCACCGACACCGGCGGCGCCACCTACGCCGCCGGCTCTACCTACGTGCTGGCCTCGCTGCCTTCCACCGCCCTGGTGCGCAACGTGCTGCTCTCGTGCGCGGCGCTCACCTCCGGCGTGGTCTCCGTCGGCGTCGGCCTGCCGACCGCCAAGTCCGGCGGCGCCGCCTTCCCGGCGGCGATCAACGCCACGGCCACCGCGCTCTTCGCCTCCGCGCAATCGGTGGCCACCGCGCTGTCGAAGTCCAACATCACCAACCAGTCCGGCAACTACCCGCTGAACAAGCAGGAGCTGCCGCTGTGGTCCGCCGCCGGCCTCACCGCCGACCCGGGCGGGCTGCTCGACATCGTGGTGCTGGTGACCACTTCGCTGACTGCCGGCGGCCTCATCGGGCTGGAGGTGCAGTACGTGGACAACGGCTCGTAATCGCGCAAGGACCGCTGCGGTAATCGCACACGGCGCACCGCAGCAATTGGTACGCACGGCGCGAAAGCAGTAATTGGGGTCGGATCACTTTTGCAAGCCTCACCGCAAAAGTGCTCTGACCGCCAATTAGGTTCAACGAAGCTCCGTCACTTCGCACGTTGCCGCTTCACAACCCAATCACAACCAAATTCAAGGACACCCCATGGCCACCCGCCGCTACAGCATCAACCCCGAAGACCACGACCACGCCGTCACCGACGCCGCCGGTTCCGCCACTGCAACCAAAAACATCGAGCTCACCGTCGACTGGGACAACCTCACCGCCCTCGGCCTCTCCGGCCAGCAGGCGCGCCTGCAGGTGCTCGCCGCGCTGCAGCGGCTGCACGCGTACATCGAGAGCAGCGGCAAGTTCGGCGTTGCGGCTTGATCGATCGGCGCTTGTACCGCCGATCGTCGCTTCACACCATCCCCACCCTCATCTGCGTAGGCCTCCTCCCCTTGAAGGGGAAGAGACGTACTGAGTTGCAGTAATCCCAATCCGAAAGGAAACCCCGTGGCCGGTCAAATCGAAATCGTCAACCGCGCGCTGTTCAAACTCGGCGCGCTGCCGCTCGCCAGCATGGGCGACAACAACAAGCAGGCGCGCATCATGAGCGGCCTGTGGGACACGGTGCGCAAGGCCGAGCTGCGGCGCCACCTCTGGTCCTTCGCCCTGCGGCGCACCACGCTGCCATCGCTCGCCGCCGCCCCCGCCTGGGGCTACGCCAACGCCTACGCGCTGCCGGCGGACCTGCTGCGCGTGGCCCAGGTCAACGACATTTTCACCTCTCCGTCGGAGACCGACTACCGCACCTTCGACGACAGCCCCTACGCCATCGAAGGCGGCACCCTGCTCACCGACTTTCCCGCGCCGCTCAAGCTGCGCTACGTCGCCGACGTGACGGACCCCGGCGCCTTCGACGCGCTGTTCGTCGAGGCCCTCGCCGCCAAGCTGGCGTACGAAGCCTGCGAGGGCCTCACGCAGGCGAACGAAAAAAAGAGCGCCGCCAGCCAGGACTACCAGGCCGCCATCAAGGCCGCGGCGATGGTCGCGGCGATCGAAAAGCCGCCGGTGGGGATTGCGGATGACGCGTGGATGACGACGCGGCTGTGATCAATGCAAATGGGAGTACCACTCGATGACTTTCTCGATCGCCATAACAATACTCAACGCAATAGCCATGATCGCAATGGTAGTGGCGCGTATTGAGTTGCGCATCGCCTTGCGCGAGATGGACAAGCTCTCCTCCTCCCGAGCTTCCTTGCGCATGGCTGCCTCCGCTGCGCGGGCGTCCGCTTTGGATTTGAGCCATTTTTCAGTTAGTAGATAGTGAATTCTGTCCGATCGCGCATACACGAGCTTATCGAACCCTCGTCGGACTTCGTCTTCCCCCTTGCTTTCCAGCTCGGCAAAAAACCGATCTACGTCGTCCATCGATCTGTCCCCAAGTCTTAGTGATCGAAACAGCATACAGGAATAGAAATGGCCAAAGCCTCCCCCATCCAAACCTCCTTCAACGCCGGTGAACTCTCCCCGCGCCTCGAAGGCCGCGTCGATCTCGGCAAATACGCCAACGGTGCCAAGCGCATCGAGAACTTTTTGCTCTCGGTGCAAGGCCCGGCGATCCGCCGCGCCGGTACGCGCTACGTCGGCGAGGTGAAAAACAGCGCCGACCGTAGCTGGCTCTTGCGCTTCGAATTCAACATCACGCAAGCCTATGTGCTGGAGTTCGGCGACCACTACATCCGCTTTTACGCCAACCACGGCCAGGTGGTGGTGAGCGGCGTCGCGGCATGGGTCACGGCGCATGCCTACAGCGTCGGCGACCTCGCCCTGCAAGGCGGCGTCAACTACACCTGCGTCACCGGCCACACTTCCGGCACCTTCGCCACGGATCTCGCCGCCGGCGACTGGGCCGCGCTCACCGGCGCGCTGTACGAAATCCCCACGCCGTATTCCGCCGCGGACCTGACAGATGCCGATGGCACCCTCAAGCTCCGCTTCGCCCAGAGCGGCGACATCATCTACATCGCCCACCCCGGCTACCAGCCGCGCAAGCTCACGCGCTTCGGTGGCACGAAGTGGACTCTCACCGAAGTCGCCAACGCCGGCGGCCCCTTCAAGACCAACCCGCCGGACGACACGCGCACCGTCTACGCCAGCGCCAACACAGGCAGCGTCACCCTCACGGCGAACGTCGACATCTTCACCGCCGCGCAAATCGGCGCCCTGTTCTACCTCGGCGAAAAAGACGTGCGCAGCGTGGTGCAGTGGGAAGTGGGCAAGAGCTACTCGGCCGGGCAGATCGTCCGCTCCAACGGCGTCAACTACCAGGCGCTGAACAGCGCAACGTCAGGCGGCGTCAAGCCCACCCACACCTACGGCGCGGTCTACGACGGCGCCGCCGGCGTGCAATGGCAATACCTCGACCCCGGCTACGGCTGGGTGAAGATCACGGCGTTCACCGACACCAAACATGCCACCGCAACGGTCCTCTCGCGCATCCCCGACAACGCCGTCGGCAGCACCAACGCCACCAGCCGCTGGGCCCTGGGCGCGTGGAACAACACCGACGGCTACCCCTCGCAAGTCACCTTCTTCCGCGAGCGCCTGGTGTTTGCCGCCGTGCAAAGCGTGTGGATGAGCGTCACCGGTGACTACGAGAATTTCAACCCGAAAGACTCGCTGGGCAACATCGCCGCCGACGGCGCCATTTCCATCACCATCGTCGCGCGCAAGGTCAACCAGGTGCAGTGGCTCGACCCCGGCATCGACCTGCTCATCGGCACCGCCGGCGGCGAATTCCGCTGCAGCGAAATGACCAAGAACCAGGTCTTCGGGCCGGACAACGTCACCGTGCAGCCGCAAAGCGAATACGGCAGCCGGTCATTGGCGCCGCTACGGATCGGCTCTTCCATCGTCTATGTGCAGCGCAGCGGCCGCACCGTGCGCGAAATGGCCTACGACTTCGGCAGCGACAGCTACAAGTCCACCGACGTCACCGTACTGGCCGAACACATCAGCCAGACCGGCCTCACCGCCGCCGACTTCCAGCAGGAACC
This sequence comes from Betaproteobacteria bacterium, assembly GCA_028292405.1. Lineage (GTDB taxonomy): Bacteria > Pseudomonadota > Gammaproteobacteria > Burkholderiales > JAEUOS01 > JAQGMJ01. The sequence continues at coordinate 5,900 of JAQGMJ010000001.1, forward strand.
GTACTCCATCATCTGGTACGCCCGCGCCGACGGCCTGCTCGCCGGCCTCACCTTCAACCGCGAGCAGGACGTGGTCGGCTGGCACCGCCACCCCATCGGCGGCGACGGCATCGTCGAGGCCGTCACCTGCATCCCCACCCCCGACGGCGGGCGCAACGAGCTCTGGCTGATCGTGCGCCGCACGGTGAACGGCGCGACAAAGCGCTACGTCGAATACCTCGAGGTCGAACACCAGGACGGCGACGACATTGAACGCGCCTTCTACCTCGACGCCGGCCTCAGCTTCGACGGCAAGGTCAACGCCACCTTGACCCCCGGCGTGGGCGCCACCGTTGCCCACGCCACCGCCGTCCCCTTCAGCACCAACACCCCCATGTTCGCCCCCGGCGACATCGGCCGCAGCATCCACTACCGTTACCTGCAGAGCACGGAAGACGCCAACAACACCGTCACCCAAAGCTGGGTCAGCGCCAAGGCCAGCATCACTGCCTATACGGACGCGCAGCACGTGAGCTGCACCATCGACGCCGCCTTCCCTGCTTCGGTGCCCACGCTTTTGCCAAATAGTTGGCGCATGACCGTCACCACCCTCACCGGCCTCGCCCACCTCGAAGGCATGACCGTGGACGTGCTCGCCAACGGCGCGAGCCATCCGCAGCGCGTGGTCAGCGGCGGCAGCATCGCCCTGCAATTCCCCGCCTCGGTCGTCCACGCCGGCCTGCCCTGCCCCGCCAAACTCTGGACCATGCGCTTAAACGCCGGCGGCGCCGACGGCACGAGTCAAGGCAAGACCGCGCGCATCAACAAACTCGCCATCCGCTTCCAGGAAACGATAGGCGCCCAATACGGCCCCGACGCCGAACACCTCGACGAGCTGCCCTTCCGCGCAACAGGCGACCCGATGGACCAGCCCCCGCCGCTGTTCACCGGCGACAAGCTGGTGGAATTCGACGGCGACTACGGCAACGACCCGCGCGTCTACATCCAGAACAACCAGCCCTTCCCCGCGACCATCGTCGCGGTGATGCCGCAGACGCATGTTTATGATCGTTGAGGCGACTGCGATGAGCCACTGCACGGACGCACGGCCCATTTCTGTCTTGGACACGGCCGTGCCCACCACCTCCGTTCGTCCTGAGCCAGTCGAAGGACATGTGACTTCCGGACTCCACGCACCGCGCAGCACACATGGTTCAGGGTCACGAAAAAGCGGCTCACCACGAACGGAAGAGGGATGCGTTTCTCCTCAAATGCAGGTGGGCGTCGTAGCCCCGCCCACCATCCGCGTTCGCCCTGAGCCGATTTTTCGTAATGGAGAAGGGTGTCTGACTTCCGGACTCCACGCACCGGGCAGCACACGTCCTTCGACTGGCTCGGGACGAACGGAGGAGGGGAGTGCATTTTCCCGAGCTGCGGAGGGCGGCGCCGCTTCGCCTGCGGAGCACGCAAGCACAGTCCTCATCCGCCCGTACCGCGCCGCCGACCTCGAAGCGCTGATTCTGCAGCCCGCGCAAGCCCACCTGCAGCCTTTGCTCCTCGGCCGCGGCTACGCGCAAACCCTGGAGGCCTGCGAAGCGTGGACCTTCGCCGTCCGCGAGAGCCCCATCGAAGGCCAAGCCGAAAGCGAAACCGCACCCGAAAAAATCATCGCCTGCATGGGCGTCCACCCCATCCACCCCGCCCGCGCGCTCGCCTGGTCGCTCATCGCCGGCGACGCCGGGCGCCACTTCCACGCCATCCACCGCGCCGCGCGGCGCTACCTGCACGTCACGCCCTATGCCCGCATCGAAGCCCACGTCGAAGCCGGCTTCGCCGCCGGCGCGCGCTGGCTCACCCTGCTCGGCTTCGAATGCGAAACCCCGCAAGGCATGCGCGCCTTCACCCCCGAAGGCCGCACCTGCTCCCTCTACGCCTACATCAACCCGCTCGCCGCTGCTTCAGCCGACCCGGCAGCCCCGGCCCCCGCTTCAACCCACCTCCCGCGCGCCCGCACCTCGCAGGCCGCCTGACTTCACCACGCAAGGAAACCCATGACCCGCTCCACCACCGCCCCCGCCGCCCCCGCGCCCGATGACGCCCCGCGCGGCACTTCGCACAACAACTCGCACAGCAAGCCGAACAACTCGCACAACAACTCGCACAACAAGCCGAACAACTCGAACAACACCCCGGACAACAATCCGCACAACAACCCGAACAACAACCCGAACAACAACCTGAACAACACCCCACACAACCCCGCCGACAACACCACGCTCTTCAAGCGCCTGCGCAAACTCCTCTCCGGCAACGGCGCCGACACCCCCGCGCAACTCGAAGCCGCGATCACCGGCGTAGCCCAAGCCCACGCCGCCGCCGCGGCCGCTGCCCGCGCCACCCGCGCCGCCCACGAAGCCACCGTCTTGGGCCTCCTCGTCAATGAAGACGAAGAAGCGCTCGCCGCCAGCCGCCGCGAAGCCGCCGCAGCGGCAGCGCACGAAGCCGAACTCGCCACCGCCCTCCAAGGCCTGCAACAACGCTTGGCCCAGTTGCGCGAAGCCGGCGCCGCCGCCGCCTCCCGCGCCCTCTGGCGCGAATGCCAGGCCCGCCTCGCCGCCCGCGGCAAAGCCATCGCCGAACTGCAAGCCCGCGCCGACGCCTACGCCCAGGCGCTCGAACAGGCCGCCCAAACCAGCGAAGCCGTCTGGCTCGCGCTCCCCGCGCTCCCCAGCCACCGTCCCGCCACCTACGGCCGCGACCTCTACACCCGCGCCGCCCTCTACCTCTACGGCGTCACCGAAGGCAAAAGCGGCGGCAGCGCCACCAGCCCCACCAGCGCCCACGTCGCCCGCCAGCGCCCCGACT
>JAQGMJ010000063.1 GCA_028292405.1 Betaproteobacteria bacterium
TCTACTCCCAGGACCACCTAGATGCAGTCGCCCTGCAATTGAATCAGCGCCCCAGGAAAACCCTGGACTTTATGTGTCCAGCTGAGAAAATCGAGACCTTTGTTGCATCGATCGGTTGAATCCGCCATGGTTTTCTCAGGTTCGGGAGTGAGGGCCGAAACGGAAACCGCGCGTTTTTCCGAAAAGCATCAGGTTTTATCGGGTTCAGCATCGACGGCCGTAACGCCGACCGCGCGTTTTTCCGAGAAACCTATGGTCCCCCAAGGGGACTTCTTTTTCTCAGGTTCCAACACGAACGTGTTGCGCCTCAAGCCGCTGGCGGCGGCGCTGCGCAAGGGTTTGTCCAAGATGGGGCTGGGCGGCCGGCAGGGTAGCCCGGGCGCGCTCCATGCTGTGGCGGCGCGTGGATGAAATGAAATCAGTCACTGCCGCAGCACAGCCGCGCGAGGCATTCGAGCTTCGCGGGATAAAGGGTTACCTGCCTTGCCGGCAGGCCGCCGCCGGCTTGCGCAAATTTGCAATAGCACCTGCGGATTTGCTTTTAGGGATGGACGGACGGCCCCAACGGCCGCAGACTGCATCGGTGGACGCCCTTTCATCGGCCGTTTCCTCCGCCGCCTTCATCGGCCGCCTTCATCCGCACAGCATCCCCCAGGCGTACATAAAGCAACGGCACAACCAGGCTTGACAGGCATCACCATGAACCAGGCAGGCGATGAGAGCGAAGACCTCGGCCCGTGGGCGGCGCGCGCGCTCACCGGCGCGCGGCGCGTCGCCTGGCTCAAGGGCCTGGCCGACGAGGAACTGCTGGCCCTGGTGCGCGCCGGCCGGGTGCAGTTGTGGCGCGACCAGGACATGGTGACGACCCCGGCAGAGCGCAGCCGCGCGGTCTTCCTGGTGCTCGAAGGCAGCCTGCGCGCGCTGGTGCAGCGTGAAGACGGCAGCGAATTCTTGCTCAGCGATTTCGGCGCGGGTGAGACCGCGGGCATGGTCTCGCTCTACCGCGAAACCATTTTTCCCCACGCCATGCGGGCGCTGGGCGCGACCCTGACCCTGCGCCTGAGCCGCGCGCAGCTTGAGCAGGTGGTGCTGCGCCACCCGCAAAGCGGCCTGGTGCTGCTGGAAATGGTCAGCCTGCGCATGGCCATGAGTTTGCAGTTTCTCGCGCTCACAGCCCTCTCGCCGCTGCGCGAGCAGCTGCACGGCCGGCTGGAGATCTGGGCGGTGCAGCAGGAGTTGCGCGGCCAGCCCGAGCCGCACGTGCTGCACGGCTCGCAGCGCGAGCTGGCGGCGATGATGGGCGCCTCGCGCCAGAGCGTCAACACCGCCCTGCACGAGCTGGAAACCGCCGGCGTGCTGAAAATGAGCTACGGCCGCATCATCCTGCTCCAGCGCCCGCGCTAGACCACAGGCAAAGCCGGCGCAAACCCGATGCAAGCCGAACCGCAAACCCACTGCAACCCGATGCAAGCCCGATGCAAACCTGATGCAAACCCGATGCAAGCCCGCTGCAAACCCGGCGCCGTCCCGCGCGTCGATGCGAATGGCATAAGCCCGGCAAAAAACGCCATTGGAATAATTCGTCAACTTGCTTCAACTGTGTCGGCCAGGCGACACATCCGGCGGCGGCGCCGATTTGGATATGACGGCCGGCTGGCTACCATGGGGAGCCGCACTCACGGCATACGAAAAGCAACAATTCCAATGGATCAGAGCGCCCCGGCCCACCTCCTGGTCGTCGATAACGACTTCGAGGTACGCAAGCTGTTCGGCACCATGCTGCATCGCCAGCAGTACCGCGTGTCGTCGGCCGCCAGCGGCGCCGAGGCCTTCGCGGTGATCGCTAAAGACCAGCCGGACCTGATCATCCTCGACCACTTCCTGCCCGACACCAGCGGCGAAGCCATGCTCGGCCGCCTGCGCGCCGACCCGCGCACCCGCGAGACCCCGGTGATCTTTCTCACCAGCGACGATTCGATGCCGCGCTTTCGCAGCGTGATGGAGCTGGGCGCCGACGACTTCCTCGCCAAACCCGCCGCCCCGGCCGACCTCGCCGATGCCGTCGCCGCCCAGCTCACCAAGTGGCGCCAGCGCGCGCGCCGCCGCGAAGCCGCCCTGGGCCAGTCCGGCGCCACCCGGCAGGGCGCCCCCGCCATGGTAAATGCGGCCGCCGCAAACCCGGCCGCCGCGCCGCCCGGCTACACCATCACAGCCACCCTCGGCAAAGGCGGCACCGCCACCGCCTACCTGGCGCGCCACCACGAGCGCGCCGGCCAGTGCGTGCTCAAGGTGATCAGCGCAGCCGGCATGGCCGACCCCGAAGTGATGGGCCGCTTCCACCTCGAAGGCGCGGTGCTCTCGCGCATCAACCACCCCAACGTGGTGCGGGTATACGAGTACGGCGCCGGCAACGATGAAACCCACGGCCACCCCTGGATGGCGATGGAACTGGTCGACGGCGGCGCCCTCAAGCAAATGCTCGGCCAGCCCTGGGAGCGCTACGAAGCCCTGCGCCTGATGCTCAAGCTCGGCCGCGCCCTGCAGGCGGTGCACGGCGCCGGCGTGATCCACCGCGACCTGAAGCCCGACAACATCATGCTGCGCGCCGACAGCCTGGAGCCGGTGCTGCTCGACTTCGGCGCCGCCTTCGACCAGCGCAGCGAGGCGCAGGGAAACCCGCGCATCACCCAGTCCGGCAATGTGCTCGGCACCCCCAGCTACATGGCGCCCGAAGTCATCGCCGGCCTGCCGGCGCAGGCCGCCAGCGACATCTACGCCTGCGGCGTGGTGTTCTACGAACTGCTCACCGGCGAGCGCCCCTTCGACGCCCCCGACATCACCGAACTGATGCGCCAGCACATGGGCTGCCCGGTGCCGCGCCTGCCCGACCGGCACGCCGCCTTCCAGCCCCTGCTCGACCGCCTGCTGGCGAAAAACCCGCACGACCGCCCGCGCGACGGCGCGCGCATGGCCAGCGACATCACCGCCCTCTGGTGCGCGCTCACCGGCGACATGCCGGTGCTCGCCCCGGCCAACCACTTAAGCTACGCCTCATGACCCCGCAAACCGCCGTGCCCCCTGCCGCCTCCGCCGCCCAGCCCGCCGTCACCACCGCGCAGCTGCTCACCGCCTACCGCGCCTCCTTCGACGCCGGCTTCGACCTGCAGGCCTTCGAAAGCGACGACTTCTACGCCTTCCAGGTGCTGGAGCGCGCCATTCGCGAAGGCGCCCCCGGCCTGCGCGAAGCCGCCAAGGAAATGGAGCGCGTGCGGCTCGAAGCCATCGACAGCGCCGCCGACATCGACTACTCCGCCCCGGTCGAGCGCCTGCCCGCGCCCTTGCTGCCGTCCACGCTTGCGCTGCCCCTGCCCGCCGCGCAGCCGCTGCCCGAAGCGCCGCGGGCCAAGCGCGAAAGCGCGCAGGAACGCCGCCGCGCCGCCGCCAAGGGCCACGTGCGCCTGGGCAACCGCGAAATCGTCCTGCTGTCGCAGATGCGCGTGCAATACCGCAAAACCTACGGCATGTTCTTCGACAGCTTCGCCTTCACCGGCAACGACCTCTACGCCCGCGCCGTGATCAAGCTCTGCCTGGACTCCGGCAACTGGCCCCTGGCGGCGATGGCGCGGCAATTCCAGAATGAAGACGGCACCCCGCGCTATCACCGGCGCCTGGGCAATGCCGACATGGATGTAGTCGAAGTGAAAGACCCGCAGGACACCGAGACCGCCGCCGCGCACTGAGCAGGTTGAACCAGCCGCGCCGCGTTCCCGCCCGAAAGCGCGGCTCGCCCCACATCGCGACATAAAGCGCCCGCAGCTTCGCGGCACCAGCGCCCAGCCCCAGCCCCAGCGCTTGTGCTCGTCGTCCGGGTCCCACATCAGGTGCTCGACGTAGCAGACGTCGATGCACTCATGCAGCTCCGCGCTCGCGGCTGGAAGCTGGCCGGAGAAAAGTCCAAGTGGGCGCGCACGGTCGCTTCATCGTAGCGGCGCATCGCAGCTGTGGTGGCGTCGGCAAAGGTCTGGAACCAGGCCGCCCAGGGATCCGCGTCGCAGTTTCTGCCTGCCAGCATGGCATGGGCGTGCCGCGCGTCATCCCAGGCCGCCCAGGCGCCCGCGTCATGGTGCCGGCTCGCCAGCACGGCATCGGTATGCCGCGCCTCTTCCGGAAAGCGGGCGTACACGGCGCGGCGCAGCTCCAGCGCCGTGGCTGCCTTCGTCATCCCCGTCCTCAGACCTCGCCGCCTTTCTGGCCGGGCGGCTTGATCAGGTGCAACAGCTTCATCTCGCGCTCGGCCAGCGGCAGGTCGTCGAGCACGCTGCGCTTTAGTGCTTCATACGAATCGTGGCCGCTTTCGAGATGGCGCGCAAAGCGCAGCATGTACAGGCGCGCCACCATCAGCGCGACGGCGGCCTGCTCCGTCGCCTCGCCGCCCTCCGGCAGCGCGTAATAATTTTCCGCCAGTTCGCCCGCCAGTTCGGCGGCCTGCATCAGTTGGCGAGATTCCATGGGGTGTTCCTGATTTTATTCTCAGGCTAAGACTACCAAAGTTGCCGCGCTGTTGCGCGCCAGGCGGATTCGGCGAAAATGCGCGCATGCCGCCACGTCCCGATTCGCGTCCCGCTTCACCTCCCGGCCCGGGCCCTCATTCGCGTTCTCCTTCGCGCGCCGGCCTGCGCCCCGCCGTCGCGCCCGGCGTCAAGCCGGGGCTGCGTCCGGCGGTTTTCGCCGGCGGTCTCGCTTGCCTGGCCCTCGGCCTGGCCGCGCTCTGGCTGGGCGGCGCCGATTTGCGCGTGCCCGGCGCCGGGCTGCTGTGCATGGGCGTGGGCCTGCTGTGGCTGGTTCTGCGCGGCCACGGCGCCGCGCGGGTGCCGGCCATGCATGCCGGCACGCCCGGCGAAGAATCCCTTTCCGCGCCCGCGTCGCCGCCGCTTGCCGCCGCTGTCACGACATCGCTCTCCGTAGCCGGAGGGACGTCTGACGAAGAGCAACTCAACGCCGCGCTCTGCGCCTACGTGATGACCTCTCCTTCGCCGGAGCGCCTGCGCGCCCACCTCGAAGCGAATGGCCTGACCGCGCAGGCCGCGCGATTCGAGGGGGAACTGAAGGCGGTGATGCGCGCGGCCGAAGAGTTCATCTACGCCGCCGCCGGAAAAGAGAAATGGGACGCCGCCTTCAACGAGCGATTTTTCCAGTCGGTCGCCAAACAGCACCCGTGGATCACGCGCGAGAGCTTCAAAAGCCTGGGCGCTTTCGGCCAGTACCTGAACTGGCACGACGGGCTGGAGCTATAGCCCTCGGTGTAGCCCTCGGTGCAGCCCTCGGTGCAGCCCTCGGTGCAGCCCTCAGCCGCCGAGCTTGCGCACCATCGCGCGCGCCTTCGCCGCCAGTTCCGCCATGTCGAGTCCCGGGATCGCATCGTCCTCCACGCGAATCCCGCCGTCGATCAGCATCCACTTGAGCTTGGGCCGGCCGCCGCTGGCCACCGGCGCGATCAATGGATCATGCAGGCCGAAAAAGCGCGGCTCGTCGAGCGAATAGACGGCGATGTCGGCGGCGGCGCCGACTTCCAGCGTGCCCACGCCCTCGAAGCCCAGCACCTTGGCGCCACCCGCCGTGGCCCAGTGCACCACATCTTCGATGGTGACGATGTCCGCGCCCGCCTCGCCGTTGCCTTCCGGCCGCGGCCGCGATTGCGCGCCGGCGTGGGCGCGGTGCACCAGCCAGCAGAAGTGCGTCTCGGAGAGCATGTCGTTGGCCTCGTTGGCCGCCGCGCCGTCGACGCCGATGGACACCGGCACGCCCATGCGCGCCAGTGCCGGCGCGGGGGCAATACCGCTGGCGACGCGCGCATTGCTTTGCGGGCAGTGCGCCATGCCGGTTTGCGTTTGCGCGAGGATCTGCATCTCCTCCGGCGCCAGGTGCGCGAGATGCGCGTAGAACACGTCCGGCCCGACCCAGTCGTGCTCGGCGACGAACTGCACCGGCAGCATGCCATGCATGGCGGCGGCCTGCTCGATGTAGGTCACCGTCTCCGACAAATGCGAATGCATGCGGATTCCGAGCTTGCGCGCCAGCGCGGCCAGGGGCTTCAGCTCTTCCTTGTGCACCGACACCAGCGGCGTCGGCGGTGCGATGGCGACGCGGTGGCGCGGGCGCGGACCGGGGTCGTTGTAGAGGCGCGCCAGGCGTTCCATGTCGGCGGCGATGTCGTCCACGCTCTCGGGCTTGAGATAGTTGGGTATGCCCACCTCGATCTCGCGCGTGCGGGTGGAGCCGCCGCGCAGCAGCATGTAGCGCAGGCCGAGGCTGTCGGCCACCTCGAACAATATCTGCGAACTGTCGAAGGGCATGCCGGGGTAGTAGATGTAGTGCTGGTCGGCGATGGTGCTGCAGCCCGAGCGCAGCAGCTCGACCATGCCGATGGTCGCCGCCAGGCGGATGGTCTCGCCGTCGAAATGGCGGCGGTAGGTGTAGGGCACGGTGGTGAGCCAGGGCGTGAGCGTCTGGTTCATGCCCGCGGGCACGCCCTTGAGGATGGACTGGAACAGGTGGTGGTGGGTGTTGACCCAGCCGGGGTAGACCACGCAATCGGTGGCGTCGAGCACGCGCGCGCCGGGCGGGGCGGCGAGGTCGCGGCCCATCGCCGTGATGACACCGGCTTCGATCAACAGGTCACGCGCCTCATTGCTTCCCACGGTACGGGCAGCCGCGCCGGGCAGGCCGGTGAGCATGCCGGCGGCGTTGCGGATCAACAGGGGAGTGGCGTTCATGGCGGCGTCCTGGGTTAAGCGTATATCGCTTTTCCCAAGCGAAAACCGCGCCCGTTGGCGCCTCCCCCGCCACCGGCGCCGGCCTGCATCCCCCCGGATGCCGGCGCCGGTTTCCCCCGCTCCTGCTCCTTCCTGCTCCTCCCGCCGTTACCAGACCAGGCACAGCCCCGCGCCCAGCGCATACGCGTTCTGCCCGCTGCCGCGTTCCTCCGCCGACACATCGACGAAGCCCGTCAGCCGCTTGCCCATTTGCGCCGACAGCGCCGCACCGAGCGTGAGCGCGTCGCGCTTCAGCGGCGTGCCGTTGGCGGTGAAGCTGTTCGGCTGGCCGGCAAGGCGTGCGCTGATCGGCGAGTCGACATCGCCGAAGGTGTGCGAAGCCACCGCGCGCAACTCCAGGCCGGCAGCGCCGTGCTTGAACGCGTAGAGCGCGCGTGCGCCCGCGCCCAGCACCGTGCTTTGCGTGCTGCGCGAAGCCACCGTGAGGCTGCTCGCGCCGGCGCCGGATTCGCTGAAGCCGTCTTCGCCCAACCTGGCGTAGCGCAGGCTGGCGAGGGGCCGCAGTTGCCAGCCGCCGGCGGCAATCGCGTATTCGATTTCGGAGGCGACGCCCCACTCGCGGCCGTGATGGTTGGAGCTGGCGTTGCTGGTGACAGTGCCGATGGTGATGCTGCGGGTCGCCGAGAGGTCGTGGTCGGCGTAGGTGGTGTTGATGCGCAATTGCCAGGGGCCGCTGCTGTAGCGCGCATAGAGGGCGCCCATGGGGGAATCAATATGTCCATTTGCCGGGGCTATCCCATTGGTGCTGGCGTTCCATGTCGTGCGGGTGTAGCCGCCGCTGACACCGAGCAGCCATTGCGGGGAGACGGCATAGTCGTAACCCGCGATGAAGCCGCCGGCGCGGTAGCTCGAACCCGCGCCGTTGCCGTCGCTGGCTGTGCGCCCGCCCGCGCCGAGGGCCTGCGCCCACAAGCCGCTCTGGCCCGCCGCATTGGCGGCGGCGGCCCAGCCGCGGTCGCCTGAGGCGGCCACGCCGGTGTCGCCCGCATACAGCGGCGTGTTCACTGCCGATGCGCCGCCAATGCCCGGCGCGTAGGCGCCGGCAAGCTGGTACGGCGTATCACTATGCAAGCCCCATGGGCTGGCGAAAGACGAAGCATCGAGCGCTGCGTAACGCGCGCCAGCAAACGCGCCGGCGGGTCCGCCTGCGGAACCACCCTCCGCGCCGCCGGCCGATGCCGCGCGGCCGAATACCGCGTCCGAAAACCGGCGCCCCAGGCTGCCGGCCACCTGGCTGGCGGCAACAAGCTGGCTGCCGGTGAGGCTGTCGAAGGCGTTGCGCGCCTGGGCGGCGGTGAGGTTGTCCAGGCTCTGGATCAGCGCCGCCGCGCCCGGGTTGCCCGGGTGGTTGGCGAAGCCGTTGAGGTAGCCCGCGATCGAGCCCTGGTCGCCGGTGCCGGTGATACTGCCGTAGGTGGCGACGGCGCTCGATTGCAGGTTGAGCAGCACGTTGTTGCCGACGTAGCTGAGCGTGGGCGTGAGAAAGGCGAGGTTGCTGGTGGTGCCGGCAAAGGTGCCGGTGGTGCCGGTGGTGGAAGTAAGGATGGTGTAGCTGGTGTTGCGCGCGTACGTGCCGGCGCCGGCCTGCACGTTCACCGTGCCGCCGTTGATGGTGACGCTGCCTGTGACGTTGGTGCGGTCGGCGGCGCCACTGGCATCGGCCTGCACGTTGTAGTTGGAGCCGGCGGCAAACACCAGCGGGCCGGCGACGTTCATGGTGCCGATGGAGTTGCCCGGGGCCAGGGTACCGCCGCTCATGATGCTGACGGGTCCGAGTGAACCGGTGCCGCCGAGGATGCCGCCGTTGTTCACCGTGGTGGCGCTGGTGATGCTGCCGTTCACCGAGAGCGTGCCGGCGTTCACATTGGTGGCGCCGCTGTAATTGTCGGCGTCGGTGAGGATGAGGTTGCCCGCGCCCATCTGCGTGAGCGTGCCGTTGCCGCTGATGACATTGCCGATGGTGACGGCGTCGCCGCGGTTGAAGGCCAGCCCGGCGCCGTTGGAAAGCGCGATGCTGCCGGTGCCCAGCGCGCCGCTGGTGCCGCCGGCGCCCACCTGCAGGGTGCCGGCGTTGATGCTGGTGGCGCCGCTGTAGGTGTTGGCGCCGGTCAGGGTCACGGTGCCTCCGCCCATTTGCGTCAGCGTGCCGGCGCCGGTGATCTGGTTGTCGACCGCCAGGGCATCGGAGCGGTCGAAGGCAAGCGTGGTCCCGGCGCCGACACTGACGGTACCGGTGCCCAGCGTGCCCTGGGTACCGCCGTTGCCCACCTGCAGCACGCTTCCCGCATTGACCACCGAAGTGGTGCCGGTATAGGAATTATTGCCGGTGAGGATGGCGGTGCCGGCGTTCGCCTTGGCCAGGGTGCCGCTGCCGCTGATGTCGTTGACGACGGTGTAGTCGGCGCCGATGCGATTGAGCTGCAGCACCGAATTGTCGACGACCGCGCCGCTGCCCAGGCTGCCGGTGGCGGTGCCGAAGCCGATGTACAGGATGCCGCTGTTGATGGTGGTGGTGCCGGTATAGGTATTGGCGCCCTCGAGCGCCAGGCCGGCGCCGGGCGTGGCGTTGACGACCAGGCCGCCGGCGCCGCTCATCACGCCCCGGTAGATGCCCAGTGCGCCGTTGATGTTCTCCGTCAGCACGCCGCCGGCGCCGCCGGTGAGCACGTTGCCGTTGCCGGTCAACAGGCTCACGCTCTGCGCGTGGTTGTTCAGGTCGACGGTGGCGCCGGCGGCGGTGTTGATGGTGCCGGTGGCGGAGAAGGCGTTGTCCGCGCCCGCCTGCAGCGTGCCGGCGTTCAGCGTGGTGCCGCCGGAGTAACCGTTGGCGCCGGAGAGGGTGAGGGTGCCGGTGCCGTTCTTGATCAGGCTGCCGCTGCCGCCGATGCTGCCCGCGAAGGTGGTCGAGGTATTGTCCGCGCCGGTGGTGAGCGCCGCCGCGCCCAGGGCGACGCTGCCGGCGCCGGCGAGCGAGCCGATGGTCTGCGAGAAACCGTTCAGGTCGAGCGTCGCGCCGCCGGCCACCGTCACCGCGCTGTTGCTGCCGAAGGCGCGCGTCGCCACGCCGGCCTGGAGCACGCCGGCATTGACGGTGGTGGCGCCGGTGTAGGTGTTGCTGCCCGCGAGCACCAGGGTGCCGGCGGTTTCCTTCACCAGATTGCCGCTGCCGGTGATCACGCCGCCGAAGCTGCCGCTGTTCACCGTGAGATTGGTGGCGGGGTTGTTGCCGGTGCGTACCGTACCGCCGGTGCCTTGCAGGTTGCCGATGGTGGTGGAGATGTTGTTCAGGTCGACGGTGGCGCCGGTGTCGACGGTAAAGGAGCTGGCGCCGGCGGCCACCAGCGCGCCGTTGGCGTTGCCCATGCGCAGGGTGCCGCCGGCCACCTCCACACTGGCGTTGGCCACGTTGCCCGGCGCCGAGGCGCTGCTCAGCATCACGGTGCCGTTATCGGTGGCCGAGCCGAACTTCAGCAGCCCGTTGACGAAATTGAGCGTGCCCTGCAGGTCGAGCAGGGCGCCGCCGCCGGCGGCGACATTGGTGCCGCCAGGGTCGAATTCGAGCAGGTTGGCAAGCGTGGCGGAGGCGCTTGCGCGCAGGGTGGCGCCGCCGCTGATGCGCACCTGGCCGGTGCCCAGGGCGTTGCTGTTGTTGAAGGCCAGCGTGCCGCGGCTGATGTTGGTAAAGCCGCTGTAGTTGATGTTGTTGCCGGTCAGCGTCAGCATGCCCGCACCCTGCTTGGCGAGGCTTCCGCCGCCGCTGATGGCGCCGCCGTACGAAATGTTGTCGCTGCGGTTGAACAGGATGGTGCCGGCGTTGAGCGTGAGGCTGCCGGCGCCGATGCTGCCGCTGGTGCCGCTGTTGCCTACCTGCAGGAAGCCGGCGTTGACCACGGTGTTGCCGGCATAGGTGTTGTTGCCGGTGAGGATGGTGATGCCGCCGCCGCTTTGCGAGAGGGTGCCGCCGATGCCGGTGATGTTGTTGGCGACGGTCACGGTGTCGCCGCGGTTGAAGTCGAGCACGCCGCCGGCGAGGTTGACGTTGCCGCTGCCCAGAGTGCCCTGGTTGCCGCCGTTGCCCACCCGCAGGGTGCCGCCGCTGATGTTGGTGACCCCGCTGTAGGTGTTGCTGGCGGTGAGCACGGTGGTGCCCGCGCCGCTCTTGGTGATGCCGATGTTGCCGCCGCCCCCGCCCGAGCCGTTTTGATCAGTGATGACGTTGGCCACGGTCTGCGTCTGGCCGGCGCCGGGGTTGAAGTCGAGCAGCGCGTTGTTGCCCTGCAGGAAGATGCCGTCGCCGAAGGCGGCGCCGCCGTTGCCGGTACGGCCGCCGAGGCTGGTGCCGCCGGCCCCGCCGGCAACGCTGTTGCCGTTCACCGAGAGCGTGCCGTTGACGGTGACGGAGCCGCCGTCCATCACGAAAATCGCCCCGCCCATGCCGGCCCCGCCGCCGCCGCCGCCGCTGGT
>JAQGMJ010000077.1 GCA_028292405.1 Betaproteobacteria bacterium
CCAGCAGCGTTTCGTGCGGGATGTCGGCAGGAGCCTTGCAGGTGGGGCACAGCCGGCGCGCGAGTCGCTGCGCGGTGATGAGTATCACGCTGGACGCGATGTTGAAAGGCGCGATGCCCATGTTGCGCATCCGCGTGAGCGTGGTGGGCGCGTCGTTCGTGTGCAGCGTCGAGAGCACCATGTGGCCGGTCTGCGCGGCCTTGATGGCGATGTCCGCGGTTTCGAGGTCGCGGATTTCGCCGACCATGATGACGTCGGGATCCTGACGCAGGAACGATTTGAGCGCGGCCGCGAACGTGAGGCCGGCGCGGTCGTTCACGTTCACCTGGTTGATGCCGGGCAAGTTGATTTCGGCCGGGTCTTCGACCGTGGAGATGTTCACGCCCGGCTGGTTCAGGATGTTCAGGCAGGTGTAGAGCGACACCGTCTTGCCCGAGCCCGTCGGGCCGGTGACCAGCACCATGCCATAAGGGCGGTGCACGGCGGCCAGCAGGCGCTCTTTCTCTTCCGGCTCGTAGCCAAGAGCGTCGATGCCCAGGGTGGCTTGCGAGGGGTCGAGAATACGCATCACGATCTTCTCGCCGAACAGCGTGGGCAGGGTCGAGACGCGGAAGTCGATGGCGCGGTTTTTCGACAGCACCAGTTTCATCCGGCCGTCCTGCGGCACCCGTTTTTCCGAGATGTCCAGGCGCGAGATCACCTTGATGCGGGCTGCCAGCTTTTCCTTGATCGCCAGCGGCGGATTGGCGACTTCCTTGAGGATGCCATCGACCCGGTATCGGATGCGGTACATCTTTTCATATGGCTCGAAATGCAGGTCGGAGGCGCCTTCGCGGATCGCGTCCATCAGTATCTTTTGCAGGAAACGGACCACCGGCGCGTCGTCGACGTCCGGCATCGAGGCCTCTTCGGCCTTGGCCATCGTCTCTTCGTCCGTGAACTCGAGATTGATGTCGTCGTCGCCGACGTCCATCATCTCGGTGACCGGGTTTTCCTGCGCGGCGGCGCCGACGATCTTGGCGAGTTTGTCGTCCTCGACAATCACCGGGTCGATCGCCAGCGAGGTCTGGAACTTGATCTGGTCCAGCGCGGCGGTGTTGGTGGGGTCGGAAATGGCCACCGCCAGGCGGTTGCCGCGCTTGATCAGCGCCACCACGCGGTGCTGCTGGATGATCTTGCGGTCGATCGCCGTCTTCAGCATCTGCGCCTGATCGAAGGTGTCGATGTCGAGCAGCGGGTAGCCGAAGGTTTCGGAGGCGAACTGGGCGATGTCGCGCGCGCTCATCTTTTTCGAGGCAATCATCTGCTCGATGAAGCTGACGTGGGCGCTCTTGGCCTGCGACATCAGCGCCTCGGCCTCGCCCACCGTCACCCGTCCCGCCTGCACCAGGGCGCGGGCGATACCGGAGAGCGTATTGGAGGGAGTAAGCGCGGCGGCCATGAAGTGCAGTGTTGTGAAAAAGGTCAGCGAATCGGGCCGGCAGCGTGAAAAAAACGCCAAAACACCGAGCCTGGATGCCGGATATCCTAGTTCGGGGGGGTTAATTACCCCAATAAATCAATGGGATAACAAAGCATATTCACTTGCTGCATACATGATGCACTGCACGCAGCAGATTGTAAAGATATCTGCGGGCGCAGTCTGGCGCTGCTATTGCAAAGCTCATCATATCGCGGCCGGCCGCCTCTTTGTGCCGCGGCGGCGCCGCTTTTGAAAATCAGCCGGGGTAAGCCGGCTTCGGGCTAGGCGGGGTGCGCGGCTGCATCAGGCGCACGGTGCGCACCACCCGGTCTTCGGTGTGCAGGACCTGCATGGCGCAGTCGGCGATTTTCAGGCTGATGCCGGACTCCGGAATGTCCTGCAGGTGGTCGAGAATCAGGCCGTTGAGGGTCTTCGGCCCCTCCAGGGGAAAGCGCAGGCCGAGGCGCCGATTCAGGTCGCGCAGCAGCGCGCCGCCTTCGACCAGCACGGTGCCGTCCGAGCCCCACACGTAGCGCGCGCCGCTCTTGCCCGGTGCTTCGGTGGTGAATTCGCCGATCATCTCTTCCAGGATGTCTTCCAGGGTCACCAGGCCCTGCACCTCGCCGTACTCGTCGACCACCAGGGCCAGGCGCTGGCGCCGCTCCTGGAAATATTGCAGTTGCTGGAACACCGGGGTGGCGCCGGGGATGAAATAGGGCTCGACCAGCAAGTCGGTGACGGTTTCCCGCGTCCAGTTGCCTTCGAGCAGCATCGACACCGCGCGGCGGATGTGCAGCACGCCCTTGACGTTGTTGATGTCGCCTTCGTAGACCGCCAGCCGGGTGTGGTGACTGGTGGCAAGCTGGCGGCCGATCACGTCCACGTCGGCTGCGAGGTCGATCGCCTCGATGTGGGCGCGCGGGGTCATCACGTCGTCGACGCGGATGCGCTCGAGGTCGAACAGGTTGATCAGGATGCTGCGGTGCTTTTGCGGGATGTAGTGGGCGGACTCCAGCACCAGCACGCGCAGCTCCTCCGCGCTCATGCGCTGGGTTTCGTTGGCCGCCTCGGTCTTGATCCGCAGCGTCCATAGAATCATGCGGACGAACAGGTTGACGAACCAGACCAGCGGGTAGGCTACCGTCAGCAGGGGTTTCAAGATGATGCTGATCGGCAGGGCGATGCGCTCGGGGTAGTTCGCGCCGATCACCTTGGGCGTGATTTCGGCGAACACGATGATGGCAAAGGCCACCAGGCCGGTGGCGATCGCCACCACCTTCTCGTGGTTGCCGAAATAGCTGATCGCCATCGCCGTCACCAGCGCCGAGAGGCCGGCGTTGAGCAGGTTGTTGCCGATCAGGATCACCGACAGCAGGCGGTCGGTGCGGGCCAGCAGGGCGGCGGCCTGCGCCGCGCCATGGCGGCCCTGCGCCTGCAGCGCCTTCAGCCGATAGCGGTTCAGCGCCATCATGCTGGTTTCGGCGATGGAGAAAAACGCGGAGCCCAGGAGCAGCACGACCAGCGCTATGATTTGCGCCGAGAGCGGAAAGGCGTTCAAGAAGCGGAAATCACGGTGACAGCGGGGGGTCCATATTGACAGGACGCGCCGGCCTGTCAATAGGTGGGCAACGCAGGCCGCGGCCAGCGCCGGCCATCAGATCGCCCGATAACAGCGGCGCCGCGCCACTCAGTCAGACGTGATGTTCGCCGTCTTCACCAGCTTGCCCCATTTGTCGAGCTCGCCCTTGATGTAGGCCGCGAACTCGTCAGGCTTGTTGCCGACGGCGTCGGCGCCATCGGTGGCCAGGCGTTCCTGCACATCGCGCAGCACCAGCGACTTGGCTACCTGCGCCTGCACTTTTGTGATGATCGCCGCCGGCGTGCCGGCGGGCGCCAACAGCCCGTACCACTGGATCGCTTCATAGCCCGGCAAGCCGGCCTCGCCGATCGGCGGCACCGTCGGCATGCTGGAGGTGCGACGCTTGCCCGTCACGCCCAGCGCCCGCAGCTTGCCGGATTTAACATGCGGTAAGGCGGTGAGAATGTTCGGCATCGACAACTGCACCTGGCCCGCCACCAGGTCCAGCGTGGCCGGGCCGGTGCCCTTGTAGGGCACATGGGTCAAGGTGATGCCGGCCATCGAACGAAATAGCTCCATCGACAAATGCGGCGAAGTGCCGCTGCCGGCGGAGCTGTAGTTCATGCCCGGATGGGCTTTGGCATAGGCGATGAGCTCGACCACGGAGTTGGCCGGCACCGAAGGGTGCACCACCAGCACGTTGGATAGGTCGGCCACCAGGGTGATGGGCACGAAGTCGCGCGCCACGTCGTAGGGCGACTTCTTGCTCATCACCTGGCCCAGCACGACGGCGGAGGCCGCCATCAGCAGGGTGTAGCCGTCGGGCGCGGCATGGGCGACGATATCGGCGCCCAGCACCTGGCCGGCGCCGGGCCGATTGTCGACCACGAAGGACTGCCCCAGGCTTTCGGTCAGCTTTTGCGCCATCAGACGCGCCAGGATGTCGGTGCCCCCGCCGGGCGAGGAAGGCACGACGATGCGCACGGCGCGCACCGGCCAGGCAGCGGTCTGCGCCTGGGCACCGGCGGTGAACAGCAGGCAGGCGGCGAGGCCCGTATTGAAGAGTTTTGTGGCGATGCGCATGAAGTCTCCGTGGTTCTATGTTTGTATGCGCCGTCCGCGCTATGCCCGCAACAGCGGGCGCAGGGCACGTGCGTCCTTGACGCGTTCGATGTTCCAGATGGTGTCGATCAGCCGCGCGGCGCGGCGCTTTCCCAGGGTCGGCGCCAGCAGGCCGAGCGCCTTGGCGCCGACCTCTTCGCGCGCCATCGGGTTGGTGGCGCTGCCGCGCACCGCGCGGGTGTGGTGGCGCAGCTTGCGGCCATCGCGGGTGGTGATCTCGACGATGGCTTGCGTGGTTTTGGCTTTCGACAGCGCCGGGCTGCCGGCGACCTCGATGCGCGCGCGCATCGCCAGCACCTTCGGGTCCTTGACGCGCTCCGGGTCGTGCGAAGCTTCGAAATCGATATCGCCTTCGAGCAGCATCAGCGCAGCCAGGTGGTGGATGTTGATGTCGGCCATCACGCGGTTGCTCACCGTGCGCACGCCCTGCTCGTCCAGGCTGATGCTGACGCGCTCGACATCGGCGGCCTTGACCTTGTACTTCGCCATCACATTGGCCATCGCGTCCAACGGCGCCTGGATCGGGTAGCCGACCGGCCAGCGCTTGATCGCGGTGTTCATGATGTCGAAGCGCGTACCCAGCCCCGCCACCAGTTCATTCGGTTGCGCGAAATCCTCGAAGGCGTGGAAAAAGCTGCGGTCGCCGGCAAACACGTCTTCGACGCCGGTGAAGCCCATCGCCACCATGGTCGCCGCCATCACGCCGTTGCGCCCCGGCATGCCGCCGAAGTCAAAGGCCTTTTCGATGTGCTCGGTGTCGCGCGCCCAGCACGACAGCCCGGAGGCCTGCTGCGCCGCATAGGAGAGCAGGTAGCGCGCCTGCCGCGCATCGATGCCGGCCAGCGCGCCCGCCGCCGCGGTGGCGCCGAAGGTGCCGCCAAAGCTGTGGGTCGAATGCCCGGCGGTACGGAATTTTTCCGTCCCCAGTGACTTGGACGTGCGCGCGCAGACGTCGTAGCCCAGCACCACCGCGCGCAGCAACTGCGTACCGTTGCGCCGCTCGCGCTCCGCCATGGCGAGTGCCGCCGGCACCACCGCGCAGCCGGGATGCACCAGCGCCTGGTAATAAGCGTCGTCGGTTTCGTCCGCGTGCCCGAGCATGCCGTTGGCCAGCGCGGCGTTGACCGCCGTGGTGACGATGGAGGTGCCGACCACGCAAGCCTCCGGCGTACCGCCCAGCGTGCCGACATAAGCGATGGCGCGCTGTCCGGGCAGCAAAGGCGCGCCCGAGACCATCGCTGCAATAGTGTCGAGCAGGTGATGCTTGGCGCGCTCCTGCACCTCGGGCGGCAGCGCGCGCCGCGGCGCGGCGGCGATGTACTCGCTCAGCTTTTTCATCACCGGCGAAATCTTCGGCGCCTCCTGCTTCATCTCGTCCCCTTGTTGTGAGCCGCGGGCCTTGCGGCCATGGGGAGCGGATTTAATCACAGGATGGGCACGGCGCGCGGATGATGGCGCGCATAACGCGGATGGCCCCGGCGTGCCGCGCCCTATTCCACCTTGATGTTGGCGCGCTTGGCTACCGTCACCCAGCGGTCGGCGTCCCCTTTGATCAGGTCGTAGAACGCCGCCGGGGTGCCGCCCACGGGATAGTAGTACTGCGCCTTGAAGGCCTTCACCGCCTCGTCGATGCGCACGATCTCGTTGAGTTGCGCATTGAGTTTGGCGATGATCGCTTCCGGCGTGCCCTTGGGCGCGACCAGGCCCTGCCACACCGCCATGTCGAAAGTGGTGAAGCCGGCCTCGACCAGCGTGGGCACCTGCGGCAGTTCAGCCAGGCGATTCTTTCCCGAGACCGCGATGGGGCGCAGGCTGCCGGCGGCGATATGCCGATACACCGAGCCCGCATCGCCCAGCACCAGCTGGATGCGCCCGGACAGCAGATCCGGAATCAGGTCGGCCGAGCCGCGATAGGGGATGTGCACCATGCGCGTATTGGTCTCGAGCATGAAGGCTTCGGTGTAGAAATGGATCAGGCCGCCCAGGCCGCTGCTGCCGAAGGAAATCTTGCCCGGATTGGCGCGGGCGTAGTCGATCAGCTCCTTCAGGGTCTTCACCGGCAGTTGCGGATTGACGGTGACGATCATCGGGCCGCTGCCCAGCTCGATCACCGGCGTCATGTCGCCGAGCGAATCGAAAGGCAGCTTGTACAGCGCCGGGTTGACGGCGTAGCTGCTGGATACCAGCAGCAGCGTATAGCCGTCCGGCGCGGATTTCAGCGCCAGGTTGGCGCCGACGCTGCCGCCGGCGCCGGGCCGGTTGTCCACCACCACAGGCTGGCCGATGCGCTGGGCCAGTTCCTTGGCGGTGACGCGGGCGACGATGTCGCTGCCGCCGCCGACGGCAAAGGGGACGATGATGCGGATCGGCTTGGACGGGTAGGCGTCCTGCGCCCGCGCCGGTGCCGCCGCAAGGCCGGCCAGCGCGGCCCATGTGATGAGGCAGGATGCGAATGCGCGAATCATTGCTTTGTCTCCTGGTTGTTTATGCGCTCACGCCGCTTCTAGCGGCCCGCCGGTTTCACCCGGCCGGTCGGCACCGTGCTGATCTCGGAAAGATAGCCGGCGCCGGCCAGGCCGGAGAGCTTGACCGAGGCGAGCATTTGCAGCACGTGCTGGTTCAGCTGGTATTTGTTGTGCGCCATGGTCTGCGGGTTGCGCGCGCTGAATTCGGCGGCGAGCTTTTCCAGTTCAGCATCCCAATCCGCGGCATCGAATACCTCATTGCAAAAACCCTCGGCCAGGGCTTTTTCGGCCGGGTACTGGCCGCCGCGCAGGTAGATCGCCTTGGCGCGCTTCAGGCCCACGGTGAGCGGCAGCAATGAGGTGCCCAGCAGCAGCGCGGGAATCGCCTTGGCGGCGCCGGTGAAATAAAAGCTGGCGCCCTTTTTCACCACGCACAGGTCCGCGCAAATGGCGAAGTGGTTGCCCATGCCGGCGGAGTCGCCGTTGACCGCGGCGATGACGATTTTCGGCATCGAGACGATGCGCGAGAGGATGTCGATATCGCGCTCGAACAGGCCCGCCAGCTGCGCGCCGGACATGTTGTTGATGTCGTTGATGTCCTGGCCCGAGGTAAAGGCGTTGCCGGTGCCGGTGAGAAAGATCACCCGGGTATCGAGGTCGTGATGCAGCGCCGCCAGGCGCTCGCCCAGGTGTTCAAGGGCGGCGGAGGGCAGGGAGTTCTTTTTCTCCGGGCGGTTCATCCGCAGCATCACCGCTTGCGGGTATTTCTCGAAGCGCGTTTCGACGATCACCGGCTCGGTCATGAGGTGTTCCGTTCATTCGTGGTTGGGTTATTCGACGGGATCAGACGCGGAGCGCCTGGCCCTGCCAGTAGCGCTCGCGGATTTCGCGTTTCAGCACCTTGCCCAGCAGGCTCTTGGGCAGCTCGGGCCAGATTTCCACCGACTTCGGCGCCTTGAAGGCGGCCAGCTCGCCGCGGCAGTATTCGCGCAGCTCTTCGGTGCTGACGCTGTGGCCCTGCCTGAGCTCGACCACCGCCTTCACTGCCTCGCCCCACTTCGCATCGGGCACGCCGATCACCGCGCAGTCGAGCACGGCGGGGTGGCGCCACAGCACCTGCTCGATTTCGCTCGGGTAGATGTTGAAGCCGCCGCTGATGATCATGTCCTTGTTGCGGTCGACGATGAAGTAGTAGCCCTCGGCGTCGCGGTAGCCGACATCGCCGGTGTAAAGCGCGCCGTCGCGCAGCGCTTTTTTGTTTTCTTCCGGACGGTCGAGATAGCCCTGCATCACCAGGTCGCTCTTTACCACCAGTTCACCGGGCTCGCCGTCCGGCATCACCTTGCCGTCGTCGCCGACGATCTCCACCCGCGCGAAAGCCGTGGCGCGGCCGCAGCTGCTAAGTATCTTCGGCTCGGCACCGGCGCGGGCGTAGTCTTCCGGCCCGAGGAAGGTGCACAGCAGCGGCGCCTCGGCCAGGCCCCAGCCCTGCGCCATTACCGGGCCAAATACCTCAAGCGCTTCGCGCATGCGGTCCGCCGAAATCGGCGCGGCGGTGTAAAGGAAATAGCGCAGCGAGGAAAAGTCGCGCTCACGCACCCCCCGGGTGCCCAGCAGGTTGTATATCACCGTCGGCGGCATGAACAGGGTGGTGATGCGCTCGCGCTCGATGGTGTCGAGAATGGCGGCGGGGTCCGCCTTGTCGAGGAAAACGATGGTGCCGCCGTTGCACAGCGCGCACAGCGACACATTGCCCGCCGCGTGCGTTAGCGGCGTCGCCGCCAGCACCACGTGGCCGGCCGTCAGCGGCATGCACCAGTGAAAGGCGGAAAACAGCGCGATCACGGCACGGTGCGAGATCTGCACGCTCTTGGAGCGCCCGGTGGTGCCGCCGGTGGCCTTGACCCAGGCAAGGTCGTCCGGGCCGTAATCGTCGTCGGGGAAATGGTCCGGAAACCGCGCCGCCCATTGTTCCAGCCCCGGTCCGTTTTCATCAGCCGCGTCGACGCAGGTCAGTCCCTTCAGGCTCTTCACCGCCGCCTTGAACTGCGCCGCGTCCGCTGCAGTCTTCGAATGGTAGAACAGGTATTCGCACTCGTTCTCCAGCAGGAAGTCCAGGTTTTCGGTTACCGTATTGCGCGGATGCACCGGCTGCCAGACACAGCCGGCGCGAAACACCGCGATCATCGCGATGAAAGTCAGCGCGCAGTTCGCGCTGTAGAAACCCACCCGCGAGCCGCGCTTCAAGCCCGCCGCCCGCAACGCATGCGCGATGCGATGCGTGAACACCCGCACCTCTTCGTGAGCAAAGCTACGCCCCGCGTCGCGCAAACACTCCCGCGCAGGCTCGCGCCTCAGACCGTGGTCCAGCATGTCGATGGCGCGCATCGCCTTTGTCTCCGGCTATCGTTTTAGTGCCGGGGATTGTGACCGAAGCAGCCAGGCGCGGGCCTTATGCATGCCATCACACCCACCAAAAGCGCATACCCCAGAACTGAAAGGAATAGTGAAAATCCGAAGCGCCAGCGAGCGAATACGGACGAGGCTGCGCACCAAGACGCCTTTTCGTGGCTTTAAGCATGAAAAATCATCCGGCTCTGCCGGTGATTTTTGATCCAACTAAGCCGCTCAAAAGTAGGTTTGTACTTTTGAGCGATCTTGGTGGTCGGGGTGAGAGGATTCGAACCTCCGGCCTCTACGTCCCGAACGTAGCGCTCTACCAGGCTAAGCTACACCCCGACTTGGGTATTTCCGTTGGCGATCCGGAGCATCCGTCAAACTGCCCGGCAGGCAGTCAACTCCGGCGTTCCACCGCGAAAGCACATAATTGTAGCAAAGTTTGCTTGTGCGGGCTATCCGGCAAGCTGGCCAGCAGGGCCGCGGCGCGTTGCGCTTCGGCCTGGGCGGCGGCGCGGGTGTATTCCAGCGCGCCGGTCTGGTGGATCGCTTCCATCACGATGGCGAAGTCGGCGCTGCCGGGCTCGGTGATGGCGCGGCGCACCTCGGCCTGCTGGGCGGCGCTGCCGGTGGAAAGCACGCGCAGCAGTGGCAGCGTGGGTTTGCCTTCGGCGAGGTCATCGCCAAGATTCTTGCCGGTTTCGGCCACGTCGCCGGAGTAGTCGAGCACGTCATCGACCAGCTGGAAAGCCGTGCCCAGGCGCATGCCGAACTCGGCCATTTGTTCGCACACCGCCTCCGGGGCGTCGGCCAGCATGGCGCCCAGGCGCCCGGCGGCCTCGAACAATTTGGCGGTCTTGTAGCGGATCACCGTCAGATAGCGCTCTTCCGACACTTCGGCGTCGCCGATGTTCATCAGTTGCAGCACTTCACCTTCGGCGATGATGTTGGTGGCATCGGACAACACCTGCATCACGCCCATCCGGCCCAGGCCCACCATCATCTGGAAGGAGCGCGAGTAGAGAAAGTCGCCCACCAGCACGCTGGCGGCATTGCCGAACATGGCGTTGGCGGTCTTGCGACCGCGCCGCAGTTCGGACTCGTCGACCACGTCGTCGTGCAGCAGGGTGGCGGTGTGGATCATTTCGATCACCGCCGCCAGCTCATGCGCCTGCGGGCCCGCATGTCCCAGCGCCCCGGCCGACAACAGCAACAGGACCGGGCGCAGGCGCTTGCCGCCGCTGCCGATGATGTATTCGGCCACCTGGCCGATCAGCGCCACTTCGGAGCTCAGGCGGGCACGGATTACCGCGTCGACCGCCGTCATGTCGGCGGCAATCGGCGTGCGCAAATCGGAAAATTCCAAGAAAAGCCCCAAAAAATCAAATTAGTGGCAAAGCCGTCCGAGTCTATTAGAGCCCCGGTGCAAAATCAAACGAATGTTACGCCCGTTCCCGGTCGCCGCAGCCCGCCCGCCCTGGGTAGGGCCGGATTACAGCAAACCCTTGACTTCTATGAGGTTTTCGGGTATTATCTCGGGCTCTCTGCAATTTGCCGCGCAAGTCCGTTTCAATTGCGCCGCTTCACGTTTCATCGGGCCGCTGTCTGCCCGGCAGAGCATTCAAGCAATATTCACGTGCCGCGTTGCGGCTTCAGAATGGTACTGAGGCTTAGCGCCGCGGGATTTTTTAAGGATTCAACCATGTATGCGGTCATAAAAACCGGCGGCAAGCAGTATCGTGTCGTCGCCGGCGAAAAATTAAAGGTAGAACAGATACCTGCAGACATCGGTCAAGAAATCGTTCTCGATCAGGTGTTGATGTTGGGCGGTGGCGACTCGGCAATTCAAGTCGGCGCGCCCCTGGTAGCTGGTGCCAAGGTATTGGCAACTGTGATTTCCCACGGCCGTGGCGAGAAGGTCCGCATCTTCAAGATGCGCCGCCGCAAGCATTACCAGAAGCACCAGGGCCATCGTCAGAACTACACCGAGATCCAGATCTCGGCAATCAACGCGTAAGGAGTAACCAGCCATGGCACACAAAAAAGGCGGCGGCTCTACGCGTAACGGCCGTGATTCCGAGTCGAAGCGACTTGGCGTCAAGGTTTATGGCGGCCAGGCCGTCATTTCGGGCAACATCATCGTGCGTCAGCGCGGTACCGAGTTCCACGCCGGCGACAACGTCGGCATGGGCAAGGACCACACCCTGTTCGCCACTGCCGAAGGCAAAGTGGAGTTCAATGTCAAGGGCAAGCTGCAGAAGCGCACCGTCAGCGTCGTCCCGGCATAAGCCCCAGGGCTTAGGCAAGAAGGCCCAATCGGTTTACACCGGTTGGGTCTTTTGTTTTAGACGACCGAAAAAGAGAACATCATGAAATTCATTGACGAAGCCACGATACAAATAAGGGCCGGGGACGGTGGTCGCGGCATGGCTTCGTTTCGCCGCGAGAAGTACGTGCCCGAAGGCGGGCCCGATGGCGGCGACGGCGGGCGCGGCGGCAGCATTATCGCCATCGCCGACCGCAACATCAATACCCTGATCGACTTTCGCTTCGCCCGCATCCATAAAGCCAAGAACGGCGAGCCGGGGCGCGGCGCGGACCAGTACGGGCGCGGCGCCGAAGACATCGTGCTGCGCATGCCGGTGGGCACCATGATCACCGAACTGGAAAGCGGCGCCGTGGTGGCCGACCTGGCGCGCGACGGCCAGGAGATCGTGCTGGCCAAGGGCGGCCAGGGGGGCCTGGGCAACATCCACTTCAAGTCGAGCACCAACCGCGCCCCCCGCCAGTACACCATGGGCGAGGAAGGCGAGGAGAAGGAACTCAAGCTGGAGCTGAAGGTGCTGGCCGACGTCGGCCTGCTGGGAATGCCGAATGCCGGCAAGTCGACCTTTATCTCGGCGGTGTCCAATGCACGCCCGAAAATCGCCGACTATCCATTTACCACGCTGCATCCGAATCTGGGCGTCGTGCGCGTCAGTCATGAAAAAAGTTTCGTGATTGCCGATATCCCCGGTTTGATCGAGGGCGCGGCAGAAGGCGCTGGCCTGGGAATTCAATTCTTGCGTCATTTGCAGCGCACCCGCTTGCTGCTGCATATTGTCGATCTGGCGCCGTTCGACAATATCGATCCGGTCAAGGAAGCCAAGGCGATCGTCAAGGAATTAAAGAAATACGACGAGTCGCTGTTTGAAAAGCCGCGCTGGCTGGTCCTGAACAAGCTCGACATGGTGCCCGAAGAAGAACGCAAGAAGCGGGTAAAGGATTTCATCAAGCGATTCGGCTGGAAAGGCCCGGTCTTTGAAATTTCGGCGTTGACTCGCGAAGGCTGTGACGACCTTGTAGTTGAAATTTATAACTACCTTGCCGTGCAGCGTCAGCAGGAACATCGTGCGGAAGAAACGCAAATGGTTGAAGAGGCACGCGGTATTGTCTCGATAGACCCGGATGATCCCCGTTTTAAAGTCCTCGAATAATCAAGGGGTGCCGGGGTGGGCGCAGAAACCTGCCCGCCCCGCGCCTTGCGAACACCCTGTCAAACCGAAATTTACTGCTCCCAGCCCGACAAGAACATGACTTCCGTCATCCAGAAAGCCGAACGCCTGATCATTAAAGTGGGCTCTTCGCTCGTAACCAACGATGGCAAGGGACTCGACCATATCGCCATTGCAAAATGGGCCGAGCAGATCGCCCATCTGCGCTCGCTGGGCAAGGAAGTCGTGCTGGTCAGTTCCGGCGCGATTGCGGAAGGCATGCAGCGCCTCGGATTCGACAAGCGTCCGACCGGCATCCATGAATTGCAGGCGTGCGCCGCTGTCGGCCAAATGGGACTGGCGCAAATCTACGAAACCAGCTTCCGCGCACACAATGTCGGCACCGCCCAGGTG
>JAQGMJ010000081.1 GCA_028292405.1 Betaproteobacteria bacterium
CCGTGGAAACCGCCGCCGCCGTGAAAGCCGCCGCCGCCGTGGAAGCTGTGGCCGCCGCCGCCATGGCCGCCGCCGTGGCCGGCAGCGTGGGCCGCCGGCGCATATTGCGCGGCGCCGATGAGGAACAATCCGCTGACCAGCGCGACCAACAGGTTGCGGCGGGACGGGGCTGCGGCTGCTTTGTTGCTGAAATGGGACACTTTGGGCTCCTCGGAATTTTCAACTTTTACCTTGCTATAGGTAGGAGTCCGAAACACCGGGGTCGTTACCGCAAAAAGCTGTAATCAGATGTAATCGTTTGACGCATGTTCAGCCCGGCGGCGGCGCATTGAAGGCGCCCACGGCGAGCAGCAGCAGGCCCACGGCGAGCAGCGCGTGGCCGAGAAAGCGCGCGCGCAGGACGAACAAAAAGATGAAAAGAAACAAGGCGGATTTATTGTTGTTCATTCAGGGAAAAGCGCCTGGCCGGCGCCTCCGATAAGTTTGTCGCACCCATCCTACTGCACGGTAAAACAGGCCATTTGCAACCGGCGCTGGGCGGTTTCCCGTATTGTACTCATGACTTTTCACAGGCGAAGCGGGTTTTTGCCGATAGGCGGGGCATCCGTGGGCAAGGCGCGAAGGCCGCGGCCCGCCGCGCACCGGCGGCGAGGCAATGAGAAGCGGGCGCGCGAAGCAACTTGCGCCGCCGCGCGCACCCTCGTAAGCTTGTCGCGTACGCAACAAACCGCCCGCCGCGCCTTTGCATCAGGCAACCCGCGCCGCCGGGCCGAAAGTCCGCCATGAAACCCCTGCTCGCCCTTGCCCTTTTCTTCTGTTGCGTCGCGGCACAGGCGCAGGTCCAAGCCCAAGTCAAAGTCCAGGTCCAGGCCCCTGCCAGGCCCGATGCCAGGCCCGATGGCAGGCCCGATGGCAGGCCCGATGGCAGGCCCGACGACTCCGCCCGCCCGCAGCGGGCGCAGGACTTGGGCGTCGACATCCTTTGGTACGGCGTGGTCGAGCGCGAAAGCAAAGAGGCGCAAGGCGAGATCGGCGAAAAGAGCGACCACGTGCCGGCGCGCCGGGGCGCCGAATTCGGCGTCGCCTACACGGTACACGGCCTGCCCGACGGCACCAAGGTCAAGCTGCGCCAGGTAGCGCGCTACCCCGCCCCCGGCCGCCGCCCGCCCGGCGGCAAGCTGAAAAAGACCGACGAAGCCGACCAGGAATGCGAAGCCGGCAACACCTGCTTCACCAGCTACGCCGTCGAGAGCCGCGACGAGATCATCCCCGGCGAATGGCGCCTGGAGCTTTACTATCGCGGCAAGAAGGTGATGGAGCAGCGCTTCGTGATGCGTTACGAAGGCGTGTGATTGAACACGCGCCGCGCACCCGTGAAAGCCCGTTGAACCCCCGGCCGCCTGAAACGTACTGAACACCCATGGACTACATCGACGTCACCTGGACCCACAACATCCCTTCCGAGCCGAAGCGCATCGTCACCGAGGTCGACGCCGACCGATGGGAGACGCGCAAGCTGGAGTTCTTCGCCGACGGCCGCGTCGGCTGGGCCTCGGGCGACGCCAGCCGCTACGACACCACGCTCGACGAGGAGCAGATGCCCTCGCTGAAGGAGATCAACGCCGCCTCGCAATTCGAGGCGGTGGCGATGGACGTGGTCGAGTTCGAGGCGCTGTGGCTGGAGCATGCGGTCCCGGGCGAGGATGACGACGAGGAAGAGCCCGAGGACGACTAGGACCCAAGGGGAGCATGCGCACCGCGAACCTTCCGGAAGTCACGCATCCTGCCCTGAGGGCCTTCCTTCGCGGCGTCGATTGGCTCGGGACGAACGGCGGAAGAGGGCGGAACGCCGGGCGCCTTCGCGCGTTGCCGCGAGGTTCGCGTGACAAATATCACGCGCCTGCGCAAATACCCTAAGCGTCGCGCGCAGCGCGCGCATTTTGCCCTTCCATTGCGTGCGACAGCGGCGGTATCATGGCGCCGCCTCCCCAAGCAGCGCGCGCAACAGCGGCCCGATTTACGGGTTATACATTTTGTTACCACGCGCGCAACCGGGGCCGCGGAACCAACGCGGCGCAGCATCGGACCAATCAATAGCAATACCCCGATCTGACCCCCGGACCATAACATCAACGACTCAAGCAAGGAGCCTCAAATGAACCGTCCCAACCCCAAACGTTTGTTCGCCGCCGCCCTCATCGGCGCGGGCCTGCTGGCCTCGGCCGGCGCCGCCAATGCGGCCGTCTCCGTCACCATCGGCGAGCCCGGCTTTTACGGTGCCCTCGATCTCGGCGGCGGCGCGCCGGCCCCGATGCTGATCAACCCGCAGCCGATCGTCGCCGGCCCGCCGGTGGCCTACGGCGGCGGCCCGCTCTACCTGCGCGTGGCGCCCGGCCATGAGCGCCGCTGGGGCTACTACTGCGCGCGCTACAACGCCTGCGGCCGCCCGGTGTATTTCGTGCAGGACCGCTGGTACCGCGACGCCTATGTGCCGCACTACCACCGCTACCACGGCGGCCCGCCCCCCGGCGCCTATCGCCGCGAAGAGCGCCGCGAGTTCCGCCACGAAGAACGCCGTGAAGAGCGGGGTGACGAGCGCCACGACCACCACCACTAACCCTCGCGCCCTTGCGCGCGTGATGCCGCAGTCAAACGGGACCGCAATCGCGGTCCCGTTTTTCATTCCGGCGCGCCCGGCTTTCGCGGCCGCTTGCCGCGACGAGTTGCCGCGACGAGTTGCCGCGACGGGTTGCCGCGACCGCTTGTCGCGACCAATCCCGCGCCCATTCCCTGCATCAACCCTCCCGAAAAGATTTGGTTCTCTATGCGCTCCATCATGGCGCGCGGATTGAAACATCACCCCGTCAGCGTTAAGCTTCGCGCCGCATTTACACCGCAGCACGCAACAAGAATCTACGCATGCCGATCGACTTCCACCAGCATCAAAACCGCTACACCTACGCCACCCGCAACGCCGACAGCGGCTGGGCGCAAGCCATCCAGGCAATCGTCGCGCCCCACGGCGCGCTCGCCGAAAAACGCGTCGCCGACATCGGCTGCGGCGGCGGCATCTACAGCCTCGCCTGGCAGGCCCTGGGTGCGGGGAGCGTAAGAGGCGTCGACTTCTCCGCGCAAATGGTCACCGCCGCGCGCGAAAAATCCGCGGGTGTGGACAACGTCAGCTTCAGCCAGGGCGATGCCACCGCCAGCGGCCTGGAGGGCGAGAGCACCGACATCGTCTTCGAGCGCGCGCTGATCCACCACTTGAAAGACTATGCCGCCTGCTTCGCCGAAGCGCGCCGCGTGCTGGCGCCCGGCGGCCTGTTCATCGTGCAGGACCGCACGCCTGACGACGTGGCCCTGCCCGGCGCGCCAGATCACATGCGCGGCTACTTCTTCGAGCGCTACCCGCGCCTATTGCAGGTCGAAGCCGGCCGCCGCCCGCCGGTGGCCAAGGTCGAGCAGGCGATGCGCGACGCCGGCTTCAGCCAAGTGCAATCGCAAACCCTGTGGGAAATACGCAAGACCTACCCGGATTTTGAAACCCTCGGGAAAGACCTCGCCGCGCGCACCGGCCGCTCCATCCTGCATGATCTGAACGACACCGAGCTGGCCGACCTGATCGCCCACATCAAGTCGCAATTGCCGGCGAATGGGCCGATTGTCGAGAAGGACCGCTGGACCCTCTGGGTCGGCACCAAGCCAAGCTGAGGGCGGCCTGAAGGTGGCTTGAGTCGCTACATCCCCGTGCAGGAGGGTACCCAGGCCTTCCAGCGCGCCAGCGTCGCGTCCGGTGCCGGCTCCAGCGCAATGCGCTCGATGCAGCCCACCGGCGGCCACAGCGCATGCCAGTCGCGCGCGCAAGTGCCGCGCGGCCCCGGCGGCGCGCCGCCGCAGTCATAGCCGCGTTGCGCCAGCGCCGCCATCGCCTCGTGCAGCGGCATGCCGGCGCGCAGCACGGCGCCTGCTTCGGCTTCGGTGTGCTGTTGCGTCGGTATGGTGCAGGCGCAAAGCAGCAGCGCAGCTACGCAGGCCGCGCCGGCTCTCAGCACTTGCCTTGCCCGAACCACCATGCCGCCCCCCGCGCATTGAACGCGCGCGATTCTCGCACGCCGCGAGGGGGCGGCCACCGGGTCAGCCACCGGGTCAGCCACCGGGTCAGCCACCTCAGGCAGGCCGCTTTACGTCACCTGCGGATTGGCGCGCCAGATGGAAAAGTTGAGCACCGCCGCGAAGCTCAGCCACGCCAGGTAGGGCACGAACAGCACGCCCGCCACCGGCATCACATGCCAGAAGCTCACCATGGTCGCGGCCACGGCGATCCACAGCACCACCATGTCGGCCAGCGCCACGCCGGGCCGGTGGCGGCGGAAGAAGAGCCAGGGCCACGCGGCATTGAGCAACAACTGCAGCAGGTAGAGGCCCAGCGGGCCGGTGAAGCCGCCCCAGTCGGCCTCGCGCCAGACCAGCCAGGCGGCGCAGGCCATCAGGAAATACAGCAGCGACCAGACCACGCCGAACACCGCATCCGGCGGGTTCCACGCCGGCTTGTTGAGGCGGCGGTACCACGCGTCGGGCATGTAGCGCGCGCTGACCCAGGCCGCGCCGAAGGTGAGCACCAGCCAGAAAATGGCGCCCATGGTGAGATTGACTATATCTTCGTTCATTGCAACTGTTTCCTTGCGCGCGGGCTTGTGGCCACGAGCTTTCTTTTGGCGCCCCGTGTGATGGGGATGACGTGCGGATGCGCGCGGCGCCGAAGGGAATAGGACTGGCGTAGTTTGGGCCGGTTCCCGCCAAATGCAAGCCGCGACGGTTGCTAAAAGTTACAAGCGTATACGCGCGATCGCAGCCGGAGGATCGTGCAATCCCATGCGCCGCACAGAGCAGGGCAGGCCCACCCCCGCAAGCCGTGCGCCGTGCCGCGAGAGCAACCCACGGCATGCCCTCGCATACAAATTGTTGCAATTGCGGCCGGCTTTATCAGCGCGCGGCGCGGACGTAGAATGTGCTTGACGCGGTAGCTGTTGCCGCGAGGAGTCAGCCATGTCCCAGCCCCGTCCCCTGTTGCGTCCCCTCACGCGCGCCGCCCTGCTCGCCGCATCGGTGAGCATGACGACGGCGCAGGGACAAGCACACGCACAGGCGCCCGCACCGTCGCAGTCACCGTCGCAGTCACCGTCGCAGTCACCGTCGCACACACCGTCGCAGTCACCGTCGCAGTCACCGTCGAACACACCGTCGCAGTCACCGTCGCACACACCGTCGCACACAGAAGCGCCGCAGGCCGCGCCCGCCGCGCCCGCCGCCAGCCAGCAAACCACAACGCCGCCACCCGTGCCTTGGCCGCGCTCTACATGAAGTCGCTTATCCGCGACAGGTCGCTGCAGCCTTTGTGGAAAAAAACCTCCCTCACGCCGAGCGAGGCCACCCCCGCGATGCTCGCCCGCACCGACCGACCCAGCGCCGCCGAGCAGGCCATGCTGCGCGAAGTATCGCGCCGCCTCGACGACTACCGCAGCCACACGCTCGCGCTATTGCGCGAGCAAGGCCTGGCCGCGCCGCTGCTGGCGCAATGGGACGCCGGCGCGCAAGCCGCCAACGCCCTGCGCGCGCAACTGCATAACGGCGCGCTCACCTGGGGCGAATTCAACTTAGGCCTGCGCGACATCACCACCGCGCAGCGCCTGGCCCTGGCCGACAGCGCCGACGCGCTCGAGTCCCACGACACCGAAGCCGCGAAGCGCGCAGGGCAGGGCGCGCGCGAGGCGTATGCGATGGCGGTCAAGCAGGTGAGCAATGCGGCAAGCGCGAATGCGCAATGCGAAGTAATCGGCGGCGAGAACTACTGCCGCTGACGCCAGGCACGCAACGAAATCGGGGGCGGATAAGTGATCGGCGGGGAGAACCATTGCCGCCAGCCGCCAGCCACCACGCGAGGCATGCGAGGCATGCGAGGCACGTGACGAAAATCGGGTCGGATCACTTTTTTCGCTTTTTGAAAAAAATGATCCGACCGCCGATTTTCGAGTACGGAGTGAAGACGGCACGCAAGGTGTTCGTCATTGAATTTGTTCGGAGTGCGCTACCGGCCTCGCCCGCAATCCGCAAATTGGCGGGCAGGGCACTTTTGCGATGAAACTTGCAAAAGCGATCCGCCCCCAATTTCCCGCAGCCTCGAATTCCGAGGCCATACAAGCGCTCTACGCCTCCCCCAGCTCCGCCTTCTCCAGCGCCGCGATTTTCTCGGCGCTGAATTTGCGCTGGTCTTCGTCGTTGCTGTCGGCAATCGTCCCGGGGTGGGTGGCGGCCAGCCACACGTGATAGCGCGCGGCGGTGAAGGAAAAGTCGCGGTGGCCGGAGAGGCGCATCGCGGAAACCAGCATGTTCCAGGCCCAGACGCGCGGCTGCTCTTCCACCCGCGCCAGCAGCGTTTCGATGATCTTCGGGTAATCGCCCAGGGTCATGCAATAGTTGAGATAGCCGGAGAGCGAAACGTCGTCCAGCGCCACGGTGGTGACGAAGTCGACCTCGGTGCGCGCGGCGGCGCGCTTCAGGTCGACCGGGCTGTCTTCCGGCGAAAACAGCGAAGTCGGCCCCACCGGCGGCGGCGGCACCGTGGTTTCGATCACGCCTGCAGCGGGTGGGCCGGAGGCGGCAGCGGCGCCTTTTTTCGCCGGGCCGGCGCGGCTGCCGGCGCGCGCCGCGGCGCTGGCCGGGGCCGGCGC
>JAQGMJ010000011.1 GCA_028292405.1 Betaproteobacteria bacterium
GCGTCCTGCACCAGGCTGATTACGCCCTGGCGGAAAAAGGCGGCCAGGTCGGAAGCCTTGATCTGCCGCGACTGGCTGCCGCGGATGAACAGGAAAAAGCTGCGCTTCGGGCTGATCCAGGTGAGGCGGTAACGGTCGCCGCGGGTCTGGTCGGAGAACTCGAGAATGTCGCCTTTCATCAGGTCGGCAACCTGGCGCTCGTAGGCGTCGGCCGGCGCGGCGGGCGCCGCCGCTTCCTTCAGCTTGTTCGGTGCTTCGGCGACCATGCTGGGCACCGGCAGCGAAGGCACTTCGACGGCGGCCACCTTGGCGGCGGCAATCGCCGCGGTGTGGGCGCGCATCAGTTGGTTGAAGAACTCGCCGCGCACGGTGTCGTTCATGCCCGAGGCGATCGCGCCGCGCATCAGGCCGCGCACCATCTTCGGCAGCACGGCCGCCAGGTTCGGCACATCGGGGCGCGCTTTCGGCTCGACGCTCCAAATCAGGTCGGCGGCCAACCCCAGCCGGTTGGAGACGCTGTCTTCGCCCTGCAGGTTCTGCAATTGCGCTTCGACCAGCGCCTTGACCCACACCTGGTCGAGAAAATCGCGGATGAAAGGCGGCGTGCCTGGGCGCATGCGGCTGGCCAGATCGGCGCGCGCCGAGGCGGCCGCGGCATCGCGCGCCTCCACCGAAGCCAGGCGCGAGGCTTCGGCGTGGGCGTCGCCTTCGCGGGCGGAGCGCTCGTTGGCGATCAGGCCTTCGAGTTCTTCCAGCGCCGTCTTGAAGACGTGGATGTCGTCCTGGAACAGCACCGTGAGATCGTCGACCAGGTGCTTGAGTTCGCGCATGAACTGTCCTTCTTCGGACAGGTCCATTGACGGGTCGCAGCCGGCCTCGGCCATGCGGTCGAGCAGGCGGCGCATCGGGTGTTCGCGGCGGGCGAAAAAGCTGCGGTCCAGCAGCGCCGCCTTTACCGCGATGATCTGCAAACGTGCGATCTGTCCCTTGATGGCGGCGGCCAGGCGGTCGTTCTTGTTCAGGAACTCGAATACCACCGAGACCAGTTCGATGGTCACCTGGTCCAGCGGCGTGCCCTGCGACACCAGGGCGCTATCGAGCGTGCGCAGGTAGCCGGGAGGCAGGAAGCCGGCGGCGGTGCCGAGGTTGGCCTCGGTCTGCAGGCCGGCGAGCGCATCGAGCAGTTGCAGGTTGACCGGCACGGCACCCTGGCCTTCGGTGAAACGCGCCGGGTCGGCCATCATGCGCAGGCTTTCGACCCGCGCCGACGCCTGGCCCTGCGCCATGCCGGCGAGCAGCGCGGCGATCGTGGCCTGCTCGTTGCCGACCGAGCCGCCGAGCCAGCCGCTGCGTTCGCCGCCGCTGGCGTTGCTGCCGAAACTGCCCATGCGCCCGGTCTGCGACAGGCTGGACATCCGTTGCGAAGCGCCCAGGCCCATCATGCGCTGCGAGGTGGCCATCGGGTCGGCATTGGCCTGCACCGCGTGGCGGATGCGCGGCAGGATTTCATGCGCCACCAGGTTCTTGTTGACGGCCTGGTAGACCTGGGTCATCGAGCGCTGCAGGTAGGGCTGGAAGGCCTGCAACAGGGTCTGCTTGAGCTCGCGGTCGCCGGGGATGCCGCTGCAGGCCAGCTTCAGGGCCTCGAACACCACTTCGGGCGCCATTGGATTATCGCCATCCTCCAGGGTGTCGCGCCCGGTCAGCACACCGAAACGGGCACGGATGCCCAGCAATTCATCGTTGTCGACGGCGTTTTTCACGCCCTTGGCGAGGCGGTCGATGGCAATGCCCGATTCGATGATCGAATCCGACACCAGAGAGAGTTCGACGCCGCCGAAGTCGCCGAAAGGGCTGTCCTTCTTTGCCGGCGCGGTGCGGGTGGCGTCCATTCGCTTGTCGTACATGTCCTTGAAGCAGTCTTCGAACTTGGACAGGATTTCGCGGCGATGCGCACGCACGCGCGTCATCGCCTCCAGGTACATCTGCTGTTCGCGGCCGTCCATGGTCTTGTCGGCCAGTTGGAACAGGTCTTCGTCGATCTTGCCAAGCGCCCCGGCGACGACCTCGGACAAGCGGGTGCGCGCGATTTCGCGGCACTCGGACAGCAAGGAAGCGGCGGCCGAGCCGGCCGCGCGATTACCTGAATTGGTGCCTGAATTGTTCATGGCGAGTCCTTGGTGCAAGGCATTTCTTGTTGCGGAACAAAAGGCCGGAGGAGATCATCCCAATTTCCCCTATGCCATTGGAATATGCCAAGAGCGTAGGACAACGTCAAGTGACATATTTCACCATTTAATACTTTTTAACAGTTCTGTTGCTCTAGGACACAACCTACAGACGTGGCCGTTCGACCAGCGGTATTGGCCGCCAAAAATCTGATCACATCCGCCCGCACAGCAACGCGCGGTTCAGATCATCTTGCGACGGCGACCTTCAAGCGCCCTTCTCAGGGCCGCGATATTAGCCGCCACCCCGGTCATCCCGGGGTTGATGGCATAGGCGCGCTCGAAGAATTGCAGGGCCTTTTCCGGCTCTTCGAGTTGGAGGTAGAGCTGACCATAGCCGGAAAGCGCACCAAAATGGTTAGGATTATGTTTCAGGACCTCGGCGCAATCGGCCATCGACCTGCGCGTTTCGCCGGCCATGTAATACAAGGTGGCGCGCTTGTTCCAGCCTTCGGCGAAACCGGGCTTTTGCTTCACCACCCGGTTGAAGTCGGCCAGCGCTTCATCGAAACGCCCGCTGTTCATCGCCAGCGTGCCGTGCGCCAGCAGCGCGTCGATGCGCTCGTCGCCGGAACGGCTCCACACTGCCCACAGCGCCAGTTGCGCGGCCTCGCGCACATCGCCATCGGCGTCCTTCAATCTTGGCAGCAGTGCGGTGGCATCTTCCATGCGGCCGATTTCGGCCAGGCGTACGGTGGCGGCGCGGCGTACCGGCGCGGCGGCATCGGCCAGGTTGCGCAGCGCCTGCTCGCGGCTGATCGAGTCGGCGGCCAGCGCGGGCCCGGCGCAGGCCAGGCACAGCGACAGGGAGAAAAGCCAGCGCAGCATCGCAGCCTCCAAAGGCGTATTCGCAGCCTTGACTATAGCGCCGTTTGCGCGCGTTTTGCGGCCCAAGTTCAGCCTTCGACAGTGGCGCGCAGCCACTTCACCAGCGGCAGGGAAGCCTTGAAGCCGGTGTCGATTTCCTTCAGCAGCTTGTCCGTGGTCATGCCCTTCACCGGCCGTTCGCGCCACATGATGAAGCTCTTTTGCTTGATGTATTCGATGTGCGGCGTGTCGGCATCGAAGCCCTTGGGCGGGCGCACCAATTTGCCCTCGTCGGCGAAGCCGTCGAAGTAAGCCATCAACGCCTTGTTTTTTAAGAGGCGCGTAAACACCGCTGGTTCATCGGCAATGCGGCGGCGGATTTTCAGCAGCACCTCGGGTGGCGGCAGGTAGCAGCCGCCGGCCACCAGCAGCTTGCCATGCTGGTCAATGTGCAGGTAGTAGTGGGAGCCGGGATCCTTCTTGCCACCGGGGGCGATCACGGCCGAGAAATGCGTCTTGTACGGGCTCTTGTCCTTGGAAAAACGCACGTCGCGGTTGATCCGGAACAGCGTCTTTTTGGCGTCCTGCCCGGCCACCGCCGGGTCGAATTTCTCGGTGGCGGCGATCACCCGCCCGACCAGCTCGACGAATTCGGCGCGCAGGATGTCGTAGCTCGGCTTGTTCATCACGAACCAGGCGCGATTGTTGTTTTCGGCCAGGCCTTGCAGGTAGTTGACGAGTTCGCGGGTGTTCATGCCTTTTTTCCAGAATCAAACCCATAAGCGCGCCATCGCGCCGGGCCGTTACGCGCGCCGATTTTAACGGTAACATGGCGACGCGGCGTTCGTTCTCCCTAGTTTATCGAGCGATCAATGCCGCGCCCGGACTTGCAGCTTTGCCAGCAGCCGGCCATAAACAATCAGACGGAGACAAAGACATGCAAGGAAAAAGACGCAAGTTCCTGGCCGGCGCATCGGGCGCCGCCGCCGGTGCCGTAGCCGGCAGCCTGGCCCTGCCGAACCTGGCGATGGCGCAGCAGCAGCCGCTGAAAGTCGGCTTCTCGATGGGCCTGACCGGCGCGCTGGCGCCGATGGGCAAGGCGGCACTCCTGTGCATCCAGATCTGGGCCGAGGAAGTCAACGCCCGCGGCGGCCTGCTCGGGCGCAAGGTCGAGCTGGTCTACTACGACGACCAGAGCAACGGCTCGACCGTGCCGGCCATCTATACCAAGCTGCTGGAAATCGACAAGGTCGACATCGTCGTCTCCAGCTACGGCACCGCCATGGTGGCCCCGCCGATTCCCATGCTGATGCAGCGCGGCATGACTTTCATGACCCTGTTCGGCCTGGACGTCAGCTCGCGCTTCAACTACGACCGCTATTTCGCCATCATGCCCGCCGGCCCGAAGCCGGCGATCGGCTGGACCCAGGGTTATTTCGACGCCGTCGAGAGCATGAACCCGAAGCCCAAGACCATCGCCTTAGTCGGCGCCGACGCCGAATACCCGCACTCGGCGCTGGAAGCCGCGCACGAGCACGTCAAGCGCCTGGGCCTGAAGATCGTCTATGACAAGACCTATCCGCCCAATACGGTGGACTTCAGCCCGGTGCTGCGCGCGATCCAGTCGACCAACCCGGACATCGTGTTCGTCGCCTCCTATCCACCGGACTCGGTCGGCATGATCCGCGCCGCCCACGAAGTGAGCCTGAAGACCCGCCTGTTCGGCGGCGGCATGGTCGGCACCCAGTACACCGCGATCAAGACCCAGCTCGGGCCGGCGCTCAACGGCGTGGTCAGCCTGGAAACCTATGCACCGGAAGCCAACGCCAAATTCCCCGGCCTGGACAAGTTCCTGGAAAAATACCAGGCGCGCGCCGCCCAGGCAGGCGTCGACCCGCTCGGTTTCT
The DNA here is from genome assembly GCA_028292405.1 of Betaproteobacteria bacterium. Lineage (GTDB taxonomy): Bacteria > Pseudomonadota > Gammaproteobacteria > Burkholderiales > JAEUOS01 > JAQGMJ01. Next base: position 4,943 of record JAQGMJ010000011.1, read on the forward strand.
ATCTGCCGCCCTATGCCTACGCGATGATGCAGGTGATCGACCAGACGGTGACCAAGAACAAGAGCATTGACCAGGCGAAGATGGCCGAGACCATGCACAAGGACACCTTCGACACCGTGGTCGGCAAGGTGCAGTTCGGCAAGAACGGCGAATGGACCCAGGGCCGCCTGCTCTACGTGCAGTACAACGGCATCACCAGCAACAGCGTCGACGAGTGGCGCAAGCCCGGCCGCATGACCGTGCTTTCGCCGAAGGATTACTCCAACGGCAAGCTGCGCGAGCCGTACCAGGAAGCCAGCAAGTAGCAGGCTGCCGCGAGCCGCGAAAAAGCCGCCACACAGGGCGGCTTTTTTATGGAAGCCGGGCGCGGCCTTATTTCGCGCCCGCCGTCCGCAACTCCTCTCCCAGCTTGCGCAGGTCGGCGGCGAAGACCGGGTCGGCGCGCAACTGGCCGTAGAGAAAGGTCGCTGCCTGGCGCCCGGCTTCCACGTCCGACTTGTAGTGAAAGCCGCAGATCACCCGGCTGTCGCCGAACTCGACGCCGCGGCGCATCAGCGCATCGGCCCGCGCCGGTAGCGCCTCGGCCAGGATCATGCCGGTGAGCAGGCCGAACAGTGCATGGGTGGACGGGTAGGAGCCGCTGGTTTTCAGGTTGTGCGCCAGGTCGTTGTCGCGATGCCCCGGCACCAGGTCGCGGGGAAACAGGCAGGACGGCGGCGCGGGATACATGACGAAGGGACGGTAGCGTCCACGGTCCGGGTCTTTCAGGTGCTCCTTGACCGGCAGCCGCACCGGCCGCTTGACCAGGCTGACCAAGTGGTCGGCATCGACCTGGACTTGCCGGATCATCTTCAACAGGGTCGGCGCCCGGGCGGCGAGGTCGACCCCGGCAGCAGCGGCAAAGCGCGCGGCCACCAGCCCCTCGCCGAACACGTCGTCTTCCGCCGCCAGCTGGCCGCGCGCCAGGCCGATGTCGCGGCGGGTGGCGCGAAATACGGCGATGTCTTCGCGCTCCCGCGCCGAGCCGGGTGCCGGTGCCGGCGGCAGCCAGTCGATACTCAAGGGCGCGTTGTCCGATAGATAGCCGCCTGGCGCATTGCCGGCAGATGCCGGTGCCTCTGCCGCCGGTGGATGCGGGTCCGGCCACAGCGCCCGCAGCAGTTCGGCCAGCCGGGCGCCGCCCTTGGCCAACTGGTGGAACTTGAATTCTTCAGCGGTCTGCCGGTAATTCGCGTCCAGGCCGGCTACGTTCCAGCGCGGCGAAGCTCCCGCGACCGCGGTGAAGGCCAGTCCCTGGAAGGCCGGACCGCGGCCACTGGTAATGGTGTCGCCGGCCCAGGCGGCGGCCCAGGTCAGCGGGTCGCCGGCGGTCGCGGGCACTTGGCGCGCCTCCTGCAGCATGCGCCCGGACTGCGGCCCGTCGGCCTTGTAGGCAGTGGGAATGGCGTCCCAGAAAGAATGCAGGTTTTGCGGCGCTCGCGGATCGGGCGGGTCGGCCAACGGCAGGCGCAAGGCATTGCCGCCGGCGTTGCCGCTCTTCAGGCGGTCGCCACCGTGGTCGGGATCGACAGGCTGGCCCTGCTCGTCCAGATATATCGCCACCGCGTGCAGGGGCTGGTGGACGTCGCCCGCGTAATGCGCGAGCAGCATCAGGGCCTCTTTTCTGTCCATGGCAAAGGGCCGCGGCTGCGGCTTGCCGCGCAGGACCAAAATCGCCGCGTTGATGGCGTGCACCACGTCATGGCCGTTGGTGCCGAAGAAATCGCCGTAGCGGTCCTCGAAATTCGAGACGTCGGTGTAGTGGTATTGGCCGTGCAGCGGGTTGCGCAGCACGAAGCTTTCGAAACGCTTGCTCTCCGGATCGAACGCAACGCATTCCGGGTACACCTGCGGATCGTTGGCGTATCTGCCGTCCTTGACGCCCTTGGCGCAGTCGGCCCAGACCGCGACAGTACGCAGCGACATGCCGCCGAGGATGGACTTCACCTGCGTTTCCGCGCGCGTGCCGGCGATCAACTGGTCGGCCAGCGCACCAATCTGCTGATGTCCATCCGGGCCCCAGGCTCCCGCCGTCAGCGGCAGCGCCAGGAGCAGGAGAAACGCCGCCATCGCGGGCACCCGCGCAACCAGGCGTGCGCAGGCCCACGCCCCTTTATGCAAGGCCGCGCCTTGTTCTCGTTTTTTCATTTCCGTACCCCGGAATATCAGACTGCCCGGCACGCAGCGCGAGCCGGCCTGGCGAGCGCGACGGACGCCGCGCTTCTGCCCGCTTTATACAGCACCCATTTGACGTGAATTTGTCAGGCCCGGCCGGAGCCGACCGACGCTAGAGCGTCCAGCCCAGCCCGATATAGCCCATGGTGGCGTTACGCGTTTCGACAATAGGGCTGGTGCCCGCGCCGTTGCCCAGGTGCGTGTTCTGCACGCCGAACATCAGTGCGTAAGGCGCGCTGAACTTGTAGGCGCCGGAGAGGCCGATATTCCAGTTGGTGCTGGCGCCGGCCTGGTAGGCCGGGCGATTGATGGTGGCTTCCGCTGTCGGCACACCGAAATAGTAGTTCGCCACCTTGGCGCTGATGCGCTCGAAGCCCACATAAGGGCCGATGTCCCACTTCGGGGTGTCGACGATCTGCTTGTAGGCCGAGCCGTGCAGCGAGCCACCCTTGCTGTTGCCGGTGACGTCGGTAAAATAGGCGAGATTGAGGGCGACCAGCGGGGTCTCCCATTCCAGGCTGGGGCCGGCTTCGACGCTCAGGTTGCGCTCGGCCATGCCGGCGAGGCGCGATCCGTCGCCGCTTTTGTAGCCGAAGCGCGGCTCGGCGGCCAGGCCGAGGGCGAATTTCTTGTCCTCGCTGGACCACAGCCGCACGCCGGCGCGCAGCAGGTCGACATAGACGGTTTCCTTGTACTCGAATTGCAGCAGGGGCACCGGCCAGACTTCGGTGCCTTTGCCGCCCACGTATTTGGGAAAAGCCAGCGCGCCTGCGCCGACGTAGCCGGTCCAGTCCTTGGCGGGTGCGGCGGCGGCTTGCGCCTGGGGCGCGCCGGTGGATTGCGCCTGGACTGCGCCGGCAAGGCACAGGCCGAGCGCGCCGAGCAGGGCGGCGGTACTGGAAAAGCGGATCATGGACTGGATACCGGTCGTTGTGCTGGCTATTGAGGTCCAGGCCATTATCCCCGATCCCGCCGCTCTGCCCTCATGATTTTTTGCCGAAGGCGCCGCCGGTGGGCGTCTGGATCACGAATACGTCCCCGGGCTGGCACAGCGTTTCATCGCAGGCTTGCAACTCGCTGAGGCCGCCGGCCGCGCGCTCGACCCAGTTGCGCCCCACCTGCCCCGCGCCGCCGCCGGCCATGCCGTAAGGCGGCACGCGGCGATGCCCGGAGAGGATGCCGGCCGTCATGGCCTCGAGAAAGCGCACCCGCCGCAGCGCTCCCGGGCCGCCATTCCACTTACCCGCGCCGCCACTGCCGTAACGGATCGAATGCTCCTCGACCACTACCGGGTAGCGGAACTCCAGCACCTCCGGGTCGGTCATGCGCGAGTTGGTCATGTGGGTCTGCACCGGGGTGCAGCCGTCGAAGCCCTCGCCCGCGCCGGAGCCGGAGGAGATGGTTTCGTAGTATTGGTATTTGTCGTTGCCGAAAGTGAAGTTATTCATCGTGCCCTGGCTGGCGCCCATCACGCCCAAGGCGCCGTAGAGCGTGTCGGTCAGGCACTGGCTGGTCTCGACGTTGCCCGCCACCACCGCCGCGGGGTAGCGCGGATTGAGCATCGAGCCTTCGGGGATGATCAGTTGCAGCGGCTTCAGGCAGCCGGCGTTGAGAGGAATGTCGTCGTCCACCAGCGAGCGGAATACATAGAGCGTGGCCGCATAGGCCACGGCCGAAGGGGCGTTGAAGTTGTTCGCCACCTGCATGCTGGTGCCGGTGAAGTCGATCACGCCGCTGCGGGTTTTCTTGTCCAGCGTTACCTTTACCTTGATCACGGCGCCGTGGTCCATCTCGTAAGAAAACTCGCCGTCCTTCAGCGCCTCGATGACGCGGCGCACCGCTTCCTCGGCGTTGTCCTGCACATGGCGCATGTAGGCGTGCACGACATCGAGGCTGAACTCGTCAACCATGCGATGCAGCTCCTGCACGCCCTTGGCGTTGGCGGCGATCATGGCGCGCAGGTCGGCCATGTTCTGGTCGACGTTGCGCGAGGGGTATTTGCCGGAGGCCAGCAGCGCGCGGGTCTCCGCGTCGCGCAGCCTGCCCTCCTCCACCAGCAGGAAGTTGTCGATCAGCACGCCCTCTTCTTCCACCACCTTGGAGTTCGGCGGCATCGAGCCGGGCGAAATGCCGCCGATGTCGGCATGGTGGCCACGCGAGCCGACGTAGAACAGGAGGGTCTGGTTGTCGGCGGCGAATACCGGGGTGATCACCGTGATGTCGGGCAGGTGCGTGCCGCCGTTGTAGGGCGCATTGAGCACGTAGACGTTGCCGGATTTCATCTTGCCGGCGTTTTCGCGGATCACCGTCTTGATGCTCTCGCCCATGCTGCCCAGGTGCACCGGCATGTGGGGTGCGTTGGCGATCAGGTCGCCATGCTGATTGAATACGGCGCAGGAGAAGTCCAGGCGCTCCTTGATATTCACCGAATAGGCGGTGTTGGCGAGCGTCAGGCCCATCTGCTCGGCGATGGCCATGAACAGGTTGTTGAAGATTTCCAGCATCACCGGGTCGGCGGTGGTGCCGATGGCGTGTTGCTTGGGACGCGGCACGATGCGGGTGAGCACCAAGTGGTTCAATGGCGTCACCTCGGCCTGCCAGCCGGGCTCGACGATGGTGGTGGCGTTTTTCTCCGCGATGATCGCCGGGCCGGTGACGCGGTCGGCAGGGATCAGCTTGTCGCGCACGAACACCGGTGTCTCGTGGTGCTTGCCGCCGGAGTACATGCGCACCGTCTCGGCAGCCACCGGCGCGCCGCTGCGGACTCCGTACGAAAAGGCAGCTTGCGCCGCCTCGCCCGACTTGCCGATCACTTCCACCGAGACGGCCTCTACCAGCAGCGCCTTGTGCTCCATCAGGAAGGAATAGCGCATGCGATAGGCGGCTTCGAAGCGCGCCTTGATCTCGGCATCCGTGCCGTCGTCGACGATCAGCGCGGAGTCGGTGCCTTCGTAGCGCACGTGGATGCGCTGGCGCACCTCGATGTTTTTCTCTTCGATGCCTTGCGCGACGATCTGCTTGCGCGCGATTGCGGTGAGGTCGATGTAGATGGCGTCGAGCTTGTCGCGCAATTCCGGCGTCAGGCGTGCCTCGACGGCGCGCTCGCGCATCGCGGAAAGATCGGCCAGGCCCATGCCGTAAGCAGAAAGCACACCGGCGTAGGGGTGGATGTAGACGCGCGTCATGCCCAGCGTATCGGCGATCTGGCAGGCATGCTGGCCGCCGGCGCCGCCGAAGCACTGCAGGGTGTATTGGGTAACATCGTAGCCGCGTGCGACCGAGACCTTCTTGATCGCGTTGGCCATGTTTTCCACCGCGATCTGGATGAAGCCTTCGGCCACGGCTTCGGGCGCGCGCTTGTTGCCGGTGGACTTTTCGATCTCGGCGGCCAGCGCGGCGAATTTTTCTTCCACCACCGCGCGGTCCAGCGTCTCGCTGCCGCTGCGGCCGAACACCTTGGGAAACCACTGTGGCTGTACCTTGCCCAGCATCACATTGCAATCGGTCACCGCCAGCGGCCCGCCGCGGCGATACGAGGCCGGGCCGGGGTTGGCGCCGGCGGAGTCCGGCCCGACGCGATAGCGCGAGCCATCGAAGTGCAAAATCGAGCCGCCACCTGCCGCCACCGTGTGGATGCTCATCATCGGCGCGCGCATGCGCACGCCGGCCACCAGGGTGTCGAAGGCGCGCTCGTATTCGCCGGCGTAGTGCGAGACATCGGTGGAAGTGCCGCCCATGTCGAAGCCGATGACTTTTTCGAAGCCGGCGCCGACCGCGGTCTGCACCATGCCGACGATGCCGCCGGCCGGGCCCGAGAGAATGGAGTCCTTGCCCTGAAACAGGCTGGCGTCAGTAAGTCCGCCGGAGCTTTGCATGAACTTCAGCGGCGCGCCCTGCAACTCGTCGGCCACCTGATTGACGTAGCGCTTGAGGATGGGCGAAAGATAGGCATCGACCACCGTGGTGTCGCCGCGCGAGACCAGCTTCATCAGCGGCGAGACCTCGTGGGAGACGGAAACCTGGGTGAAACCCGTCTCTCGCGCCAGGCGGGCGACAGTGGCCTCATGCGCGGGATGGCGGTAGCCGTGCATCAGGGCGATCGCGATGGCGCGAAAGCCCTTGTCGTAGGCAGTGCGCAGGTCGGCGCAGGTCCGCTCCTCATCCAGCGCCTGCATGACCTCGCCGTGGGCGCCGATGCGCTCATGGACTTCGTGGACTTCGGTGTACAGCAACTCAGGCAGCACGATGTTCCGCGCAAAGATGTGCGGGCGGTTCTGGTAGCCGATGCGCAACTGGTCGCGAAAACCACGGGTGATGAACAACACCGTACGGTCGCCCTTGCGCTCCAGCAGGGCATTGGTGGCCACCGTCGTGCCCATCTTGACGGCGGCGACCTGCGCGCCGTCGATCGTCTGACCGGACTTGACACCGAGAAAGTGACGAATGCCGGCAATGGCTGCGTCCTTGTACTGCTCCGGGTTCTCCGACAGCAGCTTATGGGTTTGCAGCGAGCCGTCGGGCGCCTTGGCGACGATGTCGGTAAAGGTGCCGCCGCGGTCGATCCAGAATTGCCATTGGGGTTGGGTGTTCATTGCGACATTCTAAGGCAGGGGCCGATGAGGACGACTCGGGAAATAGGCAACGCCTCATACGCAGCAAATGCCGGGCCAGAAATGCAAAAGGCCGGAATCCCGGTTGCCCGGCATTCCGGCCCGCTTGAGCGAAATCCTCAGGCAGCGAGCTTCTGCGGCGCCAGCGCGCCGAGCGTCTTGACCCGGCGCTCCATACGGCGCACCAGGTGATCGACTTCTTCCTTGTCCAGCTTGATCAGCTTGGGGCCGGGGGCGCGGATGGCTTCGCTCTTGATCGCGCCGCGCTGCATCAGGATGTATTTGCGCACCGCCAGACCCAGGCCCGGCTGCAGTTCCTGGCGCACGATCGGCAGGTAGGCGTCGTAGACGTCTTCGGCTTCTTCCTTCTTGCCCGCCTTGAACAGGTCGTAGGTCTTGACCAGGGCTTCCGGGTAGGCGAAGCCGGTCATGGCGCCGTCGACGCCGCGCGCCAGCTCTTGCGGATAGTGGATGCCGCCGTTGCCGACCAGAATGGAAACGCGGCGTGCACCGGCCTTCTCTGCCTCGCGCAGCTTGGTGATCTTGGAGAGGCCCGGCCAGTCTTCATGCTTGACCATCACCAGGTTGGAAAAGTCGGCGATCATTTTCAGGATGACGGCCGGCGACATGTAGACGGTAGTGACAAAGGGATAGTCCTGCAACACCCACGGGATGCCTTCGAGACGCTTGGCGACCTGCTCGAAGTAACCGTAGACCTGCTCGTCCGACTTCAGGCCGGGAACCGGGGCGACCATCACGCCGGCGGCGCCCGCGTCCATCACCTTTTTCGAGAAGGTCGCGAGATTGTCCAGGCCGGCGGCGGAGGCGCCGACGATGGTCGGGACGCGGCCGTTGATCTGCTTCATCGCCGTGGTGGCGAAGGACATGCTTTCTTCGCCGGAGAGCTTGGGCGCCTCGCCCATGATGCCGAGAATGGTGAAGCCGGTGACCCCGCATTGCAGGTAGAAGTCCATCAGGCTTTTGGTCGAGTCGAGATCCAGCGCGCCCGTGTCGGTAAAGGGCGTGGCGGAGATGACGTACATGCCGGCGGCGGATTCGTCGAGTTTGGTGGCCATGATGATTTTCCAGTGTGCGCGGAGCGAAAAAAGAAAGTGTACCGAAATAGCTGGCACTCGGCTTGCTGGAATAGGCTTATATTAATACTCTGACCGGCCAGCTTGATTGTTTCGACAAATGATGAATATGGAACTTGACCTCACCATCCGCAATGCGGTGATCGTCAACGCCGCGCAGACCATGCGCGGAGACATCGGTGTGCGCGACGGGCGCATCGCGGTGATTGCGGACAGCCTGGCCCCCGCGGCGCAGGACATCGATGCCGCCGGGCGCTACGTGTTGCCGGGCGGCATCGACAGCCATTGCCATGTCGAGCAACTCTCGGCCAGCGGGCTGATGACGGCGGACGATTTTTACTCCGCCACGGTGTCGGCCGCTTTCGGCGGCACCACCACCATCATTCCCTTCGCCGCCCAGCATCGCGGCATGTCGCTGCCCAAGGTGGTGGAGGACTACCACGCCGCGGCGGGGCCGAAGGCGGTGATCGACTACAGCTTTCACCTGATCGTCTCGGACCCGACGCCGCAGGCCCTGGCCACCGACCTGCCGGACCTGATCAGCAAGGGCTACACGTCCTTCAAGGTCTACATGACCTACGATAAGCTCAAGCTGGACGACGGCCAGTTGCTCGACGTGCTGGAGCTCGCGGGCCGCGCCGGCGCGCTGGTGATGGTGCACGCCGAGAACAACGACGTGATCAAGTGGATCGCGCAGCGCCTGCTGGCCAACGGGCATACGGCGCCGAAGTTCCATGCGGTGGCGCACGACCCGCTGGCGGAAAGCGAAGCGACGCACCGGGTGATCCAGTTCTCCCGCCTGCTCGACACGCCGGTGCTGGTGGTGCATGTGTCCGGCATCGAGGCGGTGCGCAACATCCGCGCGGCGCAGACCCTCGGCGTGCGGGTGTATGGCGAAACCTGCCCGCAATATCTTTTTCTCACCGCCAAGGACATCGACAGGCCCGGGCTGGACGGCGCGATGTTTTGCTGCAGCCCGCCGCCACGCGACGCGGCTTCGCAGGAAGCGGTGTGGGAGGGGCTGACCAACGGCACCTTCCAGGTCTACTCTTCCGACCACGCGCCCTATCGCTTCGATGAGACCGGCAAGTTGCCCAAGGGCGACAAGACTACCTTCAAGGACATGGCCAACGGCGTGCCGGGTCTGGAGTTACGGTTGCCGCTGCTGTTTTCCGAGGGCGTGCTCAAGGGGCGCATGAGCATCAAGCAGTTTGTCGCACTCACCGCCACCAATCACGCGCAGATGTACGGCCTGGCGCACCGCAAGGGCTCGATCGCGGTGGGCCTGGATGCGGACATGGCGATCTGGGACGCGGAAAAGGTCACCAAAATTACCGCCGGCAACATCCACGACAACGTCGGCTATACCCCCTACGAAGGACGCGAGATCACCGGCTGGCCGGTGACCGTAATCAACCGCGGCCGCGTGGTGGTCGACGACGGCAAGCTGATTGCCGGGCGCGGCGACGGCCACTTCATCGCGCGCAAGACACCGGGGCCGCTGAGAATGGAGCGCAAGCCCGCCGAGTCCATGCGCCTGTTCAAATCCTTCATCACCTCACCTGAAGCAAGCACAAAATGAAACGTCCCTTTCCCATGGCCGTGGCCCAGCTCGGGCCGATCCACTTAGCCGACACGCGCGAGGCCGTCGTCAAGCGCCTGCTGGAACTGTTGCGCGAGGCGCATGCGCGCTCGGCCAAGTTCGTGGTGTTTCCCGAACTGGCGCTGACAACTTTTTTCCCTCGCTACTGGATGGAGGATCAGGAGCAGATCGACCGCTTCTACGAACGCTCGATGCCCAATGCCGCGACCCAGCCGCTGTTCGACAAGGCGAAGAAATACGGCATCGGCTTTTACCTGGGCTATGCCGAACTCACACCCGAAGGCGAGCGCTACAACACGGCCGTGATGGTCGATCAGGGCGGCAAGATCGTCGGCCGCTACCGCAAGGTGCACCTGCCCGGCCATGCCGATCACAAGCCCAAAGCGCCCTTCCAGCATCTGGAGAAGCTGTACTTCAATGTAGGCAACGAAGGCTTCAAGGTCTGGAAGACCATGGGCACGAAGATGGGCATGTGCATTTGCAACGACCGCCGCTGGCCCGAGACCTTTCGCGTGATGAGCCTGCAAAGCGCGGAAGTGGTGGTGCTGGGCTACAACACGCCCTCGGTCAACATCCACTGGCCGGAGCCGCCGCACCTGCGCATGTTCCACCATCTGCTCCTTTTGCAGGCACACGCGCACGAGAATGCACTATGGGTGGGCGCGGCCGCCAAATGTGGTGCGGAGGATGGTTTTCATATGATTGCCGGCTCGGCCATCGTCTCGCCCACCGGGGAGATCGCGGCCCAATCCTCGACTGAAGAAGACGAGGTAATCTTCACCAATTGCGACCTGGCGCTGGGCGACACCTTCCGCGAACACGTGTTCAACTTCGCCAAGCATCGCCGCCCGGAGCACTACAAGCTGATCGTCGAACGGGTCGGCGCCGGCAAGCCAGTGACGGAGTAATGCACCAAGCTATGGCATGATGAATGCTATCCCATGACTGATGTTTAACGAGGAAATGTTATGACAAGCAAGGGAGCAGGCGTGATCAAGATGATGGTGCTGGCACTGTCCGCCAGCGTGGCGCTAAGCGGCGCTGCCTACGCGCAAACCATCAAGACCGCTGTGGACGCCACTTTCGCGCCGCATGCGATGGTGAAAATGGGCGGCGGCCTGGAAGGCTTCAACATCGACCTGGGCAACGAGATCGCCAAGCGTCTCGGCAAGCCGATCGATATCGAGGGCACGCAGTTCTCCGGCCTGATTCCCGGCCTGAATGCGAAAAAGTACGACTTCATCCTGGCTCCCACCACGGTCACCAAGGAACGCGCCGACGCGCTGCTGTTCACCGAGGGCTATCTGGATACGGACTACCTGTTCGTGCAAAAGAAAACCGAAGGCGACATCAAGGGCCTGGATGCCCTGAAGGGCAAGACCATCACCGTCAACAAGGGCTCGGCCTACGAGAACTGGGCAAAGGACAATATGGCGAAGTACGGCTACAAGTACGACGTCTATGACACCAATGCCGATGCGGTGCAGGCGGTGCTCTCCGGCCGCGCCGATGCCAACCTCGCCGGCAATACCGTGGCGCAATGGGCGGCCAAGCAGAACCCGCTGCTCAAGACCAGCTACCTGATCAAGACCGGCCTGGTGTGGGCCATCCCTTTCCGCAAGGACGACACCGAAGGCCGCGCCAAGGTCTCGATGGTGATCAAGTGCATGAAGCTCGACGGCACCATCGGCAAGTTCCACGAGAAATGGTTCGGCGCCAAGGCCGCACCCGATTCATCGGCGATGAAGCCGGTGGCCGGTACGGGCGTACCGGGCATGACGGGCTACGACCCGACACCGGTCACGCCCAAGTGCTCCTGAGCCCCGCCCGATAAACGGCTGCAACGCCGGCCTCGCGCCGGCGTTTGTTTTTAACCTCCTGCGCAATCCATGAGCAAAGCGATCCTCGACATCGCCGCCCTGCACAAGTCCTATGGCGCCACGCCGGTGCTCAAAGGCATCGACATGGCGGTGAATGAAAACGAGCTGGTGTTCATCATCGGCCCCTCGGGCTCGGGCAAGAGCACACTGCTGCGCTGCTGCAACCGGCTGGAGGAACCGGAGAGCGGCTCCATCCTGGTCGACGGCACCGACATCCTGCGGCCGGGCGTCGACCTGAACCGCCTGCGGCAGAAAATCGGCATGGTGTTCCAGTCGTTTAACCTGTATCCACACATGACGGCGCTGGGCAACGTCACCCTGGCGCTACGCAAGGTGCAGGGCATGGAGAAGGAAGCGGCGGAAGAAAAAGGCCGTGCCGCGCTGGCCCGCGTGGGCCTGGCGGAAAAGGTGAATGCCTATCCGAACGAACTCTCCGGCGGCCAGCAGCAGCGTGTCGGCATCGCCCGCTCCCTGGCGCTGGAACCGCGCATCGTGCTGTTCGACGAGCCCACCAGCGCGCTCGACCCCGAGTTGGTAGGCGGCGTGCTCAAGGTGATGCGCGAGTTGAAGGAGTCGGGCATGACCATGGTAGTGGTGAGCCACGAAATGGCCTTCGCCCGCGCTGCCGCCGACCGGGTGATCTTCATGGACAAGGGCGTGATTGCCGACCAGGGTGCGCCGGAAGACATGTTCGGCAACCCGAAGCACGAGCGCCTGCGCGAGTTCCTCTCGCGCATCCAGCATTGAACACAGCATGAACCCGGCGATGAGCGGCTGGGACCGCTTTGTGTTCAGCTTTTTCAATCTGGACATCGCACGACAGTACCTGCCGGCGATTGCCAAGGGCTTCGTCACTACCGTTTACCTCGCGTTGGCGGTGATTGTCGCCGGCGTGCTGCTGGGCCTGACATTGGCGTTGCTGCGCTCTTTTCGCGTCAAGGTGGCGAATTTTTTCATCATCATGTTCGCCGACATCATGCGCGCGCTGCCGCCGCTGGTGCTGATCATTCTGCTGTTCTTCGCCCTGCCCTATGCCGGCGCTTCGCTCTCCGCCTTTGCGGCGACATGGGTGGCGCTGAGCCTGGTGCTGGCAGCCTTCGCCGAAGAAATCTTCTGGGCCGGCATCGTCGCCGTGCCGCGCGGGCAATGGGAGGCGGCGCGTTCCACTGGCCTGTCACGCGCGCAAACCCTGGCCTTTGTGGTGCTGCCGCAGGCGGTGCGCATGACCATTCCGCCGCTGACCAACCGGGTGATCTCGATCACCAAAGGTACCGCGCTTGGCTCGGTGGTGGCCTTGAGCGAAATCCTCAACCAAGCCTCCTCTTCCGCCAGCCAGGCCGGCAACGCCACGCCGATGACCGTGGGGGCGCTGGCCTACCTGTTGCTGTTCATCCCCGTGGTGATTTTCGGCCGCTGGGTCGAGACGCGCTTTGTCTGGAAAAAGTGATGGACGCGATCCTGCAAAACTTTTTCAACATGGAGATTGCGTCCAAGGCCGGCGTGTTCCTGCTCAAGGGCCTAGGCATGACTTTGCTTCTCTCCGCCATCGTCATCCCGCTGGGGCTGCTGGGCGGCCTCGCGGTGGCGGTGCTGGGCAGCCTGAAAAAGAAATGGCTGAGCGTCCTGTTGATCGTCTACGTGGATTTTTTTCGCGCCTTTCCGCCGCTGGTGCTGCTGATTTTCATCTATTTCGGCACGCCCTTCCTCGGGCTGGATATCCCCAAGCTGCTGGCGGTGGCGATCGGCTTTTTTCTCAACACCTCGAGTTACTACGGTGAGGTGTTTCGCGCCGGCATCGAGAGCATACCGAAGGGCCAATTCGAAGCGGCGCGCTCCACCGGGCTCTCGGGCTCGCAGACCTTGCGCTTCGTCATCTTGCCGCAAGCGGTGCGCAATGTGTTGCCGGACCTGATCAGCAATACGCTGGAGGTGATCAAGCTCACATCCCTGGCCTCGGTGGTGGCCTTGCCCGAATTACTGAACAATGCGCGCCAGGCGCAGGCGCTGACCTACAACCCGACGCCCATCGTGCTGGCCGCGCTGATGTACCTGGTGCTGCTATGGCCGCTGGTGCGTTTGCTCAGCCGCCTGGAGCACAAGAGTATTTCGATGCACTAGGCGGCGAGTTTTTGCGCGGCCTTGTTGCCTTGCCGCGCCAGCAGGTTTCCCAGGGCAATGCCGACCGCCGCCTGCGTCGGGTCGATCACCGGCACCTTCAGCGCATCTTCCAGGCGTTCGCGGTAGCGGGCCATGCCGGCGCAACCCATGATGATGACGTTGGCACCGTGTTCCTGCACCAAGGTGCCGCCGACTTCGCGCATGCGCTTGAAGGTCACATCCTCCTGCGACAGGCCGGTGACGCCGATCTCGATTGCCAGATCTTCGGCCAACTTGTGCTCCAGCCCCAGCAAACGCACCTGGCGCTTGTGGCGCGCAATCGCCCGCGAGAGGATGGAGATGACGCCGAACTTCGGCCCCATGCCGGCCGCCGCGAGATAAGCGCATTCGGCGCTGCCGTAGACCGGGCACTTCAAGGTCTCGCGCAGCGCATAAAAGCCGGGATCGGAAAAACAGGCCAGCACCACCGCATCGGCCTGCGCGTGTTGCGGATGGGCCTCGAAATAAGCCAGCAGCCGCTCGCTGCTGCCGTCCACATGCGCCTGCGACTCGATACCGGGCGGACCGGAGCGCAGGGTGTCGCAGACAATGCTCGGGCCTCCGGGGATGCGATACGCCTCCAGCGCCAGGCTGATCTGGTCGGTCACTTCCTGGGTGCTGTTGGGGTTGATGACGAACAGGGTACGATCCATGGGACTCTCCTTTATGCGCGGCCGGCCTTTTGCATGCGCTTGAGATAGGCGTTCTTCTCCAGCGCGAACTGCTCGCCGGTCTTGCAATAGCGATTGGCGAATAATCGCCCAACGGGATGGTATTTGTCCATATCGACGCGGAAGTTGACCGGGTCCACCAATTCGTCGCGCACATGCAGGTGGCGCACCTGGCCGATGACGATGCGCCGGTTGCCCATATCGATCTTGCTGTGCAGCGTACATTCGAGCGACACCGGCGCCTCGGCCAGGCGCGGCGGCTTCACCCGCACCGAAGGCAGCGGCGTGAAACCCACCACCTCGATCTCATTCGTCTCCGGCGGATAGTCATCCGAGCAGGCGTGCATCTTTTCCGCGATGGCCTCGTCCACCAGGTTGACGACGAATTCGCCGGTGGCAAGAATGTTGCGCGCCGTATCTTTCATCGGCCCGCTGTTGCGGTCTTCGATGCTGAGGATGACGATCGGCGGCTCGTCGCCGATGACGTTGAAAAAGCTGAACGGCGCAGCGTTGCATTTACCGTTTTCGTCCTGCGTGGAGACCAGCGCGATCGGGCGCGGTACCACCAGGCTCACCAGCAGCTTGTAGCGCTTGGCGCGTTCGAGTTCGTCGAAATTCCAGTCCATGGGCGCTCAGACAGGCAGTGATGCACGAGGGAAATGCTTGCGCAGGGCGCTCGCGCCCTGCGGGGTGACACGCACGGCGCGACTCTTTTTCGAACGCATCAGCCAGCCTTCGCGGACCATCGCGGAGAGCAGCGCGGCGCCAAGCGTGCCTGCCAAATGGTGGCGCCGCTCGCTCCAGTCCAGGCAGCCGCAGGCCAGCGTGCGGCGCTTTCCCTGCAGGGACTCCTCATCGATGCCCAGTTTGGCGAGCCAGCGATGGCCGGCAGCGGTGACCTGCACCTCCTTGCCTTCGCCTTCGAGCAGATGCTCCGCGCGCATCGCGTCGTAAATACTCACGCCGAGTTCGCCGGCGAGGTGGTCGTAGCAGGTGCGCGCGTAGCGCAGTTCTTCGGGCGTACGCCGCGCGGCCGGCACCGCGCGCGGCTTGGGTGTGGTGCCGACGGCGGCCATCAGCGCTTCGAGGGCCGTCGCCACTTCGGGCCGCGCGATGCGGTAGTAGCGGTGCCGCCCCTGCACTTCCTGCAGCAGCAGGCCGGCGTCGATCATTTTCGCCAAGTGCTGGCTAGCCGATTGCGCAGAGGCGCCGGCCACGTAGGCAAGCTCGCCGGCGGGCTTGGCGGTGCCGTCCATCAGGGTCCAGAGCATGGCCGCGCGCGCCGGGTCGCCAATGATCGCGCCCAGCGGCGCCAGGCGCATGCCGGCAGCGGGCTCGGGAATTGCATATCTTGTGGTTACAGGCATAGTTAATCTCCCGATTAAACGTTCTTGGATTGTACCTGCAAGAATGGGATTTCACGCAAGACAAAGGATATCTCTTTCATGAATGCCATCGCTGAAAATCACCGTATCGTCTCCGGCCACGGCACCTTGCAACTCGCCGTTTGGCGGCAGCGGCCAGCACGGCCCAATGGCAAACCGCCGGTGCTCTACGTCCATGGCGCCACCTTCGGCGCGGCGCTCGCCATCGGCCACCTTCGACGGCTTTTCCTGGGCCGACGACCTCAACCAGGCCGGCTTCGACGTCTGGGGTTTCGACTTCCTCGGCTATAACCAGTCCGACCGCCCCGCCGAAATGGCGCAAGCAGCGGATGCCAACCCGCCGCCGGGCCGTGCCCCTTCGGCGACCCGGCAAATTGCCAAGGTGGTCGATTTCATCCACGCGCGAACCGGCCTGCGGCAGGTCAGCCTGCTGGCGCACTCCTGGGGCAACATTGCCGCCGGGCTGTATGCCAGCGAGCATCCCGAGCGGGTGCTCAACTCCGCGATGTTCGCGCCCATCCTGCGCCGCATCGGTCCGCCCGCGCCGTCCTTGCCCGCCTGGCAATTGGTGACGATCGAAGCGCAATGGAAGCGCTTCAACGAAGACGTGCCGCCAGGCCATGCGCCGGTATTCGCGCCGGCGCAATTCGACTCCTGGGCCCAGGCTTATCTCGCCTGCGACGGCGCCGCCTACGAGCGCAGTCCGCCTTCGGTGCAGGTGCCCAGCGGCCCGGCCGCGGATATCGCCGCCGCTGGCGCCGGTGAACTGGCTTACGCGCCTTCGCAGCTGCGCTGCCCGCTGCGGTCATGCGCGGCGCCTGGGACCATTTGTGCACCGACGCCGACGTCGCACGCTTTTTCGCCGAACTCGATGGCGCCGTGCCGCGCACCGACATCGTCATCCCCGAAGCCACGCACCTGCTGCATTTGGAGCAAAATCGCTTCGACCTGTACCACGCTACCCGGGAGTTCCCCTCATGATCGCCTTGTTCTTCGAAGTCCAGCCCAAGCCCGAACACTTCCAGCGCTACCTCGACATGGCCGCCGCGCTCAAGCCGGAACTGGAAAAAATCGACGGCTTTATTTCCATCGACCGCTACAAGAGCCTGGCGCGCGACGGCGTGGTGCTGTCGCACTCGATCTGGCGCGATGAGGCGGCCCTCACCGCCTGGCGCGTGCACGAGGGCCACCACAAGGCGCAGGACGCCGGCCGCAACGTGGTGTTTGCCGACTACCGCCTGCGCATCGCCGAGGTGCTGCGCGAGGAGCAGCCCGGCAAGCCTGCGTGGCAGCCGCAGCGCGTCTCCGCCTACAACGACCCGGGCCACCGCCGGCCGCGCTACATGGTGGTGGCCGAGTCGAGCAGCAATACCCTCGATTCCTTGCCCGGCCTGGCGGGCGAAGCCTATGCCAGCCTGAATCGCGACAACGAGTTCGTCCACGTGATGGACGTTCCCGACCTGCCGGTGGCGCTGGAACTGACGGACAACTGCCGTGTCGGCGCGCCCGCTTATCGCTACCGCATCTGCGAGGTCGAGCGCGACTACGGCATGTTCGAGCGCGCGGAGGCGCCGCAATACTATCCTCCCGTATCCAAATCAGGTACATAACGGCGCGTCACGCGCCGAATCAAGGTTGCGCGAGTCGGTGTATGGTAGATTGACAGGTCACGAAAATCGAAACAGCGTGCCCGCTGCCCGCCGATTCTTCATGCACCCCCAGCTCACGTTTCACCGTTTTTCCAACCTTGCGCCGAATGCTTTCGATTTCCGCCCCCGGCAACTGGTGCTGGCCGGCTGGACCGGACGCGACCGGGAGGCGATGGAACTGCATTTGCGCGACCTGGAAGCGCAGGGCATCAAGCGCCCTTCGGCTATGCCATTGTACTATCGCGTGGCTGCCGGCCGCCTGACCCAGGACACCGAGGTGCAGGTGCTGGGGCCGCATACCTCGGGCGAAGTCGAGCCGGTGCTGTTTTCGATGCGCGACGGCCTCTGGCTGGGTGTCGGCTCCGACCACACCGACCGCAAGCTCGAAACCCATTCGGTGGCTGCCTCCAAACAGATCTGCCCCAAGGTAGTCGCCGGCAGCCTGTGGGATTGCCGGGAGCTTGCGGAACATTGGGACCAGTTGATCCTGCGCTCCTACATCATCGAAGGCGCGGGCGGCGATCGTGTGCTGTACCAGGAGGGCACCTTCGCCCACATCCTGCCGCCGGCCGAACTGATCACCGGCTACGCCGGCTGGGCCGGGCTGCCGGTAGGCACGGTGATGTATTGCGGCACCTTGCCGGCAAAGGGCGGCATCCGCCCTTCCAGCCATTTCGAGATGGAACTCGAAGACCCGGTGCTCAAGCGCAAGCTGACGCACGCCTATTCGGTCGAGGCCCTGCCCGCGGTGGAGTAATCCGCACAGGCGCAATCGCCGTGCGGCCGACGGCATTGCCGTCCGTGCGAAGCTTCAGCGAAATCCGTGCTGTTCGACCCGGGGCTGGCGCAGGTAGTCGAGGGTCTGCATTTCCTCGATGCGGCTGACCGCGCGGGTAAATTCGCCCACCAGCGCACCCTGGGTATAGAGTTGCTCCGGCGGTACGGTGGCCGACATGACCATTTTCACCCGCGCGTCGTACAGCACGTCGATCAGCCAGGTGAAGCGGCGCGCCTCGGAAGCCTGGCGCGGCCCCATTGCCGGGATCTCGGAGAGCACGATGGTGTGAAAGCGCCGCGTCAGGTCGACGTAGTCGGTATATGAACGCGGCCCGCCGCACAGTTGTGCGAAGGTGAACCAGACGATGCCGCCGGCGCGCCGCACATAGGGAATCTCGCGCCCTTCGACGTCCAGCGGCTGGTGCTCGTCCTCGACTTCGGCGATGCGGTCGAACTCGGCGGCGATCGCGCCGTCGGTCTCCGGGGTGATCGGCGTGTGGTAAATGTGCGCGCTTTCCAGCGCGCGGCGCCGGTAATCGACGCCGGCATCGACGTTGATGATGTCCAGGTGCGCCTTGATCAGTTCGATCGCGGGCAAAAACTTGGCTCGCTGCAGGCCGTCCTTCCACAATAGGTCCGGGTGGTAATTCGAGGTCATGCACAGCATCACCCGGTTGTCGAACAGGAACTGCAGCAGGCGCCCGAGGATCATCGCGTCGGCGATGTCGTTGACGTGGAACTCGTCGAAGCAGATCAGGCGGAACTTGGAGGCGATGTCTTTGGCCACCAGTTCCAGAGGATCCTCTTCGCCTTTGACGTCGTCCAGTGCCTGGTGCACGTCGCGCATGAAATGGTGAAAGTGCACGCGGCGCTTTTTCACCAACGGCACGCAGAGGTAAAAGCTGTCCATCAAAAAGCTTTTGCCGCGGCCGACGCCACCCCACAGGTAAACCCCGCGCGGCAGTTCCGGCTTGATGAACATGCGCTTGAGCGTGGTATTGCGCCGCGCCTTGTAGCCAACCCACTCGTCGTACAGGTCCTGCATTTTCTGCACGGCGGCCAGCTGCGACTCGTCGCTGATGTAGCCGCGCCTGGCCACTACCTTCCGGTAGTAGTCCATGACGGTCAACTCGCCGGCTTCGGCCAGCTGGTTGATGTCGTCGATCGAGTCGTCGTCTTCGTCTAAGGCGCTGTCGCGCATACGCCTGCCCTGCCGCCTGCCGGGTGCCCGGCGGGCGGCGCCTTCATCAGTTGTGGATCGCCCGCTTTTCCACCGCCAGCATCGCTTCCTTCATCACCTCGGAAAGCGAGGGATGGGCGTGGCTGGTGCGGCCCACGTCTTCGGAGGCGGCGACGAATTCCATCGCCAGCACCGCCTCGGCGATCTGCTCCGAGGCATGGGCGTGGATCACGTGCACGCCGAGGATGCGGTCGGTCTTGGCATCGGCCAGCACCTTGACGAAGCCGTCCGGCTCGCCCTGGCCCCAGGCGCGGCCATTTGCGGCGAAGGGGAAGGAACCGGTCTTGTAGGCCACGCTTTCCGCCTTCAGCTGCTGCTCGGTCTTGCCGACCCAGGCGATCTCCGGGTTGGTGTAAATCACCCAGGGGATGGTGTCGTAGTTGACGTGGCCCTTCTGGCCGGCGATCAGCTCGGCGGCCATCACGCCCTCTTCCTCGCCCTTGTGCGCCAGCATTGGCCCGCGCACCACGTCGCCCACGGCATAGACGCCATTGAGCAAGGTGCGGCAGTGACCGTCGACATCGATCATGCCGCGCTCGTTGGTCTTCAGACCAATCGCGTCCAGGCCGAGGTTGTCGGTATTGGGCACACGGCCAATGGAGACGATCAGCTTGTCGCACTCCAGCTTCTGCGCCTTGCCTTCGGCATCGGTGTAGTCGATGGTCACGCCCTTCTTGTCCTGCTTGACCTCGCCGATTTTCACGCCCAGGCTGATTTTCAGCCCCTGCTTGGTGAACTGCTTCCAGGCCTCCTTGGCCACCGACTCATCACAAGCGGCGAGAAAGGCCGGCAGCGCTTCGAGGATGGTGACTTCGGCGCCCAGGCGGCGCCATACCGAGCCCAGCTCCAAGCCGATCACGCCGGCGCCGATCACGCCGAGCTTCTTCGGCACCGCCGGCATGGCCAGCGCGCCTTCGTTGTCGCAAACGGTAATGTTGTCCACCGGCACGTTCGGCAGATGGCGTGCCTTCGAGCCAGTGGCGATGACGACGTTTTTTGCCGTCACGACTTCGATTCCCTCATCCCCGGCGACCTCGATCTGGTAGCCGCCATCAGCTTTGCCGGTGAATTTGCCGTGGCCCTTGAGCCAAGTCACCTTGTTCTTGCGGAACAGGAACTCGATGCCGCCGGTCATCTTGCCGACCACCATGTCCTTCCGGGACTGCATCTTGGCGACGTCGATCGCCGCGCCCTTGACCGTGATGCCGTGGTCGGCAAACTTGTGCTCCAGCTTTTCGTAATTCTCGGACGACTCGAGCAGCGCCTTGGAAGGGATGCAGCCGACATTCAGGCAGGTGCCGCCCAGGGCCATCTTGCCCTGCGGGTTCTTCCACTTTTCGATACAGGCCACCGACAGCCCGAGCTGGCCGGCGCGGATGGCCGCCACATAACCCGCCGGCCCGCCGCCGATGACTACAACATCAAAACTCTTTGCCATGATTTCTGTTCCGTTACATGGGGGCAAGGAAGGACATGAACAACACCACCGCGCCCTGCGGCGTGTTGAGCACCGTCATGAAGCGCGGGACTGCCGGGTCCTTCTTGTACAAGTATTTGCAAAAGGCCAACTGGCTGTTGCGCATGCAGCCCGGCGTAATCTGGTCCAGCCCGGGAATGAAACGCGGCAGATCGGCTTCTGCAATCGGTTTGATATCGCAGTCCTTGTCGCATTTGACCGCGCCCCAGTTGCCGTCCGGCCCACGCTGCTCGGCCACCCATTTCCCGGCCTGCAGGTAAAAACGGTAGGCAAACTTGGTCGCCTTGCCGTCCTTGTCGAGCACCGCATAAATGCCGGCGTCGGCTTCTTCGAAGGCAATCGCATGCGCCGCCGGCGCCGCCAGCAAACCCGCGGCCAGCACCAGCGCCGCGCCAACTTTCTTAATCAATCGCAAGATCAGAGCTCCAGCAAAATGCGCTGCGGATCTTCCAGCGCTTCCTTCATGGCCACCAGGGAAAGCACGGCTTCGCGGCCGTCGATGATGCGGTGGTCGTAGCTCATCGCCAGGTAGTTGATCGGGCGGATCACGATCTGGCCGTTTTCCACCACCGGACGGTCCTTGGTCGAATGCACGCCGAGAATCGCCGACTGCGGCGGGTTGATGATCGGCGTGGAGAGCATCGAGCCGAAAATGCCGCCGTTGGAAATCGAGAAGGTGCCGCCGGTGAGTTCTTCCAGCGACAGCTTGCCTTCCTTCGCCTTGTTGCCGAAGGTGGCGATGTCCTTTTCGATCTGCGCGAACGACTTCTGGTCGGCGTCGCGCAGAATCGGCACCACTAGGCCGCGCGGCGAACCCACCGCGATGCCGATGTCGAAGTAGCCGTGGTACACGATGTCGGTGCCGTCGATCGAGGCATTGACCAGCGGGTACTTCTTCAGCGCGTAAACGGCAGCCTTGACGAAAAAGGACATGAAGCCGAGCTTGACGCCGTGCTCCTTCTCGAACTTCTCGCCGTACTTCTTGCGCAGGTCGATCACCGGCTGCATGTTGACTTCGTTGAACGTCGTCAGGATGGCGTTGGTCGATTGCGACTCCAGCAGGCGCTGCGCCACGCGCTGGCGCAGGCGCGACATCGGCACGCGCTGCTCCGGGCGTTCACCCAGGAACTGCAGGTTGACCTGGGCCTTGACCTCGGCCAGCGGCGCGGCGGCCGGCTTGGCGGCAGGCTTGGCCGCGGGCGCGGCGGCCGGGGCAGCGGTAGGCGCAGACCCGGCAGCCAGAGCGTCGCCCTTGGTGATGCGGCCATCGCGGCCGGTACCGGCGACGTTGGCGGGGTTGACGCCCTGCTCGGCCATGATCTTGGCGGCCGAAGGCATCGCCAGCGGCGCGCTGCCGGCAGCGGCAGGTGCGGCCGCCGGTGCCGGGGCGGCGGTGGCGGGCTGGGCCGCAGCAGGCGCGGCGGCGCCGGCCTTGGCTTCGGTGTCGATGCGGGCAATCAGTTCATCGGAGACCACGGTGCTGCCGTCGCCCTTGACGATCTCGACCAGCACGCCGGCGGCCGGCGCCGGCAGTTCCAGTACCACCTTGTCGGTCTCGACGTCGACCAGGTTTTCATCCCGGGCCACGGCATCGCCGGCTTTTTTGTGCCATGCGAGCAGGGTCGCTTCCGCCACCGATTCCGACAGTTGCGGGACTTTCACTTCAATGATTGCCATGAATCAACTCCGTCATTCGCGACGTGGCCCAGGGCTTGTCGCCCCGGGCCGCGCGTCTTGTTATGGTCTGCAGTTAGGTTTTTAACCCGGTTTTTAAATCGGCTGTTACTTGGTAAGCACCAGCCCCTTGGTCTTGCTGAAGGCCTGCGCCACCAGCGCCTTTTGCTGCTCGGCATGCTTCGCCATGTAGCCGACGGCGGGCGAGGCGGAGGGCGGGCGGCCGGCGTAAGCCAGCTTCTGCCCGTCGACCATGTTCTCCAGCAGGTTGTGCTGGATGTGGAACCACGCGCCCTGGTTCTGCGGCTCGTCCTGACACCACACCACCTCGGCCACGTTTTCGTACTTCTTCAGCTCCTGGGCGAACACCTTGTGCGGGAACGGGTACATCTGCTCCACGCGCAGGATGGCGACGTCGGTGAGTTTCTTCTCGCGGCGCGCCGCCACCAGGTCGTAGTACACCTTGCCGGTGCAGACAACGACGCGGGTGACGTCCTTCGGCTTGATCGACTTGTCGACCTCGCCGATGATGGTTTCGAACTGGCCCTTGACCAGCTCGTTCAGGTCCGACACCGCTTCCTTGTGGCGCAGCAAAGACTTCGGCGTGAAGATGATCAGCGGCTTGCGGAAGGTGCGCACCATCTGGCGGCGCAGCAGGTGGAAAATCTGCGCCGGGGTGGTCGGCTGCACCACCTGGATGTTGTGGTCGGCCGACATCTGCAGGAAGCGCTCGATGCGCGCGGACGAGTGCTCCGGGCCCTGGCCTTCGTAGCCGTGCGGCAGCATCAAGGTCAGGCCGCAGGCGCGGCCCCACTTCACTTCGCCGGAGGTGATGAACTGGTCGATCACCACCTGCGCGCCGTTGGCGAAGTCGCCGAACTGGCCTTCCCAGATCACCAGCGTATTCGGTTCCGACGATGCATAGCCGTATTCGAAGCCCATCACGGCTTCTTCGGAAAGCACCGAATCGATCACCGTGAACGGCGCCTGCTTGTCGGAAATGTTCTGCAGCGGAATGTAGATGCCGGCGTCCCACTTCTCGCGGTTCTGGTCGTGCAGCACCGAGTGGCGGTGGGTGAAGGTGCCGCGCCCCGAGTCCTGGCCCGTGATGCGCACGGCGTAGCCGGAGGCCACCAGCGAGGCGAAGGCCAGGTGCTCGCCCATGCCCCAGTCCAGCGGCAGTTCGTCGTTGGCCATCTTGCGGCGGTTGGCGATCACGTTTTCCACCAGCGGGTGCAGCTTGAAGCTGGTCGGGATGGTGGTGATGCGCTCGCCCAGGCGGCGCAGTTCGGCCATCGGCAGCGCGGTGTCGGCGGCGTCGGTCCACTTCTTGTTGAGGAAGGGCATCCAGTCGACCGCGTACTTGCTCTTGAAGTCGGAGAGTACGTATTCGACGGTGGCTTCGCCCGCGTCCATCAGGTCGCGGTATTCCTTGACCATCTCGTCCGGGCCGCCATCCTTCAGCACGCCCTGGGTCACCAGCTTGTCGCCGTACAGCTTGCGCGTGCCGGGGTGGGCGGCGATGCGTTTGTACATCAGCGGCTGGGTCATGCTCGGCGTGTCCTGCTCATTGTGGCCGAGCTTGCGGAAGCAGATGATGTCGACGACGATGTCTTTCTTGAATTCGGTGCGGAAGTCGAGCGCGATCTGCGTCGCCATCACCACCGCCTCGGGGTCGTCGCCGTTGACGTGCAGCACCGGCGCCTCGATCATCTTCACCACGTCGGTGCAATACAGCGTCGAGCGCGAGTCGCGAGGGTCCGACGTGGTAAAGCCGATCTGGTTGTTGATGACGATATGCACCGTACCCTGGGTGCCGTAACCGCGGGTCTGAGCCAGATTCAGCGTTTCCATGATCACGCCCTGGCCGGCGAAGGCAGCGTCGCCGTGCACCAGGATAGGCAGCACCTGCGAGCCGTCCTTGTCGCCGCGGCGATCCATCCGCGCGCGGCAGGAGCCTTCGACCACGGGGTTGACGATTTCCAGATGCGAGGGATTGAACGCCAGCGACAGGTGCGCCGGGCCGCCAGGGGTCGACACGTCGGAGGAAAAGCCCTTGTGGTACTTGACGTCGCCGGCCGGCAGGTCGTCGACGTGCTTGCCTTCGAATTCCTCGAACAGGTCCTTGGGCATTTTGCCGAGGATGTTCACCAGCACGTTCAGGCGGCCGCGGTGGGCCATGCCGATGACGATTTCCTGCACGCCGCGCTCGCCGGCGCGCTGGATCAGTTCGTCCATCGAGGGGATGAAGCTGTCGCCGCCTTCCAGTGAAAAACGCTTCTGGCCGACGTACTTGGTGTGCAGGTAGCGCTCCAGGCCTTCGGCGGCAGTGAGGCGCTCGAGGATGTGCTTCTTCTGCTCAGCGGAGAAGCTGGGCTTGGAGCGGATCGACTCCAGGCGCTGCTGCATCCAGCGCTTTTGCGCCATGTCGCCGATGTACATGTACTCGGCGCCGATGGTGCCGCAGTAGGTTTCGCGCAAGGCCTGCATGATCTCGCGGAGCGTCATCTGCTCCTTGCCGAAATACACGGACTGGGCATTGAAGGTCATGTCCATGTCCGGCTCGGTCAGGTCGTAGAAGCCGGGCTCGAGTTCGGGAATGTGCGGGCGCTCGGTGCGCTTGAGCGGGTCGAGGTCGGCCCACTGGGTGCCGAGGTAGCGATAAGCGGCGATCAGTTGCTGGACGAAGACCTGCTTGCGCGCCACGGAAAGATCGACGGAGGAGCCGCCTTGCGGGCGCAGCGTGCCTTCCTTGGCGCGCTGGGCGAAAGACTCCACCACCGGGGCATGGGCCACGTCACGGCCTTCGGGCGCGCCATTGGCGGCCGGCACGTGCTGCAGGGCGTCGAAATAATCGCGCCACTTTTCCGGGACCGACCCCGGATTGTTCAGGTAGGACTCATACAACTCTTCGACGTACGGCGCATTGCCGCCGAAGAGATAGGAATTCGCTTCAAACTCTTTCATCATGGCGCTCACCTTTCTCGAGTTTCTCGATCACAGTGCGGGTAACGTCGGGATTGACCTTGCTACCCCCTCGCCGTGGAGCTCCTGCCCCTGGCGAAGTGCTGTACGCCGGCCTGGCGGCCGACGCTCTTCCGAATTGTCAGATGGGGGCTTACATCTAGGATGTCAATTCTAGGAAAACTGTGTGACGGGAGAATAACACAAACAGCATTTGACTAAATAAACTCAATAAAAACAAGGCGTTGCTGCCAACACCCTGCTTATCTCTTACTTGCGCTGGTCGATCGACGGCACGTCGCGGCGCTGCGCGCCGATGAACAACTGGCGTGGGCGGCCGATTTTCTGCTCGGGGTCGGAGATCATCTCGTTCCACTGGGCGATCCAGCCGACGGTGCGCGCCAGCGAGAAAATGCCGGTGAAAAGAGAGACCGGGATGCCCAGGGCGCGCTGCACGATGCCAGAGTAGAAGTCGACGTTCGGGTAGAGCTTGCGCTTCACAAAGTAGTCGTCTTCCAGGGAGATCTTTTCCTGCGCCATGGCGAGCTTGAACAGCGGGTCGTCGTGCAGGCACAGTTCGTTCAGCACTTCATGGCAGGTTTCGCGCATCAGCTTGGCGCGCGGATCGTAGTTCTTGTAGACGCGGTGGCCGAAACCCATCAGCTTGACGCCGGAGTCCTTCTCCTTCACGTCCTTGATGAACTCGCCGATCTTCTCGACGCCGCCCTGCTTCTGGATGCCGTACAGCATGTTCAGCGCGGCCTCGTTGGCGCCGCCGTGCGCCGGGCCCCACAGGCAGGCGATGCCGGCGGCGATACAGGCGAATGGGTTGGCGCCGGAGGAGCCCGACAGGCGCACCGTCGAGGTCGAGGCGTTCTGCTCGTGGTCCGCATGCAGGATGAAAATGCGGTCCAGCGCGCGTACCATCACGTCGTTGACCTTGTATTCCTCGGCCGGCACGGCGAACATCATGCGCATGAAGTTGGCGGTGTACGACAGATCGTTGCGCGGATAGACGAAGGGCTGGCCCAGGGTGTACTTGTGGGTCATCGCCACCAGCGTGGGCAGCTTGGCGATCAGGCGGATGGCTGAAACGTCGCGGTGATGCGAATCGGTGATGTCCAGCGAGTCGTGGTAGAAGGCCGACAGCGCGCCCACGGTTCCCACCAGCACCGCCATCGGATGCGCGTCACGGCGGAAACCCTGGAAGAACGAGCCCATTTGCTCGTGCACCATGGTGTGGTTGGTCACCAGGCTGGTGAAATCCGTCCTTTGGGTCGCGTTCGGCAGTTCGCCGTTGAGCAGCAGGTAGCAGGTTTCGAGAAAGTCGCACTTCACGGCGAGTTGCTCGATCGGGTAGCCGCGGTACAGCAGTTCGCCCTTGTCGCCGTCGATATAGGTGATCGACGAATTGCACGATGCCGTTGACATGAAACCGGGATCGTAGGTGAACTTGCCGGTCTTGTTGTAGAGGGCGCGAATATCCACCACGTCGGGGCCGATGGTGCCCTTGTAGATGGGGAAGTCGATGGAGGGGCTGTTGTCCGAGAAGGACAGCGTTGCCTTGACGTCGCTGGGGGTTACGCTCATGGAAAGCTCCTGGTTCCTGTCTGCTTTGTTCGTTTAAGTCTGTGCTTATGAATTCTACCGGTTCCGACCGCCTGCAACCGCACTGCAACATCATATGCGGTATTAGCGCGGGTGCGCTAGCTGACAATCGCGCATCCAGCCGAGCATTTCGAGCGTGGCCGGCATGGCGCCGGCGCCCAACTGCAGGCGGCCGGCCACCAGATCCCACAAGTCAGTGTCGGGCAGATCGAGCAGCACCTGCAGGCCCTCGACGCGCTGCGGCGTGAGATCGGCGGTGTGCTGCTCGAAAAACCGTTCCATGACCAGGTCGTTTTCCAGCATGCCGCGGCGGCTGCGCCACTTCAGGCGGGAAAGTTCGGTAGCGTCAATCATGGTAGGGCAAGGATTGCATCAGGCGGATTAAATGCAAGTTAAATCTTTGAAAAAAAGCGCCCGATACCCGGGCGCTTTGGTGCTACACCGCGCGGCGGACCATCAGTTCCTTGATCTTGCCGATCGCCTTGGTGGGATTGAGGCCCTTGGGGCAGACATCGACGCAATTCATGATGGTGTGGCAGCGGAACAGGCGGTACGGGTCTTCCAGGTTGTCCAGGCGCTCGCTGGTGGCCTGATCGCGCGTGTCAGCGAGGAAGCGGTAGGCCTGCAGCAGGCCGGCCGGGCCGACGAACTTGTCCGGGTTCCACCAGAACGAGGGGCAGGAAGTCGAGCACGAGGCGCAAAGAATGCACTCGTACAGGCCGTCGAGTTCCTCGCGGTCTTCCGGCGACTGCAGGCGTTCTTTTTCCGGCGCCGGATCGTTGTTGACGATGTACGGCTTGATCGAATGGTATTGCTTGAAGAATTGCGCCATGTCGACGATCAGGTCGCGGATCACCGGCAGGCCGGGCAAGGGGCGCAGGACGACGGAGTCGCCAAGGTCAGCCACCTTGGTCAGGCAGGCCAAGCCGTTCTTGCCGTTGATGTTCATCGCATCGGAACCGCACACGCCTTCGCGGCAGGAACGGCGGAAGGCGAAGCTGTCATCGACGGCTTTGACGCGCACCAGCGCGTCGAGCAGCATGCGGTCGGAATGTTCCAGCTTGACGTCGTAGTCCTTCATGTACGGCGCGGCGTCCTGGTCGGGATCGTAGCGGTAGATCGAGAGTTTCATGATGTTCGGTTCTTTCGGCCTTGGCTGGGGTTTTAGCGCTGTCAGCTTGGGTTCGAGGATGCGGGAATGGTTAGTAGCTGCGGGTCTTCAGCGGAATCGACTCGGCGGAAAGCGGCGTCATGTTCACCGGCTTGTACTCCAGCCGGTCGCCGTCGCGGAACCACAGGGTGTGCTTGTGCCATTCCTTGTCATTGCGGCCGTTCGGGAATTCCGGGGTGTCGTGGCAGTCGGCACGGTCATGGGCGCCGCGCGATTCCTTGCGGGCGGCGGCCGAGATCATGGTGGCGCGCGCCACCTCGATCAGGTTTTCCAGCTCCAGCGCTTCGACACGCGCGGTGTTGAACACCTTGGACTTGTCCTTGATCTCGACCTTGGCCACCTTCTCGGCCACTTCCTTGATCTTGGTGACGCCTTCGGACAGCATCTCCGGAAAACGGAACACGCCGCAATGGTTCTGCATGATGTTCTGCATTTCCAGGCGC
This sequence comes from Betaproteobacteria bacterium, assembly GCA_028292405.1. Classification (GTDB taxonomy): domain Bacteria; phylum Pseudomonadota; class Gammaproteobacteria; order Burkholderiales; family JAEUOS01; genus JAQGMJ01. The sequence continues at coordinate 33,560 of JAQGMJ010000011.1, forward strand.
GTCTCGTGCTGCGGCGCGCCGTCTTTCTGATTGTCCATGCGCGCCAGGCGCGCCATGGTGTAGTCGCCGGCGTCCTTCGGCAGGTCGCGGTGGGTGCGGCTCGTGCCGATGTACTTGACCACGGAATCAGCCGAGGCCTTGCCGAACACCAGCAGGTCGGTGAGCGAATTGGTGCCGAGACGGTTGGCGCCGTGCACCGAGGCGCAGGCGCATTCGCCGGCGGCGTAGAAACCTTCGACCACGGTGTTGGGATTGCCGTCCTTCGGCACCACCACCTCGCCCTTATAGTTGGTCGGAATGCCGCCCATCTGGTAGTGGCAGGTCGGCACCACGGGAATCGGGTCCTTGATCGGATCGACGTTGGCGAACTGGCGAGCGATTTCACGGATGCCCGGCAGGCGCTTTTCGATCGTCTCCAGGCCCAGGTGGTCGAGCTTCAGCAGCACGTGGTCCTTGTTCGGACCTGCGCCGCGGCCATCGCGGATTTCGGTGGCCATGGCACGGGCGACGATGTCGCGCGAAGCCAGATCTTTCAGCGTCGGCGCGTAGCGCTCCATGAAGCGTTCGCCCTGGCCGTTGAGCAGGTAGCCGCCCTCGCCGCGCACGCCCTCGGTGATCAGCACGCCCGCGCCGGCCACGCCGGTGGGGTGGAACTGCCAGAACTCCATGTCCTCCAGCGGAATGCCGGCGCGCGCCGCGATGCCCAGGCCGTCGCCGGTGTTGATGAAGGCATTCGTCGACGATGCGTAAATGCGACCGGCGCCACCGGTGGCGAACAAAGTCGCCTTGGCGTGCAGGATCATCGTTTCGCCGGTTTCCATTTCCAGCGCGGTGACGCCGACCACGGCGCCTTCGCTGTCGCGGATCAGGTCCAGCGCCATCCACTCGACGAAGAACTGCGTGTTGGCCTTGACGTTCTGCTGGTACAGGGTATGCAGCATGGCGTGACCGGTACGGTCCGCCGCGCAGCAGGAACGCTGCACCGGCTTTTCACCAAAGTTGGCCGAGTGGCCGCCAAAGGGGCGCTGGTAAATGGTGCCGTCTTCATTGCGGTCGAACGGCATGCCGTAGTGCTCGAGTTCGTAAACGAGCTTGGGCGCTTCGCGCACCAGGAACTCGATTGCGTCCTGGTCGCCCAGCCAGTCGGAGCCCTTGACGGTGTCGTACATGTGCCAGATCCACGAATCCGGCCCCATGTTGCCCAGCGAAGCCCCGACCCCGCCTTGCGCGGCAACGGTGTGCGAGCGAGTGGGAAATACCTTGGAAAGCACGGCCACCTTCAGGCCGGCCTGGGCCAGCTGCAGGGAGGCGCGCATGCCGGCGCCGCCGGCGCCGACGATGACGGCATCGAATTTACGTACGTTGAGAGACATGATGGGGACCTTAGACGAATATCTTCAGAGCCCACATGCCGCAGGCAACCAAATACACGATGGTGAGGACTTCAAGCACGAGACGCACGCCGGTGGGCTTGACGTAGTCCATCCAGATGTCGCGCATGCCGACCCAGGCGTGGTAGAACAGGCTGGCGAGGAACACCAGCGTGGCAACTTTCATCCATATCGGAGAGAAGACGTTGAACCAGGCCAGGTAGTCGCCGGGCTTTTTCACCAGCAGGACCACGGCGAGGAGGATGGCGTAAAGCGCCATCAGCACGGCGGTGACGCGCTGGCCGAGCCAGTCGCGCAGGCCGTAGTGGGCGCCGACGATGATGCGATTGGTAGTCATGTGTCCGGCCCCTTAGAAAAACAGCAGCCAGGCCGCGATCACGGTCAGCGGGATGCTGACGAAGTAGACGATCGCCGCGCTCATGCGCGCCTGCGGCAGATCGATGCCCTTGTGCATGTCGAGGAACAGGTAGCGGATGCCGGCGCAGAAGTGATGCATGAAGCCGTAGAGCAGGCCGATCAGCACGATCTTGACGATCCAAAGGCTCATATAGCTGCGGACCTGGTCGTAGCCGATTTCCGTGTCCAGGCTCCGGTCGAGCAGCCAGAGCAGCAGCGGCAGGAACAGGAACAGGGCGGCGCCGGAGATCCGGTGCATGATCGACAGGATGCCCGGCAGCGGCAAACGGATCGAGAACAGGTCGAGGTGCTTGGGCCTCGCCTTCGGTGGAGTCTTGGTAATTGTGGAAGCCATCGTTTCTTGGTCGTGAACGAAAAGGGACGGGATGAGTGGGGTTTAAACCTACGGGGTGTGAGGGCTATGCTGGATCACGAGGGGCTTTTCTGCCACGGCCTTGCCGGTTCACGGCGTGCTTTTCGTCAGGACAAAGCGAAAGCCGGGGGACCCTGCAAAACCTTTTTGATTATACATCCGCCCCCAAACCCGCGCATTAAGAAAGCTCGGATTATCCCCATGCATAAGACATATGCGCGGTGCTCGCGGGTGTAGCCGGCGCAAGCCGCGCACGAGAGCGGCAGCCTGCGTCCGCGCCGCTCAGATCAATTCGTTGTGATAGTGATAATCGCGGGTGATATAGAGGCCCTTGCGCACTTCCACCGGCTTATCGCCATAGGTGTACGTCAGGCGTTCCACCGACAACAAAGGCGAGCCCGGCGCCACCCGCAGCAACCGGGCGTCGGCGGGGGCGGCGGCAACGGCACGCACCTGCTCGTCGGCACGGATCATCTTGGTGCCGAACTCGCTCTCGAACAGGCTGTAGAGCGGCGCTTTCGACTCGGTCAGGCGCTCCGCCGTCAGCCCCTTGAACAGGCCGCCGGGCAGCCACAACTCGTCCAGAACGCAGGGCACGCCGTCGAAGGCCAGCACACGCTTGATGGTAATCACCGGCTCGCCGGCCTTCAGTTCCAGCGCACGGCTGACGTCCGCCGGCGCGCGCGCGCGCTTGCATTCGAGGATGGTGCTTTCCGGGTAACGCGGTTCGCCCTGGTTCGGCGTCAGACGTAAAAAGCGGAACTGGGTGCGCGGCTCGGTATGGCTGGCGACGAAAGTGCCCTTGCCCTGGCGCCGCACCAGCAGGTGTTCTGCCGCCAGCTCATCCACTGCCTTGCGCACCGTGCCCTGGCTCACGCCGAAACGCCCCGCCAGCTCGATTTCACTGGGGATCATGTCGCCTGGCTTCCACTGCCCGCTCTCCAGTCCTTGGGTGATCAGGCCCTTGATCTGCTGGTACAGCGGACTGAAGGTGGCCGAACGCGCCGTGGGCGGGCCGGCGGAAGCAGGGTGAATTGCGCTGCGCGTGTCGGAATTCATCGGCGACTCCAATCTGCAATGCAACGAGAACGGGCCCGCGCGAGGGTACCCCCCGCCCATGGCCGGACGATTGAAACACAGGCTCCAGAGAACGTCTATCTCATGTTTTATATCTTATATAAGATATAAGACCCGCCTTGACTTCACCCGGCGTAATTTCTAAACTTCGGCCAGACCCGCGTAAAGCTCCCTCAAGCCCTCCCCGCCCTGCCTTGCCGGTGGCGGCATGGCCAACGGAACGCCTGTCACGCGCGCCACGCACAATTCCCTTATCATTCTCTCCCGCGCTTTACTCCTCACCCACTTTCCCCTCCGGAGAATCAATCATGGCCAAATCTCCCATGCGCGTCGCCGTCACCGGCGCCGCTGGACAAATCGGTTACTCGCTGCTGTTCCGCATCGCCAATGGCGACATGCTGGGCCGCGACCAGCCGGTGATCCTGCAACTGCTGGAAATCCCGGACGAGAAAGCCCAGAAGGCGCTCAAGGGCGTGATGATGGAAATCGACGACTGCGCCTTCCCGCTGCTCGCCGGCATGACCGCCCACAGCGACCCGATGACCGCATTTAAAGACGCCGATGTCGGCCTGCTTGTCGGCGCCCGCCCGCGCGGCCCCGGCATGGAGCGCAAGGACCTGCTCGCCGCCAATGCGCAAATCTTTACCGCGCAAGGCAAGGCGATCGACGCCGTCGCCTCGCGCAACGTCAAGATTTTGGTCGTCGGCAACCCGGCCAACACCAACGCCTACATCGCCAAGGAAACCGCCAAGAGCCTGCCGCCCACCGCGTTTTCCGCGATGCTGCGCCTGGACTACAACCGCGCCCTGTCGCAACTCTCCGCCAAGATCGGCAAGCCGGTCTCTTCGTTCAAGAAACTCACGGTGTGGGGCAACCACTCGCCCACCATGTACGCCGACTACCGCTTCGCCACCGCCGACGGCCAGTCCGTCAAGGAACTGGTGAACGACGCCGTGTGGAACAAGGACACGTTCCTGCCCACCGTCGGCAAGCGCGGCGCCGCCATCATCGACGCGCGCGGCCTGTCTTCCGCCGCCTCCGCCGCCAACGCCGCCATCGACCATGTGCGCGACTGGCTGCTCGGCTCCAACGGCGAATGGGTCACCATGGGCATTCCTTCCGACGGCAGCTACGGCATCCCCGAAGGCGTCATGTACGGCATGCCCGTCATCACCCAGCCGGGCGGCAAGTACGAGATCGTCAAAGGCCTGGAAATCGACACCTTCTCGCGCGAGCGCATGGACGCCACCCTGAAGGAACTGAACGAAGAGCGCGACGGCGTCAAGCACCTGCTCTAAGCCGCGCCTCCGGCATGCAGTCCGGCTGGTAGCGAAGCTCGTGGCACGGGTAGCGCCCGTGCCGGGAGAGGTTGGCTACCAGCGCGGCTGCAAGCCCGCTGTATAGCCGACCCTCCTGTAGTTTTTATCGCCTCCCCTCATGCCTTTGCATCCCGACAAAGTCCTCTACACCGACGGCGCCCCGCTGCCGGTGATCCCGGTGTGCGAGCATTTCTCCGGGAATGAAAAATTCATCCGCAAGACCCTCGCCCTGCAGCGTGAAACCGCGCGCGGCGACAAGGCGGTGTTCGACCTGATCTGCGACCTCGAAGACGGCGCCGCCGCCGGTGCGGAAAAGCAGACCGCCGAGATGGTGGCCCACTGGGTGGCATCCGACGAAAACACCTTCGGCCGCGCCGGCGTGCGCATCCACGATGCCAGCCACCCGCATTGCATGAAGGATGTGGAGATCATCGTCGGCCAGGCCGGCCACAAGCTCGCCTACATCACCCTGCCGAAGTGCGATAGCCGCATGGACGCACTGAAGGTGCTCTCCTATGTCGAGGAGCTGCGCACCGAGGCCGGCGTCAAGCGCCCGATCCCCATGCACGTGATGATCGAAACGCACAACGGCCTGCGCGAAGTGTTCGACATCGTCTCCCTGCCCCTGATCGAGGGCGTGACCCTCGGCATCATGGACTTCGTCAGCGGCTTCGCCGGCGCCATTCCCGACACGGCCATGTCCTCCCCCGGCCAGTTCGACCACCCGCTGGTGCGCCGCGCCAAGCTGGAAATCGCCAGCGCGGGCCTCGGCAACGGCGCCATCCCGATCCACGGCATCACGCAAGAGTACAAAGACCCTTCCGTAGTCGAAGGCGACGCCCGCCGCGCCCGCGAAGAGTTCGGCTTCCTGCGCATGTACAGCATCCACCCCGACCAGATCGGCCCGATCATCCGCGGCATGCAGCCGCGCGAGGCGGAAATCGCCGACGCCTCCGCCATCCTGCTCGCCGCCTACGCGAAGGACTGGGGCCCGGTCGGCTACAAGGGCAAACTGCACGACCGCGCCAGCTTCCGCTACTACTGGCAACTGCTCAAGCGCGCGCAAGCCACCGGCACCGACGTGCCGGAAGAAGCGCGCGAGGCATTCTTCTCGTAAACCGTTTGTAAACCGTTTGTAAATCGTTTTCCCCGAGGCACACCCCATGACCACCCCCGCTTCCGCCGGCGCCAGGTTCCGCCAGGCCGTCAAGGACGAAAACCCGCTGCAGGTGGTAGGCGCCATCACCGCCTACGCCGCCCGCATGGCCGAGCGCACCGGCTTCAAGGCCGTGTATCTCTCCGGCGGCGGCGTCGCCGCCAACTCGCTGGGCATGCCCGACCTCGGCATCAGTACCATGGAAGACGTGCTGACCGACGCCACCCGCATCACCGAAGTCTGCTCTCTGCCGCTGATGGTCGACATCGACACCGGCTGGGGCGGCGCCTTCAATATCGCGAGAACGATCAAATCCTTTACGCGCGCCGGCGTCGCCGCCGTACACATGGAAGACCAGGTCTCCGCCAAGCGCTGCGGCCATCGCCCGGGCAAGGAAGTGGTGCCCAAGGAAGAAATGGTCGACCGTATCAAGGCCGCGATGGACGCAAAGACGGACTCGCAATTCGTCGTCATGGCCCGCTGCGATGCGCTGGCCGCCGAAGGCATGTCGTCCATGCTCGACCGCATTGGCGCCTATGTCGAAGCCGGCGCCGACATGATCTTCCCCGAAGCCATCACCAAGCTGGAGCAATACAAGCAGGTGAAGGACGTGGTCAAGGTGCCGATCCTCGCCAACCTCACGGAGTTCGGCCAGACGCCCCTCTTCACCCTCGACGAGTTGCGCACGGTGAACGTCGACATCGCCCTCTACTGCTGTGGCGCCTACCGCGCGATGAACGCCGCTGCCCTTAACTTCTACGAAGTCCTGCGCAAGGAGGGTACGCAAAAGAATGCCGTGCCCACCATGCAAAGCCGCGCCGACCTCTACGACTACCTCGGCTATCACCAATACGAAGACAAGCTCGACACCCTGTTCTCGCAGGGCAAGGGCAAGTAACGCCAACCACAACAAAAGCAATCCCCCAGGGACTTACCAAAGGAGTGTTTGAATGAGTGAGCAAGCCGCCCCCGCCGCCGGCCCGAAGCCGAAAAAATCCGTCGCCTTGTCCGGCGTCACCGCGGGCAACACCGCCCTGTGTACCGTCGGCCGCAGCGGCAACGACCTGCACTACCGCGGCTATGACATCCTCGACGTCGCCGACAGCTGCGAGTTCGAAGAAATTGCTTTCCTGCTGGTGCACGGCAAACTACCCACCGCCGCCGAGCTCAAAGGCTACAAACTCAAGCTCAAGTCCCTGCGCGGCCTGCCCGCCGCGGTGAAGTGGGCGCTCGAAGCCCTGCCCGCCGGCAGCCACCCGATGGACGTGATGCGCACCGGCGTCTCCGCGCTGGGCTGCGCCCTGCCCGAGAAGGACGACCACAACCACCCCGGCGCGCGCGACATCGCCGACCGCCTGATGGCATCCCTCGGCTCCATGCTGCTGTACTGGTTCCACTTCAGCAACAACGGCAAGCGTATCGAAGTGGAAACCGACGATGACTCCATCGGCGGCCACTTCCTGCACCTGCTGCACGGCAAAGAGCCGCCGGCCGACTGGGTGCGCGCCATGCACACCTCGCTCAACCTCTACGCCGAGCATGAGTTCAACGCCTCCACCTTCACCTGCCGCGTCATCGCAGGTACGGGTTCGGACATGTACTCGGCGATCACCGGCGGCATCGGCGCCCTGCGCGGCCCGAAGCACGGCGGCGCTAACGAAGTCGCCTTCGAAGTGCAAAAGCGCTACGAGACGCCCGACGAAGCCGAGGCCGACGCCCGCGCCCGCGTCGAGCGCAAGGAAGTGATCATCGGCTTCGGCCACCCGGTCTACACCGTCTCCGACCCGCGCAACAAGATCATCAAGGAAGTCGCGCGCAAGCTGTCGAAGGAAGCCGGCGACACCAAAATGTTCGAGATCGCCGACCGGCTTGAAGCCGTCATGTGGGACGCGAAAAAAATGTTCGCCAACCTCGACTGGTTCTCCGCCGTCTCGTACCACATGATGGGCGTGCCCACCCTCATGTTCACGCCGCTGTTCGTCATCGCCCGCACCTCCGGCTGGGCCGCGCACGTGATCGAGCAGCGCATCGACGGCAAGATCATCCGCCCCGCCGCCAACTACACCGGCCCGGACGACAAGAAATTCGTCAAGCTGCGCGACCGGAAATGAGGACGCACAAACGCGCTTGAGCACTAGGTTTTACCCCGGAGCCGGGGGGCTTCGGGTTTGCTGTTCCCTGTCACTCAATAAGCAAAAGAAGAGGAATAAAATGAAACTTGCTCAATATCTTGCAGCGATATCGATGGCGTCCTGCATGCTTCTTACGGGATGCGGAGGCTCCGTCACCCGCCCTGACTCGGCCTCGGTCGTCACACCGCTGGCCACCGCGAAGACCCACAAGGCCACCTTGGTAATGACCGACGCAATGAAAGCCAAGCTTACCGACAACCTGAGGTTCGACGAGAACGTGCTGGTCTCGATGATCAACCGGCGCCTTGAAGTGGCCGGCGCGATTGCGGACGACGCGCCCTATTCCGTTGCCGTCACTATCACCGACGTCCGCGTACGCTCCTCCTTTTCCGCCGTGATGTTCGGCTTCATGGCCGGCGACGACCATATCGTCGGCACCGTGGAATTGCGTAACGCCGAGATGAAGCCCGTGCACCAGTTCGAGGTCAAGGCCTCATATGCCTTCGGCGGCCTGGCCGGTGGCCAGGACTCCATGCGCATGGGCTACCTGTACGAAAAATTCTCCGAACTGGTTGTCATCGAACTACGCGGCCCGACGGCGCCTGCCCCCAAAGCCTCCCAATAAATCCCATAAGCATCCCGACACCAAAGGAACCCATGTCCGCCCACATTTCCAACGTCCGCCCCAAGGCCGACAAAGTCTTGACCGACATCGTCGACTACGTCCTGAAGTACAAGATCGAGTCCAAGCTCGCCTACGACACCGCGCGCAACTGCCTGATCGACACCCTCGGCTGCGGCCTCGAAGCGCTGGAATACCCCGCCTGCCGCAAGCTGATGGGCCCCATCGTCCCGGGCACCGTGGTGCCCAACGGCGCCAAGGTGCCCGGCACCCAGTTCGCGCTCGACCCGGTGCAGGCCGCTTTCAACATTGGCTGCATGATCCGCTGGCTGGACTTCAACGACACCTGGCTGGCCGCCGAATGGGGCCACCCGTCGGACAACCTGGGCGGCATCTTGGCGACGGCCGACTGGCTTTCGCGTAACGCCGTGGCCATGGGCAAAAAGCCGCTGACGATGAAGGCCGTGCTCACCGGCATGATCAAGGCGCACGAAATCCAGGGCTGCATCGCGCTGGAAAATTCCTTCAACAAGGTCGGCCTGGACCACGTGGTACTGGTGAAGGTGGCCTCCACCGCCGTCGTCTCCGAAATGCTGGGTCTCACCCGCGATGAAACCATCAACGCCGTCTCGCTCGCCTTCGTCGATGGCCAGTCGCTGCGCACCTATCGCCACTCCCCCAATACCGGCTCGCGCAAGAGCTGGGCGGCCGGCGACGCCACCTCGCGCGCCGTGCGCCTGGCGCTGATGGCCAAGACCGGCGAGATGGGCTACCCCTCGGTGCTCACCGCCAAGACCTGGGGCTTTTACGACGTGCTGTTCAAGGGCAACGAGTTCAAGTTCCAGCGCCCCTATGGTTCGTACGTAATGGAAAACGTGCTGTTCAAGATTTCCTTCCCGGCCGAGTTCCACTCGCAGACCGCGGTCGAATGCGCCATGGAAATCCATCAGCAATTGGCGAAGGCCGGCAAGAAGCCGGAAGACATCAAGAAGATCACCATCCGCACCCACGAAGCCTGCATCCGCATCATCGACAAGAAGGGCCCGCTGGACAACCCGGCGGACCGCGACCACTGCATCCAGTACATGGTGGCCGTGCCGATCATCTTCGGGCGCCTCACCGCCGATGACTACGAAGACAGCGTGGCGAAGGACCCGCGCATCGACAAACTGCGCGACAAGATCGTCTGCGTCGAGGACAAGGCCTACACCCGCGACTATCACGATCCCAAGAAGCGCTCCATCGCCAACGCGCTCACGGTCGAATTCAACGACGGCAAGAAGCTCAAGGAAATCGTCTGCGAATACCCGATCGGCCACCGCCTGCGCCGCAAGGAAGGCATCCCCCTGCTCGAAGCCAAGTTCAGGATCAACCTGGCGCGCCAGTTCCCGGCACGCCAGCAGCAGAAAATCCTCGACGTCTCGCTGGACCAGAAGGCCCTCGAAGCCATGCCGGTGCACGAATATGTCGATTTGTACGTGATCTAAAAACAAACCCGGCGCATGCCGGGTTTTGCTTTTGGACTGGTTGAACCTTGCATAAAATGCAGTGCCGAACCTTTAAGACGGCTTGAATGCCGCCAGATGCAAGGAAGACGCCGCAACCGCAACAAAAACGCTCACTCTGGAGAGAACCATGGCCCACCCATTCGCGAAGACCCTGAAATCGTTCAAGGCAGGCACCAAGACCGGCAGCTACTACTCGCTGCCTGAACTGGGTAAAGCGCTCAAGGTGGACGTATCCCGATTGCCGATCTCCATCCGCGTCGTGCTTGAGTCCGTGCTGCGTAATTGTGACGGCCAGAAGATCACCGCCGAGCACGTCAAGCAGCTCGCCGGCTGGAAGGCCAAGGCCGACCGGGTCGATGAGATTCCGTTCGTCGTCGCCCGGGTAGTGCTGCAGGACTTCACCGGCGTGCCCCTGCTGGCGGATCTGGCCGCGATGCGCAACGTCGCTGAGAAAATGGGCCAGGACCCGAAGAAAATCGAGCCACTGGTGCCGGTCGATCTCGTCGTCGATCACTCCGTGCAGATCGATTACTACCGCGAGCCGAATGCACTCGACCTCAACATGAAAATGGAATTCAAGCGCAACGAAGAGCGCTACCAGTTCCTCAAGTGGGGCATGCAGGCCTTCAGCACGTTCAAAGTTGTACCACCAGGCGTCGGCATCGTGCACCAGGTCAACCTCGAATACCTGGCGCGCGGCGTGTTCCAGAAAAACGGCGTCTACTACCCTGACTCCCTGGTCGGCACCGACAGCCACACCACCATGATCAACGGCATCGGCGTGGTCGGCTGGGGTGTCGGCGGCATCGAGGCCGAGTCCGGCATGCTCGGCCAGCCGGTCTACTTTTTGACCCCGGACGTCGTCGGCGTCGAGTTCAAGGGCCGCCTGCGCGAAGGCTGCACCGCCACCGACCTGGTGCTCACCGTCACCGAACTGCTGCGTAAAGAGAAGGTCGTCGGCAAATTCGTCGAATTCTTCGGCGAAGGCGTGCCCACCCTCTCCCTGCCGGACCGCGCCACCCTGGGCAACATGGCGCCTGAATACGGCGCCACCATGGGCTTTTTCCCGGTGGACGACGTCACCATCGACTACTTCCAGGGCACCGGCCGCACCAAGGCCGAGATCGACGCATTCCAGGCCTACTTCAAGGCGCAAAAGATGTACGGCATCCCCAAGGCCGGCGACATCGACTACACCAAGGTCGTCACCCTCGACCTCGGCACCGTCGCCCCTTCGCTGGCCGGCCCGAAGCGCCCGCAAGACCGCATCGAGATCGGCAACGTGAAGTCCACCTTCACCAGTCTGTTCTCCAAGCCCACCACCGAAAGCGGCTTCAACCAGCCCGCCGAAAAACTGGGCCAGACCTTCAGCACCAGCGACGGCATCAACCTGCACAACGGCGACGTGCTGATCGCCGCCATCACCTCCTGCACCAACACCTCCAACCCCAGCGTGCTGCTGGCGGCCGGCCTGCTGGCGAAGAAGGCGGTAGAGGCGGGCTTGACCGTGGCCCCGCACATCAAGACCTCGCTCGCTCCCGGCAGCCGCGTCGTCACCAACTACCTCACCGCCGCCGGCCTGCTGCCCTACCTCGAAAAGCTCGGCTTCGGCGTCACCGCCTATGGCTGCACCACCTGCATCGGCAACGCTGGCGACCTGAGCGCGCCGATCAACGAGACCATCATCAAGAACGACATGGTCTGCGCCGCCGTACTCTCCGGCAACCGCAATTTCGAAGCGCGCATCCATCCCAACCTCAAGGGCAACTTCCTCGCCTCCCCGCCCCTGGTCGTCGCCTACGCCATCGCCGGCAACGTCACCCGCGACCTGATGACCGAGCCCGTCGGCAAAGGCGCCGGCGGAAAAGACATCTACCTCGGCGACATCTGGCCCACGTCCATCGAGATCGCCAAGCTGATGAAGTTCGCCATGAACGCCAAGGTGTTCCGCGAAAACTATTCCGAGCTGATCAAGCCCGGCGACCTCTGGACCCAGATCAAGGGCGAAGAAAACGAAGTCTACGACTGGCCCAAGTCCACCTACATTGCCGAGCCGCCCTTCTTCGAAGGCTTCAGCATGACCCCCACCGGCGTGCCCGAAATCAAGGGCGCCCGCGTGCTCGCCATCCTCGGCGACTCCATCACCACCGACCACATCTCCCCCGCCGGCTCGATCAAGGACACCTCGCCCGCCGGCAGCTACCTGATCGGCAACAACGTCACCAAAGTGGATTTCAACTCCTACGGCGCCCGCCGCGGCAACCACGAAGTGATGATGCGCGGCACCTTCGCCAACGTGCGCATCAAAAACCTGATGATGCCGCCGAAAGCCGACGGCAGCCAGATCGAAGGCGGCGTCACCCTGCACCAGCCCGACGGCGAACAAATGAGCATCTACGACGCCGCCATGAAGTACATGGCCGCCAGCACCCCCACGGTGGTCTTCGGCGGCGAAGAATATGGCTCCGGCTCCTCCCGCGACTGGGCCGCCAAGGGCCCCGCCCTGCTCGGCGTCAAGGCCGTGGTGGTCCGCTCCTACGAGCGCATCCACCGCGCCAACCTGATCGGCATGGGCGTGCTGCCCCTGCAATTCAAGGGCAGCGATACCGTCAAGTCACTCGGCATCACCGGCAACGAAACCTTCGACATCGAAGGCATCGGCACCGACCCCAAGCCGCAGCAGGACTGCACGCTGGTGATCAAGCGGGCGGATGGCTCGACCCAGCGCGTTACCGTCATCCTGCGCATCGATACCGCGATCGAGGTCGAATACTTCAAGCACGGCGGCATCCTGCCGTATGTGCTGCGGCAGTTGCTGGCGGCGTGAGCCACATAGGCAAATAAAAGGCCCGGGAGACCCGGGCTTTTTCTTTTCTCGGGGAGCAACGATCTATAAATCGTTCTTCTCCTTCCATTCTTCCGTCCATGCAAATACCTTGAGATGATGAACCTGCTCACAGTCCGCGGCCTTTTCGCTTTGGAGCATCGAGGTGGACAAATCCCACCTGCCCAGTCTGGACTGTGAAAATGCTCGTGATCACACTCTCCTTGGCTCAAGCGATCGATCAAATGCCCAATCTTCCTATGCAGCAACTGAAGTCCGGCCAAGTCTCCATGCAGGTAGACAGTATGGCCATCAGGCGTAGTCACCAAACTTAACAGTGGGAGTTTTTCGGTCATAGATCACTTGAGTAATTTGGTCAGCGTATGATATCCGCGCTTCCCAACAATAAAATCGGAGACAAAATAATGAACCTGCGCTCGCTGGTCCCTGCATTGCTCCTGCCTCTCTTCGCCATGCCCGCCCTCGCCGCCCCCGCCGATCCCCTGCCGCGCGCCAAGCCCGAATCCGTCGGCTTTTCCTCCGCCCGCCTGGCCCACATCGACGAAGTGCTGCGCGCCGACATCGAAGCCGGCCGCATGCCCGGCGCGGTGGTCGCCATCGCGCGCAAGGGCAAGCTGGTGTACTTCAAGGCCTTTGGCTACCGCGACAAAGCGGCCAATGTGCCGATGACCACCGACACGATTTTCGCTATCGCCTCGATGACCAAACCGATGGTCACCGTCGGCGCGCTGCAGCTCTACGAGCAGGGCCGCGTGCTGATCGACGATCCCGTCTCAAAATTCCTGCCGCAGTTCGCCAATATGAAAGTGGCGCGCATGGACCCCGCGGGCAAGGAGATCATCGACACCGTGCCGGCGTCGCGCAGGATCACCATCCAGGACATCATGCGCCACACCTCCGGCATCATCTACGGCGGACGCGGCAGCACGGCGGTGCACAAGCTGTATCCGGACTCCTCCAGTTCCGCCGCCCTCGAATACACCGGCCCCGAGTTCATCGACAAGCTGGGTTCGCTGCCGCTGATGTACCAGCCCGGCACCGTCTGGGACTACGGCTTTTCCATTGACGTGTTGGGCCAGGTGGTCGAGTCCATCACCAAAGAGCGCCTGGGTCAATACTTGCAACAAAGCCTGTTCCAGCCCTTGGGCATGACCGATACCGGCTTCATGGTGCCACCCGCCAACGCCGCCCGCTACGCCCGCGCCCTGCCCAACGACCCGGACACCGGCAAGCCGCAATCCGTGCTGGACCTCACCAAGCCGACCAAATTCGATTGCGGCGGCGGCTGCGCCGTTTCCACCGCCAGCGACTACATGCGCTTCGCGCAAATGCTGCTGAACCACGGCAAGCTGGGCAACAAGCAGATCCTCTCGCGCAAGACGGTCGACTTCATGACCAGCAACCAGCTAGGGCCGGAGGTGAAGAACCTGATCGGCGCTGCCGACCCTACCCGCGCCGACTACGGCTTCGGCCTCGGCATGGCAGTGCGCACCACGCCCGGTATCGTGCGCATGATGGGCTCGGTCGGCGATTATTCCTGGCCCGGCGCCAGCGGCACCAACTGGTGGGCAGACCCGAAGGAAGAGCTTGCGGTTGTCTTCATGGCGCAGACCCCGGGGCCGATGCGCTGGCACTACCGGCAGAAGATCAACGCGCTGGTGTATCAGGCGCTGGAGTGAGCGAGCCTCAATCCTCGTCCTCGAACCAGATGCAGAAGTAGCGGTTTTCTGCGCAGCTGACGATCAGGCCCGCGTCGAACGTCGCCTCCGTCAGCGGGTTCCAGCTCTCGCTTTTGGTCCAGTCGCCATTCGAGAAATAACGGCTCTGTTCATCGGCATGCCCGGCGAGCACCTCCCGCGCAAGCTGGTCCGCCTGCGCCCTCGGCATACACTCGGTGCCGTAGGCCATGTCCTTCCACAACAGCGTGCCAAGGATCGCATGCGCTGTTTCTGCGTCATGTGCCACCAGCAGCGAAGCATCGGCCCGCAGACCGAACTTCGCCAACACCCGCGACATGTCCGCGCTTGTTTCCGTCGCGACCGCGTAGCGTATCTCGCCACACTTGCGAGCTTCGATCAGTTGGTGTGGATCGACCATGAAACAATTGCGTCAGGACAATTGGGGTCAGTGTAGAAATTGGACTTTGGAGGAGAGAACTCGCAGGCCCTTCAACTGAACTCGATCACCGCTTCGATCTCGACTGCAAAGCCGCGGGGCAACGATCCCACGCCGATCGCCGAGCGCGCATGCTCGCCCCTGGCGCCGAACACCTGCACCATCAAATCCGAGAAACCGTTGATCACCTCTGTGTGCGCGCTGAAGTCCGGCACCGCGTTGACCATGCCGAATACCTTCACCACCTGCTTGACGCGGTCCAGGCTGCCGAGCGCGTCCTTGATCACGGCGAGCTGGTTCAGCGCCACTTCCTTCGCGTAAGCCTGGGCCTGCGCGGCCGATACCTCGGCGCCGACTTTCGGCACATGGTCCGCGGCTTCGCGCGCCGGCGCGCCCTTGCCTGCCAGGTAGAGCATGTTGCCGCTGATGACATAGGCCTTGAAGCTGCCGCGCGTCGGGGTGACGGCAGGCAGGGCGAGGCCCAAGGATTGCAACTTGGCGTCGATGGATTCGGACATGGCGGGTTACCGGGTTTATTGAAAGGTGGTTAACGCTGCTCGCCGACGCGCCGATAGCGCGCCAGCGGCTGGCCTTTTTCGCGCAATTCGAGGCGCTGGCCGGTGCCTATGCTGGTGGTGAACACCAGCGGATGCGAGGGGTCGTTGGCCTTGGTGATGCGCAGGGTGCAGTTCTCCAGCGTCCAGGTGGCGTTGCTGATCTCGGGCCGCTCGTGCAGCCATGAATTGAAGAAGTTCTGCTCGCCGGCGGTGGTGAATTCCATTTGCTCGAATACCCCGCCGTCGCTGGCGATGGTCCATGCGCCGATCAGCACGTCGTCGGTAACTTCGCAGAAGTCGGCGGCATGGGCGGAGGCGGTGCAAGCCATGGCGGCGGCAACGGTGGCAGCGGCACACAAACGGTGAAAAATTAACCCGATGCGTCCTAAGCCCCGACCGTGGCGAACCGGGCGATATTGCGCGTGGCGTACGTCGGGCAGGTGGCGGGCTACTGCTATGGCAAGCTTGAAGAAATTCATCCTGGAGTGCGCTTGTTGATCATTTTTCTTGGCGTAGTTTATACCGTTCCACGCAGCTGCAAATCAACCACACTTAGCGCTTGGACTCGTGTATCTTTGATTCACGGTACGCAGTTTTCTCGGCTCGGCCAAGAGTTGCGATGGTCACGTATATTGGCCGCGCCCGCGCTTCGCATCGGGTCTCGACGCCGCTCTTCTCGCAGCAGATCGTCGGCAAGATGAGCGGTGCTGGTCCTCGAAAAAACGGAAAACCACCGTTATTTACCGTGGTCCCCCATCAAATTTTCCGAAAACCACCGCGATTTACCGTTGTTTTGCCTGGTGGAACCTTGCGGCGACAACAGTTGTAGTACCCGTCCGGTCAGGCCAGCCAGCGCAGCCTGCCCACTTTTTCCACCCCGAGAAACTCACGCAGGCTTTCGATTTCGGTTTCCAGTTCGCGCTTGAACTCGCGCGGCCGACCCTTGAGGGTCGCCAGGCCGGCCTCGATTTCCAGCTTGTTCGAGCCGGCCTCCGCTTTCGCATTGGCCCAGCCCACCACATCATGTCCCCAGAGTATCGGCAAGGCGTAGTAGCCCAGGCGCCGCTTGGCCGGCGGCATGTAGGCCTCGAAGCGATAGTTCCAGCCCCACAGGTGGGTGAAGCGGCGCCGGTCCCACACCACCGGGTCGAAGGGCGCGAGCAGGCGCACCTGGCGCGGCGGCTCGCTGCCGCCCAGGCGCTCGTTCGCCGGCCAGGCGTAGTCCACGCCCTCGACCTTGGCTTCGCGAATCAGCCCCTGCTCGCGCAGGCGCGCCAGCAGCTCGGGGAATTTGCGCAAGTGCGGCGCCAGTTGCGGCGCGCCGTAGCGCAGCATGGTCACCAGCTGGCGCCAGCTCGACACCGGCAGCGGCGCATACAGGCGCAGCAAGGTGAGCGCCGCGCCTTCGAGCTGGTGCTGTGCCGAAAGGGGGCTGGCGTAGACAGCGTGCAGGTGCGAGGCGGTTTCATAGAGGCGGATGCCCTGCTGGCGGCCCGCCACGCGCAGTTGTCCGCGATAGTGCAAATGGTCCAGCGCACGCGTGGTCTTCGAGCTCTTGCTGCCCCACACCGTGGCGACGACGCCGATGCCGAAATGCGCATCCACCTCGCGCGGATGCGTCGGCCCCCGCCCGGCCATGAAGGCCAGCACCTGCTCTTCAAGCGCGGGCTGCGAGCGGCGCCAGCGGATGCCGACGCGCGGGTGCAGCCAGGCCTGCGCCGAGCGCGGCACGAAGCCGTAGTTGTGCAACACGTCTTCCTCGGCGCCGACCTTGTGATAGCGGCGTTCGAGGTCGCCGTCGCGGTAGCCCTTTGCCCGGTGGCGCAGGATCAGGTCCTGCGCGCGCGCCGGGGCGCGAATCGGATCTGCCTGTACATAGCCCAGGCGCTCGATGGCGGCGGCCAGGCCGACCGGTGTGAACAGGGAACGGCGCACAGCGGCGATGCGCAGGCTTTCCAGCGTGGGGGAGCGAACAGTCATGGCCGGATTTTGACATGCCGCAGTCACGAAGGGGTCACATCATGCCCGGCGGCCCGCAATGGCGGCAAGCGCGGCCTTGATAAGATGCGATCCATTGAATCGATCTCCAGTAACAAAAACTCATGAACGAGAACGAAAGCGAATTCAAGAGCACCGACGGCTTCGGACGCCTGGCCAAGGCGCTCAAATATTCGACCCAAGGGTTGAACCATATGGTGCGGCACGAGGCGGCTTTCCGGCAGGAACTGATCGCAGCGGCCGTGTTGGTGCCGCTGGCCCTGTGGCTGCCGATGTCGACGATGGAAAAGCTCTGGCTGCTGGGCTCGGTGGTGCTGATGCTGATCGTCGAAACGGTCAACTCGGCCATCGAGGCGGTGGTGGACCGCGTTTCGCTGGAGCGCCACCCGCTCGCCGGGCGCGCCAAGGACATGGGCTCGGCGGCGGTTTTCATGTCGGTGATCTGGATCGTGGTGGTATGGGCCAGCCTGGCCGGCCCGGTGCTCTGGCGCATGCTGCGCTAGGAGGCGCTGATCAGGTGTTCCCGGCCGATGCATCCCGCAGGCGAACTTGCGACCAGCCTTCGATGTGTCGGCCGGCGGCCTCGACGAGCCCACGCTCCTCGGCCCGTTGTGTAGACTTGGTCGATCCTTCCCCACCCTGGCGTATGCTACGGGCTGTCGCCAAAATCGTTGCATCCATTCCAGGGAGAACAAATGAACCACCAACAACTCGCCGAACTGCTGGCCGGCATCGCCAAGGCGCAAAACGCGGTGCTCGACGCGGTTGACCGCGCCCAGCCCGGCTTCAAGGCGACCCACCTGACCTCGGTGCTCAACGTGGCGGCGAACATCCGCACCCCTGATCCGCGCCTGATCGACCTGCCCTCGCGCATCCTGATGCGCTACCAGGGCCGCGCGGCAATCGATACCGCGGCGATCGTCGCCGACCTCGACCGCTTGCTGGCGGAGTAACGCGCAATGGCGGTGCCGGTCCGGCTGGTGCTGGATACCAATGTGTGGCTGGACTGGCTGGTGTTCGACGATGCGCAGGTCGCGCCCTTGCGGGCGGCACAGAACACCGGCGAGGCCGCCATCTTCATCGATGCCGCCTGCGCAGAGGAGCTGCGGCGGGTGCTGGATTATTCGTTGCGCAAGCAGGTGTTGGCGCCGGAAGCCCAGGCCCGCGCGCTGGCCGAATGCCTGAAGGTGGCGCAACCGGTCCCTGCGGGGGAGACGGATCAGCGCCCCCTGCCGCCGCTCCCACTATGCCGTGATACGGATGACCAGAAGTTTCTCGAACTGGCGCGCGCGGCGCGGGCGGACTACCTGCTGACCAAAGACCGCGCGCTGCTGGACCTGGCGCGGCGCAAGTACCAGGACACCGGCTTTCGCATCATGACGCCGGCAGCGTATCTGCAGCAGAGTGAAGCGAAGGATTAAAGGGCGGACCAGCCCGGCTCGTCGCGGTCCAGCATGCGCTTGACCGAGTCGAAGAACAGATCGCTTTGCTGGCGCTCCGCGGCGATCTGCGCGGCGACGCGGGCGGCGATTTCGTCCGGCACGCGGCGCAAGGGCCTGCCGGCGGCGCCCTGCACGGCGAGCACCTGATGCATGCAGGCGCGCTCCAGATAATAAAGGTCGTCGAAGGCCCAGGCGACGCTGCTGCCGACTACCGTGATGCCGTGGCTGGCCATGAACATCACGCTCTTGCCCTGCAATTGCGCGGCGATGCGCTCACCTTCCGCGTCATCCAGGGCCAGGCCATTGTAGGTGTCGTCGTAGGCGATCTGCCCCCAGTAGCGCAGCGCGTTCTGGTTGCACCACTCCAGCCGGCCACCGGCGATCAGCGTCAGCGCGGTGGCGTAGGGCATGTGGGTGTGCAGCACGCACTTGGCGTGCGGGTTGGCGCGGTGGATGTGGCTGTGGATGAAAAAGGCCGTGGGCTCCAGCTTGTGTTTGCCCTCGAGCACGCGGCCCTGGCCGTCAATCAGCAGGATATCGGCGGCAGTGACTTCGCTCCAGTGCAGTCCTTGCGGATTGATCAGGTAGCGGTCCGCCGCCAGTTCCAGGCTGAAATGATTGCACACGCCTTCGTTGAAATTCAGGCGCGCGGACCAGCGTAGCGCAGCGGCAAGATCGATGCGGCCCTGGGCCAAGGCAGCGGCGTTTGCGGACTGGCTTGCTTTTTCCTGCAGAACGGCTGCCATTTGTCTCTCCTGGTTTTGCCCGGGGTCAGTCCGCCAGCTTGCGACGGAACACCCAGGTATCCGCCTTCGATACCTTGGCGTTGAAAGCGTAGCCGCCGTAGTCGAATTGCTTCAGCTGTTCGACCTCGGCCACCTGTTCTTTAACAGCATAGCGCACCATCATGCCCCGTGCTTTTTTGGCGAAAAAGCTGATGATCTTGTAGCGCCCGCCCTTCCAGTCTTCGAATACCGGATGGACGATGCGCGCCTTCACCGCCTTGGGCTGCACCACCTTGAAGTACTCCTCCGAGGCGAGATTCACCAGCACCGGCGTCTCCTGCGCCTTGAGCAACTCGTTAAGCGCCTTGGTGACCGTGCCGCCCCAGAAGCCGTAGAGGTCTTTCGCCTTTGCGGTATCCAGGCGCGTACCCATCTCCAGACGGTAAGGCTGCATCAGGTCCAGCGGTTTCAACACACCGTACAGGCCGGAGAGAATGCGCAGGCGCTCCTGCGCATAGCCGAACTCGGCGGCGCTGAAGTCAGTGGCGCCGATCCCGTCGTAGACGTCGCCGTTGAACGCCAGCACGGCCTGCTTGGCATTGTCCGGCGTGAACGGCGGCTTCCACTCGCCGTAGCGGGCCACGTTGAGCGCGGCCAGATTGTCGGAGATATCCATCAGCGTCGATACATCCACCGGCTTGAGCTTTTTCAGGCGGGTGATCAGTTGCTTGGACTGCCGGAGGTAGTCGGGCTGGGTGTGGATATCGATTTGCGGCGGCGTCTCGTAGTCGAGCGACTTCGCCGGGGAAATGACCATCAGCATGGCCCGCTCCTCGGTTGTCTAGACCAGTTCATTGACGTACTCGGCAATTGCCATCGAAGACGTCAGCCCAGGCGACTCGATGCCGTAGAGATTCACCAGGCCCTTGACGCCATGCACCTCCGGCCCCTGCACCACGAAGTCGGCGGCCGGCGCGGAGGCGGGGCCGAGCTTGGGACGGATGCCGCAGTAGCCCGGCTGCAAACCGCTGTCGGGCACGCCGGGCCAGTACTTGCGGATCTCGGCGTAAAACAGTTCGGAGCGTTTCGGGTCCACCGTGTAGTCGATATGGTCGATCCACTCCACGTCCGGCCCGAAACGCGCCTGGCCACCGAGGTCGATGGTCAGGTGCACGCCGAGGCCGGCCGCCTCCGGCACCGGATAGATCAGGCGGGAGAACGGCGAGCGGCCGGCAAGAGAGTAGTAATTGCCCTTGCAGTAGTAAGTGGGCGGGATGGTCTCGCGCGGCAGGCCATCGAACTTGCGCGCCAAATCCTGCGCAAACAAGCCGGCGCTGTTGATGACGATGCCGGCGGTGAGCTCCATCTCGCCCTCGCCTCCGGTGGCAATGGTGATGCCGTCATCGCGGCAGACCGCGCCGGCCAGGGGCGAATTGAAGGCGAGCATGCCGCCCGCCTCCTCGAAGTCGCCCTGCAGGCCCAGCATGAAGCCGTGGCTGTCGACGATGCCCGTCGAAGGCGAGTTGAGCGCGGCGACGCAAAACAGCGCCGGCTCTTTCGCCTGCGCTTCGGCGGCGGTCATCCACTGCAAATCGTCGACGCCGTTGGCGCGGGCCTTGGCGACAATGCCTTTGAGGGTCTCGGCCTGCGCGTCAGTGGTGGCGACGATGAACTTGCCGCAGTTGTTGGCAACAATGCCCCGCTCATTGCAAAAGCGGTACAGCATCTTTTTGCCTTCGACGCAAAAGCGCGCCTTCAGCGAACCCTTGGGGTAGTAGATGCCGGCGTGGATCACCTCGCTGTTGCGCGAGCTGGTGCCGGTGCCGATGGCATTCTCACCCTCGATCAGGATGGTCTCCAGCCCGCGCTGGGCCATGCGCCGCGCTATCGCCAGGCCCACCACGCCCGCGCCGATGACGACGCAGTCGATACGTTCAGTCAAGTCTTTCCCGCTCCCAAAAACACAAAGGACCCGAAGCTGGCTTCAGGTCCTTAGGCCCGCACCACGAATGCGGGAAATTTTAACACCCTCCCTCGCGGGAGGCTTGCGTGCTTACTTGATCTTCAGCAGCTTGGCCGCGGTGCCGCCGGCGATCAGTTCCTGGTCCGCCTTCGACAGCTTGGGGATCGCCTTGATCGAGCCGACCGGATCGAAGTCACCCATGTCGTACGGATAGTCGGTACCCAGCACCACGTGGTCGGCGCCGTACCAGTCGACCAGGAAGCGCAGCATCTGCGGGTCGAAGGAAATGGTGTCGAAGTACATCTTCTTCAGGTAAGTCGAAGGCGCCTTCTTGATGTTGACGCGCGCATCCTTGCGTGCCTTGTGGGCATGGTCCATGCGCGCCGGGTAGTGGGCAACATAGCCGCCGGCGTGCGGCAGCACCACTTTCAGCTTGGAATAGCGCTCCATCACGCCGTCGAAAATCATGTCCATCACCGCGATGGAAGTATCGAGCGGATTGCCGATGACGTTATTGAAATAGTGATCCTTCAACCGGTCGGCGTGGGTGAAGCCGGTGGGGTGGAGAAACAGCACCACGTCAAGCTCCTGCACCTTGCGGAAGAACTTGTCCAGGCCCAGACTCTTGTCGGTCAGGTTCAATCCGTTGACGTTGGTGTTGATCTCCACGCCGCGAAAGCCCAGCTTTTTCACCGTGCGCTCGAGTTCGATGCAAGCCATGTCGACGTTTTGCAGCGGCACCGAGCCCATGGCGACGAAACGGTCCGGCCATTTGGCGACGATCTCGGCCAGGCGGTCGTTCAGCTTGCGCGCCAGGTCAGCGGCGAGCGTGGGTTCTGCCCAATAGTAGTACTGGAACGGCGCGGGCGAGATGGCCTGGATGTCCACGCCCATCTTGTCCATGTCCTTCAGGCGCGTCTCGATCGAGGAAAGCATCTTGGCGCGATCGGCCATCTGCTTCTTGTTGACCTCGTTGGTCAGCGGGTTGGCGAAGATGGTGTGGTTGTCGTACTGCACAGGGTTCAGCGGCGCGACTTCGGCGGCGACATCCGTGTTCAGGTAGTGGCAATGCAGGTCGACGCGCGGCGCCTTGCCGCCCTTTTTCACGCCCTTGGCGGTGGCGGCCAGCTTGGTCTTGACCACGGCCTTTTTAGCGGCGGCCTTCTTGCCCGCGGCCGAGGCCGGGTGTTCGCTGTCGCCGTGGCGGTGGTTGGGATTGGTGCAGCCTTGCCCGCAGGTGTACATCATGACGGTGTTCCTCTTGTTATGTGGATGACAGAAATCAGAAAATTCCCAGGTCCTGGGTAATCAGCGACTCGTCGGCGCGCACGCGATCGGCGTCGCCGGAAAATACCACCTGGCCGATGTTGAGCACCACCACATGGTCCGCCAGCCCGAGGGCCAGCTTCATGTTCTGCTCGACCAGGATGATCGACTGCCCCTCGGCTTTCAGGCGCGCGATGGTGCGGCCGACCTCGGCGACGATCTGCGGCGCCAGGCCTTCGGAAGGCTCGTCCATCAGCAGCACGCGCGGGTTGCCCATCAGTGCGCGGCCGATCGCCAGCATCTGCTGCTCGCCGCCGGACATCAGGCCGGCCTGCTGCTTGTGGCGCTCCGCCAGGCGCGGAAACAGCTCGAACACGCGCTCCAGGTTCCAGGTTTTTTCCGTCGCCACGCGCGCCTTTTGCTGCGCCACGATCAAATTCTCGCGCACTGTCAGGCTGGGGAAGATGCGCCGCCCCTGCGGCACCAGCCCCACACCCTTGCGCGCAATCGCCTCCGGGCTCAACCGGGTGATCTTCTCGCCAAACAGCTGAATCTCGCCGTCGCGCGGCGGCAAAAAGCCGATGACGGTGTTCATCGACGTCGTCTTGCCGGCGCCATTACGCCCCAGAAGGGCCAGCACCTGCCCCTCCTGCAGGGCGAAGCTCACGCCATGCAGCACATGGCTGTCGCCATACAGGGCGTTGACGCCGTCGAGCGACAGGGCCGTGTTGCCTTGCTTCGCCATTTCACTCGCCAAGATAGACCTCCTTGGTACGGGGGTCGGAAACCACTTCGGCGCGCGGGCCTTCGACGATTACCTTGCCGTAATGCAGCACGGTAATCTGGTCGGCCAGTTCCAGCGCCACGTCCATGTCGTGTTCGATCATTAAGACCGTGGTGTCGCGCGGGACCGCCGCCACCAGTTTGCTCACCGTCATCCGTTCCTCGCGCGACAGGCCGGCCAGCGGCTCGTCGAGCAGCAGCAGCCTGGGCTTTTGCGCCAGCGCCATGGCAATCTCGACACGGCGCTTCTCGCCATAGGAGATTTCGCTGATCGGCCGCTTCGCCAGATGCTCCAGGCCGACGGTGGCCAGCACGCGCCGGGCTTCCTCATAAAGATGCGCGCTACCGGAGAGCGGCACGAAGCTGTTCCAGCGCGTCTTCAGCAGGCCGAGCAAGGACAGAACCAGGTTGTGTTCGAGTGTGTCCTTGCCGAACAGCGTGATGATCTGGTAGGTGCGCGCCACCCCGCGCTGGGTGCGCTTGTGGGTCTTGAAGCGCGACACCTCTTCGCCATACAGCTTGATCGAGCCGGAATCGCAGAAGAGGTCGCCGGCGATCTGGTTGAACAGCGTGGTCTTGCCGGCGCCGTTGGGCCCGATGATCAGGCGGCGCTCGCCCGGCATCACCGTCAGAGAAACGTCGTTGGTCGCCGGCAGGCCGCCGAATGATTTTTTCAGGTTGCGCACTTCGAGAGCGGCGACCTGCCCCTGCTGCATCGTCGCGCTCATGCCTTCTCCCTCCCGCCGGTGTTGCTGTCGCGCACTGCTTTGCGCGCCCGCAGCTTGTTCCACAAGCGGTGCATGCCCGGTACCAGGCCCTCGGGCATGAAGATGACGATGAACACGAAGACGAAACCCAGCAGCATGTTCCAGCGCTCGACGTAGCCCGACACATAGTTCTTCAGCAACACCACGATGGCCGCGCCCACCACCGGCCCGGCCAGCGTACCCGAGCCGCCGGCAATCACTCCCAGCAGCCCCTCGGCGGAACTGGTCAGCGCCATCGACGTCGGGTGAATGTATTTGTTGTAGTAGACGAACATCACGCCCGCCACCGCGCCCCAGAAACCTGAGTAGACGAAGGTGAGCCAGCGGATCATCCAGACGTTGTGCCCCAGCGCGCTCATGCGCCGCGGCTGGTCGCGCGTGCCTTTGAGCGCCGCGCCGAAAGGCGAATGGACGAAGCGGCTGATCATCGCCAGCGCCACCACGGTGACAATCAAGGCGAAAAAGTAGAACGCGGTGGTGTTTTCCAGGTCGATGCCGAAGGGCGCCGGGCGCGTCAAGCCGCGCAGGCCGTTGTCGCCGTCTGTCACGCCCACCCAGCGGTAGGCCAGGCCCCACAGCACCTGCGACAGCGCCAGGGTCAGCATCATGAAACCCAGGCCGGTGGCGCGCAGCGCAATCCAGCCGAAGGCGCAGGCCATCAGGGTGGTGCCGATGATGGCGATCGGCGCGATCACCAGGTGGCTCCAGCCCATTTTCAGAAACAGCCAGGCCGACATGTACGCGGCCACGCCGAGGTAGGAGGCATGGCCCAGCGAAGTCAGCCCGCCGTAGCCCACCAGCATGTTGAGGCTGGCGGCGAAAATCACCGCGATGAAAATCTGGCTCAGCAGGTTGATGTAAAAATCGCCCATCAGGAAGGGCACGGCAACCAGCGCCGCCGCCAGCACGGCCCACCAGGCCAGCTTGGTCTTGTCCAGTACGCCAGCCGTCATGCACTCACCTTGCCGAACAGGCCGCGCGGGCGGAAAGCGATGACGATGATCATCGGCAGGAACAGGATGACGTAGGCCAGGTCAGGAAGCAGCGCGATGCCAAAGGTATAGACGAAGCCGATGATGAAACTGCCGACGAAGGCGCCGACCAGGCTGCCGACACCGCCGAGAATCACCACGATCAGCGCCAGCGGCAGCATATCCGCGTCCAGCCCCGGATAGGCCGAGAGTATCGGCCCGCCGATGATGCCGCCCATGCCGGCCAGCGCCGCGCCCAGGCAGAACACGGTGGTGAACAGGCGCGAGACCGGGATGCCGACGCCGCGCGCCATCTGCATGTCGTCGACGCCGGCGCGGATCATCGCGCCCAGGCGGGTGCGCTCGATCAGGAAGTAGAGACCGATGGCCGTGCCGATGGCGATCAGTACCACCGCCAGGCGATAGGCCGGGAACATGAAATTCATCACCCGCAGCGGAGTGCGCAGGCTCTCCGGCGTCGGGATCGGGATCGGGTCGCCGCCCCAGACGATCAGACAGAGATCGGCGATGATCAGCGATACGCCGAGCGTCACCAGCACCTGGCCCTGCGAATTGCCGGCCAGCGGCCGTAGTACGAAACGCTCGAAAATGCCGCCGATGACGGCGATGACAGCGCCGCCCAATAACGTGGCCAGCCAGAGGTTCGGCACCCAGTTCTTCATGATGGTGATGCCGATGTAGGCCCCCAGCATGAAGAATGCGCCGTGCGTCAGGTTGGCGATGCGCATCAGGCCGAAGATCAGCGAGAAGCCGGAGGAAAGCAGGAACAGCAGGCCGCCGAGGGACAGGCTGTTGAGGGTTTGAATGACCCAGAATTGCATGGTGTGTGCGCCTACGCTACAGGGTACGGCAAATAACCAGTGATACGCGCATGCCCGCGCCGGCAAAATGCCCGGTAATCCAATCCATCTTTGTCTCCGATCTGGTTTTACTGGTCTGGCGGGCCGGCGGATTGCGCCGGCCACACCAGTGTGTTTCATCCCGCAGCCGCACTACTTTCCCTTCTTCGGGGGAATTACCGGCAGCAGCAGGTGCGACGGGTATTTCGGCCCGCAATGCAGGGTAACATTGCCGTCGAAAACCTTCGCCGGGCGGTCGGCCGGGTCGTCGTGCAGGAACGGACCGCAGCCGCTCAAGGGGTACTTCATGTTCGACAGATGCCCCGGCTCGCCGGCGTAGACGTAGTCCTTGCCGCGCACGGTGACGCCGATGCGGTGGCCCGCCGGAACCACGATGCAGGTGGGGATGATCTCGATATCCAGCTCCACCACCTTGTTCGGCACCAGCGGCTGCTTCTCGTCGTGGGTGAGGTATGGGCGGTAGGGCTTGGAGAGCTTCTTGTCGAGCTTGCGGTGCGAGGCGCGCTGCCAGCCCTGCGCGACCGGCGTGTGCGGGTCAAGCGTGCCCTGGAAGGTGACTTCCTTCATGTCGGGCGTGAACACGCGCACGACGATGAACAGGTCGGCGTCCTTGGTTGAGGAAGAGACGAACAGCTTCATCGCCAGCGGGCCGGTGATCTCGACTTCCTTTTCCTGCGCCGGCAGGAGGAAGGTCACGCCGTCGGAAAAGCCGCGATAGCTGACCTTGCCGGCCTTGGCCGGCACCTTGCTGCCCAGCGTGAGATTGGCCGGATCGAGGAACAGTTTGGTCCACTTGGTGCGCTTGATCGGCCACTCGTTCTCGTAGCGCGGCACGAACTTGTCGACGTGGCGCACCTGCAGGATCACCGGCGGGGTCTTGTCCCAGCCGTTTTTCTTGCCCTTGAGGAAGTGGTCGAAGAACTTGAGCTGCATCTTGCGACCGTAGTCGGTATAGAAATGCGTCCAGTGCTCCAGGCCGTGGCACTCCAGCCACTTCTGCTTCGATGCGGACTGGGTGAAACCTTCGTAGTTGCCGCGCGGGTGCAGGCCTTGCCCGCCCCAGTTGGCCGCCGAGAGGATCGGCACGTCGACCTTGGACCAGTCCGGCAGGCGCGGCTTCCAGTAGTCGTCGAACATCTCATGCTTGAGCACCATCGCCGGGTGGTCTTCGCGATTCTTCGCCAGTGCCTCCTGGGTCAGCGTCTCCGGGCCGCACACCAGTTCGCCGGTGACCGCGCTCTTCGGGCCACGGGTGCCCAGGCCGTGCTGCACCGTGGTGACCTGCATCGGGAACCAGTTGCGCACGAAACACGACATGACGCCGCCGTGGTGGCTGACTTCGCGATAGAAATCGGCAGCGCCTTCCCACGGGCAGATCGCGGCGAGATGGGGCGGGCGCAGCGCAGCCACGGCCCACTGGTTCATCGCCAGGTAGGAAATGCCGTTCAAGCCAACCTTGCCATTGCTCCACGGCTGCACCCCGGCCCACTCGATGCACTGGTACAAATCCTTGGTCTCGCGCGGGCTCCAGATTTCCATGTAGCCGGGCGAGCGCCCTGCCCCGCGCGAATCGACGCGGATGCAGATGTAATCTTCAGGAACCCACTTCTCGGGGTCAACCACTTCCCAGTTCTGGTATTTGTTGGTCGAGCCCTCGGCGACCTCGGGATGGTCGCGCACCATGTTGTCCCAGGCGGTCTTGTAGCCTTGCTGGAATGCCAGACCCTTGCCGTAGGGACCATAGGCCAGCATCACGGGAAATTTGCCGGCGCGCGTCGGCCGAAACACGTCCGCGCGCAGCACAACACCATCTTCCATTTCGATCGGCACGTCCCAATCAATCTGCATGCCGTCCCGAACTTCGCTCTTTTGAATATCCATGTCTCCTCCGGGGGTGAAGCTGGAGCATTGGAGCCGAAATCGCGCGGCACTGTCAATGTTCATATTAACTTATCAGTCGATAAGCAACTTCGATATGCCAGGCGTCTTTTTTGCCGGTCATACGCGTGCTAGCATGCCGCGCATCCTGCAGGTAATCGCAGCTACAAAAAGCAAAGGAGACACGCATGAAAATCGGCTTGCCCGGTACCGGTCGCATGGGCGCGGCAATCGTTCGCCGCCTGATCGACAGCGGACATCAACTGACGGTGTGGAACCGCACCGCCGACAAACTGAAACCTTTGCTCGACGCCGGCGCCACCGCGGCGGCCAGCCCGAAGGAACTCGCTGAAAAAAGCGAGGTCATCATCACCATCCTCTCCAACGCCGAGGCGATCGACAGCCTGTACGAGGGGCCGAACGGCTTTCTTGCCGGCAACATCAAGGGCAAGCTGTTCGTCGAGATGAGCACGGTGCGCCCGGAGGTTGAAATCGCGCTGGACAAGAAGGTGCGCGCCGCCGGCGCCGCGCTGATCGAGTGCCCGGTCGGCGGCACCGTCGGTCCGGCGCGCGAGGGAAAGCTGCTGGGCTTCGTCGGCGGCGAGGATGCCGACGTGGCGCGCGCCCGCCCGGTGCTTGAACAGATGTGCCGCCGCGTCGAACACGTCGGCAAGATCGGCGCCGGCGCCAGCATGAAGCTGGCGATCAACCTGCCGCTGCTGGTCTACTGGCAGTCCCTCTCCGAGGCCCTGTCGCTGATCCAGCCCCTGGGCCTGGATCCGGCGCGGGTGATGGACATCCTGGCGGACACTTCCGGCGGCCCCAACATGCTGAAAAACCGCGCCCCGGCGATTGCCAAGGTGCTCAAGGGCGAAGACATCGGGCCACCGACCATGGATGTCAACCTGATGTGCAAGGACATGCGCGCGATGATCGCCGAGGCGAAGTCCCTGGGCCGCGATCTGCCTGTCACCGAACGTGCATTGAACATGTTCGACAAGGCGGCCGCCAACGGTATGGGCGAAGTCGATGCGATCAAGATGCCGGCCTACTGGCTGGCACAGCCCAAGCAATAACAGCCGGAGCGTGGAAAACAAAAAAGCCAGCGTAAGCTGGCTTTTTTAACTGGCGTCCCCTGCGGGATTCGAACCCGCGTACTTACCGTGAAAGGGTAATGTCCTAGGCCTCTAGACGAAGGGGACTTGCTACCTTTGAACTTCTTACTGCCAGGAGTGTTCGGGTGGTGGAGGTAAACGGGATCGAACCGATGACCTCTTGCATGCCATGCAAGCGCTCTCCCAGCTGAGCTATACCCCCAACCGAAGCTAAAATTATAGCGTGATTTTGTCTCTTTTGCAAATCCTGGCGACGCAATTCAAAGGGAAGTCCCCAATGCACTTAAGACCCGTTCACGGCCGAACAGTTCCAGCACTGCATCCAGCGACGGGGTCTGGGTCTGCCCGGCAACCAGCGCGCGCACCGGCATGGCGAGTTGGGGCATTTTCAGGCCGTGCTGGGTCAGGGTTTCCTTCACCGCAGCGGCAATCGCCGGCTTCTCCCAGGCCACCGCGCCGAGCTTTTCGCGCAGAGTGGCGAGCGCGGGCTTGACGGCGTCGGTGACGTGCTGCGCCAGCAGGGCCGGATCGGCCTTGCCGTTGGCGTAGAACAGCAGCGCGGCGTTGGCGATGTCGTGCAGCGTATGCGCGCGGTCTTTCACCAGCGCCACTACCCGCGCCAGGTCGGGCGCGCCTTCGAGCTTGCCGCCCAGCGCTTCGATCAGCGGTGCCACCAGGCCCGCCAGACGGTCGTTATCAGCTTCCTTGATGTACTCGTGGTTCAGCCAGGCCAGCTTGGCTTGGTCGAACTGCGCCGCCGAGCGGCTGACCTGGGCGAGATCGAACCACTCGAGGAATTTCTCCCGCGGGAATTTTTCCGCGTCGCCGTGGCTCCAGCCCAGACGCGCCAAATAGTTGAACAGCGCTTCCGGCAGGTAGCCGTCCGCCGGGTACTGCATCACGCTGACCGCGCCATGACGTTTGGAGAGCTTTTCGCCGTCCGGCCCGAGAATGGTCGGCAGGTGGGCAAATTGCGGCACCGGCGCCTTCAGGGCGCGATAGATGTTGATCTGCCGCGGCGTGTTGTTGACGTGGTCGTCGCCACGCACCACATGGGTGATGGCCATGTCGAGGTCGTCGACCACCACGGCGAAGTTGTAGGTCGGCACGAAATCCGCGCGCGCGATCACCAGGTCGTCGAGCTCGGTGTTGCTGATGCTGATCTCGCCCTTGACCAGGTCGGTCCAGCTGACATCGCCATTGTCCGGGTTGCGGAAGCGGATCACCGGCTTGACGCCCTCGGGGATGGCCTTGCCTTGCGCATTTTCCGGGCGCCAGCGGCCGTCGTAGCGCGGCTTCAGTCCCCTGGCGCGTTGTTCCTCGCGCAGGGCTTCGAGTTCTTCACGGCTGGCGTAACACTTGTAGGCACGGCCGTCGGCGAGCATTTCGTCGAGCACGGCGCGGTAGCGGTCGAGGCGCGCCGTCTGGCGGATCGGGCCTTCGTCGTAATCCAGGCCCAGCCAGGCCATGCTGTCGAGGATCACCTTGATCGCGGCTTCGGTCGAGCGCTCGAGATCGGTGTCCTCGATGCGCAGGATGAACTGGCCGCCATGGTGGCGCGCATAGGCCCAGGAAAACAAGCCGGCGCGGGCATTGCCCAAGTGCATCATGCCGGTGGGGCTCGGGGCAAAACGGGTGCGGACTTGCGTCATCAGAAACTTTGCAAAAAGCGGCGAAAGACCGCTATTTTAGCTGCTGGGCTGTATATTTTGCAGAATGCATATCCCTGCGATATAATTCGGCTCCTTCGCGGACGGCAGCAGCCGCCAAGCGAAACCAGGTCGCCAGACTTGGGCGGTTAACTCAGCGGTAGAGTGCCACCTTCACACGGTGGAAGCCACTGGTTCGATCCCAGTACCGCCCACCAGCTCCCTTTTTCCGATTCGTTCAGGTTTCCCCTGGTGGACTTGCGCGCCGCCGCCGGCGACGCGCCCGGATCACGGTTCGGCGATGTCGAGCCTGGGTGCCGGCAATGTGCCGGGATATTGCACGCTGAATTCCCCCACCGTCAGTGGCGGATTCCAGAAAAATCCCTGGCCGATGCGGCATTCGAGCGCCGCCAGCGCCTCGCGCTGCTCGGCCTTTTCCACCCCTTCGGCGATCACCTCGATGCCCAGTTCCTTGGCCAGCGCGCATACCGAGCGCACGATGGCGAAGGAGGCGCGGTCGCCGGGAATCCGGCTGACGAAGTAACGGTCCAGCTTGAGCGTGTCGAAGCTGTGGCGGATGACATAGGAGAGGTTGGAAAATCCGGTGCCGAAATCATCGATGCACAGGCGCACGCCGAGGCGGCGGATCTTGTTCAGGTTCTGCACCGTGGTCTCGGAGCTGTCCATCAGCACGCCTTCGGTGATTTCCAGTTCCAGCACCTGCGGATTGACGCCGACCTGGGCGATCACGCGCGCGACTTCGTCGGCGAAATTCTTTTGCCGCAGCTGGCGCGGCGAAACGTTGATCGACAGGCGCTTGAGGTTCAGCCCCAGGCCTTCCCAGATGCGCAATTGCAGGCAGGCCTTTTCGATGATCCACATGCCGATGCCGTCGATGATGCCCAGTTCCTCGGCGGAGGGAATGAAATCGTCCGGATTGACGGTGACGGCGTCGTTGCGGCGCCAGCGCACCAGGGTCTCTGCGCCGACCAGCGCGCCGCTGCCGAGATCGACGATCGGCTGGTAACAGAGGAAAAATTCCGAGCGCGACAGCGCCTGGCGCAGGTCGGAAGTGATCGACAGGCGCTTGGTCGCCTTTTGCTGCATGGTGTCGTGGAAAAAGCACACCCGGTTGCGGCCGTTGCGCTTGGCCTCATACATCGCGATGTCAGCGCACTGGATCAGCTTCTCGGCGGTGTTGCCGTCCTCCGGAAACACCGCCACGCCGATCGAGGCGCCCACCACCACCGGCGAGCCGTCGATCAGGATCGCTTCGCGCGCCTTGATCAAAATGGCTTCGGCGACGCGGATCGCCGGGCGCGATTCCGGCAGGTCGGGCAGGATGGTGAGGAATTCGTCGCCGCCCATGCGGCCGATGGTGTCCGCCTCGCGCAGGCTGCTGCGCGCGCGCGTGACGAAGGTCTTCAGCACCTCGTCGCCCGCATGGTGGCCGAGGCCGTCGTTGATCGCCTTGAAATTGTCGAGGTCGATGAAAAACACGGCGATCGATTTTTTCGAGCGCCGCGACAGCGAGATCGCCTGGCGCAGACGGTCCAGCACCAGGGTGCGGTTGGGCAGGCGGGTAAGCGGGTCAAGGAAGGCCATTTGCGCGACCTGCTGCTCGGCCTGGACCCGCACGGTGACGTCCTGCGCGATGCCGTGATAGCCGGCGAACAGGCCGCTGTCGCCATAGCGGGCGGCGCCGGAAACGTCGATCCAGCGCTCGGTGCGGTCCGGCAGGTGCTGCTTGATCAGGACATGCTTGAAGGGCTGGCGCTGCGCCAGGCTGGCCTTGTAGCCGTCCCAGTCGGTCTTCGAATGCGTATCGGAGTCGATCTCCTGCCAGGTGCGGCCGACAAAGGACTGGCGAAAACGCCCGGTCAGGCCGGAGGCGCTGTCGCCATGGCTGCCTTCAAGGCGGTTGAGCAGCCCCTCGGCGTCCTGCTCCCAGAACCAGTCGCAGGCCAGCGCCATCAACTCGCGAAAACGCGAGTCGCTCGGATTTTCGTGCGAAACTTCCTGCGGATTTTTGTACGAGCCTTCGCGTCCTTCCCCGGCGCCGGCAGGCGCGCCCGCCAGCATCGCCTGCAGGCGCGCGGTGATCGCCCCTACCGCCGGCTCCAGTCCCTGCTCGCCGGACTCCTGCGCCGCCACCAGATGCAGGCCCAGAATGCGCCCGCTGCCGTGCTCGGCCTGCGGCATTATGCTGAAGAACCAGCGCGCAATGGCGCCGTCGGCGTCACGTACCTGCCCCTCGAAATCGACCCGCCCGTTTTCCAGCGCCCGCGCCAGCGGCACGGTAAATGGCGGATACAGCACCGGCCCGACCGCGTCATGCACCTTGCGATTGAGCAAGTCGGCCCGCGCCAGGCCGAAACATTCTGCGAAACTGAAACTGCATTCCCGTACCGTGCCGTCGGTATCGGCATAAGCCCAGGGATATGCTGACAATTCGGCGAAAGATTCCAATAACTGCGCCCGCCCCTCCGGGCCCAATGCCGCCGACATTACTGCACCCTCCGCATAAAATTTCTTATTCAATCTGCCCCCGCCGGCAGCCGACCGCATCGCACAAAAGCGTCCGGACAAGACCGCATGTTAACCGGATATTTCAAGGCAAACGACGCCCCCGCGCCGAATTTCATCCCTTTAGATTCGCACATCGCCGGGCCGCATCATCATGCATGAATCAGGACGTGATTTTCTTTCGGGCCAATGACGATAACATAAGCCGCGCCGATCACAAACCAGACAAAACCTAAATCCATCTCGCGCCAAGCAATTGCGCAATGCTCCTGCGTCGGCCTGCACGCGCCGCGGCTTGCGGGCGATCCGCAGGATTGCCATAATGCGCAGGGAGCAGTGCAAGCGTCCGGATGACGATTCGCACCGTAAGAAGAGATATGGCGCTTTGTTCCAGCACGATGGCCGTTCTCGGCAGAAGAAATTACCGGCAACAAGGGGGAGAAGGCCATGCAGGATGACGACGAGCGCACGCTGCGTTTTCATACCCTGTATTCGGCCGTGCTCAGCCAGACGCTCGATCGCGACGAATTCGTCGCCGACGACCTCTACGCCTTCCAGGCGCTTGAGCGCGCCATGCGCGGGGACAACCAGGAACTGCGCAATCTCGCCGCCCATTTGCAGGCCAGGCGCCAGGCGGCGATGGAATCCATCACCCTGAAGTCCAACGAACGGCTCGACAACACGCGGCGCCTGCCGACGCTGCCACCGGCCGCGGTACCGGCGGCAGCTGACGGCCTGCCGGAAATGCTGCAACAGCCCGACCCGCCGCGCGGCGAGCGCCGCGCCGGAACACCTGAGCTGAGCCCGCAGGCGGCTACCCGCGTCACTTACTTCGAACGCCTCTACCGCCTCGAATTCGGCCGCCCGCTCAATGTCACGCGCTTCAAGCTCGATGATGTCTATGGCCGCGAAATCCTGAAAGAGGCGCTCGGATCGGCCAACCAGGAACTGGTGGCGCTGGCCAAGCACTTCGTCGATGAGCACGGCAAGCCGCGGCAGCACCGGCGGGGTGAGCAGCCCGTTACCCAATAGCGGCACAGCGCCTGTACCCACGATCGCCTTCCTGCTCCCGCACCCGATTGGCGCGGCGTGATCCGAACGGCTGCCAGAGCGCAAGAAAAACCTCATAAAAAGCATAAAATAGCAGCCGCAAGCCATTGACTTGAATATAATAATCTTCACGCCACAACACCGCAAGGGTTTCGCGTATACAAGTTTGGAGACAGGCCGGAAATCAGTGAAGTTCGCCGCCCCGTGTTTTCCGACACCGGCAATTCCTCAGTAATCTCACACGTCAGCCCAAAAGTGGCTACCTTTTTGCTATAAGCGATCTGCACATGGACACTCTTTTGCAGCAGATCATCAACGGCCTGATCCAGGGCAGCCTGTACGCCATCGTCGCCCTCGGCTACACCATGGTCTACGGCATTCTGGAACTGATCAACTTCGCCCACGGCGACGTGGTGATGGTGGGCGCCCTGGTGACCTACACGGTGTTCTCCTTTGCCGCCGCCCACGGTATGAGCGCTGGGCCGGCGCTGGTGCTGGCGGTGGCGGCCTCGATCGTTGTTTGCGTGCCACTTGGCCTGTTCATCGAACGCGTGGCCTACCGGCCGCTGCGCCGCGCCCAGCGCCTGGCGCCACTGATTACCGCCATCGGCGTGTCCATATTGGTGGAATACGCCGCGGCGCTGATCTGGAGCAAGCAATACCTCTCCCTGCCTGAACTGGTGAAGCCGACGCCGATCCAGATCGGCGGCGCCTCCACTTCCGACCTGCAGATCGCCATTCTGCTGATCTCGCTCCTGATGATGGGCGGCCTGCTCTGGCTGATCAAGTACACCCGCATGGGCAAGGCGATGCGCGCCACCGCGCAAAGCCACGACCTGGCCGGGCTGATGGGGGTGAACGTCGATCAGGTGATCGCCTTTACCTTCGCCCTGGGCTCGGCCCTGGGCGCGATTGCCGGGGTGATGCAGATCCTCTACTACGGCATCGGCCACTACCTGATGGGCTTCATGCTCGGCCTGAAGGCGTTTACCGCCGCCGTGCTGGGCGGGATCGGCAATGTACAGGGCGCCATGCTCGGCGGCCTGTTGCTCGGGCTGATCGAAAGCCTGGCCTCGGGCTACATCGGCGATCTCACCGGCGGCGTGCTGGGCAGCAACTACCGCGACGTGTTCGCCTTCCTCGTTCTGGTCTTGGTGCTGGTACTGCGCCCTTCCGGCCTGATGGGCCAGAAGTCGGGAGACCGTGCCTGATGCGCCTGCCCGCCAGCCAGGCCGGCAAGCTGGCCGTTTTTACCGCCCTCGCCCTGCTGCTCGCCGTCCTGCCCTTCGGCACCGAAGCCCTGCTGGGCCGCTCCTGGGTGCGGGTAATCGACGGCGCCCTGCTGTTTTCGATGCTGGCGATCGGCCTGAACGTGGTGGTGGGTTATGCGGGGCTGCTCGATCTGGGCTTCATCGCCTTTTTCGGCATCGGCGCCTATAGCTACTCGCTGCTGGCTTCGCCGCAGTTCGGCCTGCACTATCCGTTCTGGGTCTTGCTGCCCCTGGGCGCGGTGGTGGCCGGGTTGTTCGGAGTGATCCTCGGGGCACCGACGTTGCGCCTGCGCGGCGACTATCTGGCGATCGTCACCCTGGGCTTCGGCGAGATCATCCGGATTTTCCTGGTCAACCTGAACCGCCCGTTCAATCTGACCAACGGGCCGCAGGGCATCACGTTGATCGACCCAATCCGCATCGGCGGCTTCGATCTCTCCAAGACCTACGAAGTGTTCGGCATGAAGGTGGCCGCCGTGCACAGCTATTACTTCCTGTTCCTGCTGTGCGTGATCGCCTCGATCATCCTCTCTCTACGACTGGAAAATTCGCGCATCGGCCGCGCCTGGATCGCGATTCGCGAAGACGAAGTTGCCGCCAAGGCGATGGGCATCAACACCCGCAACATCAAGCTGCTGGCCTTTGCCATGGGCGCCTCCTTCGGCGGCGTCTCCGGCGGCCTGTTCGCCTCGTTCCAGGGTTTCGTCAGCCCGGAGAGTTTCAAGCTGATGGACTCGATCATGATCGTCTGCATGGTGGTGCTGGGCGGCATGGGCCATGTGCCGGGCGTGGTGCTGGGCGCCATCCTGCTCACCGCCTTGCCCGAGGGCCTGCGCTATGTGCAGCCCTTGCAGCAAAGCCTTTTCGGCCGCGTCTATGTCGACCCGGCGGACCTGCGCATGCTGTTGTTCGGCCTGGCGCTGGTGCTGATGATGCGTTTTCGCCCGCAGGGCCTGTGGCCATCCAAGCGGCGCGAGCATGAACTGAAGGGCGAGGCATGAGCGCCCTGCTTGAAGCGCGCGATGTGGTGAAACGTTTCGGCGGGCTGACGGCGCTCTCGGAAGTTTCATTGACGGTGGAACGCGGCGAGATCTTCGGCCTGATTGGGCCGAATGGCGCCGGCAAGACGACATTTTTCAATGTCCTCACCGGCCTCTACTCGGCTGACCAGGGCGCGGTGGTATTCGACGGCAAGCCGCTCTCGGCAGCACCGCACCAGGCCGCCGCCGCCGGCATCTCGCGCACCTTCCAGAACATCCGACTGTTCGCCAACATGAGCGCGCTGGAAAACGTGATGGTCGGGCGCCATGTACGCACCCATGCAGGCGTGCTCGGCGCGGTGTTCCGTACCGGAGCGACTCGCGCCGAAGAGGCGGCTATCCGCAGCCGCGCGGCCGAGTTGCTCGAATACACCGGCCTGTCGGCGCGCGCCGGCGATACCGCAGCCCACCTCGCCTATGGCGAGCAGCGGCGCCTGGAAATCGCCCGCGCGCTGGCCACCGACCCCAAGCTGCTGGCGCTGGACGAGCCCGCCGCCGGCATGAACGCCACCGAAACCGCCGGCCTGAAAAAGCTGATCGAGCGCATCCGCGCCGACGGCGTCACCGTGCTGCTGATCGAACACGACGTCAAACTGGTGATGGGACTGTGCGACCGCGTCGCCGTACTCGACTACGGCCGCAAGATCGCCGATGGCGCGCCCGCTGCCGTGCAGCGCGACCCGGCGGTGATCGCCGCCTACCTCGGCGGCAATGCGGAGGCGGCGCATGCTCCTTGAGGCTGCGAAACTCGAGGTGGCCTACGGCGGCATCCGCGCCGTCAAGGGCATCGACATCGCCGTGGACAGCGGCGAACTGGTGGCGCTGATCGGCGCCAACGGCGCCGGCAAGACCACCACGCTCAAGGCCCTGGCCGGCATGCTGCCCTGGACGGCGGGGCACGGCAGCTTCGACGGCAAGCCTTTGCGTGAGATGCCGCTGCACCAGCGCGTGCGCCAGGGCCTGGTACTCGTGCCGGAGGGGCGCGGTGTATTCGCCCGCCTGTCGATCGCCGAGAACCTTGACATGGGCGCTTATGCGCGGCGCGACGGCGACATCGCCGCCGACATGGAGCGCATGTATGCCCTGTTTCCCCGCTTGAAAGACCGCCGCACGCAACTCGCCGGCACCCTTTCCGGCGGCGAGCAGCAGATGCTGGCGATGGCGCGCGCATTGATGGCACGGCCGCGCCTGCTGATGCTCGATGAGCCGAGCATGGGTCTGGCACCGATGGTGGTCGAGCTGATCTTCAAGACCATTCGCGACGTTTCGGCGCAAGGCGTCACCATCCTGCTGGTGGAGCAGAACGCGCGCCTGGCGCTCACCATCAGCCAGCGGGCCTACGTGATGGAAAGCGGCCTCGTCACCCTCTCCGGCAAGGCCTCCGATCTTCTCGACAACCCCAAGGTGCGCGCCGCGTATCTTGGTGAATGAGTTGAGATGAATCTCTCCCGCATCGACCTGATTTCGCTGCGGCTGTTCGTCGCCGTCGCCTCCACCGGCAGTATCTCCAAGGGCGCGGCACGCTCGCACCTGGCCCTCGCAGCGGCGAGCAAGCGCGTTGGCGAACTGGAGGATGCGGCACAGGCCCGCTTGTTCTATCGCCATCCCAAGGGCGTGGAACTTACGCCTGCCGGCCACGCCATGCTGCACCATGCGCAAGCCTTGCTGGTAGGCCTGGAGCGGATGGCGGGCGAACTGGCCGATTTCGCCGGCGGCGTGCGCGGCCACGTGCGCATCTGGGCCAACACCTCGGCGGTGACGCAATTCCTGCCGGAGCAACTGGCGGAATTTTGCGCCGGCCATCCGAACATCAAGATCGACCTCGAAGAGCAAATGAGCAGCGACACCGTGCGCGCCCTGCTCGAAGGCCGCGCCGATGTCGGCATTTTCGCCGGCAACGTGCCGGCCGACGGCCTGGAAACGCGCAAGTACCAGAACGACAACCTCACCCTCATCACGCCGAAAAAGCATCCCCTGGCCAGGCGCAAGACCGTGGCATTCGCCGACGCGCAGCCGTATGACTTTGTCGGCCTGCACCAGACCGCATCGATCTCCGCGCTACTGGCCGAAGCCAATTCCGCCAGCGCGCCAATCCGCATGCGGGTGCAGGTGAAGAGCTTTGATGCGATGTGCCGGATGATCGCCGCCGGCCTCGGCGTAGGTGTGCTGCCGGCGGCGGCGGCCGCGCCGCATATGCGCTCGATGGGCCTGACCAGCATCCCGCTGTCCGATGAATGGGCAAAGCGCCAGCTGTTGCTGGGGGTACGCTCCCTCTCCGCGCTTTCGGCCCCCGCGCGTGCGCTGTTCGACGCGCTACTGCCTTAAGCCCTCCCCTTCGCGGGCGGCGAAGGGCCGCTTCGCCAATTACGCATTTTCGGCGCGCGCGTTTGCGGGCATTCTGCGCGCCATGTCGCAAACCGCTTCTTCTCAACCCGCCGCCTCGTCCGCCACTCCCTTGCCTCTGGCCGGCCTCAAGGTGCTGGAACTCGGCCAGTTGATCGCTGGCCCCTTCGCCGCGCGCACCCTTGCAGACTTCGGCGCCGAAGTGATCAAGATCGAGCCGCCCGGCGCGGGCGACCCGCTGCGCAAATGGCGCATGCTGCGCGACGGCACCTCAGTCTGGTGGCACGCGCAGTCGCGCAACAAGCAGTCGCTGGCGCTGGACCTGCGGCAGCCCGAGGGCCAGGCCCTGGCGCGCGAGCTCGCCGTGCAGGCCGACGTGCTGATCGAAAATTTCCGCCCTGGCACCCTGGAAGGCTGGGGCTTGGGCTACGATGAACTGGCGCGCGACAACCCCGGCCTGGTCATGCTGCGCATCTCCGGCTACGGCCAGACCGGTCCCTACCGCGACCGTCCCGGCTTCGGCGTGATCGGCGAGGCAATGGGCGGCCTGCGCCACCTCACCGGGGAGCCGGGCCGGGTGCCGGTGCGCGTCGGCGTCTCCATCGGCGACACCCTTGCCGGGCTGCACGGCGTGATTGGCGTGCTCACCGCCCTGCACCACCGCAACGTCAACGGCGGGCGGGGGCAGGTGGTGGATGTGGCACTGTACGAATCGGTATTCAACGTGATGGAGTCGCTGATTCCCGAGTACAGCGCCTTCGGCACGGTGCGCGAGCCCGCCGGCAGCGCCCTGCCCGGCATCGCCCCCTCCAACGCCTATCGCTGCGCCGACGGCGGCTATGCGCTGATCGCCGGCAATGGCGACAGCATCTTCAAGCGCCTGATGCGCCTGATCGAACGCGAAGACCTGGCGGCCGACCCGGCGCTGGCGCATAACGATGGCCGTGTCGCGGATGTGGAGGGCCTCGACATCGCCATCGGCGCATGGACCGCGCAACATTCGCTCGATGAGGTCTTGCGGCAGCTTGACGAGGCCAAGGTTCCCGCCGGTCGCGTCTATACCGCCGCCGACATCGCGCACGATCCGCACTACGCAGCGCGCGAGATGATCCAGCGCCAGGACACCTTCGACGGCCACAGCCTCGACGTGCCGGGCATCGTGCCCAAGCTTTCCGCCACCCCGGGACGCATAGCCGCACGCGCTCCCGCTCTTGGCGAGCAGACCGACGCGGTGCTGGCGAAACTCGGCGTGGACGCCGCGCGCACCGCGCAACTGCGTCAATCCGGAGTCATTGCATGAACGGCAAGCGTATTTATATGCAGGAAGTCGCCACCCGCGACGGTTTCCAGATCGAACAGCAGTTCATCCCCACCGACGACAAGATCGCGCTGATCGATGCCCTGTCGCAGGCTGGCTACGCGAAAATCGAAGTGACCTCGTTCACCTCTCCCAGCGCGATCCCCGCCTTGCGCGACGCCGACGAGTTGATGGCCCGCATCGCCCGCGTCCCCGGCGTGGTCTACACCGTGCTGGTGCCGAACGCCCGTGGCGCCGAGCGCGCGATGGCCGCGCGCGCCGACGAATTCAACCTGGTGATGTCGGTGAGCGAAACCCACAACATCGCCAACCTGCGCATGACCCGCGAGCAATCGTATCAAGGGCTGAAGAGCGTGATCGATGCGGCGCGCGGCACCGAGGTGGCGATCAACGTCTCTCTCTCCACCAGTTTCGGCTGCCCGATGGAAGGTCCGGTCGCGCACACGGAAGTGCTGGCCTGGGCAGACCGCTTCGCGCAACTCGATGTGCGCGGCGTCACCCTATGCGACACCACCGGCATGGCCGACCCGCGAGCAGCCTATGAGCTGACCCATGCCTTCAAGGCGCGCTTTCCTCAACTCGAACTCACGCTGCACTTTCACAACACCCGCGGCATGGGCGGCGCCAATGTGCTGACGGCCATCGAGGCCGGGGCCAACCGCTTCGACGCTTCGCTCGGCGGCCTGGGCGGCTGCCCCTACGCGCCCGGCGCCACCGGCAACATCTGTACCGAAGACACGGCCCATATGCTCGACGCCATGGGCTACGACACCGGCCTCATGCTGGACCGCGTGATCGCCGCCGCCCGGCAACTGCCGGCGCTGATCGGCCACGACATTCCCGGCCAGGTCGCCAAGGCCGGCCTGATCGCCGAACGCCACGCCCCACCGGCCGATTTCGCCGCCATTCGCGAGCGTGCGCTGGCGCGCGAGGCGCAATAAGCGCTTTTTGTTTTTGGCCTCAGCAGGCCATACCAACCACAAACAGGAGACATGATGACCCTCAAGCCCCTCTTCGGCCTCTTGGCCGCGCTCGGCCTCGCCCACGCCGCCGTAGCTGCCGATGCCTACCCGTCGCATCCCATCACCATGGTGGTGCCGACTTCGCCCGGCGGCACCACCGACTTCACCGCGCGCCTGCTGGCCGACCCGCTGTCAAAAGCCCTGGGCCAGGCCATCGTGATCGACAACCGCCCTGGCGCCGCCGGCAACATCGGCACTCAACTGGTAGCGCGGGCAAAGAACGACGGCTACACCCTGCTGCTGCAATACTCGGGCTACCACGTCGGCAACCCGGCGCTGTTCAAGCAACTCACATGGCACCCGATCAGCGATTTCGCGCCGGTCGCAAACGTGATCTCCGCGCCGCAGGTGGTAGCGGTGCCGGCGAGCCTTCCGGTGAAAAACCTCAAGGACCTGGTGGCGCTGGCGAAGACGCGCAAGGACAAGCTGAACTTCGCCTCTTCCGGCAACGGCTCGATCCAGCACATTGCCGGCGAGATGCTGGCGCAGATCGCCGGTGCGCCCATGGTCCACGTACCCTACAAGGGCACCGGCCCGGCGATGACCGACCTGCTGGCCGGCACCGTCGACATGTTCATCACCACGCCGCCGCCACTGGTGGGCTATATCGCAAACGGCCGCCTGAAAGGCCTGGCGGTGACCGGACGCAAGCGCCTGGACTCGATGCCGAATGTACCGACCTCAGCCGAGGCAGGCTACCCCTCGTTCCAGGTCGAGTCCTGGTTCGGCGTACTGGCGCCTGCCGGCACGCCGCCGGAAATCGTCAACCGCTTGTCGGCGGAGATCAAGAAAATCGCGGACTCGGAAAACTTTCGCAAGCAGGCAGTCGAACAAGGCGCGGAATCGACCTATATGAACCCGCCGGAATTCACCAGCTTCATCAAGGGTGAACTGGTGAAGTGGGACAAGGTAATCAAGGCGGCAAATATTTCGCTGGACTGAGCGCTGCCGGCGCTGCCGCTAGACCGGGCGGCTGCGTCCTTGAACGCCTCCTCATTGCGGACGGCGTTTTACCACCAGGTTGCCGACCGAGATTTGCACCGCTTCGTCGGCCTGGTTAAAAGTGGTGGTGCGCATTTTCAGCATGCCTTGTTCGGGACGCGATTTGGAGGGGCGCACTTCCAGCACCTCGACTTCCACGCGCAACTCGTCCCCCGGGCGCACCGGCTTGGGCCAGCGCAACTCGTCGAAGCCGGCGCCGATAATGCCGCCGGCCGGCTTGAGCTCGCTTTCCACCAGCAGGCGCATGGTCAGTGCCGCCGTGTGCCAGCCGCTGGCGGCCAGGCCGCGGAACAAGGTGGCCTGCGCGGCCTCCTCATCGAGGTGAAACGGCTGCGGGTCGAACTCGGCGGCGAAGCTCTTGACCCGTGCCGGGTCGAGCTTCAGGCGGCCGGAGCTGTACTTCTGCCCGACCGCGTAGTCTTCGAGATAACGCCCGCCGCTCATGATCCAGCTCCTTTGGGCGCCAGCCCCCGGGATACGCGCAGCCAGGCCACCGGGCCGAACCACGAACCGCCCGCCACCGCCGCGGCGTTGATCAGGCCGAAGGCGGTGAGCGCCAGGCTTTGTACCAGAAATATCTGCAACAGGCCGCCGCCGAAATGCAGGGCCAGCCAGCCGCCGATCACGGCGATGGCCAGGCGCACCACGTTGGCGGTAAGCGGCCAGAGCAAACGGCCCGCGCCTTGCGAAGCGAAGTACAAGGCCATCGCCAGGCCGAGCATGCCGTAGAAGGGGCCAACGGTGCGAAGATAGGTCGCACCGGTGTCGAGCATCGCCGGCGCGGTGTCGAACAGCGAAAGCCAGGCGCGCGGGAATAACGCGGCGGCGATGCCGATCGTCTCGGTGAGCCCTACTGAAATAGCAGCACCAATCCACGCCGCTTTCAGCGCCCGTTCGCGCTTGCCCGCGCCGATGTTGGTGCCAACCATC
The DNA here is from genome assembly GCA_028292405.1 of Betaproteobacteria bacterium. GTDB lineage: Bacteria > Pseudomonadota > Gammaproteobacteria > Burkholderiales > JAEUOS01 > JAQGMJ01. The sequence goes on from JAQGMJ010000011.1 coordinate 76,991, forward strand.
GCCACCAGCGGGCCGCCGAGGCCGAACACCAGCGGAATCATCATGTACTCCAGGCGCGTGCCGGTGCCGTAGCCCGCGATCGCCGCCGGACCCCAGTGGCCGACGTAGGCGGTGCCTATCATGATGGTCAGGTTGGTCGACACCGTCACCAGCGCCGCCACCAGGCCGACGCGCAGGATGTCGCTGAACAGCGGCCAGCGCAGGCGCGCGTCACGCAAGGTAGGCTTGATCACGCTGCGCCCGGACCAGAGGTAATAACCCAGCACCAGGCTGCCGATGAAGTAATAAAGCAGCAGCGCTACCGCGCCACCGACGATGCCCAGCGCGGGAAATGGTCCGATGCCGAAAATCAGCATCGGCGAGACCGGCACCAGCAGCACCGTGCCGATGCAGATGACGTTGGCCGGCACCGTCATGTTGCCGGTGCCGCGGATCGCCGCCGCCAACGAGTTGAATAGCCACACCAGCACCACGCCCATGAACACGCAGTTGGAATACGTGAGCGCTGCCGCCAGCGAGGCGCCGCTGCCGCCCATCGCCGCGTACAGGTAACGCCCGCCGCCCAGCACCAGCGCCATGAAGAAAAAGCCGAAGCCCAGGGCAATCACCAGCGCATGCATCACCAGGGCGCTGGCGTCGGCGCGCCGGCCGCCGCCCAGGGCCCGCGCGATCGCCGAGGAGATGCCGCCGCCCATGGCCCCACCGGACATCATTTGCATCAGCATGATCACCGGGAACACCAGGGCCACGCCCGCCAGTGCGTCGGTACCCAGCTTGCCGATGAAATAGGTTTCGATCAGGCCGGAGGCAGCCTGCGCCAACATCACCAGCACATTGGGGCCGGCCATGCGCAACAGGGTGCCGGCGATCGGCCCTTCGAGCAGGGCCTTGGTGCGCGGGTCCATCGTGGCGCTTTTGCCGGCGGGCGCGGTTTCCGGTTTGCTGGGGGCGGACATGAATGCCTTTCCGTTATGCAACAACGGCTTGAAGAGCACATTCCAGCGTATTTATGTGCATATGCACTTATATTAAGGGCATATGCACATTTAGTCAAGGCACGGCAAGCCCCGCACTGCTCGGATTTGCGGCCGGAGCGGCCGCAAATCCTAGTTGTTCAACGCCTGGATCGGCGCCGGGATGCGTCCGCCGCGCTGGATAAACGCCGCGCTGGAGAGCGTATGCACCGGCATGATGGGCGCACGCCCCAGCAATCCGCCGAATTCGACGCTGTCGCCGACCTTCTTGCCCGGCGCCGGGATCACTCGCACCGCGGTGGTCTTGCGGTTGATCATGCCGATGGCCGCTTCGTCGGCGATGATGGCGGCAATCGTCTCGGCCGGGGTGTCGCCGGGAATGGCAATCATGTCCAGGCCGACGGAACAGACGGCGGTCATGGCCTCCAGCTTGTCGAAGGTGAGCACACCCATTTCAGCGGACTCGATCATGCCGATGTCTTCCGACACCGGGATGAAGGCGCCGGAGAGACCGCCGACGTAGCTGGAAGCCATCGCCCCGCCCTTTTTCACCGCGTCGTTGAGCATCGCCAGCGCAGCGGTGGAACCATGGATGCCCACGCGCTCCAGGCCCATGGCCTCAAGAATGCGCGCCACCGAATCGCCCACTGCCGGCGTCGGCGCCAGCGACAAATCGACGATGCCGAAGGGTGCGCCAAGCCGCTCGGAAGCGGTACGGCCGAATAACTCGCCCATGCGGGTGATCTTGAAGGCGGTGCGCTTGATGATGGTGGAAAGCTCGCCGAAGTCCGCTTCGGGCGCGGCCTCGACCGCGCGCAGCACCACGCCGGGTCCGGAGACGCCGACGTTGATCACGCAGTCCGGCTCGCCGACGCCATGGAAGGCGCCGGCCATGAAGGGGTTGTCCTCTACCGCGTTGCAAAACACCACCAGCTTGGCCGCACCCAGGCCGTCGGCCGCGGCGGTACGCTGCGCGGCTTCTTTCACTACGCGGCCCATCAGGGCCACCGCGTCCATGTTCAGGCCGGACTTGGTCGAGCCGATGTTCACCGAGGCGCAGACCCGCTCGGTCTCGGCCAGCGCCTGCGGGATGGCGTTCATCAGCGCCATGTCGCCGGGCGTCGCGCCCTTGTGCACCAGGGCGGAAAAGCCGCCGATGAAATTGACGCCGACTTCGCGCGCGGCGCGGTCCATCGCATGGGCGATTTTCAGCATCGTCTCCAACTGGTCGGCGTCGCTGGCCGCTTCGGCGACAATAGCCACCGGCGTTACCGAAATGCGCTTGTTGATGACTGGAATGCCATATTCGCGCGCGATCGCCTCGCCGGTCGCAACCAGCTTGGCGGCCTTGCGGCAGATCTTGTCGTAGGCGCGGATCGCCAGGCGCTCGGCGCTCTCGGAGGCGCAATCGCGCAGCGAGATGCCCATCGTAATCGTCCGGATGTCCAGCTTTTCCATCTGCACCATGCGGATGGTTTCGACGATCTCCTGCGGGGAATAGCTGCTGCTGGCCATGCCGCTATACCCTGTGCATCAGCTTGAATACATCTTCGCGCTGGATGTCGATTTTCAGGTTCATACCCGCGCCCTTGGCATTAAGTTGGGTCTTCAATTCCTCGAAGCTGACCTTTGCTTTGGCCAGGTCCACCATCATGATCATGACAAAAAATTCCTGCATGATCGACTGCGAGATGTCGAGGATGTTGGCGCCTGAGTCGGCCAGGATGGTGGCCACGCCGGCAATGATGCCGACCTGGTCTTCGCCAATGACGGTGACGATGGCGCGGGTTTTGGCTTCCGCCGTGTTCTTGATATCGGGTAGCTTGCTCATACGACTTTCGCCAGGTCGGCTTCGGTGGTGAAACTGTCGGCGTAGAACTCTTCGTCCGGCAGCTGGCATTTGGCGACCAGGTCGCGCTTGGCGGAGTTGATCACCACCGGGGCGCCGCAGGCGTAGACCTGGTGGCCGGAGAGGTCGGGGAAATCATCGACCACCGCCTGATGGACGAAGCCGGTGCGGCCGCTCCAGTTGTCTTCCGGCAGCGCGTCGGAGACCACCGGGATGAACTTGATATGCGGCGCGGCCGCCTCCCAGGTCTTGCACAGGTCCATCATGTAGATGTCTTTCGGCCGGCGCCCGCCCCAGTAGAGGGTCATCGGCCGCTTGATGCCTCGGTAGAGCATGCTCTCGATCACCGCCTTGATCGGCGCAAAGCCGGTGCCGGAGGCGATAAAGACGATCGGCTTGTCCGACTCCTCGCGCAGGAAGAAGCTGCCCAGCGGGCCCTCGAAGCGCAGGATGTCGCGCTCCTTCATCTTGCTGAACACGTGGTCGGTGAAATGCCCACCCGGCAGGTGGCGGATATGCAATTGCACGAAGGCGTCGTCGTGCGGCGCATTGGCCATTGAATAGCTGCGGCGCTTGCCGTCGCGCAAGACGAACTCGATGTATTGCCCGGCCAGGTATTGCAGGCGCTCGTTGGCCGGCAGCTTGAGCGAAATCACCACGACGTCGTCGGCCGGGCGCTCGATGCTTTGCACGCGCGAAGGCAGCATCTTGACCTGGATGTCTTTGATGGCGCCGACTTCGCGCACTTCGATCTCCAGGTCGGAGAGCGGCTTGGCGCAGCAAAACAAGGCCATGCCCTGGGCCTTCTCGGCCACGCTCAGCACTGCCGGCGAATACTTGCCGTAGTCCACCTCGCCGCCCAGGATCTTGCCTTTGCATGAGCCGCAGGCGCCGTTGCGGCAGCCATAGGGCAGGCCGAAGCCGTTGTTGAGAGCGCCCTGCAGGACCGTTTCTTCCGGCTTGGGCTGAAACTGGTGGCCCGAAGGCCGGATGGTGACGTTGAAACTCATGGCGGCTGTGTGAAAATGGCGAAAATGAAATCAGGACGAAAACTGCGGGGAAAACTGCTGGTGCTTGGCGCCGGCGACATCGGCCGCCGGGTGATTGCCTGCATCGGCGGCGGCGCGGAAGTGACCGCGCTGACCTCGACACCCTCCAGCCGCGCGGCGCTGCGCCACATCGGCGCCCGCCCGGCACTGGCCGACCTCGACAAGCCCGGGAGCCTCACGCGCCTGCCGCGCGACTGGGACAGCCTGCTGCACTGCGCCCCACCGCCCGCGCGCGGCGCCCAAGATACGCGGACGCGAAATATATTGCGCGCGTTCGATCGCTCGCGGAAAACGGACCATAAGCGATCGAGTTTAACATGCGGCCCCTCGCGCTCCCCCGCTGGGCGGCGCAAGCGCACCGTGGTTTACCTGAGCACCAGCGGGGTTTATGGCGATTGCGCCGGCGCACGCATTACCGAAGCCCAGCCCTTGCACCCACGCAACGCCCGCGCGGTGCGGCGGGTCGACGCCGAGCGCGCGCTGATCCGGCATGCGCGGCGCGGCGCGTTTCGCCTGATCATCCTGCGCGTGCCGGGCATTTACAGCGAGACGCGCCTGCCGCTGGAGCGGCTGCGGGCTGGCACGCCGGCACTCGCCCCCGCCGACGATGTCTATACCAACCACATCCACGCCGCCGACCTGGCCGCGCTGGCCATCGCCGCGCTTAGGCGCTTGCGCAAGCGTGTGCGTCCGCAGGTTCGTATCTACAACGCCAACGACGGCGGCGACATGAGGATGGGCGACTATTTCGATCTGGTCGCGGACACTTTTTGCCTGGCGCGCCCGCCGCGCTTGCCGCGCATCGAGATCAAGCAGGCGGTGTCGCCCGCCCTGCTCTCTTTCATGAGTGAATCGCGACGCATGGACAACGCGCGCATCAAGCGTGAATTGCCGATCCACTGGTTCGCGCCGACGGTGGGGGCAGGCGTTGCGGCCGCGAGGGCCTCCGCGCCGGCAGCCGCCTAAGGCATGTTCATGCGCGCGTAAAGCATTCCCGCGATCTCGTTGCAGGCCAGGAAAGTACGTCCCAGCGCCGCCGTGTTTGGCACCAGCTCGCGCCAGCTAAACGGCGAAGGGGCTTCCACCACCGGCCGGCCGTCCGGCGCCAGCGGCACCAGCGCCGGTACCGGCACCACCGCAAAGCCTTGCGCCTCGAAGAGAGCACGGGCGCGGCGGACATGGAAGTCATTGGTCACCAGGAAAATCGTCTTCACTCCGGCGGCGCGCAGCAGCGGCGCGGACATGCTCGCGTTTTCCACCGTGTTGCGCGAGGCCACCTCGACCCAGCGCACCGGCACGTTGAAGTCGCGCAGCAGCACGTCGCGCATCATCTCGCCCTCGGCGGGGTCATAGCCGTCATTCTTGCCGCCGGTGACCAGTACCGGCAGTTTTGTTTGCCTTTGCAGGCGCGCGCCGGTGAACAGCCGGTCCATGGTGCCGCCGATCGGAAAGGCCTCCGCCACCCGCCCTTGCGCATCGAAAGCCAGGCCGCGTCCACCGCCCAGCACCACAATCGCCTGTGGCGCCGTCGCCGCGGGCGGCCGGCGGTCGATCACGAAGCGATCCATCAGCGTATTGCTCAGCCACGGGGTCGCCGCCAGGTAGCCGAACAGCAGCACCAGTCCGAGCAGCCAGCGCGCCGTGCGCGGCCGCCGGCGCATCAGCAGCCAGACCAGCAGCAGCACCCAGCCCAGCGCCAGCGGCGGCAGTAGCGTGTGCTTGAGGACGGAGCCGATTTCCCAGATCACGCGGAGGCGCTCCGTCGCTTATAGGGTGCCAGGACTATTCTCCGCGTCGAGCAGGCGCACCGCCTCCGGCTCCGGCAGGGCTTCCACGCTTTTCAGCTTGCGCTCCATCTGCCGGGTGCGGGTCTCGGCCGCATCGATGGAGTTGGCGACGCTTTGCAGTTGCGACTTGGTGCGCGCCAGCACTTCGCCGAACTTGCCGAACTCGGTCTTCACCGCACCCAGCACCATCCATACATCGCTGGCGCGCTTTTCGATCGCCAGGGTGCGAAAGCCCATTTGCAGTGAATTGAGCACCGCCGACAAGGTGGTCGGCCCGGCGATGGTGACGCGGCACTCGCGCTGTAGCCAATCGGCCAGGCCGGGGCGGCGCAGCACCTCTGCATACAAACCCTCGGTGGGCAGGAACAGGATGGCGAAATCGGTGGTGTGCGGCGGCTCGACGTATTTATCGCGGATCGCGCGGCCTTCAAGCTTGATGCGCGCTTCCAGCGCCTTCGACGCTTCTTCCATCGCTACCAAATCGGCGAGGTCATGCGCCGCGACAATGCGCTCGTAGTCCTCGATCGGGAATTTGGAATCGATCGGCAGCCACACCTGGGTCGCGCCCAGGCCCTCGGGCTCGCGCCCGGGCAAGCGGATGGCGAACTCCACGCGGTCGGCGCTGCCGGGGCGGGTGGCGACGTTGGTGGCGTACTGCTCGGCCGTCAGCGATTGTTCGAGCAAGGCCGCAAGTTGCACCTCACCCCAGGTGCCGCGCGTCTTCACGTTGGTCAGCACGCGTTTCAGGTCGCCGACGCCGATGGCCAGGGTCTGCATCTCGCCCAGGCCGCGATGCACCTGCTCGAGGCGCTCGGACACCAGCTTGAATGATTCGCCCAGGCGCTGCTCCAGCGTGGCATGCAGCTTTTCATCCACCGTCTTGCGCATTTCTTCCAGCTTGACCGCATTCTGCGTCTCGATGTCCTTCAGGCGAACCTCGAGGGTGTTGCGCACTTCGGTGAGCTTTTGCTCGTTCGATTGTGTCAGCACCACCAGTTGCTGCTGCAACTGGTCGCCGAAGCGGCGCAGGGCATTGCCGTTTTCCTCGCGGCCCGCACGGGCATCGTTGCGTAACAACTCAAGCTGGGCTTCGTTTTTCTGCGTCAGCACGCCCAGGGTCTGGGCGAAGGCGTCGATTTTCTGGTTTTGCACCAGGTTGGTATTGGTCAGTTGGTCGCTCAGGGTGCGCTGGAATTGCTGCAAGCTTTCGCCGAGTTCCTTGCGGCCGTCCTGCGAGGCTGCACGCACCTCCTGGCGCAATTCGCGCTCGACGCGCTCGCCCGCCGCGTCGATGCGATCGAAACGCGGCGCCGAATTATCCTCGGCACCACGCCCGCTGCGGGCGTAAGCAAGCCCGGCCAGCACGGCGGCTGCCAGCGCGGCGATAGCCGTTACCCAGATCAGCAGGCCTTCCATTATTTCTTCTTTCCGACGTTCGGCCTAGTTTTCACGATTGCGCATCCAGTCGGCCGTCCCGAAAAAGGCTTCCTGCAGGCGCGTCTGCAATTCTTCCGGCACGCCGGTTTGCTCCATCGCCGAGTACATGCAGGCGAGCCACTGGTTGCGCTCGTCCATGCCGATGGAAAACGGCAAATGGCGCGCGCGCAAGCGCGGATGGCCGAATTGCTCGATATACAAGTTGGGTCCGCCAAGCCAGCCGGAGAGGTACATCTTCAGCTTGCTGCGCGAGCCATCGAGCGTCACCGGGTGCAGCTTGCGGATGCCGTAGTACTCCGGCATTTCATCCATCAGGTCATAGAAGCGGTCGACCAGCGCGAACACTTTTTCCTCGCCACCCAGCAATTCATAGGCGGTGGCCTGGCCTTCCTGCGTTTGCTCTTCTTCACTCATTTCAGGCGTCCCGCAGCGTCGCCATCGGCGGACGCTTCAGCGCGCCGGCCAGCGCCAGCCATCCGCCGGCCATGGTGCAGACCGCACCGCTGAAAATGCCCGCCAGCCACAGCCACGGGTTGAAGCCCGGCGGCAGGTCGAGCACGAATACGGTCACCGCATAGCCGACGCTGAAGGCGATAGCCGAAGCAAACAGCCCCGCCAATGCGCCGGTCAAAATGAACTCCGCCCATTGCGCGCGCTTGAGTTGCGCCGAGGAGGCGCCGAGCGAGCGCAGGATGCCGGCTTCGCGGGTGCGCTCGTCCTGGCTGGCGGTGAGCGCTGCATAGAGCACTGTCATGCCGGCGGCCAGGGTGAACAGGAAAATGAATTGCACTGCTTCCACCACCTGGTCGATCACCCCCTTGATCTGGCGGATCATCGCCGAGACGTCGATCAGCGTCAGGTTGGGCATGCGCGCCACCATCTCGTCGGCCATCGCCTCCTTGCCGGCTGGCAAGTGAAACGAAGTAATGTAGGTCGCGGGAAACGGCGACAGCAGCTTGGGATTGACGATGACGAAGAAATTCACCCGCATCGAGTCCCAGCTCAGCTTGCGCAGGTTGGTGATCGGCGCCTCGAAAGTCTGGCCGGCGATTTCATACGTTAGACGATCGCCGATTTTCAGGCCCAGGGTCTTCGCGATGCCCTCCTCCACCGACAGAGCGCCCTGCTCCAGTTCGGCCGGGCTGAACCATTGCCCCTGCACCACCGCATTGTGGCTGGGAAGCTGGTTCATGTAGGAGAGATTGAACTCGCGGTCGACCAGGCGGCGCGCGCGGTCGTCGCTGAAAAACTCCGGCCCGGTCGGCTTGCCGTTGATCGCGATCAGGCGGCCGCGGATCATCGGGTACAACACCGGCGCGCCGACGCCGTTTTGCCGGAACACCTCGGTCAGCGTATCGCGCTGCTCGGGCAGGATGTTGATGATGAAGCGGTTCGGCGCGTCCGGCGGAATCGTGGTTTGCCACTTGTCGATCAGGTCGCCGCGCGTAATGGTGAGCATCAGCAGCGCCGCCAGCCCCAGGCTCAGCGCCACTACCTGGGTGACAGTGGCGAGGCTGCGCCGGCGCATCGCCGCCACGCCATAACGCCAGGAGAAACCCGCCTCGCCGCGCAAGCGCGCCAGCAGCTTGAGCACGCCGTAGGTCAGCACACCGCTGATACCAAGCGCGGCGGCAAAGCCGCCGGCGGCGATCAGCCCCAGCTTCAAGTCGCGCGCCTGCCACAGGATCAGCAGCACCAAGGCCACCGCACCACAGGCATAGGCGATCAGGGTGGCGGACTTCGGGTTGCCCATTTCACGGCGAATCACCCGCACCGGCGGCACACCCGCCAGCTGGATCAGCGGCGGCAGCGCGAAACCCAGCAGCAGCAAGGTGCCGGTGGCAAAGCCCTGCAGCGCCGGCATCAGTGTCGGCGCCGGTAACTCCACCGCCACCAGGTAGCCCAGCAAAGCGGCAAGCAACTCATGCACCGCCCAGCCCAGAAAGGTACCGGCCGCCGAACCCAGCAAGCCCAACCAGAGGAATTCCGCCGAGTACAAGCCGAACAGCTTACCCTGGCTCGCGCCCATCGCCCGCAGCACGGCACAGCCGTCGAGATGGCGTTGCATGAAACGCCGGGCGCCCAGCGCCACCGAGACGGCGGCAAGGATTACCGCCAGCAAAGCCACCAGCCCGAGAAATTGCTGCGCGCGAGCCACGGTGTTGCGGATCTCCGGGCGCGCATTGCTCACCTCCTCCAGGCGCTGCCCACGCCCCAGGCGTTCCTTCACCCAGGCGGTGTAGGCCTTCATGGTGTTGTCGGCGCCGGCCACCAGCAGGCGGTAATTGACGCGGCTGCCGAGCTGGATCAGGTTGGTGCGCGGCAGGTCGGCCTGGTTCATCAGCAGGCGCGGTGCAATCGACAGGAAGCTGGCGCCACGGTCCGGTTCCAGCGTCAGCACCTGGGCGAAACGCAGGGTGATGTCGCCCACGCCGATCAGGTCGCCGGGCTTGGCCTGCAGGCTGGCAGCCAGTTGCTCGTCCAGCCAGACCGTGCCGGGTGCGGGAATCTCGCGCGTGGCGGCGTCCGGCTGGTTGCGGTTCGGCGCGACACGCAGAGCGCCACGCAGCGGATAACTGCCGGTCACTGCCTTGAAGCCCGCCAGGTGGGTCTTGCCGTTCAGCGAGGCCATGCTCGGGAAAGTCGCGGCGCCCGCGGTTTGCAGGCCCCGGTTAGCCGCTTCGCTGGCGTATTGGTCCGGCATCGGCCGGTCCGCGCTTACCACCAGGTCGGCGCCGATCAGTTGGTGTGACTCCTGGGCCAGGGCACGGCCGACGCGGTCGGCGAAGAACCCAACTGAGGTGACGCTGGCCACCGCGATCACCAAAGCCGCGAGCAGCACCCGCAGTTCACCCGCCCGGGCGTCACGCGCAAGCATGCGCAGGGAAAGCAGCAATGTGTGCATGGTCAAATTATCTCATGCGGGGGCTGTTGACACGCTAGGGGGACGCATGTTGAACTGGGCGCAAACCCGTTCGTTGCCCGCCAAACCCCATGTCCATCAGCATCCGCAAAATCGAAGCCCGCGACGAAGCCGCCTGGCGCCGCTTGTGGGACGGTTATTGCGCATTCTACGAAGCCAGCTTGAGTCCTGACGTAACCGCGCGTACCTGGCACCGCATCCTCCATCCCGCCTCGAGCATCCACGCCATCGTCGCCGTCGGCGAGCATGACCAACCCATCGGTTTCGCCAACTACGTGGTGCATGAAAACACCTGGGATTTGCTACCGGTGTGCTACCTCGAAGACCTGTTCGTCGACCCCGCCGCCCGCGCCCGGGGCGTGGGCCGGCAACTGATCGCCTGGCTGGTGACCTGCATGCAAAGCGAAGGCTGGTCGCGCCTTTACTGGATGACGCGCGAAGACAACCAGCGCGCCCGCGCCCTGTACGACAAATTCACCCCGCGCGACGCCTTCGTGCGCTATGTGATCAAGGTCCAAAAATAGCGCAAATAGCGCGGCAACTACAGCCCGAGATAGGCCTTGCGCACCCGGTCGTCGGCCAGCAGTTCCGCGCCGCTGCCGGAAAGCACGATCGAGCCGTTCTCCAGCACATAGGCTTCACGCGCCAGCTTGAGCGAGGCGGCGACGTTCTGCTCCACCAGAACCACGGTGATGCCGCCCTGGTTCAGGCGCCTGATGATCTGGAACATCTCCTGTACTACCGAGGGCGCCAGGCCCAGCGAAGGCTCGTCGAACATCAGCAGTTCCGGCCGGCCCATCAGCGCGCGAGCGATCGCCAGCATCTGCTGCTCGCCGCCCGAAAGCGTGCCGGCCGCCTGGCGCTTGCGCTCTTCCAGGCGCGGAAACATGTCGTAGGCCTCGCGCAAGCCGGCCTTCATGCGCGCCCGGGCGCGTTTCAGCAGGCCGCCCATCTGCAGATTTTCTTCCACGCTCATGGTGGGAAACACCTGCCGCCCTTCGGCCACCTGGCCGATGCCCAGCTCGCACACCTGGTGGCTCGGCAGGCCGGCGATTTCAACGCCCTTGAAGCGGATGCTGCCGGCGCGCGGGCGCTCGATGCCGGCGACGGTGCGGATCAGGCTGGACTTGCCCGCGCCGTTCGACCCGACGATCACCGCGACGTCCTTCTCCCTCACCGTCAGGCTGACCCCGGAGAGCGCCTGGGCGTCGCCGTAATACAGGTCGAGGTCGCGCACTTCAAGGAGTTCGCTCACAGTGCCTCCTCGCCGAGATAACACTCCAGTACCTTCGGGTCTTTGACCACCTCCTGCGGCGCGCCTTCGGCAATCTTCTCGCCGTAGTGCAAAACCACGATGTGCTGGGCCAGCGCCATCACCGCGCGCATCACGTGCTCGATCAGCAAAATGGTTAGGCCGGTTTCCTGGTTGACGCGGCGGAACACCGCCACCATCTCGTCGACCTCGGTAGGCCGCAGGCCCGCCATCACCTCGTCGAGCAGCAGCAGTTTCGGCCCGGTGGCCATGGCGCGCGCAACTTCGACGCGCTTGCGCTCCGGCAGTGTCAGGCTGGCGGCGGGATGTTTCGCCTTGTCGGCCAGGTGCAGCAACTCGAGCACGCGCATCGCTTCCTTGCGCGCCTGCGCAACACTGGCGCTGGCGTTCAGCGCACCCACCACCACGTTGTCCAGCACCGAGAGCCCGGGAAAGGGTTTCACCACCTGGAAAGTACGCCCGATGCCGGCGCGGCAGATCTGGTCCGGACGCAGGCCGGCGATCGGCTTGCCGTCGAAGCGGATGCTGCCGCCGTCCGGCTTGTAGACCCCGGCGACGACGTTGAAGCAGGTGGTCTTGCCGGCGCCATTGGGGCCGATCATGGCGTGGATCGCGCCTTGGGGAATCGAAAAACTGACGTCGTGCAGCGCGCGCAGGCCGCGAAAATGCTTGCCGATGCCAACGACCTCGAGCAGCGCCATTTCAGTGCTCCCGCTCGAGGCCGAGGCGCCGCGCCAGCATCGGCCAGATGCCATTGGGCAGGAACACCACTACCAGCAATAGGCAGATGCCGTAGAACACCTGCTTGACACCGGGCACGTCAATGCCCGCCCACTGCAGCAGTTCGGAAAGTCCATCGGCCAGCGGCGTCAGCACAAAGGCGCCGACAATCGGGCCGATCAGGGTGCCCAGGCCGCCGATGATCGGCCCGAGGATGATCTCGATCGAGCGGCCCATGGAAAAAATCTGCTCGGGAAACAGGTTGTTGTAATAGAAGGCGTAGAACACGCCGGCGAAGGCCGTCATGGCGGAAGAAAGCATCACCGCGATCATCTTGTAGCGGAACACTGGAATACCCAGGGCGGCGGCGGCGTCCTCGTTTTCGCGGATCGCCTGCCAGTAGTAGCCCAGGCGGCTGCCTAGCAGCCAGCGGCAAAAACCCAGCGCGGCCACGCACATCGCCAACATCACGTAGTAGAACATGATGGGCGCGCCGCGCAGGTTGAGCAGGTCGTTGCTGCTCAGGTTGGCCACCGGCAGGAACAGACCGCCGGAGCCGCCCAGCCAGGGCCAGTGGTCAAAGCCGACGCGGACGAATTCGGAGAACGCGATGGTGAGGATGGCGAAGTACACCCCGCCGATGCCGAAACGAAACGCCAGGAAACCGATGATCGCGCCCATCGCCGTGGTCGTCGCCACCGCCACCAGCAAGCCGACCCAGGGGTTGACGCCAAACTTGGTGAACATCATCGCGGCCGCATAGGCGCCGAGGCCGACATACAGGGAATGGCCGAGCGAAAGCTGCCCGGCAAAGCCCATCATCACGTTCCACGCCTGGCCCGCGTAGGCGAAGTACAGCACCACCACCAGCAGCGAGAGGATATAGGCATTGACCAGCCAGGGCGCCACCAACAACACGGCGAGGAACAGGCCCAGCGCCACCAGCGCGCGCCGCGGCAAACCGTCGAACAGCATGTTCATGGGCGCCGCCCCAGCAAGCCCTGCGGGCGGAACAGCAGCACCAGGATCAGCAGCGCGAAGGTGAACATGCTTTTCGCCGAAGGGTCGAACGCCACGCCGGCCAGAGCTTCCGACACCCCCACCAGCAGGCCCGATAGCAACGCCCCGGTCAGGCTGCCCATGCCGCCGACGATGACAATGATGAAGGCCAGCAGGGTGTACGAAGGCCCCTGCAGCGGCGTCACATCCAGCAAGAGCAGCAACAGGCAGCCGGCCGCGCCCAGGCAGGCCGCGCCGATACCGAAGGTCAGGCCGTACAGGTGCTTGACGTTCAGGCCCACCACCTGCGCGCCGAGATAATTATCGGCGCAGGCGCGGATCGCCCTACCCGTCAGCGTGAAGCGAAAAAACGCGAACAGCGCTCCCGACACCGCCAGTGCCGCGATGGCGGCGAAAATGCGCACCTTGTCGATGATCAGGGCGCCAAATTGATAGGAGTCCAGCGCGTAGTCCACCTGCACGTTGCGCGCGTTCGGTCCGAAGGCAATCAGCTGTGAATTGGTGAGAATGATGGCAACAGCCACCATCAGCATGAACTGCGTGTGCTCGGGCCGCTGCACGAAGGAATTGACCAGGCCGCGCTGCAGGCCGTAGCCGAGCAGGAACATGCCGATGGCGATCGGCGCCATCGCCACCAATGGATCAAGCTTGAATGCCTGCGCCAGCAGGATGGCGCCGTACATGGCGCCGGTCATCATTTCACCGTGGGCGAAGTTGACCACCCGCACCACGCCGAAGATTACCGACAGTCCAAGCGCCATCAGGCCATAGACCAGGCCGGTGAGCGCGCCGCCGACGGCGGCATTGAGATACAGATCGGACATGTGAGCCTGGATCGATTAAAAACTCCGGGGCGCCGCTGTTGGCGGCGCCCCGGTTACGTCTACTGCGAGAACTGCCGGGCGGGTGTACGGCAGGTACGTTACGGCTACGTAACTACGCCCCGCGGTTGCCCCAGCCCGGCATCGGGAAAATCGGCGGCCGCTCGGCCTTGTCGGACGGCAGCACCACCCGCGCCCAGCCGCTGCGGTTTTGCAGGCAGGCGGAAATGATGTTGTTGTTCTGCCCCTTGGCGTCGAACTCGATCGGCCCGCCCAGCATGATCTTCTTTTCGATCTTCGTCTTGCGCAGGGCATCGGCCAGGGCCTTGCCGTCGGTGCTGCCGGCGCGCTGGAAAGCATCCGCGCAGATCATGATGGCTTCGATGGTGAAGCCGGCGTTGAGGATATTGCCTTCCCACGGGTCCTTGGGGAATTTCTTCGCCCAGGCTGCTTTCGCCATGTCGGTCACCGCACTCTTCGGGTCGGACCAGGCGACGTTGGTGATGCAATAGTCGGAGTATTTGCCGAGCGTGGCGAAAAACTGCTGCTCGTACAGGCCGGGCGAGCCGGGGTTGATGATGCCCATCGGCTCCCAGCGCTGCTTGACCATTTCGCGCACCAGCAAAATCGCGTCGTTGATCCGGGTTGTAACCATCAGCACGTCGGCACCGGTGGCTTTCGCCTTGGCGACTTCGACGGAGAGGTCGCGCGCCGCCGGGTCATAGGCGATCGAGGCCTTCAGTTCCATGCCCAGGTTGGCGCCCGGGTAGAGCTTGTCGATCGCGCCCTTGTTGGCCATGCCGAAGGTGTCGTTCACGTGCATGTAGACGGCGCTCTTGGGCTGCGTCTTGGTCGCGACGAACAGCTCCTTCATCAGCTTCAGTCCGTTGCCCACCAGTTGCCCCGCGGTGAAGAAGTTGCGGAACACGAACTTGTAGCCCTGCTCGGTGATCTGCGGGGCGGCGGCGATGTTGATGACGAAGGGCACGCCCTTCTGCTCGGCCACCTGCGCGATGGCGCCGGCGGCGCCGGAGTCGAACGGACCCACCAGCATGTGCGCGCCTTCGCTGATTAGTTTTTCAGCACGCGCGCGCGACAAATCGACGTTGGACTCGAAGTCCGCGCTCATCAGCTTGATGTTGACCTTGTAGCCCAGCTGGGCGCACACCTCGGCGGCAATGTCGGCGCCCTTCTGGCAGGACTGACCGAGAAAGGCCAGGGTGCCGGACTTCGGCAGCAACAGGCCGATATTCAGGGTCTTGGCCTGGGCGCGGACGATTGCCGGTGCGCCCAGGGTGGCGGCGCCTAGGGTAACAGCGCCCGCAGTTTTCAGGAAATCGCGGCGCTTCGCGCCCCGGGCAGCGTCTTTGGACGGCATCATGGATTGCTTCCTCCTCTGTCTTGCAACAACTTTGTCGGATGATTTAAAGATATTTAAAGACGCCGGTTTGACAAACAGCGGCGGAAAGGCGCAATAATAACTGAACCGGCGAGGCGCCCGACTCGGATAATCCCCTGTCGCGGGCATCTGGCGCCAGCGAACCACGCGGCTTTAAGGCGCCGCACGAAGCCCGGAGACACCCATGGACATGATCAACACCATCGCGATCGGCGCCGGCATGGCCTGGGCCTCCGGCATGCGTCTCTACGCGGTCATGTTCGCCGCCGGGCTGCTCGCCAGTTTCGGCATCGTCACCCTGCCGGGCGACCTCACCGTGCTCTCCCACCCCTGGGTGGTGGGCGCTTCCGGCCTGATGTTCCTGGTCGAGTTTTTCGCCGACAAGATCCCGGGCGTCGATTCGCTGTGGGACGCGGTGCACACCTTCATCCGCATTCCGGCCGGGGCGCTGCTGGCCGCCGCCAGCCTGGGTATCCATACCGACCCCGCCCTGGTACTGGTCGCCGGCATCCTCGGCGGCACGCTGGCTTCCACCAGCCATTTCGCCAAGGCCGGCAGCCGCGCGCTGATCAATACTTCGCCCGAGCCCTTTTCCAACTGGGCCGCGTCGTTTTTCGAGGATGGGCTGACCGGTGTCGCCCTCTGGCTGGCCTTCACCCATGCATGGCTGTTCCTCGGCCTGCTGCTGGTGATGGTGCTGCTGTCGTTCTGGCTGATCGGCAACCTGTGGCGCTTTCTCTCCGGCATGTTCCGCAAGCTTTCGCTGCCGGCGCTCAATCCGCCGCACTTTTCGCCCTGACCGGAAAACCTGGTACGCGGTCAACCCGGTAAGCAGCTCACAGGCCAAGCCGAAGCCACCGCGTCACAGCAATACCTCTAGCCTTCTTCCACCATGTCGCGGAAGCGGATCATGTCGTAGTCGTCGCCGCGCTCGGTGACGCCGATCGGAAACAGCAAATGGCGCCGGCCCGCGACCGCGGCCTGCAACTGCTCGCCCGGCATGTAGAGCCCGGGCGGCATCGCCAGCAGGGCCGCGCCGGGCTCGCTGGCGTCGGCCATGTAGATGCCTTCCACCGACGGGTTGCCGCTGCTCCACGCTCCCTGTTGCGGACGCAACTCCACGGTGATGGCCTGGCGCGCCAGCACCTGCACGCCGACGCTGGCCTGGTTTTTCGCCCCGCTATCGCTGTCGCGCGACAGGCGGCGCACGATGGCCAGGTCCCAGGGCCCCTGGGCGGCGCCGGCCGTATCCGGCTGCACGGCCAGCAGGCTGCCGATTTTCAGCCAGTCGCCCTTGACCTGCTGGATCACCGCGCCGAAGCCGCCGGCACTCATGTTCTCCACCACCCAGGTTTCGGTCTCCGGCGTGGCAACATTGAGCACCAGGTCCATGCCGGTGCCTTGCATCATGCCCACCAGTTGCTCGAAACCATGCGCCACCACCATGCGCGCCTGGATGCGCCGGCGTTCGCTCTTGCGTACCGGCGGCTTCGGCGCCCAGTTCAGCACCAGGTGCTTGAGCACCTCGCGCACCACCCGCACGTCGGTGACGCCGCCCAAATCGACGCCGCGCGGCAACTCGCCGGTCTGGTCGATGCGCACCAGCATCGCCTGTATGTCGGCATGGCCGGCGGTGGTGGTGAAAAAGCGCAGGCCGGGCGTGATCTGCTCGGGTGGCGCCGCCAGGCGCAATGGATGGCGCGGATTGGCCAGGTCGAACCAGTAGGTCGAATCGGGCTGCGGCTGCGGCGTCACCCGCAGCTTGCCGGCGCAATGGGCGATCAGGCGCTCGGCGGTGTCCAGCTCGGAAGGCGAAAGCGCGTCCGGCGCGGAGGCGGCCAGCACCAGGGCACGGGTGAATTCGCCCTCGGGCGAAGCATCGCCCGGCAGGCCCGGGTACACGATCAACTGGCCCAGTTGCAGACGCCGCGATTCGGCGAACTGATAGGCGCGCGCCAGTGATTGCCATACCTCGCCCGGAATCGGGCCGTAGCGCACGTAGAGCCACTTCAGGCGCATGCCGGCGGCGCGCAGGGCGCGCACCGCGATCATCGCCGCATCTTTTTTCAGTGCGTCGGTGCCCTTCTCCTTCGCTTCGATGCGATGGATCAGGCTGTCATAGGCCTCGCCGTTGCGCATCCAGAAATCGTGATTGGCCGCCCACAGCTTGCCTTCCTGGAATTTCGACTGGCGCGACAGGGTGCCGTAGTCGCGCGCCAGCTTGCCGCGATGCGGCTGGCCGGTTTCGTCCAGGCGGCGGATCAGGTCGTAGCGGCGCTCGGGGCGCAGGGTGTCGGTGGTGATGACGGAGTCAAGCCAATGGGTGATCTCGTCGAGCGACTTCATCGCGTCGCCGCTGCGCAACTCGGCGAACACATGCTCCGCCTCCTTGGGATTGGCCAACGGGTGATCGTCCCGGGAGCCTCCCAGGGCGGAGTTTTTCAGCGAGTCCAGCAACTTGAGCATGGTAGTGCCCCGAATTAAAACCAGTTTCGAATTGTTTTCGCCGTGCGGGCGAACTTGATGATTCCCCGGCAAGAATCCGGCAACACTCTCTCATTGGGCCGCAAAAGCAGATCCATTGCAGAAATGGTTCTTGACGCGCGCGGCCCCGTACGCCTATAGTTTTTACAATCATGTCGCAGAATCAAGCATTTAGCAAGACAATCCAATGCGTTTTATGAACCGTATCATGTTGTCCACGCGTTTTCCGCAACACAGGCCATTCCGGCTAGAATCCGGGGCCGCCCTCGCCTTGGCGCGTTTCGTTCACCCATTGGCGCGTTTCGTTCACCCATTGGCGCTTTTCGTTCACCCATTGGCGCTTTTTCGTCCGCCATTCGCGTTTCCCTCTTCGCCCTTCGCGTTATTTCCGACCCTTGCGCATTCTCATCATAGATGCTTCGCCCCGGTTTCGCGACCAGTGCGTGAAGTACATCGCGGGCCACTGGCCAGGCGCGGTGGTGGACCTGCGCTCGCCGCCGGAATTCGCCGACCCCGCCGCTGCCGAGTGGGCGCGCTATGACGTTGTACTGCTCGATCATCACGACCCCAACGAAGCCGCGCCCGACGGCAGCGGCGCGCCTGCCGGCAATGACGGCATCAGCTGGCTGAAAAGCTTCCGCGAACATGTGCCCAGCCTGCCGCCGATCATCCTGCTGTCGGCGCAGACCGGGGAAGACATCGCCGTGCAGGCGATGAAACTGGGCGCCGCCGACTATCTGCGTCGCGACAAGATCACCGCCACCCGCCTCATTGGCGCAATCAACGAGGCGATCCTCGAACGCGCCCGCGAGCACGACCGCCTGCTGGCGCGCGCGCGCCTGGCCGAGCGCTATGCCGACACCCTGACGGTAAGCCTGGACATCGATACCATCGGCGAAGCCGCGCCGGCCGACGCCCCGGCCATCAGCGGGTACCGCATGCTGCGCAAGATCGGCGAAGGCGGTACTTCGCGAGTGTTCCTGGCCGAGCGCCTGAAGCGCCTCGGTCAGCCGACGATCGAACCGGGCCAGGTGGTGCTGAAGGTGCTGAATGCGCGGCTGATCGCCGACCCCGCCTTCATCGAGCGCTTCATCCGTGAATACCGGGTGATCTCGGCGGTGCAAAACGAGCACGTCGCGCGCATTTACGACCAGGGCATTACCGACGAGCACCTGTACATCGCGATGGAGTATTTTTCCGGGGGCGACCTGCGCACGCGGATGGAGCGGCGCGACACCGCCCGCCTGACCTCGATCCAGGCGCTGAAGATCACCATGCAGATCGCCCGCGCCCTCGACGCCATCCACGGCGCCGGGGTGATCCACCGCGACCTGAAACCGCACAACATCATGTTCCGCGACGCCGACCACCTGGCGCTGGTCGACTTCGGCCTGGCCAAGCAGGTGGGCGAGAAAACCATCACCTCCACCGGCGGCCTGCTGGCCACCCCGCTCTACATGAGCCCGGAGCAATGCCTGGGGCGCAGCCAGGATTTGCGCAGCGACCTCTACAGCGTCGGCGTGATTCTCTACGAAATGCTGACCAACCAGCGGCTTTTCGATTCCGACAATCTCGCCGGCATCGCCTTCCAGCACGTGCACGCGGAGATTCCGCGCCTGCCGGAACCGCTGCAGGGCTACCAGACGCTGGTGGACCGCCTGCTGGCGAAAAATCCGGACGATCGTTTTCAGTCGGCACGTGAATTGTTTGCATACATCGCGTATTGACCGGGGCTGGCCGGACTTGAACAAAAATCAACCGCCGGTGGCCGGCGATGCGGCGCCGATTCCCTTAAAATAGGCCCATGCGCCAATACCTCGATTTGATGCGTCACGTGCTGGAGCACGGCGCGCAAAAGACCGACCGCACCGGCACCGGCACCCTCTCGGTGTTCGGCCACCAGATGCGCTTCGACTTGAGCGAAGGCTTTCCGCTGGTCACCACCAAGAAGCTGCACCTGCGCTCGATCATCCACGAGCTGCTGTGGTTCCTCAACGGTGAAACCAATACCAAATACCTGAAGGACAACGGCGTTTCGATCTGGGACGAATGGGCCGACGAAAACGGCGACCTGGGGCCGATCTACGGCTACCAGTGGCGCCACTGGCCGACCCGCGAAGGCGGCGAGGTCGACCAGATCAAGCAGGTGCTCAAGCAATTGCGCGAGACCCCGGATTCGCGGCGCATGATCGTCTCGGCCTGGAACGTGGGCGAGATTCCACGCATGAAGCTGCCGCCCTGCCACGCGTTTTTCCAGTTCTACGTCGCCGATGGCAAGCTTTCCTGCCAGATGTACCAGCGCAGCGCGGACATTTTCCTTGGCGTGCCTTTCAATATCGCGTCCTACGCCCTGCTGACCCATATGTTTGCCCAGCAGACCGGCTACGAGGCTGGCGACTTCATCTGGACCGGCGGCGATTGCCACCTCTACTCAAACCACATGGAGCAGGTGAAGGAACAACTATCGCGCACGCCCTATCCCCTGCCGCGCCTGGAGATCAAGCGCAAGCCGGAGTCGATTTTCGATTACCGCTTCGAGGATTTCGCAATCATCGGCTATCAGTCGGGCGCGCCGATCAAGGCGCCGGTGGCGATTTGAGGCAAGCTTCAAGGCAATAAAAATGCGCGCCCGAAGGCGCGCTTTTTTTTCGCTGCAGGGACTTCAGCCAATCGGCACCAGGCCGCCGTTTTCCACCCGCACGCGCTCACCGGCACTATAGGCGCCGGGGCTGCCCGCGACAAAGCTGCGGGTGCTGCCGTCGTCCATGCGCACATGGACGCGGTAGCTGATTTGCTTGTGCACGTGCTTTTCGATCGCGTTGCCGGCAAAGGCGCCCCCCACCGCACCGAGGATGGTCAGCGGCCCGCGGCTGCTGCGGTGGCCTAGCTGATTGCCGATCAGCGCGCCCCCGACACCGCCGGCGACCGCGCCCACGCCGGTGGGCTTGCCCAGGCTTTCCACGGTCTGCACGTATTCGACCCGCCCGCAAGAGGAATAGCAACTACCTGCAGCCAGTGGCGCGGGAGCCGGCGTCATCTGGGCTGGCGGTGCCGGATTTACGGCCGGCGGTACATAAGCCTGAGGGGGCGGCGGCGCATAAGAAGCCGGGGCCGGCGCGGAATTCGGCGCCGGGGTATACATCGGTGGCGGCGTATCCTGCGGTGCCGGCGCCGTGCTGCTTGCCGAGGCCACCATCGCCGGCGTCTCCGCCTGGCTGCTCATGTGGGTGGGAATCACGCCGGTGAACACGCCGACACCAACGAGGCTCATGACGATCACCGAAGCCGCGGCGATCGGCACCATTGGATGGGTACGTTTATAAAGGGGCTGGTTTTCCATGACGATGTCTCCTTGTGCTTCCGTTTTCTGCAATGCTCCACCGGGCTTAAAGCTCGCCCAGTGCCAACTGCACCGGCACCGCGACACCTTCATCCGACGCCGCCAGCGGCATCAGCCCCTGCGCCGCAACGAATTCAGTGCGGGAAAGCCGGCCGTCCCGGTCGCCATCGGCACGGGTAAAAACCGCATTCAGGCCTGGAACCTGACGCGCTTCAGCGGCGCTGATGACCCCGTCCCGATTGGTGTCAAAGCGGTTGAACAAGCGGGCTGAAACCTGCGGGTTCGGCTGGTCGGCGGCGTTCCATGCGCCCAAGGCAAAGGGAGAAACACAGCCGGCAGCGACGGCAGTAATCAGCACGAACCGGGCAATTCGGTCGCTGCGTTCAAGTCTGGTCATGGCTGTTTCCTCGATTTAGCCCTGCGGCGTCTTCGAGATAAACGCAAAGCCCATGCCATTACTTTTACTTCATTTAAATCAATTGGTTATGATATATAGTTGAAGCTTTGAATTATGTAAATTTTGCCATTGTCCGGCGCTACCCTACAGCGCTTTTACCGTCACAAATTGCTTACGGCAGCACTGACCGACCACTCGGGCGGGCGAGCTATAATTGCGCCGCTCTTCCTCCGCCGTCTTCACCCCGATCCTATGCCCCCCACCTCCTCGGCCCCGGTCGCGCCGCGCATCGCCATGATTGTTGCCATGGCAGCCAACCGCTGCATCGGCCTGGACAACCGCATGCCTTGGCACCTGCCCGCCGATCTGAAGCACTTCAAGCAGACCACGCTGGGCCGGCCGGTGATCATGGGCCGCAAGACTTTCGAATCCATTTTGGCGACCCTGGGCAAGCCCTTGCCGGGGCGTACCAGTATCGTCGTCACCCGCAATCTCAACTACCAGCCGCCCGGCCTGGACACTGCGACGCCTGGCAGCCTATTGCTGGCCGACTCGCCCACTGGCGCCCTGAAGGCGATGCACGACGCCGGCCTGGCTGCAGACGAGGTGTTCGTCATCGGCGGCGCCGAAGTCTACCGCGCCATGCTGCCGGCAGCGGCGCGCCTGGTGGTCACCCAAATTCGCCAGGCCTTCGATGGCGACGCCTTTTTCCCCGCCATCGACCCCAAGGTCTGGGCGGAAACCAGCCGCGCGCCGCAGCGGCGCAGCGGCAACCCTGAAGTCGATTTCGACTTCGTCGAATACACGCGAATTCATCACCAGGAAACTCCAGCATGAGCGAAGACGGCTTCCATGTGCACGGCCCGCACGACCACGAACTAGAGCACGCCGCCCACAGCGCCCATGACGATGGCGACAGTTTCGCCGGCCGCCTGGCGGTGCTGACCGCGGTGCTTTCCACCGTCGGCGCCCTGTTTTCCTACCAGGGCGGCGCCACCCAGAATGACGCCATGATCAACAAGAACAACGCGGCGATCAAGAAGACCGAAGCCTCGGACCACTGGAATTACTACCAGGCCAAGAGCAACAAGCAGAACCTGGCGGAACTGGCCGCCGAACTCTCCCCCGTCAACCGCGAAAAGTACCTGAAGGAAGCAGCCCGCTACGCCGGCGAAAAAGACGGGATCAAGAAGCAGGCCGAGGTGCTGGAGGCGCGCTCCAAGCAATGGAACGACGAGGCCGAAACGGAGATTCACTTGCACCATCGCTGGGCCCAGGCGATGACGGTGATCCAGGTGTCGATCGCCCTGGCTGCCATCACCCTGCTGACCCGCCGCCGCTGGATGCTCAAGGGAGTCTACATCGCCGCCGGCATCAGCTTTGCCCTGGCCGGGATGGCGTTGTTGCATCTGTGACACGACCCTGCCCGCGTCACAAAACTTTTACTTAAATTCGCCGGCGTTTCGCCTTACACTTCCCCGCGCGTCGCCTTGAGGCACGCGCCCTTTTTGTTGGCCGCGCGATTCCGTGCCGGCCATGGAGATGCTTGATGAAATTCCGCTTTCCCGTCGTCATCATCGATGAGGACTTCCGCTCCGAAAACACCTCGGGCCTGGGCATCCGCGCGCTGGCCGAAGCGATCGAGAAGGAAGGGATGGAAATCCTCGGCGTCACCAGCTACGGCGACCTCTCGCAGTTCGCCCAGCAGCAGTCGCGCGCTTCCGCCTTCATCCTGTCGATCGACGACGAGGAATTCACCCCCGGCC
>JAQGMJ010000059.1 GCA_028292405.1 Betaproteobacteria bacterium
CGGCTCCTCCCCGCTGAAATAAAACTCCCCCGCGCCGATGGCGAACTTCGGCCGGTTATCGCGCAGCCACGGCGGGTTGTAGCCTGGCTCCATGCGCGGCATCACCCGCCTGCCCGGCGCGATGCGCGTATCCGGCGCAGCGACCGCCGCCGCCGCTTCGCGCGCCTGCTTCTCCTGCGCCTTTTTCTTCTCCTGGTACATGGTCCAGACCCGGAAGCGGCCGCCGTAGGCGGCGTTGGGGTCTTTCTTGTAGTCGTAGCCCGGCTCATAGGGCGACGGCGGCGCGTCGGGGTCTGCCTCCGGCGCCGCCGCCTGCGCAGCCTCGGCATCCCCGGCAACCGCGGGAACACCGGACACCGCCGTCGCTGCCCGCGGCTTCGCGCCGGCAAGAATGGCATCGGCGAACGCTTCGACGCCATCGGACATGGACGGCGGCGCGACCACCGCATCGCCCGGCGCCTGCGCCGGGGCTTGCGCGGCACCGGCAGGCAAATCGAACGTGAGCTTGAACAACGGCTTCGGCTGCGGCGAGCGCGCGGCCTCTTCCTCCTCCCGCGCCTCCCGCGCCTCGCGCTCCTCCTGCTCGACCACCTGCGCAAACGCCGCGTCGCGCACCTTGCCGAACGCATCCAGCCGCTTTTGCAACGCCGCGAACGCAATATGCCGCGGCGTCTGCTTCACATGCGTGGTGTGCTCGCCGCCGCGCCGCAGCGAATAGTTGACGGTGAGGCCGCCGCGCGTTTCCTCATCCAGGTCGTCCAGCGGAATCGGCTCGCGCGCCGCATCGAACAGCTTCGCCGGGTCCAGATACGCCGCGCGCAACTGCCCGCGCAGCACGTCCACCGCATTCAGCTTGAGGCGGCCGAACAGCTCCTCCAGCTCGGCGGCGATGCGCGCGCACACCTGCGGGTCCTGCATCAGCCGCGCCGCCTGGCTGGCACGCGAAGCGCTCGCATAGCCCGCGCGGGCAGCGGCGGCGCTGGCGTTCTGGTCGACCAGGTACTCGTGGATGAACCGCTCCTGGCGGTCGGTCAAGGCTTTCATGGGCGCCTCCGTAATTTGGCTCATGAAAACAAAGATACCCAGGTCGATGAACTAAGTGTGGTTGATTTTCGGGGGTGAAAAAGGGGAGCAAGCGGCTGTTTTGTTTGAGGATTTCGCTGGAACCGTAAAACAAAATAAGCGTTGCGTTGATTTTTTCGGGGCTTGATTCATAGTGGGCGCAGCAGTCGCGGCGATAAGCGACGCTCCAATCAGAATTCAAATACCGGGAGCATAAGAATGAAACACCGTTGCTGCGCTTTCAAGCAGGCGCTGCTGCCGTTGGCCCTTGCCTTTTTCCCCTGGCTGCCCGCGCAATCTATCAGGGTGAGTATCCCGTCTTTGGGGTGTCCGTCAAACTTGGGTAGGATCAAACCATGAGAGCGGTGAACTTTAGGCGGCGGTTAGCCATTGCATTCGGGTCTGCTTGTGTTTTGGCTTCCGCTTGGTGTTGTGCTTGCCAGACTGTCCCCGTCAATTATGTAAAGTTTGATCCCAAAGAATTCGTTTTATATGGAAAGGTTGTCGGCGACGTAAAGCTCGACGAGGCCTGTATTGATACCCATGACAATCCTTGCGCATGGGGATTGCGAATATCGATAGTTGATGTCGTTTCGTCACCTGCGCAGCCGTTAAAGGAGGTTGATGTTTTTTTGTTCGGACTCAGTAGCATGTGCCAACCAACCGTCATGCGACGAGAATGGATTCCTGTCGTACCGGCGGGCACCAAAATCGCATTTGTCGCAACGGCATTAAACGGAAAGTCCGACAGGATTTTGCTCAATCGCTCCGATCAGCCATTTTTGATATTTCCGGCTGATGCTGATCTGGCGCGATTGCGCCATGCTGATCTTACTTTTCTGGACTACCGCTCCGTGGAAGGGAACAGAGGGCCTGACTTCGAGCTTCGGAAAAACATGGCTGATGTCGAACTGGCTCAGTCCGACCCGGATCGGATTCAGGCGCTTGGGCATCTGGCGCGTTCGATCTGGATGTACGCAAGCAATGATCCATTCGAAGAAATTGCGAGACGCTATGTCAATGACGAGGCAACGATTCGTCGACTCGTCATCGAGCATCGCGAGTATCTTTATAACAGCATGATGATGCCTATTGAAGCTGGCGGTTTCGAGGTTGAGCGCGCCGCTTCTGGAAGCGCAGAATATCAGTTCTACCTTGGTCTGATGCGATTCGCAGAGCATCGCTCCAGTGCAATCCCCTTACTTCGGCAGGCAAGCCGGCAGAATTTTGTCGCCGCCGACTACGTTCTTGGAATGGCATACGCAGATGCAAGCAAAGAGTCTCCCTCGCGAGAAGCGAGGACCAAGCTAAAAGCCTTGTCGAGAACTTATTTTCGCCGTGCCGTGACGCACGCTAAAATTTTGGCGAGCCGAGGAGATGGCTGGGCGCAAGTGATGATTGCGGCACGCCCTGAAAGTCTTGTTCCGTTTCTTGAACCCATGCCGCCTGAAGCAAGACGACGGCTGCTTTGCAAATCGATTAATAAAGTTTCGGCTCGATATTGGGAGATTTTCGCTTCCGATGAAAAGAGTTGTTTGCCGTCATGGCGCAGCGACAGCTAGCCCTGCTGCCGACAGCGAATAAAACGGATAAAAGGGGCCAGTGTCGAGTTTATTTTCAAGTAACGCCATTGAAAAAATATCCCACGCTGGCCCCTCAATTACGATGCGCCCGGCCTTGCTTTAGCGGTAAACGTGCTCGCCGCGATTGGCTTTCCAGCTTTGCTCGAAATGCGCTGCGTCATCGGCATTCTTCGCGCGCAGGCCCATCAGGATGCCGCCCTTCTTGATGCCTTCATCGTAGTGCTTGACGCGCTCTTCGGAGATGCCCCAGCCGATCAGCGCGCCGACCAGGCCGCCGCCCGCGGCACCGGCGCCTGCGCCCGCAACAGCGGCAGCCAGCGGACCGGCGACCACCAGGCCGACGCCGGGCAAGACCAGCACGGTGCCGATGGCGGCAACGGCAGCGGCGACGGCGCCGATGGTGCCGCCGACGGCGCCGCCAATGCCGGCACCCTTGGCTGCCTTGTTGCCGAGTTCGGTTTCAACGGTGCCATTGGTGAAGTGGCGCTTGCGCGTCTCGTCGCTCATGACGAGATTGACGTCATCAACGGTATAGCCGCGATCAACGGCGGATTGGTAGGCGCTTTCGACGCCGGCACGGTCAGGGAACAGGCCGGTGACGGTGTGGGTGGTGGTCTCGGTCATGGTATGGCTTTCTTTTATAAATGCAGCGGTAACGCACCTCGAAAGGGATGGCCAAACGTCGTTGTTCAACCTTCCCTCGGTGCTGTTTGAGCGTAGCGCAGTGGTTTGCGCGCCTCTGTCGGTGGATTTGGCATTGCGGGTCAGGACGCGCCTACAGAAAATGTTCGAAGAGCGCAGATTCGTGCGGCCACCCGGCCCCATAATCTTTTGAACACGCGCGGGAGAAGACGCGGTGATCGATACGACGATCGCAAAGGAGTAGAAGGAGTTTGGTTGGCGCTTGCATCGCGACCGGAGTCAAGGGATTCCTGGGGCGAAGCGAAGCTGGTTGAATATGATGACGAGCCGCATGGGCTCTTTATCACGGCGAAGGACAGGTTGAACGAGGGGCCTGCTGGCGTTTTTGGCGTAGGTGCCGATGATGGAAAAAAGGCCGCTTGCAGCGGCCTTTTTTTATTGCGGCGGATGACGCCGACCAGCGCCAAGTTACGCGTGCGCTTCCTGCTTCAGGCTGTCGCGCACTTGGCGGACGTGATCGTGGTTCGCCAGCACGCCCTGGTATTGCCGTTCGACGACGATGCGGGCGGCGGCGGAGAGGCCTTCTTTCTCCAGCGCGTTCTTGTAGCTTTTCTTGGCGCTGTCTTCGCCGCGTTCGCATTCTTCGAGGATGGCCAGGTCGGAGTGGCCGGTGACGCCGGCTTTGACTTCGAGCCAGCCGCGGTGCAGGGCGCCGGCGGCGCTGCCGCCTTCGGCTGCCTGGCCGCCGATGGCGCGGACCATGGCGGTGAGTTCGGTGGCGGCTTCGCCGCAGCGGCGGGCGCCTGCCTGGAGCAGTTCACGCAGGTCGGGGCGCTTGACGTCTTCGGCGGCGGCGTCGAAGCCTTTCCTGCCGTCGTTGCAGGTTCTGATGAGGTCGTTGAGGATATCGATGTTTTCGGTGGACATGGGGTTCTCCTGTGCGTTGTGTCGGGAGACGGCAGGCGGCGTGCCTGCCGCTTGCAATTTATTTGGCCTTGTCGAGGTCGTTGGCCATGGCGAGGTGGTGCTGGAGGGTGGGCAGGGTTTTTTGGGCGAAGGCCTTGAGGTCGGGGTCTTTCAGGTCCTTGGCGCCTTTTTCGAAGTGCTTGACGGTGGCCTTGTGGTCTTTGACGGCGGATTCCTTGATGTATTCCTTGTCGAATTTGTCGTCGGTCATTTTTTCGAGCTTGGCGGCTTCTTTTTGGTGGGCGTTGTCGGGGGTGTCGGGCAGGGTGAGGCCCTTGCCGGAGGCGAGGGTGGAGAGTTCCTTGCCGGCGGCGGTGTGGTCCTTGACCATCATCTGGCCGAAGCTTTTGACGTCGGCGCGCTTGGCGTTGGTGGTGGCGAGGTTGCCGGTGACGACTTCGGCGGCGTTGGCGCGGGCGGCTTTTTCAGCCCAGGATTTGTCGCTGGAGGAGATGTTGTCGGCGGCGAATGCGAAGCCGGCGGTGAAGACGGCGGCGCCGGCGGCGAGGTTGAGCAGCGGCAGGAGGGTGGAGAGTCTGAGGGCCATGGCGTTTCCTTGAACGGGTTTTCGGGGAGGCCGCCGGTGGAGGCTTGGCGGCGAGTGGAGGCTGCAGTGAGCTTACGAATTCCGGCGCGGCGCGATGTTCCGGCAATTTCTGATTGCGTTGTCGGCGCATTCTGACAGGCGTTTGCGGCCCGGTTTGCGGCGTGCGGGGACTGCACGCGAGCTGGAACAAAGCAATGCATTTGGCGGGGAATGGCCCGCGTCAGCCGCCTGCTTTTGACGGCTGCGTTGATTGCGCGGCGCTTGGGGCGAAGGGATGCTGCCGCGCGCCGGATCGGCGCGGCGCGGGCTTGACGGGTCAGCGGGCGGGCGGTCGCAGTGCGTGGTGGTGAGCCGTGGTGCCGCAACTGCCGGATGCATGCGCGCGATGCGCGGCGCGCTTACTTGTCCCCGAAGAGGCGACGCTCGGCTTCGAGCCAGTGTTCGTGTTCGCAATTGGGCGGGAAGCCGCGAGATTCGGCGATGAGGTAGGCCTCGATAGCGATGTGGCGGCGGCGGGTGGTTTCATCGGCCGTTTGCTGGGGCGGCGCCTTGCCGGCGTCGGACTGCGCGGGTTCGCTGGGCGGCGGGGTGGCGACTTCGCCTTGCACGCGGCCGACGAGGGTAGCGGGGTCGAGGCCGGCGGGCACGGGCTCGGCGATGCGCCAGTTCACGAACTGCGCCGCCAGGACGCCGAGCACGATCGTGAGCTGATTGACGGCGACCAGCAGGCCGCGGTGCCGCGGCGGCGCGATCTCCGCGATGTACATCGGCGAAATATTCGAAGCGAGGCCGATGCTGACGCCCCCCAGGATGCGCCACGCGACG
>JAQGMJ010000084.1 GCA_028292405.1 Betaproteobacteria bacterium
GCCCGAACGCGCCGCCACCGCACCCGCTGTGCCCCAGCCCGAACGCGCCGCCACCGCACCCGCTGTGCCCCAGCCCGAACGCGCCGCCACCGCACCCGCTGTGACCCAGCCCGAACGCACCGCCACCGCCGAGCACATCAAGCCGCCTTCGCAATTCGGCGCCAGGCTTGCCGGCATCGCCAAGATGCTGATCCTGCCGATCGTGCTGATCATCGCCTGGCACGTCGCGGTCAAGGCCACCGGCACCAGGCTGATCCCCACGCCCTACATGGTCGGCGTGATGCTGTGGGACATCAGCTTCGGCGGCGTCTACGACGACGCCTATAGCAAGAGCATCCTGGTGCACCTTTGGGCCTCGACCAAGCGCGTCTACGGCGGCTTTTTCGCGGCAGCGGCGGTGGGCGTGCCGCTGGGCCTCTTGATCGGCCGCAGCAAACTCATCCGCGAAATCGTCGATCCCACCTTGCAGGTGCTCAGGCCGGTGCCGGTCACCGCCTGGCTGCCGCTGTCGATGATCTTCTTCGGCCTCGGGCCGAATGCCGCGATCTTCCTGGTGTTCCTCGGCGCCTTCTACCCCATCGTGCTCAACACCACCTTCGGCGTGCGCTCGGTGGACGTGAAACTCTTCGAAGCCGCCGCCATGCTCGGCTGCGGCGGCTCGGGATTGTTCCGCCAGGTGGTGCTGCCGGCGGCCTCGCCCTCGATCTTCAACGGCCTGCGCCTGGGCCACGGCTTCGCGTGGATATTGATCGTCGTCGGCGAGATGACCGGCGTGCAGGAAGGCCTCGGCGCGGTGATCATGGACGCGCGCATGCTCTCGCGGGCGGACCTGGTGATCGCCGGCATGGTGGTCATCGGCGTCGCCGGCTTCGTCACCGACCGCGTTCTCGTCGCCGTCAACAACCGCCTGCTGCGCTGGAGCCCGCAACATCATGTCTGATCCCAACGACAACTCCATCATGCTCACCGACCCGCTGGCCGAGCCGCAGCCCGACCCGCGCGTGGCCGACCGCTTCGGCCACGACTTCACCGAGCCCACGCGCTCCGGCATCCGCGCCCAGCCGCTGACGCACATCGACCACGAAGGCCCGAAGCCCAAGGCCATCCTCTCGATCAACCACGTGGGAAAGCGCTTCAGTGTCGGCGGCAACACGGTCGAAGCCCTGCGCGACGCCAACCTCACCATCAACAAGGGCGAGTTCATCTGCCTGATCGGCGCTTCCGGCTGCGGCAAGAGCACGCTCTTGCGCATCATCGCCGGCTTCGAGACGGCCACCAGCGGCACCGCCGCGATGTACGGCGAGCCGATCACCGGCCCCGGCCCGGAGCGCGGCATGGTGTTCCAGGACTTCGCGCTCTTCCCCTGGCTCACCGTGCGCGAAAACATCGGCTTCGGCCCGAAGCAGCGCGGCCTGCTCGGCGCCGGCTTGAAAGAGGTGGCGGAACGCTACATGGAAATGGTCGGCCTCACCAGGTTCGCCGACTACTACCCCGCGCAATTGTCAGGCGGCATGAAGCAGCGCGTGGCGATTGCCCGCGTGCTGGCCAACGACTGCGAAGTGCTGCTGATGGACGAACCCTTCGGCGCGCTCGATGCGCTGACGCGCGAAAAGCTGCAGGCCGACCTGCTCGACATCTGGACCAAGACCCAAGTCACCGTGATCTTCGTCACCCACTCGGTGGAAGAGGCGGTGTATCTCTCCAGCCGCGTGGTGGTGATGACCGCCGGCCCCGGGCGCATCGAGCGCGATGAAACCATCCAGCTGCCGCGCCCGCGCGATGTGTCGGCGCCGGACTTCAACGAGGTAAGGCGGGAGATCACGCGGATGCTTACTAGTCATGTGATGCATGCGTAGAAGGTAATTTTGGCGAGCGGCCACGCTCGCTGCTCACGGCCTTTGTACGAGAAAATTCGCGTGTGAAAATCAACCACACTTGGCGATTTGATTTCTGTATGTTAGTAACCAGTGATCAAGGAGCTAACATGCCAGAATATTTTTACGTCAATGGACGCCTCATGCAGCGCCAGCCCTGCCAACAGCAGCAAGGGGCGAGCATGATGAGTGCGCCGCCGCCTCAGCAACCCACTTTAATGGCAGCGACATTCCGCCACCCGGCATGTATCCCACCGCCGAGCTTGCCGGTCAGCAACGACGCAACAATGGCATGGATAAAACGCGCTTCCGATCAGACGGATCTCGACCCTTATACCTATCTCAACCTCGCGCGAAAACAAGTTTCACCTTGACCGCCACGATGACAATCTTGCTGCCGCGGAGCGTTACTTCGATGCCTTGCAGGGAAATATTTCCTCTGGATTTCTGGTTGGCGATGCGGCTCTTAAAGGCGCGCGTGAGATAGGCGTCGGTGGATTCAAGCCGGTCGAGATGATTTTTGGAAAAAATGGTTCTAAAGAAACTGAATTCGTGACGCGATGGGGCATGCCGGGTGCGGGTGATCGTGCGAGCGGTCGGACGCATCTTGATCGGTTGAAGGCATACTCCTCGCAGTGAAGCTATGATCACGCCAGCGCAATCACCTGGATATTGATGATGGTGTCTTTCGCTTCGTTTCTGCACCGTCACCCCTGGCTCAGGGCTGCTCTGGCCCTGGCTACCGCCTTCGTTGTGTTGCTCGCCGGGCTACTGGCCGTCTTCGGCTACAAGAATCACCATGCGCAGGCCATGGCTGAAGAAACTTGCGCCGAGGCGAAACCGGGCGGGAGCCTGAACGAGTTTCGCGCGGTGATGCGCGCCAGGGCCTATGACTTGCGCGAAGCCACGCTGCGTTCCGGCGAGCCGGTGCTGATGGTGAGTTTTTCCGCCATCGGCATCGAGAGTTACGTGTGCGTGGTCAGCGCTCGCGGCGAGCAGATTGTCTCGGCGGAAGTCAACTTCCACGATTAGGCGGCGCGCAGTGTCGCTTGTGTTCTACAGCTTGCGCGGCCGGCCCGGCAGATCGCTTTGCCGTTCTTCTTCCGCCTGGTGCCAGCCCTGCACGTCCTCGCGCGGCGTCAGGCCCTTGAGGCGGCCGCGCTGGTCGGCGTCGTGCGCGTCCTGCGCGAGTTTAGCCTTTTCATGCGCGGGAGTAACGCCGTCGCGCGACAGCGGGCTGACGCCGGAGTGGCTGCCGCCCTCGGCTTCGCGCGCGGTGCTGCCCGGGGGGGTACGGCGCATCACCGGGTCGTTGAGGTGCGAGGTGAGGTTGGCGTTGCCGGCGGCTTCGCCGTGCGCGGGCGGGCGCTCGGCCGGGCTGCTGTCGAGCGCGGCGCGGCCTTGCGCGAAGGAAAGGCCGGGGCGCCTTTTCTCGGTGTCCCGCGCGCCGCGCTCGGTGTCGGAAACGGTGGTGTTGTCCGGCGCCCTGGCTTCGGGCATGCCGGTGTTTTGCCCCTTGCTGCTGGGCTGGGTGGGCTTGGGCAGCGCGTTGGGGTCGGCTGCCGTCTTGTCCGCGGTGCGCGCGGCGCCTTTGGCCGGCTTGCGTTGCGGCTCGGCATCGGCGCGAGCGCCGGGCCTGCCCTGGATGTAGCTGCGGGTGCCTTCGTCCGCGTTATCCTGGCGCTTGCCGCTGCCCGCAGGCGTGCCGGCGGGGGCGTCGCTGCGCGGCGGCTGCAGGGAGGCCGGCACGGAGGGGGAACAGCGGGCGGAAGAGCGGGACGACGCGGGCTTGTCGGCATGCTCTGCCGGGTTGGCCGGGTTGGCCGGGTTGGCCGGCTCGGCCGGATTGGCCGGGTCGGCGCGCGGCTTGTCGCCGCGGCCCGCGCTGGCGCGCGCGTGGCCGCGCTCGAGGTCGCTGATGCGGTTCTGCTCTTCCTTGGATCGGCCAGCGGCGTTCTTGCTGGCGCGGTTCGGCTTGTCGGCTTGGGACATGGGGCACCTTTGCGTGATGCGAGGCGCGTTGGCGATCGCCTCGGGGTTCAGGTTCGACGCCGTTGCGGGAGCATTGGTTCCGGGGCGCCAGGACAGCCCGCAATGCGACCGCGCCAGTGCGCGCAGTGCCGCAGCACAGCAAATCCCGCCCGGCCGGCACCGTACCTCGTTCCACCGCCCGGCACCACACCGCTCGGTCTAACGCCTGGCAGCATTACACCCGACGGCGTCACATCGCGTGGCGCAGGGTCACGCCGCGCCGCACTTGTCACCATGCGTTTGCGCCGCGCAAGGTCAGCGCTTCGCCAGCCGCCTGGCGTTGGCCTTCACCTTGCGGTGCACCGGCTTGATGGCACGCTTGGCGACGCTGCTGGCGGCGCGGCTCACGTGGCCCGCGGTGCGCGCGGCGTCGCCGGCGCTGGCGCTCAGGTAGTTGCCCTGGCGCACCATTTCATTCATCGCCTTGGTGGAGGCGGCCAGCGGCGAGGCGCTCCAGCTCTCCGGCGTGCCGAAGGCCATCGGCGAGAAGTTTTGCAGCAGGCGCGTGTTGCGCAGCATCTGCCGGTAGCTCATCTCGGCCAGCTTCATCATCAGCGCGCCGCCGTTGATCAGCATTGGCGTGAAGATCGCCTGCATCGCCTCGCCGGCGGCATGCATTTTTTCCGCGCCCATCAGGGTGAACTCCTTCTGGTCGCGCGCCGAGAGCGGCATGCTGGAGGCGGCCATGCGCGCGCCGCGCTGCGCCACTACATGGCTGGAGGAGAGGGCCATGTCGCTCATCGAAGCGGCGACATCCATCCACGCCATCCACGGCGCCCAAGGGGTACGCAGGGCGGCACTCATCAGAGCCACCCGCGGCGGCGGAAGTAGGGAAGGAGCAGGATCAGAACGGTCATGGCGGCCTCGATGGAAGAAAAGGGTTGATTGGAATCAGTGAAGATTCATTGGAATACCCGGTGCAGGTCCGGTATCGATTCGACGTATCCATATTGCACTGCCGCATGAACACCGGCCATGCGCGTAGCGCTGCTTCGGCTGTGGGAGGGGGCTTACATCGCGCGCATGCCTTCCGCGACCGCGCTCAACGCCCGCAGCCCCGCAGCCGCAGCCCTCGGACCACGAGTAGTCGAAGCCGCCTTGCGGCTCGGCTCGGGAGGAAAGCCATCGCCTGTCCGCCGCAAAAGCAAACGGGAATGCAGCGTTGCACGCCTGCATTCCCGTTCGTTGCTGCGCGGCGCGGCACGCGGCCGCGCTTTGCCTGCCTGTTACTTGCTGGCCGGGGTGGTAGTGCTGCTGCTGTCGGCCGGCGGCGTGCTGGTCGTGGTGGATTGCGTGGTGTTGGTGGTGGTCGTGGTGTTCGGTGCCGGCGTCATTGCAGGCGCGGCAGGCGGGGTTCCGGTGGCGTCGGGCGTCGCGGCCGGCGCGGGCGCCGGGGTCACCACGGTCACCGATGGCGGCGCTTGCGCGGGGGCGACGACGGTCACATCCGGCGCGGGCGCCGGCTTCTGGCAGCCGGCCAGCAGGGACAAGGCAAAAACGGGAGCGGCGAACAGCAGGGTGCGGTTCATGGTGGGAATCCTTTGGGTAATGAATGTCGCGCGGTACGCGCGAGGGAGACCGGATACGACCCCGGCCGGAGCGAACAGACCCGCTTCGCATCCGCAGCCATTTAGGCATGGCGGGCGCGGCCATGCTGTAGGCGGGCGCTGACTTTGGCGTAAGCGCAAACGCCCGCGCGGCCGGCCCGCCGCCGCGGTTTAACGTTCGGTGTTGTCGCGTGTCTCGCCGGGCGCGGCCGGCGTGGCGGCAGCCTGGCCGGTGAGCTGCGTGTCGTGCGGCACCGGGCGGTATTGCGGCATCTGGTTTGGGTCCGGCGGCGGCGGGGTGTCGGCCGGCGCGGGGGCCACCACCACCGGCGGCGGCGTGACCACCGTCACGGGCGGCGGCGGCGGGGCCAGCACGGTGACCGTTTGCGGTGGTTCGGTGCGCTCGCAGCCGGCGAGCAGGGCGAGGGCAAGTGCGGGAGCGAGCAGCAGCGTGCGGGTCATGGCGGGGTCCTTTGATGAGGGCGATTGGCTCTTTCTCGCCTACCTGTCCGGATAATTCTTCGCGTCGCGCGGATTCTCCGGCCGGTCCGCATAGTTCTTCGCATCGCGCGGGTTGTTCACCTGCGGCTGGTCTGCCGCCTGCGGCGGTGATTGCGGGTTGGGCGGCGAGCTGGCCGAATTGGAAGTGTCGGGCGCGGGCGCGAAGGCGGGTGTCGACGAGGGCGCGGCGATGCCCGAGCCGGCCGGCGGGCCGGCGTCGGCGATGGTGGAAGGGGTGCCCATCGTGGGCGCGGCGGCCAGGCTGGAACCCGGCACCGGCGCGCTCGAAGTCTTGGGCGTCGGCGGTGTGTCTTTTTTCTGGCAGCCCGCCAGCAGGGTAAGCGCGAGGGCGGGGGCGATCAGCGAGAGGTGAAGGGCGCGGTTCATGGTCCGTCTCCTATAGGGCTATCGGGTCAGGAGACCATCGTACGCACGCGCGGCGCGGCGTCGCTGTAGGCCGCGGCTGAAATTCCTGTAGGCGCGATGCCGATCGGCACAGCCTCTTTGGCCGTGGACCTCGGCTCTTCATCGCCGTCCCCGGCGGGTGCACAGAGGGTCTCCATTGCACCGGCGCCGGTGCCCGATATTAGACTCGCGCGGCCATCTAATTTCCTTATTTTGTTTTCTTCCGCGCGCCTATTTATTAGGCACTTCAGAGGGGAAAAGCGCAGTTTTCAGGCGGTTTTCCGGCATCGAAAATCAACCACACTTAGTTCATCGACTTACGTATCTTTTAAACCTAAGCGGAGCAATTGCCGCCACCGCACCTGAAGGCCACGCCTACCACTTGAGATGGAGCCGAGTGTGCCGGTCAACGGGGAGCCCAGCAGGGCTTATCGGGTGGCGATCGCAACGCCTACGGGCAGGCGCGTGGCCACGAAAACCCGCGCCTGCCCGGCCTGAATAACACGGCGGTAAAAAATAAGCGAGAAGTCAGATGCACATCAGCGACATCAGCATCACCCGTTCCAGCCTGCATGCGCGGGCGTGGAAGCTGCACCTGGAGATGAACGGCCTGACCTACGACGGCTGGTTCGACGACTTCGGCGGCTTTCTCACGGCGATACAGGACGCGGCGACTTTCTTCGCTTATCGCGCCGGCAAGATGAGTTTGGCGGCGGCGAACGAGACCTCGAGCCGTATGCTCAAACGAAACGCGCGGAGCCAGCACTGATGGCCACGCGTAACAGGACGCCGCGCAGCGCGGGAGCGAGCGCGCAAGTCGCCTCGGCTTCCGCCGCCACGCGCGGCGCGCAGCCCGGCCCCGGCATCAGTGAATTGTTCAGCGCGGGGCCGCTTGGCGGCTATCGCGCGCCGGGGCCGGTGGCGCTGTCGTTTTTGCAGTCGGACGCGTTCGTGTGCGCCATACGCGGGCCGCTGGGCTCGGGCAAGTCCACCGCCTGCGCGGTCAAGCTGTTTTCGAACGTGCAAAAGCAGCAGCGGCTGAGCGATGGGTGGATACGCCGTCGTACGGCGGTGATCCGCAATACCTACCCGGAACTGAAGACCACCACCATCAAGACCTGGCAGCAATGGTTCTCGCCTTCCATCGGCCGCTGGCGCGAGACCAATCCGCCTTCGCACCACATCGTCGACAACGCCGCGATGATCGACTGGGAAGTGATCTTCATCGCGCTGGACCGGCCCGACGATGTGCGCAAGCTCCTGTCGATGGAAATCTCGGACGCCTGGATCAACGAAGCGCGCGAAGTGCCGCGCGCCATCCTCGACGGCTTGACCGGCCGCGTCGGCCGCTACCCGCGCCGCGAAGAAGGCGGCTGCACCGACCCGCAGATCATCATGGACACCAACCCGCCCGACACCGACCACTGGTGGTACCGCATGGCCGAGGAGGCCAACGCGCGCGGCGGCAAGCACGGCGAGATCAGCGAAGAGGCCGAGCAGAACGCGCAGCTCGAAGCCGAGCTGCGGCGCATCGGCGCCCTGCGCCCGACGCAAAAACTCAGCGAGTGGTTCGCCCAGCCCGGCGGCGAATCGCCCCTGGCCGAGAACATCACCAACCTGCCGCCCGGCTATTACCTGAAGGCGCGCGCCAACAAGAGCAGCGAGTGGGTCAAGGTGTATGTGAATGGCGACTACGGCTACGTGCTCGACGGCCGCCCGGTGTACCCGGACTATCGCGACCATGTGCATTGCCGCGAGTTCGAGTTGAATCCGCGCCTGCCCATCGACATCGGCCTGGACTTCGGCCTCACGCCCGCCGCCGTGTTCGCGCAGCAGATGCCCAACGGCCAGTGGCGCAAGCACTCGGAGATCGTCACCGAGAACATGGGCATCGTGCGCTTCGCCGAATTGCTGAAGAACCACATCGCGCTGGTGTATCCGCAAATCCCGATCCGCTCCATCACCGGCGACCCCGCAGGCGACATCCGCAACGACGACGAGCGCACCACCTACGACCTGCTGAAGGCCGCCGGCATCGAGGCGCGCGCCGCTCATAGCAACGAACCAACGCTCCGGGTTGAAGCCGTAAGCGCCGCCATGCGCCGCATGATCGACGGCGAGCCCGGCGTGCTGGTGCATCCGCGCTGCCGCACCCTGCGCAAGGCCTATGCGGGCGCCTACCACTACAAGCGCATGGCGCTCGCCGGTGAGGCGCGCTTTCGCGATGTGCCGGAGAAGAATTCCCACTCGCATGTGGCGGACGCCGACCAATACCTGATGCTCGGCGCCGGCGAAGGCAAGGCCCTGGTGCGCCGCGAACAGCGCGGGCCGCGCCAGCAGTATGCGCTGACCGACTACGCGATTTTCGGGGACGACTGATGAACTTCCTCGACCTCCGCGAACTCCGCGACGCCACGTTCACCTCCGCATCCCCAGCGCAGGGTCTCCTCCCCTTCAAGGGGAGGGACAGGCTAGGGATGGGGTTAAGCAGCACCACGGCGACGCCATTCCATCGCAGGCACAACCCCATCCCCTACCGAGTTTTCGTAACCCTCTCCCCCTTGAAAGGGGAGAGACCTGCTAAGGGACGATGGGATCAGGAAGCTACCCCCGCGCTCCGCTCGCCTCAAACCCTCATCGTCGCGAACTCCCCCGCACACCCATGAACTTCCTCGACCTCCGCGACCCCGCCGTGCAGGAATTCCTCTGGCGCTACACCGAGCCGGCCGACATCCGCCACGATTACACGCGCATCGACGCCATCACCCACGTCACCAAGGCCATCTGCGCCGGCGAGCAATGGCTGGTCGGCGACATGGCCGCCGGCCTGGCCTTCCGCTGCGTGATGCGCAACCCGCGCGTGCTCGAGCCGCACATCATGGGCAACCCGGCGCGCCTGCGCTCGCTGCTGCCCGGCGCCCTCGCGCTGGCGTGGGAGCGCGGCGTCGAGCGGGTGATGATCTGGACCCAGCACGGCTCGATCGCGCGCATCGTCGTGCGCCTGGGCTTCACGCACGAGGCCACGCTCAAGCGCGCGCACCTGGTGGGCGACGAGTTGCTCGACCTGCACGTGCTCACCCTGGAGCGTCCGCGATGAAACGTCAGCACGAAGGCGAGGTCGAAGCCCGTTTCATCGCCCGCGTCGCCCGCGCCTGCTTCGGCGGCGGCGGCGGCAAGGGCGGCGGCATGGCGATGGACACGGCGCTGGCGCAGATACTCAAGACATCGCAAGCCGCGCCTGAACACGCGCTGCGTCCCAACGAGCCGGGCGTGTCGATCAACCCGCCGCCCGGCGCGGCGGGCGCATCTGTCGCCACGCCAGATGCGGCAACGTCCGCCACCGGCGCAGCGGGCGCGCGCCAAAGCCTGGGCGCGGGCGGCGACGCAGCAAGCCAGGGCGGCGTCATCGCGCCCACCTTGAGCGGCGTCGTGCCGCGCCCCTCCAGCGGCCTCGCCAGCAACGGCGGCGCCGCCACCAAAACCCTGCTTGGGTGAAACGAAATGAGAACGAAAGTGCGAACGAAGATGCCAACAACGACCCAAACGATAAAAACCTCGTGGATACACGGCCGGCTGATGCAACAGCAGCCCTGCCAGCAACAACAAGGCGGCGGCGGCAAGGGCGGCGGCGCCCCCGCG
>JAQGMJ010000086.1 GCA_028292405.1 Betaproteobacteria bacterium
CGCCGCTTCCGTCGGCGCCGCGCCCGGCCCGGGTTGCGGCTCCGGCGCGGCGGCCGGCGGCGCGGAAGGCGAAGGCGTTGCTGTCGGCGGTGCGGCTGGTGCTGGTGCCGATGGCAACGGCAGTGGCTGCGGCTCGACGATCTTCGGCGCGCGCGGCGCGGCTTCGGACGAGGCGGCCTCGGGCGGGCCGAGCGCACTGGAGGGTACGAGTTGCGGCGCCGGTTCACCAGCCACCGGCATCTCGGCAGCGGGGGCCGGCGCTGTTTGTGCCCGCGCCCGGTCGCCCGGCGGCAACAGCAGCGCCAATGCGGCCAGGGCCGTCGCGGGAAGCGCGCGGAGGACGGCGGCGCGCCTGTGCATGCTTTACGCCCGCTTGGCCAGTTCGGCCGCCTTGCCGATATAGCTGGCGGGCGTCATCTTCAGCAGGCGGCGCTTGGCTTCGATCGGAATGTCGAGCGCGGTGATGAACTCCTTCAGGCCTTCCCGGCTGATGCCCTTGCCGCGCGTCAGCGCCTTCAGCTTCTCGTAGGGCTGCGGCACGCCGTAGCGGCGCATCACCGTCTGCACCGCTTCGGCCAGCACCTCCCAGTTGTTGTCGAGGTCTTCGGAAAGGCGCGCCCGGTTGACTTCGAGCTTGCCCTGGCCGCGCTTGAGCGAGTCCAGCGCCAGCAGGCTGTGGCCGAGGCCGACGCCGACGTTGCGCAGCACGGTGGAGTCGGTCAAGTCGCGCTGCCAGCGCGAGATCGGCAGCTTCTCGGAGAGGTGGCGCAGGATCGCGTTGGCGAAGCCCAGGTTACCTTCCGCGTTTTCGAAGTCGATCGGGTTGACCTTGTGCGGCATGGTGGAGGAGCCGACCTCGCCCTCCTTCAGGCGCTGCTTGAAATAGCCCTGCGAGATGTAGCCCCAGAGGTCGCGGCTCCAGTCGATCAGGATGGTGTTGACCCGCGCCAGGGCGTCGAAATAGGCGGCCAGGCTATCGTGCGGCTCGATCTGGATGGTGTGCGAGTTGTACACCAGGCCCATGTTCTCCACCACCTCGCGGGCCAGCTTTTCCCAGTCGAACTCGGGATAGGCGGCGAGATGGGCGTTGAAGTTGCCGGTGGCGCCATTGAGCTTGCCCAGCAGGTCGACCGCCTCGAAGGCCTCGACCGCGCGCTTCAGGCGGTGGGCGACGTTGGCCGCCTCCTTGCCCAGGGTGGTAGGGGTGGCGGGTTGTCCATGGGTGCGCGCCAGCATCGGCGTGTCGGCCTCGGCATGCGCCAGGGCGCGCAGTTGCGCCAGCACCTCGACCAGCGCGGGCAGCATCACCTTTTCGCGCGCGGCGTTGAGCATCACCGAATAGGCGAGGTTGTTGATGTCTTCGGAAGTGCAGGCGAAGTGGATGAACTCGGACACCGCGGCGAACTCGGCGTTGGGCGCGAGCTTCTCCTTCATGAAGTACTCGATTGCCTTCACGTCATGGTTGGTGGTGCGCTCTATCTCCTTGACGCGGGCGGCGTCGGCCTCGGAGAACTGCGCCACCAGGTTGTGCAGGTCGGCCAGCACCGATTCGGACAACGGCGGCAGCTCGGCCAGCCCGGAGCGCCCAAGCGCCTTCAGCCACGCCACTTCGACGAACACGCGGTGGTGCATCAGCGCGAATTCGGAGGCATAGGGACGCAGGGCGTCGAGCTTGGCGGCGTAACGGCCGTCGAGGGGAGAAAGGGCGGTCAGGGGAGAAATGGGCGACGACATGATAAGGGGCGCGCAGTCAGGCGGCGCGGCGGCAGCAAAGGGCTATTTTACCGCGCCGGGTGGCCTTACCCCCGATGATATAATCAGGCCCCAATACGCCGCCGCCGCGTTGAAGCGACGGCATGGCCAATTCACCAGCCTTTTCGCCCGCGCGTATGAAACTTATCGGTTCCAATGCCAGCCCCTACGTGCGCAAAGTGCGCATCGTGATGGCCGAGAAAAAAATCGATTTCGAGCACGTGATCGAGAACCCCTGGACGCCCGACACCAAGGTGCCTGAGTCCAACCCGCTGGGCAAGATTCCCTGCCTGGTGATGGAAGACGGCGGCGCCGTGTTTGACTCGCGCGTCATCGTCGAATATCTCGACACCATCAACCCGGTGAACAAGCTGATCCCGGCTTCCGGCCGCGCCCGCGTCGAGGTGCGCTGCTGGGAAGCCCTGGGCGACGGCATTTGCGACGCCGCCATCCTGACCCGCCTCGAAGGCCAGCGCCCGAAGGCGCAGCAAAGCGCGACCTGGATCGCCCGCCAGATGGGCAAGGTCGAGCAGGGCCTGGCGGCGGCGGCGCGCGGCCTGGGCGACAAGCCCTGGTGCGCCGGCAACAACTTCACCCTGGCCGATATCGCCACCGGCGCGGCGCTCGGCTATCTCGACTTCCGCTTCCCGCAGGTCGAGTGGCGCAGCACCTATCCGCACCTGGTCAAGCTGGCGGACAAGCTGGCCACACGGCCTTCGTTCGCCGATACCGCGCCGGCTTAAGGCAGCGTCCCTGCGCCGGCCTGGTCCGGCGTCCTCACGCCGGTCTAGTCGGCGTCCTTCGGAGGCCGGCGGCATTGATGATGCCGCCGCCCAGGCAGATTTCACCGTCATACAACACCGCCGATTGCCCCGGCGTCACCGCCCATTGCGGCGCGTCGAAGTCGAGTTCGAACCGCAGGTTGCCGTCGGCGCTCAGCGTGCAGGGCGCGTCGCTCTGGCGATAGCGCGTCTTGGCGCCGAATACCCGACCGGCTTCGGGCGCCGCGCCCGCCACCCAGTTCGCATCGGCGGCGGCGAGATGCGCGCTTTGCAGCAGCGGATGATCGTGCCCCTGCACCACGGTGATGCTGTTCTTCGCCACGTCCTTGGCGGCGACGAACCAGGGCTCGCCGCTGCCGTCCTTGCTGCCGCCCAGGCCGATGCCCTTGCGCTGCCCCAGGGTGTAGAACATCAGGCCCATGTGCTCGCCGATCACCCGGCCGTGGTCATCGAGCATCGGGCCCGGCTGGCGCGGCAGGTAGCGGTTGAGAAATTCGCGGAACGGCCGCTCGCCGATGAAGCAGATGCCGGTCGAGTCCTTCTTGGCGTGGTTGCCCAGCCCGGCCTCGGCGGCGATGCGCCGCACCTCGGTCTTGCGGATGTCCGACAGCGGAAACAGCACCTTCGACAGCTGCGCCTGGCTCAGGCGGTGCAGGAAGTAGCTCTGGTCCTTGGAGGCATCGGCGGCGCGCAGCAGCTCGAAGCGGCCGTCGCGCTCGCGCACCCCGGCATAGTGGCCGGTGGCGATGCGCGAGGCGCCCAGCTTGATCGCGTGGTCGAGGAAGGACTTGAACTTGATCTCGGCATTGCACAGCACGTCCGGGTTGGGCGTGCGCCCGGCGGCGTACTCGCGCAGGAAATCGGCGAAGACGCGGTCCTTGTACTCGGCGGCGAAGTTGACGGCCTCGAAGTCGATACCGACCACATCCGCCGCCGCGGCGGCATCGACCAGGTCTTCGCGGGTCGAGCAATACTCGTCGTCGTCATCGTCTTCCCAGTTCTTCATGAACAGGCCGATGACGTGGTAGCCCGCGCGCTTGAGCAGCAGCGCGGCGACCGAGGAATCGACGCCGCCGGACATGCCGACGACGACGGTGTTTTCACTGCTCATTGCAAACTCGCTATCTGAAACCGGCCATGATGCCCGGCGGCCGGCGGCCGGCGCGCCAGTCGAAAATGCTCATGACGATGGCCGGCATGCCGAAATCGTAGAACCAGGAGTCCACGGTATACACCGCGCGCGACTTTTGTTCGACAATCTGCGCCGCCCAGTGTTCAGCAAAGATGCCGCGTTTCACCGGCTCGCCCACGCTGTGAAAGCGCAGCAGGCCGCGCGCCTCCATCAGCTTGAGGAAGGTAGTGGTGTTGGCGGCGTGGTCGATGCAGTCCATCGAGCCCTCGCCCTCGTCATTGGTGTCGCCGCCGCGGTCGCGCCAGATCGGCGTCTGCTTGCCGGCCTCGACGTACAGGCGCGCCACCGCCGCGGCGATGGCATAGCGCTCCGACACCGCGTCGTCGGCGGTGCGCAGCATCTCGCCCACCTTGACGAACACCACCTCGTCGAAGTTGATCTTCGCCTGCACCTTGCAGCCGTATTCGTAGCAGATGGTCAGCGCCACCGGCTCCGCGCGCGCGCCGGCCGCCGCCAGCAGCAAGGCCACCGCCAGCATGACCGCGCCGCCGCGCCGCCTCAAGACGACACCACGCGGTAATGCTGCAGCAGGCCAAGCGGATGGCGCTGGCCGGCCAGGTAATCATCGACACAAGCCAGCACATAGACGCTGCGGTGGCGCGCGCGGCTGGCGAAAATCTCATCGCGGCTCATCCATAGCGTGCGCATGATGCCGGCATCCAGCGCGCGCCCGGGCGCCGGTTCGCCTGCGCTGCCGCAAAAGGCGAAGCGCATATAAGTCACGTCCTGCGCCGTATCGGGCCACTGGTAGATGCCGACCAGGAACTCGGGCGTAAAGGAACACGCCGTCTCTTCCAGCGCCTCGCGCGCCACCGCCGCGACCAGGGTCTCGCCGCGCTCCAGGTGGCCGGCAGGCTGGTTCAGCATCAGCGCGCCGTCGATCTCTTCCTCGACCAGCAAAAATTTGCCGTCGCGCTCGATCACGGCGGCGACGGTGACATTCGGTTTCCAGCGCATATCGGGCCGGGACGCGCGGGGCGCCCGCTTTCCTCTTTTTGTTAGATGCTGATGTGCCGGCAAATCCGACCAAATCAAGCCCCGAAAATACCATGAAAAAAGCCCGGCTTTTGGCCGGGCCCTTTTGCTGGTCCGCGATACTAGTGGT
This sequence comes from Betaproteobacteria bacterium, assembly GCA_028292405.1. Lineage (GTDB taxonomy): Bacteria > Pseudomonadota > Gammaproteobacteria > Burkholderiales > JAEUOS01 > JAQGMJ01. The sequence goes on from JAQGMJ010000086.1 coordinate 4,832, forward strand.
GCGCGGGCGCCGCGCCGGCTGCGGCAGGCGCGGCGGGAGCAGCCGCGGCCGGCGGGGTGCCCGGGACCGCGAGAGGAATGTTCTGGCCGCCCAAGGCGATGGAATTGGGCGCCGCTGCGGCTGGCGCGGCAGGGGCCGCGGCCAAGGCGGGGGCGGGGGCGGGGGCGGTCTTGGGCAGGGGTGCGTTGGCGATGGTCGCTGGAGGCGCGACGGCGGTGCCGGCGTTAAGACCCGGAATTTCGACGCTGGCGGGGACCACCGGCACGCCGGGGGCCGAAGAGGCAACCTCGGCCGCGCCTGCTGTTTTTTCGCCGGCGGCGGCATGACTTGCCTCCTTCGGCTCTTCCTTGCCCTTGCCTTCGCCCTTTGCTTCCTTGGCCTCGGCGCGCGGCACTTCGGGCTTCACCGATTCGAGTTTGTTGGCGACCATGTAATCGTTCATTTCCTTCCAGCCGGCGAACACGCTGGCCTTGGGAGCATCGGCATTCATGGTGAAACAGTCCTCGATCGCGCGCCCGGCCTGGCGGCAGGCACTGCCGATGGCTACGCCTTCGGCTTCGCGCGCCTTGCTGCCGTCGAGCACGGCGATCTGGTCGCAGCCGGCAAGGACGGCGAACAGGGGCGGCAACAGGCAGGCGAGCAAGCGGGACATGAGCGCGGCAATGGAGATTCCAGGCCGCCACGATATCGCGCCCGCCCCCGCGCAAAAGCGCCGAACAGACGGCGCTTTTGCCCTCAATTCAGGCTTGACCGGGCTCACTGCACCTCGACCGCGCCGTTGACCTGCACATTGACGGTGCTGCCGCCGCCTTCGACCGGCGGTGGCGCGAAATCGGCCGACTTGGCCATCGCCATCATGCGCGGCACCGGCGGGCCGCTGTAGCCGGTGTTCAGGCTGATGCGCTGGATCTTGTAGCCCTTGCCGCCCATCGCGCCTTTCACCAGCTCGGCGCGGCTTTTGAAGGCGGCAATCGCCTCGCCGATCAGCTCGTCCTCGGCTTTTTTGCGCGTTTCCGGCGCCACACCGAAGCTGATGCCGCCCAGTTGCAGGCCGCCGGCCTGCAGCTTGCCGATCAGCGCCGCGGCGGCGGCGAAGTCGCGCGATTCCAGGCGGATCTCGCCGCGCCCGCGCCAGCCCTGCAACTGGGTGGCGCGGGTCGACGAAGCGCTGCTGCCGCCATAGACCGGCGTGGTCTGGTTGTTGCCGCTGCGCGCTTTCACTGCCGGGTAATCCTTGGCGACGCGCAGGCCCTCGGTCAGCGCGCGGTTGACGGCGTTGGCGACAGTCTGCGCGTTCGGGTCGTTGTGCTCGGTGTAGAGCACCGCGCTTATCAGGTCGTTGGCCACTTCGCGGTCGGCGCCGGCCTGCAGTTCCACCACGTTGTACTGCACCGGCTCGGCGGCCTGCGCTGCGTGCATGCCGGCGGCCAGCAGCGCGGCGCAGGCCAGGGTCTTGATGCTCTTCATGAATGTCTCCGAAATACGAATGTAAGGATATGAACGGACGGGCCGGTCCGAAGGGGTTGCACAAGGGGGTTATGCAAACCGGTTATGCCCATTGTGACCGAAGGGTCTGCACCCCGGTTCCGCCCAGCGGCTATACTTGCGGACTTCCCTGTCTGGAATGTTTGTCACGGCCCGGCCTGCACGGCAACCGGGGTCTTGAGGAGCCTGTTTTGAAAATCGGTATACCCAAAGAAATCCGCCCCGGCGAGACGCGCGTGGCCGCGACGCCGGAGACGGTCAAAAAGTACGTCGCCGCCAAGCACTCCGTACAAGTTGAAGCCGGCGCCGGCGCCGGCGCGCGCATCGCCGACGCCGACTATGAAGCCGTGGGCGCGCAAATCGTCCCCGCCGCCACACTGTACGCCGAAGCCGAGCTTGTGCTGAAGGTGCGCCCGCCGCTGCCGGAAGAATCCGCGCAGATGAAAAGCGGCCAGGTGCTAGTGGGTACGCTGAACCGTTTCGATACCGCCGGCCTGGAAACCCTGGCGGCGCGCGGCGTCACCGGCTTCGCGCTGGAAGCGGCACCGCGCATCAGCCGCGCGCAGTCGCTCGACGTACTCTCCTCGCAGGCCAACCTCGGGGGTTACCTGGCGGTGATCACCGCCGCCACCCACTACCCCAAGGTCATGCCGATGTTCATGACCGCCGCCGGCACCATCAAGGCGGCGCGCGCGGTGATCATGGGCGTGGGCGTGGCCGGCCTGCAAGCCATTGCCACCGCCAAGCGCTTAGGCGCCGTGGTCGAGGCCACCGACGTGCGGCCCGACACCAAGGAGCAGGTGGAGTCGCTGGGCGCCAAGTTCATCGAAGTGCCGCTGACCGATGCGGAAAAGGAAACCGCCAAGGGCGCCGGCGGCTACGCCCGCGAAATGGGCGACGATTACAAGGCGCGCCAGGCCGCGCTGATTGCCGAGCGCATCAAGAACGCCGACATCGTGATCACCACCGCGCTGATCCCGGGAAGACCCGCACCGGTATTGGTCACCGAAGAGATGGTCAAGACCATGAAGCCGGGTTCGGTGATCGTCGACATGGCGGCCGAGCAGGGCGGCAATTGCCCGCTGACCGAGAAGGACAAGATCGTGGTCAAGCATGGCGTCACCTTGATCGGCATCACCAACTTTCCGGCCCTGGTGCCCACCGACGCCTCGGCCCTGTTTGCACGCAACGTGCTGGACTTCCTCAAGCTGATCATCGACAAGGACGCCAAGCTCGCCATCAACAAGGAAGACGAAATTGTCGCTGCCTGCCTGCTCACCGAGGGCGGCGCGGTGGTGAAGAAATAAAGACCGAGCTCGCTTATAAAGCGAGCGGCTTCGTGAAAGAAGAAAGGAATAAAGCAAGATGGAACTCGTCAGCCATACCGTCACCAACCTGATCATCTTCGTGCTGGCCATCTACGTGGGTTACCACGTGGTGTGGACCGTCACTCCCGCCTTGCACACGCCGCTGATGGCGGTGACCAACGCGCTCTCCGCGGTGATCATCGTCGGCGCCATGCTGGCCGCGGCGCTGACCACCAGCGACCTTGCCCGCTGGATGGGCGTGGCCGCCGTGGCCCTGGCCTCGGTCAACGTATTCGGCGGCTTTCTGGTGACGCGCCGCATGCTGGAAATGTTCAAGAAAAAGGACAAATCCGAAAAGGCATCCGAGGGAGCGAAGCACTGACATGAGCCTGAACCTCGTCACCCTCCTCTACCTGTTCGCCTCGGTCTGCTTCATCCAGGCGCTCAAGGGCCTGTCGCATCCCACCACCGCGCGCCGCGGCAATGCCTTCGGCATGATCGGCATGGCGCTAGCGGTGGTGACCACGGCGGCGCTGATTTTGAAGATTTCGGACATGAAGGCCGTGGGTCTCACCTACGTGCTCGGCGGCCTGGTGGTCGGCGGCGGCATCGGCGCGGTGATGGCCAAGCGCGTCGAGATGACCAAGATGCCGGAACTGGTCGCCTTCATGCACTCGATGATCGGCCTGGCCGCGGTATGCATCGCCGTGGCCGTGGTGGCCGAGCCGGCCGCCTTCGGCATTCATGAAGAAGGCACCGGTTTGGCAAATGCGGGCCTGCCCTTCGGCAACCGCATCGAACTCTTTATTGGCACCTTCGTCGGCGCCATCACCTTCTCCGGTTCGGTGATCGCCTTCGGCAAACTCTCGGGCAAGTACAAGCTGCGCGTGTTCCAGGGCGCGCCGGTGACATTCTCCGGCCAGCATCCGCTCAATGCCATCCTCGGCCTGGCGATGCTTGGTTGCGGCATCTGGTTCACCGCCACGCAGGAATGGACGCCGTTCATCATCATGGCGGCAATCGCCTTCGTGCTGGGCGTACTGATCATCATCCCGATCGGCGGCGCCGACATGCCGGTGGTGGTGTCGATGCTCAACTCCTATTCGGGCTGGGCGGCGGCGGGCATCGGCTTTTCGCTGAACAACCCGATGCTGATCATCGCCGGCTCGCTGGTGGGCTCCTCCGGCGCCATCCTCTCCTATATCATGTGCAAGGCGATGAACCGCTCGTTCTTCAACGTGATCCTGGGCGGCTTCGGCCAGGACGCCGGCACCGTGGCAGGCAAGCAGGAGCAGCGGCCGGTGAAGAGCGGTTCGTCGGATGACGCCGCCTTCATGATGTCGAACGCCGAAACCGTGATCATCGTTCCCGGCTACGGCTTGGCGGTTTCGCGCGCCCAGCATGCCCTGAAGGAGCTGGCGCACAAGCTGGGTGAAAAGGGCGTGCAGGTAAAATACGCCATTCACCCGGTCGCCGGCCGCATGCCGGGGCACATGAACGTGCTGCTGGCCGAGGCAGAAATTCCCTACGACCAGGTGTTCGAGATGGAAGACATCAACGCCGAATTCCGCCAGACCGACGTCGTGCTGGTGCTCGGCGCCAACGACGTGGTCAACCCCGCCGCCAAGACCCCGGGCAGCCCGATTTTCGGCATGCCGATTCTCGAAGCCCACCAGGCGCGCACGGTGATCGTCAACAAGCGCTCCATGGCCTCGGGTTATGCGGGCCTGGACAACGAATTGTTCTACATGGACAAGACCATGATGGTCTTCGGCGACGCCAAGAAGGTACTGGAAGACATGGTCAAGGCGCTGGAGTCGCTCTAGACAGCGCTGTCACCAGTACGGACGCGCACCAAAATATTGCATTTCCGAAAGCCCGCCTCTGGCGGGCTTTTTTTCGCCTGCTCGCCTCCGGGCAATGCATGTTGCCTCACTGCAGTCAGGATTGTGAACAATGGTTTCATTGGGCGCAGCGGTGGCACGGCTGATGCATCATATGAGCATGGTCCCGAAATATGATTTCCCCGCTCGGTCCATGACCGATACGGCCGGCGCCGCGGCACGAACACGCGTCGTCGGAGGAGCCTGAGCCTTGGCGCAGCCCGACCCGATCCGCATCGGCGCCCTGCATTCGACCAGCGGCACCATGGCCCTGGCCGAAACCTCGCTGCGCGACGTGCTGCTGATGGAAGTCGCCCGGGTCAACACCGCCGGCGGCCTGCTGGGCCGGCAGATCGAGGTGGTGGCGCTCAACCCGGCATCGGACTGGATGGCCTATCGCGACATGGCCCACAGCCTGATCCACCAACACCAGGCGGCCGCCCTGTTCGGCTGCTGGACCTCGGTGTCGCGCAAGTCGGTACTGCCGGTGGTGGAAGATGGCGATTGCCTGCTCTATTACCCGATGCAGTACGAGGGCGAGGAGCAGTCGCGCAACATTTTCTATTTCGGCGCCACGCCGAACCAGCAGGCGATCCCGGCGATGGAATACATGATGTCGCCCGCCGCCGGCGCCTTCAGCCGCTTCTTTTTCCTCGGCACCGATTACGTCTACCCGCACACCACCAACCGCGTGCTGAAGTCCTTCCTGGATGCGGCAGGTCTGGCGGCGGACAAGTTTCCCGAGCACTACGTGCCCTTCGGCCACAGCGACTGGAGCGCCGAGATCGCGGCGCTGCGCGCCTTCCACGCCCAGGGGCGCGGGGTGATCATCTCGACGCTCAATGGCGAATCGAACCTGAGTTTTTACAAGGCGCTGCGCCAAGCCGGCTTTCCGCCGGGCGAGCTGCCGGTGATGGCGTTTTCGGTCAGCGAGGCGGAACTGCAGGCGCTCGAGCCGGAAGACGTGGCGGGGCACTACGCCTGCTGGGGCTATTTCATGTCCTACGCCTCGCCGGCGAACGCCGAGTTCATCGCCGCCTGGCGCGCCTACGCGCAGGACCAGCGGCCGATCTACCAGCCGATGGAGTCCACCGCCATCGGCTTTCGCATGTGGTGCCAGGCGGTGACCGACGCCGGCACCACCGCCACCCGCGCGGTGCGCCAGTTCATGTACGGGCAGAGCGCGGCGGCCTTGTGCGGCGGCAGGTACACCATGGGGGTGAACCACCACGTCGACATGCGGGTGTTCATCGGCCGCGCCACCAACGACCGCCAGTTCGAGGTGGTGTGGGAGTCGCCGCGGGCGATCCCCGGCGACCCGTGGGCGGCGGCCACCATCATCGCCGACACCCGCGCGGCGAATGCGCAGCGCGACCTGCTGGAGGCCTTGCCGACCCCGCTGATCGTGCTCGACATCCACGGCGAGGCGCGCTACCGCAGCGCGTCCACCCACAAATACTTCGGCTCGACCATTGGGGCGGCATCGCTCACCGCCATCCGCGAAGTGGCGCGGGTGCTGGAAAACGAGCATGCCGGCGGCGAGACCGGCCACCTGCACGAGATCACCATCCGCAACCCGCGCGGCCAGACCCATTGCATGACGGTGGCGAGCCGCCGCATCGTCTTCGGCGGCGACGACGCCCACATCCTTTCCCTGGCCGACGTCACCCACATCCGCCGCATCGAAGAGGAATTGCGCGAGGCCAACGAGCAATTGCAGCACCTGGCCACCATCGACCCGCTGACCGGCGTTTCCAACCGGCGCCATTTTTTCGCCCAGGCAATGGAAGAGTGGCAGCGCATGCGCCGGCACCGCCGGCCGGCGGCGATGTTCATGCTCGACCTCGATCATTTCAAGCTGGTCAACGACCGCCACGGCCACGACGCCGGCGACAAGCTGCTGGTGGAAGCCGCCAGCCGGGTACGCCAGCTGCTGCGCGGCCATGACCAGTTCGGCCGTCTGGGCGGCGAGGAATTCGCCGGCTTGCTGCCGGAGACCGACATCACCGCCGCCTTCGCCGTCGCCCAGCGGGTGCGCGAGAGCATCGCGGCGATCCGCCTCAAGCTGGGGGAGGACGCGGCGAATGTGACCTGCAGTATCGGCATCACCGCCATTGTGCCGGACGTCGACACGCCGGAATCGGCGCTCAAACGCGCCGACGCCGCGCTCTATCAGGCCAAGGAAGCCGGGCGCGACCGCGTGCTGATCGGCTGAGGCCCGGGTTGTGCCTGGCGTTCAGGCCGAGGCTGAGGGACGCATGCCGCCGGAGAGGCTGCGCTCGGAAATCTGCTTCAGCGCGGCGTGGGTGCCGATGATCGACAGCAGGGTCGCAATGTCGGCCGGCTTCACCAGGTAGTGATTGAAACCCGCCTTGGCGCCGCGCTCGCGGTCTTCACTGCCGCCATAGCCCGACAGCGCCACCAGCAGGGTGTCGGCGAAATTGCCGCTGGCGCGCAGCTCGGCGGCCACTTCGAAACCGTTTTTCCCCGGCAGGCCGATATCGAGCACGATCACGTCGGGACGGAAGGCGGACGCCATTTCCAGCGCGCCGAGGCCGTCGCCCGCCACCGCCACGCGGTGCCCTTCGAGCTCGAGCAGCTTGCACAGGCTTTCGGAGGAGGCCGGCACATCGTCGACCACCATCACCCGCAGCAGGTCGCGCGTGGGACTCTCCGGCTGGCGGAGCACGGCTTCAGGCGCCACGGCCTGCGCGACCCTGACTTCGGGCAGGTATATGACGAATTCGGCGCCCTGCCCGCGCCCGGCGCTTTGCGCCTCGATGCGCCCGCCATGCAGCTCGACCAAGTGCTTGACCAGTGTCAGGCCTATCCCCAGGCCGCCTTCGGAGCGGTCCAGGGTCTGGTCGCCCTGGGTGAACAGGTCGAATACGTGCGGCAGAAGCTGCGGCTCGATGCCCATGCCGTTGTCTTTGACCGAAAGGCGCAGCACGCCATCGGCCGCCGCCGCATCCAGCGTGATGTGGCCGCCGGCGGGGGTAAACTTGGCGGCATTGTTGAGCAGGTTCGACAGCACCTGCGCCAGGCGCACCAGGTCACCATCGAAGGCGACCTCCTCGCGCGGCATTTGCACCACCAGGTGATGGCGGCGCTTTTCCAGCATCGGCCGGCTGGTTTCCACCGCATGGTCGATCACTTCGGACAGGCGCAAGGGGTCGCGGTTGACCACCACCTTGCCGCGGGCGATACGCGAGACGTCGAGCAGGTCGTCCACCAGGGTGGCCAGGTGGTCGACCTGGCGGCCGATCACCTCCGAGCACCAGGTGACGTTTTTTTCGTTCGCGCCGCCGCGCTGCAAAACGTGCACCGCATTGCGGATCGGCGCCAGCGGATTGCGCAGCTCATGCGCCAGCATGGCGAGGAATTCGTTCTTGCGGCGGTCGGCGTCCTGGATCGCGGCGTACAGAGAGGCGTTCTCCAGCGCGATGACGGCGCGGCTCACCACTTCCTTGGCAAGGGCCATCTCGGCGGTATCGAAACTGCGTGGCGTGCTGACGCCGAGCAGCAGGGCGCCGAAGGCGCGCTCGCCGACGTACATGGGAAAGACCATGACTTCGTAGACTGGCTGCAGCGCCGGGGTATCGGCAGGCAGTCCCTGGAAACGCAAGGGACCGGACAGCCGCAGGGTTTCGCGCAGGGTCAGCGCGCGCGTCACGGTTTCGCCCAGGTCGACCGGCTCGATCGCGCCTTCCACCGCGCCCGCCGGCGGCGCCGCGCCGCACTCTTCGGCCAGCTTGACGCGCGCCAGCTGGCCGCGCTCGTCCTGCACCGCCACCAGGGCGCAATCGGCCAGGCCGGGCGCGGCAAAACCGAGCAGGCCGGCCAGGGTGGCTTCCATGTCGAGCGAGCGCGAGAGTATCTGGCTGGCGGTGGCCAGCAGGTCGGCGCGCCGGGTGGCTGCCTCGGCGGCGCCGCGCGCGGCTTCGGCGCGGGCCAGGGCCTCGCGCGCCTGCGCCTGGTGGCGCAGCTCGCGGGTCATCAGGTTGAGGTCGACGAATACCTTGACCTTGGAGCGCAGGATCTCCGGCACCACCGGCGCGGAAATGTAGTCGACCGCGCCGAGGGCGTAGCCGCGCACGGCCTGCACTTCGTCGACATAGGCGGTGACGAAAACGATCGGCGTCTGGTTGGTCTTTTTGTATTTGCGGATCAGGTCGGCGGTCTCGAAGCCGTCCATGTCCGGCATGTTGACGTCGAGCAGGATCACCGCGAACTCGTCTTCCAGCACGCAGCGCAGGGCTTCGCGGCCGGAGTAGGCGGAGACGATGTTCTGTCCCAGCTCCTCCAGGATGCTGCGGAACACCAGGTGCTTTTCCGGCAGGTCGTCGACCACCAGGATGTTGACGCGCTCAGGGCCCGGGGCAGGCATACCCTCAAGCGTGGCCGGGTCATGGATCGCGGTGGCCTCGCCCATGGCGATCCGGGAAGGGATGGCGTTCATGCGTGCAGCCAGGCGCGCAGCACGGCCAGCAGGTCGTGGGTATCCACCGGTTTGGAGAGGTAGTCCCAGGCGCCGGCCTCGATGCACTTTTCGCGGTCGCCCTTCATCGCCTTGGCGGTGACCGCGATCACCGGCAGGTCGCGGCCGGCGGGCAGCTTGCGGATTTCACGGGTAGTGGCCATGCCGTCCATCTCGGGCATCATGATGTCCATCAGCACGACGTCGATCGTCGGGTCGGTCTCGACGATGCGGATCGCCTCGCGGCCGTTGTCGGCCCAGACGATGTTCATGCCATGTTCTTCCAGCACCGTGGCCAGCGCGAAGATGTTGCGCATGTCGTCGTCGACGATCAGCGCCTTGCGCCCGGCCAGCGGCCGCTCTTCTTCCAGGAAGGTGTAGAGCAGGCGGCGTTGTTCTTCCGGCAGGCTGGCGAGTTGCAGGTGCAGGGCCGAGGCGGTGGCCGCATAGAGCTTGGAGAGCGTCGGGACCACGCGCAACGCCAGCGGGTCGGCGGGCAGGAAGGCCGGACGCGGCGCGGCTTCGCTGCCGGCCTCGCCCGGCAGATAGGCGATCAGCGGCAACAGGCCGAAGGGCTGGGCGTTGGCCGAATGGTTCCAGGCGGCGCTGCCGACGCTGCTGAATTCACGGTCGATCACCACGGCGTCGAAGGTACGCTGGCCGAGCTGGCGCAGCGCCTCTTCCGGGTTTTCGGTGACGACGATGCCGGTGTTCTCGGTATCGAGGAAACGGACCAGCGCGGTGCGCTCTTCGCCCGGCTGCATGGCGATCAGCACTTCGCGCGTCGGCTTGGCGGCATATTCGTAGAGCGCGCTCAAGGCCTGGTCGAGAATCTCGCGCGACTGGATCGGCTTGGCGACAAACGCGATGGCGCCGCGCTCCAGCGCGCGCTCGCGCGAGTCGTCGGTGGAAATCACGCAGACCGGGATATGGCAGCTCGCGAGGTCGCGCTTCAGGCGGTCCAGCACGCGCCAGCCTTCCATGTCGGGCAGGTGCATGTCGAGGGTGATCACCGCCGGCTTGTATTGCGTGGCCAGGGTCAGGGCGCCGGCGCCGAAGGAAGTGACGATGCCCTTGAAGCCGCGCTCGCGCGCCGCCTCCAGCAGGAAGCGGGCGAAGGCACGGTCGTTTTCGACGATCAGGATCACCAGGTCGCCCTGGTCGATAGCGTCGCGGTCGTCGTCCGCCTCGTTGGCCAGGGCGGTGAGGGACATCGCCACGTCCTGTTCGGAGTAGACGGTCGCATGCGCCGGCAGTGCCGGGCGGGGATTGGCCTCGGCGCCGCGCTGCTCGATCGCCGGCTGGGCGCGGCGCGCAGTGCGCGGCGCGACGTAGACCAGCGGCAGGTAGAGCGTGAAGGTGCTGCCCTTGCCGGGGAAGCTGGAGAGGCGGATTTCGCCGCCAAGCAGCTTGGAGAGTTCGCGGCTGATCGCCAGGCCCAAGCCGGTGCCGCCGTATTTGCGGCTGGTGGAACCGTCGGCCTGCTGGAAGGCTTCGAAGATGATCTGCTGCTTGTCCGGCGAAATGCCGATGCCGGTGTCGGACACCGAAAAGGCCAGTACGCGCGGGGCGCGGTTCAGGTCGTCGTTGTCCGGGCTCCAGCCGGTGAAGGCTTCTTCGACGCCCAAGGTGACGTGGCCCTGGTGGGTGAACTTGAAGGCGTTGGACAGCAGGTTTTTCAGGATCTGCTGCAGACGCTTCAGGTCGGTGACCATCGAGGTCGGCAACTGCGGGCCGGTTCGCACCATGAAGTCCACGCTCTTGGCTTCGGCGACGTGGGTGAAGGTGCGCTCGACGTAGAGGCGCAGGTCGGACAGGCGCAGTTCGGAAACGTCTACCGCGACGGTGCCGGACTCGATCTTCGACAGGTCGAGAATGTCGTTGATCAGCATCAGCAGGTCGTTGCCCGACGAGTGGATGGTCTTGGAGAACTCGATCTGCTTTTGCGTCAGGTTGCCTTCGCGGTTCTTGCACAACTGGTCGGACAAGATCAACAGGCTGTTGAGCGGCGTGCGCAACTCGTGCGACATGTTGGCGAGGAACTCGGACTTGTACTTGGAGGTAAGCGCCAGCTGGCTGGCCTTTTCTTCCAGCGCCTGCCGTGCTTGTTCCACTTCGCTGTTCTTGCGCTCCACTTCCTGGTTCTGGTGCGCCAGCAGGCGGGCTTTTTCCTGCAGTTCTTCGTTGGTCTGCTGCAGTTCTTCCTGGCGCGATTGCAGTTCATGCGCGAGGGACTGCGACTGCTTGAGCAGGTCCTCGGTACGCATGTTGGCTTCGATGGTGTTGATCACGATGCCGATGGATTCGGTCAACTGGTCGAGGAAGGCCTGGTGGGTCGGGTTGAAGCGTTCGAGGGAGGCGAGTTCGATCACGCCCTTGACGTAGCCTTCGAAGATGATCGGCAACACCAGGATGTTCAGCGGCTGCGCCTGGTACAGGCCGGAGGCGATCTTCAGGCCCTCGGGCAAGTTGGAAGTGAGCAGGATTTTCTGTTTGTCGAAGGCGCATTGCCCGACCAAGCCCTCGCCGAGATCGACCTCGCGGCCGTGGGCGCCGTGGCCGTCCGAGGCGTAGCTGGCCATCAGGCGCAGCTTGGGTTCGTCGACCACGCCGCCCAGCACGTAGAACTCGGCCTGCTGGGCGCCGACCACTGGCGCCAGTTCGGAGAGGATCAGCGTACCCACGGCCACCATGTCTTTCTGGCCCTGGAGCATGCGGGAGAACTTGGCCAGGTTGGTCTTCAGCCAATCCTGCTCGGTGTTGACCTGTGTGGTGTCCTTCAGGTTGCGGATCATTTCGTTGATGGTGTCTTTCAGCGCAGCCACCTCGCCCTGCGCCTCCACCGTGATGGAGCGCGTCAGGTCGCCCTGGGTCACCGCCGTTGCCACTTCCGCGATTGCGCGCACCTGCGTGGTCAGGTTGGCGGCGAGCTGGTTGACGTTTTCCGTCAGGCCCTTCCAGGTACCCGAAGCGCCCGGGACTTTCGCCTGGCCGCCGAGCTTGCCTTCCACGCCCACTTCGCGCGCGACGGTCGTCACCTGGTCGGCGAAGGTGGCGAGCGTATCGGTCATGCTGTTGATGGTGTCGGCGAGCGCGGCGATTTCGCCCTTGGCTTCCACCGTCAGTTTTTGCGCCAGGTCGCCGCCGGCCACCGCGGTCACCACCTTGGCGATACCGCGCACCTGGCTGGTCAGGTTGCCGGCCATGAAGTTGACGTTGTCGGTCAAATCCTTCCAGGTACCAGCCACACCTTGCACGTCGGCCTGGCCGCCGAGCTTGCCTTCGGTGCCCACTTCGCGCGCCACCCGGGTTACTTCCGAGGCGAAGGATCGCAACTGGTCCACCATGGTGTTGATAGTGTTCTTCAACTCCAGGATTTCACCCTTCACGTCCACCGTGATCTTTTTCGACAAGTCGCCCGCCGCCACCGCCTTGGTCACGTCGGCGATGTTGCGCACCTGGCTGGTGAGGTTGCCGGCCATGAAGTTCACGTTGTCGGTCAGATCCTTCCACGTACCGGCCACGCCCTGCACATCGGCCTGGCCGCCGAGCTTGCCTTCGGTACCCACTTCGCGCGCCACCCGCGTTACTTCCGAGGCGAAGGAACCGAGTTGATCCACCATGGTGTTGATGGTGTTCTTCAGTTCCAGGATTTCACCCTTCACGTCCACCGTGATCTTCTTTGACAAGTCACCGGCCGCCACGGCCTTGGTCACGTCGGCGATGTTGCGCACCTGCGAGGTC